>MGXU01000001.1 GCA_001801815.1 Gammaproteobacteria bacterium RIFCSPHIGHO2_12_FULL_36_30
TGGCGCACACAGTTTGCATTTTCATTAACAAACAACTTGGCAATCCACCGCTTCAATTTGATTTGTTGGTGAAGGCGGAAAGTTGAGAATGGCGTTTTATTATTAATGAACAGCGCTTGATTTGGCCGCAATAAAAAAGAACTGCTCTGTTGTTGTATGATCTTACAAACACTTTTAAATTTCATCGCATCAGGTGGATTCACATAAATAAAACTGTCATTTCTAAACCTAACGCAAATCCTGCCATTTTCTTCGTAAAATACACTCGAAAACAAAAAATCGCTATGACTTTCATCTGAAAATAAACACTGTATATCAAATATATTTCTTAATTTTTCGTTCTCATAAATTTTTCTTGAATCAAATAATATACTTTCACCACCACGCTCTGGTTGGTTGCAACAAAACAATGAAACAATGTCAGGCGGCGACTCTAACACTGAGCGATCCGTATGCGGAAATAGCCCTTTATTTGAAAACCCCAATTTTTGATATGAAGCGGAATTTGAAACCTCAACAAAATTTTTTCCATTGTTCGCATCTGCGTTACCAACAATTTCTCCTAGCGACTCGCATAAGCTCATATACGTTTCAATTTCCGCATTTACAATTGAAAATCCTTTGTTTTCTAAATCTCTGCTTATCGCAACATTATATTCCATCAAAACCTACTTAAAATATTTTTTTGTGATGGAAAGTATTTTCTATCAATGCACTCTGCGGTACATATTCGATCAACTTTTTCATGAAAAATAGCACTGAGAACATTTATCAGCCATGAGGTTGCGTTTTGTGGATTAAAAACAATTGTTGATTTAACGTTGCTATTACCTGCTCCAAGATTAATATTGGATAATACAAATGATCGTCCGGTGCTGTTAGAATTTAACCATTCGCTAGTGAAAGAAGTGTTGTCGTATTGTGTTCCGAGATTTGATTTGCGAAAACGCGAAAAGGATAGCGCATAAAATTTTACCTCCAGTCTTTACTTACTCTTCTGAGCAAACAATTCCACCTCCTTACTTTTGATGAAGCTGTCCATACCAAAAATCATCATGTGACGAATCCTAAACCCAATGGTTATTAAAAATCAAGCATTATTTAAGAAAACTTTAATGTGTATATTTAAGCGGTTTTTGCGGATTTTGCTGAGTTATTTATTTCAGTTTGCAAAATTTTATAATGCGCGACACGAGTATTTAGATAATTCATATCGTGCGAAAATTTTTATGGAGGTGGAAATTAAAAATGTTTCCAGCAGCGAAAAACTCCAACCGCTAATCAATTAAAATGGGCGTTCATACGCTTTTTTAGTCGCTTCAAGCTCAGCGATCATTTCTTCTGTTAATCCAACAGTACCATGCTGATTATCAAGCTGCACCTTGTCGCCATATATTTTGGGGGCGAGCTTTGATGCTAACCATTTTCGCGTATCAATGCGCAAACGCGAACGATGAATGTGCTCATGATTCACAACTTGCTTACCAGAGTCATTAATTAATGCATCTTGTGATACATCATCAGCAATATCAATAATTTCATCAACAATTACTTCGATCTGCAAACGCTTCGCACGCGCGTACTGATCGGAAAAGTCTTTGTGTTCCTTAACCCATCGGTAAATTGTATCGGGATTTGGAAAGTGTTTGTTTGTATCACAAATCTTTTTGATACCCTTACTTGATGATGCAATCACATCACAAATTTCCTTGCCAGCTTCAGCAGTATAAATTGTTGGGCGTCCTGTTTTCATAATCTTCAATCCTTTGGTTATATTATAAAATAATCAATTTGTATTTAATGTTCACCAAGTTCACCAAGTACATAAAGCACGTAACTATGCCGTTTTGCAGATGAACCTGTGATTTTATTTGTGAACATCATGCATGCAATGCAAACACATGTTCATAGCAATATTTCTCATTACGCCATGTTCAGCTTAAGCTAGTGAACTTGGTGAACATGATGAACTTGTTTCATAATCAATTTTCTCCTTGATTAATTATCGTAATAAAATATCCATCCTTGGTTCTCTTTTCAAAACTAATCTTAATGCTTATTAACTCTAAAGCGGGGGCGTGACGTTTGAGGAAATTTGACAATCCCTTTGCTGATTTTGGAAAGTCTATTGATGAATCGGGACGATAAGGATAATTGCTTAGTTTTACTAATAAGTCACTATATGTACAGCGATACTCTTTTTCATCTCTCATAAATTTAACCAATGCGACCGCAACAGGATTATTCTCAATGGCAGATAATATGTTTTCATGGTAGTTATTTTTATATTCTTGAGCAAAACTACCGCTCGGCAAGCTCATCGCTTTTTCTAATGCAGCACCAAGCACAGCAAAACTAGCCATACGCGGTTTTGTTTCTAATTGTATTGTTGGCAGTGTTTTTAAAACCTTGGAAAGAATATCTAGCAGTGCGCCAAATATTTTTGGTTTATCGCAATCAAATTCTTTAGCGAGCTCATATTCGGTTTTGCGATTTTTTTCATTTATTATCGGCAGCTCAATAATGATTGATCGATCAATTAAGTCTTGTCGCGTAACTAAATCACCGATGCCATTAATAACAGTGGGCCGCTTTATATCAACCACTGACTCTTCATCGGTTGTATACAAACGTCTTTTCGCAAAACCGCCACCTGTTGATAAACAACAAAGATCATCTTGGTTCGATATCGTTAACCTGCTTACGTTGTTAAATGAAACGAGATAATTATTTGCAGCAGCCACAACAATATCATCATCATTCTTCGGTGCATTTCTTAAATTCGCTGCATTTGGGTCAATAAAGTTGCGCAATATTTCTTGTGTGCTGCTTTTTCCTGATCCTTGCAATCCTGACAAAACAAGCAGAGGAAATGGCGTGTTTGAAATAAAATAATCAAGCATCCAAGCTAATACTAATAATCTTTGTGATTTTGGAATATTGATATGCCTCCACAATAATTCAATATCACCATTCGTTTCAGGCAACGGTAGAGATCGCATATTCTGTGTGCCACGAAATTTAACCGGAGAAGTATTTAATACACGCCAACCATTTTTTGTTACTTCAATCACACCCCAATTATCATCGCCAATATTTATGTAAACTGTTTCTGCTTTTGTTCCAACACGCATAAAGACTTCGCAACATTTGCCTTCAAAAATAGCTTTTCCTTTCATTGTTAAGATTGCGGTTTGCAGTGATGACTCACCGACGGTCATTTGATATTCTTTCCAAAATTGATTTACTAACCATTCTCTAAATCGATTAGATTCAACAAGCCATGTTTCGGTATGATTGTTGTTTTTAAATGAAGCATGTGCTTGTTTTTGTTCATCATGAAAAAATTCAACATCTTCAACCAAAGCTAATAATTTCGCCGTATTGTTAAGTGTTGCATTTTCGGTATCAGCAATTTTTAATTCGTCATTTTCATTTGATAACTTTTCACTTACTGTTAATGTTGGTTGCATTATTAATTGTTCCATCATAAAATTTCCTTGCTATGTATTGTTATATTGTTTGAATTTGCTGCTGCACGATGCGAAGTGCAGCAGTTCTGTTTAACCCTTTCGCCATTAACAAAACAAATAGATCGTTAAAATCACTTCGTTGAATATCTGGTCTTAAATCATTAGGAATTATTGTAAAATCGGGCAATACATATACGCCCCCAATGTATTCACTTGCTTGTTTTGCACTGATTTCACCAATCTGATTTGAATCTCGATCGCCGGTAATAACGATTTTTATTTGTGGATGATTCCTATGAATTATGTCTGCAACATATTTCAGATTGCCGCAATTAAATGCGGCGATTGTTGTGCATCCCACCGCTTCATAAATCGTTGCGGCGGATGACCATCCTTCGGACAAATAAATAATATTTTGCGCATTGGAAATTCTACCAAACAAATAAAATGTACCATTACGTCTCGCGCCTTGCAGGGGGCGTTTTTGAAATTTATTTTCATTTTTTGAAAAATAAATACGTTCGAGATTAACCAGATTGTTATTGATGTCATAGCAAGGAATTAACAACGTGCCTGGATAACATTTCGCTTCGCGAGTATCGTTATTTTCACGTGTTAATACGCGCAAATCAAAATGGCTCACATGCTTTTTTTGTAAATAACCGTGTTGTGATGCCTTGATATTATCTGCGATAGCAAAAACCTTGTTTGCCAATTCAGCCGCTTTTGTGTAGTTGGTTTGAATTTCAGGCATGCAATCATGTGGCACAAATTTATTTGGTTGTATTCTCTGTGCATGATTTGCAAAAAACACAACCTCGACATTACATTTCCAGCATTTCAGATATCCGTTGCCATCAGGATAAATTTTGTATCGCGCATCTGCTTTGGAGCCATTGGGACATTTTAGTGCGTGAAAATTATTTGCATCATAATTAATTTCTCCGTGTAGAGGATGGTTGTGTAACGTTAGGAAATCACGAAATGATTGTTTAATGTTGGATAATCTTTTATTTATAATCATCAGTTGGACTCCTGTCTAACAACAGGTCGTGAACGAGCCCAGGTTAATATTTCTGACAATAACCATCCGCAGGCAGATGAGGATAGTCGTCGTCTTTGGGGAAATTTTTTTGATTTTTCTAAACGCCAAATTGTTGTATCACTAAGACCAGTAATTTTTCTGACTTCTGGTTTACGAATTATTGAATCTGAATTTTCATGAATAACCATAACTGCTCCATACGTTTTAGTAACAGCTGTAGATTTTAAATTGGTTGATTTGATTAAACATGATGAAACATCGCTGAAACAGAGGGTTTCAGCTGTGTTAGGGTAGGTTTTTTTAGATGAAAATTAAATTGGTTGAGGTTTTTTTGGTCTTCCGCCGCGGCGTCTTGATTGTGGCATTACATCTGTAATCCACTCTATAATTGTCTCGATTGAATAATAGTCATTAACATTTTTAATTTTTTTGTCGACAAAAAATATATGGACTTTTTCAGCAACCTCTTGCTTTGTTGTTTCCGAATGTTTTTTCCAATAGTCACATGCAAAATTTTTTGCAAATTGTCTTGGCGAATCATGGCGCATATTGGAAAAATGAGCGCCTCGTTTTCCAATCTCAGCAAGTGTCATTTGTATAGGCGTCATTGAATGATTTTTGATTTTTCTTTTCTTAAGAAATGTTTCTATTTCGCGATTGAGATATTTATTTTCTTTTTTAAAGGAGTTTATTTCGGCTTTTGACATACCCAAATAGATATCAGCACATCCATCCAAAAGAACCACAACAGAATCCCAGTTAATATAAAATGCATTCAAGTGGGAACATTTTTCGAAAATTTTGTTTAAATACCAAAAAGGCTTTTGATCAGCGCCACTTGGATTCCAATTACTCAAAATACTAACAAATGCACTAATGTAAAAATCAGGGGAATTTTTTCCACAATACAGTAAGCACGTATCATCAGTCCAAGATTCTTTTGCTAATCCCATACCTCTGCGAGTCGCATACACTATGCTGTCGCTAAAATGTTCTGTATTCGCTAATATTTTTTCTAGTGATTTCTTATCACCAGAATTCGCATCTAGGATTAGATTTGACAATTTTTCACCCATACCCAGCAAACCCTTTGAAGGAACCTTCAGAAGAACCTTTGAAAATTTACTGGGTGATTTCTGAAAGGTTTTATTGTTTAACCTATTGATTTTATTACTGCCGATGATCCGAATCGAACGGACGACCTACTGATTACGAATCAGTTGCTCTACCAACTGAGCTACATCGGCTTTCTTTTGAAAATCTTTACTCTCACCCGCTGAATAATGTGACCATGGTATTTCTTGTGCGGACGCCATGAATACATCCTTGTAGGCTAATCATTAGCATCCATGCTAATAATTTTCCCTACTCGAAACACCACAATCACATTATCACTCGCTTGGTTAAGATTTATTTGTGCACGAAACTTCTAATAAAAATAAATTTCACGTCACTAAGCCAAAAAACAAAAAACACGGTATTGCTGCAAATCGGTCATTAACTTAACCTATTCTTCATAAAATCACAACAAAAAAATCCGGGAGATAATTTATGCAAAAACATCATAAAACAAGCGGTTTTACACTAATTGAATTAATGATCGTAATCGCAATTATCGGCATTTTAGTCGCGATTGCAATTCCGTCATATCAAAATTATACGCGACGTGCACATTATACCGAAATTGTGCAGGCAACTGAACCGTACAAATTAGGCGTGCAAGAATGTTTTCAAATGACTGGCTCACTCGATAATTGTGAAGCTGGTGAAAATGATGTGCCGAACGCAATTGCGGATGGAAAAGGTGCGGATTTAATCGATAGCATTGATGTTGCAGCAGAAGGCATTATTACGGTCACACCCAATGCACTTTATGGCATTGCCGCAACAGACACTTATATTCTTACCCCAACCATTACAAACGGTACATTAACTTGGCAATCGAGCGGGCAAGGTGTCACAGATGGTTACGCAAATTAATGACGCCGAAATTCAGACTGGAGAAGACTTAGTCGTGCAAGTGCTTCTCCATAAAAAATTGTGCACACA
Source organism: Gammaproteobacteria bacterium RIFCSPHIGHO2_12_FULL_36_30 (assembly GCA_001801815.1). Taxonomy (GTDB): domain Bacteria; phylum Pseudomonadota; class Gammaproteobacteria; order Coxiellales; family Coxiellaceae; genus 2-02-FULL-42-43. The sequence goes on from MGXU01000001.1 coordinate 6,568, forward strand.
AGATACTATTTTTCAGATGCAAAGTATGGCAAAACAATTTCAACAAACTTTATTTCAAACTATTTTACAATATAAATTTATTGATCCTGAAAAATTTTGTCTCGCGTGTTGCGATTATTTTCATTTGAAAAATACAACATTAGATAATAAAAATCCAAATGATTTTGGGAAAGATATTATTCCATTTTACATTATTAAAAATAATTTTTTACTGCCAATTGTAAAAAATAAAAATCAATTATTAATTGCGATTGCCAATCCAGATGATATTTTTATTGCAAAAACATTATCTTTTCAGCTAAACGTATCGATTGATTTAAGATTTACACGTTATGATATTTTATGTCGATTACATAATGCTGTGGTGAGTGCTCAGCAATATAACCAATTAAAAAATAAAAATGATCAACCCGCACAAATGATTACGCATCAATTATTATCTGATGCAATTCATCGCGGCGCATCAGATATCCATATTGAACCATATGATCAACACTGTCGTGTTCGATTTCGCATTGATGGAATGTTGCACGAAATTATCTTTGTGCCTGCTGATTTTACAGATGCAATTACAAGTTGCATAAAAGTATTGGCACATCTTGATATTGCAATTAAACGAATGCCGCAAGATGGGCGATTAACATTTCGCTCTTATTTAGGATTTTTTAAAGATTGTCGCGTGAATACTTGTCCAACTATTCACGGTGAGAAAATTGTAGTGCGACTGTTGGATGCAAATACACAAATCCGACCGATAGAAGAATTAGGATTATCAGAAAAAAATCAGCAAATAATTTTAAAATATATTCAACAACCGCAAGGATTAATTTTAGTAACTGGTCCAACTGGTAGCGGAAAAACAATTACATTATACACATTGCTGAATTTATTAAATCAGCGACATCGAAATGTTGCAACAATTGAAGATCCAGTTGAAATGCAAATCACGGGAATTAATCAAACACATATTAATACCAAAACAGGATTAACATTTTCACAAACATTGCGTGCATTGTTGCGACAAGATCCAGACATTATTATGATCGGCGAAATTCGTGATCAAGAAACTGCGGAAATGGCAATTCGCGCTGCGCAAACAGGACATTTAGTATTATCAACTTTACACACAAATAGCGCTGCGGAAGCAATTACGCGATTGTGTCACATGGGCATTGCACCATTCCATTTATGTTCTGCGTTAAATTTAGTAATTGCACAGCGATTGGTAAGAAAAATTTGCGCTTTTTGCAAAACAGGTTGTACACATTGCACTGATGGTTTTCAAGGGCGAATTGGTATTTTTGAATTAATGCCGATGACTGAAATCATTAAGCAACTTATTATTAATAACGCATCACACATTCAATTAGAAAAGCAAAATCAAGAAAATGGTCATGATAATTTATGGCGAGCAGCGCTCATTAATGTTGAAAAAAATATTACTTCACTCAGTGAAATTTATCGCGTGATATCACATTATGCGTGAATTTATATGGATCGGAATTAATAATGCCGGACAAAAAATATCTGGAAAAATAAGCGCTGAGAATAAAATTGCAGCAAAAACAATAATTGAAAAAAATGATATTGCTTTAATATCGATTAAAAAAAATTATGCAAATTTATTTAGTGCAAAACAAAAATTTACACATAAACAACGTCTCGATTTTACGCAGCAATTACAGTTATTACTGCAGGCCAGTATTCCGCTAAGCGATTCACTTGCGTTAATTGCAAAAACATCACAAGATAAAATAATTCAAGTATTTTCAGCCGCGCTACAAGAAAAAATAATATCAGGAACTGATTTTGCAACTGCACTCACTGATTTTCCAAATCATTTTACAAAAACCGATTGTCAAATGATTGCGGCGGGCGAAAAAAGCGGTCAACTTGACATTGCATTAACACAATTAATTGAAAATCAGGAACAGCGTCTGCAGTTAAAAAGCAAAATTGGTAAAGCATTATTTTATCCGCTAAGTGTTTTATGTATTGCAATAATTATTGCTGCGGGATTAATTATTTTTGTGATTCCACAATTTCAATCTATTTATAGTAATTTTGGCGCGCGATTACCAATGATGACTTGCTGTTTAATTTCTATGAGTCATTATTTAAGTCAACATGGTTTATTTTATCTTGTCATTTTAACTATATTATTTTTGATTTTAAAAAAAATATTGAGTGAGCATTATTTTTTAAAAAATAAAATGGGACAATTATTTTTAAAGTTGCCGTTTGTGCGAACGTTGTTGATTACAAAACATGTTGCAGAATGGAGTCAATTACTGGCAATGATGTTGTCGGCTGGAATTCCGCTGGTCGATGCGCTGCAAATTGCTAATCAAGTAATTTCGCAGCCTGTTTTCGCACAACAAATGCTAGATGTTCGAACTGCGGTGATCGCTGGAAAATCACTCCATATCGCGCTTGATATATGTCATTATTTTCCAGTGCGCGCAAAAACAATGATAGCGATTGCTGAAAATGCAGATGCACTGCCTTTTATGATGAAAAAAATTGCGATACTCTATCAAAATAGCTTAAATGAAACGCTGGATCGCTTGAGCAAATTACTCGAGCCTGTCATTATGATTACTGTTGCGAGTTTGGTATCGGGATTAATTATTGCAATGTATTTGCCGATATTTAAAATGGGGAGCGTTGTATGATTGGAACATTTATTTTAATTTTTATTCTCGGTGCAATTATTGGTAGTTTTTTAAATGTAGTTATTTATCGCTATCCAATTATGTTAGAGCGCGAATGGAATGTGCAATGCGCTGAGCAATTGCATGAAACACTGCCAGAACCATCAACAGAAAAATTCAATTTATGCGTGCCACGTTCACATTGCCCACACTGTAAAAATAAAATTGCGTGGTGGTGTAATATTCCTATTTTTAGTTATATTTTTTTGCGTGCAAAATGTTTATATTGTCACGCATCAATTTCACCGCAATATTTTGTCGTTGAAATTATTTCAGCCATTTTACCAGTTTTAGTTGTAATGCATTTTGGATTAACGCCAGCAGCATATGCAATTATTTTATTAACATGGGGGTTAATCGCGCTGAGTTTTATTGATTTCAATCATCAGTTTTTACCAGATCCCATTACCTACATTTTATTGTGGCTTGGATTAATTATTTCAACACGATATATTCTAATTACGCCAGAGCAAGCGATTATTGGCGCAATTATTGGGTATTTGTTTTTATGGATTGTTGGAAAAATATATTTATTATTACGCAAACAAGAAGGGATGGGATTGGGTGATTGTAAAATGTTTGCGATGATTGGCGCATGGGTCGGCGCGGTTTCATTACTGTATGTATTATTATTATCAACACTTCTTGGCTTAATTATAAGTCTTTCTTTATTGGTATTGAAAAAAATAAATAAATCAAAACCAATTTCTTTTGGCCCTTTTATTGCAATTGGTGGTTGGTGTGTAATTGTGTATGGTAATCAAATTACAATGTGGATTACAAAATGTCTGTCGTAAAAAAAACAATTTGTATTGGTTTAACTGGCGGAATTGGCAGTGGAAAAACAACCGCAGCAAATACATTTAAAAAATTAAATGTTCCAATTATTGATGCGGATGGTATTGCGCGTCACATTACACAAAAAAATGAAATGGCTTACGAAAAAATTGTAACGCATTTTGGAAAAAAAATTTTAAATAATAATCATGACATTGATCGTGCAAAATTACGCGAATTAATTTTTGAAAATAAAATTGAAAAAGAATGGTTAGAAGATTTATTACATCCCATGATTAGAAAAATTATGAAGGATGCAATAGAAAAAATAAAATCGCCCTATTGCATTTGCATTATTCCTTTATTAGCAGAATCAACTGGAATTGATTTTATTGATCGAGTTTTGGTAATCGATACTCCAGTTGAAATGCAATTAGTACGTGCAAAAAAAAGAGATGATGTTACTGAAATCGCAATTCAAAAAATTATTGATTCGCAAAGCAATCAAGCAGCAAGAATTAAAATAGCACACGACGTATTATCTAATACTGGTGATATTGCAGCATTAGAAGAAAAAATAATGCAATTACATCAACAATATTTACGACTATCATCAAAGTGTTAATGCCTGTACGATATGGTATTTTTGTAAAAATTCTATTCTCGGCGAAAATTGCTGTTGTTATCTTTTCGTTCAAGTTTTGCCATGCTAAAATGACAAACATTATACTCATGAGATCGTTACGTTATGACCACACCAACCACAATACAAGCTGAAGTGACCAGCACCACTCAAAATAATTTGATTATTTATGAAATGCCGCTCAACGATGCTGTTCGAATTTGTTTGCGCCTCGAACATTTATTCCGTCAATTTGAAAAAACAGTGAGTAGCACTTCAACGCTCGCAACAAAAAATGCAATGGATGCGCTGCTGAAAATTCAAGAAGTCACGGATCGTCCCGATATTAAATCTAAATTGAGTCAAACGCTGACGCAATATGCAAATACATTTGGTCAAATGAGTCGCTCGCCACAAATTGATAGTGCGCGATTACAAACTACATTAAAAAAAATTGATGTATTAAATAATTATTTGCACACACATCACGCGCGGATTGGCGAACCATTACGCCAAAATGATTTTCTCGCACAAATTCGCTCTAATTTAACCAATCCAGGCGGTGTTTGTGATTATCGATTACCGGCTTATACATTATGGAAAAATAAACCTGCTGAAGAAAAAGCAAAAGATTTAAATACTTGGATGGAAACATTTCGTCCGTTGCACGATATTATGGAAGCGATTTTGCAATTAACGCGTGAATGCACACCGCTGCAAACAGTCACAGCAGAAAATGGATTTTATTTACAGCCATTAAATCCCAATGCACCATGTCATTTAGTGCGTGTCGCATTGCCAGCACAAACTAATTTATATCCTGAATTTAGCGCCGGAAAACATCGTCTCACCATTCGTTTTTTAACACCGAGTTATTTTGGTGCTGGAAAATCAACTCAAACTCAAGGTTCAACATCATTTCAATTAGCATGTTGTAAAATTTAAAATGCCTGAAAAAAAATCAAGATCCATGGAAGAATTACAAAAGTTAATGGATGAATACAATGAAGTTGTGAAAGAATTACAGCAAGAAGCAAGGGAGAGCACAGAACAAAATAATGAAGCGCAAAATGAGGAATCAGGACAAGCGGAATCAGCGCACGAATCATCAGAAAATCACGCAGAGGAACAACACGAACATGCAAAGGAATTTCATCATCACATGCATCAATTGCATGAAGCATTAACACATATTGAAGAATTGCATCATCAAGAAGCAGAATCGAAAAGCGAAAGAGCATCACATTTTTTTGAACATCATGCAAAAGCAATCGAACACGCGAATGAACATTTGCGTCATATGCAAGAACATTTTGATGAAATGCTTGAAGAATCAATTGAAGAGGAAATGGAAGAATTGGAAGAATTGCGCGAACGCATTATGCATTTAGCACAAGAAATTATGCGTGAAAAATATGAGGCGTATGAAAAAGCAAAAAAAGCAGAAGAAGAAAAACATCCTCATCCGCATCCACATGAACCATCAGATTCACACTAAAAATTTTTTAATTACCCGAACATATTCTTGCGGATATTCAATATGTGGAATGTGTCCACAATTTTCAAAACAATGAAGCTGTGCGTGCGGAATTTCAGCTGCCATTTTTTTTGATAATTCCGGTAGTAAAATAATATCTTGATCACCTGTCACAACCAATGTCTGCGCTTTTATTTCTTTTAACCATTCGCTTGAATCAAATGTGCTAATTGCAGCAAGTTGTCCTTCATATCCAGTGATTGTAAATGGATAAGGATTTTGTTGCGCTAAACGGATTAAATCATCAAGTTTTCCAGGTTGCGCTAAATATTGCGCTGAAAATCCCCACGCACACATTGCTTTCATTAATGATTCTATCGGCGCATTTGCTTTTAATAATTCAAGATGCGCATTTAAATAAATATGAAAAACAGATTTAATCGACATTGCAGAATTACTAATAATTAATTTTTTTATTAATGTTGGATATTTATATGCGAGCATTTGCACTAAATGTCCGCCCATTGAATTTCCAATAAAATGTGCGCTTTTTATTTTTAACGCTTCGCATAATGAAAAAATATCATGCGCCATTTGTTCGATAGAATAAAAACCTTTTGGCACATCAGTTTGTCCTGCGCCGCGATTATTTAATAAAATCACTTGGAATTCTTGCGATAATGCACCGAGCACTGGCGTCCAACCTAAATGATCTGCGCTAAATCCAGAAACCAAAACTAATGGCTCACCTTTTCCGTGTATTTCATAATACATATTGATGTCGTTGATTTTTATTTTTGGCATTGCTCACTCCACATCTTGAGGTCACAGATTGTAACTTCAAGTTCTTTATTTTTGTGAAACACAAACACCTAATCTTTCTTCTTCTTTGCGATAGTATTGTGAAATTTGATGCCTTCTTTTTAATTCTTCAAAAAATAGATAGGTTGATGACAATCGTCTTTTATCCTTAACCAGATTTGGTGCGGGATCACATGTAGTTTTTGGCATCTACAATCTTCCATGACACTGTTTGAATTTTTTTCCTGAACCACAATGACACGGATCATTACGCCCTACCTTTGGCGCATGTCGAATAAATGGTTGTTGCGATTCTGTTTCTTCTTCATGTGCAACACCATTTGCATTATCTGGTATTGAAGATATTTCTTGATGAGTAAAATGTAATTGCGGCGCATGTAAATCCGATCGCGCTTGTTGCATCATTTCAGGCGTTGCCACTCTTATTTTTGATATTGTTGAAATAAATCCATATTTAATATTATCTAATAAGCTTGTAAACATATTAAATGATTCGCGTTTAAATTCTTGTGTCGGATTTTTTTGTGCGTATCCTCGCAATTGAATTCCTTGGCGCATTTGATCCATCGCTGACAAATGATCTTTCCAATGCGTATCAAGCGTTTCCAACATAATATTTTTTTCTGCGTTGCGCAGTTGATCTGCACCAATTTCAGCTTCTTTTGCAGCATATGCAGTAACCAATGCGTCTAATATTTTTTTCTTTAATGTTTCTTCGTGTAATTGCGTTTCCTTTTCTAACCATTCGCGAATAGGAATTTGTAAATTAAAATCTAGCTGTAATTGTTTTTCTAATCCAGCAACATCCCATTGCTCTTCCATACTTTCTTTCGGAATAAATTGATGAAATAAAGTGTCAACCACTTCTTCGCGTAATTCAGAAACTGATTTTGAAATATCGGTTGCTTCTAATAATTGAAAACGTTGTTGATAAATTACTTTGCGTTGATCATTTGCAACATCGTCATATTCTAATAAATGTTTTCGAATATCGAAATTGTGACCTTCAACACGACGTTGTGCTTTTTCAATTGCGCGAGAAAGCATGTTGTGTTGAATCACTTCACCCTTTTGTAAACCCATTTTGCGCATCATAAACATCAAACGATCACCGCCAAAAATTCGCAATAAATTATCTTCCATTGATAAATAAAATTGCGAAATACCAGGATCACCTTGTCGACCCGATCGTCCACGTAATTGATTATCGATACGACGCGATTCATGTCGTTCACTTCCCAATACAAATAACCCGCCACTTGCAACAACTGCGTCGTGACGTTTTTGCCAATCTTGTTTGAGCGCTTCAATTTGTTCTTCGGTTGGATTATTTAATTCTGAAATTTCTAATTTAATATTACCACCTAAAACAATATCTGTTCCACGACCCGCCATGTTTGTTGCAATCGTAACTGCACCGGGACGACCTGCTTCTGCAATAATATTTGCTTCGCGAGCATGTTGTTTTGCATTTAAAACTTGATGTGTAATTTTCGCTTGTTTTAAGCGATTTGATAACAATTCTGATGTTTCAACTGATGCAGTCCCAACTAAGATTGGTTGACCTTTTGTGCGAACCACATTAATTTCTTCAATGATCGCATCAAATTTTTCATTTTGTGTTAAATAAATTTTATCAGCTTCATCATTACGTATCATTTCTTTATTCGTCGGAATAATAACGACTTCTAATCCGTAAATTTTTTGAAATTCGAATGCTTCTGTATCAGCAGTTCCTGTCATACCCGATAATTTTTCATACATGCGAAAATAATTTTGAAATGTAATGGTCGCGAGTGTTTGATTTTCTAATTGTACTTTTACATTTTCTTTTGCTTCCATTGCTTGATGTAAACCATCCGACCAACGACGACCTTCCATTAATCGACCAGTATGTTCATCAACAATAATGACTTCGCCATCTTTTACAACATACTCCACATCGCGGTGATATAACGTATTTGCTTTTAGTGCAGCATAAAAGTAATGCATTAATTGAATGTTAGAATAATCATATAAACTTTCACCAAGCTTTAATAAACCATTTTTCACCATCAAGTCTTCAACTTTTTGATGGCCGCGCTCCGTTAAATGCGCTTGACGATTTTTTTCATCGAGCGTGTAATCACCACGACGCTCTTCAGGAAGCTCTTCGTCTTTTTCTTCTTCCGACATTTTTTGAAATTTTAAATGCGGAATTAATTTATTCATGCTGACATAAAATTCTGAGGATTCTTCTGCTTGTCCGGAAATAATTAATGGTGTGCGTGCTTCGTCAATTAAAATGGAATCAACTTCATCAATAATTGCAAAATGGAGCGGACGTTGTACGCGTTGTGATAAATCATAAACCATGTTGTCGCGCAAATAATCAAAACCAAATTCATTATTGGTGCCGTAAGTAATATCTTTTGCATATGCACTTTGTTTTTCATCGTGTGACATGTTTGTTAAATTCACGCCGACAGTTAAACCTAAAAATGTGTAGATCGGTAACATCCATTCCGCATCACGTTTCGCTAAATAATCATTCACTGTGATAACGTGTACACCGCGATTCGTTAATGCATTTAAATATGCAGGCAAAGTCGACATTAATGTTTTACCTTCACCAGTGCGCATTTCGGAAATTTTGCCGTCATGCAAAACCATCCCACCGATTAATTGCACATCAAAATGACGCAAGCCTAACGTACGCTTTGACGCTTCACGCACTACTGCAAACGCTTCGGGTAAAACGCTATTAATATCTTCGCCTTTGGATAAACGATCGCGAAATTCAGCTGTTTTTGCTTGCAGCTCTGCATCAGATAATGCTTGTAATGCAGGTTCAAATGCATTAATTTTTTGTACGATTTTGCGATAGCCGCGCAATAAACGCTCATTTCGTGTGCCAAATATTTTTTTTAATAATCCCAACATGCGTGTGCTCTTTGTGATATTTAGACTGCAAAGTCTACATGAAAAATGGGGTAATTTACACTTAGCCAGCAGCTCTTTTTGCTTTATTTAATTTCGGAACGAGCTTGATGGATAAATAACAACCCAGGGCATTTGCATAACGTCGAAGTGTATCAAGGGATGGTGAGTGACGTTCTCTGCCAAAGCCTGCTTCTAATCTTGAAATAGCAGAAGGTGAAGTATGCATTGCCTTTGCTAATTCTTTTTGTGATTTGCCTTTCATTTTGCGCGCGCGGATTAATTCTGCAACCAACGCAAATTCTTCTTCTAAGTCGTTGTATTCTTTTTTTACTGCGGGATTTTTTAGCGCTTTATTTTTAAAAGCGGCGTGAGTTAATTTTTTCATGATTTTCTACGTCTTTTGCTAATTTTTATTAGTAGTGATGGAAATATTCCATTTCATATAAAATACCATATTTGATAATTAAGTGTCAAGTTTGATAACTATTAAATCTTAAGTTAAGCGCAAGAAAATATCAGCTCTAAAAAAATCCCACTACCGTGTTTTCTTTGATATGATTTGATTCATGCAAAACACATTTCAAAAGCAAACTGACTTAAATCCCGTGATGGAAGAACTCGCACATTCTGCATTGGGAAAAATTATTCAAAAGGCGCGATGGCTGATGACAATTAATCGCGCGCTGCAAAATATTTTACCTGCAGCATTCGCACCTTATTGTCATGTGATGAATGTCGATCAATCAATTTTAATTGTAGGTGTGAGCAACGCTGCAATTGCAACGCGCATTAAATTTATTTCAGCGGATTTAATTCGGGAATTGCATAAGCAAACGGAATTTGTGCGGATTCAAACTATTCATTGTAAAGTGTGTGCGAAGAGTGTTCGTTATTAAGAAAATTCATTATGCTTGCTGTATAATTTTATTTGTTTGCCTTGCGATGTAAACAACCAGTCCCAATTACAACTGCCTAATGGTGTATTACCCTTAAAACGATAACGATGCTGATTCACAATTAAATCACCCGTGTAAACACCATGACGCACTATACGATACTCACCTCCGTCCGTGACAAATTGCAAATATTTTCCATCAACATTTACTGCATGTATCGCACCCGATGTTACCCAAGCAGACGTTTCAAAATAAAGCGTTCTATTGTCTGGCGAAAATGATAGATCTTTTGGATCGACAATCATCTTTGTTGGATGATCGCAATGAAAATTATTTTTAACAAGTCGCTTTATTTGCATTGTTTTTAAATCAGCGATCCATATTTCATCACCGTAATTACTTCCAGTGTCTGCAAAATCACCGCAATGTCCAGGCATTATATGATTACCGCGTTTAATAAACGCAAGCCATCTTCCATTTGGGGATAATGTTGGGTGGTTATTTTTATCGGAATGTGTCAATTGTAATACTTGATGCATTTTTTCTGAATAGAAAAAAATGTTGCCTGATTTTGAATAGGTATACGCTCCTTGATCTGCAAATACAGCATTAAATGATAATATGCATAATAAGACAAAAATTGTTTTTTTCATTTTACTGCCTATTTTTTCATTATGCTTTTCAAGGGTTTTTGGAATAAGCTGTTGGAACAAGATCGTAAAAATTCAGTTCCTAAATCTGAAACACACACTTCGAGTTCAAGATGTTCTTGTTTTGCATATCGAATACATTGTGATTCCGTCATCCAATAACCATCTTCACGACAGAACTGATATACATTCTTTTTTATTTTTTGAACGCGAATGATGCGGTAAACTTCAACAATTTTCCCCGTCTGAAAACCTTCAAAATGTTGAATAGCTTCCCACAATTTTTTAAATTGTGTTTTTGTGAAATTTTTTATTTTAGTATTGCTGTAAACACCGGTTTTTTCACGCAGATATTTTTCATATTGCTTAGTAGGATTACACTTAGGTGGTGCAAAAATATAAATCATGTCGTGCAATGACATATTGCCAAATGAAGTGATTAATGAATCAAGCAAAGAAGCATGTCCGTCTTTTTTATTTGGAAAAATAGCGAAAAAATGTGTAGCGCCAATTTGATTATGTCTTTTGCTAATCGCTCCAGCGTATACATTGCCTGGATTATGATTTCGCCAAGTCCATGTGCCACCCGAAAAACGAAAATGCTTTCCAGTTACATCGGTATAAATTACAGAGTGTCGCATTCCGCCAACAGCTTTGATAAATTGTTTCATATTTTTCTCGATTTTTTTGCGCGAGAAAATTATAGTCTTGTATATTTGTAATTGAAATACTATGTTAATTTATTTTTTAATGGAAATTTCAGTGTTGATTGCAATGTTTTTAATTGTGATGCATCAAGTGTTGGCACAGAATGTAACACGCGATAATTTTTCCACGCACGTGATTGCATTAATATTTCAACAATTTTATTCGCTAATTTATTGGGAGAATTTTTATCATTTCTGATATCAGCTGTTACAGAAATAACTGTATCGTACGAGGGAATCCAATAATAAATAAAATCAGTAGCAAGTGTGCTACCTTCATAAATCCATACTTTGCCTAAAGATTGTGTAGTTTGTTCTGTAAGGGCAAATCCAAAACCATCTGATGAAACTGGCTGCCCCAATGTGCAACCTGTTTTAGATCCAGACCAACAAACCAACGATTTCATTTCATGCAACTGTTGTGATGCTAATGTTTTCCCGCTAAATAAAGAACGAATCCAACGCGTGAGATCACTTGTATTTGATAACATACATCCCGCTGAATTTGCCCAAGACAAACCTTTTGAAGATTCATCCTTTGCTTCTTCGCCAGGATATTCATCATAAGAACTCACGGCGTGTAAATTAGTATTACGAGAATAATTATTTGCGCCAGCGTAATGGGTATTTAGTAAATTTAAATGTGTTGATCCTAATAATTTTTCATTTATATTTTGTGTTACAGTTTGTCCCGTTACATTTTCAATAATTTTTCCAGCTAAAATATAATCGGTATTTGAGTAATACCAGCTTTTTCCAGGCGCAAAATAATCAGGATGTTTTGCGGCAATATTAATTAATTGTGTCGCGGTAAAATGCAAATCCGGATTTTGCGTAACTTCTGCAATAAAATTTTTATCTTCTGTGTAATTATCAATCCCACTCGTCATATTTAATAATTGTTTAATTGTGACGTTTTGCCATTCTTGCGGCCATGTTGGATGTTTTGAAAAATCAATATATTTATCGATAGGATCATTAATATTTAATTTTCCTTGTGTTTCTAATTGTAAAATGAGTACCGCAACAAATGCTTTTGTATTACTGCCAATTTGAAACAAACTATCTGTTGTTATTTTATTTTTTCCATTTAATTTCGTTGTACCGGATACAAAATTACGTGATGCATATTCGCCTGGTAAACTTACACTCACCTGCATCGCGGGCGCAGCATTTTGAATACGTGTTTGATCAAGTGCTGCTTGTATTTTTGCATTCGTGCTTTCAGCGTCAAGTGCGAAAGTTGAGAATGAAATTGCGGAAAGGAAAATAAATAATATTTTTTTAATCTGTACGGGCATGATAATTCTCAGCGAGTTCAGTATGAATGCGTGAAGAATATACGATCGAGATATATTGATCAATAAAATATCAAAATAAAGATGAGGGAATTAGATGAAACGTACTTTTACGCTGTAACAGACTGCGCCGTTGAATAACAAAGCGGTGCTTTGCTTGCATCATCAAATGTAATTAATTCCCATGCGTCTTTTTGCGATAATAATTCACGCATGAGTGCATTGTTGATTGCGTGCCCTGATTTGTAACCAGTAAACGCACCAATTAAATTATGTCCTAATAAATATAAATCACCGACAACATCTAAGATTTTATGTTTTACAAATTCATCGGGATAACGTAAACCTTCTTCATTCATAATTTTAATTGTGTCTAATACAATTGCATTATCTAAACTCGCGCCGCGTGCTAAATTTTTTTCACGAATCATTTCATAATCTGCTAAAAAACCAAATGTGCGCGCACGTGAAATATCTTTCACATAAGATGCGGAAGAAAAATCAACGATGATGGATTGTTGGCTATTTGAAATGACGGGATGGTTAAATGCAATTTCAAATGCAACACGAAATCCATCAAATGGTTCTAATTTTGCAAACTTTTCACCAACGCGCACTTCAATTGTTTTTTTAATTTTAATAAATTTTTTCGGCGCATCTTGTTCTTCAATTCCCGCCGATTCAATTAAAAAAATAAATGGGCTTGAACTTCCATCCATGATCGGTAATTCTGATAAAGATAAATCGACATAACAATTATCGATATTTAATCCTGCAAATGCCGATAATAAATGTTCTACTGTTGAAATGCGTACTTCTTTTTTTTCTAAGCATGTGCATAAATCTGTGTTGCCAATAAAAGCAACTTGCGCGGGAATTTCAACGGGTTCATTTAAATCAACGCGACGAAAAATGATGCCGGTATTAATTGGTGCTGGACGTAAAGTTAAATATACTTTTTCGCCTAAATGAACGCCGATGCCGGTTGCGTGAATTGCATTTTTTAACGTACGTTGCCTGATCATTTTTTCTCGCTATAAAAATAGGGTATTTTGTCAAAGTTTTGGGGGGAATTCAAAGGATAAAAAGTGTGGTGTGGGTATGAAAAATCAGCGGCAAAGTTTAATATTTTTTACACTCACACCGTCACTCACACTTTCCTAATCTTCCTGCTTCCTCAAAAACGCCGGAATATCGAGAAATTCCATTTCTTTTTCGCGATCAACTTCTGCAGTTACGGGTTGTGCGACTTGTGGTTTTGCACTGTCTTGATTACGCAAATAAGTTGGGCGTTCGAGCTGATGATAATCTAATGTGCCATCTGTGCGAGTTGTGCGCGCAGGACGAATTGGGGCAGCGTAATTTCCACCTGCACTCACAATTCCTGCCGTGCCGCCACGATTAGTTCCTAAACCCGTAACAACAACTGTCACGCGTAATTCATCTGTTAATTCTGGATCAATTACAGTTCCAACAACAACCGTAGCAGATTCAGAAGCAAATGCTTTTACTGCTTCACCAACCGCTTCAAATTCACCGATCGACATATCCATGCCAGCAGTAATGTTAACTAACACACCTTTTGCACCGCTAAAATCAATGTCTTCTAATAATGGGCTTGCAATTGCAGCTTCTGCCGCTTCACGTGCGCGATTTTCACCAGTTGAAACACCAGTTCCCATCATCGCCATTCCCATTTCTGACATCACTGTGCGAACATCTGCAAAATCCACATTAATTAAACCGGGACGTGTAATTAAATCTGCAATTCCTTTCACTGCGCCAAATAACACGTTATTTGCAGCTTTAAATGCATTTAATAAAGAAATATTTTTTCCAAGCACGCTTAATAATTTATTATTTGGAATTGTGATTAAGGAATCAACATATTTTGATAATGCTTTAATTCCTTCTTCTGCAATTTCCATTCGTTTGCGACCTTCAAATGCAAAAGGTTTTGTGACAACTGCAACTGTTAGAATTCCTAATTCTTTTGCAACTTCTGCAAAAATTGGCGCAGCCCCAGTTCCGGTTCCGCCACCCATTCCAGCGGTTAAAAAAACCATGTCGGTGCCTGCAAGTAATTCACGAATATGATTGCGATTTTCTTCAGCGGCTTGACGACCGACTTCAGGATTTGCGCCTGCGCCTAATCCTTTTGTAATTTCTTCACCTAAATGCAACGTGTTTCGCGCGCTTGATTTACCAAGTGCTTGCGCATCTGTGTTCGCACAAATAAATTCGACACCTTCAATGTGTTCAGACATCATGTGTTCAATCGCGTTACCACCGCCGCCACCAATACCAACAACTTTTATTTTTGCGTTGTGCGCTAAGTTATCGCTTAATTCAAACATGATACTCTCCTCAAAAATTCCCTTGAAACCAATTCCGCATACGTGACCATAAATTAGGTAATCCGCGATTCATCACAAGCGGCTGTGGATTATCTTGTTGTTGTAATCCGTATAACAACAACCCAACAGCAGTTGAAAACGTCGGATCTTCACGCACGTCAATTAATCCGCTCACATTTTGCGGCAACCCCAAGCGAACCGGCATTTGAAAAATAGACTCTGCCAATTCAATGCAACCTTCAACTTTGGATGCACCACCAGTTAATACAATACCAGCAGAAATCAAATCTTCAAAACCACTTCGACGCAATTCTGCCAATACCAATGAAAATAATTCTTCATAACGAGCATGGACGACTTGCGCCAATGCCTTACGTTGAATTTGTTGTGGCGGACGCTTTGAAATACAAGGTACTTGAATCATTTCATTCGGATCAATTGTGACTGGCGAAACAGATGCATATTGTTTTTTAATTTGTTCTGCATTTTGTGTTGGGGTGCGAAGTGCAACTGCAATATCATTTGTGACATGATCACCTGCAATCGGTATTACAGCAGTGTGACGTATTGCACCATCGGTGAAAATTGCGACATCAGTTGTGCCGCCACCGATATCAATCATGCAAACACCCAATTCTTTTTCATCATCAGTTAACACTGCAAAACTCGATGCCAACTGCTCCAAAATAATATCATTCACTTGCAAACCACAGCGTCGCACACATTTTGTGATGTTTTGTGCCGCTGCAACAGCACCTGCAACAATATGGACTTTTGCTTCTAATCGAACACCGGACATGCCAACTGGTTCGCGCACACCTTCTTGCGCATCAACAATAAATTCTTGCGGTAAAATGTGTAAAATTTTGTGGTCAGCTGAAATTGCCACTGCTTTTGCAGCATCAATTACGCGATCAACATCAGTTTGATTTACTTCACGATCGCGAATAGCTACAATGCCATGTGAATTTAAACTCGTAATATGACTTCCTGCGATACCAGTAAATACTTCATAAATATCACAACCCGCCATTAATTCCGCTTCTTCAATTGCACGCTGAATTGATTGCACTGTTGACTCAATATTTACAACCATGCCGCGTTTCAAACCACGCGAAGGATGCACGCCAAAACCAACAATTTCAATTTGATTATCTAATGTGAGTTCGCCAACTAAGGCCGCAATTTTATTGGTGCCAATATCAAGCGCAACAATTAAATTTTTATCCATTTTTTTATTTTTTTTACGCATATGGATTTTTTTCTCCCTGTCAATCTGAAATGCAACAACTCATTCAAAATAGTATAAGCGAACAAATTGAGTTGCACTATAAAAATCGATACTTTATGCTTTGTTTTCTGCGTATTTTACAGCAACGCCATTTGGATAACGCAAATCAACTGAAACCATCGGCTTATTCGAAACTGCTATAATTCTAGGGTAAATTGCAACAAATCGCTGAAATCGCGCAGCTGCATCCTGACGACCCATAATGACTTTCACTTGATTACTCAAAACCAAATCCCAACTTTGCGCATCATTTTCATGTAATGCAACAACAGATAAACTCAAAACATGCGCCATTGTATTCACACTTTGATAAAAATCAAATAATACTTTTGATTGATCGGCCGGGCCTTCTAAATCAGGTAAATTTTGCGGTAAAGATTTTGCATCAGGATAAAAAATATCGCCTGTCGCATTTAAAACACCAGTTTTTCCGAATCGCGCGATAACTTGTTGTTCAATTACTTTTACTGTTAATGTGCCAGGCCAAACGCGACGAAAAGAAACATCTGCAATCCACGGAATTGATAAAAGCGCTTGTTTTGCAGCGGAAACGTTTAATGAAAAAAATCCGCCAGATATATTTGCGCTTATTATTTTTTGTAACTGAGCTGGGGTTTCATGCGCTAAATGACCCTCAATTTCAATTTGTGAAATGGGAAACGATGTTGGTTGTTGCATCCAACGCCATGCAAAAGTGCCGCCAATAATTAATCCCGTTACAACAAATACGGAAAGACAAAATAAAATAAGCGAACGGTAAGTATGAGATGATTGTGTTTGTCTGCGCGGAAGTTCAGTCGGCATATTCCATACCTACAATTTTAACATATCCACCATTGTCACAATATTACCTGCACCTTGCAATATAACAACATCATTTGGTTTGAGAACTTTTTGCAATTCACTCGGCAAATCCGATAATTCCGGCACAAAATGCACATGCTGCATACCTGCTTTTTTTACAGCATGAAATAATGCTTGACCATCCGCACCTTCAATTTTTTGCTCACTCGCTGCATACACTTCTGTTAAAACTAATTGATCCGCATATTTTAAAACATCAACAAAATCGGTCATCAAATCTCTCGTACGTGTATAACGATGTGGCTGAAAAACCAAAACAATACGACGATCTGGAAATGCTGATTTTGCTGCTTGCAAAGTTGCTTTTAATTCTGCTGGATGATGCCCATAATCATCGAACAATAATGCGCGGCCACCGACTACATTCATTTCGCCATGTGATTGAAAACGACGCTTCATGCCAGGAAAAGTATTTAATGCGTTTTGTATATCAACATCAGGCAAATGATATTCACGCGCAATAATAATTGCTGCCAATGCATTTAATGCATTGTGTTTTCCTGCTAAATTTAAGGGTATTTTTAGCGATTCTTGTTTTGATGTAATCACCGTAAATTCACTTCGCAATCCATGTTGAGAAAAATTTTTTAGTTGGTAAGCAGCATCATCACTTTCACCATAAGTAATAACGCGACATTTTATTTTCGATATTAATGCGCGAATCACAGGATCATCAATGCAAACTACGGCAAAACCATCGTCATGAATATTATTAGCAAATTGTAAAAAACTTTTTTTGAGATTTTCAAAATCGTGATCATATGTTTCCATATGATCTACATCAATATTAGTAATGACGCCAACCGTTGATGATAATAATAAAAATGTTGCGTCACTTTCATCAGATTCCGCTATAAAAAAAGAAGATTGGCCTAATTGCATTGGCGATTGACGATCGCGCAACACACCACCAATCATAAATGTTGGATCTTTTTTTGCATATTCAAAAACCCATGCAATTAAACCTGATGTTGTCGTTTTGCCATGCGTTCCTGCGACGGCAATACCGCAATAAGATTGCATGACTTCCGCTAATAATTGTCCGCGCGTAATAAGACGAATATTATTTGCAACTGCAGCGCATCGCTCCGGATTGTCTGCTTTGACAGCACTGGAATAAACAACTAAATCTGCACTCTCAATATTTTTTGCTTCGTGGTGATCAAAAACAGTAATGCCTAATGATTGTAATCGTTTGGTTTGTGCATTTTGCGAAGGATCGGAACCAGCTACAATTATGCCATTTTTATGCAATAATTCAGCTAAACCACTTAAACCAATACCGCCGATGCCGATGCAAAATACTTTGCTGGCAGATAAATTCTTTAACACGAAAAATTCCTCTATTTTGACAACTCTGCAATAATTTTGGATGTAGCATCTGGTTGCGCGCAGATTCTCGCTTTTTCTGACATCAGATGCAATTGTTCAGTTGAAAATAATAAATTTTGTAAGCAGTCATTGAGCAGGTGTGTAGTCAAAATCGATTCGCGAAATAATTTTGCAGCGGCGGCATGTTCTAAAAATTGTGCGTTTGCGAATTGATGATCATCCGCAGCGTATGGATAAGGAATTAAAATACCGGGTAATTCAGCAGCAGCAATTTCCGAAACAGTTAATGCGCCAGCACGACAAATCACGATATCCGCCCATCGGTACGCTTCGTCCATTTTTTCAATAAAAGAATCGATGCGATAAATTGAAGCGGTGTAATGCAAATAATTTTTTTTCGTTAACTCAAAATCTTTTTTTCCTGTTTGGTGCCACAGTAAAAATGACTCTGGGTTTTCGCAATATGAAATCCATTGTGTCATTAATTTATTAATAGCTGTTGCGCCTTGACTGCCACCTAAAATTAAAATGCGCAGCGCTCTATTTTTAGCACGGTAATAATCGGCGTGATGAATTGCAAAAATCGATTCACGCACTGGATTACCAACAGTAATCGCAGCAACCTTTTTTGAAAATGCATTTGGAAATGCTTGTAATACAGTGGTTGCGAAGTGAGATAATAATCTATTTGTTAATCCCGCTTTTGCATTTTGTTCGTGAATTACTAATTTTTTTCGCAACAACCAAGTGGCAATTCCACCGGGACCACTTGCATATCCACCCATTCCTAAAACACAATCCGGATTTATTTTTTTAATCATGCCATGCGCTAAAAAAATTGCGCGCACTAAACGAAATGGTGATAATATTTTTGTTAAAAAACTTTTTCCACGAATTGCTTTGACCGGTAAAAAATAAATTGGGAAGCGATTTGCGACCAATTTTTTTTCCATGCCAGTTTCAGTTCCCAGCCATTCAATCAAAACACCCTGCTTTTTCAGTGTTTCTGCAACAACCAGCGCAGGAAAAATATGACCGCCCGTTCCGCCAGCAATAATTAATAATTTGTTCATGATACGCGCTGCCTAATACGCGATGATGATGTGATCGAGCTGGTAGTTTGCACTTCGAACGCAACACGCAACACAATTCCGAGTGCAGCGCACGTCACCCACAAACTACTGCCGCCATAACTAATTAATGGCAACGTTAATCCTTTTGTTGGCAGCAAACCAATATTCACACCAAGATTAATAATAGTTTGAAATGCAATCCACAAACCAATTCCCCAAGATGCATATCCGCCAAACCATTGTTCGCGTTTCAATGCAGATTGTGCAATATAAATAATTCGCGCAATTAATAATACAAATAAAATAATTAATAATAATTCACCGATAAAACCAAGCTCTTCACCAATGACTGCAAAAATAAAATCAGTATGCGCTTCCGGCAAATAAAATAATTTTTGAATGCTATTTCCTAAGCCAACACCAAATATTCCCCCACGTCCAAATGCAATTAAAGATTGTGTTAATTGGTAACCAGATCCATATGCATGTGTCCAAGGATTTAAAAAACTGGTTAAACGTAACATGCGATACGGAGTTGTAATAATTAATCCAACCATTGCAACTGCAATTAATACAAACATGATAATAAAAGGCAATAAACGAGCGCCTGCAATAAACATCATCGACAACATTGTCATTGCAATAACAGCAGTTGTTCCAAAATCAGGCTCACATAATAATAAAACACCCATCAAACCAAAAAATATAACAGGTTTAACAAATCCAGACATTTTTGTTTGCACTTCATGCAAATGTCGCTGCAAAAAGCCTGCTAAATATAAAATCGACATTAATTTTACTGCTTCAGAAACTTGCAGCGAAATAAATCCTAAATGAATCCAGCGACGCGAACCATTTACTACGCTGCCGATATGCGGAACCAAGACAACCAACAAAACGAAAAAACACAGTAATAATAGTACAAAACTTATTTCTTCCCAAAATGATAATGGAATACGCGTGATTCCCCACGTCAAGCCGACACCTGTGATTAAAAAAATAAATTGACGCAACATGTAATGAAATGGTTCGTGATATAAACGATCTGAAATGACCATGGACGCGGATGACACCATCAGCAAACCAAATAAAACCAAGACGAGTGCGATTGATAATATCCAGCGATCGTAGAGAAATAATGAAGCATTAGTTTTCATATGGAATTTACCGTTTCAATAAACTCATTTCCACGCGCAGCGTAATTTTCATATTGATCCAAACTCGAACATGCGGGTGATAATAAAACAATGTCACCCGATTGTGCTATTTTTTTTGCTGTCGCAATCGCTTCTCGCAAATTATTGACACGAGAAATTTTCGTATAGGTTGCTAATGTATTTTGCAACAAATCTGCATCTTTACCAAATAAAATAACATGCGCGACACTTTTTTTCACAGGATTTTGCAATGGGGTTAAATCAACACCTTTGCTATCACCACCTGCGAGTAAAATAATTCGTCCAGCAATATGTTGACTCATGCTATCAATCGCTGCGATCGCCGCGCCAACATTTGTCGCTTTTGAATCGTTATAATATGCAACACCATTTATTTTTTTTACCAATTGGCAGCGATGCGGCAATCCAGAAAAGTGCTTTAATGTTTGCAACATATTTTCTATTGGTAATTTCAGCGTAGAACCCATCGCCAACGCCACTAAAAAATTTTGATTGTTATGACGTTCTTGCAACATCAAGTCAGAAATTGCAATAATTTTTTTATCACCAAACATTAAATTATCATCAACAATTCCCCATTCATTTTGTTTCGGTTTTTTAAGCGTAAAAGAAACCGGTAAATTTTTAAAAATAAGTTTTTTCCAAATGTCAGGTTCATCTGCATTCACAACAGCATATTCGCAATTTTTATAAATACGCTGTTTTGAATGCAAATAATCATCAAAAGTTTTGTAACGATCCATATGATCAGCACTGACATTAATCACAACGGCAACTTTTGCTTTTAATGAATATGTTGTGTCTAATTGAAAACTGGATAATTCGATAACATAATAATCTGGGATTGGTCGTTGCAAAGCTTCTAATACAGGCAATCCAATATTACCGCAAACAATCGTTTTATGTCCTGCGTTTTTAATTAATTCACCCATTAATGTTGTTAAGGTTGTTTTTCCATTTGATCCTGTGATTGCAATGATTGGCGCTTTTGCATCACGCGCAAAAATTTCTACATCGCCAATTACTGGAATATTTTTTTCAATACATTTTTTTATGCAAGGTTCTTCGAGCGAAATACCCGGACTTACAACAATAACATTTGCTTTTTCAAATATTTTTTCTTGAAATTTTCCCAAATAAATTTCTATTTTCGGAAATTGTTTTTTACATTCTGCTAATTTCGGCGGATTTTCTCGTGTATCAACAACAATCACTGGAATATTTTTTGACGCGAGGTATTGCACGCAGGAAAATCCTGTTGCACCGAGGCCGATGATGAGGTGTACATTATTTTTCATAATATTTTAATAGTATTACACACCATATGAGTAAAGCTAGGTGCTAACTAAAATAACTTTATTAAGAAAATCCGTTAATAAAGGAAAGGGCGTTTTTCTTTATTAAGGATTTTTTTAGGTAGGTCTTAGCTAACCCCGCCACCCGAATAAGCTAGCCTGTCGATGACTTCATTCGCTGCAGCGCGAGCAACCACGCTGATGTTTATGCATAATGTTTGTCAAGAGCGAATGGAAGTGAAATCACCAGTACTCATATAAATAGAATTATGGTGAATATTTGCCAAGAACAGATGGAAGTGGAAGCGCTAGCGACCACGCCAATATTTGCAAAACACGGATATCTTTTTTCCTCACAAAGATTATTATTATGCAATGCAAAATAAAAAACAAATCCCAATTGCGTACATTATTACTTGCAGAACTTATGCGACATGGTTGCACGGAGATGCACGCTTAAGTGTTGATCCAAAACATAATCAATACGCCACACCAAAAATACCACCCATGTCTGGCTTTCAAAAAACAATGAGAAGTAATTGCAAAGAAGAAATGTTTATCATGGATGAATCGCAGCGAAAAATTGTATTGCAATCAATTATTGATACTTGCAAATTCTCCAATTGGCATTTACACGCAGCACAGGTTCGCACAAATCATATGCATGTTGTTGTTACATCAGAAAAGGCACCTGAAAAAATAGCGATTTCGTTAAAAGCATATGCAACAAGATATTTAAAACAACAAAATCCAGAATTAAATCGAGAACGATTCTGGTCAAGAGGCGCAAGTACAGGATATATATTTCAAGAAGAATTTCTATTTCGTGCTATGCAATATACGATTGAAGATCAAGGTAAGGAAATGGCGGTTTATTGTGATCCGTCTTACTATAAAATAATTGAGACAATTTAAATATCGGCGTGGTCGCTAGCGCTTCCACTTCCATCTGTTCTTGACAAATATAGTGTGTAATTCTATTTAGATAGTCACTGGCAGTGCAACGATCATTACTACTAACGAAATGCACATTAATCTGATGGATTTAACGAATAGTTACATCATATTTCTTAAATCAGCACCACTATAAATTTTATTTTCACATACAATTTTATTTGGAGATAATTGAATGTCATAACCATCAACATATTTAATTTCAATTATGCCATCAATATGCATTTTTTTATCCTGAAATATTTTTTTCGACGTCATTTTTTCTTTAGCATCTTTAACATCATTCGCTACGACTAAAAAGTTATTATGTAATATAAATACCCGCATCATCTTCGCGATAACCTACATGTACTAGATATAAATACATATTTACCTCAATTAATCAGCGTAACTTTAGCGTCGCCAATCCCAACAACACCAAAATCACCGTAATAATCCAAAATCTTACAATCACTTTTGGTTCTGGCCAACCCGATAATTCAAAATGATGATGCAGCGGTGCCATTTTAAAAATGCGTTTGCCTTTACGTAATTTATAACTTAAAACTTGCAAAATAACAGAAATGGTTTCTGCAACAAATATTCCGCCCATTAAAAATAAAATAATTTCTTGGCGCACCATCACTGCAACAATTCCAAGTGCGCCGCCAATACTTAATGAACCAACATCACCCATAAATAATTGTGCGGGATAACTGTTGTACCATAAAAATCCTAAGCCAGCGCCTGCTAATGCGCAGCAGAAAACAACTAATTCTGCAGCGTTTGGTAAATAAGGCAATGCCAAATAATGTGAGAAATTAATATTGCTTGTGACATATGCAAAAACACCGAGTGCCATAATCACTAGAATTGAAGGCATTATTGCGAGTCCGTCTAAACCATCCGTTAAATTTACTGCATTGCTCGCACCAACAATTACAAAATAAGAAAAAATAAAATAAAACAAACCTAAATGGATAATCACAGATTTGCAAAATGGAATAACCAATTGTGTTTCATTACTTCCGTTTGCTGTGAAATATAAAATACTAATTGCAATCAGCGCAATCAGAGATTGGTATAATAATTTTTTACTTGCAGATAATCCTTTGGTATTTTTTTTAATAATTTTACGATAATCATCAACACAACCAATTGCACCAAAACCCATCGTGACAAATAATGCGATCCAAACATACGGATTTAATAAATTACTCCATAAAAAAACACTCACGCCTAATGCAATTAAAATTAAACTGCCACCCATCGTTGGCGTGCCGGTTTTTTTTAAATGCGCTTGCGGACCATCTGTACGAACAACTTGTCCAAATTGCAAAGCACTTAGTCGACGAATTAAAACGGGACATAAAAATAAAACGATGAGCAGGGCAGTTAGCGCGCTAAAAATAGCGCGAAACGTGAGGTATTGAATGACACGCAAGAAATGAAAATAGTTTTGTAAATAATGTGCTAGCCACAATAACATAATGCCTCAACTACTTTTTCCATTTTCATTCCACGCGATCCCTTAATTAAAACCGTTGTGTCTTTTTGTAATTGCGGTTTTAATGATTCTATCAACGCATCATGATTATCAAAATGCTGCGCATTTTCTCCAAAAGTTTTTGCAGCCTGCGCACTTAATTTTCCATAGCAAAATAATTTTTTTATACCAGCATTTTTTGCAAATATTCCAATATCAGCATGTTGTTCATCTGCTATGTTTCCTAATTCTAACATATCGCCAAACACTAAAATCGAATTTTTTGCACGATGTGTTAATAAAGTAATGGCGGCTTTAACTGATGCTGGATTGGCATTATAACTATCGTCAATAATTGTTGCACCTGCGAAACCTTTTTTCTCAACAAGTCGACCATATTCTGGCTGAACTGTTTCTAATCCAGTTTTAATATTTTCAATTGAAATATTCATTGCAAATGCCATCGCAGCAGCTGCTAATGCATTAGTAATATTATGTTCACCCAATAAGGGTAATGAAATTAATATATTTTTATTCGGTAAAAATAGGGTAAAAGTAGTTTTACCATCTGGAGTAAATTTTATATCGCGCGCTGTAACATCTGCGGAATTATTTTTTGCAAATGTAATAATGCGATGCATTGCTGCCATTTTCTTCCAAAATGTTGCGTGTTGATCATCCGCATTAATCACTGCGATACCATCTGAAGTTAAACCTTCAAAAATAGCGCCCTTTTCACGTGCAATTGCTTCGAGTGTTCCAAAATGTTCAATGTGAACTGGCGCGACCATGGTCACAGTTGCAATGGTTGGTTTTGCAATTTTTGTTAAGCCCGCAATTTCGCCGGGATGATTGGTGCCAATTTCTAATGCAACAAAATTATAGGATGGATTTAATTTTAATAATGTTAATGGTAAACCGATATCATTATTAAAACTTTTTTTACTCGCAAGCACATTGCCAGATTGTTTTAAAATATTCTCAAGTAATGCTCGCGTAGTTGTTTTTCCACAACTTCCGGTAATGGCTGCGACAGGAATTGTTATATGTTGTCGGTAAAAGCAGGCTAAATCAATTAATGCTTGGCGAGTGTTTTTTACATGAATATGTGGGATGTTTGTTTTTACATCACGATCAACAATTATTGCAGCTACATTTTTTTTTGCAACATCAGAAATAAAATCA
Organism: Gammaproteobacteria bacterium RIFCSPHIGHO2_12_FULL_36_30; assembly: GCA_001801815.1. Lineage (GTDB taxonomy): Bacteria > Pseudomonadota > Gammaproteobacteria > Coxiellales > Coxiellaceae > 2-02-FULL-42-43. The sequence continues at coordinate 32,447 of MGXU01000001.1, forward strand.
TGACCATCAAAATATTCGCCTTTGATTGCGAAAAAACAATCGCCGCTTTGTACGGTGCGGCTGTCGATGGAAATGTTTTTGAATTCGGTGTCGATGCCGGTTAATGTGCCATTTGTAATGTTTGATAATTCAGATAGATTCATAAAAGCTTCTATAGTTTTATAATTAAAAAATTTATATTCGATCATTCGCATGAACTTCGATCAATATCGGCGTGGTCGCTGGCGCTTCCACTTCCATTCTACCGCTCACAATCCATTACAATTTCAGCATCACTGTGGTGTAAAATTCTATCACCAATAATTTGCTCTGTTTCATGCCCTTTTCCAGCAATTAAAATCCAATCATTTTTTTCTGCTGACTGAATTGCTTTTTGAATTGCTTTTGTGCGATCTAATTCAATTTCAAATTTATTTTTATTTTTTACGCCGGCTAAAATATCTTGTGCGATTTTTTCGGGCGATTCGCTGCGAGGATTATCGTTGGTAATAATAATTTTGTCACCCTTATTTTCAGCAATTTTTCCCATCAAGGGACGTTTTGTTTTATCGCGATCGCCGCCACATCCAAATACGCACCATACAATTCCGCTGCAATGTGCACGTACACTTTCTAATGCTTTTTCTAGCGCATCCGGTGTGTGCGCATAATCAATAATGATAGTGGGCTTATTTTTTATTTGAAATAATTGCATGCGACCATTAACAGTTTCTAATTGTGAAAGTGATTTTAATATTGTGTCGAATGGTATTTTTAAAATTCCTAAAACGCCAAGCACTGCTAATACATTGTGAATATTAAATTCGCCGATTAATGGTAAATGAAATTCACCAGCTCCCCACGGAGTTTTTATAAATATATCAAAACCATTTTGCGTGGGCGTGTATTTTGATACATAAATATCAGCGTTTTTATCACATAAAGAATAAGTGATTACATTTAATTTTTTGCAATATGTTTCAACAAAATATTTTCCGGCTTCGCCATCAATATTAATAATTGCATTTTGCAAATTGGGTTTCTGAAATAATAATTCTTTCGCGTTGCGATATTCTTCCATTGTGCCATGATAATCTAAATGATCTTGTGTTAAATTTGTAAATACAGCTGTGTGAAATTGCACATCATTCACGCGATGTTGTGCAAGCGCATGTGATGACACTTCCATTGCAATTGTTTTTGCGCCTTGATCAATTAATTCGGCGAATATTTTTTGGAGTTGTAAACCGTCGGGTGTGGTGTTTATTGTTTTTGTTAGCGATGATAAAAATCCATAACCAATTGTTCCAATCACACCACAATAATTTAAAGCTTGCGCAACAAAATGCGTTACGCTGGTTTTTCCATTTGTGCCAGTCACACCAATCACTGGAACTTTGCTGCTTGGAAAATCAAAAAATCGCGCGCCAATTTCAGATTGTTTTATTTTTAAATTTCGAATTGCAACGCATGGAATTCCCTTGTTTTCTAATATAAAATCATCAGTCGGATCATATGCAATCGCAGCCGTACCTTTTGCAACCGCATCCGCAATGTAATCTCGCCCATCTGATTTTTCGCCGGGATAAGCTAAAAATAAAGTATTTTTTGAAACATCACGACTATTATTGGTGATATTTGAAATTTCAATTGCAGGAATGCTTGCTGATTTTTCAGCTAGTTTTTCGAGTAAAAATGATAAGGGTTTTTTATACAACATTATGGATCCATGAAAACAAGTGTGAATCACTCATTTTCATGGTATTAACAACATGCGTCAAGAAATAAACACATGCTATTTCATGGTTGAGTTTTACCGGTTTTGCACAAAACATTTATATCCCGATTAATGAAGATCAAGTACCTCATCATCTTCTGATGCATTGATAGCTGTATTAATCAAATAAGGGGCATTATTTTTTGGATTAACCGCCAATGATGCATTAAGATAACCTGAAACGCCAATATTACCAGGACTTTGATTGCCAACAGTTTGCCAACTATTCATTTTTTTATTGTATGTTTTGGCAAGAGACATGTATGGATCGTATGGGTTGTAATCTTCGCCCGAATACATCAAAAAAATTGCTCCTGATGGCGTGATGTTAAGAAAATCACCTTGAACAAATATCAATGCACTTCCTCGACCAACTTGAATCCACTGATTGTTTGCGGTATCTAATCGGACAACATGCAACCTCCAATAACCACTTTGATTAGTGTAGGCAATATAAGGAATTCCTTTTGCATCCAGCGCAAGAGAATATAAGCCGCCGCTACCATTGATGCCGCCATCTCCCAATTGTTTCCATTGATTCGTTTTGTTACTCAATTTTGAAACTATCACAGGACCGCTAGGTGCAGTTGCAACGATAGGAGTTCCAGTTGAGTCAAGTGTCAAATCTGAAATGCCAACTTCAGGTAATGCAGATATTTTTTTTGATGGATGACTGTGATGACTATCAACTGCACTACCTACCTGTATCCAACCTTCACCATTAAATTTTTTAACAACATCACCCGATGCTGTTGAATAAATAATATAAGGGATATTTTCATTATTGATTGCTAACGCATGCTCACTAACAATTCCGTGAGCAGTAACATCACCTCCTACTTGCACCCATTGCGTACCGTCAAATTTAAACACAACGACTGTGTTATATATCCATGGGTCATTTGAATATGTGTATGCAATATATGGGACTCCTTGTGTATCAAACGCAATAGAAGCGAATGCATTGTCAAGCTGATTACCTGTATGCGAATTATCCATCTTAAACTGGAATTGACTATTTTATCGTTAGTCGATAAAATAGTCAGATGAAATATAATCGTTACATAGCTTCAGATATCAATGCAGTTTGTTTTGCTGCGGGTAAGATGGCGTTTGTATCAGGACCAAGACAATGTGGCAAAACCACGATGGCGAAATCATTACTGAAACAACGAGGCGTTGGCGCTTACTACAGCTGGGATGAAGTAAAATTTAGACGTCAATGGACAAAAGATCCCTCCGGTATTCTTCCAAAAATGGAACATGATGAAAAACCGCTTATTGTGCTGGATGAATTACATAAAGCAAAATTATGGAAACGTAATTTAAAAGGTTTATATGACACTGACGGTGAAGCCTACGATATTTTAGTGACTGGTAGCGCACGTCTCAATGTTTACCGTAAAGGCAGTGATAGTTTAATGGGTCGTTACTATAATTTTAGATTACACCCATTTTCTGTTGCAGAATTATTAAAAGAAAAATATTTTTTAGAGCCGGATTATTTGATACAAGCTTTATTATCTCAACACAAAACGTCATCGCGTGAATCAATTGAAAAATTAGATTTATTATTTAAATTTGGTCCATTCCCAGAACCTTTATTTTCTGCGAATCAGCGAACTCTAAATTTATGGCAGCGAAATCGAATTGAAAAAATCATTCGTGAAGATATGCGCGATTTAAGTCGTCTACCTGAATTGAGTCAAGTAGAAATGCTTGCGAGCTTATTACCGGAACGCATTGCGCAACCACTCAGCATTCAATCATTAAGCGAAGATTGTGAAGTTGCATACACAACAATTAAACGCTGGTTAAACTATTTAAATGAGTTGTACTATTGCTATAATTTGAAGCCTTTTATGAAATCATTGCCGCGTGCAATTAAAAAAGAAGGTAAATTATATTTATGGGACTGGAGCGAAGTGAATAATCCAGGTGCACGCTTTGAAAATTTAATCGCTTCTCATCTATTAAAATATTGCGATTATTTAACAGACAGCGGCGTTGGTAATTTTGAATTACGCTATGCAAGAAATAAAGAGAAGCAAGAAATTGACTTTATAATCTTGCGTGATAAAAAAGTTTTTTTACCAATTGAGGCTAAAATTTCTGACGAACAACCAAGTCATATCTGGTCAAAATTCTTGACTCAATTAAATTGTGATGTTGGTATTCAAGTTGTCATGAAACCAAATATTTATAAAATACACAGCTATGACAATAAAAAAATATTGCTGATTAGTGCTAACGATTTTTTAAAATATTTAATCTGACTATTTTATCGTATATCGCTAAAATGGTCAGCTCATCACTTCGCCTGATCATTAGAATTATGAATATTATCCGGTGGAATGTTGAGAATGCGCAGCGATGCTGCCATTACTTTTGCAAATACTGGCGCTGCAATATCGCCCCCAAAATGCAGACCTTTTTTATCATGTGGATCGCGAATCACAACAGCGATGACTAATTGCGGATTTGTCGCGGGTGCGATGCCAACAAAATCGCCGACATATTTTTTCTTATCATAACCATTTGGTCCTGCAATATAAGCTGTTCCTGTTTTTCCTGAAATCCAATATCCCGGCACTTTTGCTTGTCCGCCAGTTGCGCCAGGATCTTTTCCATACACAACAGATTCCAACATCATGACAATTTCATTCGCCACTTTTTTTGAAATAATTTGTTGTCCGCTTGGCGCAGAATTTAATTTTAAAAATGTGATGGGATGTGAAATACCATCATCAGCTAAAATTCCATATGCATGTGCTAATTGTAATGTTGTAACAGCAATGCCATAACCATACGCTAATGTTGCAATATCACTTTTGTACCACACTGAATGCTCAACCAATCGACCCGAAGATTCGCCAGGAAATCCGCTATCAGTAACTTCACCAAAACCAAACGTTCTCAGTAAATGAAAAAATGGTTGCGGCGGCAATGATAATAAAATTTTTGCAGCGCCAACATTACTCGATACTTCTAAAATTTTTCGCAGATTAATAATTCCATGATCCACAAAATCATCTTTAATTTCATAGCCACCAACCATCATGTATCCGGGATTTGTATTCACTAATGTTTTTGGCGTGTATTCTCCACTTTGTAATGCCATTGCAATGGTAAATGGTTTCATCGATGAACCGGGTTCAAAAGAATCAGTCACTGCGCGATTACGAAAATCACCGTGTTTTTCAGCTAAATGATCATTTGGATTGTATGATGGCAAATTTGCCATCGCTAAAATTTCGCCTGTTCTAGGATTTAAAACAACAATGGAACCGTCCGTCGCATTTAATTTTTCAACTTGTTCTTTCAAAGTGCGATATGCGATATATTGAATACGATGATCAATACTTAAAGTTAAATCATGACCTTGTGCTGGTTTTTTTAATAGCGCAACATCTTCAATAATATTTCCCAAGCGATCTTTTAAAACTTCTTTTTTTCCAGGCGTTCCAGAAAGCCAATTATTATAAGCTAATTCCAGTCCTTCTTGACCGCGATCATCAATATTTGTAAATCCAACAACGTGCGAAACGACTTCACCTTCAGGATAAAAACGCTGATATTCAGTTTGAAAATATACTCCAGGAATTTTAAGTGCTTTTACGCGTTCCATCACGTCAGGTGGATTTTGCCGACGTAAATAAACAAAACCTTTTCCTTTAATGTCGCGCGATTTAATTAATGCAATTGAAATATTTAAATCATGTGATAATTCTCGCAATTGTTCTTCTGTTGCGTGAAAATATTTTGGATTAATCCAAGCGGAATAAACAGGCGTGCTCATTGCGAGCACTGTTCCTAAACGATCGGTAATCATGCCACGATGCGCAGGTAAATTTACATCGCGCAAAATACGTTGATCACTTTGCTGTAATAAAAAATTTCGTTCAATAATATTTAATTCGATTAATCGCCAGAGTAATGCACATAATGCAATAATTAAAAGTAATGAAATGAGCGACGCGCGCCAAGAATAATTTTTTCTCACACTCCACTCGCTTTATTCTCGGATCATGACAATATTTTTCATCGAAGGTGTAATCATATCTAATTGCGTCGTTGCAATATTTTGCACGCGCGCTTGTGTTGACCACGCACCTTCTTCTAATAATAATTTACTCCATTCCATTTCATCGCGCTGTTGCACTTGTTGCAAAGTTTGATAATGAATAAATAATCTGCGCGATAAATCTTTTAAATAAATAACGGAAAAAGCAGATGCAACTAATAAAATAATTAATGCGCTAATGATTAATTGATTTTTTAATGGTACTTCAACACTGGTTTCGCGCCGCCGTAATGCCCATCCAAATCCGTGTATTGCCCTTGTCATAATTTCTCCGCAATTCGTAATCTCGCACTTCGTGCACGAGGATTTAATTTTATTTCTTCAGCACTTGCTTCAATCGATTTTCCGATTTTCTTTAATCGTGTTTTTTGTAATTCTTTTATTTGCGCTTGTGTCATCGGCATGTGTGATGGATAAGAATCATTACTCGCTTCGTGTTGAATAAATTGTTTTACAATTCTATCTTCCAACGAATGAAAACTAATCACACACATTCTGCCGCCAGGTGATAATACATCTACAATTTGCGGCAAACATTCTGTTAACGCAGATAATTCTTGATTAATAAAAATGCGAATCGCTTGGAATGAACGTGTAGCGGGATGTTTATTTTTTTCACGTTTTGGATTTGCTTTTTCGATAATTTTTGCTAGCTGCAAAGTTGTTGCGATTGGATTTTCTTCACGCGCAGAAATAATCGAACGCGCAATTTTTCGCGATAATTTTTCTTCGCCAAATTGAAATAATACGTCCGCAATTTCTTGCGAACTCGCTTGATTAATCCATGTCATCGCACTAATACCTTGTTGCGGATTCATCCGCATGTCGAGCGGACCGTCGCGCAAAAAACTAAACCCGCGAAGCGGGTCATCCAATTGTGGAGATGAAACACCTAAGTCAAGTAAGACCCCATCAACTTTGCCAAGCCAGCCACGTTTTGAAATCAAAGCTTCTATACTTGAAAATGAAGCTTGTTCGATTTCAAAACGTTTATCGGAAAAAAATGGGGGCTTTTTTGCAACCAAGATCGCTTCCGGATCTAAATCAATTGCAAGCAACCGACCTTGCGGCCCCAATTTTTCCAATATGGCTCGACTATGCCCCCCTCGACCAAACGTAGCATCGACATAAATGCCACTTTCTTTGATTGCTAACGCAGCAATCGCTTCCCCTAGTAAAACAGACTCGTGCATCATAACGTTAACATTGCCAATTCCATCGGCACGCTATGATTTTCTCCTATACTTTCCGCTAACCACGTTGCGCGCGCATCTTCCCACGCAGCTTCATTCCAAATTTCAATTTTCTTACCTTGCCCCACTAAAATTGCGGTTTTATCCAAATCAGCATAATCACGCAATAAAGTAGGTAATAAAATGCGACCTTGTCGATCTAACTCCAACTCGGTCGCGTGCCCCATCAACAAACGTTGAATCCGACGTGCCGCCGGCTGAAAACTCGGCAGCGCTTCTAATTTTTCTTCAATAACTTGCCATTGTGGAAAAGGATATAACAGTAAAGAACGTTGTTCGGTATCGATCGTGACAACTAAAGAACCGCTTGCTTCTTCGACAATCAAAGTACGGTAATTAGCCGGGATGGTAATCCGTCCTTTGGAGTCAATTTGCGCTTCTGACAGTCCTCGAAACATCCGTTTCACCCTTTTCGTAAGCAATAATTCAATTTATCCCACATTTCCCCACATAATACCACTTTTTTTATCGAAGTGTACAGTTTTTGTTCGAAATAGGGGTTTTTGCCCCTTTGCCTCGATATGGTATGATTTTATCTTTTTAAAAAATAAGGACTTTCACATGCCTACTTTCGACATCGTTTCTGAATTAAATGAACATGAATTAACAAATGCAATTGATCAAGCAAATCGCGAAGTATCAACGCGTTTTGATTTTAAGGGAACGAATAGTAAATATATTCTTGAAAAAGAAATTATTAAAATCATGACGGAAAGTGATTTTCAATTAAAACAAATGCGCGATGTATTAAATACAAAATTAACTAAACGCGGAATTGATTTACAACATTTAGATCCAAAAGAGCCTGTAATTCAGCTGAAATCAGCAATTCAAGAAATTAAATTAAAAAAAGGAATCGAACAAGAAATCGCAAAAAAAATTGTTAAATTTATTAAAGACAGTAAATTAAAAGTGCAAGGTTCAATTCAAGGCGAACAAGTACGTGTATCTGGAAAAAAGCGTGATGATTTGCAAGAAGCGATTGCAATATTACGAAATGGTAATTTCGGACTACCTATACAATTTACGAATTTTAGAGATTAATTTCATATTACCTTAAGATTTGGGTGGTAAATTAGTCTTGTAACAATATCTTATGGGGTTTGCATGTCGAGTCCGATCAATCGAGCTAATTTTTTTGCCAAAAATCAAAAAGTAGCGCCTGCGCCTAAACCATCGCCAGCTCCGTCTAATGTGACTCAATTATTTGCTAGCGCAGTTGATATGAAAAAAGTGGAACAAAACGCGCAACTAGTTGACGCTGAAAGATTAAGAAAAAGTGTTGCTGTATTAATTGCACAATCCATTTTAAATCCTCGCGGATTATTTGCAGTGCCAAAAAAGCCGACACCGGGTACAACAAACAACACACCGACACTAAAGCGATAAGAGAATATAATGGGTAAAGAAGATAGCTCGTCTCACATTCACGCCTTAACAAATGAAATCGAAAAAAGATCGGCGCAAGAATTTTTACAAAAAACAGCGCGACTAACTTTTACTCATAGAAATCGCTTTGATATTTTCAACACAAAAACAAATCGCGAAATTGAAAAGTTATCGCACACAAAAACAAAATCATTTACTCGATAAAATTACCACTTCAAAATAATTTTTCCCGCTTTACCCGAAATCATATCCGCGAATGCTTTTTCAAAATCAGTGTAATGATATTCTGCTGTAATCACAGATGAAATATCAACACCACTTTGCAACAATGCAATTCCTTTGTACCACGTTTCAAACATACGACGCCCATAAATTCCTGCAATTTTTAAACTTTTAAAAATCATTGCACTCCAATCAATTGCAAATGGTTTTGGTGGAAGACCTAACATTGCAATTCGTCCGCCATGATTCATTGCGTCTAACATCGCGTGAAATGCCGCTTCATTTCCCGACATTTCTAAACCCACATCAAAACCTTCTGTCATTTTTAATTCGCACATCACATCATTTAAATTCATTTGCGAAGAGTCAACTGCCATCGTCGCACCCATTTTTTCGGCTAATTTTAAGCGAAATGGATTAATATCTGTAATGACAATATGTCGCGCACCGACTTTTTTTGCAATTTGAATTGCCATTAATCCAACCGGTCCTGCGCCAGTAATTAAAACATCTTCACCAACCAAATCAAATTCCAACGCAGTGTGAACTGAATTTCCATATGGATCTAAAATTGCCGCAACAGAATCAGAAATATCATCCGGTAATTTAATAATATTTTCTGCGCGCATGACAAAAAATTCTGAAAATGCGCCAGTGACATGATATCCAATTCCCTTTGTTTCTCGACACAAATGTCTTTCGCCTGCACGACAATTACGACAATGTCCGCATGTTAAATGTCCTTCACCCGAAACACGATCACCGATTGAAAATTGTTTTACATCTTTTCCAACCTCAACAATATCACCCATAAATTCATGGCCAATAATTAATGGAACAGGAACCGTTTTTTGCGCCCATTCATCCCAATTATAAATATGCAAATCAGTGCCGCAAATCGCAGTTTTTTTAATTTGAATTAATACATCGCGATCGCCGCAAATTGGCATAGGCACATCGGTTAACCACAAACCTTGTTCTTTTTTTAATTTTGATAATGCTTTCATTGCTACCTATTTGACTGTTGGTTACTACACATAAGCAGAATCATGATCAGCGTGTAAGGTTAATAATCTAAGAAAATCTCCTTGTCGCAAACCCGTCGCACGATATTTTTTCGAAAATCTAAAAGAATAAATCTGATCGCCTGTTGATGATCGTTTCGATTCTATTTTTTCCCAGCGCAATCCCTTATCTGCATAAAGCTGGTTCCAATTCAGTTGAGCGATCTTTCGCAGTGTACTGAGCAATGCATACTGCTCCGTCTTTTCTAGCGCAAACAAATCCCGCTGAAAATCTAAATAATTCATGTCAATTTTAACGTTTATCACGTCCAATTTCCTTGGCTATTTTTTCAAGATTATCAGATGGCTTGGTTTTTGCAGCCCAATCTAGCGCCTTTTCTAATTTTGCCAAATGCTTTGGTTCGTATATCCACTTTTCACCATCAGGAATGAATTGCCCTGTTTTAATCACCCAACAACCTTCTGCAACTTGATCAATGACAATCGTTTTTCCAGAAAATTCTTTACCGAGCGATACTTGGCCGTTAGAACCAATCACTTTAATTTGACGTTGTGCGCTCATTTCATATTCTCCTATTTCACTATTATAGTATAGCACTAATTTATGAAATTAGGAAATCGGATGCCACCGCACATTACACAATTCCCATTTCCTTCCCAACTTTTTCAAACGCATTAATTGCTTTATCTAAATGCGTTTTAGTATGCGCCGCTGACATTTGCACGCGAATGCGCGCTTTGCCCATCGGCACAACAGGATAAGAAAAACCGATTACATAAATTCCTTCGTGCAGTAATTTATCTGCCATTGTTGAAGCAATTTTTGCATCGCCTAGCATGACTGGAATAATTGCATGTTCACCAGGTACTAAATTAAATCCGCGTTTACTCATTTCCGCGCGAAAATAAACGCTATTTTCTTTTACTTTTTGACGTAATTTTTTTCCTGCTTCATGTTGCAACATTTCTAAAACAGTAATTGATGTTGCAACAATTGCGGGCGCTAATGTATTTGAAAATAAATAGGGACGTGAACGATTACGCAACCATTCCACAATTGCACCGCGTGCAGAAATATATCCACCCGATGCGCCGCCCAATGCTTTTCCAAGTGTGCCAGTAATAATATCAACACGATCTAAAACACCACAAAATTCAGGTGTTCCGCGACCTGTTTCACCAATAAATCCAACTGCATGTGAATCATCAACCATGACCAATGCATTATACTTATCTGCTAAATCACAAATTGCTTTTAAATTTGCAATAATTCCATCCATTGAAAAAACACCGTCCGTTGCAATTAATTTATGACGCGCGCCATCTTTGTCTGCTTGAATTAATTGCGCTTCCAAATCTTTCATATCATTATTTTTGTAGCGAAAACGTTTTGCTTTGCATAAACGAATTCCGTCAATAATACTCGCGTGATTTAATTCATCGGAAATGACAGCATCTTCTTCAGATAATATTGTTTCAAATAATCCACCATTCGCATCAAAACAAGAAGAATATAAAATCGTATCCTCTTTATGTAAAAATTCACTGATCGATTTTTCTAATTTTTTATGAATAATTTGTGTGCCACAAATAAATCGCACCGATGCCATTCCAAAACCATATTCTTTTACAGCATGTTGTGCTGCTTCGATTAATGTTGGATGATCTGCCAATCCTAAATAATTATTCGCACAAAAATTTAAAACATGGTCATGCGGCGCCACGGTAATTTCAGCGTTTTGTGGTGATATGATGAAACGTTCTTTTTTGTATAAACCATTTTGTTTTAATTCGGAGATTTGTTTTTCGAGTTGAGAATAAAGTGGATGCATGTGATTTTCCTTAAAAAATGAGTCAGCCGATAAGCCGGGTTTTGTCGAGAGCAATCATCTGTCTGGGATGAATGTCGCCATTCACCTCAAGCAACCCACCCGAATCCAACACGAACAGCGTTAACGGATTCATACTTGGTCTTGCTTCCAGCGGGGTTTGCCTTGCCGCAATGATTACTCATTACGCGGTGCGCTCTTACCGCACCTTTTCACCCTTACCTCTTGTGTTACAAAAAGGCGGTTTATTTTCTGTGGCACTTTCCATCGGTTCACACCGTCCAGATGTTATCTGGCGCTGCGTTCTGTGAAGCCCGGACTTTCCTCTATACAGTAAACTGTACAGCGACTGCTTAGCTGACTCGTGGTCATTATAGGTGAGTATCATGGATTTGCAATCATGTACGAACTTAGCTGACTTAGTTTAGCCACTCTTGAAACATGGTTGTGTAAATTAAGTCGCAGCAACAGGTTTAAAGTTACCGCAAGCCAAATCACTTTCCAACTCTTCTTCAGAATCTACTGAATTCAAATTTCCCGGCGTAAAAGAAATATTTTGAATTGTTTGCTGCATTTCCATCATAAATAAATTCATAATACTTTCAAACTGTGCGTCTGATAATTTAATGGGTGTTATTGATTTTAATGCAATTGCTTCTTTTAAATTAAATCGCATTTGATAAACAATATTTTTTACCGAATATTCATACAAGAAGCGTTTTAATAAATTAGATACAAAACGTTTTTGAATTGGTTCTATTTCTTTGAGTCGTTTGCTTTGTAATGTCAGCAAATCATTTAATGCGTTGCGAAATTCATCAGCATTTTTTGTTTCTTCAAGTTTTGTCGGCGTAAATCTAAAACTGGATTGTGAAATTGAATAAGATTGCGATACTATTTCAGGCGCAAAACGTGCTGATGATTTTCTTGCTGAGAAAAGAGAACTTAATGATGACGCCGCAAAAGAAGTAATTGAAATAAGTTGATCTGAAAAGCTGCCATTTTTTACTTGTGGTGTGCTTGGATCAGCACAAGTTTGTTTATATATTTGTACGACGCTGCATTTATTTTCTAATCGTGTTGTGTCTCTTGGATCCGTTTTGAATATCCATCTCTTAAATTCTTCTAAATATTCAGGTGGTGTGCTTAATTCTTCAACCATTACAAATTCTGCGTCAACTTCAGCAATTGTTGGTTGACCAACAGAATCATACACGCGCGATAATTGTTCAAAACAATTGTTCGTGCTGTTAAAAAAATCTTGCCATTGTTCATTTTTATTAAGGCCGGTATGTTGTTGAATGCCATTTAATACATTCATAATTTCATCTTTACATTTGTCTAATGCTGCACGTGAGGGATCACGAAAAAACAGATCGTATGATTCAAAAACTACTTGGCGCACTCCACAAAGCGACGCATAAAAACATAATGATTCAGCATCATTCTTTAATGCAAATATATTAATTAATTCTGACAGCACAAAATAATTTTTTTCTATTTCGACACTTGCAATTTCTTTGGCAAAATTCGGAAGACGTAGTAACACTTGAGTTTGTAAACGCGGGAAATCATTTAACTCTGCAAAAAAATTTTTGAGTGTTATTTCTGATAATGTAGGCCACCATAATAAGAATTTTTCATCTTGAACAAGTTGATTTTTCAAAACAGATTTATTGTTTATAAAGTGCAGAAGATTTGTTTGAACAGATTCTTCATGTTGCACACGAGCCAATAAAACTTCCTCAGCAAAATCGTTTGGTATTAAAATAATTTTTAATAAAGTTAAATTTTTTCTTTGAATAAAAATTGGATTTTTTTCTAAGGCGCCGCAATATTTTATATTGGGTTGTAAATGATTTAACGTTTTAAAAAATGAAGTTAATGCAACAATTTCCGCTAATCCGAATTCGATCCAAGCATCAATTTTCGCATCTGCAGGGAGTTCTAATCGCTCAGCGGGTAATCTTATATCACGTTTAATTAGTTGACATAATGCAATTTCTGCTTCGTGCGCTTTATGATTATCTGCAAAATTAAAAAAAGAATCTCTAGACATCTTTCACCTCTTGAATCAATTTCAAAAGAATAAAAGAACTCGCCCGCGGTATGTCACACTTCCAGTTAAGCGCTTTTTAGACTGGATTGTCAATATGCTTTTTAAGATCGAGTGCTAATGCGTAAACAACTTTTCGATTTAACTGCGTGATTTTACAAGCTAAACTCACTGCTTGTTTTACTGATAATTCAGTCAATAATTGTGTTAATAATGTTGTTAATTGTTGCTGATCTGATGTCGATGTATTTGATAATGCACCTTGCACAATAATTACAAATTCACCTTTTTGTGCTTCGGTGTTTTTTATAATATCAATACATAAATTTTCTAAAGTATCTTGTTTTATCGTCTCAAATGATTTTGTTAATTCACGCGCAACCGTTGCAACACGTTCGCTTCCAAAAATTTTTTTCATAACGGGCAAAGTTTTTGTAATGCGATGCACCGATTCATAAAAAACAATCGTGCGCGTTTCGCTTTTTAATTTTTCTAAATGCGATTCGAGTGCTGCATTTTTTGCTGGTAAAAAACCTTCAAAAATAAATCGATCGGTTGGTAAACCCGATGCAACTAATGCAGCAATTGCAGCACATGCACCTGGAATGGGAATAATTTTAAAATTCGCATCACGCACTGCACGCACCAAACGAAAACCAGGATCGCTAATTAATGGTGTTCCCGCATCGGAAATTAATGCAACTGATTTTTCATTTCGCAATAAAGAAATTATTTTTTCGATACGCTCATCTTCATTATGTTCATGCAAGGAAAAACACGGCGTGTGAATTTCATAATGTGATAATAATCGCTGACTGTGCCGCGTATCTTCTGCTGCAATCCAATCAACTGATTTTAAAATTTCAGTCGCGCGAAATGAAATGTCGGATAAATTTCCGATCGGTGTAGAAACGATATATAACGCTGTCATAAAATACTGTATTGTTGTTCATCTTGTACTGTTGTAGACTTTGCATTATGAAACGAATCATTCTACTTTTACAACTCATTATTATCACCACGATATTAATTTTATCGAATGGCTGTACAAATTCGCCTTCTGTAAAAGCAATGCCAACAGTTGCTGTGCCATCGCAGCCGCAACATGTTGCATTATTATTACCATTAACAGGACCACTCGCATCATACAGCGGTGCAATTAAAAATGGCTTTTTTACAGCGTATTATGCGAAGCAAAATCAAGGTGCGTCAGTTCCAAATATTACTGTTTATAATACTGATGGAAAAAATATTCGTGATGTTTATCAAACAGCAATTACACAAGGCGCGGATTTTGTTGTTGGGCCTTTAGATAAAGCAGATGTATTAACATTAGCAAATGAACATCACACAACGGTTCCCATTCTCGCGTTAAACACAACACCAAGTGATACAAAAATAAATAATGATGTCTTATTTGAATTTGCATTGTCACCAATTGATGAAGCACAGCAAGCTGCGCAAAAAGCATTTCGTGATAATCATCGTAATATTATTATTCTTGCGCCAAATAATTTATGGGGGCAACGCATTGCAAATGCATTTACTGCGCAATGGAAAACATTAGGCGGAAATATTATTGCAACACAATATTATGGTGGCATGCGAACAATATCGAGAGACATTCAAAATGTTTTACAAATTAGCAATTCTGATCAAAATGCACATCAATTAAAAAATATGTTCGGAAAAAATATGCGATTTATTCCGCAACGTCGACAAGATTTTGACAGTATATTTTTAGTCGCAACGCCAGAAATGGGAAGACAAATTGAACCGCTGCTGCGTTTTTATTTTGCGGGCGATATTCCGGTTTATGCAACATCGCAAATTTATGCTGGAATTCCAGATGAAAAACGCAATAATGATTTAAACGGAATTTATTTTTGTGAAATGCCATGGGTATTAGCACCGAATCAAATGCAATCATCACTTCAAACAATGCAACAACGTATTCAAACTTTATGGCCACAAAATTTTGCGCATCTCACAAAATTTTATGCAATGGGTGTCGACGCATTTAATTTAATTTCTCAATTGAATAATATGCAAACTCAATCATCAGGTATTCCTTCTGCAACAGGAACATTATATTTAACACCACAACATACAATTTATCGTCAATTACTCTGGGCGCAATTCCAAAATGGAATCCCTGTCATCCAATAATAATGTTTCTATCGGTGCGATTGCTGAAAATGATGCGTGCACATTTTTAGTAAATCACGGATTGAAATTAATTGAAAAAAATTTTTCTGTGACTAATGCGCAAGGAAAATCAATCGGTGAAATTGATTTGATTATGCGCGATAAAGAATTTTTAGTTTTTATCGAAGTAAAAAAGCGCGGCAGCGAAGATTATGGTGATCCAATCGAAATGGTCACAAAACAAAAACAATCCAAAATCATCCGTACAGCAACGCATTATTTAGTGCGAAATTATAGTTATTACAAAGAATTTTGTCGTTTTGATGTTGTCGGCATTTCACCCGACACAAATGAACCCGGCGATCAAAAATTCGAATGGATAAAAGATGCGTTTCAGGTACAATAGTGAACTTTAAAATCGGATTTCGCACCGAAGACAAATCTTAAACGAGCGAGCGATAATGTAACTGAAATTATAAATTAAGTTGATGGGAAGATGTGACCTATCTCTTTTGTAGCGAATAGCGTCAGGATTGACGAGGGACCGAACCAGGGATGGTTCATCTTTAAGCGGAAAAAGAGATAGGTCGCATCTTTACATCTCAACATATTTTTTCAGTTACATTATCCAGCGAGCGAGCGCAAAGATTCATGAAGTGCGAAACTTCTGTAAAAATCAAATCGAGCATCATTTATGGAACTTTCATCTCACGTCAAACAAATTTTTAACGACAGTATTCAAACACAAATTACCGCTGCCGATACATTATCTGAAGTCATCGCAAAAGCAGCTTTGTTAATGGTTGATGCGCTGTTAAATAATCATAAAATTTTAGCGTGCGGTAATGGCGGTTCTGCTGCTGACGCACAACACTTTTCAGCTGAAATGTTAAATCGTTTTGAATCAGAAAGACCGAGTTTGCCGGCAATTGCGCTCACGACTGACACATCAACAATCACATCGATTGCCAATGATTATCATTTCAATGAAATATTTTCAAAACAAATAAAAGCGCTTGGACAACCTGGCGATGTTTTATTGGCGTTATCAACCAGTGGTCATTCTAAAAATATGATTGATGCAATTGTTGCTGCGCATCATCGACAAATGATTGTGATCGCAATGACTGGTCGTGATGGCGGAGATATTCCACCATTATTAAATGAAACAGACATTGAAATCCGCGTTCCGTCAGAATCGACAGCGCGCATTCAAGAAACGCATGGGATTGTGATACATTGTCTTTGTGATATTATCGATAGACAATTGTTTTCTGCAAAATAGCAAAGAGGAATAAGTCACATGAAACGCACATTCTTTTTTTCTCGTCGTTTTCAAAAAATAATGGGTGTTATTATTTTAATTACTTGTTTGTCAGGTTGTATTCCTGCGGCATTGGTTGTCGGCGCGACAGCTGGCGGCGCTATTATTTACGATAAACGCAGCATGAAAACAATCGCGCAAGATCAAGAAGCGGGCGAAAAAGCAGGCGCATTGATTAATGCATCACCTGAATTGAAAGGCAGTCATATCGCTATCGCTACTTTTGATCATATATTATTACTTGTTGGGCAAACACCAACAGAATCACAACGCGATCTTGCTTATCAATTAGTTTCAAATGTGAAAAATGTCAGCCGCGTTTACAATGAAATCACAGTTCAACCACCCACTTCATCATGGCAACGCACACACGATGCATGGATCACAACAAAAATTAAAACTGAAATGTTAACTGAGCAAGGATTACATTCCACACAAATTAAAGTGGTAACAGAAGATGGTGTGGTTTACTTGATGGGTGTTTTATCACCTCGTCAAGTAAATTTAGCAACTAACATTGCTCGTCGCGCAGATGGCGTGAAAAAAGTGGTGAAGGTTTTTGAGAATCCACAATAAATAATAGTGTGAGTGTGGGTGTGAAAAAATAACTGTGAGTGAAATTAAGTTATGACTGCTGCACACTCTATCATTCAATTAATTTGCATCGCTGCAATTCCACTTATTTTTGCAGTAACAATGCATGAAGCAGCGCATGGATGGATTGCAAGTAAATTAGGCGATCAAACTGCAAGCATTCAAGGACGCGTCAGTTTTAATCCAGCGCGTCATATTGATTTATTCGGCACGATTATTGTTCCGGCAGTTATGTTAATGCTGGGCGGATTTATTTTTGGTTGGGCAAAACCAGTTCCAGTTGCATATCAAAATTTACGAAATCCAAGGCGCGATATGGCGCTTGTTGCAATTGCAGGTCCCGCTGCAAATTTATTGATGGCGTTATTCTGGGCGGCAATTGCAAAATTAAGTCATTTTGTTTTTATTCATCATAACGCGCGCGATATGATGTATTCGATTGCATTATTTATTCATTTAACTTCACGTTTTGGCATTATGATTAATTGTGTTTTACTTGTGATTAATTTAATTCCGATTCCACCGCTCGACGGCAGTCGCGTTATCACCAGTATTTTACCGCCTGATCTTGCGCGAAAATATAATCGTCTTGAAATGTATGGCTTGTGGATTTTTTTAGGATTAATTTTTTTGTTGATGATGACAAACACAACTGGAATTATTTACGGCCCGATTTATTCTTTGATTGGTTTCATTCAGCATTTGTTTGGGTTGTCGATGTAGAAAATAGAAGTGTATTATTTTATTAATTTCGAATTTTTTAATTCTTTGCCGTACTTTGTTCTCATTCTTTTCGCTATTGCTAAATCCATATCTCGGATCGATGTTTTTTTCTTAGTTGCTTTATAGTTAAACATCCCGACCACGTCTTTAATATCAAGAGTATTTGCATTCACAACAACTCCGCCATTCTTGCTAATAATAAACTGCAACTGATCTCCTGCTTTTAGTTTCAAATATTCTCGAATCGCCTTTGGCACAGTGATTTGATTTTTACTGGTTAATTTTACACGCCACATCTTTATTTCCTTAGCAACTTGAGATAAATTGTAGCGCTTTTAGGATTTTTTTCAATACCGTGTTTTTTATTCAATAAGGGGTTTCGCAACAAACGAATCTTAAACGAGCGAGCGATAATGTAACTGAAATTATAAATTAAGCTGATGGGAAGATGTGACCTGTCTCTTTTGTAGCGAATAGCGTCAGGATTGACGAGGGACCGAACCAGGGATGGTTCATCTTTGAGCGGAAAAAGAGACAGGTCACATCTTTACATCTCAACATATTTTTTTCAGTTACATTATCGCGAGTGAGCGCAAAGATTCAAACGGTGCGAAACGCTTTTTTTTGATTGCGCTCAATCATCAAAAACATCCCCACCCATTTTCAACATCTTCCGAAAATTATCGCCGAGATCTGTTTTTTGTTGCAGAGAATAAGCATTAATATAACTTTCTGAAATATATTCTAAACCTTTTGTTTTTAAAATCGGAACAATTTTTTTAATGCGTGCGTGATCTTCTTTTCGTGCGGCGGAACAAGCTTCAAATAAAACAGCACATAAAATTTCAGCGATTGTTGCGCGACGTTTTTTATCAGCGTCTGCAAAATTACTGATAAAATAATCGAGTGAGCGTTCACGATCCCAATTTTGCCAATCATGAAATAATTCCATCGCTTCGTGTTTATCTTTTATTAATTGTTCGCCTGATTTTCCAGGATTATTCATGCATAACATATAAAATAAAGTGGGAATGCAAGCTTCAATATTTGCCCATGAACAATTTCCGGCAATTTGTGCATGCAACGGCATATCGCCGATGGGTTGTAATCCTAAATTCGCATGTAGCATTTTTTTAAAAATCACCATGTTTTGCCGAACATAAATTAAATTCGCAACATAATCTGGCGTTAATTTCCACGGTTTATTCATATAATAAATTTTAACTTTATTATTTTTGTCGCGAGGATCATCATCTTCGTGTGTTGCGCGATCACAAACAGCTAATAAATTTCCCGCGCGAATTAATGTTTGCGCATGCCCTTCTTGCGCAACAGGAATAATCAACGGATCTTCTTCAATCATCGGCGTGATTTTATTCATATGTTTTTGATGATCGATATTATAATGTTGCAAACGTGTGAGTAACGATGAACGCGATAACGCCCCCATAATTGTGCGTAATTTTACAAATTCATGTTCCCACTGACGCGCAGCAAAATTATATCGAAAATCAATAATGGATTTTTGTAATGCATCGAGCGTAAATTCTAAAATAAATCCTTCTAAAGATACTTCAACAAATTCTGCTTTCGCATTTAAAATATCGACATACCCACGCAATTCAAATCTGTGTCCCAACATTTTTGCATTAATAAAATCATTTGCGAATAATAATTTTGCGCCATGTTGAATTAATAAATTTTTTAATTCTTGTTGATCGCGTAATAATGGTTTTACTAATATTGGCATGCCCGCAATAGAATAGGCATTTGGATTTGCGCCGTATTTTAATAATAATTCGCATAGTTCAAGATTATTATTATCAACTGCCCAATGCAACGCAGTATTTCCCAGTAAATCAGGAAAATGAATATCGGGTTTGCACGCTAAAATTGCTTTTGCTTTTTCAATATCATCCATGATGCAAGTTTCAATTAAAGGTGTGTAACCATATTCATCGATAAAATTTAAATGCTCATTATTTTTTGCAATTTTAATCACATCAGATAATTTACCTTTGATAATTGCATCTGCAATGGTTGGCATAAATTATGATCCTCCTGGCCGAGGATGTGGCGTAATTTGTGGTTTCGCTGCATTAATCATTTGTGCTTGCGCTTGTGCAGATGGCGCCGGAACTAATTCTGGCCTGCTTTGTGCGCGATTTTCTGCGTCTGGATTATTTTCTGTTTGAGGTGATACACGTTTATCATCACCCATTGGTTGCTGTGCAAATTTTTCGTGTGGCTTAATTGATGAATTCATTGCAGCTTGATCACCGATTGCATTTTCAACTTGTGATCGCGGCGTATCTAAATCACCGCGCAAATCATTTTCTGCAATAATTGCTTCACGTTGTGTTCGAATTGGCGCTTCAATAACCGTAATTTCAATTGTTGCTGTGCAATTTCCATCTGCATTTTCAGCTTTTATTTTATAAACGGTGCGCGCGGAAGAAGACAAAGCTGATCCACTGATCACACAATTTTTATTTTCAACAGATAATATAAAACCGAGCGGCAATGCAGGATCACTGTCGCATTGTAAAATTCCACCGCCGCTATTTTTAAATATCACGGGTGTGATATCAAAACCTTTTACGGCAACGATTGCTTTTGCATTTTCTATTTTGGGTGCGGACATAATAATCACCATTTTGACTATATTATAGCAAACCCACACTCACACTCACACTCACACACTGCTATAATTAGTTTTTCATTTGGCAGCAACACCATGAAATTAATGCAACCAATTCATTTTTATAAACGATACGTTACTTTTATCGATAAAGTATTTATCAGCTTAACTGTCTTTAGTTTAATATTTGGCGGAATAATATTTTTTCTAAACGCTGCTGATTTTCACTATAAAATGGGGGCATTATTCGATACAAGCATTACATCATTTTCCGCAACACAATTAATTTGCTCGATATCGATGAGTTTATTTTTTTTATTTTACGGCATGTATATTCGCAACATATCACCGCGCTCTGCTACTTTTATTTGGGGAATGGGTGCTTTTTATTGGGTTGTGTTAGCTAACATGCTTGTCACTAATGCAGTACAAGCAACGCCATTTCCACCCATTGATGCATGGTTAGTAAAAATAGATCGCGACATGGGTTTCAGCACAGCAGCATTAATGGCATGGACGCATAATCATCCTGACCTTCACCATTTTTTTCGCACTATTTATTTTAGCCTCGGCATAGAACTTATTCTTGTTCCTATTTTACTAACTGTTTTTTGTGCACGAAAATCATTAAGCGTTTTTTATATTGCGGAAATGAGTACAATGATTATTGGCAGTACAATTTATTTCTTTTTTCCAACGATGGCGCCATCCGGTATTATTCACAGTCCGTATTTTTCGCACATGCAAGATGATACTTCAATTCGTTTTTATCAACTGCATCATTTTTTAACACCAACATCATATGACGGCGGATTAATTGCATTTCCTTCTTTTCATGTAATTTGGGCTATATTATTAACATATGCTTGTCGCGCAAAAAAAATATTTCTATATCCAATGGCGATTTACAATTTTATTTTAATTATTACAACTGTTTTTTTAGGTTGGCATTATTTAACGGATGTAATTGCCGGAATTATTTTGGCAGCTGCGGGGATTATTTTTGCGGAATGGGTTTATAGTCGGTAAGCTTTATGGGCAGACAGGTTTCGTTGCGGTCAGACCAGCATACTCACGACCATCCAGTTGAAACATCGTCGGAAATGTTGTGGGCATCGCAAATAATCCTTTTTTAGCGAGCTGAAACCCATATTGTTTTGCTGCGCGAGATAAAGTGTCTCCATCCTGATTATGGAGTGGTCCATCAAAAGCAATTTTTGCAGCGGGATGATTGCGCTCTTCAAAATATTTTTTTAAATTATCGATAAATCCGGGCCATTCTTCACCAGCTGATTTTTTATTTTCAAATATTTTAATGTGATTATTTTCGCCAGCAAATACTCCCCAGTAAGGTGTGCTGCATGTTATTGTCAAACTGCCATTTGGTTTTAACCAGAAATATGCGCGCGATAAAAAAATCTCCATTTGTTCTGGAGTAAAAAAATGAATAACATTTTGCACAAGAATTTCATCGAAATGATTTGGAGGAAAATTTGCAGCCGATAAAAAATCGCCGCTAATTACAGTCACTCGTCCATCAAATTCACGCGGTAATAAATCTGTAAAAATCGCCATTTGCTCTTCTGATAAATCATTAACAACTACTTTAGTTGAATTGTGGCGAGTTGATTCCAACAAACTATATGCAAAAGAACCATATCCTGCACCTAAAATCAGTACACGCTTTTTTGTTTCATCCGATACGCGTAATTGAAATTCCTGTGTAAATACATCCGAATCAACTGGTGGCACTTCCCATCCCATTTGATTTTTTGTTGGAATTAAACCTGATCCAGGTATATTGGATTCTGGTTTTTGTAATCCTTTTGATGAACGTTGACTTGGCGCGTGTTTATCCGACAACAACCAAGGTTTGCCATTATATAACTTTTTAAGGTCTGCTTTGTTTTGTCCGCCATAAAGAAAACTTTCTATATATTTTCCTGCATTTTTAATACGCTCATCCCGGACGGGATGTAAGTCATCCGCTGTTGTTGCAATATCTATCTGAATTGAAGACAGCAAATTAAAAACATTCTTATCATGCTGCTTTGCAATTGCAGTTGCTGCACTGATTAATATTTGGATTGATCCTATTTTATCAAGATTACTTATTTGCATGCCGCGCATAAGACTGAAACTTTGTTTTTTGAGAAAAATTACAAGTGGCGAATCAAGATTTGTTTGATCTTGATCAAGTGAAAGCATTATTTTTTTATAATAATCATTTGCGGTGCGCATCGTTTATTTTCCTCAAAATTTATTTACTGCGCTCATCGGATTTAATAACACGCAACATCGGTTTTCCCTTCGGTTTTTCTGATGTCATTGCAGCAGGTTGAGCAGGCATATATTCTGTTTGGGTAAATTCTTCTTTTTCAAATACCATGCCACGACCATTTTCTACTGCATAAATAGCGGAAATTGCCATCATTGGTAAACGAATGCGATGTGTTACACCTGAAAAACGCGCATCAAAATTTACCCATTCATTTGTCATTGATAAATTTTGAATTGCTTCGGGTGCTGCATTTAAAATAATTTTTCCATCTTTCACATATTGTTGCGGAACACTGACGCCGGGCAAAATTGCATCAACCATTAAATGTGGCGTTAATTTGTTATCGATAATCCATTCATACAACGCACGTAAAAAATAAGGTCGACTTGAATTCATACGGAAAAAAATCCCACAAAAAATAACTTTTTATACAACTTCCTGCATTTCCCGCTCAACTTCAGTTAAACTTGCTTGAAACGCATCACGCGCAAATACACGCTCTTGATATTTTTCAATTGATTTTGCAGCAGCAGGTAAAACAATTTTTAATGAAGATAAACGCCACAATAATGGCGCAATGCGACAATCAACCAATGTAAATTCATCGCTTAAAAAATAAGGTGATTCTGCAAATACAGGCGCTAATGTAACTAACATATCACGCAATGATTTTCGCGCAGTTTCTTTTTCTGCAGGCGATGATTTTTCATTTTCAATTGTTCGTGCAAGACTATACCAATCTGTTTCGATACGCTGCAACATCAAACGACTTTTTGCACGCGCAATTGGATACACGGGTAATAAGGGTGGGTGTGGAAAACGTTCGTCTAAATATTCCATGATGACGTCGATGTCATACAATACTAAATCACGATCAACTAAAGTAGGTAAATTACCGTAAGAATTTAATGATAATAAATCTTCGTCTGGTTTATTTGCATAAACGCTGAGCACATCAACTGTGACGCCTTTCTCTGCGAGCACAATGCGAGCTTGGTGACTGTCGAGATCGGTTGGCCCAGAATATAACGTCATTACTGATCTTTTAATCATAGTCATATTACTTCCTTTAGATGTAAAAAGACGCGATAAATCGCGTCTCTACAGTAGCATAAAAAAATACAAACAAAATATTAACGTTTCGAATATTGTTCGCTCTTTCTTGCTTTTTTGTGTCCCACTTTTTTACGTTCAACCGCTCTTGAATCACGTGTAACAAAACCAGCAGTACGTAATTGACGATGCCAACTATCAGATGTTTCAGCAGCATTTGGATTACTAAGATGTTCATGACGAATTAATGCACGTGTAATACCGTGGCGAATTGCGCCAGCTTGTCCACTTGCACCACCACCACTCACAGTGACAACAATATCAAATTGATTATCAACTTTTAATAATAACAATGGTTGACGAACCACCATGCGTGATGTTTCGCGACCAAAATATTGTTCGAGCGAAAGTGTATTAACAGAAATATTTCCTTTGCCTGCTTTTAAAAAAACGCGTGCGCGAGATGTTTTGCGACGACCTGTTCCGTATTGTTGTTTTGCTGACTTAGTAGCCATTCATTTTCTCTTTG
Organism: Gammaproteobacteria bacterium RIFCSPHIGHO2_12_FULL_36_30; assembly: GCA_001801815.1. GTDB lineage: Bacteria > Pseudomonadota > Gammaproteobacteria > Coxiellales > Coxiellaceae > 2-02-FULL-42-43. The sequence continues at coordinate 57,354 of MGXU01000001.1, forward strand.
ATTAAAGTTTATCGAGTACTTCTGGATTTTGCCCAGCGTGCGGATGTGCAGCGCCAGCATAAATCTTCATACGATTATACATTTTGCGACCTAATGGACCTTTCGGTAACATGCCTTTTACCGCAATTTCCAACACACGTTCTGGTTTGCGTGCATGTAATTTTTCAAATGATTCTTGTTTCAAACCACCTGGATAATTTGAGTGACGATAATAAAATTTTTCACCCGCTTTTTTTCCAGTCACTTTTAATTGATCTACATTGGTAACGATAAAGCAATCGCCCATATCAGCATGCGGTGTAAATTCCGCTTGGTTTTTACCGCGTAAACGTGCTGCTAAACGGCTTGCTAAACGGCCCAATGTTTTTCCGGATGCGTCCACAATATACCATTTGCGATCTGTCGTTTCCGCATTCGCCATAAACGTTTTCATAACATATTTTCCGTAGGTCTTAGAGGACGAGAATCTTACAGGAGCGGTTGGGGAAAAACAAGGATGTTATTCGTTAACCGTTAACCGTTACGCGTTAACCGTGTCTGAGGTTTAATATATTTCAAACCAAGATTCAAATGTTGCGGTTATTCTAAGGTTATTCGATAGCGGTGTGAATTTAAATCTGCCTCGGACACGGTTAACGCATAACGGTTAACAGTTAACGTTTTACTATAAAAACAGCCATTTTTCTCACTTTTTCCTCATTTTTTTTACAAAAAATGCATTTTTTATCGAAAAATGCAGTATTTTTGTTCGCATTTGAAAAAAACTGTGCTATGTTGTTATTCAGAACGTTTTCGCTAACTCGTTCTATTAACAAACAAAAAGAGGATTTCACGATGGCTCGTACTAAACATAAAAAAACTGCTAAAAAAGCAGCTGGTCGTAAAACTACTACAAAAAAGCTGACTGCGAAAGCAACACACAAAGCAACTGTTCGCAAAAGCGCTTCTTTGAATGTCACAAAACCCCTTAAAAAAGCACAATTGTATTCTCACTTAGCAGATTGCACTGGTGTTACTCGCAAAGAAATTTCAGGTATTTTTGAAGCGTTGGGCGAAGTAATAGAAAGTCATCTGAAAAAAGGCAGACCAGGCGAATTTACAGTTCCAGGTTTAATGAAATGCAAAGTCATTCACAAACCAGCAACTAAAGCTCGCAAAGGTATTAATCCTTTTACTGGTGAACCAACTACGTTTAAAGCAAAACCTGCTCGTAACGTAATTAAAGTTCGTCCGTTAAAAGCACTGAAAGAAATGGTTAACTAAAATTAATTTAGTTCATCAAAAGCCCCGTTTTTTGGGGCTTTTTTTTATCTGCTTTAAGCTTGCCTTAAGAAATAAGTGCTATACTTTTTCGTGTTCAAGAAGATTAGAGGTCAGTCATGGTTGCTAAATTTACGGGTCGTCACGCTAACTTCGTAAATAATATAAGTGAAGCACGCGCAGTATCAGCAAAACCTCCCACTGCAGCAGATTTAAAAAATCAGCTAACTGCAGCAAGAACTTTAATAGCTGCTGAATATAATGAGCGCGCTGCAAAAAGACCACTTTCAACATCTGCCAGTCAAACAAAATTAGTTGAGTATGACAATGGTACAAAAAAACTAAATATTATCCTGAAAGAAATTGATAAATTGTTAAATGCTCCTGATAAGTTAGCATTCAATTCACAATATAGATCATTATCGCCTTACAAAGAAATGCATGCACTGGAGCAATATTTTACTATTTCAGCTAATGCAAAAACTATTAGCGAAGCACATAATGCGCTGCATGATATTATAAAAAATGTCAAAGCATCTGGCAAAAAAACTGATGAGCTGTTATTAACTCCATTACAAACAAGTCTTGCAGAATTACAAACAGCACAAGAAGAATTAAAAAATATTACTGACAAAATGATAACGCCAACCGCTGAGGCTTTTTATCAAGAACAATATCGTGAAGCGCTAAAAAAATCAGATGCTTTATTGGCAGATATTGCAGCACAATTGAAATCATCAGAAACTGCGCTCAATGCAATATTTGCTGATCACAAAAAATCTGCTGAATTAGCTGCACTAGCAGCATATCTCACTGCGATTGATCACACCGTTCGTCCATTATTGGGAAATGCATCAATAACACGACAAAAAGCACGTCCATCTGAAATGCCGATAATGGGTCGCAATGATGGATCAAGCACAATAAAAATGGATCGCGATGGAAAGTGTGTCATCGAACAATGGTCTAAAAATGCAAAAGGAAAATGGGAAAAAAAACCGTTGTTAGATAAAAGTGGGAATACACTCAGACCAACAATCGCGGAAATACAAGCAGCAATAGCTGCGGCAGATAAGACCGAACAACAACAATGTGCTGATGCAGTTCCACCTAAAAACTTCAAGAAAACAAGTATGGAAAAAGATTTATTTGGGGATAGCTATACAATAAAACATCGAACAACAGAAAGAAGAGATATTTATAACGAAAAACTCAAAGAAATAGTTGCGACGCGCATGACAGCGAAAATAACTCCAATGATAACACACGCAAACACAACAACACCGACGGCAGCGCCACTCGGCATTACACATCGATAATCCATTTAATAATTTAGTGCGCTAGCACGCATTTATTATTAACGTTTTGGTTGCGCTGTTTCTTTCAACGCTTCGTACATTTCACCCAGCGTTTCCGAAACAATTCGACGACGTATTTTTTCTGCTTCAACATCTGGAACATAACCATCTAATTTCACACCAATGCGACATGCTTCAACCCAAGCAGCGCGTTGCATATCAGGATGACCATCGACAATTTGCACGCCACTCCATCCAAATTCTTTTGCAAGCTGAATTATTTCTGCAGCAGAATCGAAAGCTTGTTTTACAATCGTTCCATGTTTTCCATTTACAATTCCGCGACCAGAACTTCCATCATCATCTTCATCATTCATATTTTCTGTAAATTGAAAATAACCGCCGCGAAAAATCCATTTGCCTGGCGATGTTGCCATTGCATCACCATAATTAATAATTGTCCAACCTGATTTTGCTTCAATTAATTGCGGTTTTTCTAGTGGTTTTTGATGACCGCCACTTTCGACAACTTGTAAAAATTGCCATTGTTTTGCGAGCCAAAGAATATCATTCGGACGCACTTCTGATACATCAGGATCATTTATACCTAAACGTCTTAATGTTTTTTTCCATTCCGCATCGTTATCAATTGTGTCGACCATAAAAATCTCAGTAATTTATTTTTAATTATATACCTACTAATCCCGCATACAAACCAAATCCAGCAGTAATAAATAAAATAATTGCGACAAAATAGCCATAAAAACCGCGTAATCGATATTGTTCCGGCAATGCTTTTCTCGCGAGTAAAAATAAAAATCCTAAAACAATCGGTAATAATAATGCATTCATCACTGTCACGCCGACACTTAAATTCACCAAATTAATTCCTGACATCACAACAATTGCACCCACAATTAAAATAAAAATATATGTTGCATAAAACCATGGCGCTTCTTTTGGGTGATGTTCGAGTGAATGTTTAAAACCAGTAACTTCACCTAAAGTCCATGCGGCAGTGAGTGAAACAACAATTGCAGCGATTAATGCAGCGCCTGTCATTCCAATTGCAAATAAAATTTTTCCTGCGGTGTCGCCTAAAAATGGAATCAATGATTCTGAAATTTGATGTACTGTATCAAGTGGCGCACCTGGATTTTTTTTTCCAATGGTTGCGGCAGTGCAAACTAATACTGCCGCCATAATTAATTGTGTGATCACAGCACCAATTGCAGTATCTAATCGCGCTGCTTTTAAATGCTTTATTTTAAGCTTTTTATCGATGACAGCAGATTGTTGATAAAACACCATCCACGGCATAATTACTGCGCCAATATTCGCCGCAGCTAAAAATAAAAATTGATGATTATTAATTGGCACGTTCACGATGCTATCTAACATTTCATGTAAAGACGGATGCGCCATCCACGCAACAATAAAAAAAACTAATTCAAATAAACCAAATAATAATGCGATGCGTTCAACGCGACGATATGAACCGGTAAAAACAACCATACTTAAAAATGCGACAACTAAAATCATCACAATATAAGTTGGCACGCCAAATAAATTTCCAACACCCGCTAATCCGCTAAATTCACTTAACATTGCGCCGATGCAACTAATAATTAATGTGCTGACTGAAATCCACGCGCACACTTTTCCAAATTTATTTTTAATTAATTCGCCGTGACCTTTTCCTGTTACAATTCCCAAACGCACTGCTAATTCTTGCGCGATAAATAAAATCGGCATCAAAATAAATTGTAGTGATAATAATTTATAACCCCATAATGCGCCGCTTTGTGCAGCAGTAATAATGCTGCCGGCATCGGTGTCTGCAAACATGACGACAAGACCAGGACCAAAAACAACCAGCATTAAAGAGAAAATCGATAATTTTTTATTTTGTTGATTAAACATGTAGATTTTTTACTCCCACTCTCACTTTTTAATGAGAATCATTCTCAATATCGTCGCATTATGCGCAATCGACTCAATCGTGTCAATCACGTATCATACGCGTTTTAAAAAATGAATGAGAAATTTTATGTCGAAATACGCCGTTTTCGGAAATCCCATTTCGCACAGTTTGTCTCCACAAATACATACGGCATTTGCAAAACAATTTGACATGACAATTGATTATCAAAAAATATTAGCGCCGCTCGATCAATTTAAAAATACGGTCGATGCGTTTCGTGCACAAGGTGGATTGGGTGCGAATATCACCATACCCTTTAAAATACAGGCTTTTGAATACGCAGATCAATTAACTGATCGCGCAAAATTAGCAGGAGCGGTAAATACTTTTATTTTTAAAAATAATATTTGTATTGGTGATAATACAGATGGCGTTGGATTTATTCGTGATTTAAAAAATAATTATTTTAATGTGTCCGGAAAAAATATTTTAATTTTAGGCGCAGGCGGCGCAGCACGCGGAATTTTAGGTGAAATTATTCGAGAAAAACCGAATAAAATTTTTATTTATAATCGCACGATTGAAAATACAGAAAAATTAATTATGTTTTTTGCATCACGTTTTCCAATTAAAATTTTAGCGCATGAAAAACAATTTGATTTAATTATTAATACTGCAAATACAGATTCAAGAATAAATTTTAATACTGATTTGCAATTAGATTTATCAAACACATTTTTATATGACTTGAATTACGGTGAACGTCGAAATATTTTTTTTAAAAATGATGGTTTGGGAATGTTAATCGAACAAGCCGCTGAAAGTTTTTATCTCTGGTTTGATAAAAAGCCAGAAATAAAGCATGTTTTGCGTGCAATTCAAAAACAATGTGGGCAATAAAACTAATTAGCGCAAACTCAAAAAAAGAATTTACTGCCGCACACCATCACACGTCACTTCTACTTGCTGATCCGGTCCCACAAGCTCTTTCACTGCAACCATAGTTCTTGCTGGATAGCGTCCTGGTTTAAAATAAGTTTTATAGATGCCATTAAATATTTTTGAATCTCGCATATGAACTAAATATACCTGACATGCTGTAACATCAGCGTAACTACTACCACCTTCTTTCAACAGTAGGCCAACATTATTCATTGCTTGAGAAGCCTGTTTTGCAAAATCACTGGACATTTTGCCATTTTTTTGAATATCACCACCAACACCCGATACACGTAAAGTATGCCCGACTAACACAGCACCAGAAAGTGGGAAATTGGAAAACGGTTTATAGGCAATATATCGAATAGCATGTTGCTGCGTAATTTTATGATCAGAATGCGTGTTGGCATTCACATTTAACGTAAAAACAGCGGCACACAATGCAACACCAGAAATAATAAAACGTATCCGTTGACGCATTTCACTCTCCTTAAATAAAATATTTTTTGTATTCTATGTATTATTAATATTTAGCCAAACATGCTGCTAATGAAAATCGACCCTTACCTATAGCATATTTACCAACACTAGCCTGATAAACATATAACGATGCGCCAACTAAAGAAAGATCTAAGAAAAATAATACTAAATGAATATGTTGTTGCGCTAACGGATAACTCCAAAAATGATGGATAGAAAATGCAGCAAACGCTGTAAAAAAACCAATTAATAGTGCTGCCAAATCAGCAAAAAATCCTACTACTATCATTAAACCACAACCTATTTCCAACAGAGCTGACGCTGCGGTTAATGCACTTGCGTGCCAATGCATACCTGAAACAGCCACCTCTTGTACGGCTGCTTTAAAATAAATTAAATTATCAAATCCAGAAAAAATATAGGCGGAAGAAAATAACAATCTAGCGAGTAATATAATAAAATCATTTCCTATGGTTTTATTTTTCACGACCCACTCCTTGTCGCCGATACTCAATTGCAAGTCAGGTTTCAGTATAAGCTGAACAAAAAAGTGTTGCAATCACAGAGTCTCAGTCACCCTCTGTTCAATAAAAAATGCTCTACGGATTTTCTAAACTGAGCATCCCCGTATTATAATCATACGCAAACAATTCAGCATAACGACCCCAATCAATCATTACGGTTAATACGGTTTCCGCAGCTTGTTTTGCAAGTGTTTTCTCTAATTCTTTGGTGAAAACATTTTCTAATGCTTCATGATCCGGTTCTTGATCTAAATAATTTCGAATATATTTTGCGATCGGAACATATTCCAGTAAATGTTCTGCAAATATTTTTTTGCGCGCTAAAATATCTGCTTCCGCAAATGCTTTGCCAGTTTGTGTTAATTCAATTTCACCCTCAAAAACCTGGGCAAAACGTAAAATTTCCAGCGCCTCTGTAATTGGAAATAAATCGTCAATTTCAAAATGCAATTCTTCTGCTAATTCCGGTAAGCCAACTTTTTTATTTGTATATTCCGGCGCCGCTAACGTTTCAATAAATCCAGTTAATTCAGAAACGCCTACATTAGGTAATAAATAATTAACCGCGACCACTTTTTGTTTTGGAATTTTTTCGGGTATTTCAACACCGATCGGCGTTGTCATTAATGTATAAATTTCATCAACAATATCACGAAAAATAGGATCTTGTTGATTACGCGGATGCGGCATATCAACTGAAATTACTTTGCGAATATAGCCGGGATTATTTGCAAATACAAAAATGCGATCTGCCATTAACGCCGCTTCTTCAATATTATGCGTTACTAAAATCACGGATTTAATATTTGTTTTATGCGATTGCCAAATATCAATTAAATCATTCCGTAAATTTTCTGCAGTTAAAACATCCAGTGCAGAAAACGGTTCATCCATTAATAATATTTCTGGATCAACAACGAGTGCGCGCGCAAATCCAACACGTTGCGACATACCGCCCGATAATTCTTTTGGATACGCTGATTCAAATCCATCGAGACCCACAATATCAATTGCTTTTAATGCGCGTTCGCGTCTTTCTTTTTTTGAAACACCTTGCGCTTCCAAACCCAATTCCACATTTTCTAAAACAGTAAGCCAAGGTAATAATGCAAACTGTTGAAACACCATCGTCAATCCATTAACCGGTTCTAAAATTAATTGATCACGATAATGTACTGTGCCAGAAGTCGCGTGCACTAAACCTGCTAAAATACGCAATAAAGTCGATTTTCCTGAACCTGATTTTCCTAAAATCGCAATGATTTCATTTTCTTTCACATCAAAATTAACATTTTCTAAAACCAATAATTCATGCGCACCTTTTTTCTTAAAAGATTTTTTGATGTCGTGGACGGACATGATGGGATTATTTTGTGACATATCGGTACTCCGACTTATAAAATATTATCTAATCTGATACCGTCTTTCCGCTAAATTATACAATGGTCGCCAAACACAACGATTAATCAATAAAACATAGAGTGACATTACAGTGATACCTAATGCAATATCTGGAAAATTACCGCGATACACTACATCAGAAATATAGGCACCTAATCCTGTCGCATGTAATTGAATTTTTCCCCATGTGACAGCTTCAGATAAAATACTAATATTCCATGCACCGCCTGCTGCTGTAATAACACCGGTAATATAATACGGAAAAATACCGGGTAAAATTAATTTTTTCCACCACAACCAACCACGCACATTTAATGTGTCGACCGCCATCTTTAAATTTTTCGGAATCGCAACGGTACCTGCAATTACATTAAATAAAATGTACCATTGCGTGCCTAAAATCATGAGTGGTGACGTCCAAATATTTACATTCAATTTGTAAGTCATAATGAGAATTGCAGCAATAGGAAATAATAAATTTACTGGAAAAGCCGCTAAAAACTGCGCGATTGGTTGCACGATTTGAGATGCACGCGGATTTAATCCAATCCACACACCAATTGGCAACCAAATAATCGAGCTGATAATAATCATACTAATCACGCGAAACGCGGTAATCATTCCCAAATAGATAACACGTCCTGCTTGCGCTGATGTCACGCTCGAAAAAATAAAATGATAAAGCACCGTTGCCGCAACAATAATCGCAGCGCATAAAATAATATTCCACAACGTAATTAAACACTTTTGCCAAAAAGAAATATGATGTGTCATGATTATTTTATGACGTCGACGAAAATATTTTAAATTGACAAATGCATCGCCTAATCGTGTTAAATAATAACCTAAAAATTGAAAAAATTCGGCGCGCTGAAATAAATCTAGCACCCATGATTTTGATACAACTTCACTCGCACTTTCTTCTGCTTTAAATTTTTCACCCCACGCAACAAGCGGACGAAATAATAATTGATCATATAAAAAAATAACTATAAACATTGCTAAAATAGCATAAAAAATAGCTGTTTTGTCAGCATGAGAGATTGCGAGTGCGATGTAAGAACCAATTCCAGGTAATGTGATATTTTGATTCGCAACCGTAATTGCTTCGGATGCGACTAAATAAACCCAACTTGCTGACATCGACAACATCGTATTCCAAATTAATCCCGGCATTGCAAATGGCACTTCAACGCGCCAAAATTTTTGCCACGCCGATAATCGAAACATCATCGCCGCCTCTTTTAAATCTTCCGGCACGCTACGCAAACTTTGATAAAAACTTAAGGTCATATTCCACACTTGCGCTGTAAAAATAACAAAAATGCACGCGCATTCAGGGCCCAACATATTGCCGCGAAATAATGCTAAAAATCCCACAACAGTAAAAGATAAATAACCTAAAATCGGAACGGATTGTAAAATATCAATTACAGGAATTAAAAAACGTTCTGCATGTTTATTTTTTGCAGCAAGTGTTCCTATTGTAAAAGTAAAAATAAGCGAACATCCCAATGCAATTAACATGCGCATTACACTTCGCAATGCATAATAAGGCAATTTTTCAGGGTTTAATGAAATAATAATTTTTTCGCCGAGATGAAAATGTCCGACCATTTCACCTGCGCCTAATACAAAAACAATCAAAGCGCCTAATACTAAAACGAGCGCGAGCGCATCCCAATAATTTGGGATGGGCCAAGAAATTGCCTCGTTTTTTGTGTAAGTGTTTTTCATTAACCGTTATCCGTAAAAAACATCGATTTTTTTTCTTGCTGCATCAACACCCGTTTTTTTCAGTGCTGAAAATAATTGCACGGAAATATCACCCATGGTTGATAATGCTTTTTCTACTGTAAATAAAGCATTTTGCTGTGCACTTTTCGTTAGTTTATCAGCTTTTGTCAACAAGATATGTAAAGGCACTTGAAAATCAACACACCATGCAATCATTTGCTGATCAAGATCTTTTAATGGATGTCGACTATCCATTACTAAAATCAAGCCGGCTAGCGATTTTCGTGTTTCTAAATAATCGACAATCAAATTTTGCCAGCGCATTTTAACCGCGGGCGGCACTTTTGCAAAACCGTATCCTGGTAAATCCACTAATCGATGCGCATCATCAATTACAAAATAATTAATCATTTGTGTGCGACCCGGCGTCGAACTCGTTCGCGCCAATCCAGTCACATTGGTAATGGCATTGATCGCGCTTGATTTTCCAGCATTAGAACGCCCAATAAAAGCAACTTCATGACCGTCATCCATGGGCAATTGCTCAAGTGTCGTTGCGCTTGTTAAATAAGCTGCTTTGTTATAATTCATCGATTCCACCCTCGCCCACTAAAAAGTCGTCAGTATAACCACTGAGCCTGTTTTAGGATACAATAAATCATGGTCAAAGGTGGGTAAAATTCGCATGGCACAATGGCAAACGCAATTAGATCAGATTCGCCGCGATCATCACACGCCACTCGCGATTGCTGCGCTATTCGCTATTTTATTATTATGGGCAATGAGTGATTTGGTCGACACATTTAAAACACATCATGCTGCAATCACGTCTGCAAAATCTATTGTCGCGCCAATGCATTTACAACCATTGGCAAAATTACATTTATTTGGTGTTTATGCTGCTAATCTTAGTGATTTACCAACAACACAATTACAACTCACACTTGAAGGCACAATTGTCATTCCGGATATGCCAACTCAATCACGCGCATTAATTTCATCACCTTCTGCGCCTGCTGAAGTGTATCAAGTTGGCAGTAGCGTACCTGGAAATGCAACTGTTACGCGTATTGCAAAACATTATGTCGTATTAAATTACAACGGCACACTTGAAAAATTAGCACTTCCCATTCAAACATTAACGAGCGGTGAATAATTATGTTGCGAAATATTTTTATTTTTATCTCTATTTGTACCGTGTTTTTATTATCAAGTTGTAATGGTCCTGGTGTAAATGCATATCATCACGGTAATGATGCATATCGATGCGGCGATTATAAAGTTGCATTTGCATATTATTTATATGCTGCAAATCAAAATGTAATACCAGCGCAATACGCTGTTGGTTATCAATATTTTTATGGTCTTGGCACAAGACGCAATGAGCCAGAAAGTATTCTGTGGTTTCAGCGCGCTGCACATGCTTCACCACGCGCACAATATGCATTATCTTTAATTCAAAATAAAAGACCAGCGCAACCATGGGTATTTGAATTAAAAGATGCGATGCTACCTCCTGTAAAAGTGCCTATGAATTATAATCATCATGCGTGCATGATTAGCGTAAAATGTAGTAAGTAGTTTTCTATGAAAAAAATATTATCTGGCTATTTTGAATTTCGAAAACAATATGCAACAGGCGATCAATCTGTGATGCGTCATCTTGCATTACGTGGACAGAATCCCGAAACGATGGTTGTCGCATGTTGTGATTCACGTGTCGATCCATCTTTAATTTTACAATGCGATCCTGGTGATTTATTTGTTGCACGCAACGTAGCAAATATTATTCCTCCTTACGAATGCGATGAAAAACATCACGGCACCAGTGCCGCATTAGAATTTGGCATTTGTTATTTGCATGTAAAACATTTAATTATTTTTGGACACAGTCAATGCGGTGGAATTCATGCATTAATGAATGAAGCGCAATTAAAACAAAATGATTTTATTTCAAATTGGGTTTCATTAATTGATTTGCAAGATAAATCACGCGATGAAGAAATCATTGCAAAAAAAGCATTAACACATTCATATGAAAATTGTTTAACATTTCCTTGGATTAAAGAACGCGTTGACAAAAAGCAATTGCAAATTCATCGGTGGTTTTTTAATATTAAAACTGGTGAGATTTTTGCATATGATGTAGAAGAAAAAAAATATTCTGCGCTTGCATAAAAAAATTACGCAGCACCAACCGCCAACGTCATCTTCACATTCGCCGTTCCAATCATAGCTAACCGTTGCGCAGATAATTGTGTAACACGTACACCATGTTGCGTTGCTAATGTTTGCAACCACTGCATTAATTTATCGAATGGCACACTTTGAAATGTTAATGCAATTTGATTTTGTTTTGGTTGTTGAACTTGTTTTAAAAAATTAGATAAATCTTGTTGTGATAAAGTTTGTTCTGCTAATGATAATAAATCAGCATTGCTCGCAGCACTTACTTGAATGCCTTCTGTTTTTAATTCTGTAATTGTCGATGATGCATTTTGCAAATAATGTAATAATTTTCTTTGTGTGACGACTTCTGTTTTTCTATCTTGCACAGCATCTGACAATGGACTCCAAATTGCTGCGTATATCAAAAAAATACCGACAGCAATTCCGCCAATCATTAACATTTGACGTTCGCGATCTAATAAACCACCCCACCAATTTTTAATATTGTCAGGTACGTTCATGAATTTTCCTTCACTGTCATTTCAGCGCTTAAATTATCTTTTGCAGTGCTCAAAACACGCTGCGATACTTGCATATCTTGTGCGCGTAATGATTGCGACCATTCACTTAACACATCAACATTTTTTGCATTCACCGTTAAAGTTAATTGATGATTTTCAAATTGAATAGATTGTGTGTGAATGCTAGGAAATGCGAGCACTGTTTTTCCGGCAATTCCAAACACTTTTAAAAATTCACTGTCTTGCGCTGCTGCTGTATATTTTTTTAATAAAGAAGCTGTGCGAAAATGGGGTTCTAAAACATCTTTAGAATTTGGAAATAAAGTGCGATACACTTCCGTTACTTTATTTTCAAGCGCAATCGCTTGATGCTGAAAATAAATCCACTGCGCAATTTGACTTAAAAATAAAAATGTAATCAATGCTGCGCCGCTTGTTGCACACATCATCCAATTTTTTCGTAGATCAGAAGATTGTGTTTTGGGTCTATATTTTCCCTGCAAAAAATTTAATGGTGGTTTTATACTTAAATTTTTAGCATCAAAATAGCCATATTTAGATTCACCACGTATTTCAATTGGAATGTGTAATTTTTCAAATGCAACTTGATCAATAATATTATTTTCTTGCCAACAAATAATTTTCGTTGGTTTTTTTGTTTTCGTTAATTGTAATTCTAAAAAAAATAATAAATTTTGTGCGTCAACTGAAAATCCATTTTGAAAATCAGTGCGCACTATTGCCATTTGATTTTGCACTAGCACAGACCATGTTTCCGCTTCCCACGATAATGCTAAAAAATCCGGAATTAAGCTACGCGGATATAAATTTGCGTCATGTAATGCAGTTATTTGCGTTTCAAATGCCGCTTTATCTGTAACGCCGATAATAGTTGCGCCATCAGTATTTGTATCACCCACTGTTACTAAAATTGCTTCTGGATTGTCAGCTAATTGTTCTTCAATCACAAATGGAATTGCTTGTAATTTTTCTGACGCGCGCATTTTTGGTAATTTTGCAGTGACGATACTGATTTTTTCACCGGGATACAAAACAATTAAATTTGCATCAGGATTTACTTTTGGACATTGTGAAATTTCAGAAAAATGTTGGCGCGAAATAACTTCACCGGCATCATTAATTTCGAACCAGTCAGCAGTTTTGTCATTTAATAATTGTAGGATGAACATAGTTTTTACCTATTTTTCCCACTCACACTCACACTCACACTTTCTATACAAATTCCTGCCACACAACTACTACCTTCAGTGTATTATTTTTTTGCGGTTGTGTAACTAATAAACTTTTCAATTGCACCAAATGATGATCATATTCTGCTTGTTCTTCGACTAAAAAATACTGGCTGGTCGTTGTCATATTATTTAAAGTTGCAATTCCAGCAGGTTGCGCGCAATTTTTGAGAAATGTATTGGTATCGGCAAAAACACCGTATTTTTTTCGACAAGCCGCTAAACTTTCTGCTTGAGGTAATGTGAGTGTTGGATCCATTGTTAAAAAAACAGGTGCGGAAGCGCTGTTAATGTTAATTGGTGTTTCAGTTTGATTATTTGCTGTTGTTGGACTTGTTGGATTTGCTGGTGTAGTTGGATTTGCAGGTGCATTTGGATTTGTTGGAGCTGCTGGATTTGCAGCTGCATTTGAATCAGCTGGCGCAGCGGGATTTGTAGAATTTGCCGGAGAATTCGGTGTATTTGCATTTGCTGTATTATTTACACTTTGATTTGCTGATGCCGGCGGCGCAATTGGTAATGCTGTAATATAAGGTTCCAATGCAGAAAAAATTTGTGGCGTCACACCATTTACCAATCTTAATTCACTGATGTTTGCCATTTCTGTTTCTGGCGCACGATATGCAGGATGTAATGATAAATAATACGGATCTTGTGAATTGCTTGTCATCCAAATTGTAATTGCTTGTGCAATATTGTTCGCCGTTGTTTGCGGAATACCTTGCACAACTGCTTGCAGCAACGCAACAAATTTCGGCTGATTTGCAGTGTAAACTAATTCATTAATATTAAATTTACCTTGTTCGTCATCTAACGTTCCTGTTAATACCATGTTATTTAATTTTATCTTCGGCAGTTTGGTTTTGAGTGGCACAAATTGCGCTGGTGGATTTTTTGTATTCGCCCATTGCGATGCATATTTTATCACTTCATTTCCAGCAATTATTTGCAAACTTTGTAAATTTAAATAACTTTGATCTGAGCTGATAATCAAACCACCTTCATGAATTAATAATCGTTGTTGCACAATTAATGCAACTGAAATAATTGCAGCGATTGCCGTTATAAATAATGCGCTAATAAGCGCACCGCCTTTATAAAAATATTTATTGCGCTTGCGCATAAATACCTCTTGCAGGAACAGGAAAAACACCTTGTATCACACCCGCATCTTTTAAATGCATCACCATTAAAACTACTTTTGGTAATGGCGATTGACTTTCTTGCTGCATATTCGTTCCAGTTGATGGCGGCCAACTCGATGATTTCGATCCATCATCCGCAATAAATTGCCACTGAATAGATTGCACATTTGATAATAATACTTGTGATTCAGCTTCTGCATGTGGCGGTTGATCGAGTACGTCCCACGTTAATCGCTCTAATTTATTTTTTCTAATAACATAACCGATACGCTGCATATTGCTTTGTCGATTTAAATTAAATGGATTTAATAGTCCAGTGCGCGTAAAAGTAATTCCGCCACCGCCAGATGCAACAAATGCAGCTTCTGAATGTCCATCTGAATTACGAATTTTTCTATCAATCGCTTGAGCAATATCGCGTCGCAATAATGTCATCGTGATTTGTAATTGCAATAATTGTTTATCAGATTTTTTTAATTGTTCGTGTGATTTAATAATAGTATGCAAACTCATCGCAGCTAATACACCTAAAATTGCAAAGATCATAAGCGCGACAAGAATTTCAATTAATGTAAAACCTTTTTGCGATCGGCGGATTTTATTAAACATAACCCTCCACTGATGTAATTAATTTATTTCGTAAATTCACTTTAATTGTAATTTGTGTAAGACCAGATAATTGTGATGATGAAATACTTTGCGCATCCCAATTCCATTCTTGATTTAGCATTTTTGTTTTGCCTGATACATTATTTCCTGCTTTGGGCGCAGGAATAATTCCAGTTTGCATTTCAGATAAAACATTTAATCCAACCCAATGTGCAGTGACATCATCACGCACAAGAATTGCTGTGTGCACGCTGTCATTTGTTGCTTTAATTGCAGCGCCAAGTGCGATTGCAATAATTAATAATGCAATTAAAACTTCAATTAATGTAAATGCTTTTTGTTTTTTCATTTCACAACAACAACCCCATTATTTTTCACTGTAATTAAAAAATGATTCTTCGCGCCATTTAATTCTAAAACAAACGGCGTTACAAAACCGCTTGGCAAAAATAAAATTTGTGGATCAGTTTTTTTGGAATCGCTCGATTCAAATGCAGAAATTGATTTTATATCTGCGTTAAATACTTTTCTAAATGCATTTGAATTAGATAATGCATCATTTTGTAATGATTTCCATTCACCGGTTTTTTTTTCAAGTTCAATTTCATATTGATAAAATTGATAACCTTTATTTGTCACACTCAAACCTAATACTTCAGGCGTTAAAATTGCTTGTTGTTGCGCAACAGAAATAACACGGACAAATTGATCGACAATAATTTTTTCGCGACGTCCGCGACCAAATTGTCCGAATGCAACAACAGCAACTGCGGTGATGATGGCAGTAATAAGAAGAACAATTAATACTTCAATTAAAGTGAAACCGCGATTATTGAGTCGCATTCCAATTTCCAATTTTCTTTGTGCTGCCCGGCGGACCATTTGACCAAATATCAATACTGCCATGTTGACCTGGATGCAAGTAATGATATTTATTTCCCCATGGATCAACTGGTAATTTTTTCAAATAACCACCTGATGCCCAATTTTGCGGGGTGGGCGAGCTGCTCGGTTTTGTAACCAATGCTTGAATACCTTGTGATGTGGACGGATAAAATCCATTATCCAATTTATATAACGCCATTGCATTTTGAATGCCTAAAATACCCTGTTGCGCAGCAGTCATTTTCGCTTGTTCAGGACGTTTTAAAATATTCGGCACAATAATTGCCGCTAAAATAGCGAGAATAACAACAACGACCATGACTTCGATTAAAGTGAAGCCGCGTATAATACTTTTTTTCATTAACATATTTTTCCTCAACTCACATTATCCAACGCAAAAATAGGCAACATAATCGCCAACACAATATATAACACGATACCACCCATCACTAAAATCATCAAAGGTTCAAATAAAGTTAACGCTGTTTGAATTAATCCTTCAACATCTTTTTCTAAATAACTTGCGCCTTTTTCCAGCATAGAATCTAATTGACCGCTTGCTTCACCGCTTGCAACTAAATGTAAAAACATCGGCGCAAAACAATCTGTTTTTTGTAATGCAACGTGAATGGGCGATCCTTCGCGCACTTGTGTAATCGCTTGTTCAATTTTTTCAGACATCGGCAATGGTTTCACTAATCCAACCGCTGCATGCATGGCTTCTAAAACTGGAACGGAAGCTGCATTTAAAATACCAAGCGTTCTTCCAAATCGTGCGCCATTAATTGTTTTAATTGCTCGACCAATCACGGGAATTTTCAACATCATCACTTGCACTTTTCTGCGAAATGTTTTTGTTTTTAATGCGCGCGCCCATAAAAAAATAAAAATAATAATTGCGCCGAGTAAATATAATCCATAATTTTGCACAAACTGACTGATACCAATTAAAATTTGTGTTGCTAATGGTAATGTTTGATTTGTTTGTGAAAAAACATTAATAATTTTTGGCACAACATAAATTAATAAAAATATTACAATAGAAAGTGAAACGCTCATCATCATGATTGGATAAACTAAAGCTTGTTTTATTTTTTGTCGAATATAATGTTGCTTCTCAGTGTATTCGGCAAGTTGATCTAATACTTGCCCTAATTTTCCAGTGCGTTCGCCTGCTGCAACGGTTGTGCGATATAATGCTGGAAATGCAGCGGGATAATCATTCATGCCATCTGCTAATGCGTAACCTTCTAATACTTTTCCGCGCACACCTAATAAAATTTGTTTGATAGATTGTTTTTCTGTTTGTTCTGAAACGGCAGTTAACATTTCATCAACAGGAATTCCTGCTTGCAATAATGTTGACATTTGTCTTGTTACTAAAGATAAATCAGCTGGCGATATTTTTCGCGCACCCCAAGAAAATAGCGATTTTCTCGATGAATCTGATGATTTTTTTTGGGTGACTTGTCCTGAAATTGCATCGACAGTTAATGGTGTTAATTGTTTTTCGCGTAATTGTTGTCGCACTGCACGTGCAGAATCGCCTTCAGCAACACCTTTGATGCGTTTGCCGTTTGAGTCAAGTGCGATGTATTGAAATGCGGTCATTAATCTTCTGCCGTAACACGTAATACTTCTTCAACAGTTGTTTCACCTAACAATACTTTTCTAAATCCATCGTATCGCATACTTTTTGAAAATGTTCTCGCATAATGTTCCATATCCGCTTCACTTTGATTGGAATGAATCATCGCTTGTAATTTTGTATCGAGCGGAATAACTTCGTAAATTCCAATACGTCCGTGAAAACCAGTTTGACCGCATCGATCACAACCTTTCGGTTTATAAATTTTAAATTTTTCTGGATCGTCGCTCATATTCATTAATTTGCGAATCGAATCATCTGCAATTTCAGGCACTTTACAATATTGACATAACACACGCACTAAACGTTGTGATGCAACGCCGATAATGGTTGATGATAATAAAAATGGTTCTGCACCCATGTCGCGCAAACGCGCAATCGCACCAATTGCGCTATTTGTGTGTAAAGTGGATAACACTAAATGTCCTGTTAAACTCGCTTGAATTGCCATTTCAACTGTTTCTAAATCTCGAATTTCTCCGACCATCACAATATCTGGATCTTGCCGCAAAATTGCGCGTAATCCGCGCGCAAAAGTCATGCCAATTTTGGTATTAACTTGTGTTTGACCAATGCCAGATAAATAATATTCGATTGGATCTTCAACCGTTAAAATATTTCGTGTTGCATTATTTAATGTTGTTAACATTGCATAAAGTGTTGTTGTTTTTCCAGATCCTGTTGGACCTGTCATTAAAATAATTCCGTGTGGGTGTGCAATTAAATCTATCATTGCGTGATAACTTTCGTCTGACATTCCTAATTTTGATAAATCAAGTGGCACTGCTTGTTTATCCAGTAAACGTAATACAATTCGCTCGCCGTGATGTGTTGGAATAGTTGAAACACGCACGTCGACACTTCGTCCTGCAATTTTAAGTGAAATACGACCATCTTGCGGCAAACGTTTTTCTGCAATATCTAATTTCGCCATGACTTTTACACGTGAAGTTAATAATGGCGCTAATCCACGCGGCGGTTCTAATACTTCACGCAACAAACCATCAATGCGAAAACGAATAACTAATCGTTCATCAAATGTTTCAAAATGAATATCAGAAGCAGATTGTTTTATTGCTTGTGTTAAAACTGCATTAATTAAGCGAATAACAGGTGCATCATCTTCTGTTTCTAATAAATCAGCTGTTTTGGGTAATTCCGACATCATCGTTTGTAAATCTAAATCTTCTTCGATGTCTGTAATTGCAGCCATTGCAGAGCTTGTTGATGTTTCGTATGCTTTTGATAATAATTTTTCAAAATCATTTTGCGCAACAGGAATTAATTCAATTGGCTTTTGAAAATAGCGGCGTAATTCAACTAATGTTTCTGGATTGACAGTTGGTAAATAACAAATTGATGCGGAGTTTTCATTTTCAGATTGTAAAAAAACACCATTTTTTTTCGCAAAATGAAAAGATAAACGGTGAAATTTTTTTTGAGGATTCTCGCTCACCATATGTTCGCTTCACTCGCACGCTCACTCATGAACTTCCGAATAATTTTTTTTCACATCCGCATTCATTTTTGTTGCGCTCGGTTGCGGTAATTGTGGCATCGGTGCAATCGGCGGTGGCAATTTTGCAGTGGGTTCTTTTAATCGCGGCAATAATGGAACCGAACCTGGTTTTGTCACTGCATTCGTTGCTAAATCTACTTCTTGATGCCGAATATAAGCATAACGATTCATAGTTTGTTTATTTGCAGAATGTTTCGACATAATCACGGGGCGAATAAATACCATCAAACTTGTTTTTTTAATTTGATGTGTGTCATAACGAAATAAATGTCCGATGATTGGTAATTCGCCTAAAACAGGTATTTTTTCAGTGGTTTTTTCATCTGTATTATTCATTAAACCACCGAGCACTAAAATATCACCGCTTTTAACAAGCACGTATGTTTTGATTTTGCTGGTATCAAGTGTGGGATTATCATTGCTGTCTCCGCTGCCAACACTACTGTCTGAAGCAGTCGCTTCTACGACAGTATTATCTTGTTGCAACAGTGCCATGCGTATCATGTTGTTGGGACTAATATGCGGCGTAACATCCAAACTCAATGCAACATCGGTACGCTTAATTGTATTATACGGTGTCACAATATTTTGAGCTGCATTCCCAGTCGTCGCCGATGACGCACCCTGATATTGTGTATTTGCCAAACCAAGATTTTGTCCATCAGTAATGCTTGCTTTTTCATTATTCAAAACAACAACTGATGGCGTTGCCAATACATCGGTTGCACTATTTTGTTTTAATGCATGTAATATCGCAATTAAATTACCATCTGGTAAAAATCCAAAATTGTGATTCGCATTCATTGCAAATGTATTATCAGATCCCAATGTTGCAGATGCAGTTGCTGTTGAACCCGCTGCAATTGCAGCGCCATCTGATGTTCCCCAGACAATACCTAATTTATTTAATAAATTTTCATCTATTTTTACGATGATTGCTTCGACTAATACTTCTTTTGGTTTTGTATCAAGTCGACGAATCACGCGTAATAAACCTGTCATCATCGCTTTTGGCGCATGAATAATAACTGCATTCGTGCTAATTTCTGCTTGAACAGAAACATTGCTGCCGCCGCTGCTTGTTGAGGTTGCCGCTGTTTTTCCAGTTGCTTCTGCTTCCGAAACAGTCATACCTTGCGCGACTTTTGTTAAAATCGGCGCTAGTTTTTTTGCATCTAAATAATTTAAAACAACAACGCGTGTATCATCACCGCCAGAACCTGGTTGATCTAATTCATTAATTAAATTTTTCATTTCTAATTGATTTGCTAAATTCGCGCTGATTAAAATACTATTATTTTCGCTGTCTGATGCAACTGTTGCATTACTCGCAACACCTTGTGATGCAGCGCCGCTTTGCAATGATTTAATAATGGAGACAATTTTTTTCGCATTTGCATAATGTAAATGCACAACAGTAATTTGATCGGAATTCGCAACATCCATTTGATGAATGACATTTACCAAACGTTTTATGTTTGATGCCGTGCCCGCTAAAATTAATGCGTTTGATGGTAAATATGCTGTGACACTTCCCGATTGTGACATTAAAGGTCTTAAAACAGGCACTAATTCAGTTGCAGAGACATGATTCACCGGAACAACACGCACAACAATTTCATCGCCGATTCCAGGATTATTTTTTGTTGCAACTTGTCGTGATAATGCATTCGCATCCATCGACGGCACAATTTTAATTATATTTCCCGATGGAATTGCAACGTATTGCAATAATTGCAACATAGATAAAAATACTTGATACAATTCATCTGGTGTCATTGGTTTTTGCGAAACCAAAGTAACTGTTCCGTGCACGCGCGGATCAATAATAAAATTTTTGCCGGTTAAAACAGAAACGGTTTGAATAACGGCGCGAATGTCTGCATTTTTTAAATTCCAGATTTGTGCGCTGTCGTTTGGATTTTGTATTGTGTTTTGTGCTGGAACAATTGGTGTTGTGATTTGTGCTGGTTGTGTTGTTGCTGCGTTGACCGCTGGAATTACAGCTGGTGTTGTTGGGGCAACCGCTGGCGCTGGAACAGGCGCCGGTTTAACTGGCGCCGTAATCGCAAGACAAGAAGTAGCAACCGCCACTAAAACGAAAAATGCATATCGTGCTAATCGCTTTCCATGCATTGCGCAAACCCCGTCAAAATTCCTGCTAAGAATAGAATTTTCATCTTTGGGTGATCTTGAAGGATAATTTATTTCGAAAATGCTCATTGACTA
The DNA here is from genome assembly GCA_001801815.1 of Gammaproteobacteria bacterium RIFCSPHIGHO2_12_FULL_36_30. Taxonomy (GTDB): domain Bacteria; phylum Pseudomonadota; class Gammaproteobacteria; order Coxiellales; family Coxiellaceae; genus 2-02-FULL-42-43. Next base: position 78,892 of record MGXU01000001.1, read on the forward strand.
ACGTGTCAACTCCGCTTTTCTCAATAAATTATCCTTCAACCTCACCTCAAATCTGAAAATTTAGTTAATCAACCTTCAGAGCTGGAATTACTACTATCAACCCAATGACTCAAAAAGAGATTTTAGCACGTAGTTATGGTGTCATTCTACGTATTTTCCTAATGTCGCCAAATGATTTAACTTTGCACGATGCAGAAAAACTTCTTGAGCTGCTTTTTTATTGTCCACTTTGCCACGCCATTTTTCCATGCAAGGTTCTTGCAAAGCTCGTGCGTAAGAAAAACTTAAATGCCAAGGCAAATTACCCATTGCGTTCATTGCTTGTAAATGTGCTGTTGCTTGTTCAGGTGTTTGACCGCCAGATAAAAAATTAATAGATGGAACCGCTGCTGGCACAGTGCGTTTCAAAACACGCATTGTCGCCTCAGCAACTTCTTTTACAGAAGATTGTTTCGCACATTTTTTTCCAGAAATGACCATGCTTGGTTTTAAAATAATATATTCGAGCAAAACATTTTGTTTATATAATTGCGAAAATACTTTGTGTAATACTTTCATGGATGCTTTTTCACATTGTTCGATTGTGTGCTCGCCATCAATTAAAACTTCAGGTTCAACAATTGGGACAATTCCATTGTCTTGACAAATTGCTGCATAACGCGCTAAAGATACTGCATTTAAGGCATTTACTGCTTTGGACGGAGAACAATGTCCAACAGAATAAACCGCTCGCCATTTTGCAAAACGCGCACCTTGTGATTTATATTTCTGTAAACGCTCGCCCAATCCATCCAAACCTTGTGTAATTTGTTCTGGATTCTGCGAATTAATTGCAATTAATCCTTTATCAACTTTAATTCCCGGAACAATGCCACGATCATTTAATGCTTTTGCAAAAGGCGTTCCGTCCAACGCAGATTGATTTAAAGTTTCTTCAAATAAAATAACACCGCTGACATATTGATTTAAATCAGGTGTCATTAATAATAAATCACGATATGTACGACGTGTTTCTTCTGTTGATTCCACACCAATTGCCTGCAAACGTTTCGTAATGGTCGGAACGCTTTCATCCGCCGCCAATAATCCTTTTCCGCGCGCTGTTAATTGTGCAATGGTTGATTGTAATTCGGAAAGTGTAGTCATGATGATCTCCATAAAAAATTTGTGGGGTCATCATACACGAAAAAGTGGGATTTTGGCACTGTGTCACCGCACCGCCAACCGATAAATTGTACACATCAATAATAATGCAAACAAAAAAATCACCGGCATGATCCAAGGTGAAGCGATGTGTGTTGCGCCTAACAAAAATGTTAATAACACAGGCATGCTAATTGATGTGAAATTTGCAACTGCAGATGTATTAGATTTATCGGAATCTTGCTGCATCGCCAATGTAATTGCGGTTGCTGTTAAGATCGGATTGCCAATACAAAATATTCCCATTGGAATTAACATTGAATATAAATTCACGTCTTGCATTAAAAATAAAATCAACATTGCAATTGATGAAATTAATTCTATTAAAAAAGCAAATTTAATGACTGCGATGGAATTATATTTTGCAAAACGCACTACTAAAATACTGCCAAGCAATGTGCCAATGTAAGGTGTTAATCCCAATAAACCATACATTGACGGTGATATTTTTAATAAATGAATACCAATAAAAGGACCTTCCGCACCAAAAACATAAACACATCCACCAGACAATCCACACAAAATTGCAAATGCCATTAATTTTTTATTAATAAATTTATCTTTGTAATGCCGCAAAACATAACGCATTTTAATTGCATCAAAATCTTTTTGTTGCAATGTTTCAGGCAATTTATATGTAGGATACAATAATAATAATCCATAAAATAATAAAAAATAAAAACACGAAATCCAATGAAGATATTGTACAAGATAACCACCAGTTGCAATTGCGACACCTGGCACAATTGCAAATGCAAGCATTAACAAACCCATTATTTTTCGCGCATCTTTTTCAAAATAAAATTCATTGATGATCGTAACGCTGATTGCTAATCCCGCTGTCGATCCAAACGCTTCTAAAAAACGCCCGATAATTAAAAATGAAAATGAATCGGTTGGTGATGAAAAAATACTAAATAATGATCCGAGCGTTGCAATAAAAATTCCAACATACAATGCAAATTTTCTGCCATATCGATTTGCAAGTGGACCATAAAATAATTGTCCAATTGCATATCCAAATAAAAAAGTAGTTACGGCTAATTGCGTTGTGCCAATATCTTTATTAAAAAAATCCGCCATTCTCGGCAATGCTGGCATCATCACAATTGCACCCATCGATGCAAATGCGCTTAATAACATGAGTGAAATGATATCTGGCTTTTTGCCGGGTAAACGGAATAACGTTTCTAATTTATTTTCGGCACTCATTCTCGCTCACAGCTTATCTCATCATTTGAAATTACAGAAAGTCTGGATGTATAGTGACACAATTTCCATAATTATCTTTTTTAAGACATTTATTTATTGGGATAGATTTTAGGATAGGATGTAAAGGCACATAAAAAGTAAATGTCACTGTTGACTTCGGATGTTTGCTCCATGCATGTGAATATGCCATAACAATACGAACAACTTGAGTCTTGCGATAATTGCCTCTTTTTACACGAAAACTCCACACATCATAACCTGGTGCGCCGCGCCAAACTTTATAATGCTTGTTAGGCACAATATATTCGTGTCCCAAAAACGTTAGCAACTTTTTATTATATTTTACGATATGCCAAAAATATCCAGACTTTGGATTTGTTTTTAATTGAAGATGCAAAGTTTCATTTTGTAAAACATACAAATGTAATTTATATCCAGGAGGGGGAGGAACGTAGTATGGGCCGCCAGATGGATAAGGTTTGATAAAATTTGAAAACGTAACTCCAAAAGCTGTTACTGTTGTAAGCGCAAGTAATGTTGCGAGTAATATTTTTTTTAACATAAAAATCCAATGGAGATTTTTTTATTATTTTACAATCTTTAAAGTGGCATTGCTGACATAATTAGAGCGTCCAGAGCGATCTTTAAATACTGTAAAAGTAGTAATACGAATTTCATTAGCGTTTTGTTTTTTGATAGTCATTGTGTTGTCGATAAAAACATTAGCTGGCCAATTTGGATAATGCAGTTTCCAAACAGCAAGACCGTAAATCATGTTTCCATTTGCTGGCGACTTACTAAAAGTTTTTAATGCAACATTTCCCCACACGCAATCGGTAGGTTCACATTTACCAAAACTATTAATTAACAAACCGCCATGGGAATTTTGTTTAATAATTATTTTATCAATCCCACGTGTTTTTGGATTCACATTCACCCAGCGGCCAATCAAAGCACTATTATTAACTACAGCAACTGCTGTTTTTTTTATTGATGCTGCTTGTGCAGAAATAAAAGTAACTGCAAACAATACGGCACAAAGCGTAACAAATATTTTTTTCATCATGTATAGCTCCAGTTAAATTTTACAAAGATAATATACCTACTTATGTTTTGTATCAATAATACGAATAGTCGAAAACGCCTGCACAACATAAGTATAAGACTGCGGACTCAGCGCATTTCCACCATTTGTAAATACTTGTACATTCACAGTACCTGCATTATTTGCTGGCGCAGTCGCTACAATTTCAGTTGAGCTAACAACATAAAATGCTGCATTCATTCCACCAAAAATAACACTGGTTGTTGTTGATAAATGAGAACCAAAAATAGTGACTGATTCGCCGCCTGATGTTGCACCTTCAAATGGTGTGATTGCATTTATAATTGGCGCTGGAATAATATAAGTATATTGAGCAGCACGATTAATTGCTGAAGTGTTTCCAGAATTTGTTACCACAACATCAACAGTGCCAACATTATGCGGCGGCGTAATAACTGTTATCGTAGTTCCATTATGATTTACTGTAAAAGAAGGTGCATTTATTCCGCCAAAACTGACACTGGTTGCACCTGAAAAATGTTTACCAGTTATTTTGATTGATGCACCACCTTCTGTTAAACCTGTATTTGGAAAAATATGTTTAATGATTGGTGTTGAAATAATATAGATAAATGATTGAGCGCTAGTTGCGCTTCCACCTTTTGTTCTTACAACTATATTTACAGCGCCAACATTATGTTGTGGTATTGTTACTGTAATTTCATTTCTCGAATTATTTGTAATAACTGCATTCACACCACCGAATGTAACTTGTGTAGCATTCGATAAATTTTTTCCGAGAATAATGATTGAATCACCGCCAAATGTAGAACCTGATGTTGCAGAAATATTTGTAATAGTTGGCGGTGGAATTAAATAAGTATACGCGGCTGCATCTGTTGTATTTCCTGCTAATGTTGTAACCGCAACATCAACTGCACCAACTGTATTATGAATTGGCGCTGTTACTGTAATTGAATTTGCATTGGTTTTAGTGAGCATCACACTTTCGCCATCAAAAGTAACACTCATTGGATCAGATAAATGTTTACCAAAAATTGTGACAGAATTTCCACCTGTGATTGAACCTGATTTTGGAAAAATTGAAGAAATAATAGGTGGTAATAAAAGATAATGAAATGCAGCGGTATCAATTGCTTTTCCGCCTGGTGTTGTTACAGCAACATCAACATTGCCAGTCGCATTATGTGATGGTGTAGTTACCGTAATTTTATTTGCTGTGTTTGCAGTAATAATTCCACTTGCGCCACCAAAAGAAACGCGCGTTGCATCTGATAAATTAGTACCGGTAATAATAATTGAATCTCCGCCAGCTGTTGAACCAGATGCAGGAGAAATGCCAATAATTTTAGGGGGCAGAATAATATAATTATATGTTCCTAAAGTTATTGTGCTGCCATCTGCTTTTGTTATATCAACATCAACAGTGCCTGCGCTATTAGGTGGTGTTGTAACAGTAATTGAATTTGCTGTATTTGTAAGAATTTTTGCATGCTCACCACCAAACGTAACATCAGCTGCATTTAATAAATTAGCACCACTGATTTTCACAGAATCTCCACCTGACGTTGAACCGGATTGCGGCAGAATTGGCGGGATTTTTTTTGTCGCGGAAAATGCGGCAGATGATACACATAATATTAATAAAATAAATGTTAGTGTAATAAAAATATTTTTTATATTTTGCATATATTTTTTTAAGTGTATTAAGAGTTTCGCACTTTTGAATCTTTGCGCTCGCTCGCTGGATAATGTAACTGAAAAAAATAAATGGGGATGTAAAGATATGACCTATCGCTTTTTCCGCTCAAAGATGAACCATCCCTGGTTCGGTCCCTCGCCTTTCCTGGCGCTACTCGCTACAAAAGCGATAGGTCATATCTTCACATCAACTTAATATAATATTTTCAGTTACATTATCGCTCGCTCGTTTAAGATTTGTCTTTGGTGCGAAACGCTAATTAAATGTTAGAAATACTAATTAAACTAATGCTTCAAAAAATAAACCAACAACGCAACAAACGCGATTAAAATGACTGTTAAAATGCCCATCGACGAAAAACTTTTTTCGATATTCGCTTTGCTAAACATGCCGGGGTTGTGTTTAATGAAGAAATATCCAAATCCAATTAATATTGCAGCACCAATTAAATATAAAATTTCATACCAAGATGACATAATATCCTCAACGATTAAATTTTTTTCACACACTCACTTTTTACAACACATCCCCAACTACTAAAATCTTCATCGCATTCGATCCACCGCTACGACCTAAATGATCGCCCTTCGTTAAAATTACGCGATCATTTTTCGCGAGTAATTTTTTTTCTTCTAGCAATGAAATGGATTTATTATTCACTTCATCGCGCGTGCAATTTGTTACATCAAAATAAATAGGATAAACACCGCGATATAAAGTCATTTTTCCAAGTGTTCGTGCAAAACGACTTAATCCATAAATTGGTAAACCCGTTCGAATACGCGACATCCATAATGATGTTGCGCCTGATTCTGTTAATGCAATTACGGCACGCACATTAAAATGATTTGCGGTATACATTGTTGCCATTGCAATTGCTTCATCAATTCGTGTGAAATGACATTCAACGCGATGTTTTGATTGTTGAGCTTGCGGTTGTAATTCAACAGTGCGACAAACACGATCCATTGCTTGAATTGTTTCAATAGGAAATTGTCCTGTTGCAGTTTCTGCAGAACACATTACCGCATCTGCATTATCTAAAACTGCATTCGCAACATCAGAAACTTCTGCGCGTGTTGGAACAGGATTATGAATCATCGATTCCATCATTTGTGTTGCAATAATAACAGGTTTATCCAATGTGCGCGCACGTTGAATAATTAATTTTTGCACGAGCGGCACTTCCGCATCACCAATTTCAACTGCTAAATCTCCACGCGCAACCATCACGCCATCACTCGCATTAATAATATCATCGATATGATCAACTGCTTCAGTGCGTTCAATTTTCGCTATAATTCCAGCATTTCCTTTTGCATCATGAATTAAACGTCGTGCTTCATTCATATCTTCTGCGTTGCGAGGAAAAGAAATTGCTAAATAATCGACATCCATTTTTACCGCAAATTTTAAATCTTCAAGATCTTTTTCAGTTAATGCTTTTGCAGTTAATCCACCACCTTTTTTATTTATTCCTTTGTGATCGGATAATTCGCCGCCTTGTTCAACAATACAAATCACGCGTGCGCCATCGACTTTTTCAACACGAAATGTAATTAATCCGTCATTTAATAATAAAATATCGCCAGCTTTTACATCATTGGGTAATTCTTTATAATCAATGCCGACAGATTCTTTTGTACCTGCTGCAGAATCTAATTTTCCATCTAAAATAAATTTATCGCCGGGTTTTAAATTAATTTTTTTATCTTTAAATTTTGCGATGCGAATTTTTGGTCCTTGTAAATCACCTAAAATTCCCACAATCACATTTAATTTTTTAGAAGTTTCACGAACTAATTCAATTCTTTTTTGATGATCTGCATGTGTACCATGCGAAAAGTTCACACGCACACAATTAACGCCCGCTTGAATTAATTTCATCATCATTTCAGGAGTATCAGTTGCAGGCCCAAGTGTTGCTAAAATTTTTGTGCGTCGAACATGATGATCATCGGTTAACATATAATGCCTCAACTGCTGGTAATCGCTTCCCTTCCATTAATTCCAAAAATGCGCCGCCGCCGGTGGATAAATACGATATTTTATTTTCTACATGAAATTGCGCAATAGCTGATAATGTATCACCTCCGCCTGCAATTGAAAATGCGGATGAATTTGCAATTGCTTCTGCTAATGATTTTGTGCCTTTTGAAAATGCAGGAAATTCAAAAACACCAACGGGGCCATTCCACACAATTGTTTTTGCATCATGCATAATTTTAGCGTACGTTGCAGCAGTTTGTGGACCCACATCTAAAATCATTTCATCGTCTTGCACGTCATGAATAGATTTTATAATTGCTTTTTCATCAGCAGAAAAAATTTTTGCAACAGCAACATCAATTGGTAATGGAATTAAAATATTTTTTTCGCGTGCTTTTTCTAATAATTTTTTTGCTTGTGCGATCCAATCTTTTTCAATTAATGATTTTCCAACTGGAATATTTTCTGCAGCTAAAAATGTATTCGCAATTCCGCCCCCGACAATTAAAACATTTACTTTATCAAGTAAATTTTCTAGCACTTGCATTTTTGTTGAGACTTTTGATCCGCCAACAATGGCAACAACTGGTTTTTCTGGATTGTGTAATGTTTTTGTTAATGCAGTTAATTCAGCGTCAAGTAATAATCCCGCGCAAGATTGTTTTGCAAATTTCGCGACACCGGTTGTAGAACTTTCAGCGCGATGCGCAGTTGCAAATGCGTCCATTACAAAAACATCGCATAGTGCGGCCATTTTTTTTGATAACGCTTCATCACATTTTTTTTCGCCCATTAAAAATCGAACATTTTCACACAAAACAATTTCGCCGGGTTTTATTTCAAAACCGTTTATCCAATCGGAAATAAATCGTACGGGTTTTTTTAATAATTCTGATAATCTTTTTGCGATAGGCGCAAGAGAAAACTGCGCTTCAAATTTATTTTCAGTCGGTCTCCCCAAATGCGACACCAAAATTACCGCTGCATTTTGTTTTAATGCAAATTCAATCGTCGGAACCGCCGCCCGCAATCGCGCATCATCTGAAATTTTTCCATCAACAAGCGGAACATTAAAATCTTCGCGAATTAATACACGTTTATTTTTTAAATTGAGGTCAGGCATTTTAAAATAATGTTTCTGCATGGTAAAAATTCCTAAATTAAAACTTCTGCTATTTTAGCGCTTCATATGATTTGGGCAACAGGTTGTTGCCCAATTGCAACAACACGACTTCAAAATAAAACAATTCTATCTCCAATGCCTTTTGCCCGCGGGCGCGGGCAAAAGTTTTAAACTAAATTATTTGACACATTAAAAGTAATCCATCTCATTAAAATGTTGGCAGATATTGTATTACGTACATTAAATTGTGTATATCCGTAAAAACGTCTTTATTTTTTCATACACAACGAACATGTGTTTTTCAAAAAATATAGTTGCCAAGAAATTCTCAGCAACTAGTTTTAACTATTTAGGAATTTCCGAATAGTTAAAATTAGATTTGACTCCTCCTTGCTAAAATTGAAATCCGATGCTTTTTAAAATCAACATAAACAACATTATTTCTAAAAAAATTATCACCGACTAAACCTGTAAATGGAGCAGCAAGCGGAATGGATTCCACCATAAACCAAGTGTTAGGTAATTTTTTTCCGTCAATTGAAAAACTTTTTGTAATAATTGATTTACAATTCACACTGTAAGGTAAATATGCGTGACAATTTTTTATTGTGCTGCCAAATAAATTTTTATTGTTGATAATTGATGGAATTGATCCTGTATCCCAAATGAATTTCACGGGATTATGATTATTAATTCTCGCAACAGTCATAATACCGCCAGCTATTTTAAATGGAACTGTAATCCATTTTTTATGCGCATAACTTCGCGGCATTTTATTATTCTTGGATAAAATAACCAATGATTTTGAATAATCGATTAAAACGCCATATTTTTCTAGAAATTTCATTCCAATAACACCGTACTTAAATGCATTTCTATTTTTTTTAGGTGCATTGCCACCCCAAATTTGTTTTGTAAATTGACCTGGTACATTATGCAAAACAAAATGACCAATAATGAGCTTTGCAAGAATGAAATTTTGTAGACATGATTTTCCAGAAAAAGAAATGCCAAAGGTGCTGCACGTTTCATTTCCTCTGAAATGCACTTTTATTTTTTTTAAAGCGGCTGGAAACAAAACAATAGAATCTTTGGATGCACCTAAATCAAATAATAATGGAAGTTTATGTCCGTTAATTGTCACAACAGTAGATGCCATTCCATATGGCGCTGCATTTCCGGAGTTAAAATTTAAATGTAATGTTGTGTCATTTGAATTTGCGTAACATTTGATTGTCAGCATAAGCATAATGAGCAATAGTAATTTTTTAATAAGATGTGACTGCATGGTAAAAATTCCTACACTAAAACTTCAGCTATTTTACCACTTAATTCCGCTTCTATTTCTTCAATCGTCGGCAAACTTCCGCGTAAATTTTCTGGTAATGATTGTGTTAATTGTGTTTCCCATTCTGCAATACTAATTGGTTGTTTGCTGCTACCCAATGCGTATTCGACCAACACACGATTTTTTTCGCGGACTAATAATAATCCTAATGTTGGTTTATCGTCAGGATGACATAATAATTTATCGACAGCATGCATATACATTCCTAATTGCGCACCATCTCCAACATCAAATTCACGCGCTTTAATTTCAAGCACAACATAGCGACGTAATTTAAGATGGTACATCAATAAATCCAAATAAAAATCTTTGTTGCCTATTTCTAAATGCACTTGCTGACCAACAAATGCAAAACCTTGTCCTAATTCTAATAAAAATTTTTGAACATGCTCCATCAAACCACGCTCTAATTCTGCTTCACGTCGCGGCGCATCTGTTCCTAAAAAATCAAATAAATAAGGATCTTTAAAAGCTTGTATTGCCATATCGGAATCAACTGGGGGCAATGTATTTATAAAATTATTTTGTGATTTTCCAAAACGCAGATGTGCTTGTGTTTCAATTTGAGTTGCCAAAATATTGCGCGACCAGCCATGTTCGAGTGATTTAGCCGCATACCATAAACGATGTTCAGAGGTAGTTAATTTTTCAAGCAATGCAATGTTATGCCGCCAAGGCAATTGTGCAACGCAGCGTTGCACAATTGCACGATCCGGCCAAGCCGCTGCAAAAGTACGCATATATTTAAGATTTCTTGATGAAAAACCCTGCATATCAGAAAACAATTCACGCAAATCATATGATAATCGATCAATAATTTTGGTGCCCCAGCCTTGCGCATTTTGTTTTTCAAGAATGCGCTGACCAATATCCCAGTACAACATCACCAACGCTACATTGCTAGCCAGCACCACTCGTACACGCTCATGTGCAATACGCTGCTTTAATTCCACAAGCCAATTTGTATAGTCTTCTGGTAACGCAAGTTTAGATGGTGCAACCGGAAATGCCGCCGCAATTTTTTGCTCTGATATTAAATTTTTATCCATAAAATTTTCTCATGCTTTATATTTCTATTTTATCTTTCAATTTATTTCTAATTAATTTTTCAGGTAATAATGTGTAATTTTCATTTGCTGAAATTCTTTTCCCTGTTTTTTTCTCTAATGCATTTCGTGCATCGCCCGCTATCGTGCCACCTTCTTGCGCTGCATTTTTATTTTCAACAAATCCTTGCGAATCTTTATTGCGTGCAATTTCAGTTGTAGAGGCTTCACCTAACATTGTAAAAATTAATTCGAGATCGGTCATGTGATCGCGTAAATTATCTTGCGGATTTTGTAATGTCTTAAATTCTTTATATTCGGTTGGTGTCATTCCAAATGTTGCTTTACTAATTTCTGCGGTCAAAATTGCATATTCTTTTTGTTCTTTAACGCCGCGCTTTTTCCATTCGTCCGTTAATTCATCTCGAACTGCAATTCCACGCACACGTTTTTCAATCCACGCATCGGAATATCCTTTTTGACGATAAATTTCGCGCGTTCTTTTTGCAGCTAATTCAGGATTTTCAATTTCTTGTATGCGTTCGTAACCGACTTTTGCGAGCCAGCGTTTAAATGGTTCGGCATTGGGCGATGGAATGGATTGGACAATGCGAAAAATGCCTTCGGTATTGGCACAATCTGTTTCGCGCAATTTTCCATCGGGAGCTGGCAATTTCAACCCGTGACAAAATGTCACGACTTGATCACTTTCTGCCACTAATCTCTGTTTCAATTTCCGCCAATAAGCATTTGCATCAGCGCTTTCAGTCAATGCCGCACAAATATCAACCACAGAAAAAAACCACTCGTCATTATGCCAAACACGCCGAATATTTTTGTCTTTAAACATCACCATCGCTGTTTCTTGATTCATTTTTCACCTCATGCGCATTGATATAATTTATGTTACGGTATTCAAGATAGCGGATTTTTTCGGGAAAAACAAGTTGATTGTGAAATAAAAGATGCGCTCACGCGTTAGCGTGAGCTTCTGAATGCAAATTCTGTTTAACAAATTTTTTGTGCGGCCTTAAATCAGTTCCAGCTAACTTTTGGGCCAGGTTTTTTTGGCTCATCGTTTTTAGGTGCCTTTATTATCTCAGGGGTCACTGGCGTCATCTCAAGCCCCGCTGCTTTCATGATATCAGAAAGCATCTTTCCCGGAGGATTCGTGGGGCGCGTAGCCCATCTCTCCTTGTTAACAAACAGCGTATACAAATAAACGATCCACGCTTTCGATTCACGGGATATTTTTCTGAATGTAAGCAACCCATGATTTGTAGAGTCAATCGATGTGATACGATCACCACATACTTTTATTGTTACACCAGTTTTTTCATAATCTGTTAGCACCTGCTTGATTTTTGCTTTCTCGAGTGCCTTTGCGTTCTCTTGTTCCTCATTTAATTCAGGAAACATTTTATATGTCACGATAAGAGCTTTTGTTGTTTCCGAATTGAGAAAAACAGAAGCAAGATCAAATAACGTCACCTGCTCACTAAATGTTCCTTCCTCTTCCTTGGAATATTTGCTGGAATAAACCTCAGATATCGTGTTGTTCGAAGGGTAGTATGTAAATCCTAAAGTAAATTTTTCATCACCATATTTAACACTCACATTTTTAAAGAATATACCACCACGACCAAACTTCACATTCCCAAAGTCATTAAAGCCAAATACAGGCTCATATTTCAGATGTAAATCAGGCTGTTCTCGACGCATAAATACCACCCCCTCACCAATCATTTGATTGTGGGGATTATAGGATAAGTCTGGAAAAAAGCTAATTTTTTCTTAATAACCACTTGATCAATATTAAGAAATCATAGAACGCAAATGGGGATTTAGGGTGCATAATAAATACTTATTCAGAATTCACATTCTGAAAGAGTTTCGCTCACTTAAATTGTTAAACCGACATCATCACACGTGCCGTATCCAACATCCGGTTCGAAAATCCCCATTCATTGTCATACCACGAAACCACTTTCGCTAAATTTCCAATGACACGTGTTTCAGATGCGTCGACGGTTGATGATGCAGGACAATGATTATAATCCACAGAAACAAGGGGTAAAACGCAATAATCTAAAATTCCTTTTAATTCATTTTGCGAAGCGTGTAATAAAATTTCATTAATTGATTTTACGGTCATTGGTTTTTCTGCTTCAAAAGTTAAATCAACTAAAGAAACATTTGCAGTTGGAACACGCACTGCATATCCATCTAATTTTCCCGCTAATTCTGGCAACACTAAACCAACAGCAGCTGCCGCACCTGTTTTTGTAGGAATCATTGATAATGCAGCTGCACGCGCGCGTCGTAAATCTTCATGCGCCGTATCTTGCAAACGTTGATCACTTGTATATGAATGCACTGTTGTCATCAAACCACATTTAATATGAAATGCATCATGTAATGGTTTTACTAATGGCGCTAAACAATTTGTTGTGCAAGATGCGTTAGAAACAATATCATCGCTTGATTTTAATGTGTGTTGATTCACACCATACACAATCGTTGGGACATCTTTTCCTGCAGGCGCTGAAATTAAAACTTTTTTTGCGCCGCCTTGTAAATGTGCGCTTGCTTTTTCACGACTTGCAAAAAAACCCGTAGATTCCAGCACAATATCAACACCAACTTGTCCCCACGGAATTAATGCAGGATTTTTTTCTGAAAAACAACGAATGCGATCATTATCAATTATTAAATAATTATCGGCGGTTGAAACGTCATGCGCAAAACGTCCATGCACAGAATCATATTTTAATAAATGTGCGTTTGTCGCGAGTGGACTCGTATCATTAATTGCAACTAATTCTAAGCAATCACGATAACCTGATTCATATAATGCACGCGCGATGTTGCGACCAATTCTTCCGAAGCCGTTGATGGCGATTTTAATTGTCATTTGATTAATTCCTTAATTTGTTTTTTTACATTTTCAATCGTAAATCCAAACGCAGGCCAAATATCTTTTTCAGGCGCTGATGCACCAAAAGTATTTATTCCGATAATTGCGCCATCGCTGCCGACAAATTGATACCAATAATCTGGAACGCCCGCTTCAATTGCTAAACGTGCAGAGATTTTTTCTGGTAATATTTTTTCGCGATAAGATACGTCTTGTGCTTTAAATCGCTCGCAACACGGCATTGAAACAACACGCACAAAAATATTTTCTTTTATTAATTCTTTTGCAGCGTCGATTGCTAAATGAACTTCTGATCCTGTTGCAATAATAATTGCTTCGCATGTTTTTTCTGATTCAAATAAAATATATCCGCCGCGTGCAATATCCTTCAATTGTTCTGTGTTATGTTTTTGCGGTTGCAAATTTTGTCGTGTTAATAATAATGCACTCGGACCTTCGTGAATTAAACTTTGCTGCCACGCAATTGCAGTTTCTGTAAAATCACACGGACGCCACACTTCAAAATGCGGTGTCATGCGAAGCATTGCTGCGTGTTCAATCGGTTGATGTGTTGGACCATCTTCACCCAAACCAATTGAGTCATGTGTGAAAACATAAATTACTTTTTGCTGCATGATTGCCGACATGCGAATTGCATTGCGCGCGTAATCTGAAAAAGTTAAAAATGTTCCGCCAAATGGAATCACGCCTTTATGCAAAGATAATCCATTCATGATTGCTGACATGCCAAATTCGCGCACGCCATAATGAATATAATTTCCTGCGGGATTTTCTTTTGAAAAAGTGGTAGAAAGTTTTGTATTTGTATTATTTGATTCTGTTAAATCTGCAGAACCGCCCATTAATTCTGGTAAACATTTCGAATATGCTTCAATGCATGCTTGTGAAGTTTTACGTGTTGCAATTGGTTTTTCATCCTGCATCATTTTATAAATAAATTCGTTCGATTGAATTTCAAATTCAGGCGGAATTAATCCCATCATGCGACGTAAAAATTCAGCGGCTTTTTCAGGAAACTTTTGTTGATATTCAACAAATGCGCCGCTCCATTGTGATTCTGAGATTGAGCCTTTTTGTTTTGCATTCCACTCACGATAAATTTCTTCTGGAATTTCAAACGGCGCATAATTCCAATCGAGATTTTTTTTCGCAAGCGTTGCCTCAACATTTCCTAATGGCGATCCATGTGTTTTTTCACTGCCTTCTAAATTCGGCGCGCCATATCCAATTTTTGTTTTACAACAAATAATTGTGGGACGATTTGTTTCCGCGCGTGCTTCTAAAATAGCTTTTTTTATAGCGTCAGAATCGTGTCCATCAACATTGGGAATCACTTGCCAATGATATGCTTTAAATCTTTCAACAGTATTATCAGTAAACCAACCTGCAACTTTTCCATCAATGGAAATTCCATTATCATCATAAAATACAATTAATTTTCCTAAACCAAAAGTTCCCGCAAGCGAACACACTTCATGCGAAATGCCTTCCATCAAACAACCATCACCCACAAAGACATAAGTGTAATGATCAACGAGTACATGATTTTTTTCATTAAATTGTGCGGCTAAATGTTTTTCTGCAATTGCCATGCCAACTGCCATTGCTAAACCTTGTCCGAGTGGACCTGCAGTTGCTTCAACGCCTGGTGTAAAACCAAATTCAGGATGTCCTGGCGTTTTAGAATGTAATTGACGAAATTTTTTTAAATCTTCGATTGATAAATCATAACCACTTAAATGCAACGCAGCATATAACAACATGCAACCATGGCCATTCGATAAAACAAATCGATCGCGATCAAACCAATGTGGATTAGCAGGATTATGTTTTAAAAAATCACGCCACAACACTTCTGCAATATCTGCCATTCCCATCGGCATGCCGGGATGTCCAGAACGTGCAGTTTCAACTGCATCAATTGCGAGTGCGCGAATTGCGTTAGCGAGTGTCTTGCGTGACAACATGAATATATCCTTGCATCGAAATTCAAGGTTCGTATGATAGCGCGACCACATGAATTTGTTAATGTAAATTTAAATGCCCACACTCCCACACATATGCACACTTGTGTTATGATGCGTTTTTTTCAATCACAGGATGAATCACCATGTGCGGAATTGTTGGAGCGATTGCTGATCGACAAATCGAAGCGATTTTAATTGAAGGATTAAAACGCTTAGAATATCGCGGTTATGATTCAGCAGGCGTTGCAATTTTAGAGCAGAATTCACAAGATATTGCGCGCAAACGCGTGCACGGAAAAGTTGCGGCGCTCGAAAAATTATTAAATCAAGAACCCGTTTCTGGAAATACTGGTATTGCACATACACGTTGGGCAACGCACGGTAAACCAAACACGATTAACGCACATCCTCATACATCACAAAATGAAATTAGTATTGTACATAATGGCATTATTGAAAATTTCCGACAATTACGCCAAAAATTACTGGATAAAAATTATATTTTTGAATCAGAAACAGATACGGAAGTAGTTGCGCATTTATTACATTTTTATTTTGAAGAAACACGCGACATGATGTTGGCATTGCAAAAAGTTTCGCAAGAATTAAAGGGTGCATTTGCGATTTGCATTTTAGCGAAAAAAGATCCGCAACATATTTATGCTATTCGTTCAGGCAGCCCGATTGTTATTGGTTTGGGTGTGGGTGAAAATTTTATTGCATCAGATCCGCTGGCATTATTATCTGTGACGAAAAAATTTATTTATTTGGAAGAAGGTGATATTGCATCGGTGTCGCGCACACAAATATTAATTCATGATGTGGGCGGTAAAATTGTTCAGCGCGCAATTCATGAATGCACGTCTGAAAATGATATTGTGAATAAAGGTAATTTTGCACATTACATGTTAAAAGAAATTTATGATCAGCCTTCCGCAATTGCAGAAACATTACAATATAGTTTAACACCAGAAAATACTTTGTCGGATATTTTAGGAAGCACGCCCAACACAGTATTATCCAGCATAAAACGCGTGCAAATTATTGCGTGCGGAACAAGTTATCATGCGGGTTTAGTTGCGCGTTATTGGTTAGAATCCATTGCAAAAATTTCAACAACAGTTGATGTCGCGAGTGAATTTCGTTATCGCGATAGCATTATGGAACCGAATACTTTATTTATTGCCATTTCACAATCCGGCGAAACAGCAGATACATTAGCAGCAGTACGTCATGCAAAAAAATTAGGATGTGAAACCGTTTTAGCAATTTGTAATGTTGCTGAAAGTAGTTTGGCGCGTGAATCTGATTTATTATTTATTACGCGATCAGGAAGAGAAGTGGGTGTTGCTGCAACCAAAACATTTACAGCACAATTAACTGGACTCGCATTATTAACATTAGTCATCGCAGAACAACATGGCATTTCACAAACAATTATTAATGAAAATATTCGCGCATTGCAATCATTACCATTATTAATAAAACAATTATTACAATCCGATATTGCAATTCAAAATATTGCGAAACAATTTATTGATAAACAACATGTATTATTTATTGCGCGCGGCGAACAATTTCCAATTGCGCTTGAAGGCGCATTAAAATTAAAAGAAATTTCTTACATTCATGCAGAAGCGTATCCTGCCGGTGAATTAAAACATGGTCCGCTTGCATTAATTGATGAAACAATGCCTGTCATTGTAATTGCACCGAATGATAAATTATTTGAAAAAATAAATTCAAATATTCAAGAAGTGCAAGCGCGCGGCGGAAATGTTTTTGTATTATCAAATCAATCAGCGGAACATTTTAATGGTGCAACTCATATTGCATTGCCAAATATACCTGATTTTATAGCGCCAATTGCATATACCATTCCACTACAATTATTGGCATATCATGTTGCTGTATTGCGCGGCACCGATATCGATCAACCTAGAAATTTAGCGAAATCGGTGACAGTGGAATAATTTACTAGCAAAGAAGTTAATGTTGTAAAAATTCCATCATTTGCTGCGATGATTCATTAGACCATAAAATAAATGGCGCTTGTGATGACGAAACAAAAAAATTATTTCCTGGTTTGTAAGAGCAATATGCAGCTGACAAGTTACCATCACGAATAATCACTGGTTGAGATGTCCAAGAAGAAGATGTGCTACGCAGCAATTGTTTTGCTCTTCTTAAAGTATCATTACCAGATGGCACAACACCGATAATACTGGTTGGGTCGCCGTTAATATTAAAAAAGTAAACACCAAATGCTTCGTTAGCATAATGAGCGTGTTGCATTGCAGAAATAGTTGGACATGTAAGAGGTAACCCAGCAAAACTAGCGGTTGATAAAATACATAATGCGCTGGTTAAAAAAATTATTTTTTTGATCATTTGCTTTATTCCTTGTTATTAATGTGCCACATCCCAATTATCACCAACACCAATTGCAATTTCCAATGGTACTTCCATTTTAAATGCATTTTCCATGCAGTGTTTTATCACATCACACATTTCCGGTACAGCATTTTTTTCAACTTCAAAAACTAATTCATCGTGCACTTGCATTATCATTGTCATTGGTAATTTATTTTTTTTAATTTTTTGATCAATACAAATCATTGCTAATTTAATAATATCTGCAGCAGTTCCTTGCAACGGTGCATTAATTGCTGCGCGTTCTGCTGCCATTTTTCGCATATGATTTGACGCATTAATTTCTGGAATAAATAATCTGCGACCAAATAAAGTTTCAACGTAACCATTTTTCTTTGCAAATTCACGCGCTTTTTCCATGTAGCCATGCACATTCGGATAACGCGCAAAATATAAATCCATATAGGCTTGCGCTTGTTCGCGCGCAACACCCAATTGTTTTGCTAAACCAAATGCAGACATGCCATACAATAATCCGAAATTAATTGCTTTCGCATGACGACGCATATCATGTGTGACATCATGAATATCAACATTAAATACTTCTGCCGCAGTCGCTGTATGCACATCTTGTTTTTTTTCAAATGCTTTTAATAATCCCGGATCTTTTGATAAATGTGCCATGATGCGTAATTCAATTTGAGAATAATCAGCAGAAACTATTTTACAATTTTTTGGCGCAATAAATGCCTGGCGAATTTTTCTTCCCTCTTCTGTGCGAATTGGAATATTTTGTAAATTGGGATTTGTTGATGATAGACGTCCTGTTGATGTGACTGCTTGATTATAAGAAGTGTGCACGCGTCCTGTTTTTTTATTTATTAATGCGGGCAGCGCATCAGTATAAGTTGATTTTAATTTTGATAATTGACGAAATTCTACGATATGTTTTGGCAATTCAAAATCAAGCGCTAATTCTTGCATAACTTCTTCATCAGTTGATGGTGCGCCTGTTGGTGTTTTTTTCAAAACAGGTAATTTCATTTGTTGAAATAAAATTTCTTGTAATTGTTTTGGTGAACCTAAATTAAATTCTTGTTTTGCTTGCTTGTAAACGCGTTTTTCTAATTCTAAAATTCTGCCTGCTAATTCTTCGCTTTGTTTTTTCAACATATCCGCATCAATTAAAACACCGTGAAATTCCATATTTGCTAGAATTGGCATGAGCGGCCATTCAATTTCACGCAATACTTTTTCGCACCATTTTTCATGCTCAATTTTTTTCATTAATGTGTGATGCAATTGTAATGCAATATCTGCATCTTCTGCTGCATAATTTGTTGCAACAGGAATTAAAACATAATCAAATGTAATTTGTTTTGCACCTTTTCCAGCAACATCTTCAAATTTAATTGTGTTGTGACTTAAATATTTTAATGCGAGTGTGTCTAAATCATGTCGCGAGCTTGTGCTATTTAATGCGTATGATTCTAATAATGTATCTTCCATCGGCGACTCAATTGTCACGCCATGATTTTTTAAAACTTTGTAATCGTATTTTAAATTTTGTCCAATGATAATTTTATTTTTATCATGCAAAATCGGTGTTAATTTTTTTAATATTTTTTCGCGACTTAATTGTTTTGCATTTTCATCGTGATGCATAAATGGAATGTAAACTGCTTTTTTTTCTTTAACAGAAAATGACATGCCAACTAATTCTGCGCTCATTGCATCTAAGCTTGTTGTTTCTGTATCGAGTGCAAATTCCTTTGCATTTTCCAAACGTGCAAAAAATTCATCAAAAGATTTCTCGTCCTGAATGGTATGATAATGTGATTGTGTTGTTGACTGCGGCTTTGCGTCATCCAATTCTCGCAGCCATTTTGTAAATTCTAAGTTAGAAAATATTTCTCGTAATTTTTCTGTATTTTTTTCGCCAATTTTTAATTGCGGTAATTCTACATTTAATTTTACATCACATAAAATGGTTACTAATTCTCGCGATAATTTTAAATTATCAAGATGTGCACGTAAATTTTCGCCGACTTTTCCAGTAATTTCTTTTGCATGTTTTACAATATTATCTAATGAACCATATGTTTCCAGCCATTTTGCAGCAGTTTTTTCACCGACTTTTGGAATACCAGGAATATTATCTGATGTGTCGCCCATCAATGCCAAATAATCAATCATTTGTTTTGGCGTTACACCAAATTTTTCTTTCACGCCTTTAATATCTAATAAACGATCATTCATCGTATTAATTAAAGTAATTTTATCATTCACCAATTGCGCCATGTCTTTATCCATGGTCGACACCAGTGTTTTTATATCATGTTTTTCAGCATAAACTGCAAGCGTGCCGATCACATCATCTGCTTCAACACCATCTTGAATAATTAATGGCAAACCCATCGCTTTAATTAATTCAAATAGCGGCTCAATTTGCACACGCAATTCATCCGGCATTTTTGTGCGATTTGCTTTATATTCTGGAAATAATTTGTGGCGAAATGTTTTTCCTTTTGGATCAAATACAACAGCAAAATAATCATACTGATTCGTGTTCATTAATTTTTTAATCATATTTATCACGCCATAAATCGCACCAGTGGGTTGACCACTTGATGTCGTTAATGGCGGCAGCGCATGATATGCTCGAAATAAATATGATGAACCATCGATTAAAATAAGTTGCTTGCTATTATCAGGCTGCATAAAAATGACCACTGTAAAAATTGATTGAATTAATTTGATTACGATGTTATACCAAATTATGTATTTTTCGTAGTAAAAAATGGGAGTGATGTTTTATATGAAAAGATCAGTTTCCACATTATCGTTATTATTTACATCAGTCAGTGCAATTTTAGGATCAGGCTGGTTGTTTTCTGCTTATTATGCAGGAACAATTGCAGGACCATCTGCATTATTAGCATGGGTTATTGCAGGTCTTTCAATTATTTTTATCTCATTTGTATTCGCGGAATTAGCGGCGATGTTGCCGATTATGGGAACAAGCACGCGTATTCCACATATGACACACGGTACCATAGTTGGATTTATGTACGCGTGGATTATTTGGTTATGTTACGCATCAATTCCACCAACTGAAGTGCAAGCAATTATTCAATACGCAAGTTTTTATTTTCCAATACTGACAAATCATGACGCTAGTTTAACTTCATCGGGATATTTATGTGCCACAGTATTAATGTTAGCGATTTGCGCAATTAATATTTTTTCATTACGTTGGTTAATGCGCTCCAACACTTCACTCACTTTTTTAAAAATTGCAATTCCAGTTATTTTAATTGTAATTATTTTTATGCATTATTTTCACCCTGAAAATATTATTCACCCTGATCATGCTTCATTTTTTCCGATGGGAATAAAAGGCATGTTAACTGCAATTTCTGCAGGTGGTATGGTTTATGCATTTAATGGATTTACACAAGCATGTGAATTAAGTGGCGCTGCAAAACGTCCTGGAATTACGCTACCCATTGCAATTATTGGATCAATTGCGCTGACATTTATTATTTATGTTGGTTTGCAAATGGCATTTTTTACATCAATACAACCATTTAATTTAGCAAACGGTTGGCAACATTTAATTTTAGATCGTGCAAATAGCCCGCTCGCAGCAATTTTATATCAAGATAAATTAAATTGGTTATTACCACTTTTATTTTTAGGTGCAATGATTGGGCCATTTGCTGCTTCATTAATTTATACAAACGGTGCATCACAATCTTTGCGAAGCAAAAGTATTAACGGATATTTACCAAAATTTTTGCAAATATTATCGCCGCAACAAACTCCAATTTATGCAATCCTAATTAATTTTGCATTTGGTATGTTTTTATTTGCGCCGTTACCAGGCTGGAATAAAATGATGGGATTTTTAACATCATTAATGACATTCACTTATACAATCGGACCGATTTGCTTAATTGCATTGCGATCACAAGCGCCAAAACAAAATCGCCCATTTCGTTTACCATTTGCAACTTTGTGGGGCACGCTTGCATTTTATTTATGTACTGTTTTTAGCTATTTTAATGGGTGGGATATTATTTCTAAATTAGGAATTGGTTTTGCCGCAGGATTTATTGTATTTGTTTTATATCGCGTATTTTCTCCATCAACAAAAAAACCAACGCTCGATTGGCGATCATCCATTTGGATTTGGCCTTATATTATTGGATTAACATTGATATCATATTTAGGTAGTTTTGGTGGTGGGAAAAATATTTTACCGTTTGGTTGGGATTTAGTTGTAATTGCTTTTTTCTCTATTTTTATAGTGTTTTTAGCGAGTTCATTTAAATCATCAGCAGAACGTACGCAAAAATATATTGAGGAATTGCATTTAGAAAAGAATCAATAATGGAGTTGAATATGAGCGAAACGGATGATCGCAGAAGTTTAACGATGTCAGAAGTGATGACGCCTGAAAAATCTAATTTTGCAGGCAATATTCACGGTGGATATTTATTGCAAATGTTAGATAAAGTAGCTTACGCTTGCGCCGCACGATATTCAGGACATTATGTGGTGACATTATCGGTTGACCAAGTATATTTTAAGCAGCCGATTCATGTGGGCGAATTAGTAACGTGTCTTGCGAATATTAATTTTGTTGGACGATCTTCGATGGAAGTCGGCATTAAAGTGATTGCAGAAAATTTAGAAACTGCAGAAGTGCGGCACACAAATTCATGTTATTTTACCATGGTCGCGCTTGATAAAAATCACAAGCCCGCAAGCGTAAAACCACTCGTGATGAGAAATGCATTGGATCGCAGACGTAATGAAGAAGCAATTATGCGAAAAGAAATTGCATTAAAAGTGGCGCAGGAACATTTAAAAAGAAAACAAGCGTTGAAAGCACAATTTTCCGGCTAAAATGCATCGCACTGCATTTTAGGCTCGGCTATAATGCACAGTAGTGCATTATAGCCGAGATCTTACCTATGCCTACAGATATATACCCCTATCATTATTGGCGATTACATCCATTCACATTAGATGAGCTGCCAAATGAAATGAGCAATTATTTATTTAGGAATATCAATGAATATAACCAGGCAACAGAATATAAAACTCGGTATTTTCTACGCAATAATTTCAGCATTATCGTTTGCTTTGATGAGCGTGCTTGTCAAAAAAATAGGTAATGATTTGCCGACATCAATGCTGATATTTTTTCGCTTTAGTATTAGTTTAATTTTATTATTGCCATGGGTAATAAAAAATCCCCATTTTACTTTTAAGATTCAGCAACCCGCACAATATATTATTCGTATTTTAGCGGCATTATTGGGGTTATTTTTTGTTTTTTACGCAATTAAATTTATTCCATTGGTTGATGCGCTATTGCTGAATAACACATCACCCCTTTTTGTTCCGCTTATTGCATGGCTTTTAGTAGGTGCAAAAACACCTGCAAAAGCACTATTTGGAATTGCATTAGGATTTGTGGGTATTGCTATTATTCTTCATCCCGGATTGAAAATTATTTCGTTTGCTTCTTTAATTGCATTAGCTTCAGGGTTACTCGTTGCACTTGCTATAGTGCAAATGCGATTGATCAGTAAAACCAGTCAAACAATTCAAATGTTATTTTATTATTTTTTAGTCAGTACAATCATAAGCGGTATTGTTGCAGCATTGCAGTGGAAATCACCCATTGGATATGAGACCTGGTTTTTATTATTAGGCATAGGAATTTTTGGTACACTGTATCAAGTGGTTGCAACCATGGCATATGTTACTGCACCTGTTCGACTTATTTCACCGCTTATTTTCTTAACGGTTATTTTTGGCGGTTTGTTTGATTGGTTAATATGGGGAAGCACACCAAGCCTGTTAACATACATTGGAACATTGTTAGTAATAATCGGCGCTATCATCACCATCTATTTCGGTCAACAATCTATTAAGCAATCATTACCTGGAGATTAGTCGTATGAAAAATACTGCATTATTAGTAATCGATTTTATTAACGATATTGTTCATCCCGATGGAAAAGTGATTGCAACTGCAACATTTGTTGAAAAACATCATGTGATTGAAAAGGCTAATCATGTTATTGCATTTGCACGCGAACATAAGATACCGATTGCTTTTGTGAAAGTAGGATTCAGTGAAAGTTATTTGGAATGTCCTGCGCATTCGCCTGTGTTTGGTAAAGCAAAGGAATTGAAAGCATTTCAATTAAATACGTGGGGAACAGAATTTCACGAAAAATTAAATGTGCAACCAAGTGATTTTGTCATTATAAAAAATCGGGTTAGTGCTTTTTATTCAACATCACTCGAAACTTTTTTACGCGCAAATCAAATTCAAAATATTATTTTAACAGGTGTTTCAACCGATATGGCAATTCAATCAACAGCACGCGAAGCGCATGATCGTGATTATAAAGTCATTATTGTTTCTGATGCGTGTGGTGCGGGTATAGCAGAGTGGCATGATTTTACTTTAAAACAATTAGAACGGCTTTCTGTTATTACAACAACAGATAAACTCAGTCAGGATTTATTGCAATAAATAGAATATTCTATAATGACAAGGAAAATAAAATATGAAAAATTTGAGTCAACAGTATTTATCCAGAATGGATGTGATGATTGACAAAATGAAATTATTTCACGCCCGGTTAACAGAGGCTAAAATCGTTTTTATTTCATCAAAAATATATGATCCATATTTTTTTATAGTTTCAATTTGATGAATCGAATTATTGTAACTGATTGTAATGGTGATTTCTTTATTAAATATGGCGGAATCTATATTTATCAAATGGCTTCTAGTGACAGAAGAGGATTGTGAATTTGCTATTGGTGCTTTTAGCATCGTAAATGGCTTTATTTTCCTTTGAATATGATCCAGCTGTCCATGATAATTAAATGCTATTTCAGCTTTTGGTATATTTTCCATTTCCTGCTGAATTTTTTTATCATCAACCATATACCTCAAAAGACCATATGACAGTCCATTATATGGTATGCTTTTTAAATCATTATAAATATTATTTAAAAATCTTTTACTGCTAACGTCTTCTTTATTTAAATCTATTAAAAATGGAAAAACAACAGTCAACCAACCAACCGTTCGCGAAAGATCTATATTTTCAAAATTAATGTTTCGCCCGTGACTTCGTAAATCTACGTAAAACTCTTTAATATTTGTCCATCTATAATATCCCTTTGCGCATGCGTACAACAAAATCTCTAGAACCCCAGCTCCATTAGTTAAAAAAGGAATTTTTCTCAAGCATAGTTCAGTATCATCCTCATTCAGATCAAAAGTGAATTCTTGAACACCAGACGACATGTTTTCTTCGTGATTTTTATAATCAACGGGCATTGTAGTTAATTTTTTCTTCATGCAATTCCGCCAAAATTCCACATCTTGATGAGTCATCAGCTTTGAAAAATTCAGCAAATGATTCGCCCACTTTTGAAAGCTAGTTGTTTTTTTTGGAAAATTCGACAGCAAGCTGTGTTTAAATTTGTTATAAAAATATGCTATGTCGTTCATAAGAATTGAAGCTGAAACACCATCTACACATAAATGATGACAGAGCATTATAAAAATTGATTTATTGCAACTTTTAATGAATATAAATTTAACCAGTGAATCATTATTTAAACTAAATTTCGCCTGCTCATTTACTATGATTTTCTCAATATCAACTTTTGAAAAAATCTCTGACTGAAGGTTAATCACGTGAAACTTTAGTTGAAAAGTTTGTGCAATACATTGAGACCAGAGTTCACAGTCATATTTAAATCGTATTCTCAGTGTATCATGCTGCCTAATCAGTTCTTCACACGATAGTCTTAAGAATGTCTCGTCAATATCTTTGCCGGCCAAAACAAATAAAGGCATTAATTTTTGCTCTGACGAGTGTTTTGGTTTTCGAAAAAACCGTATTTGCAGCGGAATAAGCGGGAGCGATTCTGAGATTTCCTCAACAACAAAATTCTTTTTAATTTTTTTTGAACACACTGCTAATGCAGCAATAGACGAATGTCGCATAAAATAATTTAAATCAACATCAAAACCAGATTCATTTAACAGTGTCACGCATTGTATTGCCAATAATGAATCACCTCCAATCATAAAAAAATTATCGTTGACTGATATTTTTTCAAATATAAGAATATTTTTAAAAATATTATGAATTAATTTTTCTTTGGTATTTCTTGGCGGTATTATTTTTTTTTCAACATCTAGTTTAAAATTTAAATAATGCGAACTTCGATTTTTAAACTCAAAAATTATACTCTCAAATATTTTTTTACTAGCTTCTTTATTTTTTTGAAATAAAAGACGATTTATATTACAACCATTCAAAGATGCCTTTGCAAGAGCGGTCATCAAATTTGATTCCTCATTTCTCATTTCGCTCTGCAATGATAGAACTGATTGTGAATCTACATTATTTTTAATTTTTCTGACTGTCGTACTCATGCTTAACGACGGCCCAACTTCAATGAAAAAACTTTCTGGAAAATCCAATAAACATTCTTGAAATGCTTTTAATAAATTCATTTGTGACGAAAAAAATTTACTCCAATACAAAATTGGAGTAAATTTATTTTCATCAAACATTCCGGATGAAAAAATTGGTATTTTGGCTTTACTAAATTGAATTTTTTCAACAATTGGAAATATTTTTTTTTCAAGAAATTTTACATACGACGTGTGATATGAGCATGGGATATTAATATTCTTAACAAAAAAATGTGCATTTAAAAGTGTGCGTGAGACAGAGCGTATTGCTTTTCGATTTCCACCCAAAATAATTGCTTCAGCATGATTAATAGATGCTATTTCAACATCCGCATTCAAAAAGTGTTTTATCTTTTCGGGCGTAGTCTTTACTGCAAGCAATGCACCGTTATCTAATTCTCTTGAGTTTTCGGCAACCGCTGTAATAAGATTTATTCCATCTTTTAAACTAAAAACACTAGATATGATTCCTGCCGTAACTTCTCCCATGCTATATCCAATCAATGCATCGGGAATAACACCATACGATATTAATAATTGTGCAAGACTGTATTCTATAGCTAAGATCGCATTTAAAGTAATAATAACACGTTCGTTCCATTCAAGATTGCCAGGCTCACAAGTCGAATAGAAATAAATATTAATAATATCGTAACCAGTTTTGCTTTTTATAATTTCGTTACATTCCTCAAGATGTTTTTTAAAGACATCTTGACTTTCATACAGCTGTTTCCCCATATATTTATAATCAGAACCCTGACCAGGAAACATAAATATGATTTTTGATTTCCGACCTACACTATATTTTTTTTGAGAAATAGAATTTGATATTTTTTTTTGTAACGCAACCTCATTATCATCCGATAAAGATAGTGTTTCGCATTCTTTCCTTTCAATACTCATATTAATCTGCTGTTGTGCTTTTCAATCTGATGCATGAGCGTGTAAAGCTACTAATTTCCGAAAACTTTAACTGAGTTACATTATTATCAATCGAGACAGTTGAAAGAAATATATCATCGTCAGACATTTCTTTAATTGACTTAATTCCATTGTAAACACTGTCTTCAGATGTGTGAAAATAATCAACATCAGTGCTTTTTATCGCATTTTCTATTAATGTGCCATCTATTCTAAATTTTCCTTTTTTAGCAAGTGTTGTGAACGACTCAAAAAGAAGTCGCAGCTGATAAAGATCATCAATAAAACTTTCAAGTTTTCTGCTTCTCAGTGCTGTTTCAAATAATGATGGCTGACTAATTGAATAATATGATGGTCTGGTATCATTTAAAAAGTTGTAATGATGAGGCACCATAACTGTTGGACAATAATGCAGTGAATAATATTCCAAATATAATTTTTGTATCATGTTGAATGGTCCCGCACATTCATCATTCCGTGCAGGTCGAAATGATGGTGCTGCTCCAACCATGATAGAAACGATATGTTTTAAAGTATCAAATAAATGTGCGAATGTTCTTTTGTTTCCTGTTTCCAGTTCTTTTACAAAAAGTTGATACATGACATCGACCGTAGATTTATTTCTTGTATAGCTTGAATAACGAACCATGTACTCGTGCAAGTAATTATTAAATTTCAGCCAATGGTAATTGTTATAGTCTGTTTCAAACCATTTTCTGTTCATGAATAATATGTCGCTCGTCCAAGAAGAATCAGAATTTTTTTCACTTCTTGCAAGCTGTTTAAAAATCTCAAAATGATCGAATGAAGAATTTGGCTTTGAAATTGACAGATTAAATTCTTTTGCTAATTTATTATGTGTTTCGCGATCTGAAATTTTTGGAATCATAAATGCAGAGCGTGCTCCAATGGATACATTCCATATATTTCTGATACAGCAAGAACCAATTGGATCGAGTGTTTCAAGCAAACCTAGTGGAATCCCCGAAGGAAAAATTACCAAAGGTATAACTCGATTATTCACCTCAAAATACACTTCAGCTGATTTTTGGATGAGAATACTAATAGGAAAAGAACTATAATTTAAATCTGCTTTTATTTTTTCTGAAATGCGACTGTCAGTAAGATAAACAAATTCACCATTCGAAAATGGCAAACATAATTTACCCTCCTCCAGCAATAAATCACCATATTGATATACTCCCTTATAAAAGCCAAAAGAATTATCTGGGTTCCAATCATCAATTATTTTTGTCAAATCGGGATTAATATCGCATAAATATTTCCTTGCATTTTTCCAAGTTAAAAATTCCAGTTTTAGATATTCATTTTTTGCCATTATTATTTCCGAAAATAATTTAATATTGTAAGTCAATTCCATTAAATTGAATTCTGGAAAATACGGCAAATCTTATTTAAATGTCAACAAAAATGGCGCTGAACATTTTAATGTACAGTACACATTTGCCGGCGCAAAACTGATACATTATTTTTCGGTAAATCTTCACGATTTATAGCAGAACAAAACGATCCACTGTTTGAAAAAGTAATAAAAGTAACCTTTTCAGCTATAATTTCAACTTCATTTCTAATGCGCAGCACACCGTAAATCGTTATAGACATACCGAGGTAGCCATAATTAATAATTTGCATCGCATCATCCCAATTTAAAATAATACGATAGAATTCAATCTCATTTAAATCTTGATTTCTTCTGCTGATTGTTACCTCTATTTCTTCAAATTGATTTTTTGAAATAACAGGCATTTTATTTAGACTTCCTTCGAGATAAACATCACAATTTTCATAAAACATACAATCAATCTCCTTTTCGTTTTTTAAAAAATATTTTGACTCTGCAAATGAACAGATCAAAATGAACAAATCAAAATTCAATTCAAAAAAGCCTTTTTCAATGCAGAAAAATCTTGATAAAACTCAGTGAAAACAATAATATTCACTCGCATACTGTATCAACAACTAAAGTACAAAATATACAGGTAGAAAAACCATCGAAATTTCCCAGCTAAAATCTTAAGCAATATTTCAAGGAATAATATGGACATTCAAGAATCGAATTTTAAAAAATGGTTTTCTGTTTTTTCTGTTGGAATGTTTTTCTTTTACGAATATATTCAAATGACAATTTTCAATTCTATTCCAAAACAATTGTTAACTAGTTTTCATATTTCTGCATTTTCATTAGGAAAATTAGCTGCATGTTATTTTTTAATGCAAATTATTTTACTATTTCCAGCTGGAATATTGCTTGATCGTTTTTCTGTTAAAAATATCGTTGTAATTGCAATGAGTATTTCTATTATTGGAACACTATTATTTTCGACAGCACATTCTTTTTATATTGCTGCATTTGCAAGATTATTGTCAGGCGTTGGCGGTGCATTCGCATTTTTAAGTTGTATTAAATTAGCATCACAATTACTACCAAAAAAATTAGCGCTTGCGATAGGATTATTAGTAACCCTAGCTGTTTTTGGCGGATTTATTGCGCAAGCACCATTTGCATTTCTCGTTGCACACACGTCATGGAGATTAGCAATTAGAATATTATCATGCGTTGGAATTTTAATTCTCATCAATATCATCATGAGTATTCAAAATATAAAAGAACACATTTCGAATACCAAGACAATTAGAAAAATATTTTCTGAAATTAAAATGACATTAACCAACACACAAACATTATTATCAGGTATTTATATCTCATTAATGAATTTTCCTGTTTGTATTTTAGGTGCATTATGGGGTGGTTTATATTTGCAGGAAACGCGTCATTTCAATAATATATTGGCAACGTTTATCGCCTCAATGCTTTTTATAGGTATTATCATTGGCTCTCCACTTTTCGGATTTTTGTCTGAAAGCATTTTTAAAAGTCGAAAAAAGCCAATGTTGATTGGCGCAATATTATCATTGCTCACCATCTCTTTAATTATTTTTACAGACACGCAAAATATTTATTATTTATCGACGTTATTTTTATTATTAGGTATTGTATCTAGCGCACAGTGCATTGGTTATCCTGTGATTGTAGAAAATAATAAAATTGAGTTTGCTGCAACCGCAACCAGCGTTGCATCTGTTATTATTATGGGTGGTAGCGCATTGGTAAAAATTCTTTTTGGATGGATACTCGATGATTATTCAACAAAAATAGCAAACGGTATGACAAAATATTCAGCGCACGCTTTTCAATCCGCTATGTTGATTTTATTTTTTGGTTTTATTTTTGCAATTATCGCAACATTTTTTATTCGTGAGACGTTATTTAAAGGCGTGGCTGATGTTTGTGTTGATGAAAAATATTCTATTGATGGAAGTGGTGTATGAAAAAAGCAGTTGTTTTATTATCCGGCGGAATGGATTCTGCGACGTGTTTGGCAGTTGCAAGGGAAAAAGGATTTATGTGTTATGTACTGAGTTTTGAGTATGGACAAAAACATAATGCGGAATTGGTTGCGGCAAAGAATATTGCAAAATGTTTTGGTGTTGCGTGTCACGAAGTTGTGAATTTATCAATTGGTAATTTGGTTAATTCTGCATTAACAGATAATAAAATTGCAGTGCCTGATTTTTCAGAACAAAAAATAATTCCAACAACTTATGTTCCTGCGAGAAATACAATATTTTTATCGATTGCATTAGGTTGGGCGGAAATTTTAAATGCGGAAGCGATTTATATTGGTGCGAATGCGGTGGATTATTCTGGTTATCCTGATTGCAGACCGGAATATATTAATGCATTTCAAAATATGGCAGATTTAGCGACAAAAGCGGGAATTGAAGGAAAAAAAATTAAAATTGAAACGCCATTAATTGATTTAACAAAAGCGGAAATAATTAAATTGGGTATTAAATTAGGTGTAGATTATTCAATGACAGTTACTTGTTATCGCGCAACACACGATGGAAAAGCGTGTGGGAAATGTGATAGTTGTGCGTATCGCAAGAAGGGATTTGTGGATGCGGGGATTGTGGATAATACGGTTTATGCGAGTTCGCTAAAATAAATCTGCGTGTGTTCCGGTACGCGTAAACACAACTGTTTTTTTATCTGATGTGATTTCATAAATCAATAACCAATCTGGTTCGATATGTAATTCACGAAATCCTTTCCATTCTCCAGTAAGTGAATGGTCGTGAAATTTTTGATCTAACGATTCTTCTGCAGCGATTTTTTCCATAATGATTTGAATTTTTTTAAGTGATTTCTGCCTGCGTTTCGCGAGTTTCAAATCTCTTTTAAATTGTGTTGTGTATTCGATTTCTAGCACGATTAATCCAGATCATTGAAAATATCTTTTACTCTTTTTGCTTTGTGTGTTTTTTTGCTACGCGCTTCTTTCATGGCTTGTTGTGTTATTGCGTTTGGAATTGAAACACTAAAAGGCAAACCTTTATGCAGACATATTTGTTTGTAAAATAATCTAACTGCTTCTGCTGACGATAAACCAACCTCATGCAATATATGTTCTGCATTTGCTTTAAGCTTAGGCTCTATTCGAGCGTTAACAGTTGCTTCTTTATGCATAATTTCACCTCACATTATATGTATAACACACGTTATACAAAATGTCAAGCCATGTCTTCTGAAAATATAAATGCCTTTAGCTAACCATCCAAGATTCTCCAACTATTTGTGATAATGATATACTATTTTTCTACGGAGGGATTTATGGCAAAAAAAATAATTGGAATATCCGGAAGTTTGAGAACAGGTTCATTTAATACTGCATTGCTTCGCGCAGCGCAAAAATGTGTGCCATCTGATTTTTCACTTGAAATAGCATCAATTAAAGATATTCCGTTGTATAACGGCGATGAAGAAGAAGCGAATGGTGTTCCGGCTGCTGTTGAAAATTTAAAACAAAAAATAATTTCTTGCGATGGATTATTAATTAGTACTCCAGAATATAATTATGGTATTCCTGGAGTTTTAAAAAATACACTTGATTGGTTAACGCGTCCACCGAAAGATATTCCGCGTGTATTTGCACAAAGAAAAATTGGATTAATTGGCGCATCGCCGAGTCGATTGGGAACTGCATTTGCACAAAATGCTTGGCTTTCGACATTACGAATATTAAACACGCATCCTTATTTTGGTAATACATTATTTGTTGCATCGGCGCATACTTTATTTAATGCGGCGGGAAATTTAACGGATGAAATGACAAAAAAATTATTGCAGGATTATGTAAAAGGGTTTTGTGAATTTATTGATGAGAAATAAAATCACATCACACTTTCACCCGCTTTTTTAAGCACTTCTGCACTATGCGCTAATTGCGTTTTTTCTAATTCAGATAATGTTGGATTAAATGTTTCGATCACGCCATCACGACCAACAACACTTGGCAGTGATAATGTTACACCAAAATTTTTATTATAACTTCCAATTGGAATTACCATTCGTTCATCACGTAAAATTATTTCTGTAATGCGCGCGCAAATCATTCCAATTCCATATTGACTTGCATTAATCCCTGCAATGATATCAATATTTGCAAAACGTACTTTTTCTTCAATTGTTTTTTGTGCAACCGCTACATCTTCTTTTTTATCTTTTAAAATTTGTTGAACAGATTCGCCGCCAACACGTGCAGAAGACCAAACAAAAACAGATGATGTACCATGCTCACCTAAAACATAAGCGTCAACAGAATTAACACTGACATTTAAGTAATGTGCAATGCAAAATCGAAAACGCATGCTATCTAAAAAAGTACCTGCGCTAACAACGCGAGAATGTCCAGCACATTTTCTTGTAACATCTGCGAGCGGATCGGGTGGATCTGTTACTACCAAAATTACAGCGTTTTTTGCATATGCAATAATCTGCGGAACAATTTCTTGATAAATTTTTGCGTTCGTTGCTAATAAGTGTAAACGACCCGCGGGATCATTTTTATTTGTTGCGCCGCCTGTTTTTTCATTAATGCCTGCGGTAATCATAATTAATTGTGCGTCTTTTAAATCAGCATAATTACCTACGCGAATATCAATTGCTGGCGATAATCCTGCGCCAAAACCAACATCAGCTGCAACACCTTTTGCGCGCGCATTATTTGTATCAATCACAACAATTTCGCGAACGGTACGATAAAATGATAACGCCAACACACACGCCGCACCGACATTTCCTGCGCCAATGACACCTACTTTCATCTTTGTTTCCTGCAGAAAAAATCGTGCCGCAGAACGCGGCACGGAATATAAAATGAAACTAAAAAATTATTCAGTTTTTGATTCGCAATGTTTTTTACAACTAGCGATCAACAACAAACCGCCGACAATGCCAAAGTCACTTAAGAATTGAATTGCATTCAAGACTTTTGCAGGACCTGTTTGATGCCAAAAATCATGCATTGAAACAGCAACGATGACAGTAAATACTACTAATATCCATGCTGCGACGCGATGAAACACGCCAATAACAATTAAAATACCTAAAATAATTTCAATTATGATTCCGATGTTAAAAATCATATCAGGATGAGCAAAGCCGTGTGCGACAAGCACACTCAAACCAACATCAGGCTCAGCAAAATTTAACGCACCCATCGCAACAAAAAATAAACCCAACAAAGCACGACCAACACACGCAATTCCTTTACAATGACCTTGCATTTTATTACTCCCTATTTTAAAAAATAAACACCCATCTACTTTTTTTTGTACGGCAGATAAGCCGGTATCCACATTTTAGCACGAATACGTTTTTCCAGCTCATCATCCGAATATTTTGCAGCCAAACCTGTTGCAACCGCTTCCTTCGCAACCGCAAACGCAACATCAAAAGAAACGTCGCGAATGTGTTTAAAAGATGGCAACAAATTCGCATTCGGATCTTTTTTTGATGGCGAGCCATTCGCTAATGCTTGTGCTGCCAACATAAACATTTTATCCGTAACGAATTTTGCGTTTACCGCAATTAATCCTAACCCAATTCCAGGAAAAATATAAGCGTTGTTTGTTTGGTCAACGCGAAATGATTTTCCATCCCTTATGATATCAGGAAATGGGCTGCCTGTTCCCATCACAACCGCATCATTTGTCCATTTTAACAGATCAGATGGCGTTGCTTCACTACGATCGGTTGGATTTGATAATGGAAAAATGACCGGTCTTTTTGTATGTTTGGCCATTTCTCGCACAATTTCTTCGGTAAAAATATTAGGCTGGCCAGAAACGCCGATTAATAAATGTGGATGCACATTAAAAACAACATCTTTTAAAGTAATTTCAGAAGGCGAGCTTAATTTCCAAGAAGCAACAGCGCTTTTTGGTTGCATAAATGGTTTTTGAAATGGTAATAAACCTTGCATACCTTCAACCAACAAACCATTTCGATCGACAATATAAAAACGTGACCGCGCTTCTTTTTCAGATAATCCATCTTCCATCAAAGCATGCATAATTAAATTACTAATGCCGCAACCCGCAGAACCACCGCCCGCAACTGCGACTTTCATATCACGCAAGCGCACACCTGTAACATTTGCAGCTGCTAATAATGTTCCTGTTGCAATTGCAGCGGTACCTTGAATATCATCATTAAAAGTGCATAAATCATGACGATATTTTTCTAAAATACGACTTGCATTTTGTTGCGCGAAATCTTCCCATTGCAATAAAACTTTTGGAAAACGTTTTTTAATTGCTTGAACAAATTGATCGATAAAATCATCGTAATCATTTCCGCGCACGCGTTCATGTTTCCAACCAATGTATAATGGATCATTTATTAAATCAGGATTATTTGTGCCGACGTCTAATGTAATTGGTAAAGTTGCGATGGGATGAATGCCTGCCAATCCGCAATATAATGCTAATTTTCCGATCGGAATACCCATTCCGCCCGCGCCTTGATCACCCAATCCTAAAATGCGCTCGCCATCCGTTACAACAATTGCTTCAACATAATCAAAACGAGGATTATTTAATATATTATTCATTTGATCGCGATGCGGATATGATAAAAATATTCCGCGCGGACGACGATAAATATGACTAAAACGCTGACATCCCAAACCAACCACCGGCGTGTAAACAATCGGCATCATTTCTTCAACATGCAACATCAACAAATGATAAAAAAGCGTTTCATTTGAATCTTGCAAATCGCGTAAATAAAGATATTTATCTAAATCAGATGATTTATTTTTAAATGCTTCGTAAGAACGACGAGATTGTTCTTCAAGTGTTGATTCACTCACCGGAATAATGCCATGTAAATTAAATGCATCGCGTTCAGCTTGTGAAAAACCCATGCCTTTATTTAAAATAGAACTTCCAACCAGCGCATAATCTGTCAATGCTGTTTCGATATATGATTTTCCAGATGAATCAATTTTCGTTTCGTAATACATAATGAAATCTCTGTAAGCAAATTGCCATCATAGGCTGCGTTTCTAAAATCGTCAAACTAACTCACTTTTGAAGCAACAATTATACAGTATCAAAAACAGCATTTGCATGGGTCACCCACATTCACACACAACCCTCCTTGCAAACCCAGAATGATGCAGCTATATTTGCGCGAAGAATGCAAAAATTGGAGATGATAA
Source organism: Gammaproteobacteria bacterium RIFCSPHIGHO2_12_FULL_36_30 (assembly GCA_001801815.1). Lineage (GTDB taxonomy): Bacteria > Pseudomonadota > Gammaproteobacteria > Coxiellales > Coxiellaceae > 2-02-FULL-42-43. The sequence goes on from MGXU01000001.1 coordinate 114,904, forward strand.
ATGAACATGCGTATTGAAAAAGACAGTATGGGTAATATCGAAGTTGAAGATTCGAAATATTGGGGTGCGCAAACGCAACGCTCTATTGTTCATTTTTCCATTGGTGAAGATTTAATGCCGCACGAACAAATTAAAGCGATGTGTATTTTAAAAAAAGCGGCGGCACTCGCAAATCATGATTTAAAAATTTTATCAAAAGAAAAATGTGATCACATTGTTAAAGCAACTGATGAATTAATTTCGGGAAAAAAACAAGATCAATTTCCATTGCATGTGTGGATGACGGGCAGCGGAACACAATGCAATATGAATGTGAATGAAGTCATTACAAATATTATTAATGAATCTGTTGGTGAAAAAAAAGGTGGCAAAAAAATAATTCATCCAAATGATGATGTGAATATGTCGCAATCATCAAACGATACTTTTCCAACTGGAATGAATATTGCAGTTGCAGTTTCTGTTGTAAATCGCTTAATTCCAGCAGTAAAAACAATGCGTGATGAATTAGCAAAAAAAACAAAAGAATGGAATCACATTGTTAAAATAGGTCGCACACATATGCAAGATGCTGTGCCATTAACATTAGGACAAGAATTTTCTGGCTATGTTGTGATGTTAGAAAAAAATATTAAACGTTTGGAATTTGCATTAAAGGATGTTTATGAATTAGCAATTGGCGGAACAGCAGTTGGCACGGGAATAAACGCACCAGTTGAATTTGGCGATAAAGCAGCGGCATATATTGCAAAAATTACAAAATTGCCGTTTATTTCAGCGCCCAATAAATTTGAAGCGCAAGGTGCACATGATGCATTAGTTGCAATGAGTGGCGCACTGAAAACACTTTCTGTTTCATTATTTAAAATTGCGAATGATATTCGTTTATTAAGTTGCGGTCCGCGCGCAGGTTTTCATGAATTAATTATTCCTGAAAATGAACCGGGTTCTTCAATTATGCCTGGAAAAGTAAATCCAACTCAATGCGAAGCAATGACAATGGTCTGCGCGCAAGTGATGGGTTATGACGTTGCGGTGAATATTGCGGGCAGCGGTGGCTATTTAGAAATGAATGTTTACAAACCAATGATCGTTTTTAATATCTTGCAAAGTGTGCGCATGATGTCAGACGCATGTATTAATTTCACAAAATATTTATTGGTTGATACAAAACCAAATTTAAAAAAAATTACCGCGTACGTAAATGATTCGTTAATGTTGGTGACTGCATTAACACCAGAAATTGGTTATGACAAAGCGTGTGAAATGGCACATTATGCAGATGAGCATGATTGTTCTTTGTTGGAAGCGAATCAACATTTTAAATATTTATCAGATGCGGAATTTAAAAAAATTATTGATCCGTATAAAATGACGCAAGGTGGTCGATAATAATTTCATGCATTCATAGCGTCAATTGGATTTAATTTTGATGCACGCAGTGCAGGATAAAATCCTGATAATATACCCACCAAAACAGAAACAATAAATCCTAAAACAATTGGTACGCTGTATATGTAAAACTGCCAGTGCGAAAATATTGCTAAAATATAGGATGAAAGTACACCTACCACCACACCTAAAAATCCGCCGATAATTGTTAACATAATTGATTCTACTAAAAACATGCGCAAAATATCAATTTGTCTCGCACCAATCGCCATGCGAATTCCGATTTCACGACGACGCTCAATCACGGACACCAACATAATATTCATTACGCCAATTCCACCCACAATTAATGAAATGCTACCAATTGCAGTTAATAATAATGAATATGTTTCTTTTGATTTTGCAATTAACGCAATTAATTGCGCTGGACTGTTAAAAATTACTTTTTTCTTTGGAAGTAAATTATGCATCGCTGCTTCAATATGACTTTTTGCAGCTGGAATATTGGGATGTTGTACTAATCGTATTAAAATATTATCGATGTGTGTATTTTTATTTAATAAATAAGATGTTTCGATCGGAACAATGATGCTGTTATTAATATCAGCGGAAATAAATAAATTTTCGGGCCATGGTTTTAATGTGCCGATAATAGTAAACATTTCTTTTCCAACACGAATTTGATTTCCTAGTGGATCTTGTGCTGTTTTTTTTATTTTCGCTGCAATTTTTGCGCCAATAACACAATAAAAATTACGATGATCTAAATACGATACAAAACGCCCACGCGCCAGATGTAATTTTGCAATGGTTAAAAAATTTTCTGTTGCACCAATAATTTGTCCATTCAAATTTGTTGCACCAAAATACATAGATTGATAACCACTTGTATAAGGCGCAACTAAAACAACTTGCGGTGATACTTTTTTAAATGCATCAATATCCGATACTTGGAATTCTTTACCTTGCCCACTTTTTTGATCGTACGAATCATCGCGAATATAAAGTGAAATTAAATTGGTACCCAATGTTTTAAATTGCGCTAATGCATGCGTTGTTGCTAATTGACTTGATGAAATTAATGCAACAACAGAACCTGTTCCCACTAAAACGCCAAGCATAGCGAGAAAAGAGCGCATTTTTGCACTCCATAAATTTACGAGTGCTTCGCGAAATGATGCAATCAATACGAACACTTATTTTTTCTCCTGCAATATTAATCCATCACGAATATGAATTTCGTGTGGACATTCTGCCGCTAATTCTGGTGAGTGCGTTACAATTACCACAGTTGTTTTTGTGTTCTGCATTTGTTCTTTTAATAAATCCATAATTTCCTGACTTGTTTTTGTATCTAACGCGCCAGTTGGTTCATCTGCAATAATAATACTGGGCTTGCCAATTAATGCGCGCGCAATTGCAACGCGTTGTTGTTGTCCGCCTGATAATTCCATTGGTTTATGACGACCATAATTTTCCATACCAACTACTTTTAACATTGCTTGCGCACGTTCATACATTTCACTTGTACTAATGCTCTGATCGTGTCGATAAGTTAATGGTAAAATAACATTTTGAAGCGCATTTAATTTTGGTAATAAAAAATATTGCTGAAAAATAAATCCCAAACGTAAATTACGTAATGCAGCTAATCTATTTCCAGTAAATTCGGAAGTATCAATATCATCTAAATAATATTTTCCACTTGTTGGTTCATCTAACAATCCCATAATATTCATGGTGGTTGTTTTTCCGGAACCAGACGGACCAACAATCGCAACTAATTCACCTTGATTAATGGTAAAGCTAATTCCTTTTAATGCGGGATAATCAATATCTCCCGTATGATAAATTTTAGTAATGTTATCTAGCTTTATCATTCTTTTTTATGTCCGTATTCACACTAGTTGGAATAACAACTTTATCACCTACTTTTATTCCGCTGATAATCACAACATCGATTGGCGTTGTATCACCTGTTACAACAGGAACTGTTTTTGTTTTTCCTTGCGCATCCAAAATAGTTACCACACTCACACCATTTTTTTCTGTCACTGCATTTACAGGTAACATGATGCGCGGCGATGACTTAATATCAATTTCAAATTTTGCAGTCATGCCTACGCGAATTTTTTTCATAATGTTTGGATCGATATGTGGCACATCGATTTTAACTGAAAACATACTGAGTCCACTTTCACCTGAATTTAAATTTGCTTGCACTGAAACCGATGTAATAACACCTTTCAAACTTAATCCAGGAAATGCACTTCCGGTCACAATCACATCCATATTTTTCTTAATACGATCAATATCCACTTCGCTCACATCAAATGATGCAGATAAACCGGATAAATCTCCGATTGCCAATAATAATTGTCCTTCTTTAACTGAATCACCTACCGATAATTTTCCAGATGAAGTGCTGCCATCGGACGATTTTGTTGGAATAGGAAATAATGCAACACCTTCGTGTGGTGCGTTAATTTCGATGTGATGAAAATGCGTTTCTAAAACTTTTTCTATTTCGCTCGTTTCTGATAACGATAAGTCTTCAATTTTTTTATAATGAATCTTAGCTGTGTTTAATACTTTTTTTAAGGCATATTGTGATTCTGAAAAAGCCAGCTTATCATTCTCATATTGCGTTTGTTCCGCTGTATAATCATCTTTTGCTGTTACGCCAGCTTTATAAAGCGCCGCTGTTCCTTCAAATTTTGTTTTTTCAGTTGCGTACGCTTGTTTTGCGCTGATATATGCTTTCACTGCTTTGCGAAAACTTTCTCCAAGCGGTTGTGACTCTAATAAAAATAATTTTTGTCCCGTTTGAATGCGCTCGCCATAACTAAAATATGTTTTTTCAATATTACCGGCAACTGGACTAATCACGGGAACTGTTTGAATGGGCGACAATGTTCCTGTGAAATATAATTTGCGCACAGGTGTTTGTAATTGTGCAATCACGGTTTGTAATTTTTCTGCTTTTTTATCTTTATTTTCGGCGTAACAATTTGCCGTGAGAAAAATACAAGACAGTAAAATAATAATTAAAGTTTTCACGTTCACACTCCGCGCTTAATAATGTAATTTAATATGATATTGTTCTAACGTTAATCCCATGTCTGAATACAGCTGCGTAATCGCATTTAAATAAGAAATTTGCGTGCCAATCAAACTAACTTGATCACTTAACAAAGATGTTTCTAATGTGTTAATTTCAAACATAGAAGATAATCCATATGTGAATTTTAGTTTTGAGTTGTCTAGTGTTTTTTGTTCTAAATCGACCGAATTTTCTGATATTTTAATTTGTTCGTATTGATTATGAATTGAATCGTAATCATTGGTAATTGTGGAAACTAAATTTTCTTTTGTTTGTGTCAAATTCATACGCGCTTCATCAATTGCAATTTTTGCATTCACGACACCTTGTTTGTTTGCAATATTATCGATGGGAATACTTAAATTAAATTCAAGATTGGGATTGGCTGGCGTTATTTGTGCAATTGGCTCACCTTGTCCGCCACGTTCACTGCCTAACGTTACCGTACTACTGAGATCCAAAGTCCATTTTCTTGTATTTTCTGCGCTAATTAACGTGCGTTTAGTGATATTTAACTGCAACAAAGCGGATCGATAACCGATATTGTGATTAAAAGCTAATCGTATACATTTTTTAAGTGTTGGCACTTTTTCGTGCCCAACAGAAATATGCGAATCAATTGTTACGTTTGTGGTTGGCACAATTCCAAGCGAAGATAAAAATGTGAGATACGCTGCGCGTAATGTTTGTTCTTGTTGCACAACACTTAATTTTGTTGCTTCGATATTTTGTTCTTGTTGTATATAATCACTTTGTGAGACTTTTCCTAGTTTTAATTGTAATGCAGTATTTGCGAGACCTTGTATTTGACCTGCCAAACTTTTTTTATCTTCATCCAAACTGTCATATTGCTGAACCAAAGAACGATATTTATTGACAACTGATACCACTTGACTGATTACACTATTTTTAAAAGTTAATCGCGCAATTTTTTCGGTATCAAGCGCATCTTCATAATTAATGCGATTAAATGCAAATCCAAAACCTTTCATTAACGGTTGCGTTAATGTTAATGCATTGCTACCCAAACCACCGAGTAAGTTATTGGTGTGAGTCAATGAAAATGTTGTGCCGGACGGCGTGTTAGTCAGTGAAATTCCTTCTCCGGCAGACCAAGTAGGAGCTGTGTGATTTTGAATGGTTGATGTAAAAGTCAGTGGGTTCCATTGAATACCATAATTGTGAATCGCAATTTCCAAAGAAAACTTATCGCTAATCCGTGTTAATTCAGCAATTCTAACATTCGGATTATCACGCAGCGCCAACGCAATCGCATCATACAAAGTTAATTTTTTGGGACCTGAAATTAACTCTTCAGGTTTTGGCAAATTACCAATTCCATCATCCATCACAGGTTGATACGGATGTGCATATGACGCATTCGGACTCGCTTCTCTTTCACGTTCTAAACGCGCACCCATTACAGAATCGCTACCGCGCATGGTTGGATAAACGCGATATCTTTGCGTATATCGCACAGCAGATGGCGACGGTAATTGCGCAGGAACATAGGTTGTTGAACTTGTATTTTGCGACGAAGACGCCACGGATTGCGATGATGATGGCGCAGGTAATGCGGCAGGCGCGGGCAATGACGCAGCAGCAAATCCGTCAGAAAACAATGCTGCAAACACTAGCGATGATAGTATTATAACGCGCCGCATCCGAACTTCTTCCCTAAAAAAATATCTTTACCAGTTTATACCAAATCAGTATCTTTGCATATTATGAAAATAGTAACTGACGATAAAATTCCACATATTTCACGCCTTTTTACAGATTGCGATGAGATTATTTATTTGCCTGGCGAAAAGATTACGCGCGCCGATTTGATTGACGCGGATATTTTACTGACGCGAACAGTAACTCGAGTTGATCAAGCTCTTTTAGAAAATACCGCGATCCGATTTGTTGGTACAGCAACAACCGGTATTGATCACATCGATACTGTTTATCTTGATAAAAAAAATATAACGCTTGCAACTGCCGCCGGCGCGAATGCAGAAGCAGTTGCAGAATATATTGCGTGCTGTGTTACCGCATTAAAAAAAAATAAATTTTTAGAAAATAAAAAAGTTGTGGGGATAATTGGGTGTGGGCGAATTGGTCGACTCGTTGCAAAATTATTTGAAACATTAGGATTCCAAGTATTTTGTTATGATCCTTTATTAAAAGAAAAATTACCACTTCATTTTATTTCATTTGAAAAATTAATTTTAACCTGCGATATTATTTCTATTCACACACCATTAACCAAAACTGGATCGCATCCTACATTTAATTTAATAAATGAAGCTGCATTAAAAAAAATAAAACCTGGCGCGATTTTATTTAATACTGCACGAGGTGATATAATTGACGAATCTGCATTATTAAACATAAAAAATATTATTTTATGTTTAGATGTTTGGAAAAATGAACCGCATATTTCACTAGAATTACTGCATAACGTTACCATCGGCACGCCACACATTGCAGGGTATAGCGCACAAGCAAAATATCGTGCAACGGAAATGATTTACAATGCAGCTGCGGAATTTTTTGCGTGGGGAAAAAAATATTTGCAAACGGATAAAGAAAAAAACTGTGCTGAAAATTTTTTATCACATTACAACCCACTCGCGCACACAACACAATTTCAAAATGCCTTTCAACATTGCAAAACGAATGACGACATTGCAAAAATATTTATTGATGAGCGAAAAAATTATTCGCTGCGAAATTAATTTTCAGGCTTTGGTAAAACACTCACTGCTTTCGGTGTTGGTTTATACATATCAATTACTTTGTCAGCGGGCGTTTTTTCTGGATACAATGTTTTTTTTGGTTCAGGCAATTGCGCTTCAGTTGATTTTTTTATTTCTTTTTCCTTTTTTGCAACAGGTTTCGGTTTCGCGACCGATTTTTTTAACTGTTTTTCCGCTGGTTTTTCTGTTTGATCTGATGCAACAGGAGTTTCTTTCACTAAAATATGTGTACGTTCATCACCACTTACATCAATCACACCATGATCATCTTCTGTTGGCATCGCTGCTGCACTTTGCACTTGATTCGGGAAAACAATGGATTTTCCCAACCACGCATTAATTGCTTGTATGTCAGATAAACTGAGCGTACCAGCTGCTAATTTTAATGCGACTAAATTGTTAATATATGTGTATTGATCAACAGCCAATAATTTTTGTGCTTGGTATAAAGTTGTCAGCGCACTCAACACATCCACCATTGTACGCGTACCTACTTTTAATCCAGCTTCTGTCGCTGTTAACGCATTTTGTGCTGATAAAATACTTTGTTTATCTGCTTGGATTTGACTGATATTAGATAAAACACTCAAAAAACTGGTGCGTGCTTGTTCCACAACTTGACGATGTGTTTGCTCAAGCAAACCCGCTGCAGTGACATAATTATATTGCGCTTGTTTTGTCGAAGCATCGACTGCCCCACCTTGTATTGGATTATATGACAATACTAATCCTAAACTTTGATTATCAGTTGCTGTATCTGGCGGGTTACTATTTTTGTGTGTTTCACCAACAACACCTTGTAAACCTAATGATGGATAACCAGCTGCCGCTTGTTGTTTAATGGTTTCCATCGCAGCTTGCACAGTATAATTTTGCGCTTGTATTGAATAATTTTGTCTATCAGCAATTTTAACCCATGTATCAATATTGCTTGGTTGCGGCGTAATCATCGGTAATTTGCCAATACCGCTTAATGCACGATAAGAATGACCAGTTAATTGACGTAATTCTTCTAGGGTAGTATTTAAATTATTTTGCGCAATAATTTGTTGTGCAACCACTTGATCGTAACGCGAGCGCGCATCATATTCATCTGTAATTGCAATTAATCCAACTTTAAATTGCTCTTCAGAACTTATATATTGTTGCCAAACAGCACGTTTATTTGCAACCGTGTAACGTAATATGTCATATGCTTGTAACACTGCAAAATAAGCAGAAACAGTACGTTGCATTAATGATTGTTGCGCTGCTAAATAAGTTGCAGTTGCCGCTTTCACTGCATCACTCGCATTTTCAATTTGCGCCCACACTGCAAAATTAAAAACAGTTTGCGTTGCTGTTAATGTGTAACCATATTCCCAAGAATAACTGCCGGCATAGCTCGTTATATTGGGATCTACATGTGTATAATCACGCGTCGAATCTGCACTGATAGATATTTGCGGTAAATAACCTGCTTCCGCAATCGGCAAATTCATTTTTTGCGCTTCCCAGGTTGATTGGGCTTGCTCAAAAATAGGGTCTTTTATCAAAGCTTGATTGTAAATTTGTATTAAATTATCTGCGTAGACAGACGATAGAAAAAATCCTGTCATGAGCACGCTTAGCACTTGCCAATATCGCTTCATTTCAAAAACCTGTCATTACACAATCAACACCGAAACCCCTATTATCCTGAATAAGAAACAACTAAGCAATAAGCGTACTCAATACATGCTCTGCAATATCCAGCGTTTTCTTAATTTCAGCTTCACCATGCGCTAATGAAATAAACCCCGCTTCATAAGCCGACGGCGCTAAATAAATGCCGTCATTCAACATACTGTTAAAAAAAGCATTAAAATGCGATAAATTACATTGCATCACATCTGCATAAGTTGTAACTGAATTTGCGGTTGTAAAAAATAAACCGAACATGCCTGTTGCATGATTTTCACAAAAAGGAATATGCGCAGCTGCTGCGCGCGCTTTCAAGCCATCCATTAATTTCTGCGTTTTCGCTGCTAAAATAGCGTATTTTTTAAGAGTTAATTGTTGCAACGTTGCTAATCCTGCCGCCATCGCTAATGGATTTCCAGATAATGTGCCCGCTTGATAAATTGATCCCTGCGGCGATAATTGATCCATGAATTCCGCACGACCACCCACTGCGCCAACTGGCATTCCGCCACCAATAATTTTTCCAAGCAGCGTTAAATCAGGAACAACATCAATAAATGTTTGCGCACCTTGATAACCAACACGAAATCCAGTCATCACTTCATCAAAAATTAATAAACTTTTATATTTATCACAAATATCACGCAAACCCTGTAAAAATAGTGGTTTTGGCAATAACATATTTATATTGCCTGCAATCGGCTCTACAATTACACATGCAATTTGATCAGGATATTTTTCAAATAAAGCAGCAACAGAATCTACATTATTAAAATCAGCGATTAATGTATCATTTGTTGAACCAATCGGAACACCTGGCGAACTCGGCGCACCAAATGTTAATGCACCTGATCCTGCTTTTACTAATAAACTATCAACATGTCCGTGATAACATCCTTCAAATTTTATAATTTTATCTCGATGTGTAATTCCGCGCGCTAAACGAATTGCAGTCATGCTCGCTTCGGTGCCGGAATTTACCATGCGCACTTTTTCGATTGAATCAACACGCTCACAAATTATTTTCGCCAATTTTATTTCATATTCGCACGGCGCACCAAAACTTAATCCTTTTTCTGCAGCGTTTTTTACTGCTTCAATCACAATGGGATCTGCATGTCCTAAAATTGCAGGACCCCAAGAACCAACATAATCAATTAATTTATTACCATCAACATCTGTTATATAAGCGCCTTTTGCAGAAGCAATAAAACGTGGCGTGCCACCCACTGCTTTAAATGAACGCACTGGAGAATTAACACCGCCAGGAATAAATTTTTTTGCTTGCTGAAATAATGCTTGTGATTTTGTGATATTGTTTGATTGCATTACACCGCAACCATTTCAAAATCACTTTTCATTGCACCGCAATCTGGACATTGCCAATTATCTGGAATATCTTCCCATCGCGTGCCAGGTTCAATACCATCGATCGGCCAACCTTGCTCTTCGTCGTAAATAAAACCGCACAATAAACAAATATATTTTTGATATGTCATTTCTAAAACTCTCACGGTTTAACAATCACTAAAATAATAATCGCAAATAAAAATAATGTCGGCACTTCATTAAAAAATCGATAAAACTTCGACGAAAAATGATTATTATCGTGTTTAAATTGCATCAACAATTGTCCGCAAAATAAATGATACGCCCACAATAAAATTACCAATGATAATTTTGCAAGCATCCAACCTTGATGCAAATACACTGTCCAATTTAGCAATAATAACCACGCACCAAACACACTGGTTAAAATTGCAGCGGGCATCATGATGATGAAATATAATTTTCTCTCCATTATTTTAAAGCGCGCAATGCTAATTTGATCTGTACTCATGGAATGGTACATAAATAATCGCGGTAAATAAAAAAGCCCTGCGAACCATGCAACCATGAAAATAATATGAAACGCTAAAATCCACTGCATTTAATGACTATTTCCTTGTGTTGAAGTTAATGCGATTTTTTGTAACTCATGATGCATTCCATTCGGATGAGCAAGCATAATCATACTGCTATAAATACACAACAATCCGATTAAAATACAAATTGTTTTCATGGACGATCCACACGCAAGATAAATTAACTGTGTGGCATTCTAGCAAAATTGACAGAAAATAAGAAAGAGAGAATAATCTCTGCATGACAACACTTTCTGAAAAATCTCAAACGTACACATCCGACACGCTCATTTTTACTGATGCCGCAGCGCAAAAAGTATATGCGTTAATTCTCGAAGAAAATAATAATAAATTAAATTTACGTGTATTTATTACCGGCGGCGGGTGTTCCGGTTTTCAATATGGTTTTACATTTGACGAAACTATTAACGATGATGATTTAGTGATTGAAAAAAAAATTTCGCGTGAAAAAAATAAAGATGGAGGTGAGGATGGTGGCGACGGAACAGTCACAGTAAAATTACTCGTCGATCCCATGAGTTTTCAATATTTAAAAAATGCAACGATTGATTATCGCGAAGATATTAACGGCGCGCAATTTATTATTCGCAATCCAAACGCAAAAACAACTTGTGGTTGTGGATCATCGTTTTCTGCATGAGCAAAAATAATAAATCATTTCAATTAATAAATATCAACGGTTATTTATCTCTACAATCAAACGAAAAAAATGCCCCTGGCGCTGTATTTGTCGATTTTATAAATGGCTCACTCGCTCATCGAAAAAAATATGGCGGTGGGAAAAATCAACTGATTGCAAAAGCAGTTGGAATAAAACCAAAAACAAAATTATCTGTATTGGATGTAACAGCAGGATTAGGTCGTGATGCGTTTGTACTTGCAACTTTAGGATGCGACGTTGTGATGTGCGAACGATCGCAAATTATTTTTGCATTATTACAAGATGGATTAAAACGCGCAAAAAAGGAATCTTGGTTTTGTGAATTATCATTAAAACTAATTCATGCAGATGCAATTGATTATTTAAAATCAATGAAAAACTTAACTCCGGACATCATTTATATCGATCCTATGTTTCCAGAAAAAAATAAATCCGCATTAGTAAAAAAAGAAATGCGCGTGCTGCGAGAAGTTGTTGGTGATGATTTGGATGCTGAAAAATTATTAGAAGCGGCATTACAAGTTGCAAAAAAAAGAGTAGTGGTAAAACGCGCAAAATTAGCGCCAACATTAACAGAAAAAAAACCAGATGTTATTTTTATGGGAAAGAGCAGTAGATTTGACGTGTATCTTACGCGGTTAACGGTTAACGGTTAACGTTTTTCTCACACTCACACTCACACTAATATATTCTCAACCACATCCAAAAAATCACCGACAATATCAATATCGCATGACGCTTCTAATTCACGTGCGCAAGTGGGGCTCGTTACATTAATTTCTGTGAGGTAATCTCCAATCACATCAATTCCAACAAATAATAAACCTCTTTTTTTCAACACGGGACCCACTTGTTCGCAAATCCAACGATCACGATCTGTTAATTCACGCACAACACCTTCAGCACCCGATGCTAAATTACCGCGAAAATCATCACGCGCAGGGACACGCGCTAATGCATATGGCACTGCTTCACCATCAATTAATAAAATTCTTTTATCACCATTTGCAATGTCCGGAATAAATTGTTGCACCATTACTTTTTTTGTTCCGCGTTGCGTAACTATTTCAATAATCACATGATGATTTGGATCATTCGCTGATAAACGAAATATTGAAAATCCACCCATAGCATTTAATGGCTTAATAATAGCGTTTTCAACAGAATCAACAAAATCTAAAATTAAATCGGATTGTGATGTCACTAAAGTTTTTGGACAACATTGCGGAAACCAAGATGTAAATAGCTTTTCATTTGCATCACGTAAACTGGATGGTTTATTTAATACTAATAATCCCTGCGATTCAGCTTGTTCTAATAAATACGTTAAATAAATATATTCCATATCAACCGGTGGATCTTTTCGCATTAATAATACATCTAAATCAACCAGTGGTAATTCTTCAAATTCACCTAATTCATAAAAATGTTTTGCATCATCAAAAACTTTTACAGATTGTACGCGCGCCCATGCGATTCCATCTTGCAACCAAATATTTTCTGGCAAAATAATTTTATTATTCCAATTGCGTTCTTGTGATGACAATAACATTGCAAATGTCGTGTCTTTTTTTATATTAATTTGTGAAATGGGATCCATTAAAAAACCAATATTCATATTATTTCCCTTGCTGCCGCAATCATTGCCAATCTTCCAACAACACCATAAGCATAAAAACGATTTACAGGTTCCGCCAATTTATTTTGTTTGCATGGTGGAACATGACAATTTTTTGCAAATGCAAGTGGTGCAAAATCCATTCCTGGCGCATTTAAATTTTCACTGATGCCGCGATTTTTATGAATGCGATAAAATCCACCAACAACGTGTCGACCGATTTGATACACAACAGGTTCAGCAACTGCATTATCATCACCCACTGTTTCAAATGTATAAACACCTTCTTGCAAAATAACTTTTGTGACAGCATTTCCACCTTTTAATGAAGACATTTTAGTGCGCTGCTTGCGATTTAAATTTAGCAATTCAGATGGATCTTGAATCATCATAACAGCCATGCCGTACGTTCCTTGATCTGCTTTCACAACTACAAATGGCGGTTGATCAATTTTATATTCCGCATATTTTTTTTTAATTTTTTCAAATAAAGCGCTTGCACTTTCTGCTAAACATTCTTGATTTTTTTGATTTGAAAAATCTACTTCACCGCAATGATCAAAATAAGGATTAATTAACCACGGATCTAAATCAATTATTTTTGAAAATTCATCTGCGACTGTTTGATAAAAACGAAAATGATCTGACTTTAATCGTGTTGACCAACCTAAATTTAATGGGGGCATAAATGTTTGCGATGTATTTTTTAAAATGTCCGGAATGCCTGCAGAAAAATCATTATTCAAAATAATGCAACACGGAAAATAATTTTTAACACCAACGCGATTATTTTCGCGAATTAAAGGCTCTAAAATAATTTCACGACCGGATGGTAATATTTGTTTTAATGGCTCTGTCAAATCTGGAATTAAAGATGCAATGCGCACATCAAATCCCGCACGTTCTATAATTTCTGCAAGCATGCTTAAATTTTCAAAATAAAAAATATTACGCGTATGACTTTCTGGAATTAATAATATTCGTGTTGCACTCGGACACATTGATGCCATTGTTGATTGCACTGCTTGCACACATAACGCCATCATTTCTGGATTTAAATTATTAAATCCTGCTGGGAATAAATTCGTATCCACTGGCGCTAATTTAAAACCTGCATTTCGTAAATCAACTGAACCATAAAATGTGGGTGGCGTTAATTGCCATTGTTTGCGAAACCAACTTTCAATTTCGACTTGTGATTGTAAAAATTTTTTTTCAAGATGTAATAATGGGCCTGTTAATGCAGTTTCTAAATGGGGAACTTGATTCATTTTTATCTCAATAATTAGCGAGGAAATATGTGTTACGATTTTATCCTAAAATACGTATTTTATGAAGGTGAATATGTTGTAAGCTCCAAATCAATAATCCCCATTTGGTCTTTCTTTAAATATTCAACATATTGCAACATTTTTGCTAATAAGAAAAATCAGATATAGTTTCTTCTGGCATGTTTCCCACCATTCATTATTATTTATTTAATGATAATAAAGGCGTAGTTAAATTAGCATCAGTCGTCGCAGCCGCTGGTTTTTTACCTTGTAAATATTTAATTGCTTCTACTATTAATTCATCTGATGTGCTGGTGCTAGCAAAATAACCATCGGGTTGCAAATAATTATTTTCAGGTAATGTTGCAGTGTGAAAATCAGATTTGAGTGTTGAAAGTGGATGTGTCCCATTTAATGCTTTAACAGTATCGCATAGCAAACGAATTTTATGATTTGTTATTGTTATCCAATCTTTAGATAATTTTGTACTCGATATTTTTTCTCTTTGTATTGCGATATGATCTTTAATACGTTTTTGTAAATCAGCAAAATAGGAAATGGCCGATGGATCACTGCCATAAGTTCTCATTAAAACATAGGATTCATTTTCAGGTTTTTTCCAAAATAAAAATCTACTCATACATTTTCTCATCATGTTTTATTATGGATTTGGCGCTGGTGGAAAATCAGGTGGCGATGGTTGCGCTGGTGATGTTGGTAGTGATGACAACGGCGCATAATAATCTAGTAACCATTTTTTTACTGCATCAATAAGATCAGCTGTTTCACTTTGTTTTGAAACACCGTCTGATGTTCTATAATTTATTTCTTTCGGCATTGCATCTCTTACTTTTATTTCGCTTTCAAATGCAATAACTGAATTAGTTGGATTATCATTTCTTAAAACAAATTTAGCATAATTTAATACAGCAATTTTTTGATTACGACGCTCGATAACTTTTGATTCCTTTTTTGAATCATTTTCCTTTGCTAATTTTTCTGCTTGTTTTTCTAAATGTTTTATGACGAGATCAAATAAATTTTTTTGCTTTTCGTCTGCTGCTTTTTTTAAGTTAGGCGGCAGTTGTGTTGGTATGGATGGAAGTCGACCGTCAGCGCGAGAAAACAAACCTACATCGCTATATGACTTTCTCATAAGCTGTCCTCATGCATTGAAAACCTGCTTTTTTTCAGAATAACATAAACAATTTCTTATACAAGCGCATTTTCGCTGCATATTATGTGCGAATATTGCATAATATTGAAAAGTGAGGTTTTATGTCTCAAAAAATTATTTTTGCTGCATCAATTTTATCTGCTGATTTTGCGAATTTAGGACAAGAAGCACGTTCAATTTTAGATGCAGGCGCTGATGTAATTCATTTTGATGTGATGGATCATCATTTTGTGCCGAACTTAACATTTGGCGCACATGTTTGTTCTGCTTTGCGAAATGATGGCATTACAGCAGAAATCGATGTGCATTTAATGGTAACCGATCCTGAAAAATATATTGAACCCTTTGCAAAAGCCGGCGCGAATCGTTTAACATTTCATCCGATTGCAGTGAAAGATCCCATTACATTATGTAAAAAAATAAATAATGCGGGAATGCAAGCGGGACTTGCGTATAATCCAGATCAAGCAATTCATATTTCAAAAGAATTATTTTCTGAAATTAATTTAATTTTAATTATGTCTGTTTTTGCAGGATTTGGTGGACAAAAATTTATGCCGGAAAGTATTGAAAAAATTCACGCAACAAAAAAATTAATTGAAAAACATAATCCGATTGTTATGTTGGGTGTTGACGGCGGAATTAATTTAAATAATATTGCACAAGTAACTAATGCTGGCGCAAATTTTATTGTGATGGGAACTGCTTTGTTTGAAGCGGAAAATTATATTGAAAGAATAAAACAATTGCGTGGTGTTGTATGAAAACATTAGGTCTCCGTCACGTCGCATTAAATGTTTTTGATGTAAAAACTTGCGCTGAATTTTACACTGAAATTTTTAGCATGAAAATTGATTGGCAACCGGACGATGATAATATTTATTTAACATCAGGAAATGATAATCTCGCATTACATCGCGTTGCGAAATGCGAACGTGATCGCGCAACACAAAAACTTGATCACATCGGATTTTTTGTTGCAACACCCGGAGATGTCGACGAATGGTTTTTATTTTTAAAACAAAAAAATATTAAAATTATTGCTGAACCAAAAACACATCGCGACAATTCACGCAGTTTATATTGCGCAGATCCTGAAGGAACTACTGTGCAAATCATTTATATAAATTATAAATAAAAAGTAACAACCGTCATCACCTTCGCCTGCAACTGCATTATTTTTTTAATTACAAAAGGTAATTCACATGCACCTGCAACATGCGCTGCTTTTTCATGTTGCATTTCCTCTTCACGCATTTTTTCAACAATTGCACGACTTTTTAAATCATCAATCGGTAATTTTTCTAAATGATTTTGTAAATGTTTTGCAACTTGAATTTCTGTTTCTTCAACAAAACCCAAACTCCATTTATCGCCAGCCAATCCCGCAATCGCACCAATTAAAAAAGAATTAAAATAAAATAAACAATTTAAATAACTCGTTTTTCCATTTAATTCATTTAATCGCTCTTTTGTCCACGCTAAATGATCTGTTTCTTCGTCGCAAGATTTTTCCAACATCTCACGCGTTTTTTTTGAATGTGAAAATGTTAATTGCCCGCGATATAATGCTTGCGCACACACTTCGCCAGTATGATTCACACGCATACAACCAATACTTTCTTTTTTCTCGTCACTCGATAATTCCAAATCCACTACATCTTCCGCTGGATTTTTTCGTGCGTCCGGCGCAACCGTAAAAACGGTCGTCAGCGCATCATTGGCTGATGTTAATATTTTGTCGATGAAAGAAAGATGGCGCATCGCGAGACTCACACTCAAATGAAAGATATTAAATTCTATTGCCATTGTTTACAACGACAGATAACATAATCCCTATTGCTCACAATGAAAAAGGATAGTGTATGTTGCCAGCAGAATTATGCAAGGAAATAGCAAAACGACTCACTGCTGTACGTTTACAAAAAACATGGACACGCGAAGTATTATCAAAAACTGCGAAAGTGAATGTACATACATTAAAACGATTTGAACGTTCTGGACAAATTTCTTTAGAGCGATTAATTGCATTATGTCATGCGCTCGATATTCATCATGAAATAGAAAGATTATTTAAACCTCGTCAACGTGTCGATATTGATAATTGGCAACCTGTTTTACAACTTACACGCAAACGCGGTAAACGAAATCAACTGATCACAGTAGAATAATTATGGCGGTACAAAAGCAATCGTATTCTGATATTGAAAAACAATCTATTTTTACATTCAGTGAAAAAGCATATTTAGATTATGCAATGTATGTCATTTTAGATCGTGCATTGCCACATATTGCAGACGGATTAAAACCCGTACAAAGAAGAATTATTTATGCAATGTCAGAATTAGGCTTAAAAAATACGGCAAAATTTAAAAAATCTGCGCGAACCATCGGTGATGTGATCGGTAAATTTCATCCGCATGGTGATAGCGCATGTTACGAAGCAATGGTTTTGATGGCACAACCATTTTCTTATCGTTATCCATTAGTGGATGGTCAAGGAAATTTTGGATCGAGTGATGATCCAAAATCATTTGCTGCAATGCGTTATACCGAATCGCGTTTAACGAGTTATGCAAACGCTTTGTTAACTGAATTACAACAAGGCACAACTGATTGGGTTCCGAATTTTGATGGCACGATGGACGAACCTTCATTATTGCCTGCGCGTTTGCCGAATGTTTTATTAAACGGCACATCAGGAATTGCAGTTGGAATGGCAACGGATATGCCGCCACATAATTTAACGGAAGTCACCAATGCTTGTATTTATTTATTAGAAAATCCAAAAGCAACGCTGACTGATATTTTTAAAATTATTAAAGCGCCAGATTATCCAACGAATGCAGAAATTATTACGCCCATTTCCGAAATAAAAAATATTTATGAAACAGGTAATGGTGGTGTTCGCGTGCGCGCAACTTACACACAAGAAGAAGATGACATCATTATTACTGCACTGCCGCATCAAGTTTCTGCAAGTAAAATTTTGGAAACTATCGCAGCGCAAATGCAAGCGAAAAAATTACCGACGGTAACTGATTTGCGCGATGAATCTGATCATGATACCCCAACGCGTATTGTAATTACGCTGCGCAGTAATCGTGTTGATGTCGAACAATTAATGTCGCATTTATTTGCAACAACCGAATTAGAAAAAACATTTCGCATTAATTTTAATTTAATCGGCACAAATGGTCGCCCACAAGTTAAATCATTATTAATGATTTTAAATGAATGGTTAGATTATCGCACCGAAACTGTTCGTCGCCGTTTGCAATTTCGTTTAGAGCATATTGTAAATCGTTTGCATTTACTCGATGGTTTTTTAATTGTGTATGCACAAATTGATGAAGTGATTCGCATTATTCGTCGCGAAGACGAACCAAAATCCGCATTAATGAAAAAATTTAAATTAAGTGACATTCAAGCGGACGCAATTTTAGAAATTAAATTACGTCAATTAGCAAAATTAGAAGAAATAAAAATTCGCGAAGAACAAAGTGCTTTGAGTGCGGAAAAAGATGACATTGAAAAAACATTAGGATCATCATCGCGCTTAAAAACATTAATTAAAAATGAATTAAAAGAAGATCAAAAAATTTATGGTGATAAAAGACGTTCACCAATTGTTGCGCGCGACGAAGCAAAAGCAATGAGCTTTGAAGAAATTGCGCCTGCAGAAAATATGACGGTGGTGTTATCGAAAAAAGGTTGGGTGCGTGCTGGAAAAGGTCATGACATTGATGGCAAAACATTAAGTTATCGCGCAGGTGATGAATTTCATCAACAATTACCGTGTAAAAGTACAGACACGGCAATATTTTTTGATTCTGCTGGAAAAAGTTTTTCATTACCGGTGCACACATTACCTTCTGCGCGCGGACAAGGTGAACCATTATCTTCGCGTTTAGTATTTACACCTGGCGCTGAAATCATTGGCATGATTGTTGGAAAACCAGAAGATCGTTTATTAATTGCATCGGATGCAGGATATGGTTTTGTTACTGCTTATGAAAATATCATGAGTAAAAATAAAAATGGGAAAGCTGTTATAAAATGTCCGACTGGTTCGCTTGCAATGTCGCCATTATTAATTACAGATGTTGAATCGCAATATGTTGCAGTGTTAACTAACATCGGTCATTTACTGGTATTTCCTTTAGCTGAATTACCGGAATTACCAAAAGGTAAAGGCAATAAAATGATTCAAATTCCAACGGCAAAAGTTGCGAGCCGCGAAGAATATTGTGTGTGTATTGCAATTTTGCACGAGAAATCTAGCATTATTTTAAATTCTGGAAAAAGACAGTTAACATTAAAACCAAGTGATATTGCAAATTTTCATGGTGAACGCGGAAGACGCGGTAATTTATTAACGCGTGGATTTCGCGGGATAACGCATATTGATGTGGTGAATTAATTACAGGATGTGGTGATGAAATATATCGAAACCAATTTACTTGAAAATGAAAAATTAATTTATTCCGTTGGTCCGCATTGGGTTGTTTTTGCATCGTCATTTTGGACGCTTTTTTTCGCTATTTTTATCGCAATTGCTGCACCATCAGAATTATATATGCCTATTTTTGGCACTTGGACATTGCGTGGCATCGCGTGCTTAATATTATTTGTGATGGGAATTTATTGGTTTCTTACCGCATTTATTTATTACACAACATCTGAATATGGTGTCACTAATAAACGTGTATTAATTAAAGTAGGTTGGATTGAAAGAAAATCATTAGAATTATTATTAGATAAAGTAGAAGGTGTTTTAGTAGATCAAACTATTATGGGCCGTATTTTTAATTACGGCGCGATTAATATTATTGGTACTGGTGGCACCAACGATCGCTTTCCATTTATTCCCAATCCATTATTATTTCGAAAAACGGTGCAGCAAGAAATTGAAATTTACGAAGATAATATGCATGGACAGCACAAAAATTAGAACAGTAAATAAAAAGCGACTGGCGAGCATTAAAAAAATTCGCACGGGGAGAAAGGAAGATCTGGATTTTTTATTGAGCGAGCAGACTCTAAACTAAAATTCCTTATTCAACATCCCCGAAACTTCCCTCGCCAACTTCGGCACTAAAAATCCCGGCAATTGTTTTTTAATTTCCAACATTAATTCATTTGCTTTTTCTTCCGACACATCAAAATGCGCTGCACCATCAACTTTATCTAACAAATGCAAATAATATGGCAACACTTCTGCTTGAAATAATCGCTTGCTTAAATTTACTAACGCATCAACATTATCATTTATATTTTTTAATAATACAGATTGATTTAAAACAGTTGCCGCAACACGCAATTTTTTTAATGCGATCAGAACAGATTCATCAATTTCATTTGCATGATTACAATGCACAACAATAATAATTTTAAATCGTGATTTTTCCATCCACGCAATCCATTCATCAGTCACGCGTTGCGGAATGACGATTGGCAAACGCGTATGAATTCGCAAACGCTCTACATGCGAAATTTTTTCTAATTGTGAAACGAATTCTGCAATTAAATTATCTTTTAAAATTAATGGATCGCCCCCACTTAAAATAACTTCGTCAATATTTTTATCTTGCGCAATATAATCTAATGCGCGATTCCAATTTGCACGCGATGGATTATTTTCTTCGTACGGAAAAGACTTACGAAAACAATAGCGACAATTAATCGCGCACGCGCCAGTTAATGTAAGCAAAACACGATTAGGATATTTGTGTAATAAACCTGGCACAGGATTCTTTTGATTTTCATTTAACGGATCAGCTGAAAAACCAGGCGTTTTTTGCATTTCAATTGCTTGTGGCAACACTTGCAATAATAATGGATCGTGCGGATTTCCTTTTTCCATGCGCGCGACAAATTCACGCGGCACGCGCAATGCAAAAGAATGTTGCGCTTGTTTAATTAAATCAGAATCAGAAATTGGAAGTTGCAAAGTGTCGCAAAGTTCTGAAATGTCTGTAATTGCGCTAGATAATGATTGTTGCCAAATTGTCATGGCGACAAAATATAATAACTACACAAAAATGACAAGCAACATGAGTAGCCAAATGTAATAAGCAAGCACAACATCAAAATAAGCGAGTGCGATAGAAAGTACTGAAATTGCAGGGATTAAAAATATTTTTAGCATTAAAATAACGGCAGCACGTTTTCGACCTTCTGATAAATAAATTGATTCATCAAATTTCCACGAATAAACTACGCGCGCGCATAACATAGATAATAAAAATGGCGGGAAAATTAAACATAAGGAAAAAATAATCACCATCGCTTTATCTTCAAAATTAATTCGCAAACCTGCTGCGAAAACAAGAAAAGCAATGCTCAACAAATAAAACATTGTGAGCCAAAGCACTCGTTTATCAACTTGTTTAACGTGATGAAAAAGTAAATTATGAATTTGCCAACATTTTGCGACAACCAAAAAGCAAATTAAAAATGAAAATAAAGCGGGCATGCGTAAGAAAAATGCGTCCATTAAATTTTGCGCGGTTTTTACTTGCGATAAATCAGGAATATCAATATTCAATACCAACATTACCAAGACCGCGCCCATCACGACGTCACATAATGAGCTCAGTCTGTCGATCGATAACTGAAACGGTGAAGTTTCTGGTTTTGCGTGCATTTGCATGTACAATTCCTTTTGTATAATAACGATTATCCTACCTGATGCATTAATGCTTCACAATGCGCATGCCATCCTTTTCTAATTGTTGCAGTAAAGTTGTCTGCAAAATTTTATCAATCAGTTGTTTTTTACTTTCGCAACCCAATTTTAATTTCATATTTTTCACATAATATTCAACTGTGCGCGCAGATAATTGCATTTTATAAGCTGTTTCGCTAATTGTGCGACCTTGTACAACCCAAAATATGCATTCTGCTTCACGTTTTGTAAAATATACATTCGGATAATCTTTTCCCAAATAATAAGTACGCAAATCACGCGCTTCTCGAAATGGATCATACGCATGATCAGTTATATCATCATGTTCGGCACTATCTATTAAGTTATCGTGATTAGAAAATAAAAATGATTCATCATGACTATCTTTATGCAACACTTCATCTAAAACAGAATTCCAGTAGCTCATAAACATTTCCTTATTTTTATAATGGTTATGAATAGTAGAACTGGGTGTGCGTTTCGTCAATACCGTGTTTTTTGCGAATAAATCAATTTCGACAAGAAGATAGCTTGACATAATTAATCTTTACTGACTTGAAAAATACTCTTACCTTTCATTGACGCGCTTTTTGTACCTCCATCTGCAAATTCGCAAATGACATTTCACTAGGAATATATTCAAATTTGGTTTGCGCGTGATTAGCGATAATAAATGCTGGTGTTCCTGGTAATTTTAATATTTCTGCTAATTTTAAATTATTTTGCAATTGCTTTGCGATACTCGGTAAACTCA
Source organism: Gammaproteobacteria bacterium RIFCSPHIGHO2_12_FULL_36_30 (assembly GCA_001801815.1). Lineage (GTDB taxonomy): Bacteria > Pseudomonadota > Gammaproteobacteria > Coxiellales > Coxiellaceae > 2-02-FULL-42-43. The sequence continues at coordinate 137,905 of MGXU01000001.1, forward strand.
TATCAGTATTTAATTCCGCTATATTTAATCCAACTTTTTTTGCCATCGCAATCATATTGCCTTGATTGAGTGGGACAGTTGATGTTAACAATACATTGTGAAACGCATAATATTTTTCAGATGATTGCATATTTGCAGCCAACGCCATTTTTGCAGCCAATTCTGATAATGCACCAAAAATTGGAAATTCTTTAAAAATAATATGAATATTTTTATCTTGTGAAATTAATTTTTCAACACGTGGCGCCATGTCGCGACAATGTCCGCATTGATAATCAAAAAATTCAACGATTGTAACAGGTGCAGCTTTATTTCCAATGCTGGGTGATTTTGCATCATCAAATAAAGCGGTTTTATTTTGTGAAATACTTTCTATTGCAGTCGATTGTGCTTTTTGTTGTTGTCGTGCTTGCAAAACATTGGATGCCTGCACTAACACTTCTGGATGAGCGATTAAATAATCGCGCATGATTTTTTGCATTGCTGTTACTTGTGCTGGCGAAAAAATCGCGGGTTGGACGTCAGCAAATGCGGCGCTACTCATTATTATCAAGAAAAAAATCGCTTTTAAAATTATTTTTAGTGCTTTCATTAAAATATCTCCATACATTGTACGAATATTTTTACTGTAATATACGCTATTTTTATTTAGGAACAATATGCTATATTTAAAACAATCTGTTTCGTTTTTTTTAATAATAAAATAGAAATTGATATTTATCATAATGTTATTATCTATTTTCTAAATATAATCACGCAAAAGAAGTTAGTAATGAAAGCTGGAAGTAGGTAATAACAAACGAGGTGTTACCTACTTATTTTAAAACTTACTGTAATAATACCCATTTTATGGTATTATTGCAGTATAGAATGAAATACGCTTAAGTACGCATATGAGCTATCAAAAAATATATAAAAGCCAAGGTGAACAATTATTACTGCAATTGTTTTTGCGCGGTAAACGAATATTCACAATAAGCGATGCGGAAAAGACAGCTATGCTAGAAAAAATTCCTCGCGACCAGCTAAATAAAATATTATTTAATCTTTCAAAACAAGGGAAAATATTAAGATTGCGACGAGGGTTGTATGTTGCGATAGGCATATTACCCAATCAAATTAACACACATCCTTTTGTCATATCTGCTTTTTTGGTTCAACCGTCAATGATTAGTCATTGGTCTGCATTACAACATCATGGACTCACCGAACAAATATCACCAATCATAACCGCATCAACCACACACAAAATAATCACGCCATCAATGCGTGAAAAACAATCATCTCAAAAAATAACAAAGCATGGATTTAATATTAACGACACCCGTTATGAATATATTAATATTCAAGAAAAAAATTATTTTGGTTATGAAAAAATTTGGTTAGATGAAAATTTTCATGTCAACATCACTGATAAAGAGCGCACACTGCTTGATTTATTTATTTATCCAAAAATGTTTGGTGGTATTGGTGAAGCATTAGGTATATTGGAAAATTCTATCACAACAGTTGATATCCAAAAATTAGTTAAATATGCTATTCGATATAGTAAAAAATCTATTGCAAAAAGAGTAGGCTGGGCATTGGAAAATCTTTATGTAGAAAAAAAACTTCTTTTGCCGCTTTTGGAAATTCCTATTCATCATTACTGTCGGATTGATTCATCAAAAGCAGCAACAGGGCCATGCGATAAACGTTGGATGATTCAAAATAATTTAACAAACGAAACAAAACAGTTGGTTGAAAAAATACTGGTGAGACAACTATGATCAACGATATGATCAACAACGTTGCAATATTTACCGAAGTCATCAACACCGGCAGTTTTGTCGGCGCTGCGCACAAATTAAAAATTTCAAAACCAACCGTGAGCCGCTGCATTGCACAACTCGAAACGCAATTCAAAACAAAATTAATTAAACGCACCACACGAAAATTATCACTCACAGAAGCCGGAAAAATTTTATATGATCGTTGCAAAAATTTTGATGATTCATTAAATAGCGCGATTACAGAAATTGCGAATTTGCGCGAACGCCCAACAGGAAAATTGAAAATAGGTTTTTCATCTTATTTTGCGAATGATTATGATGCGATGAAAACAATTGCTGATTTTATGATAATTCATCCAGGTATTTCTATCGAATTACATTCATTTACTTCAAGCAGCGAGATTGATTTGATTCAAAAAGATTTTGATTTATATTTTACTGATAATGATATGACAGATACACATTTAACATCGACACTTATTCAAGAATATCCAATCAAAGTCTGCGCAACGCCAACATATATTCAAAAAAATGGTGTGCCAAAAAAACCTCAAGATTTAATGCAGCATAATTGTTTGCTACATTTTTTATATGAAAAGCCGGTGACTGATTGGCAATTTAAAATAAATGGAAAATATGAAACTATCAATGTGAATGGGTCACTTTATGCATCTCGTACACATATATTATTAAAAATGACGCGCGCTGGAATTGGAATTGCGCAATTACCTTTATTTATGATTGAAAAATATTTAAAAAGCGGTGAATTAATTTCTGTACTGGATGATTTTCCAATTAAAAATTCTGAAGTTTTTATTACAACTTATCGACAAAAACAAATTCCAAAAAAATTAAATTATTTTATTCAATTTATGCGATCAAGATTTCGTTAATAAAAAATATTCAACATCAAACATTAAATTTATAACTCATTCCAACATAAACAGCATACGACGCAGGAACAACATCGTTATTTGATGCTAAAGTGGTTACACCTTGCAAACTGAGTGAGAAATTTTTTGCGACATGGTGTGAAATGCCGAGACCAAATTCAGGAACAACGCGCGTTCGAATTGTTGATGTATTTAAATCTGAATAATAAACTCTATTTTGCGCATTCATCGCGCCGAATTTTACGAATATATTATTGTCGCGATTAAATGGGTACATTAATTTTGCTAATAAATCTAAACCAGATAAATGACAATTACTTTTTACAACACCCAATAAAACTTTTTTACCTTCAATTTCTGTGTATCCTGCTTCAAGTGCAAAATAACGATCGAATTGATAACCACCACTTCCATTCCATGCAAAGCCGCCAGAATTATTTGTATTTTTTAAATCAGGCAAACCATAACCTAAATTTGCACTGACAAAAATTCCCGGAGCGTTTTGTTGAGTTGAATTAAGATTTAAATTGGATGCAATAGCACGACCAGCGATTAAAAATGCTGCGAGCACGGTAAAAAAAATAAATATCTTTTTCATACTTAAAGTCCAAGGCATGGTCCATTAAGTAGTCAAAAAATATCCGTTTTTACCTTTATTTATTAGTGAAATTTAGTTTGGACAGAAATTATACATTATTTTAATGTACAAGCAACATACAGTGTTAGAATGAAATTGAAAATTATTATTTTTCAATGTGTTATATATTTATTGATGGTCCGGAAAACCTATATTTTTATGCTAGAATTGTACATATTGTACACAACTCTAGGAGAACTTTATGGCGTCTGTTGTCGATACAAAAACATGCGGTCAAATGAAAGATCATTATTCGCCGTTTTTGATCATTCTCAAGCACGGTGAATATCTTCACGATGCATTATCGATGTGCATGCAAAAGGCAAAATTTGGTGGCGCCTCTTTTACAGGACTCGGCGCACTGAAAGATCCTGTCATCGCCTATTTTAATTTATCTACAAAACAATATGAGAAAAAAACTTTTTCGGGCATCTACGAATTAATTTCTGCAAATGGAACAATGTCAAGGAACTCAAAGAATGAAATTGTTGTCCACGTGCATACCGCTATTGGTGATCGCGATCACAATGTTTTCGGTGGTCATTTGGTTAGCGGCATGATTGGTGTCACAGGCGAAATAACAGTGATTCCTTTTCGCGAAACAATTATGCGTTCAATGGATGATTTTTGCGGATTAGAACTCATCAATCCAGCAAAAAAATAAAGATACTTTTATTAATCATGAAATATTATTTTGCCAGCATCTAATTTTGCTTGAATTGTATCGCCAGGTTTAAATTTCCCCGACAAAATATCTTGCGCTAAAGGATTTTCTAAATATTGTTGCACAGCACGTTTCAGCGGACGCGCACCATAAACAGGATCGAAACCTTCTTTAGCAATAAAATCTAATGCGTCTTCTGAAATATTTATTTTATAATTTAAATCATGCAAACGTTGTTGAATTTTTTGAATTTGAATTTTTGCAATTTTAATAATATCTTTTTTATCGAGCGCATGAAATACAACAGCTTCATCAATGCGATTAATAAATTCAGGACGAAAACTTTTACGCACAACTTCCATTACCATTGCTTTCATTTTCGCATAACCTTCATTCGAAAATTCTTGAATAATTTCCGAACCTAAATTCGATGTCATTACAATCACAGTATTTTTAAAATCAACTGTGCGACCTTGACCATCCGTTAATCGTCCATCATCTAATACTTGTAATAAAATATTAAAAACATCAGGGTGCGCTTTTTCAATTTCATCTAATAATATTAATGAATAGGGTTTTCTGCGCACCGCTTCTGTTAAATATCCACCTTCTTCATAACCAACATATCCTGGCGGCGCACCAATTAATTTCGCAACAGAATGTTTTTCCATAAATTCAGACATATCAATGCGAATCATTGCATCAACTGTATCAAATAAAAATAATGATAATGCTTTGCATAATTCTGTTTTTCCAACACCTGTTGGTCCTAAAAATAAAAACGAACCGATAGGTTTATTAGGATCAGACATGCCTGCGCGTGAACGACGAATTGCATTTGCAACTGCATTTACAGCTTCATCTTGACCAATTACACTGTCATGCAAAAATTTTTCCATGCGTAATAATTTTTCTTTCTCACCTTCGAGCATGCGTGAAACGGGAATGTGTGTCCATTTGGAAACTATTTCTGCGATTTCTTCTTCAGTTACTTTGTTGCGTAATAATTTATTTTTGTCTTTAGATTCTGTTTTTTTCTCACTATCTTCAGCATTTTTTAATTTTTTTTCTAATTCTGGAATAACGCCATATTGTAATTCAGACATTTTTGCTAAATCAGATTTACGCGCAGCCGCTTCTAATTGCATGCGCGCTTTATCTAATTCTTCTTTTATTTTTTGCGCGCCGTGTAAATTTGCTTTTTCGCTTTTCCAAATTTCTTCTAAATCAGCATATTCTTTTTCGCACTTTTTTATTTCAGATTCTAAATCTTTCAATCTTTTTTTTGATGCTTCATCTTTTTCTTTTTTTAATGCTTCACGTTCAATTTTAAATTGAATTAATTTTCGCTCTAATCGATCTAAATCATGCGGCTTTGAATCAATTTCCATGCGAATTTCACTGGCTGCTTCATCGATTAAATCAATTGCTTTATCGGGTAATTGTCGATCAGTTATATAACGATGCGATAATGTTGCAGCTGCAACAATGGCAGGATCGGTAATCGTGACGCCATGATGCACTTCATATTTTTCTTTTAATCCACGCAAAATTGCAATGGTATCTAAAACAGTTGGCTCATCGACAAACACTTTTTGAAAACGTCTTTCCAATGCAGCGTCTTTTTCAATATATTTTCTATATTCATCGAGCGTTGTTGCACCAACACAATGTAATTCTCCGCGCGCTAATGCTGGTTTTAGCATATTTCCAGCGTCCATCGCACCATCTGCTTTTCCAGCGCCAACCATGGTGTGTAATTCATCAATAAATAAAATAATTTGCCCTTCTTGTTTTGATAAATCTTTTAATACTGCTTTCAATCGTTCTTCAAATTCACCGCGAAATTTTGCGCCTGCAATTAATGCGCCCATATCGAGCGATAATACTTTTTTATTTTTTAAACCTTCGGGTACTTCACCATTTATAATTCGCAGTGCTAATCCTTCAACAATTGCTGTTTTTCCAACGCCGGGTTCGCCAATTAAAACAGGATTATTTTTTGTGCGGCGTTGCAATACTTGAATGACGCGGCGAATTTCTTCATCGCGTCCGATGACGGGATCTAATTTTCCAGATTGCGCGCGTTCGGTTAAATCAATTGTGTATTTTTCTAATGCTTTTCGTGTGCCTTCAGCATTTGGATCAGATACTTTTTCATTACCGCGCATATTTTTAATCGCCTCTTGTAATTTTTTTTCGTTGACGCCAGATTTTTTTAATAAATCTTGCAATGCACTTTTTGTTTCTAATGCAGCAGTTAAAAATAATTCACTTGAAATAAATTCATCTTTATTTTTTTGCGCTAATTGATCGCAACGATTTAATATTTGTGAAAGTGAATTTGAAACGTGAACTTGACCTGGCGTGCCTTCGACTTTCGCAAAATGATTAATCGCATTCTCTAATGTTTCAGATAATTTCTCAGTGTTGCAATTTGCTTGTTCTAAAATACTGGAAATTGATCCACCATCTTGTTGCAACATTGCCAATAAAACGTGTTCTGGTTCGATTACTTGATTATCATGACCAAGCGCAATTGATTGTGCATCAGCCAGCGCTGTTTGAAATAAATTGGTAAATTTGTCCATTCGCATAAAATACTCGCTGATCTATATGTCTAATATGTAGCCGAACACATCTTTTTTCAATAGCGTTAGCGTGCTATCTCGGTAATAATATGTGTCCATTCTTGAAAAAAACGAGGATTGTGTGCGACCTGATAGGTGGAAATCGGCTGTAAGAGGATTTGCAGCTGGAGCATTATTCGGGGCGTTAATTTTTCAATTAATTCGCACGTTATTAATCGAACTTTTAAATTCGCAAAATCGTTTAGCAACAAAAATACAAATCGAATTGGGCGGCGTGTTTATTTTTGCATCTGCATGTTTTGGTTTGTTATATGGTTTTATAAGACCAGATGAATGTGTAGATTCTAATGTGCGTATAACCTATCGCCCTGATGGAGAACCATTAATGAATGGTTTAACTTTTACTGAAGAAATTCAAAGACAGCGTAACATCCAACCTTAAACAGAAACTATTAATGATGTTCGACTTCCAGTGCTGCAAAATTAAAGTCCCACAAATTTTTATCCATTAATTGACTCGGATGCACGCTTTGCAGCGCATGCAACATATTGCTTGGAATTTTTGGATTGTCCGCACTTAACTCTTCAATTAATTTTTTTATTTTTTTTCTGCTGAGATTTTCTTGTGAGCCGCATAATGTGCAAGGAATAATGGGGAATTGTTGTTCGCGCAAATAAATTTTAATATCTTCTTCTTGGCAATAAATCATCGGACGAATCACAATATTTTTTTTACTGTCTGAAATTAATTTTGGCGGCATTGATTTAATTTGTCCGGAATATAAAATTGACATTAATAATGTTTGAATTAAATCATCGCGATGATGACCGAGTGCAATTTTATTAAAATTATTTTCTTCGGCGTATCGATAAATATTTCCGCGACGCAAGCGCGAACACAACGAACAATATGTTTGACCTTCTGGAATAACGCGTTTTACAACAGAATATGTATCGCGCGTTTCAATTTCATATTTTATTTTTCGATCTTCCAACCATTTTCGCATATGCGAATCATCCCAACCGGGTTGTGATTGATCTAATGTGTATGCGAATATTTCAAATGAATTGCGCCATTCGATGCGAATTAAATTTAAAATGGTGAGCATTGCGTAAGAATCTTTTCCGCCTGATAAACAAACCATTACGCGATCGCCTTTGTCGATTAATTTATAATCGGCGATGGCTTTTGTAATATAATGAAATAATTTTTTTTCGATTTGTGTCATATTTTTCTATTTACCTGGAATGTCACCCCAAATCACTTTATGCAATTGTACCTGAAATCGAACCGGCAATTGATCTTCTACAATCCAATCCGCTAATTTTTCATAATTTAATTGCGGATGACTTGGCGACAATAATATTTCACATTTATTATGTAAATTAAATTGTGTAATAATTTTTTTTGACCAATCGTAATCTTCGCGATTGCAAATCACAAATTTAATTTGATCGTGTGGTAATAAATAATGAATATTTTCAAATTTATTTTTAGATAATTCTAATGAGCCCGGCGTTTTGATATCCATAATTTTTATTACGCGCGAATCAACCGCTGAAATATCTAATGCGCCACTTGTTTCTAACGAAACAGAATAATTCAGATCACACAATGTTTTTAATAATACAAAACATTCTGGTTGTGCGAGCGGTTCACCGCCAGTAACAGTTATATATTTTGTTTTATATTCCCTGATTTGATGAATAATCTCATCGACAGAATAATTTTTTCCACCAGAAAATGCATAAGACGTATCACAATAACCACAGCGCAGCGGACAACCTGTTAATCGAATAAAAACGGTTGGTAATCCCGATCGCGTTGTTTCTCCTTGAATTGAAAAAAAGATTTCTGTGATTTTCATAAAACAAAAACCCGCATAACGTTTCCATTAGCGGGTTTCCATAAAAATAAATTACAAATAACGTAATTAGAAATAAACACCAACTTCAGCTAACACAGCATTGGAATCTTTTCCTGTTCCAACAATTGCAGTGCCCGCACCTGAACCAGTTGCAGTTTGATTTGTTCCGTAATCAGTACCGTGATTATATTCGATGCTTTCAACAGTTTCTCTCCAAATACTTGTATTTAAAAATACCGCGTATTTATTTTCGGGTAAATTTAATGCAAGTGCTTGCCATGTGTGTCCGTAAGAAACACCGAGCGTTGTTCCATATTTTTTCGCAAAAAATGGCAATAAATAATCTATTTCTGCGTGCATTGCTTGTGGTTCAGCACCAACAGCAGTTGCACCGACATTATTAAATGTCATGTCTGTTGTTGCAAATTTCTCTAGCGCACCTAAATATTCACCCACAAAACTAACTGATCCAAAAGTTACTTGACCATGCGCGTCAATTGCATCAACACGATGTGCGAGATTATTTCCGGTTGGCGTTGTTGAATTTGGTGTCGCAGCAAAACCGCTGAATTGAGTTGCAGAATTTAATCCATTGTTTTGCATACCTTCTGAATCAGCAAGATTCGACACCCAACCTGCACCAACACTGTAATTATCATCATTTGCAAATGCATGTTTAAATCCAGCATTCACACCAGCTTGTTTAAACAAGTCTCCGCCGGAACCGGATGTTTGAGCGCCTGAATACCCATAAACAGATGCGAACAAACCATCATGCAAACTCACACCTAACAATGCAGCAGGTGTCAGTGTTTTACCCATTGATAATGTCACTGGTGTGCTGACCATTCCATTTTCATAACGACCAAATGGAATATACATTTTACCTAGTGTGAAATAAAAAGGGGTTTTATCTAAGTTACCAATCGTTACAAAACCACGGCTCAAATAAATTGTGGAATTTGGCGCACGATTTCCAGTGCTAACAGGCGCACCGTTATAATCTAACGACATAAATGCAGATGCCCATGAACTTGCAATTGCATTAAAATCTAAAGATCCTGTTGCTAAACTGACACCACTTGTTGTCGCTGCTCCAAATCCGTTTGACGACATTAATTCACCTTCAACCGCACCGCTTATTTGTAAAATTGGGCGATCAAGTTTGTAACCTTCTTTTGCCATTTCATTTACTAAAGATTTTCTTTGTTGTAACAACAATAAATCTTCATTCATGCTGGACGCGTTATACAATAAATCCGAACCATTATATAACGTATCTTTTTGCATAAACGGTGTTGTAGTTACTGTAACAAAATGACTCCACGGTTTTTGTCGCGATTTTTTTACAGTTGTTTCCGCTGTTTTTTCATATTTGTGATGTGCAAAAAGTACTCTTGGTTTTCCACCATGTTGATTATTATTTTTTAATAACCACACCTCATGTTCTAATTTTTTTGTTTCGGCGCTTAATTGACTGATCTGTTCAGATAGCGCGGTTGTCGACATTGCATTGTTGTTTTGCGCTGCAAAACTCGGTGCAGATAAAGCAAAGGCTGCGATTGCAGACATTGGTAAAATCACTTTTTTCACGGTGATTATCTCCCTGTGTGTTTTTAAAGAATCGAAATCATAACGCTATTTCATGTAATTTGCTACAATTGACTGCAAAGTTTTTTTATTGACAGAAAAGAAAAAAATATGAGTACGATTGCACTTTTTCAACCTGATGATTGGCATTGTCATTTACGTGATGATTTATATTTGAAACGTACAGTTTCAGATACGGCGAAACAATTTGCGCGCGCCATTATCATGCCAAATCTAATACCGTCAATTACCACTGTTCAGCAAGCGCGCGATTATAAAAATCGAGTTGAAAAAAATATTCCAGCGGGATTTAATTTTAAACCATTAATGACATTATATTTAACGGAAAATTTATCACCTGATGTTATTGTTGAAGCAAAAAAATCTGGGATTATTTTTGCGGGAAAATATTATCCTGCGGGCGCGACGACAAATTCTGCTGATGGCATTTCAACTATAAAAAATATTTATACATTATTCGAGCAAATGCAATCTGTCGATTTGCCTTTATGCATTCACGGCGAATCAATTGAAAAAAATGTTGATATTTTTGATCGCGAAACATTATTTTTAACAGAATTAAAAATGATTGCGCGTGATTTTCCAAAATTAAGAATTATTTTAGAACATATTTCAACAAAAGCCGCTGTTGATTTTATTTTGAATGCGCCAAAAAATATTGCAGCAACCATTACACCGCATCATTTACATTATAATCGCAATGATTTATTTCATCACGGCATTCGTCCACATTATTTTTGTGCGCCAATTTTAAAATGTATTGATGATCAACATGCCTTAATTCAAGCAGCGATCAGCGGCAATCCAAAATTTTTCTTAGGAACCGATAGCGCACCGCATTCACAAGAAAAAAAAGAATCCGCTTGCGGATGCGCAGGAATTTATTCTGCACATAATGCAATTGAACTTTACGCCGAAATTTTCGATAAAAATAATGCATTAAATAAATTAGAAAATTTTGCGAGTGTGTTTGGTGCGGACTTTTATCAATTGCCGGTCAATAAAAATAAAATTGAATTAATAAAAAAGCCACAAAAAATACCTGAAAAATTATCATTTGGCGAAACGCAATTAATTCCGATGAAAGCGGGTGAAATAATAAGTTGGGAAATGCAATGAAAGAAATAAAAAAACGTTTTGACGGTTATTTACCAGTCGTGATTGATATTGAAACCAGCGGTGTCGATTGTCAGAAAAATGCAATTTTAGAAATCGCTGCTGTCACTGTTGATTACAATGATGCAGGATTATTAATTCCAGTTGGTGATTTTGCATGTCACGTCACGCCTTTCGAAGGTGCGCGTTTAGATAAAGAAGCATTGGAAATTACAGGCATTGATCCATTTCATCCTTTTCGTTTTGATATTATTGAAACCGATGCGCTCACACAATTATTTCAATTTGTAAAAAAAGCATTAGACGATACTGGTTGTCGTCGCGCAGTTTTAGTTGGGCATAATGCGCATTTTGATTTGTCATTTATTTTAGCGAGTGCAAAACGCTGTAAAATAAAAGATACACCATTTCATGCATTTACTGTTTTTGATACGGCAACATTATCTGGATTAGCATTTGGAAAAACAGTATTAGCAAAAGCATTGCGCATTGCACGAATTGGATTTGATAAAAATGAAGCGCATTCTGCGATTTATGATGCGAAACAAACAGCGGATTTATTTTGTTATATTATAAATAAATTCGGAAAATTATGAGACGCGATAAACTACCACGTCTCAATAATTAATTATAAACGTTCACCATTTTCCGCAAGATAAGAAGCTACACCGCTCGGTGATGCTTTCATTCCTTTGTCACCTTTTTTCCAATTTGCAGGACACACTTCACCGTGTTTTTCAGTGAATTGTAATGCATCAATTAAACGTAAAATTTCTGGCATGCTACGACCTAATGGTAAATCATTAATAATTTCGGCACGTACAATTCCTTTTGCGTCAATAATAAACGCACCACGCAATGCAACACCTGCTTCGGGATGTTCGACACCATAAGAGCGTGCGATTGCATGCGTTACATCTGCAATCATTGTATATTTCACTGAACCAATTCCGCCTTTATCAATTGGCGTATTGCGCCATGCATTATGCGTAAATTGTGAATCAATCGAAACTGAAACGACTTCGACATTGCGCGTTTTAAATTCTGCCATCGCGTGATCTAATGCAATTAATTCAGATGGACAAACAAATGTAAAATCTAATGGATAGAAAAATACAAGTGCATATTTTCCTTTTGTTGCATCTTTGAAATGGAAATTATTTACAATTTCACCATTTCCCAAAACGGCCGGTACATTAAAATCAGGCGCTTGACGTGTAACTAATGACATAATTATTCCCTCATAGATTTAAATAATGCAGAAAATACTGCGAAAAAAGTGAAACTAATGATAATGAATATTGCGTTGAGATGCAAATGCAGTGCGTTTTAAAATATACATTTCAGCATCTGGTCATCAACTTAAAAATGCGGTATTGTTAATCGCGAATTATATACTATCAGGAGAATATTATGACATTTGAATTACCCGCATTACCTTACGCATTAGATGCACTCGCTCCACACATTTCTAAAGAAACACTTGAATATCATTATGGAAAACATCATCGCGCATATGTAAATAATTTAAATAATTTAGTGCCGGGCACTGAATTCGAAAATAAATCGCTTGAAGAAATTATGATGAAGGCAAAAGGTGGTATTTTTAATAATGCTGCGCAAGATTGGAATCACACATTTTATTGGCATAGTTTATCACCACAAGGTGGCGGCGAACCAACTGGAAAATTAGCAGATAATATTAAAAAAGATTTTGGATCATTTGATGCATTTAAAGCTGAATTTACAAAAGCGGCTGCAACACAATTTGGGTCAGGTTGGGCATGGTTGGTGAAAAATAAAGATGGAAAATTAGAAGTCGTGCAAACGGGTAACGCAGGAAATCCCATGCTGGATGGTAAAAAACCATTAATGACATGTGATGTTTGGGAACACGCATATTACATCGACACACGTAATGATCGCGGCGCTTATATTAATAATTTTTGGAAATTGGTGAATTGGAAATTTGCATCGGATAATTTTGCATGATTAAAATTATCATCAACGGCGCAAATGGAAAAATGGGTCGCACAACAGTTGCTGCAATTGCAAACGAAAAAGATTTGCAATTAGTTGCAACAACTTCGAATGGCGATGATTTAATTTCTATAATTAAAAAAAATAAAGCAGATGCTGTGATCGATTGGACCACGCCCGCTAGTGTTTTTGATAATACTAAAAAAATAATTGAAGCGGGTGCGCGACCCGTGATTGGTACAACCGGTTTAACATCAGAACAAATAAAAATATTATCTGAACAATGTGTGCAGAAAAAAATCGGCGGAATCATTGCACCGAATTTTTCATTGGGTGCAATTTTAATGATGAAATATGCTCAAGATGCAGCAAAATATTTTAATGATGTTGAAATTATTGAATATCATCATCCTCAAAAAAAAGATGCACCATCCGGCACTGCAAAAAAAACTGCGGAATTAATTTCGAACGGTGCAAAAAAAAATATTCCGATTCATTCTGTGCGATTACCGGGTGTTTTTGCAAACCAAGAAGTTATCTTTGGTGGCAATGGCGAAACACTTACGTTGCAACACAATGCAACTGATCGCAATGCGATGATGCCTGGATTATTTTTGTGTTGTCGAAAAGTAATGACATTAAATAAATTAATTTGTGGGATGGAAGAATTAATGTAATCATCAATATTTGATCGAAGCGAATGGAAGTGGAAACGCAAGCGACCACGTCGATATCAAGGGAAACTACAAATGCCAAACACTATCTCAGATTTTGTTAAAAAAATAAAAGATTTAAACCCTACTCAAAAAGCCTATTTTTTTGCACTTGTCACAGGCGCAGTCACGACATCCACTATCGCAATCGCAGGTCTTGCGCATGATGACAGCACGCATTCTCTTGCAAAAGACAGTGTAAAATTAGTAGCACTTTGGATTGCAAAATCAGGCGCTGGATCATTGGCAGCGATATTTTTAGTGACCGCTTCAGCAACAAATACACTGCTTTTTCAGCCATTTTTGTGGGCAAAACGTAAATATGAGCATTGGCATGCAAGTGATGATGTTGAAGCGCCTAATAAATATGCCTCAATTAGCGATGCGATTAACAGAGCTACTCGATACAATTAATTTCTCACAACCAATTCCTTCGCAGCTTTTACTTCATCCAATCTTCCCACCGGTGTTGTATACGGCGCACCTTTTAATTTTTCTGGATTATCGTGTGCTTCTTTATAAATAATTTCCATTACTTCTACAAATCGATCTAATGTTTTTTTATTTTCTGTTTCGGTTGGTTCAATCAACAAACACTCTGGAATTAATAATGGAAAATAAATTGTCGGCGCATAAATTCCAAAATCTAATAATCGTTTTGCAATATCCAATGCAGACACACCTGTTTTTTGCATCAATGGTTTTGCAGTAATAATAAATTCATGGCTCGCGCGGCGTTTTGGAAATGCTAACGTGTAACCAATTTTTTCTAAACGTTTCATTAAATAATTTGCATTTAATGTTGCAAATTGGCTCACACGTTTCGTGCCTAATTTTCCAAGTAATCGTAAATAAATATGTGCGCGCAACAAAACACCTGCATTTCCTGCAAAACAAGATAATCTACCAATTGATTTTGGATTTTCTTTTTTCGTCATCCAATAATATCCATCTTTATTTTTTCCAACCATGGGTGTTGGTAAATAATCTTTTAATCTTTTACCTGCAGCAACTGGGCCTGAACCTGGCCCGCCACCACCATGCGGCGTTGCAAATGTTTTGTGACAATTTAAATGCATCACATCAAAACCCATATCGCCCGGTCGCACTTTTCCTAAAATCGCATTTAAATTTGCGCCGTCGTAATATAATAAACCACCTGCTTTATGCACAATTTCAGCAATTTTTTTAATTTTTCTTTCAAACACGCCGAATGTGGATGGATTCGTTAACATAATTCCCGCAGTTTTTTCACTCACTGCTTTTTGCAATGCGTCTAAATCAATATCACCTGTTTTTGTGCACGTTGGAATTTCAACAACGTCAAATCCGCACATGCGTGCTGACGCAGGATTAGTTCCGTGTGCTGCATCAGGAATTAACATTTCTGTTCTTGCAAAATCTTTTTTATCACGATGATATTGTGCGATCATTGCAACGCCAGCAAATTCACCTTGCGCACCTGCCATCGGCGTTAATGATACTGCTTCCATGCCGGTTAATGTTGCAATCATATTTTGTAATTCAAAACAATTTTCTAAATAGCCTTGCATTTCATTTATATCAGTCAATGGATGTAAATAAAAATATCCAGGCATTGATGCAATTGCCTTTGCTGCACGAGGATTATATTTCATTGTGCAAGAGCCGAGCGGATAAAAATTTGTTTCGATGGAAAAGTTTTTTTGTGAGAGACGTGTGAAATGGCGGACGACGTCTAATTCTGCTGCGTCGGGAATGTTGGGGATTTGTTGGCGTAATAAATTTTGTTGCATTAAAACCTCTTAAAAATAAAATATTTCAGAAATTTAATTTTCTCTCACGCTCACTTTAAAACAAAAACACGCCGGACCTTCCGTGCTCGCGTCACCCATCCCCCAGCGGGACCCCTGACGCTCCGCTCGAAAGGTCCACCGCATTTTTATTTTAAAATGAGCTATCGCAACCTCAACAAACAATCCCGATATTTTTCCAAATCTTTTTCCATTTTTGTTTCCGTCACACAAACTAATAAACTATTTTCTAATTCAGGATAAAAACCATTTAAAATAAAACCCGCATAAATATCACTTTCTTTTAATTCATCCATAATTTCTTGCGCAGGACGATGCAAACGAATGACAAATTCATGAAAACTCGGCGAATTAAATTCAATTGAAATGCCTTCAATTTCAGATAATAATTTTTTTAATTTTTCTGAATTTTCAAAACATTTTTTTGCAACTTTTTGTAAACCACTTCCACCCATCATGCGCATATAAATTGTTGCGGCTGTTACTAATAAACCTTGATTCGTGCAAATATTCGATGTCGCTTTTGCTCTGCGAATATGTTGTTCGCGCGCTTGTAATGTTAAAACAAAACCAGATCGACCTTGCGCATCAGTTGTGCGTCCAACAATTCTGCCGGGTAACTGACGAATATCTTTTTTGCGACAACATAAAAATCCGAAATAAGGTCCACCACCTGCCATTGGCACACCTAATGGTTGACCTTCACCGCATGCAATGTCAGCACCATTATTTCCCCATTTTCCAGGTGGTTTCAGCATTGCCATTGCAATTGGGTTGACTACTGCAATTAATAATGCATTTTTTTCATGTGCCGTATTTACAATTGAATCAACTTCTTCAACGCATCCAAAAAAATTCGGTTGCGATAAAATTACCGCAGCAAATTCATCTTTTTTTATTTTTTGTAATTGATTTAAATCAACACGTCCAGAATCTTTATCATATTGCCATTCAATTAATTCAACGGGACGATGATTTAAAATTGATTTTAATACTTCGCGATAATGTGGATGTAAATTTTTTGGAACCAAAATTTTATTCGCATCATGTTTTTGTAAACGCAATGCCATTAAAACTGCTTCAACTAAAGCAGAAGCGCCGTCATATAAAGATGCGTTTGAAACTTCCATGCTCATTAATTCTGTAATCATTGTTTGATATTCAAAAATAATTTCAAGCGTACCTTGACTTGCTTCGGGTTGATAAGGTGTGTACGCAGTATAAAATTCTCCACGTGTGACAATATCCCACACAGCAGCAGGAATAAAATGTTCGTATGCGCCTGCACCAATAAAACAAGATCCTAATTTAAATTGCGGCGCGCGTTCTGATAATAATCGCGTTACAGAATATTCATCCATACCTTCTGGCATGTAATGTAAATCCGCTGCGGGAATTTCTGCAGGAATTTCATCGAATAAATCATCAATTTTTGCAGCGCCAATTGTTTTTAGCATTTCTGCAATATCATTTTGTGTATGCGGAATAAATGGCATTAATTTGATTCCTCACATTGTGCACCATAAGCATCCGCATCCATCAATTCGTCTAATTCTTCTAAATCATCTGGTTTTATGCGACAAATCCAACCTTCACCGTATGCATCTTCATTAATTAATTCAGGACGCGTTTCTAGTTGTGTATTTACTTCAATTATTTTTCCTGAAATTGGTGCGTAAACATCTGCTGCTGTTTTGACAGATTCAACCACTGCCATTTCATCGCCTTTTTCTAATGCAATCAATTCGGGTAATTCAACAAATACTAAATCACCTAATTGATGTTGCGCGTGATCAGTAATACCAACGATCACCGTATCATCATTATCTAAACGCACCCAT
The DNA here is from genome assembly GCA_001801815.1 of Gammaproteobacteria bacterium RIFCSPHIGHO2_12_FULL_36_30. Lineage (GTDB taxonomy): Bacteria > Pseudomonadota > Gammaproteobacteria > Coxiellales > Coxiellaceae > 2-02-FULL-42-43. The sequence continues at coordinate 155,384 of MGXU01000001.1, forward strand.
TCGTGGCTTTCTGTGTAATGTAATTCTCTTGGAAAATCTGACATATTTTTCTCCTAAATAAATTTTGGTTTTACAATTTTCACATTCATCCATTCACCGCGTCGTTCAACCAACGCATCTGTTGCATTTGAAACTGGAATTCTTGCAAGCGCAATTGATTTATTTAATGTCGGTGAAAAACTGCCAGAGGTAATTTCGCCGATACCATCACCATTTATTTTTACCTGTTGATGATTGCGCAATACACCTTTCGACTCTAAAATTAAGCCAATTAATTGCTGTGAAATGCCTTTTGCTTTTTCTTTTTCTAGCGCATCACGCCCAATAAATTTTCTGCTTTCATCTTTAAATGAAACGGTCCAGCTTAAATTTGAAATAAGCGGCGAAGTATTTTCATTCATGTCGGCGCCAAATAAATTATATCCTGCTTCTAATCGCAATGTATCACGCGCGCCTAAACCGCATGGCTGAATTTTTAATGCAATACATTTTTCCCAGATTTTTTTTGCGTGTTCGGATAGAACCATTATTTCAACACCGGGTTCGCCGGTGTAACCTGTTCTTGCAATAATAATATTATCGTGAATATAAAATTGAAATGCTTTTAATGCTGCAATTTTTTCTGAAGTGATTTTATCAAAAATAAATTCTAATTTTTTAATTGCATCAGGTCCTTGCAATGCTAATAAACACATGTCATTCATCAACGTTAATTTTACATCAAAATTTACGGTATTTTTTTGCATCCATGCCATATCTTTATCACGACAACCTGCATTAATCACTAATCGAAAATGATTATCTGTAAATCGATATACAATTAAATCATCAATCACACCACCACTTTCATTTAGCATACAAGTGTAAAGTGCATCGCCTTCATTTTTTAATTTCGCAATATCATTTGCTAATAAATAACGTAAATAATGAACAACATCTTTGCCTATAATTTCAACAACACCCATGTGCGACACATCAAATAATCCCACATTTTTTCGCACAGCGTGATGCTCTTGAATTTGCGAACCATAATGTAGCGGCATTTGCCAACCAGAAAAATCAACCATTAATGCATTTGCTTTTACATGATGATCGTACAGTGGTGTTTTTTTAGGCACGTTAAATCCTTGGGTGCGATTTTGAAGATTCAAAAGAGTGGCAGATGGCGCAGGAAAAATCAATACCGTATTGAGTAGAAGTTAACTTCTGAATGCTTTTTCCATTTCTTGTATTCTTTTTAATTTTTCCGTTAACGACAACTGAGCATTTGCTTGTCGAATTTCTTCGGCGCGTGTATTTTTAGGAAATAACGTGCTACGAATTGGAGTAGCTGCACGTTTTTTTGTTGCATTATCTTGTTGTGCGACAATTTTCTTTGCAAGCGCATGACATTTTTCTTCATGTTCGCGCACCAATCTTTTTTTACGCTCATCGACTGTTTCAAAATGTTGCACCTCGAGAAAACGTGGGGTAGATGGTTTTTTATGGGGTGGTTTTGATGTTTGAATTATTGCTGGAAGTTTTAATGGTGGAAATGTAACGTGTTTTTTATTTTCTTGCTGCGCTAATCGATGTCGCTCTTTTGATTTTTCTAATTTTTCGCTATTTTCTTTTCTGATTTTTTCAATTGTTGCAAATGTTGTTTCGAGCCAATCTTGTGGGATTTTTCTCATCGCACAATCCTCGCTATGCAGAAACTAAAATTCTCCCCCGAAGGACTCGAGGGAGAAATAATTTAAAATTACGGTTTGAGTTTGAACGAACTTGCGATTCTATTCTCTGCTTTTTCTTCTAGCGTACGTTCTTTATGCTCTGCAAGAATAGCGCTTCTTTTCTCATTTAATACGCTAAAAAACGAAGCACGTCTTTCTCCAAGATGATTTCTTTTTTGTTCCGCATCAGTTTGTTTTTTAGTGACAAGGATTTTTTCAAGTAACTTTTCATCTTCCCTTCTTTCTTGACGACTTATCAGCGAATCACGATCCTTGCCCCTATCTTGATTTCTTTCAACCCAAGCTTCTTTAGGACCAAATAGTGATGGCATCACCGATTTGACTTGAACAGGATCATGCATGCGCTCGTAACTGTTTTTCGCATATTGTTTTAATTTCGTTTCTCTTGCGGCCGCTGCTTCTGTTTCTTTTTTTGCAATAATCGCCGCTTTTTCTATTTCTTGCTTTGTAATACGCGTACGATCTTGCAACCATTTATTGTAATTACTTTTAATTTCGTCAGCTGATTTTTGAGCTTTTGGCTCAACTTCTTTTCTTGCAAACTTTACGAGAAAATGAGCATGTTTTTCAGCTTTTTGTTTATCTGTAAGTTCGGCGTGTTTATGCGCCAACGTTTCATGTTCAGTATGATTAGATGTTGGTGTTGGCACTTGCAATTTTCTTGCAGCAGCAACTTGTGGGCGTTTTTCAGCGGTAAAATAAGTTTTAGATCCCAATACATGTTGTGCGTTTGGATCAAAATCTAGTGGTTTTGCAACATTTCCTTTTTGTCTTTTTTCTTGAAATTTTTTATCTTCTTCTGCAATTGCTTTTTTTGCATTTTCCAAAAGATCAGCTTTTTCCGCAGCTAATCTTCTCGCAGCAAACGCTGCATCACTTTCAAAATATCCTTGGGGTGTTAATGTCGGCATAATTTTCTCCTTACAAAATTTATTCCATCAAATTTCCTTTTAGATGTAGTCTTCATGACTACAAACACAATTATAACGATCGAAGGTTACAACAGTGCTCTTTGGAGTATATAGAAAAAAATGGGATGATCACAAGAATTAATGATCATAAATTGACCGCAAAGAGTGTGCGAGATTGACTCTTAAATTTGATAGGCGAGCCGGCCGTAGGCATCCCAGGCGAAGGGAATAAAGCTATCGGCCGGTAATTCTTGAGATGCGCCAAATCCTGTGTAGTATTGAAAACCACTTTCAACAATCCAGTGGGCTGTAAAATTATAATCTAAACCTGCAGATACATATGGAGTGACACAAGAACTATTTTGCAGCACATCATGTCTTTCTACAGTACCAACACCAATTGCAGCAAATGATCGAAGATGGGTATTCGCACCACCGACAGGAACAAAAAATTTTCCGCTGAGCGAATACGCATCTGTTTTTGAAATCATATCAATAAGCGGTGTTGTGGTGCCGGGATACACATAAGCGGTATCTGGACCAAAAGAAATATTTGCATCTGCAAATTGCATGTATTGCAATTCAATGGCGAAATTTTTACTGACATCATAACCAAGCACAACACCCCAAGATGGTCCGCCTTCACTGACGCTCACAGGTGTAAATCCTTCTGTACTAGAATCAGCAGGATCGATCGTATCAACTAAGTATTTCCATTCTGTTGATCCACCACCCATGTTCACACCAAAATAAACTGTTTTTGATGGAAAAAGATTTTTGTGTGAATCGGAATTTTTTGCATCGCAAGACGAAAAAAAAAATAAAAACAGCGGTACAAATAAAAACAAAGTATTAAAACGTATCGCTGTTTTTTTCATAGTAGTTATAAAATGATTAACAAGGTGAGTTTGGAACAGGCCCATTTTTGCCGTAACAATCACCATCTGCTGTATTTTCTGGATTACCTGTCATATAACAATCCCATTGATCTTCACATTCCTGCACATTACCAGGATCGTTCGCGGTGCATGCGCATTCCAACCAATCTGCACTATTTTGACAATACGCAGGTAATTGGTATTTAATTTTCATCAAGCGGTAAACAAGTTTTACGCTAGAGCAAATTGCTATTGGTTGATTTTGTGACTTGCAATTACAATAAACAGTAGCTTTAAATCCACTACAAAAATTAGAAGCTGTATGATCAGGTGCCGGAGCGCAAGTTGACACGGATGTGACTGGAAAAATTCCAGCTAAAACATTTGTAGAAAGTAGTGCAAAAAAAGCAACAAAAACCGCACATAATATTTTCCATTTCATAGTATCTCTCCCTAACTAATTCATCAGTAGACTTGCTATGATACAAAAATTGTGGGAAATGTCTACTCTAAATGTGAGTTAGGATTTAGTCCACATTTGAAAACAATACGCATATTTATTATTTTCGTTTGATAAAAATTTTTCTTCAGACTTTAATTTCCAATGTTTATTTAATTCAGGAAAAAAAGTATCACCATCAAATTCTGCATCGATCACTGTTAAATAAATACGATCTGCGCGATCAATAGTTTGTGCAAAAATATTTTCACCACCAATAATCATTATTTCCGATTCTTTCTTTGCAGCGTTTAATGCATTATCAATTGAAGAAAAAATTTCGCAGCCGCTTGCGATGAAATGTCTATTACGAGAAATAATAATATTGCGGCGATTAGGCAAGGGTTTTCCAATGCTTTCAAAGGTTTTTCTGCCCATAATAATAGATTTATTTATGGTGATATTTTTAAAATGCTGTAAATCAGCCGGTAAATGCCAAGGTAATTTATTATCCTTACCAATAACGTTGTTTTTGGATTTGGCAACCACAAGTGAAATGCTCATATAAAATATTTCTCCACTATCTGATCGGTTACTTCCGATAACATTGCAGGTTTCCAATGCGGATTTTTATCTTTATCAATAATTGCTGCGCGAATACCTTCAAAAAAATCGTGATTTTCTAACATTATTTTTGAAATATGCAAGTCCATATCAATTACTTCATCAAGTGTTTTACTTTGCGCATATTTTAATTGTTGCAATGTTACTTTTAAACTTGTTGGTGAACGCTGTAATAATTGTTGATAAGTTGTTTTCGCCCATTCACTTTCATCTTTTTTTAATGCTTGCGTAATTTCTTCGACAGTTTGAAATGAAAAACACGCAGCAATTTTTTTTATCGGAAAATGTTGTTGCGTTTCACTTGCTAATCCAGAATAAAATTGAATAATGTCTGTTACCACATCATAATCACTCGGCGCAAATAATGTATTCGCTAATTTTTTTTCTAATGCATCAAAAAAATGATGCGGGACTTTGTGCGTAATTAAATTTAATTCTAATGCGGTTTGCGTATCAATTGTATGACCTGTTAATGCAAGATAAGTGCCGATAGAATTTGGCAAACGACTTAATTCACATGTCACACCAACATCTGGAAAAAAACCAATTAATGTTTCTGGCATTGCCCATCGCAAATCATCTGCTGCAACACAATGTGAAGCATGCGTAGAAATGCCAACACCACCACCCATTGTTACGCCGTGAATTAAAGCAATATACGGCTTAGAAAAATTATAAATAATTTTATTTATGTCGTATTCGAGTTGAAAATATTGATGAATATTGTCGACGGGTTGTTCTTTGTGTTGATAAATGGCGCGAATATCACCGCCTGCGCAAAATGCTTTTTCACAATTTGAGCGAATTAAAACTGCTTTGATTGTTTCATCTTCTTGCCAGTGTAATAATTTTTCTTTTAGAAAAATAAACATTTCTGCGCTTAAGGCATTTAATGCTTGTGGGCGGTTTAATCTGATGATGGCCAAATTATTTTTTACTTCAAATATAATATCGTTATTCATAAATATTCAACTCGTTGGCGCTGCGTTCTCGCTTGCTTACGCGCGCGGCTCCCTGTCAAGATTTGGCGTTGATTTTAATAGTTGTTTAGTATAATCGTGTTTTGGATTTTGTAATACATCTATTGCGCTACCATATTCTACTATTTTTCCTTGATGCATTACTGCAATATAATGCGCTAAATAAGCTACGACAGATAAATTATGTGTAATTAATAAATAAGATAATTTTTTTTCAGATTGTAACCGATCTAATAAAATTAAAATTTGCTTTTGTGTTGAAACATCTAATGCGCTGGTGGGTTCATCTAAAATTAATAATTGAGGTGATAATGTTAATGCGCGAGCAATGCAAATTCTCTGGCGTTGTCCGCCCGAAAATTCATGCGGATATCGCCATTTAAAATCTTCTGATAATTCTACTTGTTGTAATATTGCATCAATCAACGGCGCTGCTTCTTTTTTATTTCGTATTTTTTTTTGAATTAACAATCCTTCGCACAAACTATCAAAAATCATCATGCGTGGATTTAATGCTGCATACGGATCTTGAAAAATAATTTGCATGTCAGCGCGTTTTTTTCGCAATTGCGAACGCGATAAATCACCTAACGATTCATTTTGAAAAATAATTTTTCCGCTAGTATTTCTAATTAATTGTAAAATGGCTTTTGCGGTTGTTGTTTTTCCAGAACCTGATTCACCGACAATTGCCACTGTTTCGCCTTGCGGAATAGCAAAAGAAATATCATCAACTGCTTTTACATAATTTTTTACGCGTTTTAAAATTCCAGAGCGAATCGGAAAATATTGTTTTAAATGATCAACAAATAATATTTTTGTTTTTTCTTCTGCTGTTTTTCGCGGTGTGTTTGATAAAACTGCATCAAATAATTGTTTACTATATTCTTGCTGCGGATGTTGAAAAAATTGTTTCGCATTAGATTGCTCAATCATATTTCCATTTTTTAAAACAGTAATATCATCTGCCATATTTGAAACAACTGATAAATCGTGTCCAATAAATAATAACGCACATTGTTTTTCTTTTTTTAATTGATTTAATAAATCGAGTACTTGTGCTTGAATCGTAACGTCGAGTGCAGTTGTTGGTTCATCTGCAATAATAATTTCAGGTTCCGCAGCAATTGCAATTGCAATCATCGCGCGTTGGCGCATTCCACCCGATAATTCATGTGGATAAGACTGAAAACAACGTACAGATTCATTAATTCCTACTTCTTCTAATAAAAATAATGCGCGGGCTTTTGCTTCTTTTGGATTAAAAAATAAATGTAACCGAATAGTTTCCGTTAATTGTTGCCCGATTGTTAAAACGGGATTTAACGCCGACATTGCATCTTGAAAAATCATGCCGATATGTTTTCCGCGTACGCGCCGCATTTGCTTTTCAGATAAATCCAATAAATTTTGTTCACGAAAAATAATATTGCTATCAGCATTGACGCGCGCAGTTTGCGGCAATAATTGTAAAATAGACAAAGCAGAAATTGTTTTTCCACTGCCTGATTCTCCAACCAAACCCATGCATTGTCCGCGTTGTAATGTTAATTGAAAATGATTTAATACAGGCGTTAATAAAAAGGAAACGGATAAATTTGAAATGGTAAGAATAGGGCTTCGCATTTTCGAGCAAATCCAGTAAAATTAAGAAAACTAACACAGGATATCATCTCATGACGGACTCAACAATCGAGAAAAATGGCAATCACGGGCTTAAAAAAATGGTTTTAATTACTTTATTGATTATGCTTATTTTAGTGCTGGCGGGTCATATTATTTTACCTTTGCTTGGCATTACATTGGCAATTACAACCGGCATTTGGAGTTTTGCGATTGCAACAGTCGTTTTGCTTTGTATCGCAACATTATTATTTTTTATTTTTACAGGTATCGGTATTTTTCTATTTGGGATTTTTGCAGTCGCATGGGCGATTGGCGTGATGATTGTATTTCCACTGCTTTTTCCAATTATTATTCCAGTTTTATTAGTAATGTTAATTATCGGATTTATTGCGCGGAGAAGATAAATAAATATTTTTTTCAGTCACAATAAAATCCATCTGCACATCCCAACTTTTTGGAATTAATTTTTCAACTTTTTGAAATTCATACGCAAGGCCAATTAAAGTTGGCCTTTTATTTTGTGGGGTATTTTTCGTAAATTGTAAATATAAATCGTAGCATCCTAAACCGCGACCTAAACGATTACAATTTTCGTCAAACGCAACAAGCGGCGCTAATATTAAATTTAAATTTTCAGGTCTAACAGGTTTTTGATTTTTAATTAGTGGCTCAGAAATATTAAATTTATTTTTGATAAATTTAGTATCGACATTAATTAAATAAAAATCTAATTTATTTTTTTGTGAAATTACTGGCAAATAAAGTGATTTATTTAATTTTTTAGCCTGTTGAATTATTGATGCTGGATCAATTTCATTTTCGTGTGAAATATAATAAGCGATATGTTGTGATTGTAAAAATTCGGGGAGTTGAATTATTTTTTCTGAGATTTTTTGTGAGATAGATTGAACTTGAGTGGGCGATAAATTTTTTCTTTGAGTGCGGATTGTGTTACGAATAGTTTGAATATCCATATCAAATATTGATCTTTGTAAGGTGATTCACTGCAAAACGCCCTTGTTACGCTACGCTTCACGCAGGCTTCGGTAACCCCTTGCTCTCACTCACACTCCCACTTTTCAAACCGTCACTTCTTCTTTCGTACTCAAAAATTTTTGAATGCGTTGCTGGAGAGATTTAATTTGTTCATGCATCACATCAACATAAGTATTTCGTTGATTTTTATAAATCATTAATTCATGTGTAATATTAAGCGCTGCAACAATTGCCAAACGTTCCACATTACATGATTGACTCGACTGACTGATTTTTTTCATCTCCGCATTTAAATATTGTGCTGATTCGTGTAATTGTGATGCCTCTTCTTGCGGACATTTTATGTGATACGTGCGATCCATAATGGAAACAGCAATAGTATTATCTGGATTGCTCATGCTAATTCTTCCTTAATTTGTTTAATGATTTGTTTTACTTGTTTTGATGCACGCTCATTTATATTTTGCAAACGTGAACGTTCTTGAATGTGCGTTGCCATTTTTTGTCGCAGCGACGCATTTTCAAATTGTAATGTTTCGATGACACGCATCAGATGATCCACTTGTAATTCCAAGTGATCGAGTTCGAGTGGGCTATTCATTTCATCTTCCTTGATTAATATAACCTACCAATTACTATAAAGGTTTTGTTTCTGCTTTCAACCATTCTCGCACATCTTTTGATAAATCGTTTGATAATAAATCATAAATATTTTGATGGTATTCATCAACCCATTTTATTTCTTCTTTTGATAATAGTGCTACATCAATTAATTTACGCGCATAAGGAACCACAGTGAGATCCGCCATGCTATAAAAATTCGCCATGCCATTTTTCGCAGGAATTTTTTCAATTATTTCACATAAATTTTCTATGCGAATACCATATTTTCCAGGAAAATATAAACCAGGTTCATTGCTCACAACCATTCCAGGTTTTAATGCAATTCCTGTTGCGCCATATGCAATTCGCTGTGGACCTTCATGCACACACAAATAACAACCAACTCCATGTCCCGTTCCGTGACCGAAATCTAATCCTTCAATCCACAGTGGCATTCGCGCAATTGCATTAACATGTTCACCACATGCGCCATCTGGAAATGGTGTGTGACGCAATGCAAGATGTCCTTTTAAAACTAATGTGTAATGTTTTTTTTGATCGTCAGTTGGTTTTCCCAAATGAATTGTGCGCGTAATATCAGTTGTTCCTTCAAAATATTGCGCGCCAGAATCAACGAGCAACATTTCTTTATCGGTAATTTTATGACATGTTTTCTTCTCTGCATGATAATGCACAATTGCACCGTGATCTGCAAATCCACAAATAGTTGGAAAACTTAATTCTTTACAACGCGAATCTTCACGACGAAATTTTTCTAATTGATCACTTGCAGAAACTTCATCAACACCTTGTTGCCAATTTTTTTCTATCCACGATAAAAATTTTACAACTGCAATTGCGTCAATACGATGTGCTTCGCGCATACCTGCTAATTCAGTTTTATTTTTAATTGCTTTCATTAATAAAATTGGCGAAGGTTTTTCAATTAAAAATGCATTATCTAATTGTAATTCCACCCACCAACTCACTGTTGCAGGATCAACCCACACTGCGCATGATAATTTTTTTAATGCAGATGCAAATTGATCGTAAGGTTCGAGTGAAATATTATGTTTTGCAAAATAAGATAAATCAGATTGCGCAACACAATCTAAATGCACAAATAAAAATGCTTCTGTCATTGTGACAATTGCATAACTAATTATTAACGGATTATATGGAACATCATTTCCACGAATATTGTAAAGCCATGCAATTTCATCTAGTTGTGAAATTACAAATGCTTCTGCGCCAGATGTTTTCATCATTGCGCGCACGCGTGATAATTTTTCTTCTGCAGAAAAACCAGCGTATTTTACATCATAAATAGATAATGGATTTAAATCTAATGTCGGACGATCTTTCCAGATTACATCAGCAAGATTTTCTGGAATAGCAGTTAAATCACTGTGTACACGCGATAAAGTTGCTGACCATTGTCTACGTTGCGCAATGCTCATCACCATTGGATCAACACCAACCGTACAATTAAATGCATTTTCACCGAGCCATGCACTCACCGGCGCTGCAACACCTTGCAATTGTTTCATTAATTGAAAATCTTTTGCATTTAATTCATGTTCTGCTTGTAAATAATAACGCGGATCAGTCCATAAATAAGCATTTTCTGTGCCGATTAATGCTTCGCCATACGATCCAGTAAAATGTGTTAACCATTCGCGACGTTGCCAATGTGCCGGTACGTATTCATTATTGTGTGCATCGCGTGTTGGTACATAATAGTAATCAACGCTTTTTTCTAACATGTAATGACGTAAATTTTTTAATTTTTCTGACGCATTCACACTCGCACTCCCACTCACACTTTAATTCAATTATGTTACCATACCCGCCATGAAACAAAAAATGCAAAAAACAAATATAATTATTGCAGGTGCAGGTCTTGTTGGATTGAGCTTTGCGTTGTGTATGAAAAATCGCGGCTTATCGATTGAAATTTTAGAAACACATCTGCCAGATATATTAACACAAAGTAAAAGTGATTCACGCCCTATTTCACTTTCATTCGGCAGCATTCGTATTTTAAAAGCAATTAATGTGTGGGATAAAATATCTGATTTTGCTTGTCCGATTTTATCGGTGCATGTGTCAGAACAAAATCGTTTTGGATTTACAGAATTTTCAGCGGAAGAACAGAAAGTTTCGGCGCTTGGATATGTTGTTCCATTTGCAAAGTTACAATCTGCTTTATATTTTGAAGCAGCTGCACAATCTGACATTAATATTCGCGCGATTAAGTTAATTGAAAAAATAAAATGTGATGAACATAGCGCGATAATTACAACTGATGAAAATGAAATGCACAGTGATTTATTTGTTGCAGCGGATGGAACCAATTCTACTTGTCGTGATTTATTAGGAATTTCATTTTCAGAAAAAGAATATGATGATATTGCGAAAATATTTCAATTAGAATTATCTGAAAATCATACGAATACTGCGTATGAGAGATTTACAAAATTTGGTGTGTTGGCAGTTTTGCCTTTGCATGGAAAAAATAAAGCGCAGTTAGTTTGGACGATGAAGAAAAAGCAAGAGTGCGAAAATATTTTAGAATTTTTACAAAATACTTTTGAGGGAAGATTATCAATTCAAGATGCAAAAGAAATCGCACAGTTTCCTTTAAAAACAATTATTGCAGAAAAACAAATTACACAGTCTGCGGTTTTATTAGGGAATTCAGCGCATACAATTTATCCAGTCGCGGCGCAAGGATTTAATTTGGGATTACATGATGCAGCTTTATTAAGTGATATTTTATTAGAAGTGAAAAATAATTTAAGTGATTTTTCTATTTTAAAAAAATATGAAACGCAAGTATCGAAGCATCAACGCGCGATTTTTTGCATTACGGATAACCTCACTTCTGTTTTTGAATTGCCGTTGATTGGAAGTTTGCGCGGATTGGGATTACTTACAACAGATTTAATTTCACCAATGAAGAATAAATTAGCAAAACGTACGATGGGAATTGCTGAAAAAATGCCGCGATTATTGCGAGGTCATTTATGAAAGATGATGTTGTGATTGTCGGTGCTGGAATTGTTGGATTAACACTTGCTGCACTGCTTGCAAAAAATAATTTTTCTGTTTCGATTATTGAAGAAAAAAAATTTAATTTCTCTGAAAATAATTTAACGGCGCGCGTGAGTGCAATTCATTTAACTTCAGTAAAATTATTAGAACATATTAATGTGTGGGCGAAATTAGAAAAAAATGCTGCGCCATTATATGAAATGAAAATTTGGGATCATACGCAAAATGCACATTTACATTTCGATAGTCGTGATGTAAATGAATTGCAAATGGGATTTATTGTTGAAAATCGCGCGATCATTAAAACATTATATGAAAAGTTAAATGCCGATAAGAATATTACATTTTTTTGTCCACATGTTCCAAATGATTTTGTATTTGAACAAAATAATTTAATTATTGGTGCGGACGGCGCAAATTCATGGGTGCGAAAACAAATGCTGGTGAATGTAAAATTAAGATCGTATCAACAAAAAGCAATTATTGCTGTGATTGAATCTGAAAAACCGCATGAGAATATTGCGATTCAAAAATTTTTAACGACAGGTCCTGTTGCATTATTGCCTTTGAAAAATAAAAATCATACTGCGCTCGTTTGGTCAGCAGATAATTTAATTAGTGATGAATTAATGCAAAAATCAGATGAAAAATTTTCTGATGAATTAACAAATGCGCTCGATTTTAAATTGGGAAAATTAAAAAATATTACTGAACGTTCACAATTTGTTTTAACAATGCAACACGCAGATGATTATGTTTCAGAAAATTGTGCATTAGTTGGTGATGCAGCACATACAATTCATCCACTTGCAGGATTAGGCGTGAATTTAGGATTAATGGATGCGGCATGTTTAGCACAAACATTAACTGATGCGCGTGAAAATAAAAAAAATATAAATGATCTGCGTGTTTTGCGACGTTATGCGCGCTCACGAAAAGCAGATAATTCTGCTGTAATTTGTGCAATGCGTGCATTACAAGAAATATTTGCAAGTAATAAAAACGCATTTAATTTTATAAGAAGTTTTGGTGTGAATGCGATTGATCAATCTGATTTTCTGAAAAATCAATTAATGAAATTGGCGATGGGAAAATCAAAAGATTTGCCGATATTTTTACAATAATTATATTTAGCGCTATGCTGATATAATGATTGTGCTTGTCACAAGGAGGGTGAGATGAGAGAAGTTTTAAGATGGTTAACGGATTGCCTGAATATTTTGGATACACCCGAAGTTGATTTAAGCGCTCCACCTGTTCTGCTTGCTTCGCCAACATCACAAAGTAAAAATCTTGCGAGTATGTATGCAATTGAAAAAGAAGAATTTGCTGCTCGTGAAAAATTAGAAAATGGAATTAAGAAAATTTTGAGCGAATTATTAGTGGCAACCTATATAAATAAAAAATGTCGCGCAGAATTATTATCAATGCATAATATTTTATTAACTATGTGTTATCAGAGATTAGACTATTTAATTCGCGATGAAATAGAACAAGACGAAGAAATTTTAAGGAACTGCGTTGAAATCCAAAAAAAAATAGGAACACTCTCACAAAAAAGTGACTCGGTGGTACGTCGCAAAGCATACAATGCATTGTTTCAAAATCGGGAGTTAAAAAAAAATGGTTGGGACATTGTGAAAAATCCCTCAGAATCTATTTTAGTTTTAAAATAAAAGCCATCACCCCTATAAAAAATCTGCATTCCCCGGTATTCTAATAAAGACCACCTGGTCGATATGCCGGAGCTATGGATAGATTCGAAACCGACAAAGGAGTGTGTTATATGGGTACGCAAAAAAGAAGAAAAAATGACCGTTTTTGGAGATCTGGACACAACGAACAAAACCCTCAACTATCACCATTCGAAAAAATCTTAGAAGAACAGCGGCAAGAAAAAGCACAACGTGAACAGGCTGAAAAAGCTGAAAGAGCAGCACAACAAAAGCAAGCACAAGAAGCGGCGAATCAACAAAAAAAATCTTTAGAAATAAAAAAATCTTTTCGCGATTTAGCAGCAAAAACTTTGCAACATTCAACACAACAATCAATTGAGCTTGCGCGGCTTACGAATAACTTAACTCATACAAAACAACAAGAATTTTCACATAGAAATTCAATTGCGGACGAAGAGCATGGTGAACGATTATCTTTATTTGGATTATTTAATACACAAAAACCAGCATTAAAAACACAATCACAAAAACCCGCAGGCAAAATTAGTTTGGCAACAGAAAAAAAATTGAGACGTGAAGGTAAATTGCCAGAAGTAAATGCAAATAAAACTCCAAAGGTTATAGCAGACAATAATGCGCAAGCAAAACCCGCTCGCTCATCTTCAAGTGATTTTGAATTGCTTGATCCAGTTGCACCACCAACATCACCTACATCATTACAAAATGCTGCGCGTATATTTAAACCCGCACCAGAACCAGCTGACGCAAATACGAAACAACCAAAAACTTGGGCTGAATATTTCGGCTTTGGAAAATAATATATTGTTGAGACGTGATTAATCGCGTCTCTACATTGATAGTCGCGTTTTGAAAAAGTGTATAGTGGAATTAATCGTCACTCCGACAAGCACAATCTTGTGTATGATCATGCTTGTCGAAATGTCATTATCTGAAAAGTATTATTTATGTTGGTTTGCTGAATGTTATGCCCAGCGTATTTTTACTCGTAGTACTGTGAATATTGTAACCTGTTGATGTTGTTTGACCTGGCTGTAGTGTCACTGTACTGCCGTTATGTAAAATAGCCATTGCCAGTAGTTTACTTTTGTTTGTTACATCAAGTAACTGTCCTGATACTGTTGCGCTGTTATCCGCCTTATAGTTGTAATTACAAGTACCAAAATAATTATGATGATCTGCATAAAAAACACCAGCCATCTTTGCACCTTCATGTAAACCAAGATAAATGGTTCGTTTATGAAAAGTGCCTGGCACAGAGGGATTACCAGAAAAGCAAGTCACTGCCAATTGGTTTTGAGCGGGAGCGCCGGTGCCGTGTACGCGAAAGTAAATATGCAAAGAAGAACCTTTTGCGTATCCTGTGGTCGCAATAGCAAGCGCAGCGAGCATTATGATCTGAGTTAATATGAATTTCCTGTGTTTCATTGAGCATTTCCTCCTACTTGAGTTTTAAAAAATTACGATAGCAGAAAAACTTCATGGGATCACGATAATTGTCTATGAATTCTGTGATTACTTGCAACAGCTTGATTTGATCAGTGGCTATGAGTGGACTCGAACCACTGACCCCAGCATTATGAATGCCGTGCTCTAACCAGCTGAGCTACATAGCCTTAATTTCGGAGCTGAAATTCTCGCGATTCAGTCGGGTAATGTCAAGCATTAACATGCTAAACGTTAAACCTAAATAGAATCACATCCCCATCTTTCACCACATAATCTTTTCCTTCTTGACGCCATTTTCCAGCATTTTTTGCGCCTTGTTCACCGTTATATTTTATAAAATCATCGTAGGCGATTACTTCAGCTTTAATAAATCCGCGTTCAAAATCAGTGTGAATGACACCTGCTGCTTGCGGTGCAGTAGAATTTTTTTCAATTGTCCATGCACGCGCTTCTTTTGGACCAACTGTAAAATAACATTCTAAACCTAATAATTCATGGCCTGCGCGAATTAATTTATTTAATCCAGGCTCTTTAATTCCAACGCTGTCCATAAATTCTTTTTTTTCTGTGTCGGATAAATCAATTAATTGTGATTCGAATTCTGCGCAGATCGAAACAATTTTTGCATTTTCTTTTTCAGATAAATTTTTTACTTGATTAAAATAATCATTTCCATTTAATCCTGCTTCGTCAACATTCGCGACATATAATACTGGTTTTGCAGTTAAAAATTGAAATGCCTCCAACCACTTTTTTTCTTCATGCGTTAAAGATAATGCACGAACTGGTTTTCCATCACTTAATTGTTTTTGAACGCGTTGTAATAAAACATCTATTTCTGCGGCGTTTTTCTCATTATTTTTAACCGCTTTTTTATTTTTTATAATTGCCTTTTCTACAGAATCTAAATCAGCAAGCGCCAATTCTAAATTAATTACTTCAATATCAGATATTGGATTTACTTTTCCAGAAACGTGAATGACATCATCATTATCAAAACAACGCACGACATGTACAATCGCTTGTGTTTCGCGAATGTTGGCGAGAAATTGATTTCCCAATCCTTCACCCTTTGATGCGCCTGCAACTAATCCTGCGATATCGACAAATTTTACAACGGTCGGAACAATTTGTTGTGATTTTCCAATGGCAGCAATTTTATCTAAACGTTCATCTGGAACAGGAACGATTCCAATATTCGGCTCAATTGTACAAAATGGAAAATTTGCGGCTGCAATTCCAGCTTTTGTTAATGCATTAAATAACGTGGATTTTCCCACATTTGGTAAACCGACAATGCCGCATTTAAAACCCATTATTATTCTCCACAAATTGTTGCGGAAGTATACGCGGAAAATCTGCTAATATAAATGGTATTTTGACCATGGATCGGGAATCTACTGTATGAGAATCATCTTTTTCATCATCTTAATTAGCGTGATCGCTAATGCTTTTTCAACTGAGATTTCTTATTCTGAAAATAATCGCGGGCTTGCTTCATTTGATATTTCTATGCCAATTGATGCAACTGGTTTTACATTGCATGGAAAAAATTTAAAAGGTGGTGATGTTCAATTTTCAGATCAAGGAAATTATGTTGCACCACTTTTAGCGCATGAAACAGGTGATTTTGAATTACCTACTTCAATTTCTTCAGATAATAAACCGCTGATCAAAACAACAATAAATTATAATGCAATAAAATTTATTAATCCGAATGGCGTAAGTAATTTTTTTATTAAAATTGGAGTGGCAGCACGCACAGAAAAAGTTTCTGGATTAGATCCATTTGTTTTAAAAAGCGGAACGTATACTTGGCAGGTGCCAATTTTTTCTGTCGGCACTGAATCGGATGATGTAAATAATAAAAGTGAAAATAAACAATTTATTGAAGTAGGTACAGGTAATAGTCCTGAAAAACATAATGGAATGTATACGCAACAATTTTATTTATACACGCAAGGTAATGGAAATAATTCAATTGCGGAACATCCGCAAAAAACAGACGAATCAAATATGATTTTAAAAAAAACTTATACAACGCAATTTACTTGTCATGCAGACGGTGTTTGGGGTGCGGGCGGATCAGATCCTTACAGAACAATTACGGGTAAATGTAATGGAACGGTGATGACATTTCCAGCAGGACCAAATTTAGATTATGAATACGGCACTTTTATTTTACAAACCGTGCATTCACCTTGGACTTCAACAAAGGAAGATCATTGTGTTATTAATAAAAAACAACATGCAGGCTGCACTAATATCACTATTGCATCTCAATTTCATTACATCGCACAAAAAATTCGCGTACCCATTAATAAAAATTTAAATTTATATGCTGAATTTGGAACGGCGTATCGCAGCATCACACCAAAAAATTTACGCTATCAATGTAAAGATAATGTTTATCTAAAAAATATATTACCTGAAACAGATTGTTATAAAAAAAGTTATTTGTCCGGCGGTGCGTCTTATACTTATTTTGCAGTGGGATATGCATTCACAGCAAAAAATGGAACGCGTTATGTTGCACAATATAGTTATATTCCAGAACAAGAAAATGCAAATAGATTGCAATGGGCAGATGCTTCAGGCACAACGATTTATGCAATTAGCACTTCAAAAAAGGAATCTCGCGAAGCAATTCAGAAAAATTTAAATGATGCGCTCAATGAAATTAAAAAAATGCCTGCGGTTTATAATATATTGGGCAAACATTTTTTTGCTGAGATATTGAAGAAAAATAATATTGTTACGCCTGCATAGAAACATCACCAATACTAATGTGCATACGACCTTCTTTGGTCATTAAAATTAACCGACCTTGTTGATCAATGCCGCAAGCTTTGCCTTTAATACTTTTATTGTCGAATTGTATCTGAATTTCCTGCGAAAAAGTCATGTCATATTTTTCAAATAAGAATTGAAATGGCAAAAATCCTTTTGCGTCAAAGCGTTCAATATCTGCAATCACTTTATCAATTACATGTGCAGCAAGTTCATTGCGATCAATAGCGTGATTTAATTCTCGCGATAGTGAGGTCCATTTTTGTGAAATTTCTTTTTCTGTAGATGCTTGCATATTTACATTAATACCAATGCCAATCACGACTTGCGCACCATCATGCATTTCACCGCGTGTTTCAATTAATATGCCCGCGCATTTTTTTTCATCGATAAAAATATCATTCGGCCATTTTATTTTTATTTTTTTTGGCATTTTTAATTTTTCTAAAACTTCTGCAATTGCGATTGCAATCACTAAAGATAATCCGTTTAAATCTGATCGCGCAAGAGAAAATTTCCACAATAAGGATAAATAAATATTTTGTGCAAAAGGGGAATGCCATATTCTGCCGCGTCTGCCACGACCATCTGTTTGTTGTTCGGCTAAACAAATGCGGGGAATTTTTGAAAATTCGTAAATACGCTGTAATAAATATGAATTAGTTGAATCAATTTCATCAAACACTTCAATTATTTTAATATTTTTTTTCTGATCTTTTGATAAATGTTCTTTTATTTTAACAGGTGATAAAAAAGAAATGGGGTGTGTAATTTGATAGCCTATTCGTGTAATACCGTTAATCTTAATACCGACAGTGTTCGCATATTGAATTATTTTCCAAACGCCAGCACGCGTCATTTTCAATTTTTTTGCGATGATTTCACCAGAATAGCGTTTCCCATCGGATAAAAGTGTTAGCACAGATTTTAAGTTTCGCATTTTATTGTAAACCATAATTATTAAAATTGGTTGACTATAGTATCGCAAGAAAATATCCTGGCGCAACTAACAGCAATAAATAATTAAGGAAAATATATGAAGAAAAAATTATGTGTGGCGATGTTGTTGATGGGAATGACTCAAATAGGTTTTGCGGGAATTCATCACTGCAGAGTAACCTACCATAACTCAACCTTTCAACAAGCACTTGTGAATTCTAATACATCAAATATTGGCCCGGTTCAATGTAGCTACAAAAACGGTGCTGCTTATTGGGTCGCTCATCACAAAAAAGTTTATATGCCAGTCACTGGTAATTGGAACTCAGCTATGCCGGGAGTGCAATGGTGTAATATTTCGGACAGCGGTAACACAGCACTAACCTGCACTTTTCAACGCATTTATTCGTAGTAATATTTATTCAAGAAACTTGCTATTTTAGCAAGTTTCTTACATAATTTAACTATGCAAAAAAGCACAGAACTCATCATTGATAACCACTTGAATGAACATATTATTCGGGAAGATGATCTTGCGGCTTTATTTAAAGGCACACCTGCGAGACGTTATGCACTTGTCAATAAGGCCATTAAAAAAGGTGAATTGATTCGTTTGTGCCGCGGTTATTACACGCTGCATCATAAATATCAAAAAGAAAAAGCATTGGGTGAGTTCTACATTGCGAATCGTATCGTGCCATTTAGTTTTGTAAGTTGTGAATCTGCGTTGAGTTTTCACAATTTAATTCCGGAGCGCGTAACACAAATAACGAGCATCGCCGCATTTGGCAGAAACAAAAAATTTGAAACGCCTTATGGCGATTTTATTTATCGCGTACTGCCTATTTTACCAATGTATTTTTATTATGGCGTTAATATGATTGAAACAAATAAACAGATTATTTATATCGCGTCACCACTTCGCGCATTAATGGATTATGTGTATTGTCACAAAATTGAAAATGCAAACACACATTTTTTAATAGAAAGTTTGCGAATTGAAAAAATAGACATCGACAATATAACAAAAAAGGAAATCACGGTATTGCAAGATGTATATCAATCGCGTTATGTTATTCAATTCTTAAAAAATATGTTGGGTGAAAAATGATTAATCCTATTATTAATGCACAGCTGAAAAAATACAAGTTGCAAAAACCAGCAGATGAAGAAAATGCATTGAAAGAAATTTTGCAGGAAGTGGCGCTATTTTCATTATCGACGACTGATTTTTTTTCAAAAGCATTATTTCAAGGTGGCACAGCGCTTCGTATTTTGCATCAATTACCGCGATTTTCTGAGGATCTCGATTTTATTTTAAAAAAACCAACCAAGAATTTTGAGTGGAAAAAATATACGGATGAAATGAAAAAAGCATTTTCATTGTATGGCATTACACCTGAAATTCAAGACCGTGAAAAAGCAAAAATAGCAGTGAAAAAAATGTTTTTAAAAGATAATTCAATTGGTAAAATCTTGGAATTAAATTTTCAACATCATGCGCATAAAAAATTGCTTATTAAATTTGAAATTGATACCAATCCACCAAATGGATCAAACGAAGAACGAAAGTATCTAGATTTTCCAGAAGATTATTCCATTGCAGCACAGGATTTGCCGAGTAATTTTGCTGGAAAATGTCATGCACTTTTATGTCGGGAATATTTGAAGGGGCGAGATTGGTTTGATTTTCTTTGGTATGTTGCACAAAGAACCACAATTAATTTTGTCTTCTTAAAAAATGCTTTTAATCAAAATAGTCCGTGGAAAAAACAATCTCTTTCATTTGATAAGGCATGGCTTATACAAGCATTAAAAAATAAAATTGTAACTGTTGATTGGAAAAAAGCGGTCGATGAGGTTGAGCAATTTACAGGCGAAGATCAGCAACGGGGTTTGAAATTATGGAGTGATGACTTTTTCTTGGATCGTGTGGAAAAATTAGAAAAGTATTTATAATATTATGAATGTAGTGTATGAAACGCCTTTTGAAATTCACCTAAAAATAATTCCGGCATCACCTGAAAAGATTCATCGATTGATTTTATAATTTCAACGCGATCGTGACGACTTGGATTTCCTAAAACATAATCGGTGACATCATCGCGAGACCCAGGATGACCAATTCCAATTCGCAATCGATAAAAATCACTGCCAATATGGGAAATAATATCGCGCAAACCGTTGTGTCCACCGTGACCGCCGTCTTTTTTTAATCGTACAATTCCTGCGTCGAAATCTAATTCGTCGTGCACGACTAAAATTTCTTCTGGATTTATTTTGTAAAATTTTATAAAGGCGGAAACGGGTAAACCACTTTCGTTCATATATGTTGTAGGTTTTAATAAAAATATTTTTTGATGCGAACCAACAATAGCGTGAAATTTTTTTTGAAGTGCAAAAGAAATATTATTTTGTTCTGCGAATATATCAACAAACCAAGCGCCGACATTATGCCGTGTTTTGGCATATTCGGCGCCAGGATTCCCTAAACCAACAATTAAACGAATTCCATTCATTTAAAAAAATCCAGGAAAAATTATTTTTTATCTGATTTCGGTTTTTCTTTTGTATCTTCAGCTGGAGCTGCGCCACCTTCAACATCTTCAGGTGCTTTTTGACCCGTAATAACGGTTTCAGCTGCAACAGGTGCTGCTGTTTCTTCCGGTTCTTCTTCGCGTGGTTGATGAATGCTGACGACTACTTGATCGTGATCGTGATCAATCGCATGTGCGAACGCAACATTCGCTGGTAATTGAATAGCAGACATGTGAATTGAATCACCGATTTTTAAACCAGAAATATCCACTGCAATAAATTCAGGCAAATCCGCCGGTAAGCACGAAACGTCCACATGCGTAATTAATTTTGATAAGACGCCCATGTCTTTAATACCAGGCGCTTTGTCTTCACCTAAAAAGTGTAATGGAACGCGCATTGTTAATTTTTCTTTTGTATTAATGCGCAAAAAATCCATGTGCATAATTCTTGGCTTTGTTGGATGACGCAATAATGCTTTTAATACTACTTTTTCAGGGTTTTTATCGATATTCAACGTTAAAATATGCGAATAAACTGATTCGTGCTCGAGCGCTTTAATCACTTTATTGTGAGATAAGCTAATCGGCATCGGTGCTTTGTCAGTACCATACACAATGGCTGGTACTTTATCTTCGCGACGCAAACGGCGTGCAGCAGGTTTGCCTGATGCAACACGAGCTTGTGCTTCGAATTCAAATGAAACTGACATGACGTACTCCGTGGATGTAGATTTTAAAAATGAGTATTCTAACGGGTTATAAAGAAATTACCAGCTCAATCTTCAAACATCGAACTCACTGATTCATTCGTCGTAATACGCGAAATAGTTTCGGCAATCATACCGCTCAGTGAAACTTGCTTGATTTTCTTGCATGATAATGCGGCTTCAGACAATGGAATGGTGTCTGTCACAATCACTGTATCCAAACAAGATTGATTAATATGTTCGATTGCATCGCCAGATAAAACGGGATGTGTACAATATGCCGCAACTTTTTTTGCACCGCGTTCTTTTAATGCTGCTGCTGCATGACATAATGTACCAGCTGTATCGACAATATCATCGACAATTAAACAATTTCGATTTTCAACATTACCAATTACATTCATCACTTGTGATTGATTTGCTGCGGGACGACGTTTGTCGATAATTGCTAAATCAGTATCGTGTAATCGTTTTGCAATTGCGCGCGCGCGCACCACACCACCAACATCGGGCGAAACAACTACCAAATCAGGGTATTCTGCCAATATGCCATTTTGTTCCAAAATTGTTGGGCTTGCATAAACGTTATCAACTGGAATTGAAAAAAATCCTTGAATTTGATCTGCGTGTAAATCAACTGTAATTAAACGAGTGATTCCGACTTTTGCCATCATATCTGCAATTACTTTTGCTGAAATTGGTACGCGCGAAGAACGCACGCGACGATCTTGTCTTGCATAACCAAAATAAGGAACAACTGCGGTAATGCTCATTGCAGATGCACGACGAAATGCATCTGCCATTAACAATAATTCCATCAATGTATCGTTACAAGGTGCGCAAGTAGATTGAATAATAAAAACATCGCGACCGCGCACGTTTTCTTGAATTTCAACACGTGTCTCGCCGTCACTAAATGTACCAACCATTGTTTTGCCAAGCGTCATCCCTAAATATTCTACGACACGTTGCGCTAATGCCGGCGTTGCGCTACCACCAAAAATTTTTACTTCTGCCACAAAACACCCTTGGTTATTAATTTAGGAAATTAATATAGATACTACATCAAGCTGAAATAATAGTGTTAGAAAAATAGCATATCGTTTGACACGGAATCAAAGTTGAGTAAAATAACTTTCCATCTACGGTCGTTGGGGTGTCGCCAAGTGGTAAGGCAGCGGGTTTTGATCTCGCCATTCCGTGGTTCGAATCCATGCACCCCAGTTTTAAAGTATTTCAGGCACACGATACGGCTGCATATACCAAAACCATTCTCTTGCAGCAATTTTCACGTAAAATCCAGGTCGTCGCATTGTAATTGACCTTGGAAAATCAACTCCATCTTCATTCGTTTTATATCTGCCAAAACTTAACGTCCAACCTTTTTGTGTCAATCCAATTAAATGTCCGTACATATCATATGTTGCATGATAAGGTCCTGCGTATTTTGCCGGCATGCCTTTCATCCAATATTTTAATTGAGTCACTGGCAAAGACCATCCCAACACTTTTTGCATTAATTTTTCGGGTGAACGCGCTGTTGAAACACGTGAACCATTTTTCCATAATTTCACAATACCAAATTCGCGAATAATTTCTGCTTGATATAAATCTAATGCTGAATCAATGTTAATACGATAACTGACTGGGTTAATTTCGCGCCAATTGTACGATGCAATTACTGGTTTATAACCTGTTCGCTGCAAACTAAACTCACCATCCACGCGCCACGATCTTACTTTCGCTAATTGTGCTTGACGTTGTGCGGGTGTCTTCACTGCATATTGTGGTGGCGCGCCAATCATATTTTTTGCGCAACCAGATAATAACAACAAGCATGCTAATCCAAATAGTTTGATTTGTTTTTTAAACATCATGACAAAACCTCTTGCGATTGCGGAAAATAAAAGTGTACTCGCTTCTGTTCATTCCGTCCATTTTGCGATCACTCAAAATGTTGTTATGATGGCGAAAATTTTAGAGCAGTAAAAATATGTTGGTATACGGAATCAATCATCATAAAACCCCCATCGCCATTCGAGAAAAATGCGTGTTTCATGCCGCGCAACTACCGCTCGCATTACAAGAATTAGCAGCGCACACAGCAAATGAAGCGATGATTTTATCAACATGTAATCGCACAGAAATTTATACTGCCGCAACAGATGTTGCAACATTACAACAATGGTTCACACAACAAAAATCTTTGGACATAGATTTAAACGCATACTGTTATTCATATCACGGCATGCATGCGGTAAAACATATTATGCGTGTTGCAAGTGGATTAGATTCTGTTGTGTTGGGCGAACCACAAGTTTTAGGACAAATGAAAGAAGCATATCGCATTGCAAAAGATGCCGGCACAATTGGAAATCATTTAAAACACTTATTTCCAGCTGTTTTTGAAGCAAGCAAACAAATCAGAACAGATACGAATATTGGCGCGCATGCAGTTTCTATTGCATATGCCATCACACAAATATCAAAAAAGATTTTTAAAAATATTGTAAATTGTCGCGTTTTATTAATTGGCGCTGGCGAAACAATGGAATTGGTTGCAACGCATTTACATGGAATTGGCGTGACAGAAATCATCATGGCAAATCGCACAGTTGAGAAAATAAAAAATTGGGCTGGCGCATTGAATATTCATCCCATTCAAATTCGCGATATTCCTGCACACATTAAAGAATGCGATATTGTAATTTCAGCAACAGCAAGTCAATTACCGATTATTGGAAAAGGTTTAATTGAAAATACTTTGCAACATAAAAAAAATAATCCATTACTGTTAATTGATTTAGCGGTGCCGCGTGATATTGAACCTGAAGTCGCAACTCTTGATCGCATTCATTTGTTTAATATCGATGATTTACAAACCATTATTTCACAAAATTTAAAAAGCAAAAAAGATGCTGCAAAACAAGCGGAATTAATGATTGATTTACACACGTCTGAATTTTTTAAAAAAATGCGAATACTGCGCGCACGGCACGTGATTGCAGAATATCGCAATCGCCTTGAAAAAATTCGCACAACAGAACAAGAAAAAGCATTGCGTCAATTGCAAAATGGCCATGATTCACAAATGGTGCTGGAACAATTTGGACAACAACTCATTAATAAAATTATGCATCATCCAACAATTAAATTGCGTGAAGCGGCGTCAGAAGATCAATGTGAAATTTTTCAGCGCATAAAAACTTTTTTTGAATTATAATAATTATATGAAAAAATAGTTGTTCCTGCTCTTAAGGTGAGTAAACTTAAATTTTCAGATTTGAGGTGAGATTGAAGGATAATTTATTGAGAAAAGCGGAGTTGACACGTTAGTCAATGAGCATTTTCGAAATAAATTATCATTCAATATCACCCAAAGATGGAAATTTTATTTTCAGCGGAAATGCCGAATGAAAGAGTCATTTAAATTAAAATTAACGACATTAAAACACCGCTATCATGAAATCAGCGCGATGTTGAGCGATGCTGCAATTATTAATAGTCAAAATAAATTTCGTGATTTAAGTAAAGAATACGCGCAGCTCGAACCTATCGTAAAATGTTTTACACAGTATGAAAAAAACGCAGAACATATTATTTCAGCGCAAAATATGCTAGAAGAAAATGATGCTGAATTAAAAGCGATGGCGCAAGAAGAATTAAACACATTAAAAAGCGCGCAAGAAAAATTGAACGAAGAATTGCAATTATTATTATTACCAAAAGATCCAAATGACGAGCGCAATGTATTTTTAGAAATTCGCGCAGGAACTGGCGGACATGAAGCTGCAATTTTTGCAGGTGATTTATTTCGTATGTATTCTCGATTTGCAGAAAATCAAGGCTGGCAATTTTCGGTTGTGTCTGCGAGCGATGGTGAACAAGGTGGCTATAAAGAAATTATTGTGCGCGTTGAAGGTCATGGTGTTTATTCACAATTAAAATTTGAATCGGGCGCACATCGTGTGCAACGCGTACCAAAAACTGAAGCACAAGGTCGTGTGCATACTTCTGCTTGTACGGTTGCTGTTTTACCTGAGCAAGATGAAATTGATGAAATTAAAATTAATCCTGCTGATTTACGCGTCGATACTTATCGCGCATCAGGCGCAGGCGGACAACACGTCAACAAAACAGATTCTGCAATTCGTATTACGCATATTCCAAGTGGTTTGGTTGTTGAATGTCAGGACGAACGATCACAACATAAAAATCGTGCGCGTGCGATGTCATTATTATCGGCGCGATTATTAAGTGCTGCGCAATCAAAACAAGCATCAGAAGAAGCGGCACATCGAAAAAGTTTAGTAGGAAGTGGTGATCGTTCAGAAAGAATTCGCACTTATAATTTTCCACAAGGTCGTGTGACTGATCATCGAATTAATTTAACGTTATATCAATTGAGCGATGTGATGGATGGGAAATTAGAATCTGTGATTGTTCCTTTAACGCGTGAATTGCAGGCTGAATTGCTTGCGGAGCTCGGCGAATAAAGATGAACATTTTAGAATACCGAAAAATTATCGCAAAAAAATTATCATCTATTTCCGATTCCCCCCAACTCGACACAGAATTATTATTCATACGCGCATTAAAAAAAACCCGCACCGAATTATTATTATGTGATCATAATGAATTATCAGAAAAAAATAAAAAGGAAATTGATGATTTAATTGCGCGGCGAATCAAAGGTGAGCCGATTGCTTATTTATTAGGAACGCAACCATTCTGGACGATGGATTTAATCGTCACAGCCGATACTTTAATCCCGCGCCCCGAAACAGAATGTTTAGTCGAATGGGTTTTAAAAAATTTTAAAGGAAAAGAAAGTATTGTTGCGGCTGATTTAGGAGCTGGCACTGGCGCAATTGCAATTGCACTCGCATTAGAAAATAAAAATTGGAAAATAGATGCGACTGATGAATCATTTGAAGCATTGGCAGTTGCAAAAAGAAATGCGGATAAATATGCTGCAAAAAATATTTCTTTTTATCAAGGTGATTGGTGTAGTGCGCTGCCGCAAAAAAAATATGATGTGATTATTTCTAATCCGCCGTATATTGCAGAAAATGATATTCATTTAGAAAAATTATCATTCGAGCCGCAATCTGCATTAGTGTCTGGAAAAAATGGATTGGATGCGATTGAAAAAATTGTTTCTTGTGCGAAAGATTTTTTAAATGAAAATAGTTTTTTAGTAATTGAGCATGGATTTGATCAAGCAGAAGCAGTTTGCAATATTTTTAAAAAAAATGATTTTGTAGAAATAAAAAATCATCGTGATTTGGCGGATGTGCCGAGATTTGTCACAGGAAAAACTCAGTGATTGGTATTTTACTAATTAATCTCGGCACACCAGAAGCGCCAACTGAAAACGCAGTGCGAAAATATCTTGATGTATTTTTATCTGATCCGTATGTCATTACATTACCAAGATTCTTGCGTGATTTTTTAGTGCAAAAAATTATTTTACCGAAACGCCCCGCTATTTCTGCGCATGCCTATAAACAAATTTGGACAGAACAGGGATCGCCACTTTTAATTAATAGCATCGCGTTACAAAATGCATTGCAAAAAAAATTAGGTGGAAATTATAATGTCGTGTTAGGAATGCGTTACAGTAATCCGAATATTGAAAATGCAATTGAACAACTTGAAAAAAATAATTGTGAAAAAATAATTGTGCTGCCACTTTATCCGCAATTTGCGAATGCAACGACGCAATCATCGCTCGATGTTGTAAATGATGTTATTAAAAATAAAAATATCATGGCAAAAATTCAAATTGTTCGGGATTTTTATAATCAAAATTTTTATATTGATTCTTTTGCAAATATTATTTCTCACAATATAAATAAAAATAATCCGGAATTTATTTTATTTAGTTATCATGGTTTACCAAAACGACAATGCGGATCAAATGATTATCGCGAACAGTGTTTTACCAGCACAAAATTAATTGCTTCAAAATTAAATTTGCCCGAAGAAAAATATCAAACTGTTTTTCAATCAAGATTGGGTTTTACAAAATGGATTGGTCCATACACTGATCATGCTTTAAAAACATTACGTGAAAAAAATATTAAAAAATTATCAGTTGTTTGTCCGTCGTTTGTTGCGGATTGTGTTGAAACACTGGAAGAAATTAATATTCGATTGCGTGCGCAGTGGATGGAGTTAGGTGGTGAATTTTTTGAATGTGTTTCGTGTTTGAATGCGGATGAAGTGTGGATTGAGAAATTGGCAAGAAATATAAATTCCTTGGGCTAACGCCCAAGGTTCTCTCCCCATCGCACAATCACGTTTTTAACTTGTTCAACTGTAATTGATTCCATACAAAAACAATCGTTCACTGCAACGCAAGTAGGCTTTTGACAATTTGCATTTGCAGTAATAACTTCCGCTTTTTCACCAAGCGGTGCCCAGCGATTTATATCAATACCTTTTGTAATTGGGAATAATCCCAATGTATGAATACCCAACACCGCAGCAATGTGCATCGGACCAGTACTATTTGCAATTAATCCATCTGCATGCGCAATAAATTGTATAAATTCATTTAAACTACATTTTCCAGCAAAATTAATTGCATGTGAACAATGCGGCATTATTTTTTCTTGAATTATTTCGTTTTCTTTTTTTGATCCTGTAATAATAATATTAAATTTTTCCACCGGCAGTTCATTTATCAATTGAATAAAATGAGACACAGACCATTCACGTGTGTGACCATTTGTAAATGGATGAATAATTAAATTAAATTTATTTGGCGCCAGAACAGATTGTAAATGTGATGGCAATGGTTCTTTACAGGAAAAACCTGTCATCTCACGCAAATATTTTAAATCATTATTCAATTCAATATTAAATGGTTTTAATAAATTCAAATTTAATTGTGCTTCATGCAAATCCGATTTTTTACGACTAAAATAAACGCGTTTATTGCATGTCATCCAATAATAAAATCGACTGGAAGGACCGATGCGATACGGCACTTTCGCTTTTTTCATTAAGATACCAATTTGTTTTT
The DNA here is from genome assembly GCA_001801815.1 of Gammaproteobacteria bacterium RIFCSPHIGHO2_12_FULL_36_30. GTDB lineage: Bacteria > Pseudomonadota > Gammaproteobacteria > Coxiellales > Coxiellaceae > 2-02-FULL-42-43. The sequence continues at coordinate 184,383 of MGXU01000001.1, forward strand.
TCGGAAATACATGAATTGCAGCATCAAACGCATATGATTTTATTTTTGTAACTGCATCTGACTCTTTCATCTGTGATAATAGATCCCAATCCAAAAAATCATCAATGTATGCGCAATGATCCGTAATTGCGCGAACGTACTCACGTCCTAAAAAAGTAATTTTCACATCAGGAAAATAGTGCTTTAAAATTCCCGCCATCGGCAATGTTAAAATAACATCGCCAATATTATCGGTGCGGCTAATTAAAATGTGTTTGACGTTATTCATATTTTACATTACTTTGTGACAGTATTTGTTGTCCGTTGCCAACTAAAATATCGAAATCCCGGAATATTAACACATGAGCTTATTCACTTCTAGACCTCGGTGGCAACTTAACTGTGAATGGCTTGCATTATTTTCATTAACCATTTGCTTTGTTGTGAATATGTTTTCCATTTCACTCACGACTATTTTTTATTTTTTTTCTTTTTTGTTAATTTTATTTTCCGGTAATTGGCGCGCAAGATTTCAGAAAATTTCAAACAATTTTGCTGCATTTTCTTTTTGGATATTATTCACACTTTTTGTAATCGGAACATTTTATTCAGTTTCACCAACGGATCGCATTACTTTAGATCTACGCGATCAAAATTGGTTATTGATAACACCATTTCTGATTATGATTATAAAAGAGGATCGCTGGCGACAACGGATGATCAATGCATTTTTAGCAATCATGATTATCACGCTAGCAATTTCATTTTTGAAAACAATTTTTCATCTTCACCCAATTTCAGCAATGCATTTTTATAAACCTCGCCCACAACATAAAGGTTTTTTATGGGATCACATTACACAAAGTTATGCGATGAATATTGCTGCATTTATTTGCGCGTATCGTTTTATATTTGAAAATAAATCTAAATTATTATATGGAATTTTATTTCTTTTAATGACCGTCGACATTATTTTTATTAGCGAAGGTCGAACTGGTTACGGCATTTTTTTCCTATTATTATTATATTTAAGTTGGGTACGTTTTCGTTGGCGCGGTTTATCAGCTGCAATTACATTAACTATTTTAATGATTGGTATTGCATTTTTTGCATCGTCTGTTTTTCAAGCGCGCATAAAATCAACTTATATAAATACTGTTTACTATCATCAAATGCGTGAGCACAATCAATCAACCTCAGTTGGTAAACGCATTCAAATGCTACAAGTAACAAAAATTTTATTTCAAAAGCGTCCTTGGTTTGGTTACGGCACTGGCGGTATTGAAACACCAATAAAAACTATTGTGCCATATAAAGATCGAGCGTTACTTTTGTCAAATACCAATTCAGTTGAATCTATTTATTTGAATTATGCTTTGCAGTTTGGCGTAGTTGGATTGATGATTTTTTTATTAATGCTTACAATACAAATTAGAACTAGTTTTCAATTACCGAAAGATTATCGATATTTAATGCATATTGTGTTGATTGCAACTTTATTCGGCGGTTTATTTTGCTCGTTTTTTAATAATTTTCCCGTCAAACATGTTTTTGCATTATTTTCCGCATTATGCTTTAGTGCGCTACAATCAAATTCGTTTCAACAACATAACATTGGTAAGAAAATAATATGATCGACAAAGAAAATCATTTTCAAATTGTGCTTGCAACAAGCAATCCAGGAAAAATTGCTGAGCTGCAAACTATGCTCAGTCCATTACCAATTGAATGGGTTCCGCAAAGTGAATTTAATATCCCTGATATTGAAGAAACAGGAAAAACATTTATTGAAAATGCAATTATAAAGGCGCGTCACGCATCAAAATTATCTGGATTACCAGCATTAGCAGATGATTCTGGTTTGGTTGTTGATGCGCTCGATGGTGCCCCTGGGATTTTTTCTGCACGTTATGCAGGAGAAAATGCGACATCAGAAGAGCGCAATCAAAAATTATTAGACGCAATGATTGATTTAGAAGCGAATGATCGCGTTGCTGCTTATCATTGTGTTTTAGCATTAATTGAATACGAAGATGATCCGGTGCCGCTGATTTGTCATGGAATTTGGGAAGGATCTATTTTAACAAAACCGCGTGGAACAAATGGTTTTGGATATGATCCAATTTTTTATGTACCAACACATAAAAAATCAGCAGCAGAATTATCAACCGCAGAAAAAAATGCAATTAGTCATCGCGCGCAAGTGGTGGATCAAATGTTGGAAGTGTTTCATGCGATGATTGAGCATAAACATTAACCAACCGTAACCACCACTCTGCGATTAAATGAAGCGGCCATTGGATAACCATTGCTGGCAACTGGCAATTTTGCACCTTCGCCACGCACCAAAATAGTTGCGGAGTTAACGCCATCTTCACGCAAATATTCTGCAATTGTTTTTGCATAGTGTAATGATAATTTATCACGTGCTGGCGATAACCAAACTTTATCCGTGAAACCTGAAATTTTTACTGTTGGTTTTGCAAAATAGTATGAATAACGATTAATAAATTGTGCTAAACGATCTAAATCTTTTTCACGATGCGTTTTGAGTTCGCGTGTTGATTTTACAAAAAAGCAATCGGTTGGAATAACAAATGTAAATAACATGCCTTGTTTTACGACTTGAATTCCAGAGTGTTGAATGTCAGCTAATAATACGCGTTGACTGTTCGGTAAATTAGAAATAGTGGGATTATTTAAATAATCTTCAGCTTTTTCTTTTTGAGTGCACGCGGTTAATGTGAAAATCGCGCAGAAAAAAATAATAGCCAATCCCTTTTTCATAATAATATCCTACTCATTTATCGCTGATTGCATCATAATATCACACTTGAATTTAAACAGAATATTATATGTCCGGTCACGAAAAACAAACATCCCAAACAACAGCTACGAAAATTATGACTCATATGCTTGCTGCGGTTCCAGCGGCAATAATGGCTGAGTTTGTTGCATACCCTTTCTGGACTATCGAAACTATTCAACGGATTAAGCGTATTTCTTTTCTTCGCGCTTTTCATGAAATTTATCATGGAAAAGGCTTTTATGCGGGATTTTCAGTATCATTATACGCGGCAGTGCCAGCCGCATTGCTTTATTTGTTGGGATCAAGAATTCCACCATGGTTATTCAATGATCCACAAGTCAACAACCATCATGTAGCGCTTTTGCAAGGACCGTGTGCACAAACATTGTGTATGTTGGTTTATGGACCTGCAATGCAAATCATCATGCAAAGACAATCGGACAATATCGCGAATAAATTTAATTGGGGTGCGAGTAAAGTTCTTAGCCTGTATCGAAAAACATTTTGGTTGTTATTATCAACAACAGTAACATTAGAATTAATTGCATTTTGGTCATTAGCGCAATTTAACAAAAATTATTCTGCAGAAGAACACGCAAGACTCAACACGCAAATCTTTGCAACCGCCAGTGCTTTTACTTTTGCGACTGTCCTCACTATGCCGTTCGATACGCTAGCAACACATTTAAGCGGTAACAAAAAATATTCCGATCAAGAAAAATTATTTTCTGCAATGAAAAAATTACATGGCGAAGTGGGAATGCGCGGTCTTTACAAAGGATTTTTTCCATCGATTGCATATCATTCTATTTGGGCTACTACTTTTTTTGTAACGCAACGTGCGTTGTCGGATAAAATAGAAAATTTAAAATTCTCGCCACATTAATTGCGCAGGCTGCTCTATTTTTAATTGATCAAATGAATTTAAAATATTTTTTTCGATTTCTGTTTGTGATGTTTCATCAAACACTGCTGAAAATAATTGTGTAAATGCAATTTGATCATCATCCACTAATAAATCATTTTTTAATTCACAATAATGCAAAACACTTGCGCATGCATCTGCTAATTGTTGTTTGGAAGATCGACGCAGTAAATGTCTTTTTAATTTTATTTCATACAGCATGTGTTGTTCAATAATATGTGCGCGAATAATTTCAGCTTGTAATTCTTGTTTAATTTGCAATGCGACAACATCTTTTTGATCAACTAATAATGCGTGCGTATATTTTAATTCTGCAATCACGCGTTGATGCCACACTGTGATTTGTGTTTGCAACATATTCACATGACGTTTTGTTAAACGTCCGTAACGCGCTTTTGCGAGCCATAATAAATATAAAATAATATTTATATTGAAACCGCTGTCGTGTTGCAGATGATAGATAGCTTGATTTAAATCTGTTTTTTCAAGCAAAACACTAGCGAATCGAGTAAAAGGGCAATCATCCATGATTTTCACCTTTATTTTATTTGATTATACAGGCGATTATGCGGCGACGGAAGTATTGCCCGATAACATGAGTGATTCTAAATGCGCAATAATACGCGTATAAAATCCAGGATTTTGTGCTTGTTGACGCGCGAGTGTTTGCAGTTGTAATTCACATTGTTCTGGCGAACCAAAACCAACAACTGTTAAATTACAATCCAATAATTGTTTTGCAATTGAGTCATTCAAACGTTCACGAGGTAATGTTGTTAACTGAATTGCCGTGATTAATGCGCGTGATGCTTTTTGTGCGCGATGCACGACTTGATCATTTTCAATATGATAATTATCCAGATATTCTGTTAGATATTGGCAAAATTGAGAAATGCCAGAATAAGAATAATAACCTTGATTTGGCACTGCCATATTGCTTTCAATATCTTCAATAATTGCTTTGCCGGCTTGATATAATGTCAAGTCGTTATCTGTAATACTTAAATCACGTAATTTTAATGCACGTAATTTTGCCATGCGTTCTGATTGCGTTAAATAACGACGAAGTAATAATCGATAATCCGCAACTGCTTTGATCATAGTTTCTGAAAAAATGGACATGGTTCACAACCTTTAAGTCGGTGATAAAATCTATAAAACTATTGTAAGCTTGAAAGCTTAAGACAATATTAAGTGTTGCTTAAGAATGTTTAAAATTTAATCAAATATTTCTTGGCGACTTACGCTTTGTTTGGTGGATAATTTACCGTCATTAAAAGTGAAAATATTACACATAATACCTTAAAATGGTCAATAAATGTTCAAATTGAGCTTTTTTTTGATTAACCGCTATACTGTGACTCAGCAGTAATTTTTAAAAATGGGGGTAAAAATCCATGATAAAGAATATTACATTACCACTTATCGCCGCAGCTCTTTTGGTGAGCGGCTTAACGCTAAGTACCGGCACATATGCGCAACAATACTATGGCAAGTTTTTGTGTGGTTACCCTGGTTTTAAATGTGTTAAGGTAAAACGTGGCGACACGTGGGAAAAACTATTCTCTGATGCTCGCGACAGACAAATTGTAATGCGGCTTAATCGCACCAACATGCCAGTTAAATATCGGAGCTGGATTGTAGTTCCAACCAATTTGTCCAGTCTTAATAATTTAGAGTTATCGCCATTTCCATTACATCGCAATACCAATGGTCACAAACTGATTTTAGTTAATTTAACTTATCAAGCTTTTGGTGCTTACGATAACAATGGTCAGTTAGTGCATTGGGGGCCTGTTTCCGGCGGCAAGGGTTATTGCCCTGACGTTGGTCGCGCATGCAACACCGCACTAGGTAACTTTAAAATTTTTCGCAAACAAGGTGAAGAATGTGTTTCATCCAAATTTCCAATTGAAACTAATGGTGGAGCACCAATGCCTTATTGCATGCATTTCAAAGGTGGATTTGCATTACACGGATCAACATTGCCAGGCTACAATGCTAGTCATGGGTGTGTGCGATTATTTCCTGAAGATGCAAAATGGTTAAACCAAGACTTTGCACCTATTGGTACATCAGTTGTCGTGACACGTTAATATTATTGACGCATCTCGCATGATCATTTACTGTGACGAAAAATCACGGTAAATGATTATGCAAACATTCGAAGAACTTAACTCCGCACAAATTGAATGGGTCACCAATCCAGAATCATTAACAAAACGCTTGCGCGAATTTACTGATAATAAAATTTCGCTTCATGTTTTATATGATGATTGGGGGATGACAGATCAAAATCAAGAAGCCTGGATTCGTCGAATTGAATGGCATTATTTTGATGAGAGGTGGATTACCGCAACAGTTATTATTCCGGATACTTCTATTACAGAAGAAACTGCTGAATTAAAAAATATTGGCGGAAAACCGATTGGTGAAATTTTATTTCAAGAACCGACATTAACTTATAGTGATTTTATTTTTGAAAAAATAAATAAAAATGAATGGTCAAGACAACGCACTTTTTATTTTAAACAAAAACCGTTGATGATTATCGAACATTTTCTTCCGGTGTTTTTTTCGGCGATACAATGCAAAAAATAAAATATTATTTCGAATTAATGCGCTTTCACAAACCCATCGGCACTTTATTATTATTATGGCCTGCATTATGGGCATTATGGATTGCAGCGCGCGGATTTCCAAACATTAAAAATCTTTTTATTTTTATTTTTGGTGTTATTTTGATGCGCGCAGCTGGATGCGTCATTAATGATGTTGCTGATCGCAAATTTGATTTAAATGTCACGCGCACAAAATTAAGACCACTCACATCAGGAAAAATATCAACACGTGAATCAATTATTTTATTTTTTATATTATGCATAATTGCTTTTGTTTTAGTATTATTTACAAATAAATTAACAATTTTATTATCATTTTGCGCTGTGGTTTCAGCAATTATTTATCCCTTTATGAAACGCTACACGCACTGGCCACAATTATTTTTGGGAATTGCATTTTCTTTTTCAATTCCAATGGCATTCGCTGCAGAAACAAATCACGTTTCATTTATCGCGTGGATTTTAATGTTTGCGAATATATTGTGGACGATTGCGTATGATACACAATATGCGATGACCGATCGTGAAGATGATTTAAAAATAGGAATAAAATCAACGGCGATTTTATTTGGAAAATATGATCGCGTAATGATAGCTTTATTTCAATTTGGATTTATCTGTTTATTATGTATTTTAGGTTTTGTAGAAAAATTTTTAAGTATTTATTTTATTGCTATTTGTATTGCGATTTTATTTTTTATATATCAACAAATATTAATTTCAAAACGCGAACCATCAAATGGTTTACGCGCATTTTTAAATAATTGGTGGGTGGGGATGATTATTTTTTTGGGAATATTATTAAAAAATACTTTCTGATCCACCACTCGCTTGTTCTGCATTATTTGTTTCATGATGCGCAAACTGTTTCGGCATATCATCTTTTTCAAATACTTCAAAAATTGCATTTTTATCATCGCCCGATGCAAGTAATCCTGTTTTAGGATCAATGCGTGCAGTAACAATATCTGCTGGTTGCGGCATCGTTGCGAGTGGTTGATTTGCTAATGCCGCTTTCATAAATTGAATCCAAATTGGCAATGCCGCTTGCGCACCATATTCATGCAAAGATGTTTGGCTATTATCAAAACCAACCCAAACTGTTGCTAACACATTACTATTAAATCCAGAAAACCATGCATCAATTTGATTATTCGTTGTGCCTGTTTTCCCCGCTAAATCACGACGATCTAAAACTTTTGCGCCCTCGCCAGTTCCATTTTGAATAACAGAACGCATCGCTTGTGTCATTAAATAAGCATTTTGCGGCGTAATTACTTGCGCGCCTAATTTAGGATCTGCTTGATATAAAATTTTATTATTTTCACCCACAATTTTTTCAATAAAAAATGGTGTGACTTGATGTCCACCATTTGCAAAAACTGCATAACCTGTTGCTAATTGCATCGGTGTTAAAACACCACTGCCTAATGCTAAAGACAATGCATGCGGCATTTCATTCGGATCTAAACCAAATCGCTTTAAATAATCTAATGTGTATGGGATTCCAATATCGGCAAGCAAACGAATTGAAACTAAATTACGAGATTCAGCAAGCGCAACGCGCAAACGAGTTGGTCCATAAAATTGATCATCATCATTTTCAGGACGCCACCAAGCATTTTCTCCAGAATCGCGAATCATAACCGGCGCGTCATTAATTACACTTGCCAATGTAAATCCTTTTGCAAGTGCAGCAGAATATAAAAATGGTTTAAAGCTTGAACCCGGTTGACGTTCTGCTTGCAATACGCGATTGAATGCACTCAAATCAAAATCATATCCGCCATCTAATGCTAAAATAGCGCCATTTTCAGGGTTTAAAACAACCATAGCACCTTGTACCACAGGTGTTGCATTGGCTGGCATACCATGTCGCACGCTATATGCAACTAATCCTGATTGCAAAGCTTGCGTTGCATCATTTTGTAATTTTGAAGAAATGGTTGTGTAAACATTTAATCCTGAATCATACGCACGCGCACCATACATCATCACCACTGCTTCACGCACCATTTCTGCAACATACGGTGCTTGCAATTTTACGCGATCTTCATGATAGTGTGTTGTAACAGGCGCTTTAATTGCATTTTCATAAGTAGTTTTATTGATATAACCAACATCCAACATGCGTTTTAATACATGATTTCTGCGTAATAATGCATTCGCAGGATCATTCAACGGATTATTTCGCGAAGGCGCTTGCGGCAAACCCGCAATCATCGCCATTTCAGGTAATGTTAATTGATCAAGTGATTTTCCATAATAAACATGCGCTGCAGCAGAAACACCGTACGCACGATTTCCAAAATAAACTTTATTTAAATATAATTCGAGAATTTTTTGTTTACTTAATTCTTTGTCAATTTTAATTGCTAATAAAATTTCTTTTATTTTTCGTGAATATGTTTTTTTTGGTGATAAATAAAAATTACGCGCAACTTGCATTGTGATTGTGCTTGCACCTTGCACTTTATGACCTGATGAAATAACTGCAATTGCAGCACGCACAATTCCGATTAAGTCAACACCAGGATGAGAATAAAAACGCGCATCTTCTGTTGCAATAATTGCTTCGACTAATTGTTTCGGCACTTGATTAATTGTAACTGGCGCGCGACGTTTCGCACCATACTCCGCCATCAATTTTCCATCAGCGCTGTAAATACGCAGCGGCACTTGCATGTGCACATCTTTTAATACAGAAACATCCGGCAATCTATATTCCATATAAAAATATAAAATACCAAACACAACTGCCATGATAAGCATCACGCTCATCAGTGTTAGCAGAAAGCGATTTATAAATCGTCGAAATGGTCGCAACACAATTTTACTTCCTGTGTATTCTTAAAAATATTATACACGAAAATGCGAAAACACGGTATTGCACAAATTTAAAATGAGACTAAAATTATTCGACTAAAATAATGCGAGTGATGCCATGACAACGTCAATTCATATTACTTTTATCGATCATGCGCAATTACGTGCTGCTTTTAAAGATTTAAAACTGTCTTCAAGAAAATTATCAGTTGTAATTGATATTTCATCCGCGCACAGCATTATGCGCGACATCACAGTTGAGTCTGGATTATCAGATATTGAGATTATGCAATTTTTAAAATCTCATTCAACAAATCTATTTGGATTTTCTGCAGAAGAATTATGTATAGATTACGAAACACAATCGACAATTATTGATGGAAAACAAAAAATAACTGCGATTGCAGCGCATGCGAATCTCATTTTGCATATTGAAAAATTAGCACTGCAAGAAAAAATTTTAATTAGCGCGATTCAGGTTGATAAAAAAATGAATTTGCTGCCGTGGCGTGAAAAACAAAAGCAGCATCATCAACAAAAAATATTATTTGGCGCAATTGTATTCATGATTGCGTTATTTATTATTGGCCTTATTGCAAATAATTTTTTGAAACATCAAATGCGGCAATTTAATTTGCAATCAAAAATGAATGCGGCAAAAAATGGAAAGATAATCGTGCTGCGCACACAGCAGCACGCCGCATTATTAAACAAATTAAATATTGTGCATGCTCAAAAATTAACATCGATTTATGATAATAAAAATAATGCGGTTTTATTATCTGATATTGCAAATGATTTACCAAATGATGTTACGCTCACTTCACTTAGCATGGATGATAAAAAAATAAAATTAACTGGCGTGAGCAATCAATTATCTGATATTCATCAATATGCAAATAATTTAAAAGAAACCTTGCCTCAAAAACAAATTGAATTATCCGAAATAAATAATAATCAACAAAATAAATCGCAGATGAATTTTACGATTGTGGCGCGAAATGAAAATCACATATTTAAAAAATGAAAAAAGACTGCTAATTTTTACTAGCATTTTTATATTATTATTTTGCGTCGCGATTTATTTTTTAATGTTTCGATCTACGATTTTAAAATATCAGGCTGCGAAAAAAAATAATACGTGGCAATTTATTTTATTAAAGCAAAAAGAAAATGTAGCAACATTAAATACAAAAATAATAAAATCATTAGCGGTGTGGCAACAAAAACATCCGCATTTCTATCAAGCTGTAAAATCGAATCAAAATACTGATCAACTAATGCAGTTAATCACAAACGCTGCTCAACAAGCAGGATTTGCAATTAATCAAGTTGCGCCGCAAATTAATAAAAAGAAAATGGATCAAATTATTCAGCTGCAATTATCGGGAAATTATATTGACCTATTTTCCTTTATTCAGAAAATAAATAATGAGGCGTTGCCGGTTACATTAACTAAATTAAAAATTCCGAGGGCTGGGATTTTTAATATTACGCTCACGCTGCCGCATGAACTTCAGAAACTCATTCGGCAAGGTGAGCGCACAACTGAAAATATTGTTATTCCGACACGCGATCCATTTGTAAATTCATCTGTTTTAATTACTCAAAGCGTAACACAAAATATTTTACCATCATTACACTCACATTGGTTTCCATTGTATTTTGCAAAAGCAAAAAATGTCGCAGATTTTATTTCCAAAAAATCATCTGGCATTTTATCTCAACAAGGAAAAATAAATTTTGATGCGCGCAGTAATCAAATTTGGCTAAAGGATGATAAACAACATGTAAAGCAAATTAGCGCATTGATTCATCATTTGGATGCGCCATCCGCGCAATTTTTAATTAAAGCAAAAATTATTAATTTAGATCGACAATATCAAAAATCTTTGGGTTTGATATTTCGTACAGATGATGTTACACAAAGTTCACCATCATCGCTTAGCATGAATCAGCCTGATGCAAATACAAATGATGGTGACTTTACAATTACTGTTGCAAAATTGGCAGCAAATCATTTATTAAATTTACAATTATCAGCGCTTGAGCAAGAAGGTCATGCAAAATTAATTTCCAATCCAGAATTAACAACACTTGAAAATCAACCTGCGATTATTGAATCGGGCGCAGAAGTTCCTTATCAACATGCAACGTCTAGCGGCGCGACAAGTGTGAGTTTTAAAAAAGCAGTGTTGCGATTGCAAGTAACGCCACAACACATGCCTAACAATCATATTTTGTTACATATCGCTTTAAATCAAGACAAAGTTAGCGATCTTACTATCAATGGCGAACCCGCAATTCAAACGCAACAAATCACAACGCAAGTGGTTGTTAAAAATAATCAGACAATTGTACTGGGTGGTATTTTCGAAACTTCACGCGAAAAGCAACAGCAAGGTATTCCGATTGCAGATCATATTCCAATTCTGGGTGTAATATTTCAACATCACGAAAATATCACAAAACAGCAGGAATTATTGATTTTTATCACACCGATCATGATGAAATCGCTTTCGTGATTTCGCCTGAAATGTTATGATCGCAAAATGAAAAATAAAAATATTTTTATTATTGGTCCGCTCGGCGCTGGCAAAACAACGATTGGAAGACAACTCGCAAAAAGGGCACGTTTTGTTTTTTATGACACCGATCATGAAATTGAAAAATTAACAGGCGTGTCAATTACCACTATTTTCGAAATTGAAGGCGAAGCAGGATTTCGCAAACGTGAAAAAGAAGTTATCGAAAAACTAACACAACTTGACAACATTGTTTTATCTTCTGGCGGCGGTTCTATTTTAGCAGAAGAAAATCGGCGCGCTTTTGCATCACGCGGCACAGTAATTTATTTACGCGCTTCACTAGAAACACAATTGCAACGCACAAATCAACGCAAAGGCACACGCCCGCTGCTCAATATTGCAAATCCAATGGATAAAATTATTGAGCTGCATCATATTCGCGTACCGCTTTACCAAGAAATTGCAAACTTCACATATGACACCGATGTCGAAAGTCCTAAAGAAATTGCGGATCATATTTTTGATGAGCTATTCTCGGAAAAAAAAGTGTAGTACTATTCTTCAATAGTTTCGCACCTCGCAAATCTTAAACGAGCGAGCGATAATGTAACTGAAATTATAAATTAAGTTGATGTGAAGATATGACCTATCGCTTTTGCAGCGAGTAGCGTCACGATAGACGCGGGACCGAACCATGGATGGTTCATTTTCGAGCGGAAAAAGCGATAGGTCATATCTTTACATCACAATTTATTTTTTTCAGTTGCATTATCGTTCGCTCTCGCAAAGATTCAACAGTGCGAACTTTTAATTTTTCATAATGGATATTTCAGGATCATGGAGTCAACCGCAATGCCTGCATCGGTAAAAAAATTTCTATTTAGTTTTTCCATTTTTATTTTTTCATTTTTTTCACTTAACTCAAATGCAGGTTACATTGCTGATGAAATAAGTCACATGGTGCGCAGTGTTAATCCAATCGCAAAGATCGGCGTTGTCGTACAATCTATGAATACAGGTCGCACTTATTATTCGCGCGATGCAAATCAATATTTTGCACCTGCAAGCGTACAAAAATTATTTACTGTTTCATCTGCGCTAATTGATTTAGGTCCCAATTTTCATTTTGCAACGCGCGTATTCACAACAGGACAAACAGAACAAGGTGTTGTGCACGGTGATTTAATTTTTCAATTTAATGGTGATCCATCATTAACATCACAAGACATGATTGGATTAGTTGATCAATTAAGAACATTAGGAATTCGCAGAATCGACGGTAATATTCTTGTAGATAATACGGCATTTAATCACATTCCATATCCTGCAGGTTGGTTGTGGGATGATTTAATTTCTGATTTTGCAGCGCCACTTGATACCGTTATTATTAATTGCAATAAATTTGGTTTAAGTTTTGTTCCTGCACGCAGAGCAGGTGAACGTCCAGAATTAATTCCACAATTACCACCAGGTTCTGCAACATTTATTAATGAAATGCGCACAACAAATTATTCAACTTATAATTGTCCTGTTTCAATTGTGAGTAATGAAGCAAATCAATATTTGGTTCGCGGTTGTTTGGCGAGAAGATCAGGCGTGCAACATCGCACACTCGCCATTCGCAATATGGAAATATATACACAAAGTTTATTACGACAATTATTATATCAACATGATATTCAATTTAACGGTAGAATTTTTTCTGCAAAAACACCGCAAAACGCGCATCTTTTAACAGAACATTTATCTGCGCCATTAAGTCATATAATTGTTCATTTATTAAAAGAATCTGATAATTTATATGCTGATGCGTTATTTAAAAAAATGGGCGAGTATCATGATCATCGTCCCGGTTCTTGGCAAAATGGATTGACGGCGGTGTTAACAATACTATCGCGAGATGTTGGAATTGATTTAAATAATTTGCATTTAGTTGATGGTTCTGGTTTATCACAATACAATCGCGTTACGCCAAATGATGTTTCTCAGATGTTACATTTCATTGATGATCATTCAATGTTACGCAACTCATTAATCCCTGCATTACCAATTGCAGGTGTTGATGGAACATTAGCCTATCGTATGCCAAATCTTGCACGCGGCAGATTAGTGCATGCAAAAACAGGATCGATGACGGGCGTTTCAACGCTTGCTGGATTTGTTAAAACAAGGACACATGGCGTGTTATCATTTGTTATTATGATTAATAAAGTACCGAAAGATCGCTGGCCTTATGTTTTATTGGAAAATCATATCGTCGAACTGTTGGCGAGGTCATAATGTCGGTTGCAACATTGCCTACATTTTCTAATATTCAAGTTTGTGATATTGAAAAAAATGTCAACGCATTATTAAAAAAAAATCTTAGCAAAATTGATGCTCTATTAAATCAAACTCATTTTACATGGGGAAATTTGTGGCATCCAATCGAAACATTAAATGATGAATTGCAACAATTATGGGGACCAATTCAACATTTAAATGCGGTGGTGAATGCGCCTGATTTACGCGATGCAGTAAATGCATGTTTGCCAAAATTATCTGATTACCAAACGCATATTTCGCATAATGAAAAATTATTTCACGCAATTGAATCTATTAAAAATAGCGAGCAATTTAAAAAATTTAATATTGCGCAACAAACTGCAATTAATCATGAGCTGCGGGATTTTAAATTAAATGGTGTGCATTTATCTTCAGAAAAAAAAGAACAGTTTGCAAAATTATCCAAATCATTATCACAACTTTCACATCAATTTGAAGAAAATGTTTTAGATGCAACGATGGCATTTAAAAAATATATCACTGATGAAAAATTATTATCAGGCATTCCTGAGCATGCTAAAAAATCCGCACAAAATCTTGCAAAAAAAGAAAATAAAGAGGGTTGGTTATTTACGTTGGATGCGCCAGATTATTTGGCAATTATGTTAAATGCAGATTCAAGCGAATTACGCCAAGAAATGTATTATGCACATGTCACACGCGCTTCTGAAATTGAACCGAACGCTAAAAAATTTGATAACAGCGATGCGATTCAAGCTATTTTAAAAAATCGTTTTGAATTAGCGCACTTACTTGATTTTAAAAATTATGCAGAATTATCACTTGCAACTAAAATGGTAAAAAATACAAATGATGTATTAGCATTTTTAAATGAACTAGCAGAAAAAACATTGCCCGCTGCGCATAAAGAATTTCAAGCGTTGTCTCATTTTGCAAAAAAAGAATTAGGGATGGAAAAATTAAATGCGTGGGATATTGCATACGCATCTGAAAAATTACGCTTAAAGGAATATGCAATTTCACCAGAAGATTTGCGCCCGTATTTTCCAGAACCGCAAGTATTAAATGGTTTATTTAAAATTATTTATCGCTTGTATGGCATTACATTAAAAAAAGTTGATGCGGATGTTTGGCATCGCGATGCAACTTGTTATCAATTAATAGATCAAAATAAAAATCCTGTTGCGCATATATTTTTTGATTTATATGCTCGCCCAAACAAGCGCGGTGGTGCATGGATGGATGAATGTAGAATTCGTCGCTATTTAGATGATGGAAAAATTCAATTGCCTGCAGCATATGTTACGTGTAATTTTAATGCGCCAATCGACGGGCAACCTGCTTTATTTATGCATGATGATGTGATTACTTTATTTCATGAATGTGGACATGCATTGCAACACGTATTAACTAAAATGGATGTCGCTGCGGTTTCTGGTATACAAGGCATACCGTGGGATGCGGTTGAAATCGCAAGTCAATTTTTTGAAAATTGGGCGTGGGAAAAAAATGCGATGCCGTATATTGCAGAACATTATCAAACGCATCAATTGTTGCCAGATGATTTATATCAACGCATGGATCGTGCGAAAAATTTTCAATCTGCAATGCAAATGGCAAGGCAATTAGAATTTGCTTTATTTGATTTTCACCTGCATATGGAATTTGATGAAAATAATCCGCAATGTGTGCAAACTATTTTAAATACCGTTCGAAAAAAAATTGCTGTTTTTTCTCCGCCAAATTTTAATCGTTTTCAAAATAGTTTTTCGCATATTTTTGGTGGAAGTTATGCGGCAGGTTATTACAGTTATAAATGGGCAGAAGTAATGGCGTGCGATGCATTTTCTTTATTTGAAGAAAAAGGAATTTTTGATCACATGTTAAGTGAAAAATTCAAATCGACATTTTTAGAAAGTGGTGGCGCAAAAGATCCGATGGATTTATTTGTTGCTTTTCGTGGAAGAAAACCGACGGTGGATGCATTGTTAAAACAATCTGGGATAATGTGATGAACCAAGATGAACTAAAAAAGCAAGTCGCAAATGCTGCGTTACAATTTATTCCCGACAATGCAATCATCGGCATCGGAAGCGGCTCTACAGTAAATTATTTTATTGATGCGCTTGCAACTAGGAAATCAAAAATAAAAGGCGCAGTCGCAGCATCACTTGAAACAGAAAAAAGATTAAAAAAAATCGGTATTTCTGTTTATGATTTAAATTCTGTCGATGTCATGCCAGTTTATATTGACAGCGCAGATGAATTTACTGATTTTAAATCTTTATTAAAAGGTGGTGGCGGTGCATTAACACGCGAAAAAATTATTGCAGCAACCGCAAAACAATTTATTTGTATTGCTGATGAATCAAAAGAAGTAAAAGTATTGGGAAAATTTCCAGTTGCAATTGAAGTGATTCCAATTGCGCGCGGATTAGTTGCGCGTGCAATGGTAAAATTGGGCGGTGCGCCTGAATATCGCGCAGGATTTTTAACAGACAATGGCAATATTATTTTGGATGTTTACCAATTAGATTTGACGCAGCCAACACAGATGGAAGAAACCATTAATAATATTACCGGCGTTGTATGCAATGGCATTTTTGCAAAACGCGGTGCTGATAAAATTCTTATTGCAAATTCACAGGGTATTCGTGAAATAAATTAAGCAGCTTCTTCTTGCTGCGCAACTAAATTATTTTTTTGTGCTGATCCTTCTGTTTTAATACGATCAAACACTTCTTCGCGATGAATGGCAATATGCTTCGGCGCTTCGATACCTAAACGCACTTGATTTCCTTTCACTTCTAATACTTGAATTTTAATTTCACCATCTTGAATGAACAAACGTTCACCGATGGAGCGTGTTAATACTAACATTTTCTCTACTCCTAAAATCGTCCAAATTCCGCAATGAGAATCACTCATCCGGTTTCCTCCGCTGAAAAGGCAGACATTCTGACACAGTCTTTTCAGTCACGCAAAAGTTTGTGAAGGCATACGATATCAAAAAGAGATTAAGGTTTTATTAATCAAAGAAAAAAAATTAAAAAAGATTGTGTAATTTTTTTACAAATCAAAATTAGGGTCTTGGAGCAACTCTTTTGCTTGTTAAAACCGATGGCTGAACTTGACATACTGTTTGATCAACCTTTTTAATCCATTCTGTTCGTGCATGTTTTACGCTCTCTAATGCTGTTGAAATTAACCCGCCAAAATTCTTTCCAGCTTCATCACCAAGCGCTAGAGTAATTGCAACAAGTTCCTCTTCGATTTTTTGAAAACAAGAAGCACAATTTTTTTGACAATCACGATCCGCATCGGTTAATTTTTTTAACTCTACACTTAATTTTTTATGTAAGTTATAAGCGTGCATATATTTTCTGAAATTATTATCTGAACTATCGAACACATCACGACCAATTAATGATTTTGTTTTTTGATCAGTTGGCGTAGCAAAACTCAATTCATCATTTGTATTGCGTATTATTACTTTAGAAAAATTTTTGTAACCCCAAATATTATCCAATACATTTTGTAATTTTATTTTTACATCATCAACGCGATAAACTGCGTGAATCATTTTTTTAAATGCGTCTGAAGATAGTGGCACTATGTTTGCTTCATTTGGCGTTAACAATTTAGAAATTGGAACAGCATTATTAATCATTGTGATCAATGCGCTTAATAATTCTTTACGTGAATTATCTGATTCCTTCTTCCATTCAATTGTAAGTGCGTTAACCAATTTTATTTTCTTGCTTTCATCAATCCATACAAAAGAATAATAATTTGTTGCGGGATTTAATTTTTCTAACAAGTTAGCATCAAGTGATTTACGTTCCAATACATAGTTCGCTAACGACTGTAATGCTTTAGTCGTGGTGATTCCGTGAGAAATGTAGGAAGATGCATTAAAAAATGCTGTATATTTTTGCTTAATAGCAACATCGTATTCATCAGATACACCCAGATTATTTAAAATAATATTTAAAGAATCCGCAAGATTTTTATGCCTCAATCCAAATTGATTAACTGCATTATCAATATTTGCTGAGAATGCAGTTTGCACTTCTTGAATCATTTTTTTCTTCAGTTCGTCAATTGCGACTGAAAATGCCGCATCCATTTCTGATGTTTTTGAAAATAAACTATTTCCAAATGCCTCTTTCATAGCAGAAGCTTCATATTTTGCTTCTTCAAATCTTTCTGCTTTAATTAATTCTGCTAAATAATATTGTCTTGCTAATCGTGTCAATATTTCAGAATCACAACCAATGTGTTTTTTCATTTGATTATTTACATTCACAACAATTTTTTGATCAAGCACATTTTTTAGATCGGCAAAAGACATCCATTCCCATTTGCTTTGACAATCACGTAGAAATTCACGATCTTTGCTGCTATGAAATATTGCCGGGGAACGACTTGTTTGAGTGCGCTGATCACTGTGTGCTACAAAAACATTTTCTGCAACACCAGATTCCTTCAGTAAGGCTGCAATTAAATTGTGTCGTACATGTCCCTCTGAGTGTGTTTGATGATATACAATATGTTTCAAGTAACCAGGTAAAATAATTTCTTTTAATTTTCTATTATATTCAGCAACACTTTCTTCACCTGTCACAACTTTTAAAAAAATGTAAGCTGCAAGAATTTTATTCTGATGGGCTTTGCGTGCTGGGGAATCATTTAAATCATTTCCAACTAAATCAGGTGAACTAAAAGACGCGAGCGCTCGATCTAATATTGTATGTGAATCTTTTATTGCTGTTTGCAAAGCATGATTGAGAGTTATTAATTCTTCTCCACTATTTTTATAATCAGAAAAGCAGTTTTGCAAATCTGCTTTTTTTATTACAACTTCAGAACTTTGCATGCTAATTTGATTTGCTTTCACAATAAAAAAATCCCACAACGGATTTTTTTTATCTTGCACTTCTAATTCGGGCGAATTTTCAACTACACTCGCTGGACGTGTTGACGGGTCTCTTGGTGTAGTGGTTACTACTGATAATTCTGACGGAGATCGTTCTAAGATGGTATTTTTTTTAATTTTAAATTCTTTTAAAGCTTCTTGTAACGCTTGGTATGTTTTACTCGTTTTCTCATTTTGCGCATGACGAAATAAAGTCTGAATTTTTTCAAGATCAGTTAATTTTGTGTTATTTAAACGAGCAACCATATCACCACGTTGACGCCACAACCAATTTTCTTTGGCGCGTAAAAAAGCATAGCGAGTTTTAAATATTTTAAAGAGTTCTGATGCGTTTTTAGCATCTATTTCAATATCGCCTTCGCCTTTTGATCTATCTAAACCTTGCGCATTTTTATTAGAAGAATAAACAATTGCTTCTACTTTATTTTCGCCTGATCCTAATTGATAAGTTATTTGTTTTATTTCACTGTTTTTCCAGTTTGGTTTACCAGAAATATATCCTGTGAGTCGAGTGCGTGTATCACGAATTGTTTTTTCATCAACATGTATACTTGCATCAAATTGAGCATGTTGAAAATTTGCTGCGCGAATATCTGCGCCATCTAAAATAATGTTTCCGCGAAAGTCAGCGTTTTGAAAATTAGCATTATTCAGTTTACAATCAGAAAAATTAACGCTACCCGTAAATATGGCATTTCCAAAATCAATATCTGAGAGATTTTTTATTTTGGATAAATCAAGATCGCCCGTAATTTGTATCGATCTAAAGAATCGATGACCTTCATTAATTTTTTTAATCAAATCCGCGGGAGAAATATAAATATAACCTGTAACGCTAGTTGTCATTTCAGCTCGCGCTAATTTTTCAGCGCTTTTTTTTGCTTCTTTTAAAGCGTTTTGCCATGTAGTTAATGTTTTATCTTTAGAAAGTTTTTCAATAGTGCCAGTTTTATCTTGCAGTAAATTCAGGACAATATCAGGCACCACCACACCTTTTTCAAAATCTAATTTTTCTAATTTTTTTAGTTGCAATGCATTAATTCGATTTATTATTGCGTCTACTGCATCGGCGTCATTCTCGACAATACAAAACCGTTCAGAAGTTTTTTCACTATCGTTGGTTCTATTTGTATGTATTATTTTTGCTTTTGTGAAATCAACACCTTCATAACTTAGCATTGTAAAAATTTTTTCGTCCCACACTAAATTACCGGTTACTTTTAATGCTATAAATTTTTTAAAACCTTTTTTTACTAACTGTGTAAATTCTTCACCTGTTACTTCACCATCACTCACAGTCGCATTATTTATTTCATTTTGTTCTTCTGAAGTGAAGTTATCTTTTTTTAATTTCCAACGTGGAAAAGGTTTGTCTTTATCATCTTTGATAGTGAGTGTATTTATCGGCATATGTGCCTCTTTTTTTATCTGTTTATTCCAATCTACCACATCATTATTAAAAATAGCTTAAGAGTTGTAACAAACTGTTTTTAAGGATTTCTGCAACGGTAAATCAATAAGATACAAAAAACACTTCCAAAAATCCGAACTATACTTACAATGGTGACGGGCAAAAATGCCCGCAGTGAAATAATCACTTGAATTTATTGAAATATAACAAGGAGACATTTATGCAAGTCCCCGTGCAAATTACTTTTCGCGGCTTGGATCATTCAGATGCTGTGAAAGAACATATCGAAGAAAAAATAGATAAATTACAACAATTTTGTCAGAACATTGTAGCGTGTCATGTTGTTGTTGAATTTGAAAATAAAAATCAACATCGCGGTAATTTACATAATACACGCGTTACGCTTGCTGTTCCTGGAAAAGAATTAGTGGCAACGCATAATGAAAATGAAGATATGTATCTTTCAATTCGTTCTGCGTTTGATGATATGACACGTCAATTAGAAGAATATATAAAAGATTTACGTAATGGAAAAAATCATCAGGCAATGATTTACGGGAAAATCGTGCGTTTATTTAATGCGGATGGATTTGGATTTATTGAAAGCGATGATGGCACTGAATTTTATTTTAATGCAAATCATGTTGCACATCCTGATTTTCATAAATTATCAGTTGGCATGCCTGTTCATTTCGTTCAGGAAATGGGACATGATGGACCGCAAGCGCATCGCGTAAAAGTAATTGAAAAACGTGCTGATTAATTTTGATATGAGGCGTAAGATTTTTTACGCCTTTTTTATTCCCACACAATTGTTTTCGCTAAAACATGACCTTTAATTTTTTGTTCCAACACTTCACCTGTCATTGGCGTAGTTGCTGAAAAACGTTTATCTAGCGCATATAATTCTACAATCACAGGATATTCTGTATTGTCAGCACAAATTGAATGATAATTTTTTTCACCCCAACTATTCACACCTTCATCGTAAGGCGACATATGAACATTAGCACCGTAAGGTAATTGAGTGGTTTGCACTGGTAAATTATAAACGACCCAATAATATTTCTGTTTATTCATTGTTGTAAATGTATTCGCATCTTTGATAATGAATGCCAATGAACTTGCTTCAGGCGGAACATCTTTCCACTGAAATTGCGGTGATTGTGTACGTTGCACGCAGATTATTTTATTTTCTTTTTCTAAAAACGGGGGTTTCATTGTTAATTGAGTGGAATGTCCAGGATCATTTCCAATCAAGCAGGCAAGTAGTGTTAAAGTATCGAACATATTGCTAAATCCGTTTATAATAACCGCCCTAGTTTGATTATACTGGAGAATCTTGTGAAAACACCACCGGTTGATATGTTAGTGGCTGCAAAAGCCGTATTGCCTAATGCGTATACACCTTATTCTCATTTTCAAGTTGCGGCTGTTTTGCGCGCTGAAAATGGAAAATTATTTTCAGGATGTAATGTAGAAAATGCTTCTTTTTCGCTGACATTATGTGCAGAAGCAGTTGCGATGGGAACACTGATTGCACAGGGTTGTAAAAAAATTACGGAGGTGTTGGTTTTAGTTCCCGGTCATAAAATTTGTTCATTGTGTGGCGCTTGCCGTCAACGCCTATTAGAATGCGCATCACCTGAAACCATTATTCATTTATGTACAACAGAAGGTAATTATCAACAAACTACACTCGCTGAATTATTACCGCATGCATTTGGGCCTAAAAATTTAGAGGAAAAATAACATGACACAATCTGCAATCAACGCTGCAAAAATAATTTCGCAAAAAGCACCGGGATTTAAGCCTGTTTTTGCAATGACATTAGGATCTGGTTTAGGTGAGCTCGCTGATTTATTAACGGATGTTGTAAAAATTTCTTATGCTGATTTACCCGATTTTCCAAAATGCACTGTTGCAGGACACGCAGGAAATTTATTTTTAGGAAAATTAAATGGGTTATCTGTCGCATTTTTGCAAGGACGCGCACACTATTATGAAGGTGTTTCTGATGTTGTCGCAAAAACTTATATTCGTACATTAAAATTAATTGGCTGCGAATCTATTTTAATTACCAATGCTGCGGGATCAATGCGCGAAAATATTGTGCCGGGAAATTTAGTTTTAATTAATGATTATATTAATTTTCAATTTAGGAATGTTTTAGCTGGTGAAAATCAAGATGATTTTGGTCCACGTTTTCTCGGCATGGAAGATACATTTGATATTACATTACGTGAAAAATTATTATCACTTTCAAAAAAATTATCTGTGCCTTTGCAGCAAGGTGTTTATTTTGCAGTATTAGGCCCACAATTCGAAACACCCGCTGAAATAAAATGTTTTCGCACAATGGGTGGTGATGTTATTGCGATGTCGGCGATTAATGAAATTGTCACAGCGCATCATTGCGGAATGCGTGTTGCAATGATTTCTGTGATTAGCAATATGGCGGCTGGAATGAGTTCTGAAAAATTAAGTCATGAACTTACTTTATCGGGTGTGAAAAAAGGTGCGGAGAGTTTGAAGAAATTGGTGCTGGAGTTTGTAGGAACGTTTTGATTCTATAAAGTTGCCGCAAATATTTATGGTGGGAAAATGCAGTTTCCCCACATTGACATTTTCCCACCATATGCTATACTGAGTAGTGTAAGTAATAAAATGAGGTCGTTATGCGTGCTCCTAAAATTGTCAGACCAGATGCAAAAGGCAGGGTGAATCTAGGCGCATTGCCAGCGGGCATCAGTGGATTCAAACTCACAACCGATAAAGATGGTCGTTTTATTTTAGAGCCACTCACAGAAATTCCTGCTCGCGAAAAATGGATATTTGAAAATCCAAAATTACTCTCCAAGGTTCAAAAAGGCTTGAAAGATGCCGTGGGAAGAAAGCTTACGAAAATGGAATTTTCTAAATAAAAAACAAATGACGGTTTTTGCAATTATTTCATATCCATAATTAATAAGAGTTTCGCACTGTTGAATCTTTGCTCTCACTCGCAATAATGTACCTGAAAAAAACAAATTGAGATGTAAAGATACGACCTATCGCTTTTTCCGCTCGAAAATGAACCGTCCCTGGTTCGGTCCCGCGTCTGTCGTGACGCTACTCGCTGCAAAAGCGATAGGTCATATCTTTCCATCAACTTAATTTAATATTTTCAGTTACATTATCACTCGCTCGTTTAAGATTTGTGAGGTGCGAAACAACTTGAATTTATAACAACGCCAACACTTTCTGAATCATCTGTTCAACCACCCGATCAGGATTACTTGAAAAAGAATGTGTAAAACGATTTGCGAGAATTGCATTGATAGAACATGCATCATGATTTAATAAACGCGCCATGCCGTAAATTGCAGCGGTTTCCATTTCTAAATTTGTGATGACGTGATTTTCTACTTTTATTTTTCGCGCGACTGAAAAAATTCCAGGCTCACTTAATTGTGCGCGTAATTGTCTATTTTGCGGACCATAAAATCCAGGGCACGTTAAAGTAATTCCAGTTAATCCTAAATTATTTTTTTCAAATAAATCAATCAAAGATTTCGCGCCTGCTGCAACATATAATGTATTGAGAAATGGTGTGGCAGAAAATTTTTCTCGGCACGCAGTTAATAATTTTTTTTCTGCTTCATTATTTTTCCAATCATAATATAAAACTAAACCATCTAATCCAACACCAAATGATGATATTAATAATGAATCTACATCAATATGATCTTGCAATGCACCGCTGGTTCCCATACGAATAAAATTTAATTTTTTATGATTGTTTTTGACAACGCGATTTTTTAAATCAATATTGTGCAATGCGTCTAATTCATTCATCGTAATATCAATATTGCCTGCGCCGATACCCGTTCCAACAACGCTAATATGTTTCTTACCAATAAAACCAGTGTGTGTGACGAATTCACGTTTTGTTTTTTGTACTTCAATGCGATCAAAATATTTTGAAACTTGTTTTACGCGATTCGGATCGCCGACTAAAATAATGGTGTCAGCAATTTCTTCTGGTAATAAATTTAAATGATAAACACTGCCATCAGCGTTTAATACTAATTCTGATTCCATGAGTGTTGAATCCATTAACTGAGATGTCATACGTTGGCTCTGTGATTAATCAAAAAAGAAAGGGTGACCGAAGTCACCCTTTTTTGGCAATCCCTACCAACGCGTTCTGTCCTTAGAACCTGTTTCCCTAGAGAAAACTATCCAAGCTGTCGTCACACTTGTGGATTTCCTATCCACACCTCAAGTTCCATTTGAGGCTTAATCATTAATCCATGACAAGATTCAATCTATCAGATTAAATACTTTTAACAAGCCCTTAAGGAAACGTTTTTTTATTTTTTTTATTTTTTTGATTACTATTTAATCAGTAATGAAAATTTAATTTAAAAATCAGTGTTGTTGCGTTATCATTTTCGTTTTGAAAAATTTGTTTTTTATAATTTTCATATTAGCGCTGACAGGAGCATAAGCAATGTCGCACAAAAAAGTTGCTGTAATTTTATCAGGATGTGGTGTTTTTGATGGTAGCGAAATTCATGAAGCGGTGAGCACTTTATTAGCGCTTGATTTGGCGGATGCAACTTACGAATGTTTTGCGCCGAATATTTTGCAAACTCAAGTTGTAAATCATTTAACAAATGCGCATGAAAACGAAAAGCGAAATACATTAGTTGAAGCAGCGCGAATTGCACGTGGAAAAATTCGTGATATTAAAGATGCTGAGGTAAAAGATTTTGACGCAGCAATTTATCCAGGTGGTCATGGCGCTGCATTAAATTTATGTGACTTTGGAAAAAATGGTGCGAACATGTCAATTAATGCTGATGTGTTGCGATTTGCGCAAGCAATGAAAAATGCAAAAAAACCGCAGGGATTTATTTGTATTGCGCCTGCGATGATTTCAAAAATTTATGGTGCGGGTGTTGCACAAACTATCGGAAATGATTTAACGACAAAAGAAAAAATTGAAAAAATGGGTGGAAAACATGTGGATTGCGCGGTGAATAAAGCTGTTATTGATCATCAAGCAAAAGTCGTTAGCACACCTGCTTATATGCTTGCTAATCGCATTAGTGAAGTATTTTCAGGCGTTTCGCAGTTAGTTAAAGACGTTTTAGCGATGGCGTGATGTTAACAACAATATTGACGAGAGCCATGGGTGTTAACCCATGGAGTTTATATTTTCAAATCACCAAATTTTTCTTGCAGTAGAGTTAACGCAACAACAGTCGCAGTTTCTGTACGTAAAATTCTAGAACCTAATGACATCGGTATAAAATCTTTTTTCACTGCCTCATTAATTTCACGATCACTAAAACCACCTTCCGCGCCAATCGTTAAAGAAATATTTTTCGCTGATTCAATTTCACTAAAAGAATTTTTTTCTTGTCGGGGGCAGCAAATAATATTTATTTTATTTTTTTGTAAAATCCATTCTGAAAATGAAATGGGTAAATGCACAATTGGAACAGAACATCTTCCGGATTGTTCAGCAGCAGAAATTGTAATTGCTTGCCAATGCGCAACGCGTTTTGCAAAACGTTCTGCTGATAATTGTACTTGGCAAAATTCAGTTATCAATGGTGTAATTTCAGCCACACCTAATTCAACGGATTTTTGAATCGCATAATCCATGCGTTCGCTACGAGAAATTGCTTGTCCTAAATGAATTGATAATACAGACTCAACTTTTCTTTCGTGAAATTCAGCAATTTCAACGCAGGCTGTTTTTTTATTTGATGAAATTAATGTTGCGTCAAACTCGCCGCCTTTACCATTAAATACAACAAACCGTTCACCATTTTTTTTTCGCAATACTTGTAATAAATGATGACTGGCATTTTGATCTAACATCACTGTTAAACCAGTTGATAAATCGCCTTGATGATAAATTCGAATGCGTCGCATACTATTGCTGTTCAATTAATTTTTTACTGTCTGATTTAATTTTGCGATTTAATTTTTTAATATCTTCTGCTGGTGGTAAATTTTCCGGGATAATATTTTCTTTTCTTAATAAATTGCGAACGCTGATATTATTTTTTACATGTTCATGCGTGATAGGATTTTCACCTTGTAAATTATCTCGTTTTGTATTAAATGCTGTAATTTCATTTGCAAAATCTTTAGCTTTAATGCTGATGGTTGGTAAAAAATCTGCGAGCGCGCGATTATTTGGAACGTGCAAAATATATTTCATGTCTTGTGTTGAGCATCCGCCAAATAATGCCTTATCACCTTTACTTCGAATGCGTGCAAAACCCTGTCCATCAACACCACGTTCAAATAATATTCCCGATAACTCTTTTTCAGATAGCGATAATTTTTCTCGTGCTTGTAAACGCTCAATTTCCGACATTCGTTTTTCAATAATTTCTTGCTTGCGAGTTTGTACTGCAAAATATGTTTGTGCGAAAGCAATTTCGGTTTTTCTCGAGTCGCCATTTTGCGCAATCAAATAGCATGCGTAGCGGGTTAATCTGAGATCACTCACTTCTCTTTTTGCGCCTTTGCCCGCACCGATCATCTTCCTGACGTCGGGAAAATGATCCGATATGTTTTGCTTGGAACCCACACAAGAAATTTTTGCCCTTTCAATTGCTTGTGCAAAATTTTCCCATTTTTCATATCCAAGCAGTTTCTGTAAATCTCTCGCAAACCAAAATTCAATATTTCCTTCTTTTTGAGCAGCACTTTCGAAATGAATATGTAATTGTGATATTTGATTTTTTTCCATAGTATTTTCTCATAATGATAATTTGTAAGCATTGTACTCACACTTTTTTCGGCCGCTTCCAATTTTTTACAACAGTTTGCTCTGCGCGTGTGATGGTTAATTGTTCTGCAGGAATATTTTTACTAACAGCAGAACCTGCTGCAATCGTTGCGTTTTTTCCAATTTTAATTGGCGCAATTAAAGAAGTATTTGAACCAACAAAAGCACCATCATCAATTTCAGTCAGCCATTTATTTACACCATCATAATTACACGTAATCGTGCCTGCGCCGATATTTACATTTTTACCAATGGTTGCATCACCTAGATATGCTAAATGATTTGCTTTACTATTTTCGCCCAATATCGTTTTTTTTGTTTCAACAAAATTACCAATTTTTGATTTTATTTTTAAAACAGTGTCCGTGCGAAGACGCGCAAAAGGGCCTATTTCACAGTGATTTTCGATGATTGAATTTTCAATCACTGAATTTGCAAATATTTTTACATGATCACCAATTGTTGAATTTTTAATAATAACATTGGGACCAATTTCACAATCTTTACCAATTTTTACTGTACCTTCTAAAATAATATTCACATCCAATTTTGTGGATGGTGAAATAGAAACATCACCGCGAATATCTAAACGCGCAGGATCCATAATGGTAACGCCACTATATGCTAATGTGCGCGCGCGCTCTGATTGATAATAACGTTCTAGCGTTGTTAATTGCCATGGATCATTTACACCACGCACTTCATTTGAGTTATGTGCACTTACGCTTCGCACAGGCAAACCATCTTCAACAGCAAGTGCAATCATATCTGTTAAGTAATATTCATTTTGCGCATTATGATTTGAAACGCGTGATAAACATGATTTCATTAATTTCGCTGATGCAGTCACAATACCGGTATTAATTTCTTTAATTGCACGTTGAGTGCGCGACGCATCTTTTTCTTCAATAATGGCAACGATATTATCTTCATGATCGCGAACGATGCGACCAAAACCAGTGGGATCTTCAAATTCAGTTACTAATAACCCAACGCCATTTTTCGGTGCTTCATCTAATAATTGTCGTAATGTATTTTCAGAAATAACAGGAACATCACCATACAAAACTAATATTTGTTCATCGTCTTTGCACTCAGGCAACGCTTGTAAAACAGCATGTCCTGTGCCTAATTGTTGTTTTTGAAAAACCCAATTTACTTTTAAGTGTGGTAATGATTCTGGTAATGTTGAACCGCCATTTCCATACACAACATGAATTTTTTTTGGATGTAATGATTCAGCTGTTTTGACAACACGTTCTAATAAAGAAACACCGCCCAATAAATGCATCACTTTGGGCAGCGATGACACCATTCTTTTCCCTTTCCCTGCTGCGAGAATGACAATACTTAGAGTCATCTTATTCCTCCACTACTAATGCATTTTTTTAATTTTATCGCGCAATATTGAAATCGCGCGCAACTGTGCTGCTGCTTCTGCTAATTCTGATAATGCACGAGAATATTCCATCCCTTCTGTTTTGTGTTGCAATATTTTTTCTGCATGTGATTTTGCAATTAATGCTGCCGCTTCATCTAAATCATCCGCACGTAATGCAGTATCCGCTAAAACTGAAACCATATTTGGTTGTACTTCTAACATACCACCCGACATATAAAATACTTCTTCTTTTCCGTTCGGTAACTTTGCGTGAATTTGCCCTGGTTTTAATGCAGTTAATAACGGAGAATGTCCCGGATGAATCCCTAATTCACCAGAACTGCCAGTTACTTCCACAAAAATAACTTCACCATTAAAAATGGAGCCTTCTGCGCTGACGATGTCGAGTTCTATTGTTTTCATTTATGTTCTAACTGTTTTGCTTTCTCAATCGCTTCTTCAATTGAGCCAACCATATAAAATGCTTGTTCAGGTAAATGATCAAAATCACCGTTTAAAATGCCTTTAAATCCATGCAATGTATCACTTAGTGAAACATATTTTCCTGGCGCTCCAGTAAAAATTTCCGCAACAAAAAATGGTTGCGATAAAAAGCGTTGAATTTTTCGCGCACGTTTTACAATTAATTTATCTTCTTCAGATAATTCATCCATTCCTAAAATGGCAATAATATCTTTTAATTCTTTGTAACGTTGCAAAGTACTTTGTACGCCACGCGCAACACGATAATGTTCATCGCCTACAATTAATGGATCTAATTGACGACTTGAAGAATCGAGCGGATCAACCGCAGGATAAATTCCAAGCTCTGCAATTTGACGCGACAACACAACGGTTGCATCTAAATGTGCGAACGTTGTTGCAGGTGATGGATCTGTTAAATCATCTGCAGGAACATAAACAGCTTGAATTGAAGTGATTGAGCCTGTTTTTGTAGAAGTAATTCGCTCTTGCAATTTTCCCATTTCTTCTGCAAGTGTTGGTTGATAACCAACAGCAGATGGCATGCGTCCTAATAATGCAGACACTTCAACGCCTGCTAATGTGTAACGATAAATATTATCAATAAACATTAATACATCACGACCTTCATCACGAAATTTTTCTGCAATCGTTAAACCTGTTAAACCAACACGCAAACGATTACCGGGTGGTTCATTCATTTGTCCATAAACTAACGCAACTTTATCCAATACATTTGATTCTTTCATTTCATGATAAAAATCATTTCCTTCACGCGTACGTTCACCAACACCTGCAAATACAGAATATCCGCTGTGTTCAACCGCAATATTGCGAATTAATTCCATAATATTAACTGTTTTGCCAACGCCGGCGCCGCCGAATAATCCGACTTTTCCACCTTTTGCAAATGGACAAACTAAATCAAGTACTTTAATTCCTGTTTCTAAAATTTGCGTGCTTGCTGCTTGATCTACAAATGAAGGTGCTGGACGATGAATCGGTAAAAATTCTGTTGAATCAACTGGACCCGCTTCATCAATCGGCTGGCCCAACACATTTAAAATACGTCCCAATGTTTTTTCGCCAACAGGAACCATAATCGGCGCGCCAGTATTATCAACTTTCATACCGCGACGTAAACCTTCTGTTGGTCCCATTGCGATTGCGCGCACAACACCATCACCTAATTGTTGTTGCACTTCGAGCGTTAAATTTTTTTCTGCTAAATGCAATGCATCATAAATATTCGGCACCAATGATTTTGGAAATTCAACATCGACGACTGCGCCGATAACTTCAATGACGTGACCTTGGTGACTCATATTTTATTCCTCATATTCATTCCAACGCAGCAGCACCAGCAACAATTTCCGCAATTTCTCGCGTAATACTTGCTTGTCGCGCTTTGTTGTATGCTAATTGTAAATCTTTAATAATTTCTTTTGCATTATCAGTCGCATTTTTCATTGCCATCATGCGCGCAGCTTGTTCGCATGCAATATTTTCAATGACTGCTTGATATACTTGTGATTCGATGTAACGAATTAATAACATGGTTAATAATGTTTTTGCAGAATCGGGTTCGTATAAATAATCCCACTGTTTATTAATATTTTCTGTTTGTGAATGGTGATCTTCTTTTTGTAAAGGTAATAATTGTCGCACAAATGGTTTTTGGATCATTGTATTTACAAATTGATTTGCACAAATATAAATACGATCACATTTTTCTGCATCATAATTTTGCAATAAAATTTTCACAACGCCAATAATATCTTCAACAGCAGGTTTATCACCAATATGTGTAATTGAGCCAACAATATTCGCACCTAAATTTCCAAAATACACTTCTGCTTTTCGACCAATCACACACACATCAACTTCAACACCTTGGTCATGATATTTTTTCATGTCGGTTAATGCTTTGCGAAAAGTATTTACATTTAATCCGCCGCATAATCCGCGATCAGTTGTAACAATAATAAATCCAACACGTTTTATTTTTTCGCGTTGTTGCATGTATGGATGTTGATATTCTGCGTGCGATGATGCGACATGTGAAATCACACGGCGAATTTTTGCAGCATACGGACGCGACATCGCCATACGTTCTTGCGCTTTTCGCATTTTACTTGCTGCAACCAATTCCATCGCACGCGTGATTTTTTGCGTGTTTTTAATGGAACCGATTTTGGTTGTGATTTCTCTTGCGGTTGACATGTATTAATATGCCTGCGTTTTCTTAAAATTATTAATCACGTTTGTTATCTTCTTCGCAATTTCATCATTGTATTCCGGCTTCGCATTAATCTCTTTAATTAAATCTAAATGCGAATCATGTAAAAATGATAATAATGCCGCTTGAAAATCAACAATTTTTTTCACTGGCACATCATCCATCAAACCTTTATCTAATGCGAGCCAAATAATTGCCATTTCTGCAACTGAAAGCGGCGCATATTGTGGTTGTTTTAAAACTTCCATCGTGCGTTGTCCGCGTTCTAATTGTTTACGCGTCACATCATCTAAATCAGATGCGAATTGTGAAAATGCTTCTAATTCGCGAAATTGTGCGAGCGAAATACGCACTGGACTTGCCAATCTTTTAATAATTTTTGTTTGCGCTGCACCACCAACGCGCGATACAGATAATCCTGCATTCACAGCAGGACGCATGCCCGCATTAAATAAACCAACATCTAAAAATATTTGCCCATCTGTAATTGAAATGACATTGGTTGGAATAAATGCAGAAACGTCGCCCGCTTGCGTTTCAATAATTGGTAATGCTGTTAATGATCCTGTTTTTCCTTTTATTTCACCGTTCGTAAATTTTTCTACATATTCTGCACTCACGCGTGATGCACGTTCTAATAAACGTGAATGTAAATAAAATACATCTCCAGGATATGCTTCACGACCAGGTGGACGACGCAACAATAAAGAAACTTGTCGATATGCCCATGCTTGTTTTGTTAAATCATCATAAATAATTAATGCGTCTTGTCCGCGATCACGAAAATATTCGCCCATGCTAGTTCCGGCATATGGCGCAATATATTGCAGCGCAGCAGATTCAGATGCATTTGCGCAAACAACAATAGTATGTTTCATTGCATCATGTTCTTCTAATTTGCGAACAACAGCTGCAACTGAAGATGCTTTTTGTCCCACCGCAACATAAATACATTTAATACCAGAATTTTTTTGATTAATAATCGTGTCGATTGCAATCGCAGTTTTTCCAGTTTGACGATCACCAATAATTAATTCACGCTGTCCACGACCGATTGGTGTCATTGCATCAATTGATTTAATTCCAGTTTGAACGGGTTGCGAAACAGATTGTCTTTCAATAACACCCGGTGCAATTTTTTCAATTGGTGCTGTTAATGCTGTTTTTATAGGACCTTTTCCATCAATTGGATTTCCCAATGCATCAACAACTCGCCCCAATAATTCATCACCAATCGGTACTTCTAAAATTCTACCTGTGCAACGCGCTGTCATTCCTTCGCATAAATGTTCGTATTCGCCGAGCACAACTGCGCCGACAGAATCACGCTCTAAATTAAATGCGAGACCAAATGTGTTGTCGGGAAATTCAATCATTTCTCCATACATCACATCACTCAAACCATAAATGCGCACGATGCCATCTTTTAAACTGACAATCGTACCTTCGGTGCGAATTTCTGACTTCACATCAAATGCTGCAATACGTGATCGAATAATATCGCTAATTTCGGACGGTTGAATGTGTTGCGTCATATTTTCCTCACACTAAACTATTTTTTAATCTTTCTAAATTACTTTTAACTGTTCCATCTAAAATCCAACTAGCAGAACGAACTGATAATCCACCTAATAAATTTTCATCAATATGAAATGTAATATCACATGTTGATTTAAATTGTTCGGATAATTTTTTCTTCACATCTTGTTTTTTATTTTCATCTAATGCAAATGCAGATGTTGCAATTAACGATAAATATCCAGATTCTTTTTCAAAATCTGTTTCAAACAATTTTGAAATATCAGGCAATAAATTAAATCTTTTATTTTCTGATAAAATTTTTAAAAAATTATCAATTTCATTATTGATCGTTTCGCCAATAACTGCTTTAAATAAAGTAATTAATTGTGATTTTGTATAATTAGGATTTTTTAATGCTGATTTTACTCTTAAGTCTTGCGCTGCGTATGATAATTTTTTAAATGCGAGCGACCACATTGGCAATTGATTAGCTGTTTTTGCAGCTTCAAATGCAGCTTTTGCGTAGGGTCTAGCTATGGAAGTTTTCTCACTCACACTCACGCTCACACTATTTATAATGTATTAATCATCTCAGAAACAATTCTATCATTCGCGCTTTTATTTATTTCGTGCTGCAATACTTTTTCTGCGCCGGTAATAACTAGCGAAGAAATTTCTTGTAATAATTTTTCACGTGCAATTTGAAATTCACGCGCAATATCAATTTTTGCGATTGCTAATAATCGATCACCTTCGATTCGAGCTTGCGCTTTGCTTTCTTCAATAATGTGATTTGCGCGATGATTTGCCTGTTCAATCAATTGTGCTGCTTGTGCTTTTGCTTGTGTTAA
This sequence comes from Gammaproteobacteria bacterium RIFCSPHIGHO2_12_FULL_36_30, assembly GCA_001801815.1. GTDB lineage: Bacteria > Pseudomonadota > Gammaproteobacteria > Coxiellales > Coxiellaceae > 2-02-FULL-42-43. Next base: position 217,982 of record MGXU01000001.1, read on the forward strand.
TAATTCCGTTACTTTGTGCGCCGCTAATTCTAAATCGCGTTGACTTCTTTCTGCGGCCGCTAAACCTGCTGCAATTTTTTCACGACGTTCAGTCAATGCTTTCATCAACGGCGGCCACACAAAACGCATCGTAAACCACACGAAAATCGCGAAGGTAATCATTTCGCCGAATAATGTGAGGTTTATGTTCATAACGTTACTCCAATATCCATTGTTTATTTACGTTTTACGATACGCCTTTAACAACTGCCGCAGCTTTCAATGCTGTTACTAAAATCGGGTTTTTTGCAAACAAGAAATACAAACCGATTACAACTGCTACTACTGCGAATGCATCAAGCAATCCCATCACGACAAACATTTGCAAACGCAACATGCTCGTTAATTCAGGTTGGCGCGCAACACCTTCTAAAAATTTTCCACCTAATATACCCATACCAATTGCAATACCTAATCCACCCAAACCAATTAAAATTGCAACTGCGATAACGGTTGATGATGCGACTGAACTTATAATTGTTTCCATTTTATTTTCCTCTGTTTAATGTGTTTCTGATGCCATACTTAAATAAATAATTGTCAATATCATAAAAATAAATGCTTGCAGCGTTATAATTAAGATATGAAAAATCGCCCAAATACTACCCGGAATCCATTGAAACCACCACGGTAATAATGCAGCAATTAAAATAAAAATTAATTCTCCCGCAAATAAATTTCCGTACAACCGAAATGCGAGCGAAAATGGTTTAGTAAAATCTTCAATCACACGAAATAAAATATTAATTGGAAATAACCAAATGCCAAATGGATGCGTCAACACTTCTTTTGTAAATCCAACTATTCCTTTCATTTTAATGCTGTAGAAAAAAATTAGGAAAAATACTGAAATGGATAATGCAAATGTTAAATTTAAATCTGCTGTCGGCACTGCTCGAAAATAAGGTGTACCCATTGCTTCTGCTGCGCGCGGCACTAAATCAACTGGAATTAAATCCATAAAACTCATTAAAAAAACCCACATAAATATTGTAAGTGACAATGGTCCGATTAATGCATCTTTACCATGAAATACTTCTTTAACAGTATTATCGACCCATTCAATCACCCATTCCGCAAAATTTTGCAAACCACCTGGCACGCCTGCATGTGCTTTGCGCGCGGCACAATAAAAACAGATGAGAAAAATAAAACCCATTGCAATAGAAATAATCAATGTATCTAAATGAAACGCAGCACTTTTCGTTTGCCAATGATGCAAATGATGTTCGATATATTCTGCGCTGGTTAATTTTTCAGCCATCGTCATTGGAATAAAACACCTTGTTTTTAGCTACTTTTCGTTATTTTTCTGTTACGCACAAACCATCCCCGCAAAAAATTCGTCAACGGATAGTTGCCGCGAGTATAATTGGTTTTATTCAATACCGCAACGGATTCAAAGAGATATACTTGACATCGCCGCATTAAAAAAATTATTGAAAATTACTGGCTATTGCCTGTTTTTGTAATAGTAATACCAGATCCATTTTGTCCGCTTGAATCAAATTTGATATGCATACCATTCGTTTCACATCGTGTGTGAAAATAAGTAATTCCTGCACCGATCAATATGCCGATAATAAAACATCCAATACAAGTCATTACACTGTGTAATTTCATAAAAATTCCTTTTAATAATGGACCGGGTCTTGCTATTGTACGTTTGCGAAGTTGATTTTGACAATATCCCTAGTTTTATTTGATTGAGATAACAATATGTCTTTGCCTAAATCTGTCAGCACGATCACTTTATTATCTTCCGCGGTCGCTGGAATTATTGGATCAGGATGGTTATTAAGTCCATTAGCGACAGTGAAAATTGCGGGACCTGCTGCAATTCTCGCTTGGATTATCGGCGGAATTTTAATGATGATAGTTGCAAGTACATTTGTAATTTTAACGCGCTCTTTACCAATCACGGGCGGAACAGTTCGCTTTTTTCAATTAACACACGGACATTTTGCTGGTTTTGGATTTTCTTGGATTGCATGGTTAGCATGGGTTGCAGTTGCACCAATTGAAATGATGGCGATTATTCAATACAGCACAAATTATTTTCCAAGTTTAATGATGCATAGCGCAAATCCAATTTTAACAACACCTGGATTAATCGTTGCAGCAATTGGTTTAATTATTATTGCTGTAATTAATAGCATGGGTATGAAAACTTACACGCGATTAAATCACTTTATTTTAGCGATAAAATTAATTATTCCAATTGGTGCTGCAATTTTATTATTGAAATCACATTTTCATTGTCAAAATTTTACTGCTGAAGGTTTTATGCCATACGGAATAAAAAGTGTTTTTGCAGCATTACCATTAGCAGGCGTGATTTATTCTTTTATTGGATTTAATCCTGTTGTGCAATTAGCAGCGGAGGCAAAAAACCCACGCGAATCAATTCCTATTGCAATTTTTGGCGCATTATTTGTTTGTATGATTATTTATTTGCTGGTACAAATTGCTTTTATTGCCGCATTACCTTCAGGAACTTTTTCGCGCGGATGGTCTCACATTTCTTTTGTGGGTGATGCAGGACCATTTGCGGGTTTATTAACTTTGTTTGGTTGTGTTTGGTTTGTAAAAGCATTGTATGCAGATGCAATTATCTCACCGTACGGAACAGCGCTGGTGCAATCAATGGCAACATCTCGCATTACCTATGCAATGTCGCAAAATGCTTATTTTCCAGATTATTTTATGAGTGTTAGTAAAAGCGGTGTTCCATTTCGCGCAATTATTTTAAATACAATTATCGGTTTGTTATTTTTCTTACCATTTCCAAGTTGGCAACACTTGGTTGGATTTTTAGTGTCATGTTTAATTTTAGGTTATGTTGTTGGGCCTTTGTCATTAATGGTTTTGCTACGAGATCAATCTGATTTATTTAAATCTTTTTCAAAAAAATGGGTTCATATTATTTGTGTTCTCGCATTTATTATTTGTAATTTATTAATTTATTGGTCTGGCTGGCAAATTGTTTCTAAAATTTTAATTTTATTTGCGTTAGGTTATATAATTTTAGGTGTCACTATTTTACAAAAGAAAGGTTTTGCTTCACGCGAAAAATTAAATTTCAAACGCGGCAGTTGGGTTTTGCTTTATTTATTTGGTATTGGGATAATAAGTTATTTTGGTAGTTTTGGCGGCACAAAATTTATTTCGTTTGGAGTTGATTTTGCTGTGGTTGCGATTTTTAGTGCCATAATCTATGCGATTGCTTATCACATAACACTAAAACATGAGAAATAATTATTTTTATTTTTAATGCAAATGCATTAACACTTTTTCCAATTCTTTTTCATCTTTATAACGAATAATTAATTTTCCGCGGCCTTTTGCATTTTGTGTCACGATTACTTTTACGCCTAATTTCTGCGTTAAACGGTCTTGTAAAGTATGTAAAACAGTATTTGATGATGGTAAATTATTTTCAGAATAGCCGCTCATCATTTTACGAATTAAATCTTCTGTGTCTCGAACAGATAATTTTCGCGCGAGAATAATTTGCGCTGCGTGACTTTGTTTTTCTTCGTCTAATGTTAATAATGCGCGCGCGTGTCCCATTTCTAATTTTTCTGTTTCAACTAATGTGCGCACATCTAAATTTAATTTTAATAAACGTAAAATATTTGTTACTGCGGTGCGTGATTTTCCAACAGCATCTGCGACCATTTGATGTGTCATATTAAATTCATTCATCAAACGATTTAATGCATTCGCTTCTTCCATTACATTTAAATCACGACGCTGAATATTTTCAATTAACGCCATCACCATTGCAGTTTCATCATTCATTTCACGCACAATAGCTGGAATATAAGTTAATTCTGCTAATTGTGCTGCGCGCCAACGACGCTCACCTGCAATAATTTCAAATTGATTATTTGCAATTGGGCGAACGACAATTGGTTGAATAATACCTTGTGTGCGAATTGAATTTGCTAATTCTTCTAATGCTTCGGGTGCGATTATTTTTCGCGGTTGATATTTTCCGGGAATTAATGAATGAATGGGCAATTTTTTTAATTGATCATCGGTAGAAATATTTTTTTCTTCGAATTCATTAATTGGAATAATGGGTGTTGCGGGAATTTGTAAATCGCCGAGTAATGCGCCGAGACCTAAATCAGAAAGTCCTTTTCCTAATCCGCGTTTTTTTGGAATCATGTGACATCACCTATATCTATTTTCTATTTAAATTCACTGCAAAACGCCCTTGTTACGTGAAGCTAAAGCTTCACTTCACGCAGGCTTCTGTAACATCGGCTCCTAATGCAGCTTCTTGTTTGCGCACTACTTCACTCGCCAATGCTAAATATGCTGCTGCACCTTGTGAACGACTATCATATCCAAGCGCTGGCATTCCATGACTCGGCGCTTCAGCTAAACGCACATTGCGCGGAATCACTGAGTGATATACTTTTGTTCCAAAATGTTCGAGTAATTGTTCTGAAACTTCTACCGTTAAACGTGTTCGTCCATCGTACATCGTGCGTAATAAACCTTCTAATTGTAAATGCGGATTTACTGCACGACGAATTTTTTCAATGCTTGATAACAAACTGGTTAATCCTTCTAATGCATAATATTCGCATTGAATAGGCACTAAAACACTATTTGCAGCGACCAATGCATTTACCGTCAACATATTTAATGATGGCGGACAATCAATAATAATAAATTCATATTGATTTAAAACAGGCGATAAATATTTTTTTAATTGTTGTTCGCGATTTTCAATTTGCAATAAACGCACTTCTGCAACTGTTAAATCACCATTCGCGGGCAATAATGAAAATCCCCATTGCGTAATAATTCTTGTTTCTTCAACTGATTTATTTCCCAATAAAACATCGTTTAATGATGCAGCGATTGTTTGTTTGTCAACGCCGCAACCAACAGTTGCGCTGCCTTGCGGATCAGAATCAATTAATAAAACACGACGTTTAATTGCAGCGAGCGATGCAGCTAAATTTACACTGGTAGTTGTTTTTCCAACACCACCTTTTTGATTTGCAATCGCAATTATTTTTGCCACAAAGTTTTCTCCATAATAATTAACGTGCGATTTGCATCAATTCCCGGCACATGTAATTTTTCCACACGCGCATGATATTTTTTATCAGGCAATTCGTCGGACTTCATCATCAACAAAATGCCTGTTTTATTCAGCAAATGTTCGGCGATTTTTATCAATTCATCAATCGACGCAACAGCACGTGCCATCATTGTATCAAAGCCATGTTGTGTTGGATATTCTTCTGCGCGGCCGTTAAAAACCTGTACATTTGTTAAACCTAATTCACGCGCTGCGTGCGATATAAATCGTGTTTTTTTGCCGACACTGTCGATTAAAGTAAATTTTTTGTCTGTGAAAAAAATGGCAAGCGGAATGCCAGGCAATCCTGCGCCGCTTCCAACATCTACAATATTATTTCCTGAAATAAATGGCGTGATCGATAAACTATCTAACAAATGATGTGAAATCATTTTTTCAAAATCAGTGATCGCGGTGAGATTATAAGTTTTATTCCACTTTTGTAATAATTGTAAATATGAAATTAATTTGGATTGTTGTTCAATAGATAATATCAAATCCATCTGTGATAAATGAAATTGCAATTTTTCGATATGCGTCACTTTATTTTTATTCCTTTTCTAAAATAAGGACATTTTTTATCAATGGATCCAAAATTTTGTAGCAACCATCTTGATCCACATATACGTAATCCATCTGTGTTAAATGTTTAATAGATTTTTGAATACCACCCAAAGAAAGTCCTACCATTGTTAACGAATCTTTAGCGTATATTCCCTTTATATTAGCGTTCTCCGAAAAGATAATGAGTAATTTACGTCTCAGGGGTGTTAGCAATAGCAGTTCTCTTTCAGTCACCGATTTATTTTCAAGCACAAAACGTTTCCATGTTTCATTAATCGATTTTTCTGATGGTGGTTTATCGTTTTGCCAAAGCAAGGAACACAATTTATTCACATAATAAGGGTGCAGTTCACTTAATTTTAAAATTTCTTGTATTGCACTGTCCGATAATTCTGTTTTCCACTCATGTTTTGCAGCATTTTGGATGTGTCGAATATAATGTACCGCTTCAATTCTATCCAACACAATAAGATCGCATAATTTATATAGCGGTCGCTTTTTATCAAAAAACATTTTCTCCATCAGATGTCGGTTGCTGCCTGAAAATATAAATAGTAGATTTTTAGATTTCTGCGCAACTTCTCGCAGCACTGCTTCCAACGCATAATTTTTTGTAACTTCACTCACCGCTTGAAATTCATCTAAAAATAAAATAACTTTCTTATTTTTTTTAGCAGCTAATGTTTGTAGCTTTTTTAATGCATTTAGAACAGTATCAATTGGTTTTATTTCTTTTTTACTAAAATCAAGTGCTATGCCTGCATGTACAAGCGACACATTGATAGACAGCGTATTAAAAAAATCAGCAGCGATAGCCAATAATTTTTTTGGAGAACTTTCTATTTGCCCCAACAATTGACCTATGCCAGTCAGAATAATTTTCGCAATATCATGTTCATCGCACGCTTTAAAAAGATCAATATCTGCGTAAGGATATTGCAACTGCTCAATGGCTCGCATTGCAAGACTCGTTTTTCCATATCTTCGCGGAGACATGAGCAAAACTGGGATACTGTTTTTTAAGTCGTAAATAAGCCGTTTTAGCTCATCTGTTCTATTGCAGAAGGCATTTCCGGTTGCCAAATAGGTGGGAAAATAAAAAACCATAGTATATTCAAGGGTCGCTAAATTATTATTCTAATAGAATAATTCTAATAGAATAATCCTGAATTGTCAATCTTTCATACGAACAACGACCATTAGTTTTTATCAAAATTTTCATCATTCTCCGCAAAGCGAAGAATGATGAAATGAATAATATTATTTACCACTTCCGTAACCAGTAGGAACAGGAACAACTGTTGGTGCGGCAAGCAATGGATTCTGCTGATCGTCGCGTGGCTGATGAAACAATACAGCGACACCGTTTACAGAAGGTGTAACTACTGCTGGCGGTTGTGGACTGCGAAACAATTTAGACAATCCATAAAAAAATAACATCCCACCAGCTGCTGCTCCAGCTGCCAATCCACCAAATGCTGGCGGAGATATCGATGATGTGTTTGTGGCCATTATAGCTGTAAAAACAGCAGCGAAAGCAAGTCCACCAGTAGTAATTCCTGCGTTAATTAAAGTTTGCATATCAAAATCATTTTCGTTACGAGACATAATTCACCTCATCTTTAAATTAATTTGTTAAGGGTAATGTACAGTTGCATCCATTATTATTTATTATTCTCCATTCACAACATATAGCACCACCACAATCAAAACTCAAAACATTTTCACAAGGTGCTCTGTACAGAAAGATCAAAATATAAAATTATTCTTCCCACAAATTTTTCCAAGATTTATACAGTAATTCATGTGTCATATCTGCAATTTCTTCTTCGAGAAATTCTTTTTGCATTTCTAAATTTGCATGAGCTGTTTGTTTAATTATTTTTGTTGCAATGTCACGCGCGCGATTTTTAATTATTTTTTCAAAACTTGTTTTAGGAAGAATTTGATAAGTGAAATGACAATTTAATTTTTCAGCAACCATTCGCATCGTGCGCAAAGTCACCGCACCTTCATCTTCAGACATTTCAATTTTCACAACGCGCGAAGGATCGCAGCGCAAACGTTTCGCCAATTGTTTGATAGTCATGCCAAGAGATTTGCGAATCAAACGCAGCCAGCCCTGTTTTGGCAGGGCTTCTGCATTATCACCGACATTAAAACTCCGACAGTATCGATCTAACTGTCTTAATGGAACAAGCTTGTTTTCCATGTTTTAATTATATAATTATAGTTAAATCAAAGTCAAGCTAATGATATAAAAATAGTCAATTTAATATATTTTTAGTTATATAAATATAATTAAAAATATAATATTTTATTAAAATTCAATTAGTTACGAGAAACGTAGACCATCAGCAACGACACAGCTGCTGGCGTAACGCCTGAAATTCTTGATGCTTGGCCGATTGTTTTAGGTTTTATTTTATGAAGTTTTTGACGTACTTCGGCAGATAAACTAATAATTCTGTCATAATCAAAATGCATTGGAATTTCCGCATCTTCAAAATATTTTTGTTTTTCGATTTCTTTTGTTTGACGTGTAATATATCCAGCATATTTTGTTTGAATTTCAATTTGCTCTGCAACGGCAGGATTGATTGTATCGCCACATGCATTTTCTAATTGCATTAAATCATTATAATTTACTGCGGGACGGCGCAATAAATCCATCAAAGAATATTCACGCTCTAATTCACTTCCAAATTTTTCTGCAAAATTTTTCGCTGCAACAGAATTTTTTTGTATCCAAGTTGATTTTAATCGCGCAGTTTCTTTTTCAATTGCGTCACGCTTTTCACAAAATTTTTCATAACGATTTTGATCAACACAATTTAATTCAAAACCTTTTTGTGTTAATCGCAAATCCGCATTATCTTCGCGTAATAATAATCTATATTCCGCGCGGCTCGTGAACATGCGATAAGGCTCTAACGTTCCGCGCGTAATTAAATCATCAATTAAAACGCCGACGTATGCTTCATCGCGACGCGGACACCAAGATTCCTTTTCGTCTGAAAATAAGGCTGCATTGATTCCTGCAATAATTCCTTGCGCGCCCGCTTCTTCATAACCTGTCGTACCATTAATTTGTCCTGCAAAAAATAATCCTGAAATAAATTTTGTTTCGAGAGAATTTTTTAAATCACGCGGATCCATAAAATCATATTCAATTGCATAACCGGGACGTGTGATATGGCAATTTTCTAATCCGCGAATGCTGCGCACAAATTGTAATTGTGTTTCATAACTTAAACTCGTTGAAATTCCATTTGGATAAACTTCAATTGCATTTAATCCTTCTGGTTCTAAAAATATTTGATGCGCATTTCGTTCTGCAAAACGCATTACTTTATCTTCAATTGAAGGACAATAACGCGGGCCAACACCTTCAATTTTTCCGGTATAAAGTGGTGATTCACTTAACCCATTACGAATAATGTCATGCGTTTTTTCATTGGTGTAAGTAATATGACAAGAAATTTGCTCTGGATGATCTTCACGCGAACCTAAATATGACATTACTGGTAATGGATTATCACTCGGTTGTTCTTTCATGCAAGCATAATCTATTGTTCTGCGATCAATTCTCGGTGGCGTTCCAGTTTTTAATCGCGCAACATTAAAAGGCAATTCGCGTAATCTTTTTGATAATGCATTCGATGGTGGATCACCTGCACGACCGCCTTGATAATTTTCCAAACCAACATGAATTATTCCGCCAAGAAAAGTTCCTGTTGTTAAAACCACAGCGCGTGCATAAAAACACAAACCCATTTGTGTTTTCACACCTTCAATTTTTTCATCGTGCACAATTAAATCGTCAACGGCTTGTTGAAAAATAAATAAATTGGGCTGGTTTTCCAGTGTTTTTCGAATAAATGATTTATATAAAATGCGATCTGCTTGTGCGCGTGTTGCGCGAACCGCGGGACCTTTGCTTGCATTTAACACACGAAATTGTATGCCGGCGTGATCAGCAGCAGTTGCCATCACTCCGCCGAGCGCATCAATTTCTTTTACTAAATGACTTTTGCCAATGCCGCCAATTGCAGGATTACACGACATTTGTCCGAGCGTTTCAATATTATGTGTCAATAATAATGTACGTTTGCGCATACGTGCAGCGGCAAGCGCAGCTTCAGTGCCTGCGTGTCCGCCACCAACAACAATAACATCAAATGTATTTTCAGAATTTTTCATATTGCGCGATTATGATTTAAAACTGCACAATGCGCAAATAAAAAGATTATTATTAGCCAATTTGCGAAAATTTATTATGTACGGAAAATTATGCATCAAAATAGCGCGTGACACCTAATGTGACACCACCAATAAAACCATTGTTATTGGTTAAAGTAGAATAAACACCATTATATTCGAGCGATCCTGTCCAATCTTGATTAATACCCACACCCATTCCTAATCCAAATGCCGGCGCAACTTGCGAGTAAGTTGCACAGCCAAAAAAACAATTTTCTAATTCAATATAAGCGCCGCCTAATTTTCCAAATAATGTTACGCGTTTTCCTAGTGGTAAAGTTCCTTTGGCTGCAACATTTAATACAGATGTTCCACCCAATGTTCCGTAATAACCATATCCACCTTCGATTGCAATATTAGGATTAAATTGTCTGCCGACAAAAAAATTGCCAGCAAAACCTGAAGTAGAATTTTTATTAAATGCAACGCCGGCATTTCCTGATACATAAAATCCAGTGTGTAAATTATAAAATTGTGTATCTGCTAACGCATTTGCTAGAAATGCAGATGCAAAAATAATTGTGGAAAATTGTGTGATTTTATAAATTGTTTTTGATGTCATAACATTATCTCTTTTTACGCATTAAAATACCGTGTAGCATTAATTGTTAATCCACCCGCTAGACCATTTCCATTTCCCATATCTTGCGGAAGCCAAACACCATTTGCTTCGAGTGATAACATCCATTGATATGTTAAACCGTAACCAACACCCAAACCTAATGCAGGTACAAAACTATTTGTTGATTGATAACCATTCATGCGTGTTGTTAATTCTGCATAAGCAGGGCCTAATTTACCAAATAATGAAACATGCGAACCGATCGGCGCAGTAAATCTAAAATTCAAAGCAATAATCGTGAGGCCGCCGGAACGAAATTGAGCATAACCAAATCCTACTTCGGGCGCAAAATATGGATTAATTTGATCACCTAAAAATAAATTCGCAGCGCCGCCAATCAAACCGCTTTGTGTATTGTTAGGTGGTTGATAAATTTTATTTGCAAATGTTGCACCACCGCCAACCGAAACATATTGTCCAACATAACGATTGTATTGATCATGGATTGCTGCGTGTGCAACAGATAAAAAACTGACGAAAACAAACAATGGTAATAAAATTATTTTTTTAAAATGCATAGAATTAATCCCTATTTTCCAATACAAAAGTTCGAAAATATTTTCCCTAATAAATCATCAGAAGTAAATTCTCCGGTGATTTCTGATAATGCTTGCTGTGCTTGTCGTAAATCTTCTGCTAACAATTCACCTGCACGATTATGCATTAATTGCCGTTGTCCGTGCAATAAAAATGTATGTGCACGTTCGATTGCGTCGACGTGTCGGTGACGAGCGATAAAGCCATCAGCTTCTTCAGATTGAAAGCCGGCGATTTTTTTTATTTCTTGGGTTAATAAATCTAAACCTGAATTATTTTTGATGGAGATTTTTATTTCAATTTGATTATTATTTGAGATAATTACTGGTGATTCATTGGTTAAATCAATCTTGTTGCGCACAATTAATATCGGCGTGGTCGCTTGCGCTTCAACGATCATCATTTCTAACGCAATTTCTGAAGCGTCAACAACCAACAAAATTAAATCCGCTTGTTGCATTTGTTCACGTGCGCGGCGCACACCTTCTTGCTCGATTGCGTCATTTGTTTCGCGCAAACCAGCTGTGTCAATAATATGTAATGGTAATCCATCAAGTGAAATAGATTCACGTAAAATATCGCGCGTTGTGCCGGGAATATCTGTCACAATTGCAGAATCACGACCTGATAAATAATTTAATAAACTAGATTTTCCCGCGTTTGGTTTTCCAGCAATCACAACATGCAAACCATTTTGCAATAAAACACCTTGTTTTGCTTGATTTTTAACATGCTCAACTTCATCAATTGTTTTTTGTAAAATTTCAGCAATACGCGGATCCGCTAAAAAATCAATTTCTTCTTCGGGAAAATCAATCATCGCTTCGATTTGCATGCGTAAATTAATTAATGATTCAAGTAATGTGTGAATTTTTTTTGAGAATTCACCTTGCAATGATCGCACTGCAGATCGTGCAGCTTGTTCTGAATTTGCAGCAATTAAATCTGCAATGGCTTCTGCTTGTGTTAAATCTATTTTTTTATTTAAAAATGCACGCTCAGAAAATTCACCAGGTTTTGCAATTCGCGCGCCATAATGAATAATTGTTTTTAATAATTTATCTAAAACAATTGGGCTGCCGTGTGATTGTAATTCAACAACATCTTCGCCGGTAAATGAATGTGGATTTTCAAAAAATAAAACAATGCCTTCGTCGAGAATATTTTTATTAATGTCGTAAAATGCAGTGAAATAAGCGGTGCGAGGTTGAAGCGCAAGAGGCTCAATTATTTTTAATGCGATTTTTTTTGCGTCTTTTCCAGATATTCGAATGATGCCAACACCACCTCGACCGGATGGTGTTGCGATTGCAGCAATGGTGTCATGTCTCATCTATTTACCGTGCGCGTTGCTTTCTTATGTGTCTTCATTACAAACCATTGTTGTAAAACACCTGCAGCACTATTTGTTAACCAATATAAAACTAAACCCGCGGGAAATGTTGCGAAGAAAATGGTAAATACTACCGGCAAAAACATCATCATTTTTGCTTGCGCGGGATCTGGCGGCGGCGGACTAATTTTTTGTTGCACCAACATTACCAAGCCCATTAATACCGGCAAAATAAAATAAGGGTCTTTCATCGATAAATCATGAATCCAAAAAATAAATGGCGCTTGTCGCAATTCAACACTTTCAATTAATACATAATACAATGCGATAAAAACAGGAATTTGAATAATCATCGGCAAACATCCGCCGAGGGGATTAATTTTTTCAAGTCGATATAATTCCATCATTGCTTTTGACATGGCTGTTTTATCATTCGCATGTCGATCGCGCAGCGCTTTTATTTTAGGCTGCAAATCACGTGTTTTTGCCATCGACACATAACTTTTATTCGACAACCAATAAAAAGCAATTTTAATTAAAATCGTCACGAGAATAATTGACCATCCCCAATTGCCAACAAAATGATGGATTTCCGACATCAACCAAAAAATAATTTTTGAAATAGGTGATAACCAGCCGTAATCCACAGTAAGCGATAATCCTTTTGCAAGCGGATGTAAATCTTTCGCAATCGCAGGACCAACATATAAAATTGAATCAAATGTTTGCGTTGCATTCGGCGCTAATTGAATCGCAGGCGTCATATAACCCAAAACAAAAATATTGTGATTGCCGTCATCACCATTTCCAAATGAACGAGAATAATAATGATAGGTTTGATTTTTAGGCGGAATAAATGCGCTTAAAAAATATTGTTGTTGTATTGCAAGCCAGCCACCATGAATATCACTTGAGAAATTACTTTCGCTTAAATCTTCAAATGTTAATTTTTTGTAAGGTGTATTTTCTGTTGAAACCGCTGCGCCATTATAAGAACGCGTTGCAAATCCTGTTGGCGCAATATCACGATGAATAATTTGATTATAAATATTTCCTTGCCATATTTTTCCGGAATTATTTTTTAATTCAATCGCAGTATTGATCGCGTAATTTCCACGTTTAAATATAAATGTTTTTTGAACAGAAATTCCTTGTGATGTTTTTCCATTTAATATAACTTCAATTTGATTTTCGCCATTTTTTAATTGATATTGTGTTTTCGCAGCAGAATAAATAATTGCTGTTGGCGCTGTTTTTTCATTTGGAACACTTAATCCGCTTTGTGCAACATATAAAGCATCATTATTTGGATTTAAAATTTGAACGGATGTATTTTTTTCTTTTAATGAAACTGGATATTGTAATAATTTTGCATCAACAATATTTCCACCTTGCAAATTAATATCAGCATCAATTACATCTGTTTTTACTGTAATATTTTTATTGTTTGGAATTGCTGCCGCTAATTTTGTTGGTGTTGCTTGATAGGATGAAGCTTGACTAGTGTTTGCTGCGGGCGCAAATTCAACCGGATGTGCAGCGATTTGTGCTGGCGTTGCATTTGATGTTGGTGCAACAACAGGTGCGTAATCATGCTCCCATGCATGCCACAACATCACACCTAACATTGCAAGCGCAAAATATAATAATGTTTTTCTAAGTTCCATGATAATTACCTTGTAATGTGAGTGTGATCTACATAATCCATTCCGCCTTTGCAAAATGGATTACAACGCAAAATACGCTTTACAGTTAAATAAATCGCTTTAAAAAATGGCTGCGAAGAAAATGCATCATGCGCATACTGCGAACACGATGGATAAAAACGGCAATGATTTCCTAAAAATGGGCTAATGCATTTTTGATAGACGCGAATCATTTTGATGCAGATCCATCGCAATGCGCAATTAATTGTGTAAATAATTTTTTTATACATTCGCCCTGTTCTTGATCTGATATTTTTTTAATGGGTGATTTTAGCGCGACAACGAGATCAATGCCAGAAAGGGATTGCTGATTTAAGCGAAATTGTTCGCGAATGATGCGTTTAATACGATTGCGATGTACAGCGAGCGCGCAATTTCTCTTCGCAATCACCATTCCCAATCGCGGATATTCACGTTCTGTTTTAATAAAATGAAAAGCAAAGCAGCGATCACCAAGACGCACGCCTTGCTTAAAAACAGCATCGAACTCAGTAGATTTTCGAATATGATGTTTCGATAAAAACCTAAACACTTACCCGTTTGCGTCCTTTTGCACGACGGCGATTTAATACCAATCGACCACCGACAGTTGCCATTCTTGCACGAAATCCATGTGTACGTTTGCGATGAAGATTACCTGGCTGAAATGTTCTTTTCATAACTTACTCTTAAAAATAAAATACGATTACCCGAAAAGGAAGGTCATATTAATTGAGGTTGTGACTCGTGTCAATTTTTATGGGCAAAAACTCGCCCAGAGATATATTCTTCTATTGCCAATAGAAGAAAATGCCACAAATCTTCTATTCACAATAGAAGAATAATTTTTGAATTTGATCGAGACTCGTAATGTTATTACCCACTTCTTTTAATAGTTTTTCACTTTCATGTTTTGCATGCTCAACACCAAATTGATCAAAGGGATTAATGTTGAGTAAAAATGCAAGTGTGACGACAACATGTTCATAAAAAGCTAATAACGCGCCAACAGTTTTTAAATTTAATTTTTCTAGCACAAATAAATTCGCGCATTTTCCACCTGAGATTTTTTTTAATGGATCAACATCATCAACACCTTCGCGCAAAGTTTTAACTTGCGTTACACAATTTGCAACAACATTTGCCTGTTCTAAAGGCAAAATAAAATCAGCAAAAATGGGGTGTGTGCCTTGCATCATTAATTGTTGAAAACCATGCTGCGAATTTGTGCCGGCACTTCCAAATACAATTGGGCCTGTTGGATGCTGCGTAAGTTCGCCATGATTTGTCACGTGCTTTCCTAAACTTTCCATAAATAATTGCTGCAAATAATCTGGCAACGTTCGCAAACGATGTGCGTACGGCAAAATGGTAACTGTTTTTAATTGTTCATTGGTTAGCGCATCATGCATCATCAACGCATACAAAATAGGCTTATTTTCGGCATTTTTTGCATGATAAAAATGATTATCCATTTCGTGTGCGCCATCATGCATTTCATAAAACTTTTCAAATCCTAATGCAATTGCGCAAGATAATCCGACGGCAGACCAAATTGAATAACGTCCACCCATCCATTCTGGAATAATTAATATTTGTGATTGCGGAATTTGATATACTTCATTTGCTAATGCGAAATTGCTGGTAATTGCAATCATATGTTTTGCCGGATCCAATTGATGATTCATCAACCATTGTTTTGCAACTTGCATATTTTCGACTGTTTCAAGCGTACGAAAAGATTTTGATGTGATGATCAATAAAGTATTTTTTGGAGATAATTTTTTTAATAGGGAATTAATTTGTGTAGCATCTAAATTTGATACAAAATGTACATTCGGCCCTGTTTTTTCATCTGCAAATGCTTCGCAAATTAATTTTGGACCTAAATCAGAACCACCGATTCCAATGTTAATCACATCAGTCACATCAAAAAACCACTGTTTTTCTCGAATAGAATTACTGATTTTCTTTATTTGTGCTAATGAATCTTGCACGAATTGACACGGCGCAGGATTTCGAAATTCAGTGTGCCAGGCTGCACGCTTTTCACTTTGATTGACAATCTCACCATGAAATAATTTTTGTAAATATGTATCAAAATATTCTCGATTGAAGGATGACGGTAAAACAGTGTGTGCAAAGAAAAAAGAAATACCTGCGACAGATTGAGTAGTTTGTACTTTTTCCATAACTGACATAGAATTTCTCATCCTGAAAAGATTTTTCATTTTACAGCGATTTAAAAAGTATGGAAACTAATTATGAAAAAAATCAGAAAAGCTATTTTTCCAGTTGCAGGAATGGGCACACGATTTTTACCAGTCACTAAAGCCAGCCCAAAAGAAATGTTGCCTGTCGTTGATAAACCACTTATTCAATACGCCGTGGAAGAAGCAATTGAAGCTGGCATCGAAGAAATGATTTTTATTACGAGTGGCGCGAAAAGAGCAATTGAAGATCATTTTGATCGTAATTTTGAACTCGAAAAGTTGTTGCACGAAAAACAAAAGTTTAAGGCGCTTGCACAAATTCAACATTTATTACCTAAAAATATTAAAGTTGTTTACAGTCGGCAATCCGAACCGCTCGGATTAGGTCATGCAATTTTATGCGCACAACATTTAATCGGTGATGAAGCATTTGCTGTTTTGCTGGCGGATGATTTAATGTATCGCAATGGGCCACGTTGTTTAGCGCAAATGATAAATATTTATCATGATAAAAAAGTAGATGGTGTGCTCGCAATCGAAAAAATAAAAAAATCTGAAACAAATCAATATGGCATTGTTGTAATTGATGAACATGCGCGCGCACAAAGTATTGTTGAAAAACCAGCACCTGAAAATGCACCAAGTAATTTGGCAATTGCAGGTCGTTATATTTTACCTGCAGCTATTTTTTCACATCTTGAAAATGCAGAAATGGGTGTTGGAAATGAAATTCAACTCACCGATGCAATTGCAAAATTATTACCAACACATTATTTATTTGCACATGCTTTCGAGGGAAGACGTTATGATTGCGGCAGTAAAATAGGTTATGCGCAAGCAAATTTCGATTATATGTTGTGTGATTCAGAATTAGGAAAACAATTTGAAATGTGGGTGCAGGCACGATTAACAACAGTCTTAAATGAAGCTTGAATCGCGAAAAATAATTTTTCATTCAGCTCAGATGAAATAAAATATAAATCACCAGCAGATTTTACCATTACAAATATAATATTATTTCCAATTGTTTTTTTATCTTGTTGGATGAACTGAATAATATTATTAACATTTATATTGCGTAAATATAATAAAGTGTCATCAGTTATTAAATCAAAACATAATTTATTATATTCGACAAGATTATCTAAACTCAGCAATCCGTATTTGTGACTTAATTCATTTGCAATCATCATGCCAATCACAACTGCTTGTCCATGCGAAATTTTATAATCAGATAAACTTTCAATAGCGTGACCAATTGTATGTCCGTAATTTAAACTACGACGATGACTAAATTCAAATTCATCTTCTTCAACAACAGATTTTTTAATGCAGAGCGATGACATAATTAAATTTTTAAAACTAGAAAATGATTTTATTTTTCCATCAATCACATTGTGACAATATAATTCAATAAAATAATTTCCACCAATAATGCAAGATTTTAATATTTCAGCTAAACCAGAATTAATATCGTCCTGAGGTAATGTTTTCAAAAAATAGGGATTAATATAAATTGCTGATGCAGGAAAAAATAATCCTAATTGATTTTTGACACCATGATAATTTACACTTGCTTTTCCGCCAATGCAGCTATCACACATTGACAATAATGTTGTTGGAAATTGCACGCATGAAATACCACGTTTATAAATACCTGACGCAAATGCAGCGGTATCTTGAATTGTTCCGCCGCCAACTACAATTAATTCTTCGCTTTTAGTGAATTTATTTTTTTGCAGAAAATCTAGTATTTCTGTTACACCACCTAATGTCTTAAAGTTTTCACCTGCCTCTGCAATAAAAATTCTATTAGATTCAACATCTAAATTTGGCTGGTAAATATCAAAAATTTTTTTATCAATTATTAATAAATTTTTTTTATTTTTTTTTAATAATGTAGAAATAGTTCCAAAAGGATTATTGCTTTCTTCATGAGTCACAAGATATGGTTTTGGAATAGACTCAACAATAAATTGATTCGCATTCAGAAAATGTGTATCGCAAAAAAAATCTTTATTATCAATTGTAAATTTTATCTTTTTATTTTTATCTTGCGACACTTTTACATGCCTCAGATTGCAAAAACCAATTATATGTTTGTGCAATACCTTCTGTTAAACTAATTTTTGCATGCCATCCTAATGCATTTATTTTTGTACTATCTAATAATTTTCTTGGTGTACCATCCGGCTTACCTGGATCAAACACTAAAAATCCTTGATAACCAATCACATCACAAATTGATTCTGCAAGTGCGTGAATAGTGACTTCTTGTCCCGAGCCTATATTCACCATATCAAGATCATTCTTTTGCTGCATTACAAATAAACATGCGTCAGCCATATCATCAACGTGCAAAAATTCACGGCGAGGATTTCCTGTTCCCCAAATACAAACAGAAGCATCATTATTTTCCTTTGCCGTGTGAATTTTTCGTATTAATGCAGGCAATACATGTGATTCTTGTAAATCAAAATTATCATGCGGACCGTATAAATTAGTTGGCATAACAGAAATAAAATCTGTGGTGTATTGTTTATTATAGGCTTCACACATTTTAATACCGGCAATTTTTGCAATTGCATAAGGCTCATTGGTTTGCTCTAAATATCCACTGAGCAAATCAGTTTCTTGCATAGGCTGTTTACAGTCTCTCGGATAAATACAAGAACTTCCTAAAAATAATAAACGTTTTACACTGTACTTTCGCGCAGCTTCAATAACATTTAATTGAATTGCTAAATTTTGATAAATAAAATCTGCGCGATAAATATCATTCGCATATATTCCACCCACTTTTGCTGCTGATAGAAATACATATTCTGGTTTTTGTACAGAAAAAAAATTGTCGACTGATTGTTGATGTGTTAAATCTAATTCCGCATGTGTTTTTAATATTAAATTATTAAAACCTTTATTTTTTAAGTGTCGCAAAAGTGCAGAGCCCACCAAGCCTCTATGACCTGCAACATAAATTTTGCTCGATTTTTCCATGTAAACAGTCTGCTGTAATTAAAACTGGCGTTAGTGTATTATGAGCAACAATTTTTCACAACTTTTTATAATACTACGGAAAATAAATGGGTGCGGTTACTGCATGAAACTATTAACACAAAAAAATCCCATTATTCGTTTTTTGTACCCTCGTCTTGGAAAATTACACCAACATTCACCTAAACCATTTGTTATTCCGAAAAGCTATTACAGACCAAAACCACTTTCTCTTTTTCCAAAAATATCTATAGTTACTCCTTCTTTTAATCAAGGTATTTTTTTGGAAAAAACTATTTTGAGTGTTGTTCAACAAAAATATCCGGATATAGAATTTATTATTCAAGATGGTGAATCAAAAGATAACTCAGTTGAAGTTATAAAAAAATATCAAGATCGATTGAATTTTTGGGAATCAAAAAAAGATAATGGCCAATCTCATGCGATTAATTTGGGATTTACGCACAGTAGTGGTGACATCATGGCGTATTTAAATTCTGATGACTTGTTATTACCTGGCACACTTAATTATGTTGCGCATTATTTTGAAACACATCCTGATGTAGATGTTGTGTATGGCCATCGAATTGTAATTGATGAAAATAATTTTGAGGTGGGTCGTTGGATTTTGCCACCACATTCTAATGAGATGTTAGATTGGATTGATTTTGTTCCACAAGAAACATTATTTTGGCGTCGTAAAATATGGAATAAAGCTGGCGGGTTTATTGACGAAAATTTTCAATTTGCAATGGACTGGGATTTATTATTACGTTTTAAGAATGCTGGCGCAAACTTTGCGAGATTACCGCGTTTTTTAGGCGCATTTCGTGTGCACTCACTTCAAAAAACATCTTCGCAGATGAATGAAACGGGTTTCAAAGAAATGACTGCGCTTCGTTTACGTTCACATAATCGTGTTGTATCACAGTCAGAAATCAAACGAAAAATGATTCCTTATTTTCTAAAGCATATCGTTTATCATAAACTTCATCGATTAAAAAATATTTTCATTACTAATAAAATTTAATATAGGAATCACATGAAAAAAAATATTTTGTTTTATTCTCTCGTTTTTGCACTAATTATTTTTCAATTTATTTTATTTAATCATTATGTGCATGCAGCTATTGTTGATTTTTATCCAACTAATTTTGATCAGCAATCTTATCTGACAACATGTTATGCTCTTTATGAATCTATAAAACACGCTGGGATTTGGCATGGGTTTTTGAATGGTCCGGTTTTATCAACTGGTTTTTTATTTCCAATTCAAACTGTTCTTTTTTTTCTGTTGGTTGGCGCATCTCGCTTTCATGCATTGTTAATTAATTTTATTTATTTTGCAGCCATGCAAATTTTTATTGTTTCTGTTTGTAAAAAACTACTCAATAACTTTTCAATTCCGCTTATTCTACTGGGATTTTTGCTCGTTGTTAACGTACCATTTCTTGTGCCGGGTGGTCTCGCTGATTTTCGTATGGATTTTATTGCATTCTGTCTTTATGGCATTGTGATCACCTGCATCCTTCGTTCTGATATATTTTTAAATAAGCGGTGGGCGATATTAGCGGCATTTCTTACAGTACTTTTAGTATTAACTCGCACAATCACCGCAGTTTATTTTACAGGCATCATCTTTTTTATTTTTCTTTATTTGTTTATTTCTTATTTTTATTACACGAAAGATGCTTTTCAAAAAATGCAATCTTTTATTCGTATTAAAAATTTGACTTGGTATACATCTATCATAGCAATAATGAGTATTCCAGTAATGTGGCTTAACAGAATTGCACTTTATAATTATTATGTAGTTGGACACATCACAGGAAAAGAAAAATATATTCGTGCAGCACTTTCTGGCACCACATCTACTTGGGCAAGCTTAACCTATTACCCGCGAACGCTGTGTAATTATAACTTTAGTTTTCGCGCAATTATTTGTTATGCAGTATTATTTTTAGCGATTTTTGTATTACGATTTATTCAAAAGCAAAACAGCGATTCCCACCGATTATCAAATAACCCTATTCACAAACCAATCACATTTTATTTTCTGTTAGTCTCTATTCTTTTTCCGATGATTGCTTTAACAGCTGACATGCAAAAATCTTTTCTTGTCGCAAGCGTATTAATCACACCAATATTGTGGATATTAATTCTCATATTTTCACGTATGTCTGAAAAATTATCTGCATCAGTGAAACAACGTGCTTTGCCGATTCTAGCAACAGTTATTGTATTATTTGCTTGCGTCTACCAAATTCATGCCTATTGTTCTAGATCAAAATTGTCACCTGAAAGAAAATATGCATTAAATCAACTGACAAAAATGTATTTGCAAGTGGGTGATTATGCTGTTGCGCATCATTGGTCACAAGTAAAATTATCAGTTGATCAAGTTGATGATCGATTAACGAATGGTGATTTAATCGTTATCTATTATGAAAAGAGAAAAATATTGTTGAATGTTGGAACTAATTTAGGTGGTTCTATTTTTGCTGTTGATAAAAAACAAGCTTTACAAGAATTAAATGCTAGCAATGTTGTGATTTTTGATTTAAATCATAACCCCGGCAATATTGGGTTTCCATTAAATGCCTCTGTCGATAAATTAAAACCAATATTAATCCCTTATCTTTATTCTCATTTTCATTTATTAAAAAAATATCGTATTGGTAAACAAATTTTTGGTGTATTTGTAAAATGAGATATGATATCAGCATTATTACACCTTCTTTTAATCAAGGAAAATTCATAGAGCGAACGATTAAGAGTGTGCTGGATCAGCATATGTCTAATCTACAATATTTGGTTATAGATGGCGGCAGTACTGACGAGACGGTTTCTATTTTAAATAAATATCCTGCGATTAAATATGTATCAGAAAAAGATAACGGTCAAACTAATGCTTTAAATAAAGGATTTAAAGAATCGTCTGGTGACATTATTGGTTGGCTGAATTCTGATGATGTTTATTTTCCCGAAACACTCACCACTGTTTTAGATTTTTTTCAGAAACATCCCGATGTAGATATATTATATGGTGATGCATATTACATTGATGAGCACGATCAATTTATTCGTTATTACCCAACAGAAAAATGGTCTTTGAAAAATTTAATGGATCGCTGTTTTATTTCTCAACCATCCGTTTTTTTTAGAAGAGCATTGTTTGAAAAATATGGTTTTTTAGATGAAAACTTACACTTCTGTATGGATTATGAATATTGGCTGCGACTAGCGTCTCGCGGCGCAACATTTTCTTATTTACCAAAAGTGTTGTCAGCAACACGACTACATAGACAATCGAAAACGATTGCAAGTTCGATAAAAGCGCATGAAGAACAGATTCGGATGATTGCTCAATATCAACGTTATATTCCTATGCGCATGATAGTTAGTCTTTCAAAATCATTAATGCAGTCTAAAATAAAAAATAAAATATTATTTTTAATTTTTGTCGCCTGTCAAAGTATTTATTTTGCCTTTAAATATAATGGTTTTTTTCACGGCATATTTAATTGTTTTTTCATGCCAAAAATAGCATACAACTATATTCGTACTCATTTCTGTGCGACGCTTTCAGCAAAAAAGTAGTTGGTATTGATTAGTTTTATTTATTACTCTGCAAGTTAGCGGAACAGGATCTGATCTCAACACTAAATAATAATGCGACTTCTTAATTGTTGGCGCAGACCAAGGTCGATATCCCATGATCGACTTCCATGCTTTAGGTGTCCACTCTAAATGCATTGGTCGATATCCAAAATCTATTAAAATTGGAAGGGCATGTGTGACATCATGAATATTAATAATGATATGATGGCCATTCATTTTTTTAGCAAGCACATTCATCTTCGGTTCAGAAAATTGCAAACTGCGAACGCTTGACCGTGTAAAATGATCTGCGGTTTGGATAAATTGCGGAATATGTATTGCAATAAAAAACGATACTAAATAAAAAAACAATTTCGCTCTTTTGTGATTTTCAAAAAATAAATTATCTGAGAGATAAACAAATCCTGTTAATATTAATGGGAAAAAAATCCCGGTAAATTCATAAACGGACCATATTGCATTTAAAATCCACATGATAAAAAGCAAAATCAGCGGTGAAAATAATATTGTGATAGCTATTACGTTGCGCCTTTTCACAGAAATAAATAATGCGGTTATAAAAAAAACCGCGCTTAAAACTAAAGTAATAATTGATGCTGTGTGACTATACCAAATAAGAATTTTGGCATGATGTAGTTCTGAGCTCTCAAATAACTGTTGCCACAGCGACGCCCAAGTTTCATTTAAACCGCCAAAACCAATAGCAAATGGTCGTGACAATCCACCTGTTGTTGCAACTGCAATCACTATCGATAAAACAGTACAATAAAAAATATCACGCTGTTTGTATAATTTTTCAAAAAAATATTTTTCTTTTGAAAAAATAATATCTGTCAGCATGTACACACCAATAATCAAGGCGAGCATTAATGCGGTCACAGTTCCCGGATAACAAGTTGAAACTGCACAGGTTAAAACGGCTAATAGTGCGACAGTAGATGATTCTATTTTTTTATTAGCGGAACGAAGATACAATCCAACTAAAAAAATAACAGCGGGATAATCGACTATTTTTCCAAGATATCCACTGCGACTTAAATCAAACCAATAAGAAATTATTAATCCAATTGTGAGTAAAATAAAAGTCTTCGCACTTCTAGAATAAACAGCGCTAACACCTAAAATTCCTGCAACAAGTATAATGGAGCTTGCATTATCATAAGTGAACATTCCAGATTGTTGTTGAATCCAAGAAATAAATGCGAGCAAATAATAAGTTCCAAATCGTGGATCATTCTGAAAACAAAGGTTAGCCCAACTTTGATAGGGAACGCTGGGGCTAGCGATGGGCGGATTATTTACCATATGTAAACGAATCCAGTCAGCAACTTGCACATAACCCAACTGATCTGTTCCATTCATAAATAAAAATCCATGATGGCCAAAATAAATTGAGGTGTAATTAATTAAATAAGTTAAAAGTAAGATGACACAAAGAACAAAAATAGATAATGAATAATTAATTTTAAATGGCCATGGTTTTATAATGATTAAAGAAATAATGGTGAATATACTAAAAGTAATTATTGTTAGTGTTGCTGCTAACCAAAAAGGAAATGCAACAACGCTATATAATCCTGCAATTCCCAATGCAGTTATTAAAATGCCAGTTAAAGGTGCGGCCAATAATGGACTAAATATTTTTTCTCGGAAAGGTAATATTACAAATCCACCTAATAATGAAAATAGCCCAAGGAAAAAAGAAACCCATAAAAATTCAAACAAAAACATCGTAATATGTTGCATTAACATCATCCCTTTTTAAATAAATGTTTGCGAATGATTCTGAACAATTTTTTAATTAGCGTAAATCGCTCTTCCGCTGCAGTTTTATACATTGTAATTAGCTGATTAAATTGTTTGACTTCCTCAATTTGAAAATCTCTTGCGGAGTCTCTTATTTTGATAATATTTTTTGGTGAAAATGAAGCGACATGATTTGAGTCAATAAAAGATAAAATATTTTCTATTGATTCAAGCCATTTTTTTCTTCCATCTATCACACTTTGAAAAGCATTTTTTTGCATTGCCGGTATGTCATACTCATCAAAATTAATTATCTGCGCATTATTTACATCAAATAAAATACCATTTACACCATGCTCAATATATTCATTCATTGCACCATCATTATGCGCAACAACAATTTTCCCCATTTTCATGCCGTCTATAAAAGCGGCGGCACCACCTTCTCTCAATCTCGGTGCAATATATATTCCTGCATTTCTAATACAATCGATATACTGATTTTGATTTTGAAACCAGTCTGAAAATGTAATATTGTATTTTGCTATTTCAGCTTTAGAGGGTTCGACAAAATTATTGTGCGGGTCAAGAGCTCGATGAAGGTGTATTTTTTCAATAGCGTGTTGTTGCAGAAGTTTTAATATCAAGTTGATATTAATATCGTTAACTCGCTGCCACAAAAAAACATTCTTTAAATTTCCAGGAATAAAATCATATGGCTCAGGATAATATTTTATATAAAAAGAATTTAATCCAAATTCACATAATTCACTATGCATTTTTTTTGTTGGGCATAAAATCTTAAGGTCTATGCAATCTAACCATTTAATAGCATCCCACGATACACTAAAATCATACATTGGAATAAAAATAATATTATTACATTTTATTTTTTTAATTATTTCCAAAGAAATAAGCTGAATTAAGATGACAATATCATAATCGACTATAGGCGGCAGACTCAATGCGCTTGGATTTTTACAAACATCATCAATATAAAAATAATCCGCCTTAAATTTATCATGATGAAATATTTCATCCACATAAAGATTCGCGGATTTTGTTTTTTGATGGTAGGCATGTGTAATAACGGCAATCTTTCTCATTGTTTTATGAACTCAATAATCTTAGACGAAATTTTTTGAATGTCTTCATCATTTAATTCTGGATAACTGGGTAAATTAATACCTTGTAATGATAATCTCTCAGCAACAGGCAGATGAATATTTTTTTTATGTATTGGTAATTTGTGCATCGGGACAAAAAATGGCCTTGTTTCTATTTCATTCTTCATTAAAAAATTAATTAAATTATCTCGTTTAATATTATTATTCAAAACAATCGATACAAGCCAAAAGGTGTGGAGCGTTCCAGTCTGTTCTTCGTGAAAATAAATTCCTTCAACTCCAGATAATGCTTTTTTATATGTTTGCGCAATTTTATTTTTCTTTTTCAGAATCTCATTAATATTTTCTAGTTGTGCCAAACCAATTGCACAACAAATATTTGTCATACGATAATTATAGCCGACAACATCATGAAAATATTTCACAGTTTTTGAAACGCCTTGCCCTTTATATTTCGCAACACTCTCGGCAATATTTTTGTTGTTTGTTAAAACCATTCCACCCTCACCGGTAGTAATAGTTTTATTTCCAAAAAAACTAAAAGTGGAAACATCACCAAATGTTCCAACAAATTTATTATTAAATTTTGATCCTATTGCTTCAGCGCAATCTTCAATTAAAAATAAATTATATTTTTTAGCAATATTGCAAATTTGATCCATTTGAGAAGCATGTCCATATAAATGAACTACAATAATAGCTCTTGTTTTTTCAGTAATACTAGATTCAATTTTATCTGGATCTATTTGAAAATATTGTTGCTCTGAATCAATAAAAACCGGTGTTGCGCCAATATATTTAACTGCGTTTGCTGTGGCAACATAAGTTAAAGACGGTAAAATAACTTCATCACCCACACCTAAATCAAGTGCTAATAACGCTAAATGAAGTGCAACTGTTCCGTTCGAACAGCTTAATGCATATTTCATTCCCAAATATTCAGAAAAAGCAGTTTCAAATTTATCTATAAATTCTCCATGCGAAGAAATCCAACTACTTTCTATGCATTGATTAACATATTTTTTTTCATTGCCAACCAAATAGGGTTTGTAGATGGGGTATTTTATAGTCATGAATTCAGGCCATTTAGAAATTCTTTTTCTAGCTGAAGAGGATTTTTCTTACGATCTTTAATTTTTTTTGCTGGAATCCCTGCATAAATTGACCAAGACTGTGTATTGCTATTAATTAATGAAAGTGCACCAACAGCAGTTCCTTCTGCAAGTGTAACTTGTGGCAAAATAACACTGCCCGATCCAATAATTGAATGTTTTTGTATAATCACTTCACCCTTTGTAACTTTCGTGAATTTATTATCTACCATCGGGTTTGTCATAAACTCACCACTGTAATCATCCGTCTGAGAAAAAAGTGAAACTCGGCTAGATAAATTAGAAAAGTCTTCGATAGTAATACCTGAACTTCCTGATAATTGCCCAAATGCTGCAATATGAACAAAAGATCCTATTTTAATTTTGCCAACCAAGATACAAAAATCATCAATCCGAACATTCTCACCAATTTCTAATTGAGTGCAGTAAATAGAAACTTTTCTGCTAATTAGTACATTGGAACCACATCGCACCCCCAGCGTTTGTAATTCTTTATTTGTATAAAAACCATGATTTTTCACTTCAAAAAAATCCTCGTCTCAATATTTTCGATTATGTGAATTTCTATATTTTAATCATGATAATCAAAAACAGCATATCCATGCTCTTTAATTAATGCATCGCGCTTTGCTTCCGCTAAATCAGATTGCACCATTTCTGAAACTAATTGTGGAAATGAAGTTTCGGATTTCCACCCTAATTTTTCCTTTGCTTTTGTGGCATCACCTAATAATGTTTCCACTTCAGCAGGACGGAAGTATCGCGCATCAACTTTAATAATGCAATTACCGTTTTGGTCAAAACCTTTTTCATCAACACCAAAACCTTGCCACGTAATTTTAATACCCAATTCTTTCGCAGCTAAAAAAATAAATTCTCGAATACTAAATTGCTGTCCCGTTGCAACTACAAAATCTTCTGGCGTTTCTTGTTGCAACATCAACCACATCATCTTCACATAATCACGCGCATGACCCCAATCTCTTTTCGCATCTAAATTGCCAATATAAAGGCATTTTTGTAATCCTAATTTAATGCGTGACAATGCACGAGTAACTTTTCGTGTTACGAATGTTTCTCCACGAACGGGTGATTCATGATTAAATAAAATTCCGTTGCAAGCATAAAATCCAAATGCTTCGCGATAATTAACAGTAATCCAATAAGCATATAATTTTGCAACTGCATAAGGTGAACGCGGATAAAATGGTGTGGTTTCTTTTTGCGGTGTTTCTTGCACTAAACCATATAATTCTGATGTCGATGCTTGATAAAAACGTGTCTTCTTTGCTAATCCTAAAATACGAATTGCTTCTAGCACACGCAATGCACCCAATGCGTCTGAATTTGCCGTATATTCTGGCTCTTCAAAAGAAACTGCAACATGACTTTGCGCTGCTAAATTATAAATTTCGTCAGGTTGTGTTTGTTGAATAATACGAATTAAACTGCTTGAATCAGTCATATCGCCGTAATGTAAATAAAAACGGCGATTTTCTTCGTGTGGGTCTTGATATAAATGATCAATGCGATCAGTGTTGATAAGTGATGATCGACGTTTAATTCCATGCACAATATAATTTTTTGATAATAATAATTCTGCTAAATATGCACCGTCTTGTCCTGTAATGCCTGTGATTAACGCTACTTTCTTCATTACTATTTCTTCTTATGCTGTTACTATTTCATCTATCGTCAATTTAAATCCCGCATTCACTGCATCTGTTCGAAACATTTGAACTGTCTCTAATGAATATAAATTTAAATCTTTTCCAATTAATGATAATTTTTTTAATAAGTCATTCGTTACCGTAATAATATGACAACCAATTTCATCTGCTTGAACAATGTTTAATAATTCTCGTGGGCTTGCCCAAATTAATTCTAGCTGTGAATTTTCAGACATTATTTCTAGTGATTTTTTCATAATAGGTAGTGGATCACGACCTGTGTCTGCAATGCGTCCTGCAAAAACAGAAATACAAGCTGCGGGACCTTTTGCTAATGCTTGATTAACCGATTCAACTTGCTGCAATGTCATTAATGCAGTGACATTTTGTTTTACACCTTCATTTGCTAATTCACGAATCAAATCTACTGATGATTCGCCTTTCGTATTTGTAATTGGAATTTTAACATAAACATTTTTTCCAAACTGAGAAATTTTTATTGCCTGTAAGTACATTTCAGAAAAATCATCGGAAAATACTTCAAATGAAATTGGGCGATCGGAAATACAAGAAACAATATCGCGCGCAAATTTTTCATAATCATTAATACCTGCTTTTTGCATCAATGTTGGATTAGTCGTAAAACCTTTAATCCAAGTATTTTTGTACATATCCAGCATTCCAGACTTATCGGCGCCATCTGCAAATATTTTTACGTGCATTTCATGTATCGCTTTCATCACATTTCCCCGAATAATATGTGGATGACAATATAATCTGTTGGTATAGCATGGTCAATTAATTCATAATGCTGATCAAGAAGGGCTACGTGTATTGCCAACACTATTTTCTATTTTTTCACGCATGTCATCAAACAACGAATCCCGATAGGATAAGATATTTTTTTTCCAAGAAATAATTCAAAGCGCATAAGTGTATGCAAAATTTTATTATCACCCGTTGACTGAATATTTTTTTCAATTTCTTGTTGTTGAATTGCAAGTGACTCGTTTGATAAGCGCTTATTGCGTTGCTTTACAAACCAAAAACCAGGATACATAAAAAAACCTAGATGTGATTTTTTTGTGATGGTAAAACCAGCTGCTTCTGTTTGTTTTTGCAAAGATGAAAGTGTATATCTTCTATAGTGCATTAATATTTTATCGTAAATATCATATAAATTTGGGCCGGCCGGTACTTCAATCACAACAACACCACCCGGTTTTAATATACGCATTACTTGCTGCAATGCACCTAAATCATTTTCAATATGTTCAAGCACATTCAACATAACCACTGCATCTACACAGTTATCCGGTAATGGACAATTCACTAAATCGAAAAGCAATAATGGGACATTAGATATTTCTTTAGATAATTTAATCAAAGGTGCGCGCACAACATCTGTGCCAATAACAGTACTTTTAGGAAATGCATCACGCAATGTCTTTAACATAAATCCAGATGAGCAACCCACTTCTAAAATAACAGTAGATTCTTTATCTTGAACATATTGCTGCGTTTGTTTTAATGCATTCTCGCGTGAAGCTGTATCTATAAAATGATTTTCACCTGCTGTTTCTTCGTGAAACTCAGTTAATTCATCTGTCCATCCAGCATTATTAACGCTGTATTCCAATACTTTTAAGATTTCATCATTTAAATAAAAATTATTATTTTTCCAAATGGGAATTTTTCCATTAATGACAGGAAACTGAAATGAATAATTTGTCATTGCACAACCTCCGCAGTAACTTGCACTGTTTCCCATTTTGTTGGAACGGATTTTAATAATGGATGCGATACTAATAAATGCCAGACGACCGCCTGAAATGCTTCTGCATGCGGTGTTGTATTTGTTTGTGTAATGACAGGAATAATTACACATGCATCTGCAACTTGCGCTGTATATCCACCATCACGACTCACAATGCCCATAATTTTGCTGCCAACTGATTTTGCATATTGCAATGCGGATACTAAATTTGGACTCACATTTTTTTCAAGATTTCCGCCACCAACTGATAATACAAAAATTAAATCATTTGCATTTAATCTACTTATTTTTAGCCATTCTGAAAAAATTGTGTGCCATCCTTCATCATTTGTTCGTGCAGTTAATTCAGAGACATTGTCTGTTGGCGCATATGCTTCAATACCAACAATTTTGCGAAAATCATTCACAGCATGTGATGCATTAGCGGCGCTTCCACCAACACCTAAAATAAATAAACGACCAGCTCGTTTTTTTACATTAAGCAATAAATTCACCATGTCATGAACTGCGCTGCAATCAATCCGGTCAATTACTTTTTTTGCTTCTGAAAAATATTGATTGATAAATTCCACTGTTTTCTCCTGCTTTATTGCATTAAATGTTTTTCCAATGCGTAAATACCGTCAATTGAACCAATTTCATAAAATCGTTCTTCTACTTCATACGCTGCTAGTTCATTTTGTTTTACTAAAGATTCATGCACTTCAGATAAATCAAAATGTGATTTTTTTGCAAAAGATAAAAATGCCTTTTTAGAAAAAATATTTAAACCAAAATCGATGTATGACATGGATTGTGTAATGTGTGTTTTACTATAACAACAAATTTTTTTTCCATCATATTCCACATTACTTTTATCCCACTGATTATTATTTTTATAAATTGTCATTAATCCTAATTTGCAGCTTTTTTCAAATGTTTTTTGAATATCTGCGTAATCACATTGTAAATAAGCGTCGCCATAAACAACAAAAAAATTTTCTGGAAGCTGCGAAAATGCAGATTGAATAGCGCCTCCAGTTCCTAATAATTGATCACCATCATGCGCGTACTTCACATTTAAGTGAAATGCATTTCCATCTTTCACAAAATTTTTAATTTGATCACTTTGATAACCAACACACATCAGAACATCTTTAAATCCTTTGGATGCAAGTAATCGCAATTGATGCGCAACAAAAGGTTCTTTGCCAATTGGTATCAAAGATTTTGGTAGGTTATTTGCGATCGATGAAACACGCGTGCCATAACCACCCGCTAAAATAACAATTGGAAAACAACTCATGATTCTGTCACCACCTGTGTACCACCAAAATCAAATCGAAAACGCACTTCTTGCAATCCTTCTTGACGCATTGCATGACGTAATTTAATTTTATCTTCTGCATAAAACATTAAAAATCCACCGCCACCTGCACCAATTACTTTTCCACCTAATGCACCATGCTCGCGCGCTAGCGCATACCAACGATCAATATCTGTATTGGTCATATTGGATGAACGGTTTTTTTTATGTTCCCAATGCACATTCATTAAATGCGCAAATTCATGCAAATCGCCATTTTCAAGTGCTTTTTTGCTTTTTAATCCCAACTCTTTTACAAAGTGTAAATTATCAATCATGTCTGAATTATTAATTCTGCTTTTATCATTTTGTTCTTTCAAAATGCTAGAAGCAGAACGAGAATATCCAGTAAAAAATAATAATAAATTATCTTCTAAGTTATATAATGTTTCGGTATCAATTTTTAATGGCCATGCTTTTACTTTTCCGTTGTTATCAAATTCAAAACAAGTTAAGCCACCATATGCAGCGATATACTGATCCTGTTTTCCAATCGGTTCTTTTAGTAAATTAATTTCAATATGACATGCTTGTTCTGCTAACTCATTTGGGTGAATTAAATTTTTTTGTAATGTATGCAAGGTTTTTAATAAAGCGGTGGTGAAACTTCCAGACGATCCCAATCCAGTTCCGGCTGGAATATCTGCCATGCTGGTTATTTCAATATTTTTTTTTGTTAATCCAATATATTTAATTGCTTCACGAATAATAGGGTGTTTAATTTCATCCACCGTGCTGACACGTTCTAATTGTGAGTATTTAATAATAAATTCATCAATAAAAGTTTGATGTAAATTAATATAAACATATTTATCAATTGCGGCAGCGATTAAAAATCCACTATGTTTTTCGTAATAAGATGGTAAATCGGTACCGCCACCGCCTAATGAAATTCGTAGTGGACTACGCGTAACAATCATGTGATGACTCCTGATAAATTTTCTCAACAATTATTAAAGCTTGAAACGCATCATGTAAATTTGGCGATACAAATTGATTTTTTTTAATATCATTTAAAAAATTTTCTATATCCAATGTCCACGAATTATCTGCCATGGGATATTCATAAACAATTGTTTCTGGCGGTCCCATTTCCGGCAACATTTTGTAATATGATAAAGTTTCAGTTCCATAACTTCCGCCCAAACCATTCACATGTAATTTCCCATCTCGTCCGTAAATTTCAAACGAAAAAGTATTTTTCCATTCGGTGCAACTCGCGTGTAAAAACGCGACTTGTTTTTTTGCTGTTTTTAATAATAAAAATCCATTGTCTTCAACCGGCATATTCCAATAATAGGTATGTGAAAAACCTTGTACGTTTGTAAATTCACCTAAAAACCAGCGTGATAAATCAATTAAATGCACACCCTGATCAATCAATTCTCCACCGCCTGATAAAATAGGATTTGCACGCCATTCTTTTTCATATCCAATACGTCCACCATGTCCGTAACGCGCACGAATAAACATTAATTCACCAATCGCTCCTTGATTAATTATTTCTTTTGCTTTTTGAAATGCGCGATGATGTCGGTGATTAAAACCTAAACCAACTCGTACATCATATTTTTCTGCTAATTTTATAAGATGTGAAATTTCTGCGGAATTTCTAGCGCCAGGCTTTTCTAAAAACACATGTTTTCCAGCTTTAATTACATCTTCACATAAAATGGCGAGCGATTCATGTGTTGTCGCAATAATCACAACATCTGGTTTGCTTTTTTCCAACATTTCAATGTGATTATCATATGCGGAACAATTTGCGTAGTGTGATGCTAATTGATTCGCACGCACTATATTTACATCAACGCATGCAATTAAATTTGCATCATTATTCAATGCGTGAATTGCGTTTGCTCTTTTTTGTCCGATCAAACCACAACCGATAATTGCTATTTTCATATTATTATACATCCCATTTTTTATTACGATCTTCTGGAATGATTCGACGTAATGTATAAATATCTGATGTCATTAATTCATCATGATGATCTGATAATTTTTCCCAAGGATCCCAAATCGCGCTAATTAATTTTCCTGAAATACCATTGCTTTCATCTGATGCCAGAAATTCACATAATGCCGCAGCACGATGAATATCATTTCCACCATTTTTTTGTTGCGCTAATATTTGATTATAATATTTCTCACCAATTAATTTTGGCCCCGCTTGCAAAACATCCTGCAATAATCGAGTATTTAATGCGCCAGGTGCAATTGCATTCACATCGATTTTAAATTCTCTCACTTCATCTGCAAGCGTTTCTGAAAAACGAACAATCGCAGCTTTTGATGCGGCATATGCACTCATATTTGGCATTGGTTTTGTTGCACCACCACCTGATAACATAATTATTTTTCCAGCATGATTTTTTTTCATATGCGACAACACAGCGCGTGTCATTAAAACAGTGCCTTTTAAATTTATATCAATTGCAGATTCCCACTCGTCCCAATCCACTTCATCAACTGGACCTTTTGCACCGTGAATGCCTGCATTATTAATTAAAATATTTATTTTTCCAAAATGATCTAAAGTTGTTTTTGCGCAATAATTACATTCAATTTCAGAAGAAATATCGGTAGTAATCGCAATAACTTTATTTTCTTCGCATAACGGTATTAATGCAGCTAAAGCATCATCTAATTTATTTTTATTACGCGCGCAAATAACAACATTCGCGCCTGCTTTTATAAAATGCTCAGCAATTACCAAACCAAGACCTTCACTTGCGCCTGTAATAATAGCGGTTTTATGAAATAATTTCTTTTGCTTCACACATTTGCCTTTTTTCAAAAACCCACGGGTTTGATTTCAAAAATTCAATAGTTTTAATAATACCTTGTTTGATTGTTAATTTTGGTTTCCAGCCCAAATTATTAATACGAGATGTATCTAAAAAAATAAATGGGTTATCGCCAATCCACCCACGTTCACCACCCGAATAAGATAATGCGGGCGTAAGTTGTAAATAATCACACATCCACTGAATAGAATTATTTACCTGACAATATTCATTTGTGCCTAAATTAAAAATATTTATTTTTTCTTGCGCATTTTGCAATGCAAATAAAACTGCATCAATACAATCTTGCACATATAAATATGATTTTTTTTGTTGGCCATTTCCAAGAATATATAATTGCCTTGGATTTGAAATTAATTGTTTGTAAAAATCAAATACGTGTCCGTGCGTATAACGTTCACCTAAAATAGAAACAAAACGAAATATCCATGCTTGAAAATCAAAACCTTCACAATACGCTTGAACTAAGCCTTCCGCAGCTTGTTTTGATGCGCCATACAATGAAGTTTGTATTGAAGGTGAATCTTCCGGTGTTGGAATTATTTTTGCTTCACCATAAATAGACCCTGTTGAAGAAAAAATAATTTTTTTAATTTCATTTTTGCGCATTGCTTCTAATACATGAAATGTTGCAATGGTATTTTGTTGTAAATCTTTATCTGGGTGATCTGTTCCAAAACGCACATCTGCATTTGCAGCTAAATGAAAAACAATATCACAATCTCGCATAGCATCTTCTAATAAAGATTGATTTAATAAATCACCTGTAATTAAAGAAAATTGAGAATAATTTTTTGCATTTTCAACAAATGCTTTCAAACCAGTAGAAAAATTATCATAGCCTACAACGTGATGACCATCTTGTAATAATCGATCAACTAAATTGCTGCCGATAAATCCAGCTGCGCCAGTTATAAAGCATTTCATTGCGCTGTCTCCATTTTAAAAACCCAAGATTTTGCCATTAAATATCCTGACAATATAGTTACAGCAACGCCAACAACAACTCCGAAATAAGGAGACAAATTTATATCAACAACAACTATATGTACGACCAACATCGTAATTAAATAATTTATCAACACCATCACTAAATATTTTATCAATTGCCGATGTATATTTTTTCCGTGGTGTTGAAATGTTACTTTGCGATTCATTGTAAAATTAACAAAAGCAGACATTATATATGCAATTGAAACTGCTATTTTGTAATTAATATGAAATGTTTGCCATAACACACCAAAAAAAAGAAAATAAACTATTGCCGATAAACTTCCGGTTAAACAATAAAAAAATAAAGTTCGCTTATCAAAAAAATAAATAAGTGAAAATAGTTTCATGGTAAATTAACTTCTTTCGTTTTATCAATCACACGATCTACGATAGACATTGGACGTCTTTTCACTTCATCATAAATACGGCTTATGTATTCACCAACCAAACCCAAACAAAGCAATTGCACGCCAGAAAAAAAAGTAACAACTAACACAGTGGTTGACAAACCTGGTGTTAAACCAAATCCGAATAATTTTTGAAGTACATACCACAAACCAATTAAAAAACTAAAAAAAGCCATGAACCCACCAGCAAGAGACATTAACTGTAAAGGTCGACTGCTAAAACTAATGAGTCCATTCAAACCAATTTTCAGCGAGCCAGTAATACGATTGTAATTTCCCTTTCCTGAATAACGTTCATCGCGATTATATTTTATTGCGGCTTGTTTAAAACCAACATACGAAACTAAACCACGCAAAAAACCATGTGATTCATTTAATTTTCTCAACTCTTCGATAACTCTGCGTGACATAATGCGAAAATCACCTGTATTTCTCGGTATTTTTACATCACTTAAAGCGTTAATCACTTTATAACCGGTGTGTGCGATAATACGCTTCAAGAATGTTTCGCCTTTTCGTGAAATGCGTTGCGCATAAACAACTTCGTTTCCTTCTTTTAATTTTTGATACATATCAGTAATTAATTCAGGCGGGTCTTGTAAATCAACATCAATCACTACGCATGTTTTTCCCGTACAATATAAAATACCTGTCATCGTTGCTGCAGGTTGTCCAAAGCGGCGTGAAAAAATTAATAATTTTATTCGTGGATTTCTTTGTATTTCATTTTTAATAATTAACTCAGTATCGTCAGGCGACGGATCCAAAGAAAATACAATTTCATAATTCAAACTCACACGTTCTAAAACAGGTTCAATTCTCGCAAGGAATGGTTGAATATTATTTGCTTCCTTATACACAGGAACAATAATTGAAATATCACATTGTTCGTTTTTTTCAAACTGATTCATACGATCCTTTTTCATTTAACTGAAAGAAACAGCATTATACAAAAAATCGATGTAGTAACAAGAATAATACTTAAGTTGAAACAGGCATTTTGTCTATAACGCACGTTCGATACAATCAGCTAAAAAAGAAGAAAGTGGGAATGAACAAGTAAACGCGGGCGAAACAGCGTTCAGCACGTGAAAAGATCTATCATCACCCTCATAACAAAAATCATTAACTAATGTATTATCACGCATATCGATTAATTGCGCGCGAATACCAGGTTTTCCCCATGTTTTGTAATCTTGTATGCGCATATTCTCAATCATATAAGCAGCTTGGTTTGCTAGAAATTTTTTTTGATATTTTTTTAATTCATGTATTGCAACTTCACGAAAATGAAATTTATTTTTTGCAAATAATATCATTTCGCGTTTTATAATTTTCAGCATTTCTAATAAGGAAAAATGATGAAAACTTTTATACTGTTCGCGCCAAAAAGCTGGGATAGCGGTGGGACCAATTTTAATTTTTCCATGTGCTGTAACTGTAAAATGTACACCTAAGAATGGGTAATTTAAATCGGGGACTGGGTAAATATGTGTTTTTAACGCGCCCACCTTTTCATTTGAATATAAATATAATCCTTTAAATGGAACAATTTCGTAACGCAAACCGAATCCATATTGTTTAGCAATTTTATCCGCATATAAACCAGCGGCGTTGACTAAATATCCAGTGTGAATTTTTCTTTTACTGGTTGTAATAGTTTTTTCTTTTTGATCATGTTTTAAAAATTTTTCGTTGTATAAAAATTCGATTTCTTTATTTTCTGCATCTCGAACAAGTGATTTCATCACCTCAATTGGATCAACAGATGCGGTATCTGGTGAAAAAAGTGCTTGTTTTATAGTGCGAACACGTGGCTCAATTTCACGCGCTTCAATTTCTGAAATTAATTTTAAATTAACATTATTTTTAATGCCACGATCATAAAGTGTTTGTAATGTTTTTAATTCAGACTCATTTTTTGTAATAACTAATTTTCCATTTTGATTTATCTTTAAATTATTTTCTAAACAATATTGTGTCATCGCGCGATTACCATCGCGACAAAATCGTGCTTTCAAACTATCGTTTGTATAATAAAATCCAGCGTGTAATACACCACTATTTCTACCGCTTGCGTGAAAACCAGCATGCGATTCTTTTTCAATGATAATAATTTTCTGATCGGGAAAACGTTTTTTTAATTCAAGTGCAATTGTAATGCCAATAATACCAGCACCAATAATCACAATATCAGCATTAAGATTGCTTTTTGTTTTGGTCATAAATAATTTTTTGATATATATCCATATAAGACGTTGTCATTTTATCTGCGGTAAATAATTCTTGAAACCGTATTCGCGCATTCGCTCCATATTCCGCTGTTGCACTTTTATTTTCAATTAATTCATTCATGGCTCGTTTTAGTGAGCAAGCGTTACCCGGCGGGACAACTAATCCTGTTTTTTTGTGCGCATTTACAAATGAGGTGCCGGTGTTTAACTCTGTTGAAATAAGTGGTTTTCCAAACATTAATCCCTCGATCAACATATAACAATAAGCTTCATTTCGTAAATGCGCAGAGGACACAACACCATATGCATTCTGATATAACTCATATTTTTTTTCTTCTGTTGCATAACCAATCAGAAAAACATTTTTCAAATGATAGCGTGAAATTAAAATTTTAAGTTCTCCGTAACAAGGACCATCACCAACAATTATTAAATTGTAATGTTCAACATTGCGCATCGCTTCAATTAAAAATGAAAGTCCTTTATATTGTCGTAATACACCAACAAATAAAAAATAAGGTTTTTCTGGTTTTTTTAAATTACTATCAACTGCGGCGCGATCATTTAAACCGATTGGTATTACGCTCATATTATGCGGAAAACATTTTAAAATAGGACTAGATTTTACATAATTTTCAGAAGTTGCCACAATTTTATTTGCGCGCGATAAAAAATATTTCATTAAGGGGGAATAAAGTGGCAAAATTAATTTTTGACGAATAATATCGCTATGATAAGTAACAATATAAGGCTTTTTCACACCAGATAATAATTTTAATAAATCACCAAAAGGCCATGGAAAATGAAAATGAATCAAATCACATGCTTTTGCTTTTACTTTGAAATTTTTTAATAATGAAAAACTGATAGGGCATGAAAACTTTTCAATACTAACAGGATAATAATTTTTAATAATGGCGCCATTTTTATCACATACAATTTCATCACATGGCGCTGTAGTAAGTAATTCGTTTTGTACTCCAGCCGCAGTCGTGCATTCACACAAAGTTTCAATAAATTTTTCAATTCCACCTAATGTATATGGATAATAACTTTTATAAATGTGTAATATTTTCATATCAATCAATTTGTGCGATTTTCTTCATAGTATTTTAATCCTTGATGAGTTGGCCCAAAATATTTTATCTCACCTGCATTTAACACAAGCACCACATTACAATTTCGTTCAATAAAATTATTATCATGTGAAGCGAGCACTACTATTTTAGAGCCTGAAATCATAGACTGAATACGCTCAGCTGATCGCTTTATAAAATTTGCATCTCCAGCGCCAATCATTTCATCTAAAATTAATATTTCTGGTACAACACTAGTGGCAATACAAAATGCTAAACGAACCATCATTCCATTTGAATATGTTCTAACTGGCATAGATAAAAAATCACCAAGCTCAGTTGCTTCGCAAATTTCAGTTTGTTTTTTTATAATTTCGCGCCGTGATAATCCATGAAACACGCAGCGCATCATAATGTTTTCATATCCAGTTGATTCAAAATCCATACCTAACATAACATCCAATAATGCAGATACTTTTCCTTGTACAAATACATTACCATGTGTTGGTTCATAAATTTTTGACATAACGCGTAATAAAGTGCTTTTTCCAGCGCCATTGTGTCCAACTAATCCAAGACGATCACCTGGATTTAATCGAAGATTAATATTTTTAAGTGCTTTTATTGTTACTAAATCGTGGTGTGTTGTTTTTCCAAAAACACCGCCTGTACTAACACGTACTAAATGTTTCTTAAGTGATTTTGCACTGAATCCCAACACGGGAAATTCAACAGACACGGAATTTAATATTACATTTGACATAACAACATCCTACAACCAATACACGATGCGGTGTCGCACTTTTGTTAAACACCACAGCATAAGTACTACACCAACAATGAAAATAAAAAATACTGCTTTTACAGCGTATTCGCTTGGTAATTGTCCCATTAAAGGCGCGCGAATCAATTCAACAAATTGAGCAAATGGATTATAGTTAATAATAAAATCTAATTTTTTTGGCAGGTTTGTCGGCATCCACATAATTGGCGTTAGAAAAAAAGCGAGACTCATTAAACTTGTAATAAGCTGACCAATATCTCTAAAACGTAATCCGACAATTGCTAATAACATACTAAAAGTAAATCCGCATAAAAAAATAAGCAATAATGCTGGAAAAATTAATAAAATATGTATATTTAATTTTGAATGGTAATAAATTAACAAAGGAATAACCGCTAAATAATTATGTAAAAATACAATAAAATTACGCACCAATAAACGCATTATAAAAACCGAAAGCGGAACATGCATTTGTAATAAATAAGTTCTAGATTCAAGAAAAATATTTGAACTTTCCATCACTGTGGTGACCATTAATGTCCACGATAAAAGTCCGGTTGCATAATATAAAACAAAATCATCCATTGATGTTTTCCAAAGATGACTATAAATAAATCCTAAAGAATAAATAGTTATTGCCATGGTTAATGTGATCCAAAATGGACCTAAGCTGGAACGTCTGTATCTCAGACGAATATCTTGCCAACCTAACATCATCCAAATACGCCACATACCCATACCTAAAAAGATATCTTGTAATGCTTTATGGAAACGTGAGTTAGTTGTTTTTTTTTCAGATAATTCTATGATTGCGCTTCGTGTCATACCGCAACCATTTTTTTTATTTTTACTTGTAAAATAGCCGCAATTTTTTCTACTGCCTTTCCATCGCCATATGGATTGCCACCAATCGGTTGATAAAAATCTTTTTCTAATAAACATTTTTTTGCGAAATTAAATATTTTTTGAGAATCAGTGCCAACTAAAAAACTAAATCCTTGTTCAACCGATTCTTGTCTTTCGGTTGCATCACGCATTACTAAAATTGGCACATTTAAGCTCGGCGCTTCTTCTTGCACGCCACCACTGTCAGTTAAAATTAAACTTGCTTTTGACATGAGTGCTACAAAGTCCGGATAATTTAATGGTGGAATTAATTTAACATTATTTAATTCATTTAAAATTTTTTGCACTGGTTTTTGGACATTTGGATTTAAATGTACTGGATAAACAATAACAACATCAGGAAATGCTTCGGCGATTTTTTTAATGCCGTAACATAATTGCTCAAATGGCAATCCAAAATGTTCGCGACGGTGACCAGTTACTAAAATTAATTTTTTATTTTTTAAATCAATAATAGAATCTACAGAAACAGTTTTATTTTTTAAAATCCATAATAACGCATCAATTCCAGTGTTTCCTGTGACAAAAATATTTTTTGGATCGCAGCCTTCAGTAATTAAATTATTTTTATTTCTTTCTGTTGGAACAAAGTGGTAATGCGCAATACGACTAATTATTTGTCGATTTATTTCTTCTGGAAATGGTGAATATAGTTCATATGTGCGTAATCCCGCTTCAACATGCGCAACAGGAATTTTTTGATAAAACGCGGATAAAGCAGCGCACATGCTTGTAGTTGTATCACCTTGCACAATTACACAATCTGGTTGAACTGCTTGATAAATAGTGCTGATAGCTTGAATACAACGCGCCGATAAATCACTTAATGCTTGATTGGGTTGTAAAAGCGCTAAATCATAATTTGGTGTGATTTGAAATAAAGTTAATATTGGTTCAATTAATTCTTTATGTTGTCCTGTAATACACACTTCAACATGCGCTATTTTTTTTAAATATAATATCAGCGGACATAATTTAATTGCTTCAGGGCGTGTTCCAAAGACAAACAAAAACTTCATGTTTTCCTATCCGATGTGATTTTTTAAATAAAATTAATTTGATGTGCTGGCATTTTCACAATGCGTCGAACACCAACCGTTATGACACCAATCTTGGCAACTTGCTTTTGGTGTTGCCGGTTTTAGTCCAGCGGGTGTTTGAATGGATGGATTTTTATTGGATACTTCATTCATGTACGAACAACCTGCTAATAACGATATGGCAATTACTGACAGAACTAATTTAAAAATAAAAATTAAAGAACGCATTTTTTCTCTCCACGCTTAAATTAAGATGATGCACAAGATTTTGTATCAACATAACAACCACCAAAAGCACTGTTATGACGACATGCGTCGCGAGCGCCATTGATTGCTACTTGTCTGCTAAAAGATGTCCAGTACCACGTTCCTTGTTTTGGTTGAACTTGACCTGGTTTTAAATCTTTAATAACTGGTACTGTGTCATGCGACATGCAACGATAATAAATTCTGGGTGGAAAACAAACAATTGCACATTCTTTATGATCATTGTTTGGAATACATTCTTTTTGTACTGCAGAGCGCACAGCAGACTCGGTATTACCAAATTGATTCCATACAGCGCCTGCTGTGTTATTCGCAATACAATGCCACATTGGGCCTGCAAAACAACTGAAAGAAAAAAATACAAATGAGCTGAAAAATACAAATCTTTTTAACATAAAATCCTCGGCAAAAATAATTGCATGATGATACGTGTAAGTGATGCCGGACTCAACTTTAAAATCATTTAATTGATTAATGCACGTACAACCTTACTATATTTATATTTATTTAATATTTAGATAGTAGATATAGTTACTGAGCACTTTTTCTGTGGATAAGTTATATTAATTGATTAAAATCAATTAGTTATATTATTTTTTATGTTGGGTTAAGCTTAGGTTTTTAACTGTGGATAGAATTGTGGATAAGTTTTTTGGAATGAAATGCACAGGGTTTTGAGGTTGTTATACAGAAGTTGTGAACAGTTATTGTAGTAATGAAATGTCTGCAACTTTGGTAAACAAAGTGCGAATTGAGGCGAGTAATGCAAGACGATTTTGTTTTTTCTTTTCGTCATCAACCATAATCATAACAGATTCAAAAAATTGGTCGATAGGTTCTTTTAAGGTTGATAATTCAGTAAGTGCTTTTTCATAATTATTATTTTTATATAACGCATCAACTATTTTTGTACGCTCTGCTAATTGTTTTGATAAATAATGTTCGGCATCAAATTCGAATAAAGCGCTATTTACAGGTTTGAATTTTGTATTTTTTTCTTTTTTTAAAATATTACTAACACGTTTATTTGCAGCAGCTAAACTAGTTGCTTCTGGTAATTGTTGAAATTGTAAAACTGCTTTAATTCTGCGATCAAAATCAATCGGTGATGTTGGATGACAAGCTAGTACAGATTCAAAAATATCAACCGTAATATTTTTTTCAAGATAAAACGATTTTAATCGCGCCATGATAAAATCAAATGATTCTGTAATAACAGTTTTATTTGTTAACAAATTTCCATATAATTTTTTAGATTCCGATAATAAATTTTCTAAATCCACATCAAGATTTTTTTCAATTAAAATACGTAAAATACCTTGTGCTGCG
The DNA here is from genome assembly GCA_001801815.1 of Gammaproteobacteria bacterium RIFCSPHIGHO2_12_FULL_36_30. Lineage (GTDB taxonomy): Bacteria > Pseudomonadota > Gammaproteobacteria > Coxiellales > Coxiellaceae > 2-02-FULL-42-43. The sequence goes on from MGXU01000001.1 coordinate 261,583, forward strand.
CGTCGTAACGCAAATGGATCTTTATCGCCAGTCGGTGCTTTCCCAATTCCTAAAACACCAACAATTGTATCGATACGATCTGCTAATGCTAAACAACACCCTGGTAAAGTTGTTGGTAAAATGTCGCCAGAAAATTTTGGTAAATACTGTTCTGAAATTGCCGTTGCAACATTTTCGGATTCATGATGATGCAGTGCGTAATAATATCCCATTATTCCTTGTAGATTTGGAAACTCACCCACCATTCCAGTCACTAAATCACATTTTGAAAGTGTCGCGGCTTTTTTTGTTTCTGTAATATTTGCATGAATTTCTTTTGCAACCATGCTTGATAATTTAATTAAACGCTGTGTTTTATCACCCAAATTTCCTAATTGATCTTGAAATACAAGATGATCTAATTTCGGCAAATAATCTGATAATGTTTGCTTGCAATCTTGTTCGTAAAAAAATGCAGCGTCAGATAATCTTGCATGAATAACACGCTCATTTCCTTTTATCACTGTTTCTGGCGTTTTACTCATCAAATTACTGACTAAAATAAAATGCGGCGACAATTGATTTTGTTGATCCATCACTGGAAAACATTTTTGATTGGTTTGCATGGTTGTTATTAATGCTTCTTTTGGAACAGATAAAAACTTTTTATCAAATGTTCCCTCTAAAACAACTGGCCATTCAACTAATCCAGTTACTTCATCTAATAAATTTTCATCAACAATTATTTTTTGATTTGCATTTACAGCGGATAAAATAGCTTTTTTTATAACATTTTTGCGCGTTTCAAAATCAGCAATAACAAAACCTTGTGAATATAACATCATATTGTAATCACCTGGTTTTACGATGTGCATTTTTTTTGGATGATGAAAGTGATGCCCAATTGTGTCGCGTGTTGTTGCAACACCTAAAATTTCAGTAGAAATTAATTCATCGCCAAATAACATTACCACCCAATGCACAGGACGAATAAAAGCCGCTGTTGATTTCCCCCATCGCATTGGTTTTTTTATTGGTAATTGTGAAATGATTTTTGTAATTATTTCTGGCAATAATATTTTTGTTTCAAGACCTGGCTTTTTACAGATACAAATTAAACGTTTTCCCTTCGGTGTTTCTTTTACACTTAATTGATCGACAGAAACGCCACATGATTTTGCAAATCCTAAACACATTAAAGTTGGTGTTCCATTTTTATCGTACGCATCTTGTAATGCAGGACCTTGGCGCTCAGTACTTTGTGGTGCTTGTGTTGTTTCTAATCCAGTAATTAATACTGCTAATCGACGCGGCGTTGCAAAACATTTTATTTCGCCGTGTGATAATTTATTATCAGCGAGCGCTTGAATAAATTGATCGTGTAATGCGCGCGATAAATATTGTTGCGCATTTGTAGGAATTTCTTCGCAGCCGATTTCTAGTAGAAAATCTTGTGTGCTCATAATAATGGAAATCCTAATGCTTCCCGCGCTACAAAATAAGCATTTGCAACACCAAAACTTAATTTACGCACGCGCAAAATAAATCGTTGTCTTTCAGATACTGAAATTGCTTTTCTTGCATCTAATAAATTAAAAATGTGAGATGCTTTCAAAACCATTTCATATGCAACTAATGGTAATTGTAATTCAATTAAACGCGATGATTCTTTTTCGTAAAAATCAAATAATTCAAATAATTTTTTTGTGTCAGCATGTTCAAAATTAAATGCAGACATTTCAACTTCATTTTGATGAAAAACATTTCCGTATGTTATCGTGCCGCGTGAATTTTCCGTCCAAATTAAATCATACATGCTATCTTTATTTTGCAAAAACATTGCGAGACGTTCGAGACCGTAAGTAATTTCGCCAGTCACAGGATTGCAAGGCAAACCACCAACTTGCTGAAAATAAGTAAATTGCGTAATTTCCATCCCATCTTGCCAAACTTCCCAGCCTAAACCCCACGCGCCTAATGTTGGTGATTCCCAATTATCTTCAACAAAACGAATATCATGTAACAGCGGATCAATTCCGAGTGTGCGCAATGAATCTAAATATAATTCTTGAATATTATTTGGCGATGGTTTTAACATCACTTGAAATTGATAATAATGTTGTCCACGATTTGGATTTTCTCCGTAACGACCATCCGTCGGACGACGCGATGGTTGCACAAATGCAGCGTTCCAAGGCTCAGGACCAATTGCGCGCAAAAATGTAGATGGATGAAATGTGCCTGCACCAACTTCTAAATCAATCGGCTGAATAATAACGCAACCTTGGTTTGCCCAAAATTGTTGTAGTGTAAAAATAATTTCTTGGAATGTGAATGGTTTTTTAAGGGATAACATAATTAACCCAAATAAGAGACGCGACGAATCGCGTCTCTATAAAAATATTATTGCACAGATTTAATTTGTGATTGTAGTGATGATAAAGAAGTTGCGCCTGGAATATAAGCAAATTTTGTTTGCGCAGAATTACCGATCACAAATGTTGGCGTACCCATAATTTTTAATGATTGTGCTAATGTGAAATTGTCTCTAATTTGTTTATTAATTTCAGGCGAATTCATATCTTTTGTTAGTGTTGCAACATTCAGACCTGATTTTTTTGCAAGACCCAAAACCGTTTCTTTTGTTAATGGACCTTTCGCAGAAAATAATGCGTTGTGAAATTTGTAATATTTTTCTGGTGATTGCATTGCTGCTGCTAATGCTGCTTTTGCAGCGTATTCAGACGCTCCGCCAAAAATAGGTAATTCTTTAAATACAACATGTAAATTTTTATCTTCAGAAACTAATTTTTCAATTTGCGGTGCCATTTCGCGACAGTGCCCACATTGATAATCAAAAAATTCAACCAATGTTGCTGACGCATTTTTATTTCCAATTGATGGAGATTGCGCGTCGTTAAATAATGCATTCTTATTTTGTTCAATTGCTGACATTGCTTGTGTTTGCATTTTCTTTTCTTGTTGCGCCTGCAACACTTGAGATGCTTCAACCAATACTTGTGGATTTTGAACTAAATAATCTTTAATAATTGTGTGAAGTTGTTCAACTTGTGATGGTGTAAAAGAGCTAGGTTGTTCCACAGCAGTTTGTGTTGCCATTGTTGGCGTAGTTGATGTTGTAGTAGTTGTTGTCGCGGCAGGTGTTGTTGCTGTGCTAGTTTCATCTGCATATGCAAATTTTCCTACACCAATCCACATTAATGTGGTAAAAACAGAAATGAGTGTCCAAAGAATAGTTTTTTTCACGGTTTTTTCCTTAAGTTGAGTGAAGATAATGCTAGACACTATAACGATTTCAACACGTAACTTCAATCCATCTTTTTTATTATCCTTATTTATTAATTTTATTTTATTTTTAAATAGTAATATCGAACTCGTCGCTCGATTTATAAGCGTGGATAAAAGTTGTCAACATGTGGATAAAATTAAAAAATGATTTTAAATCAATAAGTTACAAATATATTTTTTGTGGATAATAATAGGTGAATTTTGGGAGGAATTTGAGGATAAAGCGGTGATCTTGGAAAAGTTTTGATTGTTTTGATAATAAAACTTCATTATGCAGGAGTAATTATTATGAAAAGACTTACACTATCATTATCAAAATACCGTTTTTTTCCAGCGCGTCATGTTACATCAGATGAGAAGCTCGGTTTGATTTGTATGATTCAGACAGCGATTTTAGATTTGGTGCATAATGATTCTCAATTAAAGTTGTTACTTGCAAAATATTCAAAAGATCTGACCCCAAATGATTACAATGATATGTGCGAGCAGCTAGAAAGATATCATTCATGTTGTTATTCTGAGACTGAGGTAAAAAAACGATTAAAGCTAATGGACGACGCAATTAACAATCCAAATTTACTGCGTGGATTCAGAAATCGCTAACCGCATTTTCTGCATCGCATTTTTTTCCAATTGACGAATACGTTCAAGCGAAATACTAAATTGTTGCGCCAATGTTTCTAATGTAGATTTTTCTGCATTCAACCATCGTTGTTGAATAATGATTTTACTGCGTTCATCTAGTGATTCCATCGCACTATATAATTTTTTAGTTTGTTGATCTTCAAAATTCATCTCAACTAAATTATTTTCTGGATTCGCAGATTTATCTTCAAGATAATTAATTGGTGATTGCCATGCGATTTGATCATCATCATTTTCATCGGAAAATTCTAATGATTGATCATGATTATTCATGCGCATTTCCATTTGTCGCACATCTTGATGCGACACTTTTAATTCATCCGCAACCGCAGCAATTTCAGAATCACTAAACCAGCTGCGCTCTTTTGATGCTTTGCGTAAATTAAAAAATAATTTACGTTGTGCTTTTGTTGTTGCAATTTTTACGATGCGCCAATTGCGAATAATAAATTCATGCATTTCAGAGCGAATCCAATGCACGGCAAAAGACACTAAACGTACGCCAATTTCAGGGTTAAATCGTTTGACCGCTTTCATCAAACCAATGTTACCTTCTTGAATTAAGTCAGCAAGTTGTAAACCATAACCAGAATATGAACGTGCGATTTTCACTACAAAACGTAAGTGCGACATGACAAGTTGACGCGCAGCTTCTAAGTCATTGAATTGTTTGAGACGCGTCGCTAATGATTGTTCTTCATTTTCCGTTAGTAACGGAATTTGGTTAACCCAATGAATGTAAGAACCTAAACTACCAACGGACAGTGAGTTTGATGCAAATGTTAATGAGTTATTTTTCATGGCAGAAAGCATAGCGTAAGAAGCGAAAATTTTCAACTAATCGGTTAATTCCGGCTGATTTAAAAACTGCGTTGTAATTATCCAAGCGCCAATTAATCCCGCCAACATTGATGCGCATAACACCTTAAAACTCAGCAAAAATGAAATTTTTTGTAAATGAAATGGTGTTTGATAAGTTTGTGCAAGTTGCGCGATCGGTGATTGTAATTGCGAAAAGAAAATCAGAATTAATAATAATGCGATGATACTGCCTAACAAACCATATAAAATACCGCGATATAATAATGGCCTGCGAATATAAGCATTTGTCGCGCCAATTAATCTCATCACTTGTATTTCGTTAATGTGATCTGATAATGATGAACGCAATGTGTGACCAATAATTAATATCACACCAAATCCAAATAAAAGTGAAATCGCATTCGTAATTTTTTTCCCGATAGAAACAATATCAAATAAACGCGTAACCCAATTTACATCAAGCTGCGCAACATCAACTAAAGGCAATGCTTTTAATGTTTGAAATAAGGTATTTATTGCTTGTGGATTTTGATTTCGCGTCGTTGGAAAAACAGTGACAACGCCAGGAATAGGATTGTGTTGAAATAAATCCCCAATATTATTAAACGGCGTATTTTTTTCAAATAATGCTAAACCTTGATCGGGTGAAACATAATTTATTTTTGCAATGTCTGAATTATTTTGCAGTGATTGAATTAAATTATTTGCTTGTGCGGAAGTAATATCAGATTTGAGATACAAAGAAATTGTGGGTGTGCTGATATTCCAAGTTGTGTCGACCGTTTGCAAATTTTGCAATAAAACAAAAAATCCAACTGGTAATGCAATTGCAATTCCAATCACACATAAAGTAATAAAATTAGAAATAGGTGCGCGCAATAATTCTGAAAATGCAAATTTGACTGCACGTACGTGAGATAATAACCACCGTATGAAAATAGAATGTGTCATTTTTATTTGTCTTGACATCGCGTGCATCCATTAAGAAGTGTAATCATGCGATACGGCATTTGCGCAATCAGCGATAAATCATGTGTTGCAATTAATACTGTAACGCCAACCGAATGAAATGCTTCAAATAATCGCAAAATTTCCATTGAAAGTTCTGGATCTAAATTTCCAGTCGGTTCGTCTGCTAATAAAATATCGGGTTTATTCACAACTGCGCGCGCAATTCCAATACGTTGTTGTTCGCCGCAAGATAATTCATTTGGAAATAATTTTTCTTTTGATAACAACCCCACTTTATCTAATGCTGCATGCACACGACGTTTCATTTCACGTTGATGATAACCCTGAATTAATAGCGGTAACGCAACATTATCAAATACAGTTTGTGTTTGTAATAGTTGTGGATTTTGATAAATCATTCCGATGCGACGACGCAATGATGGAATATGTCTTTTCGATAATCGCGCTAAATTAAATTGATTAATTTGAATATTGCCACGCGTGGGTTGTTCAATATGCATCGCGAGTTTTAAAACGGTCGATTTTCCTGCACCAGAATGCCCTGTTAAAAAAGCCATTTCACCTGGTTTCATAGAAAATGTAACTTGAGATAATGCAGCGTGTCCGTGATATTCTTTTGCGACGTTATTAAATTCAATCATCAGAAGAATTCCCTGTAAATAAAGCATCTACAAAAGCATTTGCTTCAAATGGTTTTAAGTCATCCATTTGTTCGCCCACACCAATAAAACGAATCGGTAATTGTGTGTGATGCGTAATCGCAAATACCATGCCACCTTTTGCAGTCCCATCTAATTTTGTCACACTGATGCTATTTAATCCAATAGCTTCATTAAATTCTTTTGCTTGATTTAATGCATTTTGTCCGATGCCTGCATCTACAATTAACATTGTTTCATGCGGCGATTGCGCATCCATTTTTTGCATCACGCGTTTTATTTTTTTTAATTCATTCATTAAATGTGCTTGTGTATGCAATCTTCCCGCTGTATCTGCAATTAAAATATCAATGCCGCGCGCATGGGCTGATTGCATTGCATCATAAATAACTGATGCACTGTCTGCGCCGGGTTGTTGTGCAATAACTGTAACTTTATTGCGATCACCCCACACTTTTAATTGATCAATTGCCGCTGCGCGAAAAGTATCACCCGCCGCCAACATTACTGATTTGCCTTGTTTTAAGTAATATTGTGCTAATTTCGCAATCGTTGTTGTTTTTCCCGCACCATTTATTCCAACCATTAAAATGACAAATGGTTTTTGATTAATCATTAATGGTGATTCGTATGGTTTTAATAATGCAACCATTTCTTCTTTTAATGCATCACTTAATGCAGCAGGATCAGATAATTGTTTTCGGTTAACGCGATCCGCCATTTTTTGTAGTAAATGATTTGTTACTTCAATGCCAATATCAGCTGTTAATAATAATGTTTCGAGTGATTCTATTAATTCAGCATCAATCGTTTTTTTACCCAACACAAGATTGGCGAGCCCATCCGAAAAATTTTTGCGTGTGCGTTTTAAACCATCCGCTAATCGTCCAAACCAACTTTTTTTCTCAGGGGATGCTTCCGAAATCGTTTCTTTTTCTGATTTTGATTTTAAAAATTGGAACATTGGCGTATTAACCTATAAAATGAATGCATGAATCGTAACATCTTTACGCGCCACAAGGAAAGTATGCGTTATATTTTTTTAAACTTCATTTTACTTCTATTTATATCAACCACATTTGCATCAAATACGCAGGAATTTCAGCTAAAAAATGGATTAAAATTAATTGTTCGCGAAGATCATCGTGCGCCAGTTGTCTTAAGTTCAATTTGGTACAAAGTGGGCAGCAGTTATGAACACAATGGCGAAACTGGAATTTCGCACATGTTAGAACACATGATGTTTAAAGGCACAAAAGAATTTGGTTCGGGTGTTTTTAATCATATGGTCGGTGATAGTGGTGGTGATAATAATGCGAATACAGCGCGGGATTTTACAGTTTATTATGAAACTGTTGCACCAAAAAAATTGGATATGACTTTTCAATTAGAAGCTGATCGCATGCAACATTTATTACTCAATGAAAAAGCATTTCAAAATGAGCGAAAAGTTGTAATGGAAGAGCGACGCATGCGCGTTGATGATGATCCACAATCTGTTACTTATGAGCGTTTTAATGCAGCAGCATTTGTAAATAATCCATATCATCATCCTGTGATTGGTTGGATGACAGATATTGAACATTACACAATTCATGATTTACAAAATTGGTATCATCAATTTTATGCGCCAAATAATGCAGTAATTATTGTAATTGGCGATGTTAATGCTGATAAAGTTTATTCGGAAGTAAAAAAATATTTTAATAATATAAAACCATCTGTAATTCCAGTATTAAAACCACGCCAAGAAATTCACGCGCTTGGTGAAAAAGATATTATTGTAAATATTCCTGCACAGTTACCATGGTTAGTGATGGGTTATCATGTTCCTGCTCATTCATACACATTATTATTAATCGCACAAATTTTAAGTGGTGGTGATAGCGCGCGATTATCAGATGATTTAATTCGTGAGCATGCAATTGCAGTTGAAGCAGATGCAAATTATAGTTTATATCATTTGCATGGAACACAATTTATTTTTTCTGGAACGCCAACGCCAAAATATAGTGTTTTGCAGCTTAAAAATGCATTTTTTGATGAAGTAAAACGTTTGCATACAACATTGGTTACACAGGACGAATTAAATCGCGCAAAAGCACAATTAATTGCAAGTCGCATTTATCAAAATGATTCGTTGATGAAGCAAATGTTTTCGTTGGGCGAACCAGAAATGGTAGGATTGTCGTGGCGTGAGAGTGATCAGTTTGCTGCGAAAATACAATTGGTAACGCCGGAAGATATTCGTGCAGATGCGCAAAAATATTTTGTGAAGAATAATTTGACGGTGGCGGAGTTGATTCCAAAATGAAAAAAATAATTATTTTAATTTTCTTATTATTTTCAACTTCAATTTTTTCTAATAATCTATCAATCAAAATCCAACACTGGGTTTTAAGCAATAAAACACAAGTATTTTTTGTGCGTCGCACAGAAATCCCGATGTTAGATGCTGAATTAATTTTTTCTGCTGGCTCTTCGCACGATGGAAATCAATATGGTTTAGGCACTTTAACAAATGCAATGATCGGTGAAGGAGCAAATAATTTATCAACAGAACAGATTGCAAAAAATTTTGAAAATGTCGGTGCGCAATTTCGAGTGTTTGCAAATCGTGATATGGCAGGTGTTTTATTGCGGACAACAACTCGTGAAAATTATTTAAATACAGCGTTAGAAAATTTTTCGACTGTGATTTCAACCCCCGCCTTCCCTGTTGATGTTATAAATCGCGTAAAAGAACAATTATTGTCGGCAATAAAATCGCAAGCACAAGATCCATCACAAATAGCCAGCAATGCATTTTACAAAACAATTTATCAAAATAATTTTTATGCGCACAATCCAATTGGAAATAACGAATCTATTGTTGCGTTAACACAAAATGATTTAATTAGTTTTTATAAAAAATATTATGTTGGTGCAAATGCAGATTTAATTTTAGTGGGTGATATTACAGAAGCGCAAGCAAAAATAATTTCAAAAAAAATTGCGGGAAATTTACCAGAAGGCAAAATTATCCCAGCATTATCTTTTGCAGAACATGATAAAACATCTGACATAAATAAAATTAATTTTCCATCAACACAGAGCACATTAATGATTGGACAAGTCGGAATAACACGTGAAAACCCCGATTATTATGCATTAATGGTTGGTAATGCAATTTTTGGTGGTTTGCAATCTTCTGTTTTATACGACGAAGTGCGTGAAAAACGTGGTTTAGTTTATACTGTAACAAGCGCATTTGACCCGCTTCAGTATCGTGGGCCCTTTATGATTTATTTACAAACAAAATCTTCAACAGTCGATACCGCAAATGACTTAATTAAAAAATTATTGAAAAAATTTATTGATGAAGGTCCAACGGCAGAACAATTAAATATTGCAAAACAAAGTATGATTCATGGATTTCCATTATCGTTATCTTCAAATAGTGCTATTTTAGCAGTGGTTTCTAATATCGCTTTTTACCATCGCCCGTTAAATTATCTTGATATGTATGAGAAAAATATTGATGCTGTGACAAGCGAGCAAATTAAAAAAGCGTTTCAGAAAAATATTGATGTGGATAAATTAACAACGGTAGTGGTTGGAAAAAATAATTAAAAATGCTGAAATGATCAGTTCAATATTTTGTTAATTAATAACTTTATTTTTAAAAACCATGTGATAGCATTCCTGTTGTAATTTTCTCTAAAACTAATTTTATAAGGATTTAAAACATGTCTAGATCTCCTCTTCGTAATTGTTGTTTTTTTGGGTCAACTGCAGTTGGGTTAACTGGTTTGTCATCTGGGGTATCAGCTGCTGGTGCTGCAGTTGGTGGGGCAATCTTAAATGCAGCGGGTTGGACAGTTAATGGAGCGGCAGTTGTAAAGCTTGCAACAGTTGCAGGTGCAGCAGCAGCAGGATCAGCTGTTATTGCTGGACCAATTGCTTGTTGTGCTGCAGGGCTAATGACAGTTGGCTACTCATCAGATCGTAATGCTGCATCAGGAGCATCTTTGTCTGCTGATGTATTGTTATCAGGTGCATTCGGTGCAACAGGTGCTGCAATGTTAGGGTTATCAAAATTACAGATTGGTTACGTTGCTGCTGCGACTGCGGCGGGTGCGCCAATTATCATTGTTGGCGCTGGTGTTATTGCTGGAGTGGCGATGTGTTTTGCAGCCGCTTGTGCTGGCGAAGAAAGCCGACATAATCCATATGGTCGCGCAAGAATTGGAAGCGCAAATGCTCCATTTACTGGCCATGAAGAACTTGTTGCTTATCCAGTTAGACCTAATGGCGAGCCTGATTTTTCAAAAGTTGCACCGGTTTTAGGTGCAGATGGTAAACCAGTCACTGTTGACAACATGAGTCATTTAAACATAATAACTTCTGTTATTCCCGCTCATCAACCAGAATTACAACAACCACCACGAACATCAACAATGCGTTAACATATTCGCATCCATTAATTTTTTTATTTTAGTGGATGCGATTTTAATCTTAAATTATGCGAAATCAGCTTATTCTTTTAATTGATGAAAATGATGAAAGTCTAAATCGATTTGCGAAACAGTTTGAAATAAAATGGAAATCAAAAGATCGCTCTTTGAATGCGCATCAAATTATTTCTATTTCATCTGTTAATTCACACAACCTTAAAAATGAAATTGATAAAAATACCAGAATAATATTGTTAGGGCATGCCTATCCCTTAAAACGAAAAGATATATTTTTTAAGCTTCAGTCGAATATCACTGTTGATACAGTTGCTGAAAAAATAAAATTGTTAATCAACGAAAAAGTTGCCGGAACTTTTTTAAATCCAGTTGTAATTAATTTGGTGATGTGTTTTGGTGGATACGCCAGAAACGGTGAATCTTCTATCGCAGAAAATTTGTATTATGCTTTATTAAGTCGAAAAATAAGCTCAAAAATCACAGCACGCGAAACGAGCATTTTAGCTTGCCCAGACGGAAGAAAGAAAACATTACCCATTCAAATTCAAAATGAAATAATTGAAAAAACGAAAAAATATAATGATTCTTGCGTACTGAGTCCTAATCGTGCAAGGTTATTTTTTGAGATTGCTTGGTTAGACCGCGATAAAAATTATGGCCATCATCTTGCGCATTCTAAATATACTTTATTTTCTACCGCAGATACTGACGGAAAAATTGTAATAAAAAAAGAATATTATGAACCTACGGTAAATGGTCATCATCCATTTTAGAATTTACGTGTTTGTCTCGTATAATGCATATTCAACTGTCTTCGTACTTTTATGTTTTTTCACCACCCAATTTTTTGGTAGCTGTGATAAATCAACCGAATTTTTTTCAAACTCTAAATAAATAACTGCATTTTTATTCAATAAATCACGTGATATTAATAATTCACATGCTTTTAATAATAAATTTTTTTTAAATGGCGGATCAATAAAAACAATATCAAATTTATTTTTTAGTGCATTTTGAGATATAAAATCACACTGAATAAAATCAGCATTCGTGATTTTTAAATTTTCAGCATTTTTTTTAATGGTTTCAATGATAATTTTTGATATATCACAGAACGTAACCTGTTTCGCACCGCGCGATATCGCTTCAAATCCCATCGCGCCACTGCCCGCAAAAACATCCAAACAATTTTTATTTTCTATTTCATCTGCGAGCCAATTAAAAACAGTTTCACGAATCCGATTATGTGTTGGTCGCAAACCATCCTCTTCAAAAAATACTATTTTTCTGCTGCGAAAAGTGCCTGCGATGATGCGGAGTTCAGAAGGTGTTTTCATATAATCAAATATTACTCTCGACAATCGCACCGATCAATAATATATTTTGCACTAAAGAGAACGCATATGCTGAAATGTACTAAAAATCAAGCAATCGAACGAAAAAATAGTGATCGCTGTGTTGTTTCTGAGTTTCCAATTCATGATCATGATATTAATTTTGCGATTGCAAAAATTTCTGCGTGTTATCCAGATACGGGATTGGCGACTAATACAAAGTGTAAAGAAATTGTTTTCGTGCACGAAGGCAGTGGAAAAATAGTTGTGGATGGAAAAGAATATTTGTTAAATGCAGGCGATGTTATTTTAATCGATAAAAATGAAAAATTTTATTGGGATGGAAAAATGACGTTACATATTTCATGCACGCCGGCATTTACGCCTGAACAACATGTGCATATTGAAGCTGTATAATTCGTCATATTACCCTATTTTTAAGATATAATATAAAAATATTTTTAATTTTGTGCGCCAAATATGGAGATCGCTGATGAAAAATATTTTAAAAATAGCTTGTGTTGTAGTGGGTTTGTCGATTGGTATGATCGCAAATGGCGACGAACTTCCAATTATAAAAATTGTTTATGATACACAACCATTATCACCTAATAGAGTTGGTCCAGTGCATATTTCTCCTTATATTGTGCATTCAGATCATTGCAAGCCATATTCGAATTTTCCTGCGATAACACGAAAAGGAATATCTCTTGTTTGGAATTTGAATATCGCGCAAGGTACTTTTTGCACGCCCGCACATAATAAAAAGTGGATTAAATCTGGCGGTGGTTTACGAGTTGGTGTGATGGTGCGTGATACTGGCCAACATGTTTATTGCCCCGTTACAAAAATTAAAGCTGGAGCGGGTCTAATTACTATTAAAATTACTAACCTTACACAGATAAGAATGTATGATGGATTAACACCGAATGGACCTAAGTATCAGTTGGGTGCAATAACTTGTGAGCAGTTAAAAACTAATAACACGCCCTGAAGCCGCATGACCATCCCATTGATTTAATCGTCTTATTTTCTGAATATGAAATCGTTTTTTTTTGGTATAATACAAGTGCTTTTGTGCTAACCCCTCGAAATCTAAATTTGGAGTTTTGTTATGAAAAATATTTTGAAAGGAATTGTTATTATAGCGGGATTGTCAGTTGCTATCGCAGCGGAAGCAGCACAGACACCATACCCGACACTGATATTGCGAACTGCGCCTGGGGTTCCATTACCAGCTGGATTGACCATGAACATCCAAGTAAGTCAAGATTCATACTTCACTTTAACGCCAGTATGCAACGTTTTCTCTACAACCAGCGTTGCTACTATGAGACCCACACAAGTAGAGAAGTGTGCACAAACATTTCCAACACCTAATACATTTTATTTCGTGGCATATATTATAAACGCGAATGGCAACGTGGGTGGTGGGGTTGGTTGTGCAGCAGGCCCAATCAAGATACCAGTAAGTTATAGTAAGAGCATCATAACAATTAATAAGTTTCGTTCAGAGCCTGAAGGTGTTTTCCCTGCTTCTTGTACCGCTTCTACAAACTAAGAGTGGTAAGAATATAGAGTCTGGGAAGTTTTGCCTCGCATGAAATTAGACCGCGAGGCATTTTATTGCATAACTAAACATCAATATTCGTCGCAGATAATGCATGTTTCTCGATAAAATCACGACGCGGCTCAACTTGATCGCCCATTAATGTTGTAAACATTTCATCGGCTTGAACAGCATCTTCAATTGTCACTTGTAATAAACGACGCGCTTCAGGATCCATTGTGGTTTCCCATAATTGTTCAGGATTCATTTCACCCAAACCTTTATAACGAGAAATCACCAAACCTTTTTTACCTTGCGCAATTAACCATTCATAAACTTGATCAAATACAGTAATTATTTTTGTTTGATCGCCACGCACAATACGCGCACCTTCTTCAAAAAATCCTTGAATTGTTTTATTCCAATGTGCAATTGCGTGATAATCATTGCAACGGAAAAAATCATTATCTAATTCAATTTCAGTATCAATACCATGTTTTGTTTCAACAACAACAGGATAATATAAATGATTATCTTGATTTTGTTTTGTGGTAACTTTGTATTTTGCGCCTATTTTTTCAGCGTTTTTGATGAGTGTGTCATTTAATAATGCCGCCCATTCTGTCACATGCGCTTCATTTTTTAATTCTGCAGAATTAATTAATTTAATTGATTTTAATTGTTCTAAAATAAATTTAGGATAATGAATTGCAAGACGATGAATTGAGCGTTCTGCGTGATAAAAATCATTTGCTAATGTTGCAATTGCATTTTCTGAAATGGCTGGCGCAGATGTGCTTGAATATAATTTCGCGCCTTCCAATGCTAATTGTAAAATGTATTGATGCAACGCATCATCATCTTTCGCATACACTTCTTGTTTGCCTTTTTTAATTTTATATAACGGCGGTTGCGCAATATAAATGTGACCGCGTTGAATTAATTCAGGCATTTGACGATAAAAAAATGTTAATAATAATGTGCGAATATGTGAACCGTCGACATCGGCGTCGGTCATAATAATAATGTGATGATAACGTAATTTATTGGGATCATATTCTTCGCGACCAATTCCGCAACCTAATGCAGTAATTAATGTTGCGACTTCTTGTGATGCAAGCATTTTATCAAAACGTGCTTTTTCTACATTTAAAATTTTTCCTTTAAGCGGTAAAATCGCTTGATTTTTGCGATCGCGCGCTTGTTTTGCAGAACCGCCCGCGGAATCACCTTCAACTAAATATAATTCACATAATGCAGGATCACGTTCTTGGCAATCTGCTAATTTTCCGGGTAAACCCGCAACATCTAAAACACCTTTTCTACGCGTTAAATCACGTGCTTTTCGTGCTGCTTCGCGTGCGCGTGCTGCGTCAACAATTTTCATGACAATTGTTTTTGCTTGCGCAGGATTTTCCTGTAAAAAATTATTTAAATATTCTGCGACCGCACCTTCAACAACGGGTTTTACATTTGATGAAACTAATTTGTCTTTTGTTTGTGATGAAAATTTTGGATCAGGAACTTTAACCGACAAAACAACTGTTAAACCTTCGCGTGCATCATCACCAGTTGTTTCAACTTTCGCTTTTTTTGCAATCCCGGATGATTCGATGTATTGATTTAATGTGCGCGTTAATCCGCCACGCAATCCTGCTAAATGTGTTCCGCCATCTTTTTGTGGAATGTTATTTGTAAAGCAAAAAATATTTTCTTGAAAACCTTCGTTCCATTGTAATGCAGCTTCAACAATAATGCCGTCTTTGTCATTTGAAAAATAAATTACATCGGGATGAACGGGAACTTTGTTACGATTTAAGTGTTGAACAAATGCTTTGATCCCACCTTCGTATTGGAAAATATCTTCTTTGCCGGTTGATTCTTCTTTTAGTGTGATTTTTACGCCGGAATTTAAAAATGATAATTCGCGTAAACGGCTTGATAAAATATCGTAATGAAAAACGGTATCGGAGAATATTTCATCACTTGGCGTAAATTGTACTATAGTACCCGTTCTCTTTGTGTCACCAATTTTTTCAAGTGGTTTTTGTGGAACGCCCATGTGATATTCTTGATAATATGTGTGCCCATCTTTGAAAATGGTTAAAATAAGCTCCTTTGACAATGCATTTACAACGGAGACGCCGACGCCGTGCAAACCACCCGAAACTTTATAGCTACTATTATCGAACTTACCACCAGCATGCAAAATTGTCATGATGACTTCAGCGGCTGATCGACCTTCCTCAGGATGAATGTCAGTTGGAATTCCGCGACCATTATCACTCACTGAAACCGAACCGTTTGTGTGAATTGTGACAATAATATTATTACAAAAGCCCGCTAACGCTTCATCAATCGCGTTATCGACGACTTCAAACACCATGTGATGCAAGCCAGAACCGTCGTCTGTGTCGCCAATGTACATGCCAGGACGCTTACGAACGGCGTCGAGACCTTTAAGCACTTTTATGGATGAAGAATCGTACGTTGAACTGATTGGATTTTCTGACATAAATTTAATTCGTTTTGTTTATAAAACAGTAGGTTACGTATTCATGCATTGTATCATACTTTTGATGATTTTTCTGCTTATTTTCTTTATGTTTTTCTTTGGGTTACGGTGTTTTTTTTGGTAATTTCTTGCGCAGATATGTTATTTGACGTGATCTGACGTTATAGTTCATTAATTATCGTTATTTGATTATAAAATACAGTAAAATACGTTAATTTACATTGTCTTATTCAATGTTGGTCTTTTTCGATCGTGGAAGTTTCGCACCTTTTAATCTTTGCGCTCGCTCGTTTAAGATTTGCGTGATCCGAAACTTCTGTAGTAATTTGAAGTAGCGAACGAAAGAAAAAATACAGATGGGTCTTTCGCCGAGTTTGAATTTTTAGCGAGATGGTCGTTATTTTTTTAGGCAAAATTGACACGAAGTCAATTTTAGTCGATACGAGTCACGACGTCACGTTGAGACGGCCTAAAAAAATCGACCACCTCGCGTTAAGAAAATTCAGACGAGAAGAAAGATCCATCTGTATTTTTTATTGAGCGAGCGGCGTTAACTGCCGATGTATGCAAACATCGGCGAGGTCGCTGGCGCTCCCACTCCCGATCTATGCGAATTAGTATTGTGCGAAGTGCCAAATAGTTTGATGCGAAGACTTCTGAATTATGTTTCACGTGAAACATTCTTCTGTGACATGCGGCAAAATTGTTCCATGTTTCACGTGGAACATTCGATTATCGAGATTTAAATGGCAAATTTCTTGTAAATCTGTTGATTCAATACCTGTAATAAAGACTTGTGAGCCTAATTTAGCGAGAATTTGTACGACCAGTGAACGTTTTTGCCGATCTAATTCTGACGGCAGATCATCAATTAGATAGATTGGTTTCTTATTTGTTACTGATTGAAGATGCAAACCTTGCGCCAATCGCAACACGTAAGAAACTAATTTTTGTTGTCCCTGTGACAAAACATCTTCTGCTGGCAAATCATTTACGAATAATCCTAAATCAGCTCGATGCGGTCCAAATAACCCATGTCCAACTAATGTTTCACGTGAAACATTTTGGTTTAAACATGTTTCAAGAGAAGAATTTTGATCCCAACCAGGTAAATACTGAATAGAAATTATAATATCTGATAATAAAACCTGAATAATTTGATTAAACACAGGAATAAAATCATTCACGTAATTTTGTCGCATTTTATTCAGGGTTTCGCCAATCAAAGCAAATTCATGATTCCAAATTTGTAATTCATCTCGCAGCGCACGTGCTTTTAATGCCGC
The DNA here is from genome assembly GCA_001801815.1 of Gammaproteobacteria bacterium RIFCSPHIGHO2_12_FULL_36_30. Taxonomy (GTDB): domain Bacteria; phylum Pseudomonadota; class Gammaproteobacteria; order Coxiellales; family Coxiellaceae; genus 2-02-FULL-42-43. The sequence goes on from MGXU01000001.1 coordinate 279,107, forward strand.
ATTCCGCTGAATTAACAACTTTTGAAATGCCTTCCATTGAGTTAAAAATAATGGATTTGTATGAAATAATCCCCAGTCTAGAAATTGCCTGCGAGATTTTGGACCATCGCTTAAAATTCTGTGGCTATCTGAACTAATAAATTGCACGGGAAAACGCTGTGAAACTTCAGAAATTGAATGAGCAGGCACCCCGTTCATTTTTATTTGTGCTGATCCATCACGAAAACGCTGTATTCCAATCGGAATCAGTGAGTTTTCAAGCTGGCAGCGCGCAAATAGTGTCAAAGAATCACAATCAGAAGAAATTACACGGTCGTGATGATGTGTTCTAAAAGATTTTGCAGTAGCTAAATAATAAATCGCTTCCAAAACACTTGTTTTCCCCGCCGCATTATCACCATAAAACAAATTAAAATACGGCGAACACACAATAAACTGTTCGGTGATATTTCTGAAGTTTGAAAGTGATAATGAATTAATGGTCACAAGAGTCCGTGTAAGCTAAGGTGTTTCGCTTCTGAATCTTTGCTCTCACTCGCTTGATAATGCAACTGAAAAAAATAAATTGTGATGTAAAGATATGACCTATCGCTTTTTCCGCTCGAAAATGAACCATCCCTGGTTCGGTCCCTCGCCTATCCTGGCGCTACTCGCTACAAAAGAGACGAGTCGCATCTTTCCATCAGCTTAATTTATAATTTCAGTTACATTATCGCTCGCTCGTTTAAGATTTGTGGTGCGAAACGCTAATAATAAACTGAATGATTGCACGATTTTTGCTAAATAATCAACTAGATATAAACAAATCAAAAATTATCTTTACAAGAGCCCTCTTTTAGAGGTATATTAACACAATACAATAAATAGCAACGAGAAGATTATGAGTACTATAACAATTATTATAATGCTTTTAGCAATTATTTATTTTGTAATCATACCAAGCTTTAAAACAAGGGTATTTCATGTTAAAAAACTTATTATCATGCCCGCTGTTTTTATGTATTTAAATTATCAATCAGTCACTGAAAATTTTCATATTCAAATTTCCGATTATGGAATTATTACCTTAGCGCTCATCGCAGGCATTTTAATCGGCGCACTACTTCGAAAAAATACGACAGTAAAATCAAATATAGAAAAAAAATTAATTGAATTACCTGGCAGTTATTTTAGTTTAATTATATTTTTAGCGATTTTTGCAGTCCATTTTGTAATTGGTTATTTGCAATCGGTAAATCCAACATATTTATTACAAGCGAGCTTTAGTGAAGCAACATTACTATTTTTATTAACCGCTTCATCAAGCATGACAATCGGCGCAAACGCAGTACTATTTTACAAATATGTAAAACACTCTAAAAATATTGATGGTGTACAACAATGAAAAAACGCGAAAACAAAACAAAATATGCAGTATTGGGCATGCTTTCATTCGCGCCCAAATCAGGTTATGAAATCAGCCAAATGATAAAAAACAGCACCGCATTTTTTTGGTCAGAAAGTGACGGACAGATATATCCAATATTAAAAAAATTACATAAAGAAAATTTAGTAACGCTCAACATTGAAAAAACATCTGGAAAACATGCAAAAAAAACATATAGCATCACAAAAGATGGAAAGAAAATATTAATAGATTGGCTAGAAAAAACGCCAACAACATATAATTTACGCAACGAATTTTTATTACAATTTTTTTTCGGCAGAAATATTTCATGTAGGAAAAATATCGAAAAGATAAAAGAATATCAAATAATGCTCAGACAACAGCTTAAATTATTTGATTCGTTTGAACCAGAAATTTATAAAAAAAGTAAAAGTCCAATTTACCACGTACTATCCCTCGCGTACGGCCAGCAAAGCATGAAAGCAGAAATTGCATGGTGTACTTATGCAATTCAAAAATTGTCGGAGAAGAAAGATGTTTAATATTTTTAGAAGTTTTTTACCGTGGATTTTATATTCCATGTTCACTGGCATGGGTTATTTTTCGATGACCATTGGAATTTATGTTGCTTTGGGAAGCACGCTTATTTTTGATTGGAAAGATTTAAAAGTAGGATTTATTTTAACGCGCTGCACGTTTTTTTATTTTTTTGCGCTGCTTATTTTTGTAAGTTTATATCATTCTGTTTGGCTAGAAAATAATATGTGGCTGGTTTCTAATTCCATGTTAGCTGCAATCGCATTCGGATCGACGTTAATTAAAAAACCATTTACTATGCAATATGCAAAACAAAAGGTGCCTGAAATACACTGGAACAGCCCACTTTTTAACGAAATAAATTATATTCTCACAATCATTTGGGGTGTGATTTTTTTATTTACTGCGCTGACTAATTATCTTCATTCAGACGCATTAAAATTACACGGCGTTCTTTATTTTATTTTAAATAATATTGGTTGGTTTATCGGTGCATACGTTAGCAAAAAATTTCCAGAGTATTGGAAAAAAAGAAAATTATCACAATTAAAAAATAAAAATAAAAAAACTAATGCGCCAGCAAAAAGCGAATTTTTAGAAGGTAATTTTGCACCATGGCGCAGCGAAGATAATTTTTCTAATTTAGAAATCATCGGAAAAATTCCTGCGGATTTAAATGGCGTGTTATTACGAAATGGACCTAATCCACAATTCCATCCCATGAACAATTATGATTGGTTTGAAGGTGATGGGATGATACATGCAATTCGCATACAAAATGGAAATGCAAGCTATGATAATCGCTATGTGCAAACAGAGCGTTTTAAGATTGAAAAAAAGGCTGGAAAAGCAATGTTTTCAACTAGCTTTGATGATATTGAAATTGGCAGTACAAATTCAAATACAGCAAATACCAATGTCATTGCTTATCAGCAAAAAATATTAGCATTAAATGAAGGTGCTTCACCTGTTGAAATAAAACTACATGATTTAAGCACCATTGGCGATTATACTTTTAATAGTCAAATGAAGCGTCATCATACTGCGCATCCGCGTTTTGATCATAACAGACAAGAATATCTCACATATAGTTATTCCAGCGAAGATGGAAAATTAATGTATTATCGTTTTAATAATCAAAATAAATTAATTGCTGAAAAAGAAATTGCATGGCCTTACAAATGCATGATGCATGATTTTTGTAATACTGAACATTACGTCATTTTTCCCATATTTCCTTGCACAATGAGTTTTGAGCGAGCAATGCGTGGAGAAAATATTTTTGTGTGGGAAGGTGATCGATTAAAAACATATTTTATTATTACAAATCGCGATGGAAATGAAATTACGCGTATAGAAACCGATCCTTGTTTTGTTTATCATTTTGGAAATGCATATGAACAAGGCGATAACATTATTATTGACGCAATGATTTCACCATCATCACCATTAATGCCGGATCGCACTGGAAAAATTGAAAATGAACCAGCGCGTTTAGGAAGATGGACAATTAATTTAAAAAATAAAACAATTACGTTAAATTATTTAGATCAAATGGCTGGAGAATTTCCGCGTTTTGATGAACGATTTAATGGTTATCCATATTCTCATTTGTATGTTGCGGGTGACGAAAATAAAAAAAATGTATTTGATTGCATTATGCATTACAATTTAAAAAATAATACAAAGCAAACACACCATTTTGAAAATGACGTTCCATGGGAACCTGTTTTTGTTCCGCGCTCTGAAAATGAGGGTGACGGATATTTATTAACAGTTGTCTATCGCTCAAACGAAGATCGCAGTGACGTTGTAATTTTAGATGCAGAAAATATAGAAGCAAGTCCAATCGCGATTATAAAAATTCCGCATCGCATCCCGTTTGGATTTCATGGTAATTTCATTAAAAATACATTATGATTGCAGCATTTTTTATTGATGCTAAATTCCATGGGGGGAAAGTATGTCTGCAACTCGTATTTTTACATCTGAATCTGTTTCCGAAGGACATCCAGATAAAATTGCCGATCAAGTATCTGATGCAATTTTAGATGCGATATTAGCAAAAGATAAACGCGCACGAGTCGCATGTGAAACCATGATTAAAAATGGCATGGTGATGATTGCGGGCGAAATTACCACAAACGCATGGGTTGATTTAGAACATATCACACGCGAAACTATTAAAAATATTGGATACAGTAATCCTCGCTATGGATTTGACAGTGAAGCATGTGCTGTTGTTTCTGCAATTGGTAAACAATCACCTGATATTGCTTTGGGCGTTGATCATCGTGAAGATCATGATCAAGGTGCTGGTGATCAGGGATTAATGTTTGGTTATGCAACAAACGAAACACCGGAATTAATGCCCGCGCCGATTATGTATGCGCACAGATTAGTTAAAAAACAATCTGAGGTGCGAAAATCAGGCGAATTAACATGGTTGCGTCCAGATGCTAAAAGTCAAATTACCATTCGTTATGAAAATGATAAACCAGTTGCAGTTGATTGTGTTGTTTTATCAACACAACACGATCCCGAAATTGCGCAAAAAGTTTTGCAAGAAGCGGTGATGGAAACAATTGTTAAGCCCGTTATTCCAGCGAAATGGTTACACAAAGACACAAAATATTTTATTAATCCGACTGGACGTTTTGTAGTTGGTGGACCCGTTGGTGATTGCGGATTAACTGGACGCAAAATTATTGTCGATAGTTACGGCGGAATGGCGCGTCACGGTGGCGGATGTTTTTCTGGAAAAGATCCATCAAAAGTAGATCGTTCTGCAGCATATGCAGCGCGTTATGTTGCAAAAAATATTGTTGCAGCGGGTTTAGCGGATCGTTGCGAAGTACAAATTTCATATGCGATTGGAATTCCAAAACCAACTTCAATTTTAGTAGAAACATTTGGAACACATAAAATTCCAGAAGAAAAAATTGCGCAATTAGTGAATGAACATTTTGATTTACGCCCACGCGCAATTATTGATAATTTAAATTTATTAAATCCAATTTATTTACCAACTGCTGCATACGGACATTTTGGCCGCGAAGATTTAAATTTAAGTTGGGAAAAAATAGATAAGGCAGCATTATTGAATGCTAATTTGACTAAAGATCATGTGAAAGCATAAACATATTTTTTAATATTTTGGAGTACATCATGCCAACCGCAACAAAACCAATTACAAAAAAAACTGCTGTACCATTACATGATTACAAAGTCGCCGATATTTCATTAGCTGATTTTGGTCGCAAAGAAATTATTATTGCAGAAAATGAAATGCCAGGATTAATGGCGCTGCGAAAAGAATTTAGTGAAAAAAAACCTTTAAAAGGCGCTAAAATTGCAGGTTGCCTGCATATGACAATCCAAACTGCCGTGTTAATTGAAACATTAATTGCATTAGGCGCAGAAGTTCGTTGGTCATCTTGCAATATCTTTTCAACACAAGATCACGCAGCGGCAGCAATTGCAAAAACAGGTGTTCCAGTTTTTGCGTGGAAAGGTGAAACAGAAAAAGAATATGATTGGTGCATTGAACAAACATTAACTGGTCCGAACGGTTGGCAACCCAATATGATTTTGGATGACGGCGGTGACTTAACTTTAATGCTCCACGAAAAATATCCTGCGATGATGAAAAATATTCGTGGAATTTCAGAAGAAACAACAACCGGTGTGCATCGTTTATATGACATGGCAAAAGCAGGCACATTAAAAGCGCCTGCATTTAACGTAAATGATTCTGTTACCAAATCTAAATTTGATAATTTATATGGTTGTCGCGAATCATTAGTTGATGCAATTAAACGCGCAACTGATGTGATGATTGCAGGTAAAATTGCAGTAGTTTGTGGATACGGTGATGTTGGAAAAGGTTGTGCACAAGCATTGCGTGGTTTAGGCGCACGCGTTTGGGTGACAGAAGTTGATCCGATTTGCGCATTGCAAGCAGTGATGGAAGGTTATGATGTTGTAACGATGGATAATGCTGCAAATAAAGCAGATATTTTTGTAACTGCAACAGGATGTCGCGATATTATTACGCACGACCATATGAAAAAAATGAAACATCAAGCGATTGTTTGCAACATTGGACATTTTGATTTAGAAATTGATATTGCTTCATTAAAAAAATATCAATGGGAAAATATTAAGCCGCAAGTTGATCAAGTTATTTTTCCAGATGGAAAAAGAATTACGATTTTAGCAGAAGGTCGTTTGGTAAATTTAGGATGTGCAACGGGACATCCTAGTTTTGTCATGTCAAATTCATTTACCAATCAAGTGCTCGCACAAATGGAATTGTGGAAAAACAGCGAAAAATACGAGAAAAAAGTGTATGTATTGCCAAAACATTTGGACGAAAAAGTTGCGCATTTACATTTGCAAAAAGTGGGAGCACAATTGACAACCTTGTCGGACGCACAAGCAAAATATTTAGGTGTAAAAAAATCGGGACCATTTAAACCAGAATATTATCGTTATTAAAAATTAAAAGGAAATTTTTATGAATAAAAAAATAATATCGGCATTGGCAATTACGATTGCAGCGACATGTTTTACTTCTGCATTCGGAGCATCAACATTATCATTCCACAAAACAAAATCATATACAGATTATTTAAATATTACATTTTTGAAATTTTCAGCCAATAAATATATGTATGAAGCATATAAAAATAATAATGGAGTTGATATTATTGGCCCCGCTTTTGTCAATCCCGTTCCAAATCACCCTGCTTTTATAAAAATATTTAGCAACACAGGTGCTACAGGTAATCCATCAATGTCACTTGATTATTCTGGAACTAGCGGAGATTGTGAAATCACGTTTGTTGATGGCCCACACACAAATTTAGCTTACAAAAATGGTAACGTACCATTTTGTGCGGACGAAGGAATGATTGTAAGTACTATCAGTAAATTAAAATCACATCACTACGCGATTACCATTACAAAAATGTAAAATAAAAACGCTCATCGAAATTGGATGAGCGTTTTCTGATCTCTTAATATAGTTGTTTAATCATTTTTTTAACATCATGTAAAGTTTTATTCGCAGCTTTATTTGCTTTTTCAGCACCTTTTTGAATAACAGATAAAATATAATTTTTATCTTTTGAAAATTCAGCACGACGCTTTTGTATTGGTTCTAAAAACGCAACAATAATTTCAATTAATTTTTTCTTGCAATCCACATCACCAATTTTTCCATGACGATATTTATTTTTTGTTTCAACAACCCAATTTTTATCATCATTAAAAATATCATGAAAAATCCACAGCGGATTATTTTCGACAGAACCAGGATCAGTTGCGCGTAAACGTTTTGGATCGGTATACATATTCATTATTTTTTGTCGCACGATATCAGCAGAATCGCTTAGGAAAATAGCATTATTTAATGATTTACTCATTTTTAATAAATTACCTTCAGCATTTGGTGCGCCTAAACCAATTAATTTTTTTGTACGTCCCAATAAAATATTCGGAATAGGAAATATCCCACCCGCTTTCACATTTTCATCATCTGATAATTGCGGATCAACGCCACAATATAATTGATTAAATTTGCGCGCAGTTTCTCGCGTTAATTCTAAATGCGCTGCTTGATCTTCTCCGACAGGAACAATATCAGCGCGAAATGCTAAAATATCCGCAACTTGCAAAATGGGATACCACAAAAATCCCATTGAATATTGATCGCCTAATTGTTTATCGCGAATTTCATCTTTAATGGTGGGATTTCGCATCAAACGCGGATACGAAATAATCATACTGAAATATGAAGCTAATTCAAAAATCGCCGGAATATCCGATTCCAAAAATATACAACTTTTTTCTGGATCAATTCCAACCGATAAATAATCTAATACAATATCCAAAACACTGTCATGAATTTCTTGCGGTTTATCTGCTTTAGTTGAAAATGCATGCGGATTTGCAATTAAAAAATTACAGTCATATTCATCTTGCAACGCAATGCGATTTTCAAGCGATCCAACCCAATGCCCCAAATGTAATTTTCCAGTGGGCGTATCACCCGTTAACAATATTGGTTTTGACATATAAAAAACCTTATTTTTGATTGCATTCATGATGGCGATTTTATGATGGACTGTCAATTGGATGTGTTTAATCTAAATCAGATTTCATAATGCTGGTAAACCACAAATAAGTAGGTTATTAGCATTGTGGAAATGGTAGAAAAAATATAATTCCTGTACAATGCGCGCATGAATGAACTCAACGACATTACAAAATCATTAAATGAAGCGCAATGTGCAGCAGTTACTGCGCCACTTGCACATTCATTAGTATTAGCAGGCGCAGGAAGCGGTAAAACACGCGTTTTAGTACATCGAATTGCATATTTAATGGCAGCGCATAATGTTTCGCCTTATGAAATTTTAGCAGTAACATTTACCAATAAAGCTGCAGCAGAAATGCGCGGAAGAATTGAAAAATTACGCGGCGTTTCTGCAAATCATTTGTGGGTTGGGACATTTCACGGATTATCACATCGTATTTTACGCACACATTTTAACGAAGCGGAATTACCGCAAGCATTTCAAATTATCGATTCAGAAGATCAATTGCGATTAATTAAACGCATTCATCGCGCAATGGAATTGGATGATAAAAAATGGGAACCGAAACAATCGCAATATTTTATTAATAATAATAAAGAAAAAGGCATACGCGCAAATAAAATTATGCGCATGGATGATTACACGACAGAAAAATTACAAAAAATTTATGCAGAATATGAATTAGTTTGTCAGCGTTCAGGCTTAGTTGATTTTACAGAATTATTATTACGCTCGTATGAATTATTACAAAAAAATGAAACAATTCGATCGCATTATCAAAAACGTTTTTCACATATTTTAGTCGATGAATTTCAAGATACCAACGACATTCAATATCGTTGGTTAAAAGCATTAACAGGTGCAAAAACTTTTATGATGGCGGTCGGTGATGATGATCAATCGATTTATAGTTGGCGTGGCGCACAAGTTAAAAATATTCAGCATTTTTCGCGTGACTTTAAAGATGCGACGGTTATTCGATTAGAACAAAATTATCGTTCAACCAAAAATATTTTAGATGCAGCGAATGCGGTGATTGAAAAAAATAAAAATCGCATGGGAAAAACATTGTGGACATCCAGCGAGCAAGGTGAATTAATCACGCTTTTTGAAGCATTTAATGAACGTGAAGAAGCATCGCAAGTGATTGCAACGATAAAACAATTATCACGTAATGATTTTGGATTAAATGACTTTGCCATTTTATATCGCTCAAACGCACAATCACGTGTGCTTGAAGAAGCTTTATTGCAAGAAAAAATTCCCTATCGCATTTACGGTGGTTTTCGTTTTTTTGAACGCGCGGAAATTAAAGATGCATTAAGTTATTTACGTTTAATGGTCAATCGCAATGATGATGCTGTATTTGAACGTGTGATTAACACACCGACACGCGGCATTGGTACAACCACACTTGAAAAAATACGTCATTTAGCGCGTGAAAATAACACTTCGCTGTGGGACGCAACACAACATTGCGTCGATACCAATATATTTTCAGCGCGTGCACACAGCGCATTAGATAGTTTTTTAACGATGATTAATGAACTTGACACAGAAACTAAAAAATTAAAATTAGCAGCATGTGTTGATTTAATGTTATTACGTTCTGGATTATTACAATCCCATAAAGAAGATAAATCTGAAAAAGGATTATCGCGCGCAGAAAATTTAAAAGAATTAATTACTGCAACGACTGAATTTGTTGTAAAGAGCGAACATGAAAATTTATCTGAAATTGAAGCATTTTTAGCGGATGTTGTTTTGGAAACGGGCGAGCAACAAGCGGATCAACAAACTGATTGTGTCAGTTTAATGACATTGCATGCTGCAAAAGGCCTAGAATTTCCGATTATTTTTATGGTTGGGATGGAAGAACAATTATTTCCACATCAAATGTCGGTGAGTGAACGTGATGGTTTAGAAGAAGAACGTCGTTTGTGTTACGTCGGCATGACACGCGCGATGAAAAAATTATTTTTAAGTTGTGCGGAATATAGAAATTTATATGGGCAAGGACAATATCACGCGCCATCTCGTTTTATTGCTGAAATTCCAGAGAATTTGTTATATCGTGTTCGTCCAAAGTTAACAACAAAACCAATCGAATACGGCGCAGACAATCCTATTTATTTTGCAAAAAAGAAATCAAAACAACCCACTTACTCAAAACAAAAAGAAACTTATTCTGGATTTTCAATTGGTCAACGTGTCACACATGCAAAATTTGGAACTGGTATTATTATTGATGCAGAAGGTTCTGGCGATTCCACACGCGTGCATATCAAATTTGATAATCATGGTGCGAAGTGGTTGGTGCTGAGTTTTGCGAATCTCAGCTAATTTTTCAAAAAACACGGTATTGAAATAATTTCCAAACCTGATAACTTATATCACCCATAGAAATAGGATGTTTATTTACAAGTGGTGAACAATGAAATCAGAATCTATTATTCATACGCCAATATTACCTGACCATAAAGTAGCACAAATGTGCTATACTTCTGTTATCGATGATAACGAGGTATCTATGGCAAAAGTGAAAATTCGGAAACAAGGCGGTGCCGCAATTATTACTATTCCAGCGCATATTTTGGAAGCGTTGCATTTGGCGGTGGGTAATGAATTGTCATTAAATATCACAAAACAAGGTGTTTTGGTGAAGCCCGTGCAAACACAGCGTAGAAAACGTAGACGGTATACGTTAGCGGAGTTGTTTAAAGGTGTAACTCCAAAGATGATGAAAAAGCTACAAAAAGAAACAGCATGGATTAGGGATTTACCACCGGTAGGACGAGAACACAGATGAGTAAACATATTGTTAATCGAGGCGATGTATATTGGTTAGATCCAAGTCCGACGGTTGGGCGAGAAATAAAAGGAATACATCGGTTTATTGTTCTCACTAAAAAAGAAACTAATCAATTTGGTATTGTTACCACCGTACCAGTTACTACAGGTGGAAACTTTGCTCGTCAAGCAGGATTTGCTGCGCCAATTACAGGTCACGATACTAGTGGCGTTGCCATTTGCAATGAAATTTATTCATTTGATTTAGCTGCACGTGTTAAAGCTGGCACCGCCACATACGTCGAAACACTCGATAAAGTAATAATCGAAGATATTATCGATCGCGTTGTTAGTATTATTGATCCAGAAGAATTGCGATAATTTTTATTCTACTTTTTGTTTACAATGCGTCTCCGGCAACACAAACACAATTAAAATCGCCAAAATAAATCCAATTGGAAAAATTAACATCGCCCAAGAAAAATCACTCGGGAGATAGTGTGTTGATAATACATGCGCGCGTGCCATCATGCGATTATCTAATAAATAGCCGAAAATAGGCTGAAATAATCCACTCCCACCTTGCACAGAAATATTTACAACACAAACAGACATCGCAGTTAACATGCGTGTTGAATTTTCTGCAACAAGCGGATAACCAATTACTTGCACGTAAGAAAAAATTCCGATTAATAAAAATATCCAAAATAAAGCATCAAAAGATAATGTCGCATCAAACATAACTAATGAAATTAAACCTAAACAAACTAATGCACCAACCAATAAAGGCGGACGACGCATTCCCATTTTATCTGAAATAAAACCGGCAAGTGGCGAACCAATCATCGCTCCAATAAATAACATCGACGAAACTTCTGTTGCATGCACATGTGAAATATTATGCGTGTGAGTTAAATATAAAACACCCCACAATCCACCCAATAAACCTGCTGGCAAATTGACAAAACAAACATAAAATCCCACCAGCCAATTTTGTAATCTAAAAAAAGCCATGCGCAAACTTTTGAAAAAGCCAATTGCTTGAATTTTCTTTTGTTCTTCTTCATGCATTGCCGCATGTTCTGCTGGAAAATCTTTGACGATTGCAAAAATAAATAAAAATACTACAACACCGAGCGCTGCATCCATTTTTAATGTTACGCGCCAATCAAACGCATGCGCTAATAATGCAATAGGTGTTTGCGAAACCCATGCGCCAAACATCGCGATTGTTAAAACTAACCCAATCACAAATGCCATATTTTTCGGCGGAAACCAACGCGAAGCTAAACGAATAATACTTAAAAAACAAAATGCACTGCCGATGCCAGTTAAAAAACGAAATGTGCAAGCCCACGCAAAAGAATGTGCAGAAGAAAATAATGCTGTACCAATAATACAAATTGCTAATGAAAATAAAATGACTCGACGTGTAGAAAAACGATCTAATAAAATTCCAGCGACAACTAAAAAAACAACATTCGCAATAAAATAAAATGACGATAACAATCCTAATTTTGCGGCGTCAACATTAAATGCATGCATTAATGATGTTGAAATAGAATCAAACATATTCATTTGCAAGAATTCATAAAAAGAAAATAATGCGGCAATCAAAACGATTAACCAAGAGCGACTGTTTGTTTTTTCTAAAGCATAAGATGAATCGAGCGGATCAGCATAAAGTCCTTGTGCCATGATAATTCCTTAATTTTATGAAGTTTCGTACGTTTGAATCTTTGCACTCACTCGCAGATAATGTGATTGATAAAATAATTGTGTGATGAAAAGCGATGACCGTCTCTTTTTCCGCTCGAAAATGAACCATCCCTGGTTCGGTCCCGCGTCTATCGTGACGCTACTCGCTACAAAAGAGACGGGTCATCACTTCCCATCACAACCATTTTAAATAATCACATTATCTGCTCGCTCGTTTAAGATTTGCGAGATGCGAAACGCCAATAATATTTAAACCATTTCTATTTCAAGCAATTCACGCATTTCTTCTGTTTGATCAGCTTGTTTCGTTACAACTTTTTTCTCTGTGCGTTCTTCAAACGATAAACATTTTGTTTCACGCACAACAAACGCCGCAATTAATGCTAATAAAAACGCAACAGGCATAATTAAAAATGCAAGATGATAATTTTGTGTTGCATATTGAGGAATTCCGTTTTTCATTAAATGATTCCAGTGTAGATTTAACAGCATTGGAAAAACAGGAATTAAAAATCCGCCACTCATAATTAATACTGATGCAACCCCTTCTGCTGCGCCAGTTAACATAGCAGGATTACTTTCTGCAACGAGTGGATAACCAATAATTTGTGAGCTTACAACAAAACCCAACGCAAAAAATAAAATCATTAAATCTTCAAAAGATAAATGTGGTAAATACATAATTGCTAAAATAACAGCGAGTGATGCAATCGCGCCAATAATCATAGGTATTTTACGACGTTCTAATTTATCTGAAATCCAACCTAAAATCGGCGATCCGATAATCATTCCAACAAAAAGAATAGAAGTGACATATGATGCATCGATTACTGATAAATGATGTGTTTGTGTTAAATACCAACCACCCCATGTTGAACCTAACAACATCAATGGTAAATTCACAAGCGAAACATAAAATCCACCCAACCAATTTTGTGCATTTGACAATACTTGTTTTAGCGCAGGCAATAATCCTAATTTTTCTAATGAAGCATGTTGTGAATTAAAAAATGCTTTCATGCCGGGCGGAAAATCTTTTACTAACATTAAAATAAGAAACCACATGATGATGCCGCCTATCGCATCAAAACGTAATGCTAATCTCCAACCGACCATTTTAGTTAATTCAGTTAACGGTGTTTGTGCAACCATTCCACCGATCATTGCAAGCGTAACTACTAAACCAATCACCAATGCCATATGTTTCGGTGAAAACCAACGTGATGCTAAACGTACACAAGCTAATAAACAAAATGCATCACCAATTCCAGTCATCAATCGACATATTTCGCCTTGCCCTAATGTTTTTGTAAATGAAAATAAAAAAACAAAAGTGATGCAAGAAAACATGGCTGTTAAAATAACTTTTTTAGTGGAGAAACGATCTAATAAAATACCCGCTGGAAATAAAAACAAAACCATTGAATACATAAAGCAAGCAGATAATTGTCCAAGCTGTGTAGAATTTGTGAGATGAAATGTTTTATATAACGAAGGATCCAACGCGTTAAACATATTCATTTGTAAAAATTCAAAGAAGAAAAAAAGTGAAGCGGAAAAAACAACTAAAGCGGGTTGCAGCGATTTAAATAATGTTTTTTGATGAGGGGATGGCATCGAACTCGAATAGCTTGATGTCGTCGACATTATGTACATCTCCGCAGGTGATGTTGCATGACACGCGAATTATAACGAAGCGTTTGCGGGGCGGCAAGGAAATTTGGGTTTTTATTTTGTTGAAGATTTTTGGAAATCTTAAAATAGAATTAAGAAAATAATTTGTTGTTGTACATTTTTATAATTAACGCGTGGTTACATTTCTGGCTGGTGTGTTTTGTGTTTTGAATTCGTCGAATGTATTTGCAGAGCAAATTAATTTTTCAATCTTACTTAATTCATCTACGAATTTTTCTTGAAACGCATCTGCATTTGTTAATTTTTGTATACCTAAAGCTGATTTAGTGAGTAGTGCTCGAAGGTTTGCTAATGGCATGCCTTGAATAGAAACTATTTCGCGCAGCTGATTAAAGATTGCGTTAGCTGTATTTTCATTTTGAGCAAGAAGCCAAGTTTTAAAATCTTGTTTTGGGTTTGATTGGAATAATGAAGAATGACTGACACAAGATTTGAGCGATTGTGATGACTCTACTCTCCGTAACGGTGAGCAGTGTTCGACGGGTAAAGGTTTCGCTACTTCTGCTTTAGAAAATTGCTCATTAGTATTTGCTTCTTTAAGTTGCTTTTTTTGTTCAGGTGATAATCTCTTTTCAATTATGCGATAAGTATGAGTATCAATTTTTGCACCAGTAAAGTCAGCGCTATCAAAAGCGCGAGAAGTGTATATATCAAATTTTGCATCACACAAATCTGCATTATTCAATGTTGCGTTTTGAAAAGTGGCACCGTGTAATTTAGCGCCGCGGAAGTTAACTTCATTTAAATTTAGATTATCAAATTTTGCATAACCGCAATCTTTGTTAGAAAAATTTTTTCTCTTGAGATCTTCTTGAGAATATTCACCCGGTTTCTTTTTCGAGTTAGCAAAATATTTTTCACGTTTGTACGATGCAATTTGATCGTCGCTCGGAAATTGTTTTTTTGATAACTTTTGTTCAATCGTCACTATTTGCGCACGCGTCAATTTAAAATGCATCGCTAATTCGCTGAGATTTATTTCTTCTGGTTCCGTTAATTTTCCATCAGATTGTGATGCGTATAATTTTTTTGCATATAATTTATAATAGGTTTCCGCAATCGCTTTGAATGTGCGACTCTTAGGATCTTTTTTAGCGTGTTGTAAAATTAATAATAATTTTTTGCCATCATCAATATTTTCTATGTCAATTTTTTCTATCACGCTGCGAAATTTAAATTCTTTTTTGCAAATATCGCGATAGTGTTTTAAAAATATTGGTAAAAATATACTCGCAGCTGTATCTAATGATGCAATTTTCTTATTGTCCTTGTCGAATATGTCGTAAGAGAAATTTTCATTTAGTTTAAAATCGGTTAGATTGAAATCACCTAATACCAAGGTGTTTGATATGTCTGATAAAGTTGTATATTTTTTCAAGTTACCATCTTCTACGCCAATATTTTTTAGAAAGTGGTGTTGTAATATATATTGTGTGTCTGGGTTTTTAGAATTTAATAATGCAGCAACATCTTTTTTTTGATGACCTAATTTAGATAATATCAAACCATTGTCCATTACTTCACATTCAAAAAGATATTTTCCGTATGGTGTTTTTTTTGGAGGAATCTTTGCTTCAAGCTCGCTACTAACTCGCATAGTCAGTTTACTGTTATCGCCAACAAAAAATGTTGTATGTCGAGGCGCTTCGGTTTCACCAAACAAAACACCCAACTCACTTAATTTCTTGTGAAATTTTGGCATCAATGCACCGAATGGTAACTGAGCATATTCCAAAGTTTTTTGAGAGAAATAACGTATTAAGTAAATAATTTGATTATTAGTAATTTGTGCTGCGGTAAAAGAAGATCTTAACCAATCATACGCTATCAACAAATATGCTGCCTCATTACTATTAAATTCGATGTTTTTTGCGATATAAGCTTTTGTTAATAGCGCTCGCAATTTAGTTTTACCAACTTCGGTTATGGTATATTTGTCGTCTTCTGCTTTGGTGTAATCAAATCCTGCATTTAAAGTTTTATAATACTGCGAAAGAGGTAGCTTGTTTTTTTTTCCAATTTCTACAAAAAAGTTATCTTTATCTCGAAAGAAATCTGTAAAAACTACACTGCCAAATTGATCGTGTGATGATGGTGTGCCAAATGATTCCACTCGGTTATTTGCAGATGCGATAGAGTCGTATGTTGACACATCGCCTTGCGCCGCATGGATGGCTGATTGATTGAGATAATAAAACTTGCTTTCTTTTGACATAAAACCAACTCTCGGTTTTCAAATTAATAACACAGTATATTCCACACACCTTACCGTAATATTAAATCTGACCATTATTTCAACAAAAACAAGCTAATATCACTCAAAATCGCCAAAAATAGTTTTTACGCGCTGACAATTAGTAAGAATTTTATCAAATTTCACTTGTAATATGAAATTATCCCGGTAAAATTAATATACTAACTGAATTTTGAGAATTTACACGTTATGCATCTTTTACATCGCTTTATACACAAACCCAAAGAAAGTTTTTTTCTTTTTGGGCCGCGCGGAACGGGAAAATCAACTTGGCTATCAACTTGCTTTCCAGAAGCACTGTGGATTGATTTATTGGATCCAGCAACACTGCGCACGTACAGCGCACATCCTGAATATTTAGAATCACTTGTTCTCGGCAGTGATAAAAAACAAATTGTTGTTGATGAAGTGCAAAAAATTCCAGAATTATTAAGCGTCGTGCACAGATTAATTGAAATGAAAAAAGATTGGCAGTTTATTTTAACTGGTTCAAGTTCGCGTAAATTAAAACGAGCTGGTGTTGATTTATTAGCGGGTCGTGCGATCGTTGAGCATATGCATCCATTTATGGCAGCAGAATTAGGTGATTTATTTCAATTAGAAAAAGCACTGCAATATGGATTATTGCCGCATGTTGCTTTAAGTGAAAATCCTGAAAATATTTTGCGCGCATACATTGGCATTTATTTAAAAGAAGAAGTGCAGACGGAAAGTTTAGTGCGAAATATAGGACATTTTGCACGTTTTTTAGAAGTAATAAGTTTTTCACATAGCGGTATTATTAATCTCAGCAACATTGCAAGAGAATGTCAGGTTTCACGTTCTCTAGTTGAAGGATATTTGAGTGTTTTGGAAGATTTACTACTTTGTTTTCAGTTGCCTGTTTTTACACAAAGAGCGAAGCGCGAAACTGTGCTACATAAAAAATTTTATTATTTTGATGCTGGAGTATTTCGTTATTTGCGATCTGCTGGACCAATGGATGCGGCATCAGAAATAAATGGATTAGCGCTCGAAGGATTGGTCGCGCAACATTTAAAAGCGTGGAATGATTATCAAGGTGCAAAAAATAATTTATTTTATTGGCGTACGCGTTATGGTGTTGAAGTTGATTTTATTATTTATGGTGAAAATAATTTTTGGGCAATTGAAGTAAAAAATGGAAAGCAAGTACACTCGCAAGATTTACGAGGATTGCAGGCTTTTTGCGCTGATTATCCCGAAGCAAAACCAATTTTATTATATCGCGGAAAAGATCGATTAAAAATATCAGGTATCGATTGCATTCCTATAGACCAATTTTTAAAAAAGTTAACACCTAAAAAATCTATTTTACAAATTTATTATGATAAAACTCCCTCATCGATATAATTATCCGTATCAAATTATTTATTTAACCTGCTTCAACCGAAAATGTTTTCTGCACGTCGCAATATATTTATCATTCCCACCAATTTCAATTTGCGCGCCTTCATTCACAACATTTCCATTTTCATCCATGCGCAAATTCATCGTCGCTTTTTTTCCACAATGACAAATAGTTTTAATTTCAATAATACTATCTGCCCATGCAAGTAAATAAATACTGCCTTCAAAAGGTTCGCCGCGAAAATCAGAACGAATGCCATATGTCAAAACGGGGATATTTAAAGAATCACAAATATAAGTTAATTGTTCAACTTGTTTTTTTGTTAAAAATTGTGCTTCGTCAATTAAAACACATTTAATATTATTATTTTTTTCAATTTCATTTTTTGCGGAATTAAAAATATCAAAATGTTTTTCAATTGAAATTGCATTACTTTCCAAACCTATTCTCGATGCTATTTTTCCAACACCAAAACGATCATCAATAATTGGCGTGTAAAGTAAAGTGTCCATTCCACGTTCGTTGTAATTGTAGCTAGATTGCAATAATACTGTGCTTTTTCCTGCATTCATTGCAGAATAATAAAAATGTAATTTTGCCATGGCGAACGTCCCTATTTTCGTTTACGATGGGTGCAAATAATAACATAATTGGGGAAATATATGAGCGATTTAATTTTAAATACTGGCGACGAACAATTTAAAGCAGACGTTTTAGATTCTGCAATTCCAGTGCTTGTTGATTTTTGGGCGCCATGGTGTGGACCTTGTCGAATGTTAGCGCCGGTCATTGAAGAAGTTGCGCCACAATTTTCTGGCCGCATTAAATTTGCAAAAGTAAATGTCGATGATCATCAAGAAACACCTGCAAAATATGGTGTTCGCGGCATCCCGAGTTTAATGATTTTTAAAAACGGTGAAATGATTGCGAATAAAGTGGGTGCGTTGACGAAGTCGCAGTTGGTGGCGTTTTTGGAAGAGAATCAATAATAAACGTTATTCGTTATTCGTGTCTGAGGTTTACTATATACAAACCATAATTGAAACTGTGATAATTGTTTAAAAAGCAGTTTGAATTTAAATCTACCCCCAATACGGATAACGAATAACATCCCTTGCATTCCAACATTAAACCCGCTACACTCATCTCATAAATCTCAGATTGAATCCCTCAAACTTTAACTAACTGTAACAACAACCCATTCAACATATGTAATTTTCGTGCCAAACCAACCACTTCAAATTTTAACAACAACAAAAGGTAATTAAGCTTTATGAATTTAACTGAGTTACGAGATAAAAGTCCCGCAGAATTAAGTATATTAGCCGAAAGCGTTAACATCGAAAATGTTAACAGCATGCGCAAACAAGACATGATTTTTTCCATTTTAAAAACACACGCAAAAAATGGCGAAGATATTTATGGAGATGGCGTTCTCGAAATTTTACAAGATGGATTTGGTTTTTTGCGTTCATCAAATAGTTCATATTTAGCAGGTCCAGATGATATTTATGTTTCACCAAATCAAATTCGCAAATTTGGTTTGCGCACTGGCGATACCATTATGGGAAAAATTCGTCCGCCAAAACAAGGCGAACGTTATTTTGCATTATTAGAAATCGAACAAATTAATTTTGATAAACCAGAAAATACGCGCAAGAAAATTTTATTCGAAAATTTAACACCGTTATTTCCAAACGAAAGAATTACAATGGAAATTGGAAATGGTTCAACAGAAGATATTACAGCGCGAATGATTGATTTGGCATCGCCGATTGGAAAAGGCCAACGTGGATTAATTGTTTCTCCGCCAAAAGCAGGTAAAACAATGATGTTGCAAAATATCGCTCATTCTATAGCACAAAATCATCCTGAATGTATTTTGATGGTTTTATTAATTGATGAGCGTCCTGAAGAAGTAACTGAAATGGAGCGTTCGGTAAAAGGAGAAGTGATCGCAAGTACATTTGATGAACCTGCAACGCGTCACGTACAAGTTGCGGAAATGGTTATCGAAAAAGCAAAACGTTTAGTCGAACACAAAAAAGATGTTGTAATTTTATTAGATTCGATTACACGTTTAGGTCGTGCATATAACACTGTTATTCCATCATCAGGAAAAGTTTTAACAGGTGGTGTTGATGCAAATGCATTGCAACGTCCGAAAAGATTTTTTGGTGCAGCAAGAAATATTGAAGAAGGTGGAAGCTTAACTATTATTGCGACAGCATTAGTTGATACCGGTTCGAAAATGGATGAAGTTATTTACGAAGAATTTAAAGGTACTGGTAATATGGAAATTCATTTGGATCGTCGTATTGCAGAAAGACGTATATTCCCAGCGATTAATATTAATCGCTCAGGCACGCGTCGTGAAGAATTAATTACAAAACCAGATGAATTGAAAAAAATGTGGATTCTTCGCAAAATATTGCATCCGATGGATGAATTGGCCGCGGGTGAATTTTTAATTGATCGTTTGAAATTAACAAAAACGAACGGTGAATTTTTTGATAGTATGAAAGATAAATAATAAAATTGAGAGTTAAGTTAGCACTGGAAATACAGGGAAAATCGCGAACACTGATAGCCAATTATCGGGTTGACTGCTCTATAAGAAAATTGGAAGGATGTTTATGGATTACTCATAAGCAACTTTCCATTTTCATTTACGAGATTGCCGAAGTTACCACTATTACCGCTGCTATTACCTAAGTTTTGAAGAACAGAAGCTGGAGCTATGTTACAATCCTCATCCCATATCACATGAATAATGAGCGGTCTTTTTTTTACATACTTCCCTTCTTGGTTTAGACAATACGAAACATAACGACACGTTCCCTTTTGATAATAAAATATTTCTTTTTCTTTTTGCACAGTAAGCGGAATAAGATGCCACTCCTTTTCATGAGTTACGAAAAATGAAATCCCATTATTGTTTATTGGTGATCCTCCAAAACTACCGTTACACTGATAAGAATGATCACTGAGGTATTTATTGTAATCTTTCTCCGAGTGTGCCGATAAACATTGACATGAATTAATAGCAGGGCCAGCTACTGGACAAGAATAATTACATGTAGGTGGACTCCAGCCCTCGGCGGCCATCACTCCTTCCTGAAAAAACAAGATCAAAAAACAAAACAATAAATTGCGGAATATCGCACTCATCTTAGACCTCTATCCTTGCTGATGAATAAAATGCATAATTCATTGGAGCATACCTCTTATACACGCGTCAATCTCAACTCGGGGTTATTTAAACCGATTTTTATAGAAAAATAATTGTAATTAATGCAAAATATTTTCTTGTGTGCACACGCGCATCGCTTTCAATATCGCAACTAAATCCGCAAAATTATCGAATAATTGATAAAATAAACTGTGATCAAGTTTTTGTGCGTGTGAAAAAGATAAAATGTAATAAGCATTTTCGCCGATATGTTTAAAATATTCTGCAGAAACATTTTTTCGTTTTGCGCGATCAGGAAATAATCCCGCTAAAATTAAACAGTGATCACCAACAGCGCGCAACGTTTGCATATTACGAATAGAATGCACATGAATATTTTTTAAAAAATCGACCGCGATCACGTTCGATGATAATTCGGTTTTTGTCGTATATGCATCAAGCGTAATAACGACATAATTTTCAACGGATTCCGCAAGTTCAAAACCCGCACTTTTTTGACCTTCCAAAACCAATTTTCGCCATTCAGCAATCGGTGTCGGCTCAAATTGAAAGATATTCATAGACATACCCTCCAATTTAAGTATAGCAAATATCTTAGATTGTGTGTGGTGTACGCCGCTCGAGCGAAATAAGTTGATTGAATTCTACTTCCGAAATCAAATCCCATTTTCTTAATTTTGAAAAATAGTGATCTGCCTTTTTTTGATTTCCATTTGTTAATTCCGAAATGCCGAGCATCAAATATTCTCGATATTTTTTAGCTTCAGCTATTTGTTTTCGACGCGCAAATTTTTCTGGAATTTCAGCAATATTAGTAATGACGCGCATCAAAAAATAAAAAACAATAAATCCAAGCAAAATACATGCTGCTGCAACCCATACACTCGTTGAAATCATCAAATGTTTATATGAAACAGTTACGTAACCAGGATCTTCATGAATTAAAAAACCAATCGCGATCGCAATCAATAAAATAAAAAATAATAAAAATAATTTTTTCATGTTTCGATATCCGTTGGTAAAGTGTTTGGTAATGATGGAGATTTTTTTATTTTAGGTAATGGGACAGGTGATATTTTAGTCGTAGATTTTGTTGGTGTTGTGACCAGTATTTTATTGCCTATTTTTACGGAAGATAATGCATACAATGTATTTTGTAATGTTGGCAATGTGTTGTGAATTTGCATTTTTTGCAATGCATCCAATTGTGCAATAATTTTATTATCTTTATTTGATATAGAAAAATATTGTTCTACCCATTTTTTAACGCTGTGAATTTCTGCTTGAAAAATAGTTTGATTGCGATTTAATAACGCCCATTGTGCGATATTTAATTTAATTGCAATATTTTGTTTTATATTTTCTTCCATATTTGGTGTAATAAATATTGCATTCGTTTGATCAAGATGCCGAATTACAAATAAACCTTTTAATTGTTTGAAACTATCCAATACACGATCATACCATGGCAGATTTTTTGTATTTTCAACAGTCGCCTTCACATCATGCATTGTTTTCTTCACAGATAAATCTGGTTTTGCAGGCAAAGAAGATAGCGCTTGTATACTTTGATTTAAATTTTCAATATTAATAAATGTATCATTCACAGAAACCGGCGAAGCAGCACGTAATGCGTTTATATCTGAAGTCAAAGCATTTTTTAAATTAATAAATATATTGTCAGATAATGGTGCTAATTCTTGTTGTGCAATTAACAACGTATTTAGTGCGGTTTTTGGATCATGCCCAATTACTAAATGTAGATTTGCTAAATGAATTAAATAGCTAATATTCGCTAATGCATTTTGTGATTGTGCGTTTTGACTATTTTGTAGATGTATAATTTCTTTTTTAAAATTAATCTTATCTTGTGTTAGCATGTGAATATTATTTAAAGAAATTAAAATAGCGCCGATGGAAATAACAATTGCAACTAATGCACTCAATGAAACACGTTTAACAGCGGATTTGGATTCAGTGATTTCTATTTGAGATTCTTCTGTCATAATCTGCTCTCGGTAAAAGATGCTAGTATAAACTAAATTTCGTTAGTCGTTAACCGTTAACCGCTTCATGCTTTTTGCTATCATTTCATCCGTAGCATTTTCAGCCTGAATTACAGACTTAAAACCTATCGCAAACGCATCCGTTTTCATTTTCTCGTTTATGACACATAATTTTTTTTCTAAAAGCCAAGCGCGATGATTTGGTTTTTGAAATAAATGCATTAAGTGTAAAAGGTTTTCGGCGCTTGTCGTGATAATTATATCAATATTATTTGCCTGTAGCACAGGAAAAATTTTTTCCATATCATACGTAATTGGTTTTCGGCAATAACAAAAAATATTTTTTAATATTGCGCCGCGCTCGCGCAATATTTTTGATAATAATGGTTTTGGATTTTCGCCAGAAATAATGGCGATAGATTTATTTTTGCAATTTTGAAACTCGCGCATTTTTAAAATGCCGTCGCTACTAAAATTAGTAGGACAAATAACTTTATTAAATCCTAACTTTGTTAATGCATGTTTAGTTGCAGAACCAATTGCAATTATTGTTTCGTTTACGGCGTTGTCGCTCCCACTCCCGCCAAAGAAATAATGTACAGCGTTCGCACTTAAAAAAATAATATAATCAAAATCACCTACTTTTATAGGATTAAATGAGACTGGTAGTATTTCTAATAATGGGAAATGAAAAACAGAACTGCCATTTTTTTCAATTAAATAAGTTAAATGTTCGGATTGATGTGCAGGCCTTGTATTTAAAATTTTCATTTGTTTTCAATAATTTTTTTCGCACCTTTATCTAATAATGCATTTGCAACTGCATTCCCAAGATCTTTTGCATGCTGAAAATCACCATGCATTTTTTCGCGCAAAATATTTTTTCCATCCAAACTTCCAACCATTGCAGATAAATGCATTTGTCCGTGAAAAATTTTTGCATGTGCACCAATCGCAGTGTGACAATCACCGTTTAATACTCGATTTACAGTGCGTTCAGCAATCACACAATGTTCTGTTTCGGCGTGATTTAAAAATCGCACTAATTCTCTCGTCACACGATCATCCGATCGACATTCTACACCAATCGCACCTTGACCGATTGCTGGTGTGAAAAAATCATCTTCAAAATAAGAACAAATACGCGATGATAATCCCAAGCGAATTAATCCCGCGGCAGCAAGTACAATTCCGTCAAATTCTTTATGAGTCAATTTTAAGAGGCGCGAGTCGACATTCCCGCGTATTAATTCTATTTTTAAATCAGGACGCATTGCATTTACTAAACAAGTTCGCCTTGGACTTGCTGTGCCAATTACAGCGTAATGTGGCAGTGCACTAAAATTTGAAAAACGATTTGCAACAAATACATCGCGCGCATCCTCGCGCTGTAAAACAGCAGCCAACATTAATCCTTCTGTTTCAGTTGCCGCCATATCTTTTATGCTATGCACTGCAATATCAGCCTTTTCGTTTAATAATTCATATTGTAATGCTTTTACAAAATTTGATTTTCCACCGATATTTTGAAGGGGGATTGTGTCGTGCCGATCACCGTCTGTGATTATTTCATTTAAAATAATTTCATATCCAGGATATTTTTTTTCTAATTGTGATTTCACTAAATTTGCTTGGAATAAAGCGAGCTTGCTTTTTCGGGTGGCGATTTTTATTGTTTTTTTCACTTTTATGTCTCGTGTAAAAACTTACTGTTTAAAATAAAATGTAAATTAATAATTTGTCGTTGTGAGTTGGGTTACTGCAAAACGCCCTTGTTCCGTTCGCTGCGCTCACTGCACGCGGGCTTCTGTAATATCTGCTCCTCGATCATAACATCATTTTTTTTCCAGATTTCATTTAACCATTGTTGCATATGCGCGCGAAAATTTCGGTCATCATAATAATCACCAATTAAATCAGGTGTAATGGGTAATAATTCATAACGCACAACTATTTTTTCAAATCGACCACAAACAAATTCCCAAACGCTGGGAGTTTTATTTGGATAACAAATTGTGACACTAACAACACCCGCTAAAATATCCTGTAATTCATGCATTACAACAGCAATGCCGCCCGCGTGTGGTTTTAATAAATGTTGAAATGGTGATTGCTGGCGTTCTTTTTTCTTTTCAGTAAAACGTGTTCCTTCCAAAAAATTAATTAATGTTGTTGGAAAATGTCGTAAACGCTGACATGCTTTTTTTGTTGTTGCAACATCTTGTCCTTTTAATTGTGGATTTTTTCGAATTGCAGCGTGTGAATGACGTGACATAAACGGATAACCCAATGCGTAACAAGCTAAACCCGCAAATGGTAATTGCCATAACAATTCTTTTTTCATAAAAAATTTTAGTGGTGGAATTTTTTTATTAAACACTCTATCCAATACTAAAATATCCAACCATGAGCGATGATTAGAAATCATGACGTACCAATTATTTTTTTGCAATTGACCTGTGCCCAAAATATCCCATTTCCCACTCGTATTAATTCGCATAATCAAACTATTTATTGTTGAATACCAAGATGGTGTGCGTTGCAAAAAATTTTTCTGAATTGCGAAACGCCATTTGCGAACTGGAATGATACAAACAATAAGCGATACACATAAAATAGTGACGGCCAATAAAACAGTTGTAAGCGCATATAAAAATAATGAAATAACACCGAGTATTGAACGTATCATATTATCGGCAATCCTAAATTAATGTGTTGGCGGCTGCAGTGAATTATCATCAGCATCTGATTTTAATGATTCCGCTTCTTTATAAATATTTTCTGAAGGCGGTTTTATATTTATTTTAAAGGGGCAATCAGAACGGTTTGTAGAATAACAATTATAAATACCTCGTTTGACGTGTTTCCATTTTCCGGTTGTTGGCTGGAAAGTTAGTGCATGATACACCATTAAAATAGACAAAGTAGGCTGTATTGTGTTTTGTCCATTCACCATTAATTCTTGTTCTGATCGATAAATGCAAGTCATTTGCCCGACATTTTCACCATCCCATTGCGCACCGACAAATTGCGTGGGACGTGTTGCAAAAGACAAGCCATAACTTTTCCATAATCCCTCTTTAGTTTGTGCAGTCCAATTTCCTTTGACAGGATTTTTTTCTAATTGATTCATGTGCGGGCAAAATAAAATAGGCACTACTGTTGTTGCGTAACTTGCGCGATGCCATACAATTGCAGCAACCGCAATTATTAATATAAAAATAATTAGTGATCGTTTCATCTTAATTACCCTAAAATAATATTAGTACCGACTGTCAAAAGTGGTTGTGCAATTAGTAAATTAATAATGGTTAATGCTAACAGTGCAAAAACAGGCGACACATCAATTCCTGCAACAAGCGGAATAATGCGTTGTATATGATATAAAATTGGCCGCACAATTAAATAAACAGTTTGTGATAATGGATGTGATTGCGCAGATGGAAACCAACTTACAATTGCATTGATAATGATTGCGTAAATATAAATATAAATAAAATCACTGATAATTCCGCTAATCGCAACAACACATGCTCCAAGTAAATGTGGCATAGGTCCAAATTGCAGCATCCACAATAAAATTACTTCGATTAATTGTAAAATTAATGCCAAAACAATAATGGCAATATCAAATCCGCGCACGCCCGGAATTATTTTTCGAATTGGTTTAAGCGGTTTTTCTGTTAATTGAATGACGAATTGTGAAATAGGATTATGCCAATTTGCACCTAATTTTTGCAGGATAAAACGCAATAGCAAAATGATGATGTATACATCGAATACGAAATGGATTAGTAATGTACCGGCGGACACTAATGGACTCATATGCTTTGCTCGCTATTTTTAATCAAAACGAAGTATAGCATGCTCGCAGATTCACTCAAATCAACGCTCACCAAAAATCGCTGTACCAATTCTAACAATTGTACTACCCGCTGCAATCGCCGCTTCAAAATCAGCGGACAAGCCCATTGATAAAGTATCCAATGAAAGACCGCGTTGAATTAATTGTTGCTGTAATAAAAATGTTTTTTGAAAAGCTTTGCTATTATTTTTTTCTGGAATAATCATTAAGCCGCGTAATTTTAAATATTTTAAACCAGTAATTTTTTTTGCTAATTCAAAAACATCATTTGGTAAAACACCTGATTTTGTTTTTTCTTCGTCAATATTCACTTCAATACAAACATTTAAAATTTTTTTTATTGATTCGCGATATTGATTTAATTTTTCCGCAATTGATAAACGATTAACGCTGTGCACCCAAGAAAAATTTTCTGCAATTAATTTTGTTTTGTTCGATTGAATATTTCCAATAAAATGCCATTCAATATTTAAATCACGCAATGCAATTTGTTTTGATAATGCTTCTTGTACATAATTTTCGGCAAATAAATGTTGTCCGGCATTATATGCTTCGCGAATTTTTTCTGCGGGTTGTTTTTTTGTGACGGCGAGCAGTGCGACAGAATTATGAGTGCGGTGATATTTTTTTTCTAAGGTACGGATGTGACGGTTGATTGTACTGAGTTGGGAAATTATGCTCATAGAATATTTGCTTCGCTCATGCGCTCAAGCTTACGCATGAGCTTCTGAAGAATCTTCGTCTAATTACTGCGCCAACTACAATAAACGTTTTTCGCACTCCCACTCCCACTCACACTTTCCGTGGTCCTGCATCCTTAATTTTCTTCGCAACATCAAATTGCTTAAAATTCTCGATAAAACTATCGATTAATGCATTTGATTTTATTTTATACGCATCTAAATTTTTCCATGCTTTGCGAGGATCTAATAAATGCGAATCAACATCGCGCACAACAGTTGGAATTTTTAAATTAAATCCTGGCAAAATTTCTGTTGGACTATCAATTAATTTATTTGAAATTGCAGCGTGCACAATCGCGCGTGTTGTTGGAATTGAAAAACGATTTCCACCTTCACCATACGCACCATTTGTCCACCCAGTATTAATTAAATAAACATGCGCGCCGGATTGTTCGATACGTTTCATTAATAATTCTGCATAAACAGTTGCAGGACGCGGAAAAAACGGTGCGCCAAAACAGCGACTAAAGGTTTGTTTAATTGCACTGGTGCTACCAACTTCTGTGCTGCCCACTAATGCAGTGTAACCACTTAAAAAATAATATGCCGCTTGTTCTTTTGTTAATAATGAAACAGGCGGCAAAACACCGTGTAAATCACACGTTAAAAATAAAACTGCTTTTGGAATGCCTGCTTGATTACGTTCAATTCTTTTTTTAATGTGTGAACGCGGATAAGCAGCGCGTGTATTTTGTGTGAGACTGGTGTCTGCAAAATTCGGTTGACCATTTTTATCCAGCACAACATTTTCCATAATCGCGCCGTCGCGAATGGCATGCCAAATTACGGGTTCATTTTTCTCGGATAAATCAATACATTTTGCGTAGCAACCACCTTCAAAATTAAATACACCGTGATCACTCCAACCGTGTTCATCATCACCAATTAAATAGCGATCGGGGTCTGCAGATAAAGTTGTTTTACCAGTTCCCGATAACCCGAAAAATAATGCAACATCACCTTCTTCACCAACATTTGCAGCACAATGCATTGGCAACACATCGTGTTCTGGCATCCAATAATTTAATACTGAAAATAAAGCTTTTTTCATCTCGCCCGCATAACGCATGCCGCAAATTAAAACTTTGCGTTCATTTAAATTAATCATCACGGTGCCGTCAGAATTCGTGCCATCACGCACAGGATCCGCAATAAAATTTTGCGCTGACATTAACGTCCATGATTTTTTTTCATCCAATTTTTTTGCAGGATGAATAAATAAATGTTGTGTAAATAAATTTTGCCATGCACTTTCCGTAATAACTTTTACCGGCAATGCTAATTGTTCGTCCGCCCCAACTTGTAAATCTGCGACAAATGTTTTTTTATCTTTTAAATAATCTTCAACACGTTTCCACAATTTATTAAAAACATCGGAAGAAATAGGTTGATTCACTGCACCCCAATCAACTGTTTTTGCAGTGATATCATCTTTCACAATAAAACGATCTTTGGGTGAGCGACCTGTACGCGCACCTGTTGTGACACATAACGCGCCATTTTCGCTTAAAATACCTTCATTATGTGAAATAGCATATTGAACTAATGTTTCGGTGGATGGATTAGTGACATGTTCCATGAGAGTTGCCTGAGTTAAAAAATAAAAGTGACCCATCTTACAAAATAAGTGAGCGTAGGTAAATGGTGATGAAATTTACGCGCATTTTTTATACGCACTATTCCAACCGTGTTGAAATTCAGAACATAAATTATGCGGTAATTTAAATTCTTCGCGTCGTTTTTTTGCTTCGTTGTACCAAATGAGTTTTCCGCCATTTTCTTTCATGCTGTCATTGGTAATTAATTCATGTTGTTTTAATGCCCAACGTACAAAACCTTTTTTATAGTGACGTGTAAGTTGATTTTTTGTTTCTTCTGATTCATTGCGTGATAAGTGTGTATCATTTTTCTTGCCTAATTTTTCAAGCAGACCTTTTAAAAATAACTGCTGTTCTGCCGGCGTTTTGTACATCGCTAATTTTTGTCCGATTTCAAAAAATAATCTATCAAGCTCGGTTACGAATATATGTTCCATTTCTGATACCTCATTTTCACTGCTCTACTTTTCAGTATAGAACAGATGTGAGGTTTTTGCTGAAGGGGTGGCTTTTTTAAATCTTTCCTTGAAATAAGGAAAGATTGTTTATATACTATCCTTAATTTAGAGATAGATTTATATAAAACTGTCCTTATTTCAAGGAAAGATTATGAATGATCAAACATTATTAGAAGTATTGTTAGGTGAGTTTCATCGTAAGTTACAACACACGACATTCATTGTCAGAGATGCTGTTTTTCCTATTGCTGAAAATAAAATAAAAGTTGCGGTTGGTATGCGACGCGCAGGTAAGACCTCTTTTATTTATCAAACCATACAAGCGTTACTCGTAAAAAAAATTCCTTTAAGTCGAATTTTATATATCAATTTTGAAGATGATCGTTTGGTACCATTAACGCGCGAAAAACTTGCGAAATTAGTTGATGCATTTTACGCGTTGTATCCGGAAAATCATGATCAGCGATGTTATTTATTTTTAGATGAAATTCAAAATGCAGAAGATTGGCCGATGGTGATTCGACGTTTGCAAGATAGCAAAAATGTTGAGATTTATTTAACAGGTTCATCCGCCAAATTACTCAGCAAAGAAATCGCAACGAGTTTGCGTGGACGATCTTTAGCAACAGAAATTTGGCCGTTTAGTTTTCAAGAATTTTTACGTGCAAAAAAAATAACTGCGTTGGAAAAATTATTCGATCAAAAAAAACAAGATCAATTAAAAAAAATATTTCATGAGTATTTATTCTGTGGCGGATTTCCAGAAGTTGTTAATTATCCCGTAGAAACACGTATAAAAACACTGCAAGAATATATTGACGTAGTGAGTTATCGCGACATCATTGAGCGTCATCAAATTAAAAATATTGCACTATTGAAATATACGATTTTCTTTATGCTGCAAAATTATGGTTCATCATTTTCAATTAATAAATTTTATAATGATCTTAAAACACAAGGTTATCAAACAAGTAAAAATGTTTTGTATGATTACGCACATCATATTGAAGATGCTTTTTTAGCTTTTTGCGTAGGTTTATTTGATCGATCGATTCGAAAAACACAAACTAATCCTAAAAAAATTTACACGATTGATCCTGGTTTAAGTTGCGCACTTAAAATTAATAATCAATATGATCTCGGGCGATTATTTGAAAATGTAGTTTATTTAGATTTAAGGCGACAAGGTTGTCAAGTTTATTATTATTTAACAAAAGATCGCTACGAAGTTGATTTTGTTGCGCAATCTTTTCAGGGAAAACAAAAATTAATTCAAGTGTGTTGGGATGCTGCTGATCCGGAAACAATGAAGCGTGAAGAGCGTGCATTAGTTGCTGCGCAGAAAGAATTAAAAATGGATGGTGAACTTGTCACTCTAGAAAGTTACTTAAGAAATGGGGTGATTGTTTAAAATCTCCAGTTTTCAATAACAAGTTTTGGCACACGCTGGAATTCCTTTTCATTAGCAGTGACCAAAATGAGTTGATATCGAAGCGCAACCCCTGCGATTAATACATCATAACTGCCGATCGGCGTTCCCGCTTTTCTCATTGCGGCGCGAATAAAGGCGGAATAATTTGCATCTTCTTCTGTGTAAGGCAAAATGATAATACTCGAAACTAAAGCTTGAATGATTGGCTTTAATTTTTTTGTACGTATTGGATCGTGCAGTAATCCATATTCTAATTCCATTACGGTAATGCTGGAAATCGCAATTTCAGCGGGCGATGTATTCTGTACATGTTTTACTGTGTTTAAATCATTTTTAACAAAATCGCTAATAGAACATGTGTCCAGTAAATATTTCATTTGAATGGATCATCCTTGGGTTCCGTCAGTTCGCGACGTAACGATTCAAAGCGTGTTATTTTCTGATCTTTAATGCCTTTAAAATTAAGAATGCAAGGCGGCCATTCAAATACTTTATGATGTTGCAACCATTCCTGTATGGCTTCACGAATGATAGAATTACGCGATTTGTGCAGCGTCTTTGCTGACTCACGAAGCTGTTGTCCCAAGCTGTTTTCGATATAGATATTCATGTTCATGATGATATCCTCGTCTTTATATAACATATTATAACATGTTATGTTTATTTTGCAACCCAACATGATTTAAGTGACACTTGCAAAATTTAATATTTTCTTAAGGTTTTTGAGATATCATTTCCGTATATTGTCTATAATTGAAAAAAGGCATGGAAAAGCGAGCCACGCGGAAATAAATTTAGAGAGAAAAATATGCCGATGTTTTTAAAATTTGGCGATGAACCCCTTGTAGCAAGTGCTCATTATTATCACATTAATGAGTTTCTTTGCCCCGCTCTTTTTACTGACCTTGAAAAGAACCGCAACAATAATGTACACAATATTTTAAACAAGTTAAATGAACTTGATAAGAAAGACGAACTTTGGGCGCATGTGGATTCTGACCGCTTGCAAATTTTATTTGATGTTTTTTGTGGGCGAAATCAAGCAAAATCAAATGGAGTCGATACTACTGGTAACGCGACATATAATCTTGGTCGTGGTGACTTGGAAAAGATTAGTCTTGGTAATCTTAGTCAAGATGCAATAAAAGAATATGTTAATAAGATACGCGCAGAGTTGTCGAAAAGGAATGTAGAGAATAATGAGTTTGAACTGCATAGCGCGTCTTCTCATGAGCAACTTGATGGGCTAGATGTACAAGTTGAAACGCAAAATAATCCTCAACCAGCAGCAGCACCAATCGCATCAACGTCAACACGTCCCAGCGCTGCTCCTACAATCACATATGCGGAGCCAACAAATAATCCTAACCCAAATCCTCATGTAGCTTTTGCGCCGGAGCCTGCTGTTGCAGCATTCAATTCCAACGCATCACAGTACAAAAAATTAAATGATCGTTTGGGAATAAAGTTTTCAGCTGATGGTTCGTTTGATTTCACAGCAGCAAATTTCACAAGTATTAATAATTTTTTGGCGGCGTGTGGTGCTGGTTCTGCTGGTGCTGTAGATAACGTAAAAGGAATTCGTCGTCATGTTGAAGTGCATCAGACAGACAGTTCAAAATTGTCGAAACAGCTTATTTATTACGCTAAAGATATAAATGCCAAACTCGTAGGCGATGTCGAAATTCTAGGTCAAATAACAAAAAAAGAGCTTGAAGAATATGTTGCAGCGCTAAATGTCGCGGTAGCTAATTCACCCGTCAAGTTTAGTCCTATCGACGAAAAATATAATGAGCTTCGCGAACAAACTGGTGTTGCCTACGATCCAAACACTAATGCTTGGACATTTTCGCCCGGAACAGAAAAATCCAAAAAATTCTTGCGTATTTATATGAAGCTGGAGAAGGGAATAATCCTTTCCCAAAATCCAGATACGCAACACGTAGTTATGTGCTCGCCTGAAAATGAAAAGAAGGGAAAAGGAATATCTCTCGGCAAACTGACAGTAGGTGAAATGCACGAATATGCTCAATGGTTAATTAATCGGCCGGAGTTAAGTCAGGTAAAAATAGGTTTGATGAATGAGAAAAATGCAATTGATGCGGCAGCAACAGTCACCACACCAACCTCTGGTTTGTTTGATAGTTTAGATGAAGCAAACAAAACAAATGTATTCGCAGAATTATTTGAAAATAAAGCAAAAGGAAAATTAGCAACTGTTTTTAAAAATACAAAACTCGAGATCGCGAAAAAAGCAGATGGCACGAACGATATTGAATTTTCTGGCAGCGATAAAGAAACTTGCGTAACAAAATTTACAGCTGCAGAAATAAACTCTGCGCAGAATGCTGCACCCGCAACAACACAAACAACAGATGTAACATTAACGCGTGTGAAAAATCCAGACAATACTGCAACATGGAGTTGCGCAGCAGAAGATAGAAAAATATTTAGCGATGAAAATGGATTTCGATTAATTGCAGAGCAAGCGCTTGCGTTGCGTACAAAAGAAAAAGAATTGCTTACACAAAAAATTGCAACGTTAACTGCAAAAACCAACAAAACTCCTGCTGAAATTACTGAGTTAAATGCGCTTACAACAAAAAATGAAACATTTAATCCAGCAGAAATAAAAATTATATTATCTGATCGTGGAGCTGGCGTTGCAGAAGTGCGCAGTGATTTGCAAAATGCACGATTGACAAAAACAGAATGCGATGTAATTAAAGCACATTTACAAGCTGGTTTTACGGTGCAATATCAAACAGCAAATGGCGATTATCGTACTTTTAATCCAAATTTATTGACACAGGCTACGCCTTCCGTACGTGTATCGCCCGTTATTGCACCACCAAGAAACATAATGACGCCAGCAATTCCCAACGACGGAATAACACCCTCAGGAACAGGAAGAGTGACGCGACACGGCAGCGCCGACGACGATCATCCAGTGCCACCGCCAAGACTACGATAATCACAAAAGACGCGATCAAATCAACCGCGTCTTTAGCTCGAGATTTTATAAATTAAAACTAGTCATAAACGATTGCAGCTCTTTTTCATTTGTAACTTTTTCAAATGCTTGACGTAAAGCAATTGTTGGGCCAAAGTAATTTTTTACAACATTATTCAACGCAGATAAATCTGCGCATTTCATTACTTGTGAAATAAGCTCATCGCGAATATCACAATACATTGAAACACCACCAACAATTTGAACAGCGAACATCATCGCAATAATCGCAACCAAAGATTTTATTGTTTTTAGATCCCCATTTCCATCTAAAAATTTTATTGCTTGAAATAAATCTTCCACAAAAAATTTTTGATCTTCCTCTTTTATGCCGCTAGCAAGTAACACTTTATCAAGCAATGAGATTTGCTGTGTTTGCTGTGTTTGAAAAAATTTACTAGCGTGAGTGACGCCGCCTCGTCCGCGTGGAGTGGGTGTGCAGTTGCGCTGTGACGAATCAGATAAATATTTCGCGTACTTTGTAAACGGTTTGAAATGTGTATTATAAAAATTAATTAGTTCATTTAGTCTCTGTGTTCGTACTATTAATCCACTATGCACATCGTCAACAACATCATCCGCGCCAACAATCGCATAAACATTTTGTTTCACTTGTTTTGGCATGTTTTGTAATGCTGAAAATTGTTCTGCTCTTGTTAAAGCAGAAGCCATGTGTGTTGCCACAACTGTTCTGTTGTGATCGCAGTCATTAAAAACTAAAATGAAATTTTCTTTGTGCGACTTTTCAAATCTCCTAAAGCTTTTCTTTATGAATTGCAAATGTCGTTCTAGAATATTATCTAAGTCAATCGCAATACGATGTGCTGTATCCATATAATTCGGATGATTTTCAAATTGATTGAAAAAGAAAAAGAATGTTTTTATTTGTTCGGCATTGTGCGCACTCATTTTGCTTTTACAAAGCCGTATTAATTGTTCAGCATCTTTTTCTGTCAGTGATCGAATTTCTTTAATCGCTTGGTCAACAGTATGAGATTTTTTATCTTCTACTAAATATACAAATAATGTGTAATGTGTGTCTGTAAAAAAAAGATTACGCATCGTTGTAATTTGCGCAGCAGTTAACTTTAAATTAGCTTTTTGTAAAATTTCTGGAGTAAAAAAGGAAATTCCAGTTAAGTCAAAAATTGTATTATCAGTTTCTGCAAAAATTGAATTGACTTCATCTTCGGTTGGCCGTGTCACCGAAATTGGATCTCTATAGGCTACTATAATTTGATCAAGCACAACTGCATCATATGATTTCGCAAGTTGCTCGCACATTTCTTCTTCACGGAATATTGTTTCAACATCACGAATTTTGGGATAATAATACGATAAATATAATAACGCTTTTACCATTTGTGTTACTGGCGAAGCTGGATATGTATTAAAAAATTTTTTATATCTTTCTTGTATCGTTTGCCACCAGTCTACGCTATCTTGACTTTTGTATTTTCCATTTTCAAAATCTAATAGCGCTGCAAATCCAATATCAATACATCTAATTTTTCCGTCAGCGGACTGTTTGATAAAATTACCCAGTGAAAGAGCGTCAACTACTACTCTCCCAGTCTTTTCATAAATATTAACTAATTCTATGCAAATTTCTTCGCATGAGGGCGTGGTGCCAGAAATAAATGGAAGAATCCAACCGTGTTGATGTAATTCCACTCTTAAATCTTCATTTATTTTACGACATACTCTTACTGATCGCTCAGGATAATCCATACCGAGACTTTGTTTTGGATAATCACTATCTAATTCTGACAACGGACGTTTTAAAACATAATCGCCAGCAGGAAGTGTGACGGTAGTATTGTCGGGTTGAATAATTGTGGTATCTGTTGTGAGATTAGCAAAGTACACTACATTGTAATTGCCGTTCCATTGACATTTCCATCGAATGCCATTTTCATCTGTAAAATATTGAGGAACGGAAATGGAAATCTCCTTTCCGTCAACAGAATATACAACGTACACTTGATCTGGATTTAATGTGTCTCGCTGTACAGTTGGCATGATTAACTCAACTCATTAGTATGAATTTGAGCAGTATACTGTGCGAAGATTAGCAAAATATTAACATCATAATTTTTAATGAAGCACTATCCCGATTAATGTTACAATTCCCGCTCGTTCATAACTCAATCAATAAAACTTATGCGAATCAACAATTTTAAAAATCAATTTTTAATTGCTATGCCATCAATGACCGGTGAATTTTTTGGAAAAAGTGTTGTGTACATTTACGAACATTCTGAAAAAGGCGGTGCGATTGGATTTACCATTAATAAACCTTTGTCGGCAACATTGGGCAATGTGTTAGAACATTTAAATATTAAAGTGGAAGATAAAGCGTCGGCGAATTTGCCAGTTTATTCTGGCGGACCCGTTGGACCTGATCAAGGTTTTGTAATTCATGATCGAATGAGTTTGGCGGAAAATAAAGAAACGGGCGAAGTGTGCATTTCAACCACACGCGAAATTTTGCAAGAAATTGCAGATAAAAAAGGTCCCGATCATTTTATGGTGATGCTGGGTTATTCTGGTTGGGAACCTGGTCAATTAGAAAAAGAAATTCAACGTAATGATTGGTTGGTCGCGCCGTTTAAAAAAGATATTTTATTTCAAGTGCCCATTGCGCAACGTTGGGTTGCGAGTGCAAAATCATTGGGTGTTGATTTGACAAAATTATCGAGCCAGGTGGGACATGCTTGAAAACGTTATCCGTTATCCGTTATCCGTAAAATTTTATACCGTGACCTCTGATGCGAATAACAAATAACCAATAACGTAATATATTGAGGTAAAATTTTTGCATCACATTATCTTAGGATTTGACTTCGGCTTAAAGCGCATTGGCGTTGCTGTGGGTCAAACCACAACACGATCTGCTAATCCATTAACTATTTTGAAAGCAGATCGCGGTGTGCCACACTGGGATGAGATAAAAAAATTAATTACGGAATGGGGTGCTGACACATTAATTGTTGGATTACCACTTAACATGGATGGCACAGAACAATTTATCACGCAACAAGCAAAAATATTTGGTGAAGAATTAAAAAAACATTTTAAATTGCCAGTTATTTTTGTAGATGAAAGATTAACAACAATTGCAGCAAAAGATGAAATACATTCTACGCGAAAAGGTGCTGCGCGATTTGAACGAGCCGATAGTGTAAGTGCAAAATTAATTTTAGAATCATGGTTAACGGTTAACGGTTAACGGTTAACGGTTAACGAATAATGAATAACGGATAACGCATATGTTAAAACCAAAACCGCCAACACTTCATCATTTGCTCACCATGCAATCTCTCGATCGAGAAAAAATTATTTATTTACTCGATCGCGCAGAATTTTTTTTAAAAACAGTGATTGCAAAACAAGATGTGTTAACAACATTGCGTGGAAAAGTAATTGTCAATTTATTTTTTGAACCAAGCACGCGTTCGCGTAATTCATTTGAAATTGCAGCGCATCGATTGGGGGCGATTGCGTTGTCGCCCGACATGAAACAATCTTCTACAATTAAAGGCGAATTATTAATTGACACAATTCGTAATTTAGAAGCAATGGGTGCATCATTATTAATTATTCGTCATCCTGATAATCATCTCGCACAATTTTTAGCAGCAGAAGTAAAAACAGAAATTGCTGTTGTAAATGCTGGTGATGGCAGCAATGAACATCCAACACAAACATTATTAGATTTAATGACCATTCGCCAACATTATTCTGATTTTTCAAAATTGACTGTTGCAATTTTGGGTGATGTGATGCATTCACGCGTTGCACATTCATTAATTATTGGTTTGAGAATGATGGGTGTTGAGCGAATTCGTATCATCGCGCCAGAATATTTTACACCACCCACAACAGAGTTAGCGCACGTTGATGTTTTTCATTCAATGGATGCAGGTTTGCGCGATGCAGATGTTGTTTATGCTTTGCGTATACAAAAAGAACGCATGCCTGCTGAAGTTCGCCCAAAGGATGATCAATATTTTAAACATTTTGGATTAACAGTTGAGCGTTTGGCGTATGCAAAACCAAATGCAATCGTAATGCATCCAGGCCCTATGAATCGTGGGATAGAAATCGAATCCTCTGTTGCGGACGGACCACAATCTGTTATTCTCCAGCAGACGCAAAATTCAGTCGCCGTCCGGATGGCTGTGTTAGAAACTTTGCTCGTAAAATAACATTTTCAATTTTCATGGAAGAGTATGATAACGGAAACAATCGACGTGTTAACAATCTGGGACAAATGCTTAAATTATTTGCGTGATGAATTGCCGCAACAAAAATTCAATACGTGGTTGCGCCCATTGCACGCAGAAATAAATAAAAATACATTAACGTTATTAGCGCCGAATCAATTTGTTTTAGATTGGGTGAATGAACATTTTCTTGTAAAAATTATGGATACGTTGCGCGAGTTGTGCGAAGGTGAACCGCCAGTTGTAAAATTACGTATTGGAACAAAAGTACAAAGTGGCGATGAAGTTGTTAATGTTAGCGTGCGACATGATGCGCCGACAAAACAATTTTCGCAAACGCATTCGAGTTCACAAAAAGCTTACACGCCACATCAAAGTAATTTAAATCCCGCATTTCGTTTTGATAATTTCGTTGAAGGAAAATCAAATCAACTCGCGCGCGCTGCTGCAATGCAAGTCGCCGAAAATCCTGGACAAGCATATAATCCCTTATTTTTATATGGTGGCGTCGGTTTAGGTAAAACACATTTATCGCAAGCGATGGGAAATTATATTTTAGAAAAAAATCCGAAAGCAAAAGTTTTATATTTACATTCTGAACGTTTTGTTGCGGATATGATTAAAGCACTACAACACAATGCAATGAATGAATTTAAAAAATTTTATCGTTCTGTAAATTGTTTATTAATCGATGACATTCAATTTTTCGCAAAAAAAGAAAGATCGCAAGAAGAATTTTTTCACACATTTAATGCATTATTAGAAAGCAATCAACAAATTGTTTTAACATGTGATCGTTATCCAAAAGAAATTTCAGGATTAGAAGAAAGATTGCAATCGCGATTTGGTTGGGGATTAACGATTGCAGTTGAACCGCCAGAATTAGAAACACGCGTTGCTATTTTAATGGCGAAAGCAGAACAATCAAAAGTAAATTTATCAAGCGATGTTGCATTTTTTATTGCAAAACATATTCAATCGAATGTGCGTGAATTAGAAGGCGCATTAAAACGCGTGATTGCAAATGCGCATTTTACACGTCGCGATATTACGGTTGATTTTGTGCGCGAAGCATTAAAAGATTTATTAACGTTGCAAGCAAAGTTAGTGACGATTGAAAATATTCAACGCACGGTGGCAGAATATTATAAAATAAAAGTCGCAGATATTTTGTCAAAACGTCGCAATCGTTCCGTCACTCGCCCGCGGCAAATGGCAATGGCGCTTGCAAAAGAATTAACAACGCACAGCTTGCCTGAAATTGGTGATGCATTTGGTGGCCGCGATCACACAACTGTTTTACATGCGTGCCGTAAAGTGAAAGAATTATTAGATGCGCAACTGGATTTGCAGGAAGATTGGAAGAATTTGATTAGGATATTATCAGCGTAAAAAGTGTGAGAGTGGGTGTGAGTGTGAACATCGAGAATCAAACAGCGGAGTGATCATGAGATTGTTACTGTTACGTGAGCAATTACTCAAACCATTACAACTCGTCATCGGCGCAATCGATCACAAACAAGCAATGCCGATCTTATCGAATGTTTTGCTTGATGTGAAAGATAAAAGATTATCAGTGACGGGAACTGATTTAGAAATTGAATTAATTGGACAATCTGATTTAACACATCCTGAATTAAATAATGCGCGTTTAACTTTGCCTGCGCGAAAATTAATGGATATTTGCAAAGCGTTGCCGGAATCTGCTGCAATAGAATTATATCAAGATAAAGATCGCGTCACGATAAAATCAAATCGCAGTCGATTTACCATGTCGACAATGTCCGCAGATGATTTTCCCGCTGTCGAATCACAAGAAACTAATATTTCTTTTTCAATTTCACAACATGAATTATCAACTATTTTGCATCGCACAGCATTTGCAATGGCGCAACAAGATGTGCGTTATTATTTAAATGGCATGTTATTTGAAATCGAAAATAATCAATTGCGTGTCGTTGCAACGGATGGGCATCGTTTGGCAATGAATCAAACTCAAATTGATGTAAATCATCCGCAACGTTTACAAATTATTGTTCCATACAAAGCAGT
Source organism: Gammaproteobacteria bacterium RIFCSPHIGHO2_12_FULL_36_30 (assembly GCA_001801815.1). Taxonomy (GTDB): domain Bacteria; phylum Pseudomonadota; class Gammaproteobacteria; order Coxiellales; family Coxiellaceae; genus 2-02-FULL-42-43. The sequence goes on from MGXU01000001.1 coordinate 319,551, forward strand.
GATGGAATTAATGCGTTTGTTAAAAGATGCTGACAAAACATTATCAATACAAATTGGTCATCATCATATTCGTATTGTTTCTGATGATTTTATTTTTACATCAAAATTAGTGGAAGGACGTTTTCCCGATTATCAACGCGTCATTCCAAAAATGGGCGACAAAATTATTTTAATTGATCGCGATATTTTAAAACAAGCATTGCAACGCGCTGCAATTTTATGTCATGACAAAGTGCGCGGCGTGCGATTTGAATTAAATGCTGGAAATTTAAAATTACTCGCACATAATCCTGAGCACGAAGCAGCTGAAGAAGAAATGGATGTGAGTTACAGCGGCGCATCATTAGATATCGGATTTAATATTACTTATTTATTAGATGTTTTAAATGTCGTTAAAGCAGGTCAAATACGTTTAACATTAATTGACACAAGTAGCAGCATGCGAATCGATGAACCTGGCAACGAAAATCATAGTACATTTGTTGTGATGCCGATGAGATTGTAGAAAAGCGCTAGTGCGAACTCAATATTTTTGCGCTCACGCTAACGCATGAGCTTCTGACAGATCTTCGTAGTAGCATTGTGTTCGCTACAACGATCCGTCAGAAGCTCATGCGTTAGCGTGAGCGCAAAGAACGATGAATCATTTTAAAAAACCCCCTCAACGGAACCATTCCTATAAAATTAAACTATACCCTTTAAGGGTATAATTGTGTTATTCTAATTATGGAAATGACTATATTTTATAAAAGAAAATATTAGAGAGATGGCAATGAGAACGAAGGGTAAGAAAAAACGAAACCTATTTAATGAATTGGCGGAAGGGATTGCTGAAATTAAAGCGCATAAAAAAGGTAAAATTACTTTGCGCCATTTTTCTGCTGAGAAAAAATCTCGTCCAAAAGTAAGTGCACGTATTATTCGTGACACACGCGAAAAATTTCATATGTCGCGAAATATTTTTGCATTAATATTGCGAGTGTCGCCAAGAACGCTTGAAAAATGGGAGCAAGGTGAAACTATTCCGAACGATCAAGCTGCTGTATTGATTTTAATGGTAAGAAAATATCCCGATACATTGAAGCGGTTGAATGAGGTTTAGGGATATTTTGTTTTTTGTATATTTAGTACATTTTGTATTGTCACCCATCTTGAAAATCCCAAAAATTTTTGATAATTTTTTCAAAAACGCATAACGCATAACGAATAACTAACATTAGGAGAAATAATCATGAAAAAAATTATTATTACTTCTTTAACAACAATCAGTTTAATTTGTGGATCAGCAGTATTTGCCGCAACTACACCAATACCTGAAAAAACAAAACCACCCGTTGAAAAAACTATTGAGAAGAAAACTGCGAAAAAATCAGCAGAAAAAGCGGTGATTTCTACCATTAATTTATATGAATTACCTGAAACTAATTCAAAAATAATTAAAACACTCCCGCTATTTTCAAATTTAGTTGCAATTTATCGCAAAGATGATTGGATGAAAGTTGGTGATCGTGCAGATGGTACAACAGGATGGATTAATTTATCGCAATATAATCAAGCAAAAAATAATTACTACCAAGAACATTTTAAAATGAATTCTGATTTTATTTATTTGCAATCAGAAAAAAATGATAAAGGTAAAACAGAAATTGTCGCGTATCGCAATGGAAAGAAATTAACGCCTGCCGAAGCAAAAGAATTATATGATCACATGCAATTGCAAGAACAAAAACAATGGAACGCAATGCAACGTTTCAATCAAATGATGGATCAGCAAATGCAGTCTGTTTTTCAAATGCCGTTGATGATGCCGAATATCGTGGTGATTCAACAGCCGATAAATACAGAAAAAAATGAAAAATAATTTATGGAGCGGTGCGATTGTTTGTTGGTGTAGGCGCTAATTCTACGTCAACGCCCGCACCATCAGGAAGTATTGCTGGTTGATAAAATCTTGGTGATCGTTGAACAGCCCTGCTTAATGTAGGTTGATTTTTTTGTGATGAAAATTTTTTCTTTTTGCGCGTCATAAAATTTTCAGGGTGTTGTCACATGTCTTGCTGTTAAAATCTATTGGTGGCACATCTATCAACGTAAAAAGATTTTGTTGTTGTGCTGTGCGTGATTCATTGGCGTGTCTAATGCATTGCTCCAAATGAAAAATATAACCATCCAGTTTTTTGAGATCTTCTGTTAGTAAAATGAGTTGTTGTAATGTTTCTTCGAGCGATAATCTGCTAATATTTTTATTCGAGTGATTTGAATTTTTTTGGGGTTTAAATTCCTCATAAAAAATATTTTCGGGCATGAGCGTTTCTTCTAATTCTGAAATCATTTCTATTCTTTCGAGAATTAAAGCTTGCAAGTTTCTTGCTTTTTTAATTTTTTGAACGCGGAGATCGCTAAAGAATTCTAGTCGCATATCACACATCAATTATCAGTTAATAATGCGCACATTCTAGTGATTTTTTGAATATGCACAATGTGTTTGCTGATAATTAATGTTGTGTTAATTATTTTGTTAATATTTTGGGGTGTATTGAGATACTGCTATGGGCGGAGCTGGTCTTCTGTCACCCCAGATTGTAGGTTGAACGGCAAGCGAAGGACATTTTGGTCGAGTTTCTAATTCTTTTGTAAGCTTTTCAATTTCAGCATTTGCAATTTTTAGTGCCGCATGTAATTCGCTATTTACATTTCGCAACACTTCATTATGCTGACGATTGTAAGCACCAGATTGATATGATGGTGGATCAGTTTGAATTTCCGCGTCACGTTTTGAATTTTCTGTGACTGTAAAGGGAGATGGTGATTGCTTCAGTATCTGTTCTTCTAGCCCCATATTTATTTTGTGCGCAAGACCAAGTTGCTCAGCGAATTGTGTTTCAAGTTGCTCCATTTCATTTTGCGCATTACGAAGTTTTGCGTTGCTACCGCTTATTTGTTTTTCTAGCGCCGTAATTTTTTCAAGCGATGCTTTCAAATGAATAGCCATATTGACCGATTGGATGATGAGTGGGTGTTCTGTTTCTTTGGCCAATTGGATCGGAGTTTTACCATTGTGCACTCTTATCGTTGACCCCAAATAAAGTTCAGATTCAAATGCGCTGCTGTGTTTTGTTAATAAATACACGAGCAAACTAAAATATGGATTTTTTTCAGACGAATTTTTTCCTATAGAAAAAATAATTCTGTGTAAAATACATAATGGATTGTCCGAATATGTTTCCGCTAGTTTTTTAAGTTGATTGCCAATTGCCAAATAATTTCGATCGTTTAGTGTATTTTGTAGTAAATCATTAACGTTGTGAAAATCAGCAATTTGCTTTTCAGTATATTTAGATTCACGTCTCATTAACAAGTTTCCTTTTTTATTATTTCAGCGCATTCACTAAATCATTTTTCAAATCGTCGAGCGATTCTATCCCAACTGATAAACGAATCAAACCATCTGTTATGCCTAATTTTTTTCGCTTTTCTGCGGGAATGGACGCGTGAGTCATTAGCGCAGGATGTTCAATTAAACTTTCAACGCCACCTAAACTTTCTGCGAGCGCGAAAATTTTAAAGCGTGATAAAATATTTTTTGTTTCGTCGAGATTTGTTTTTAATTCAACTGAAATCATTCCACCAAATTCTTCCATTTGTTTTTTTGCTAATGCATTTTGTGGATGAGAAATTAGTCCGGGGTAAATTACTTTATTTACTTTCGCGTGCTGCGTTAACCATTCTGCAAGTTGCATTGCATTTTCACAATGTCTTTGCATGCGCACACTTAATGTTTTTATTCCACGCAAACATAAAAAACTATCGAATGGCGATAAAATTCCACCGACAGCATTTTGTAAATATTGTATTTGTTCACCAAGATTTTTTTCACGCGTAATGATTGCGCCGCCAATCATATCAGAATGACCATTTAAATATTTTGTCAGCGAATGCACAACGATATCAAAGCCAAAATCTAGTGGTTTTTGTAGCATCGGCGTTGCAAAGGTATTATCTGCAACTGAAATTAATTTATTTTTTTTTGCAACGTTTGCCATTAATTCTAAATCAATTAATTTCAACATCGGATTGCTTGGCGTTTCAACCCATAACATTTTTGTATTTTTTGTTATTGCGTTTTCAATATTTTTTGCATCAGTGCAATCCACAAATGAAAAATTTAATCCTGCATTTTTTTTGCGAACGTTTTCGAATAAACGATAAGTGCCGCCGTATAAATCATCCGATGCAATGACGTGATCGCCAGGTTGTAATAATTCTAAAACAGTTGCGATTGCATTCATTCCAGATGCAAATGCGAATGCGCATGCACCATTTTCTAAAACTGCTAAACATTTTTCTAATGCCTCACGTGTTGGATTTCCTGTACGCGAATATTCATAACCTTTATGTTTCGCAGGAGATTCTTGCACATAAGTTGATGTTGCAAAAATTGGCGTCATGATTGCGCCTGTTGATTCGTCTGGTTTTTGTCCTGCGTGAATTACTTGGGTTTCGATGTTTTCTTTCATAATAATTTTCTCGAATTAATTTTAATTAAAGATCCGACAGTTGCTGTAATGTCCACATGATGCTAACGCGTAACATCCCTAATTTAAAGAATTTTTACAAATAAGTGTAAATGTATTTGTAATTTCATGAGTTTTGCCTATAATTCACATAGATTTTTAATCTTGCGTTAAGGTTGTGTGCGTAAGATTATGTTAAGGGAAATAATTTGGTGTACATTATGAAAAATAAAATTGTGAATTTGTTTTTGGTGATATTCGCAAGTTTGTTTTTCGTGGGTGTGAGTTTTGCAGGTACGCAGCCGAATCCGGGATACATACAATTTTCTTTTCCAGCATCATCTGCTAATCCACCTGTTTCGCAAGTTTATGTTAATCAAAATGGCACACCAAATCTCATTAATCTTTCTTACCCAGTGTATTTTTATAAACAATCTCCGCCGAATGATGCCATGTATCAGATTTCTTACTACGGTGCATTAGGCGATAATAATAATGTAGTGCCGCAAATTCCTTACGAAAATAATTCGCCGATGTATTATGTTTTTTTTCAAAATAATAATCCTGGTGCAAATGGAACTTGGTATTACTATCAAGTGCAGATCGTGAATGGGCAAGTTGTGTCTAATATGCAACCCCCACAATCTTTTACTTTGACTCCGCCATCTAGCAGTAATGCAAATTTATATACTTTGGGATATGGAGCAAGTGTGTTTCAACCAGCAACAGGAAACTTATTGCCTGGTGGTCCGCGTTCGTTTGTTCCCGCGCCTCAGCGTCCACGAGTAGATAATGTAAGAAATATTACATTTGTTAATAATACTAATTTTCCCGTTATACAAATTTACGAAACATGCGCTTCAAGCTCCAATGGAAGTCCTGCTAATGATGATTTATGTATGCAAGGTCCCATCTTTGAAATTAAAAAAGGTGAATCGGCAAAATTTCCAGATGATTTAACTGCGGCGACAGTTAATGCTAATGGTGGAAATGTTCCGAAAAATTGGAATGCTAACGGAACAGATGCGCAAAAAGAATTAAATTCTGTGAGTACAAGTACAGTGCGTGGCGGTGGATTGATCTCAGCTAATTTTAAAATTTCTGCTTATAAAACGAGTGTTAATGGTCCGTGGATATCTGTTTCGAGTGGAGCGCCATATGCTACGTTGTTTGAAGCAACTCTTTTTCCGTACGTATTAGATGGTAGTGGAAATTTTCTGTCTGTGTTGCCATCGAATGTAGATGTATCTGCGGTGGATGGATTTGATTTTGGTATCAAGGTTTATCCAACAACAGTATTTGGTAACAGTGCAATATGCGAACAAAATAATTGGGGTGATTCTTACGATTCAAAAAATCCGCTTAGTGAAATGGGTGGTTCAGCACAATCGCCTTTAGATGTTTTATGTGTTCAAAGTAGTGCTGGCACATTGGTTCCACCATCACAAGCATCAACATTGCCACCTGATGTTGCAAACTTACTTAATTTGTATAAAACCAATTCATCCAATGGATTTAATGGTTGTCTTTCACCTTGTAATTATGCAAGCAGAGTTTTGAGCACTTACGCGCAGAATGATTCCAGTCCATATCAAACTGTAGCCCAAAATACGATTAATAGTTTTTGCGGCACTCCTGCTCCTGATTCAGCTCCGGCTTCTGCAGCGTCAATTTATGTCAGCAATATGGCAGCTTATACAAAACATGTTTATTCGTATGATTATGACGATTCAAATGGTGATTATGGTTGCGATGCGATGGCAAGTTATACAGTTGAATTTTTTTCGCCATCTTCCGCTTACAACAACACATTGACTGCGCCGCAAAATGTGACGGTTGCTGCACAAAGTACTCAAGCCACTGTGACTTGGGATCAATCGACTGATCCAAACAGCACCAGCATCACTTATCCCGTACAAGTAACAAATCTTACAAGTACCCCTCAACAAGTGATTCCTGTGGCTGATATTGGTCCGGTTGAACTCAGTGGACAACAAGCAAGTGTGATTGTAAGTAATTTAACTCCGAATACTGCATATCAAGTATCAGTTTCTGCACAAGATACTGTGCAAAATAATGGCGCATCCGTTATTCAACTTTCACCAGCGCAACCGCCTGTGAATTTTGTGACGCAAGCTACACCCGACACCATCACTCAACCTGTCATTACACAACCGATTAATGCAGGAACAACCAGCGCACCAATCAGCTGGTCTACATCCACAGACAGCTTAGGTAATCCTGTTACTTATGAAGTGAATATAACGCCAACAC
>MGXU01000002.1 GCA_001801815.1 Gammaproteobacteria bacterium RIFCSPHIGHO2_12_FULL_36_30
TACATCCACAGACAGCTTAGGTAATCCTGTTACTTATGAAGTGAATATAACGCCAACACCAAATGGTTACACGCCAACACCGCTGTCAAATACATCAACTACATTGAATAATTTGACACAAAACACACCATACACTGTAACGGTTACAGCGACAGATGGAACAGCATCATCTACATCGGCACCTGTTAACTTTACAACGCAAGCTATACCCGACACCATCACTCAACCTGTCGTTGCACAACCGATTAATGCAGGAACAACCAGCGCACCAATCAGTTGGTCTACATCCACAGACAGCTTAGGTAATCCTGTTACTTATGAAGTGAATATAACGCCAACACCAAATGGTTACACGCCAACACCGCTGTCAAATACATCAACTACATTGAATAATTTGACACAAAACACACCATACACTGTAACGGTTACAGCGACAGATGGAACAGCATCATCTACATCGGCACCTGTTAACTTTACAACGCAAGCCGCACCGCCTTCATACAAAACATTTACGCTTTATCATGACCGCATCCACAAATCGATAGTGCTTTGGAAGCCAGTATCGGGCGAAACAGAGGGTGATTTTGTATCTGCTACCGCAACACCGGTTGGTGGTGTCGCATCCATTTCGGGTACACAAGTATGGTTATTACCGCGCCAAAATGAAGCACAAGCTACATTTAACGGATTGACGCCAGGTCAACAATATAATGTAGTGGTCACGCTTGATGTGAATGGTCAAATATATAAAGGATTTAAAACTATCACACCTTGAAAGTGAATTGATCAGAAGTTCTGCATTAAAAAACCCCTGAAAAACTAGGGGTTTTTGTTTTTAGTAAAATACATTAGTATGTGTAAAGTTGTAATGTCATCTAAGGAAAATTCACATGTCATTTAAAAAAATATTTTTATGCGGCGTTGTCGCGTCCGCTGCGTTTAGCATGATTAGCGCAATGGCTGATGATGATTTTTTGCCAAACCCAGAACTGATGTTTGCCGTGCAAAAAAGCGCGCAAAAAAGTGCAGAAAAACAAACATACAAAAATAATATTTATATCGAAGGTAACGCAGGTTATGCGCGTCAAAATTATTTTTCGAATGAAAATTATCAAAGCTTCTCGCAAGCTGGTTTTGGTTTCGGCATAAATTACAATAACAATAACAATGCAACCGGTGGTTTTTCTGGCGGAATTGATGCGGGTTATCAATTTGATAAATATTTTGCTGTTGAGTTTGGTTGGTATTATTTACCAAGTGTAAATGTTATGCAAACTGGTGCAGCGCCTGCTTATTTAACCAGCTGGGCAATGTATCTCGCTGCAAAATATTTAATGCCACTGTATTGGATGCATAATACTGATGCATTTTTTAAATTAGGCGCAGAATATCGTGAAGCAACACTTCCGGCAGCTTCATTAGTAAATAATGTCGGCGGATTTGATGTATCTGATGGCAATTCCACTTTTATTCGCCCCATGTTTGCAACAGGTTTTGATTATCATTTCAATAATGAATTTTTTGGAATCGCTCAATATGCTTATTTTATGGGTGCAAATAATTCGTTTCAGCAATTAACATCTGGCACCGGTTCATTAGGAACTGTTGGCGCAAATGTATTTACACTTGGTCTTGGTTATCAGTTTGATGTGTGATTTTATTCTCACATCATTCCATTTTCCCGCATCCATTTATCATCCACAAATTTTGTTAAATAATTTCTAATTGAATCCGGCAAAATCACAACGCATTTTTGCCCATGTTTTAAGGCATTTGCTGCATGTAATGCTGCCCACACTGCTGCGCCAGATGATCCGCCGCACAATAATCCTTCTTCGCGAATTAATTTTCGCGCTGTGTGAAAAGCATCTTTATCACTTATTTTTATGTATTGATCGACGAGCGAATTATCTAATACGTCTGGAATAAAATCATAACCAATGCCTTCAACTAAATAAGGTTTTATTTCTGTGCCACCACCTAAAACAGAACCATATGGATCAACCCCAATTATTTTTATTGTTGAATTTAATTCTTTTAATTTTTTTGCAACACCCGTAATTGTCCCACCAGTTCCAACAGTCATCACAACCATATCTATTTTTCCGTGCATATCATCCCAAATTTCTTGCGCAGTTGTTTCGTAATGAATATGTGGATTCTCAGGATTTGCATATTGATCTAAAATATGTGAATGCGGAATTTCTTTTTGTAATTTTTTTGCGAGAGAAATATGACTTTCTGGAGAATTGGATGCGGCATTTGTTGGCGTGCGGTAAATTTTTGCGCCGAGCGCTTCTAAAACAATTTGTTTTTCATGACTCATTTTTTCAGGCATGGTAATAATTATTTTATAACCTAAAACAGCGCCTGCTAATGCAATTCCAATTCCTGTATTTCCAGAAGTTGGTTCAATTAATGTATCACCTTTTTTTATTTTTCCAGATTTTTCTGCAGATAAAACCATTGCATATCCAATGCGATCTTTTACAGATCCACCTGGATTTAAAAATTCACATTTAGCGTACATTTCGCACGGTAATTCTGCAGCAACACGATTTAATTTTACCATCGGTGTTTTGCCAATCACTTGTAATATATTTTGATACAACATAATTTCCTCACAATCAAAATTAGACTGTAACTCGTAACCACTATGATTTATAGGGGTTTTTAAAAATAATTTACTAAGTGTTTGTAATATTCACGTTAATTACTATACTTGCTCTGAAATTTACCAATTAAGATTGCGTTAATATTTGTTAGGTATGATTGTGATTCATAATAATTTTATTTGAGTGTACATATGCGAAATAAATTGTGGGCATTTGGATTCGGCGTATTAGCAAGTATATTTTTTGCAAGTACTGCTTTTGCAGATGCAACAGTTAAATATTATGAAATTACTTTCGCGCCGTACAGTGCAGCAACACCCGGTATACAATTTCCTGTTTTTGTTTATCAGCAAGCAAGTAATGGTGGTTGGAAACAAATTGGATATGTTGCTGACGAAACGAAAAATATTTTTGTTGGCCCAGTTGCAATCACAAGTAATAATCCGCCGACTGAAACATTTAAAGTTGTAACTGCACAATTAAATTCAACTGCCAATGCCGTGCAAACATGGACTTCAGGTTGTCAATTTTCAGTTCAAGGTAATACGATTACAACTAATACTTGCGTGACCAGTGCAGGCGCACCGATTGTTACGCTTACAACAACTGATTCACAAAGTGGTGCAAATTTTTATACGTTAGGTTTTGGTTCGAATGAACCATTACCCGCTATCACACCAAATGATTATCCGACTGCGTATCATCTTCCGCTTTATGTTAATCCAAGAACAGTTACGATTTATAACAATACATCTTATCCTGTCATACAAGTTTCTTATGCTTCTGGTCCTGGCGTTATTCCTGCAGCGCAACCACTTATTTTGCAAGGTCAATCATTGCCATTTTCATTTCCTGCGCAAACTGCGGCGGGTTCATTGGCATGGATAGTTACTGGTTATGGCACAACTGCAACTTGTCAACCTGGTGATACTTCTTGTTGGGTGACGTTAGGTGGATATAGCAGCGGCGGAATTACTGGATTAGGTGCTTATGCAACTAAGATTGAAGGTAGTTATCCGGGCGCAGCAATTAATAATTACGGCGTTTTGTCGATGAGCAATGCAAACATCGATTTGTCTGCGGTAGATGGTTTTACATTCAAAACAATTTTAACGCCGAATGCGCCTGCATATTGCACAAAGAATCCACCGAGTCAGTGGTCGCAACCGAATAGCGTTCCTTTTGTTGGTGATTTTTCGCCGCAAAATTTTATGGCTGTATTGCCGCAGATTGATAATGGCGCATATCCAAGCCAACAAGATCTTTGCACTTCGTTAAGTGGTATGGCGTTATCAGGAAAACAATCTACTTACACACCTAACAGTAATCCAAGTGGTTTATCTGGAATTAATGGATTGGCTGTTAGCGATACGAATGGTTCATTTTTAGGATGTATGAGTCCTTGCGCTTACGCGACTTTAATGGTTGCAAATAATAACACTAATTTCATTAATACATTTAGCACTGATAATGGTAAAAACAACGGTAAAGATATCGTTGATAATTTTTGTTGCCCTGCAAGTGCGGGTTTTACAAAAAAGAGTTGCGATGCTGCGGGCTACATTAACACATCATCTTACGTAAAAACTTTAGATGGCGTAAATGCAGATGGCGCTTCAACCAATCCAGCAAATGCTAAATTTAAAAATACATATTCGTATACTTACGATGATCCTAACGCAAACATGGGATGTCCTGGCGATACTAGTTATAACGCTTATGTGTTTAATGGATCTGCTGCCCCAAGCATTAGTTATTTGACACCGGTTGATGGTATTCAAGTAACTTCAACTAATGCAGGCGCTACTTTTGTGTGGGATGCGCCGATGGATTCCGCAACAAATCCCGTGATCACTTACACTGCAACAGTTATGCAAAATGGTGTTGCTATTACAAATGGTACTTGCACCAGCACTTCGCCAGCCACTACATGCAACGTTTCTAATCTTGTTAAAAATACACCGTATCAAGTGCAAATTAGTGCAACCGATGGAACCAATACATCGCAATCTAAGATTTATAATTTTTCAACACAAGGTGGCACAGCTCCAGAAACAATGACTGTTTCAGCACCAACCGTTACACAAAATGGTCAGATGAATACGATTAATTTGAATTGGAGTGCTGCGCAAGATCCAACACCAAATCACACACCAATTACTTATACAGTAACTGCTAAGCTCGATGGAAATATTGCGGCTACACAATCCAACATTTCCGGTACATCAACTAGTCTTACAGATTTGATTCCAGGATTTTCTTATGTGGTAACAGTGACTGCACAGGATACTGTTTCATATAATGGTTACATGGTGCCGAATTCAGGTTCCGCAAATACTTCATATCGACTCATATCGCCACCATACAATGTGAGTGTGCCAAACGTTGCAGCGACTTCTGCTGAAGTGACTTGGTTACCCGGCACTCATGCGAGCGACGTTACACTTATAGCGCAAGCAACATCAACGAGCGGCGCAACTATTTCTTCACCTTCTGTTCCCGGCACAAGCAAAAATACAACGATAACAGGATTACATAAAAATACACCTTACAATCTTGTTATTCAGGCAACTGATGGCAGCAATTATGTCAACTCAGCGCAAATTAGTTTTACAACACCTGGATCAAACAAAAGAGATAAGATGACTATGCCTCTTATCACTCAACCGATTATTGCTGGACAAACTACTGCGCCAGTAAGTTGGTCTGCAGCTACTGATACATTAAATAAACCGGTTAGTTATGAAGTTCTTGCATCGCCAGTATCAACTGGTTCTATGCCAACACCAATACAAACATCAAACACTTCAACAACATTAACTGGATTGATTCCGAACACTGCATACACAGTGACAGTCATCGCTTCAGACGGAACGGCATCACGTGCATCAGTTCCTGCTTCATTTAAAACAGAAGCTTCACCACTTGTAATTGGGCAACCAACCGCAATGCTTTTGGGCACATCAACCGTGCAAATCTACTGGTATAATGGCACGTCCGATACTGATCCAAACGCAGGTTCGATTGCGTACACAGTAACTGCAACATCTTCAACAGGTGGAAAAACAGTTGCTCGCACTGTGCATGATGTTACGAACACAACCTTAAAAGGTTTATCTGCTGGCGCAACTTACACTGTAGTTGTAACTGGTCAAGATAGTGATCCTGTTGCACCAAATACAGCAACATCACAACAATCCGCTTCGTTTAGAATACCAACACCACATTTCAGAATTTATGATGTGACTGCGACTGGTGTTGACCATGGTGGTGCACAAGTTAATTGGGCTCACACTAATACTTATCCAGCACATGGCACTATTCACTACACGGTAAGTGCATTATCGCAAAATGGTGGTGCGCCAAAAACTGCTAAAGATATCACAGGAAATACTGTTACATTGCATGGATTAACCCATGGCAAAACTTATCAAGTAATTGTGTTTGGTGAAGATCATCATAAACATCGTGCAAAATCATTACCATCCGCATCGTTCACGCCAGGCTACACTTTGACAATTGCACAACCGATTGTACCGCTCGCTCATGTTGGCGATACAAAAGCAGTAGTTGATGTTAGTTATAATTATTATACTTATGACGGTCCAGCATCACCAAGTTTCACTATAACTGGCACATCAAAAGATGGTGGCGCGCAAGTAGGTCCAAAACCAATACCGTATGGATCAACATACGTGACCGGATTTACACCAGGCGCAACATATACTGTAGTTGTGAATGGTAAAGATCAATATGGTAATACGGCAGTGTCAATACCGTCTGTTCCATTTACAATGACGAAGTACACTTTACTACCTGCAACGGGTGTCAATGTACCGTTATCTGGTGTCGGTTATACTGATGCAACGGTAAACTGGACAGCCGCAAGTGATAGCGATACAAATGCAACGATTAATTACACTGTCAATGTGTCTACATCACAAGACGGCAGCAATCCAAATAAAGTGGTTGTACCAAGTGGTTCGTGTAATGCTTCATTGCAATGTAGTTATGAAGTGAATGGGTTGAATCCAAATACACCATACTACGTAGTTGTTGAAGCAACTGATAACCACGGCAATGATAAAACATCATCTCCAGAAGTACCATTTACCACAGCAAGTTATGTTTTCACAATTCCGCAACCGGCTGTAACTGGTATGACACAAACAACAGCAAATATTGATACTGGGTTGCCTAACGATACCTATCCAAATCAAACTAGCGCTCCAACTTTCACTGTGACTGGTATATCGACAAATGGTGGTGCGCAAGTTGGTCCAGAATCGATACCTGTTGGAACGACACAAGTAACAGGATTTACTCCAGGCGCAACTTATAACGTGACTGTGAATGGTGTTGATAGTCTTGGTAATAAAGCAACATCACCACAATCCGCTCAATTTACTATGCTGCCATACACTGTTACTCAACCTGTTGTTGGCACAATGTCGCCAGGTACTGATCCAACCACTCAAGAAGTGATTAACTGGTCCGCATCTAACGATCAACCAACTAATTCATCACAAGTGATTACTTATGCTGTGACAGCAACGCCAGTATCGGGTGGAACACCGGTTGTTAATAACGGTTTAACTACAACTCAAGACAACATGCAAGGTTTGGTCCCAAATACAACTTATAACGTATCGGTAACAGCGACAGATCAAGCTGGAAATACAAGCACATCTCCAACGCCGAATCCGACGTTTACGACTCAACAAGCGGCAACTCCACTGAGTGTTATGTATGATTCAAGTGGTCGCACCTCAACATCGGCACGTGTTTACTGGAATCGCGTACCAGGTGAAACATGTAGTGACAATGTTGTTGCGACTGCAACACCAGCAAATGGCGCACCAATTGTAGGTCAGGTGATTTGTGGACGCGAACAAGAAGTTTTCGCTAAGTTCAATGGACTTTCTTCAAGTCAATCTTACAACGCAGTTGTTGAACTGACAGTGAATGGCCAGCTGTATAAAGGATCAGCAGAAATTCCAGCTTGGTAATTAAATTAATCAGCCCTTTTAAAACAAACCCCTTGGAAAAAATCAAGGGGTTTTTGTTTTTGGCAAAATGCTTTAGTATGTGTAAAGCGATACAATTCATTCAAGGGAAATTCACATGTCATTTAAAAAAATAATATTGTTTAGCGTGGTTGCGTCTACTGGATTTAGCGTGATTAATGCGATGGCAAATAGTCAGGGCATTTATATCGAAGGTAATGCAGGCTACGCGCGTCAGAATTATTTTTCCAATGAAAGTTGGGATGGTATTTCTCCATCATCCGCTGTTGGTGCAGTTGGTACAGCATACAATAACAATAGCAATGTTACCGGCGGTTTTTCTGGTGGCGTTGATGCTGGTTACCAATTTAATCAAAATTTTGCAATTGAGCTGGGTTGGTTTTATTTACCTAGCGTAAATGTAATGCAAACAGGTTCAGCTGGCCAAACAGCCGCTTATTTAACTAGTTGGGCATTATATTTGGCAGGTAAATACATGATGCCATTATCTTGGATGAATAATACAGATGCATTTTTTAAATTGGGAGCTGAATATCGTACCGCAACACTCCCGACGGCTGCACAAACTGGATACTCGACTTCAACAGGAAATTCTAGTTTTGTACGTCCCATGTTTGCAACTGGTTTGGATTATCATTTCAATCAAGAATTTCTCGGCATTATTCAATATGCTTATTTTATGGGTGCTAACAACTCATTTGGATCAACTACTGGAGCAGGTCCAATGGGAACAGTTGCCGCAAATGTATTTACGTTAGGTCTCGGTTATCAGTTTAACGTTTAAAAACACGGTATTTCCTTTTTCTACAATTCGGTTATAGTGCCTGAATATATTTTCGCGAGGCACTATGATTGATCCAAAAAATATCAACGACATTATTCAAAATATTTTTGATTCCATGCCGCCCGGTTTAAAAAATATGCCAACAGAAATGAAAAGTAATTTTCGTGCTGCAATTAACGGTGTTTTTGAACGTCTCGATTTAGTCACACGCGAAGAATTCGACATTCAATGCGCCGTACTTTTACGCACACGTGAAAAATTAGAAATGCTTGAAGAGAAATTAAACAGCGCAAAATAATATTGTAAACGGATACATCACATGTCCCTCGCCATCGTCCACAGCCGCGCAAACTTAGGCATGACAGCGCCGCTTGTTACAATCGAAGTGCATTTATCTGCTGGATTGCCGGGTTTGTGCATCGTCGGTTTGCCTGAAAAAGCAGTAAAAGAAAGCAAAGATCGTGTGCGCTCTGCAATTTTAAATAATAATTTTGAATTTCCAACACGTCGGATTGTCATTAATTTAGCGCCTGCAGATTTACCAAAAGAAGGCGGACGTTTTGATTTGCCGATTGCAATTGGAATTTTAGCAGCACACGGACAAATTCCAATTGAAAATTTAAATCAATACGAAATTGTCGGCGAACTTGCATTAACCGGTGCATTAAATTCCGTCAAAGGAATTTTACCGATGGCATTAGCAACAAAACAAATGCAACGCAAATTAATATTACCAAAAACAAATGCAGCTGAAGCATCACTCGCTTCTGATTTATCTATTTTTCCAGCAGAAAATTTGCAATCCGTTGTCGCACATTTAGCCAGACAACAATTAATTGAAAAATATCATGAGAACTCTTGTAATGTTACAACATTACAACAGTATCCTGATTTAGCAGATGTGCGTGGACAAACACATGCAAAGCGCGCACTTGAAATTGCAGCAGCAGGTGCGCACAGTATTTTATTTACAGGTCCACCTGGAACTGGAAAAACAATGTTATCAAGTAGATTACCTGGAATTTTGCCCGAAATGAGCGACACAGAATCACAAGAAACAGCGGTAATTTATTCTGTCAGCACACAAGGTTTTGATGCAAAACACTGGAAAATGCGGCCTTTTCGCGCACCACATCACACTGCATCCAGCGTTGCATTAGTTGGCGGCGGCAGTCCGCCAAAACCCGGCGAAATTTCACTCGCGCACAACGGCGTTTTATTTTTAGATGAATTACCTGAATTTCATCGTCACGTTTTAGATGCATTACGTGAACCATTAGAATCAGGTTTCGTCACAATTTCGCGTGCCGCACGACAAGAAAAATTTCCATCCAAATTTCAATTTGTCGCTGCAATGAATCCTTGCCCATGCGGTTATTATGGCGATCCCAGCGGACGTTGTAATTGCGCAAGCGAACAAGTTGCGCGTTATCAAAGTCGTTTATCAGGTCCATTATTAGATCGCATTGATTTACATGTCACGGTTCCTCCATTACCACCAACATTATTATTAGACCAACAAAAAGAGAAAGCAGAATCGAGCGCAATGGTTCGCAAAAGAATTTTATCTGCGCGACAAAAACAATATCGTCGATCACAATGTACAAACGCACAATTGATCGGTGAACAAGTTACACAACATTGCAGCGTCGAAAAAAAAGATTTAATTTTTTTAGAAAACGCCATGATCAAATTAGGATTATCCGCCCGCGCCTATCATCGAATTTTAAAATTATCGCGCACGATTGCTGATTTAGATGACGCAGCACACATTTCGCAAAAGCATTTACAAGAAGCATTAAGTTATCGATTAATAAAATCGGAGCGCACATGACAGGGAGCCGCCGCTAAGCTAAGCGATGTCTTCCGCATACTGTATGCTATACTATAACCTAGTTCACAAACTAGTTTATCGGAGCCATTATGTACATCGAAATCGGCGCATTTGACGCAAAAGCCAAATTATCAGAGTTATTACGCCATGTTCAGCAAGGGCAATGCTATACGATTACCATTCGAGGCCGTCCCATTGCTAATTTGGTACCTAGTGATCATAACGAACAACACAACACGCATAACGCTATAGAAAATATGCGCGCGATAAAAAAGATACGCGGCGTGAGTAAAACTAAAATTAAAGAGTGGATAAACGAAGGTAGACGATCATGATCATTCTCGATGCATCAATGGCACTCGCGTGGATTTTTGAACGCGACAATAAAAAAGAAGCAATATGTGCGGATCATGTATTGCAAAAAATGGAATCGATGGAAACTATAGTTCCACCCTTGTGGCATAGTGAAATATCAAATGCGTTGCTGGTTGGCGAACGTCGAAAAGTTGTAACAGAAGCACAAGTGATCGATTATTTAAATCGATTATCACATTTGCCGTTAACGACAGATACTGCATCACCCGCCAATATTCGCGGATTAATTTTATCATTAGCGCGTGAATATAATTTAACTGCATATGATGCAACTTATTTAGAATTGGCATTACGAACAAAATCAACACTCGCCACTTTTGATAATAAATTAGCGATTGCGATGAAAAAAGCAGGTGGAGAAATTTTTCACTAGTATATTTCATCCTTTGTTTTCAGCACAATCGATAGTACTATTGCAATTAAGCGCTCGTAGCTCAGTTGGATAGAGTGTCGGTTTCCGAAACCGAAGGTCACAAGTTCGAATCTTGTCGAGCGCAGGATTTCCTGTCAGGCTAGCCTTTTTTAATTTCTTGCAAAACATCAAACATCAATGTTGGTAACTGCAATAATTTTTCCGTATTTTCGCGTAACAAAGTTAATTTTCGTTTTCGCATCCAACGCACCATCAGTGGTTTTGCAGTCGCCCACAAATCCAAATCGGGATATAATTTTCTGCCTAAACTTTCAATATAAAATAATGTTTTTTGCAGCAAAATTAATTGCGGTTGCACTGTCATATTAAAACGCTCAGCCGTTTGAAATAATTTTAATAATACCGTTCCGAAAGAAATTTCTGATAATGGTTTTTCAAAAATAGGTTCGCACACTGTGCGAATGGCAGATTCAAATTCATCCACCCGCGTATTGTTTGCAACCCAACCTGATTCAATATGTAGTTGCGCAATTTCTCTATAATCACGTGATAAAAATGCTAATATATTTTGCGCTAAATAATTTTGATCGACAGGCGAGAGCGTTCCCATAATTCCAAAATCAATTCCCAAGTAACGCGGATTTTCTGGATCGGTAATATCAACAAATAAATTACCCGGATGCATGTCTGCATGAAAAAATGCATCGCGAAACACTTGCGTAAAAAATATTTCAACACCGTATTGAGATAATTTTTTTAAATCAACATTATTTTTTCTCAATGTTTTAATATCAGAAATTTGCACGCCATAAATTCGCTCCATCGTCATTACGCGATCGCGTGTATAATCCCAATAAATTTTTGGCACATACATCATGTCGGAATTTGCAAAATTACGTCGCAATTGTGATGCATTTGCAGCTTCACGCATTAAATCTAATTCATCCCAAATTGTTTTTTCAAATTCTGTCACTACCGCTTTTGCGCGCAGACGTTTTCCGTGCTTCCAAAATGTTTGAATTAAACTCGCCGCTAATTTTAAAACAGAAATATCATGACGAATTATTTTTTCAATTTTGGGGCGAATAATTTTTACAACAACATCTTCGCCTGTTTTTAAAGTTGCTGAGTGCACTTGTGCGATTGATGCAGACGCCAAAGGTTTTTTATCAAATGTTTTATAAATCGCATGAATATTTTTCTTAAAAGCCAGCTCGATTTTTTGAACCGCTAATTCACTTGAAAAAGGCGGCACACGATCCTGCAATTTTTCTAATTCAACAATAATATCTTCTGGAATTAAATCTGCGCGCGTTGATAATAACTGCCCAAATTTCACATAAATTGGTCCTAATTTTTCAAACGCAATTCGAATGGATTCGCCGCGTGATCTGTTTTTATTTGCGAAACTTAATGGATTTAAATAGCTTAATTTACGCAATATACGAGATTTTCTTCCGATGACGCGACGATTTACAGTATGACGCATCATGATAGAAAAAATTTGCAATAATCGAAATAATGATTTCATTTTAATCGCGCTTCAAGTCTTTCTACACCATCTCTCAACTTCGCCACATCCCCATAAAATTTTTCTGCCTGCTTATGCGATACAAAATCTTTCGCTTCATAATGAATATATTCTTTAGTTTGTTTTCGGATATTTTTTGCGGATTTTTTTATACAATTTTTTGTTTCTTTTAAATGAAACATAATTTTATGCGCAATGGAATCACCCAAAAAATGCGATAACTTTTCTTCAAAATCAATATCAATATTTTTAAATGCATCACGCAACACTTCAACATTGTGTGTATTGCCTTCAATCTCGATCGGATAATGAAATAATGTTTTACTATCCGCACCTTTAATAAAAATATGTAAAAAATTATTTAATGTTCCACGAACAACGGTATCTGTTTTCCCAGAATATTTTTTATGAAATTGTAATCCTTGAGAATCAACAATCATATAAAATTTTATATTCCAATCTTCACAATGCATTTCAATTACCTGATTTTTAATTGTTGCGATTTTTGCAAGCGCATCTGGATCTGCTTTTAATGCCCGATTAATAATGTTTTCCATCGCAGGTAAAAATAAAGTTAACATCACAATTTAAACCCTCGATGTATCGCCACAATCCCGCCCGACAAATTATGCACATCACACTTTTCAAAACCCGCATTTTCCATCATGTTTTTCAGTGTATTCTGATCAGGGTGCATGCGAATTGATTCGGCGAGATAACGATAACTATCCGCATCATTTAATATTTTTTCCCCCAACCACGGTAAAATTTTAAATGAATATGCATCATAAATTGGTTTTAATCCCGGCACAGTGGGTTTTGAAAATTCTAAAATCAATGCGCGACCACCTGGTTTTAAGACACGAAACATTGATCGTAGCGCCGCATCTTTATCAGTGACATTACGTAAACCAAATCCAATAATCACGCGATCAAATGTATTATCTGCAAATGGAATTTTTTCTGCATCGAGTTGCGCATAAGAAATATTGTCAAATAATCCTTTATCAATCATGCGATCACGACCAATCGATAACATGCTGCTATTAATATCAGATAAAATAACGCGTCCTGTTTTACCTATTTTTTCAGCTATTTTTGCAGTTAAATCGCCGGTGCCGCCTGCAATATCCAAAATAAATTGTCCTGAATGTACGCTCAACAAATCAATCGCTAATTTTTTCCATAAACGATGAATACCAAGCGACATCAAATCATTCATAACATCATATTTTTGCGCAACTGAATGAAAAACGCCGGCAACGCGTTTTGCTTTCTCTTGTACATCCACTTCAGTAAAACCGAAATGTGTTTTATCAGAATTTTCAGGTATTTTCATGCGCCTAATCATACCACTTTGCGCATGTGCCGCTACAAAAAAATTGATATTAGCGGTATGATCGATTATCGTAGTTAAAACCATAACATAAGGATGTGTTTATGCTTCTTCAAAAAAAATCATTATTGTTCATCACAATTATTTTTCTTTTTTCCGCTATTTTTACACTATCATATGCAACACCAGCACGAGTAATTAATTTGCCGAAACCCAATCTTCCGTTTAGTGATGGTATTCTTGTTGGAAATACATTGTATGTTGCAGGTCAAAATGGAATGGGTGCAAATGAAAAAATGGTGTCGGGTGGAATTGCACCACAAACGAAAATGGCATTATCTAAAATTCAAAAAGTCGTACATGAAGCTGGTTTTCGCATGAAAGATGTTGTGTCGACAACTGTTTATCTTTCCAATATGAACGATTATCAAAAAATGAATACAATTTATCGGCGGTATTTTCGCAATCCAACACCAACACGCGTCACCGTTCAAGTTGCGCGCCTTGCATTAAATGCAAATATTGAAATTTCAGCGATTGCGGTGAAGTGATTTTATAACTTTATATTAAGAAAATAACGCGTATGTTTTAATTCACCCGTGCTGAATAACGCACCCATTTCATTATTTCTATAGCCCAAATTTTGGTATTTTATGAGCTATAGAATCAAGCGCTATAGCCCAAAAATCAAACCTACAAAATCGACCTACTTAAATCTTCATCCTGCGCCAAATCATTTAGTTGCGCATCAACATATTTTGCATCAATAGAAAATGATTCACCGCTTTTATCTGTCGCGTCAAATGAAATAACATCCAGTAATTTTTCAAGTACAGTATGTAAACGTCGTGCGCCAATATTTTCTGCTTTGTCATTTACGAGTGTTGCAATTTCTGCGATACGACGAATTCCATCTTCAGAAAATTTTAAACCGAAACCTTCTGTGTGCATCAATGCAATATATTGTTCCGTAAGTGATGCTTTTGGTTCAGTTAAAATACGAATAAATTCCGGTGTTTTTAATGGTTTTAATTCAACACGAATCGGAAAACGGCCTTGCAATTCAGGAACTAAATCAGATGGTTTTGTTAAATGAAATGCACCTGATGCAATAAATAAAATGTGATCGGTTTTCACGATGCCGTATTTTGTTGTGACCGCACATCCTTCAACAAGTGGCAATAAATCACGTTGCACACCTTCGCGTGATACATCAGCACCATGTTCAGAGCGTTTGCAAATTTTGTCAATTTCATCGAGAAAGACAATGCCATTTTGCTCAACACTTTCCAATGCTTTTGCGCGGATTTCTTCTTCGTTAATTAATTTTGATGCTTCATCATCTTGCATTAATTTCAGCGCTTTTTTTACTTTTAAACGACGTGATTTGCTGCGTTTATTACCTAAATTTTCCATCATGCTTTGTAATTGCCCCGTCATTTCTTCCATGCCAGGTGGCGCCATGATTTCAATAGTAGAAACCCCCATGGTTAAATCAATTTCTATTTCTTTATCATCTAATTCACCTGATTCAACTTTCTTGCGAAATAATTGTCGTGTTGCATTATCTGCTTTTTCTTCCGTGACATTTTCTTGCGGGGGTTGTGGTTGATTTGCAAATTGTCCGCGCGGTTTTGGAATTAAAACATCCAATATGCGTTCAATGGCAGCTTCACGTGCCGCGGTTTCAACTTTAATTTTCGCTTTTTCACGCGCTTTTTTGACTGCAATATCAATTAAATCACGAATAATAGAATCAACATCGCGACCAACATAACCCACCTCAGTAAATTTTGTTGCCTCAACTTTAATAAACGGCGCATCCGCTAAATGTGCTAATCTTCGCGCAATTTCTGTTTTACCAACACCAGTTGGTCCAATCATTAAAATATTTTTCGGCGTAATTTCTTGACGCAAACTTTCTGGAGTTTGCATGCGACGCCAACGATTACGCAATGCAATTGCAACTGCGCGTTTCGCTTCATTTTGTCCGATAATAAATTTATCGAGTTCAGAAACAATTTGTTTTGGTGTTAATGCTGAATTTAATGTTTGTACTTCTTGCATATTATTCTCTTTATTCGCAGTCTAATTCTTCAATTGTAAAATGTGTGTTTGTATAAACGCACACGCTCGCAGCGATTGTTAAACTTTTTGTGACAATATCTTTTGCAGATAATTCTGTATTTTCTTGTAGCGCAATTGCAGCGGATTGTGCAAAGTGTCCGCCAGAACCAATTGCCATAATGCCGCGTTCAGGTTCGATTACATCACCGTTTCCAGTTAAAATTAGCGAACATTTTTTATCGGCAACTGCGAGTAATGCTTCTAATCGACGCAACATTTTATCTGTGCGCCAATCTTTTGCGAGCTCAACTGCAGCGCGCATTAAATTTCCTTGATGTTTTTCAAGTTTGCCTTCGAAGCGTTCGAATAAAGTAAATGCATCGGCAGTTCCGCCTGCAAAACCAGCGATAACCTGATTGTTATATAAACGACGGACTTTTTTGGCATTACCTTTCATGATGGTATTGCCCATCGACACCTGTCCATCTCCGCCGATAACTACTTTGCCATTTCGGCGAATTGATAAGATCGTTGTACCGCGATATTGATCCACGTTTTTCCCCTATTTTTATGCATTCTTTTATACATGGGGTTTCATGAGGTAAATTTCAATAGGCTTTATTTTGAAGGTTCGGGGATGGTAACTCGCATTGCAGGTAATATTCTATAAAAATCATATTTAGGTTGTGTGGTAACGGGATTGATTGCAACTGTTTTTTCTTTCTTAACAGCAACTTTTTCTGGTATTGTTTTTTTAATATCGCGTTTTTCAGCATATTT
Organism: Gammaproteobacteria bacterium RIFCSPHIGHO2_12_FULL_36_30; assembly: GCA_001801815.1. Taxonomy (GTDB): domain Bacteria; phylum Pseudomonadota; class Gammaproteobacteria; order Coxiellales; family Coxiellaceae; genus 2-02-FULL-42-43. Next base: position 16,723 of record MGXU01000002.1, read on the forward strand.
TTCAGGTTTTTTATGCTCGACAACTTTTGCGTGATGTGCAACCGTTTTGACATGCGCTGTTATTTTATCTTTCATCGTGAAAAATGTTTCATGTGTAAAATGATACGTAACGTAACACGCAAATAACACAGAACATAAAATCAAAACAACTAATATCCATGCGCCATCCGATTCTTGTCGCACTTTTTTTCGTTGTGATTTTTTTGCGTAATCTCTCATGCATTACATCCTGTCAGGTGCTGATACCCCAAGCAACGTCAATCCATTTTTCAACACAACTTGCGTTGCCGCAATTAAAGATAATCTCGCATCACGCAAATTTGCATCATCAACAATAAACTTATGTGAATTATAATAACTGTGAAAATGCTGCGCAAGCGTTTGGAGAAAATGAGCAATGCGATGGGGTGCATATTGTTCGCCAGCAGAAATTAATAATTCTGGATAACTTGCAATTGCAGCAATTAATTCTTTTTCTTCTGGCAATGTGAGTAGATTTAATTGTGCTAAACCATTTTGTTTATTCCATGATAATTTTTTTTCTGTTAATTGTCGCCATACGCTGCAAATTCGTGCATGCGCATATTGAATATAATAAACAGGATTTTCATTCGAATGTGATTTCGCTAATTCCAAATCAAAATCTAAATGCTGATCTGGTTTTCGCATCACATAAAAAAATCTCGCGGCATCATTTCCAACTTCATGTCTCAATTCACGCAATGTTACAAATTCACCTGACCGTGTTGACATTTGTACGCGTTCATCACCGCGATATAATACTGCAAATTGCACAGTCAGGGTTTTTAATTTATTTACATCTTTTTTCAAACCGTTCAAAAACGCTTTTAATCTCGGCAAATAACCGTGATGATCTGCACCGAACACATCAATAATTTCATCATAACCTTGATCGTATTTGTAAGTATGATAAGCAACATCCGATGCAAAATAAGTCGGCACGCCGTTTGCACGCACTAAAACACGATCTTTTTCATCGCCTAATTCTGTTGCGCGAAACCACAATGCGCCATCTTGCTCGAAAGTAAAATTTTGTTTTTTTAATACATCAATTCCAGTTTGCAGCCATCCATTTTCATACAATTTACTTTCCAAAAACCATTCATTATAAATTACACCAAATTCTTCTAAATCATTTTTGATATCTTTTGTAACCTCATCAACACCAAATTGCCGCACAATTTCAAAATTATTTTTTCCCAATGTTGTAGATAAATTTTCAATTAATTGATCGATGTAAATATCTTTATTTTCTTCGTTATCAACAACCGCAGGAAAAATCGCATCAATTTTTTCTTGTGATAATAAAAACTTTTCGCCGTGAATATCGCGCAATGATTTTGCAACATCAATTACATAATCGCCGCGATATGAATTGCTCGGAATTTTTATTTTCCGAGAAAATAATTCAACATAGCGTAACCAAATGCTCGCACCTAAAATTCGCATTTGACGTCCTGCATCATTTACATAATATTCGCGATGCACTTTGTAACCAATTGCATCTAATAAATTTGAAACGCATGCGCCGAATGCAGCGCCGCGTCCGTGACCAACGTGTAATGGACCTGTTGGATTTGCAGAAACAAACTCGATATGAATTTTTTTATTTTTTCCAATTTGTGCCAACCCAAATTTTTCGCCGAGTGAAATTGCTTGTAAAATTGCATCATGCTCACTATTTTCATTGAGAAAAAAATTAATAAATCCTGGTCCTGCAATTTCAACTTTTTTTATTTTTGGCGATGAAGGTAAATGCGCAATAATTTTTTCTGCTAATTCACGCGGTTTTTGCGCTAATGGCTTTGCGAGCAACATTGCAATATTCGTTGCAAAATCCCCATGTTTTGGGTCTTTTGTACGTGTAATTTGAATTTCATCTGGACATTCTGTAATGCCAAGTGCAGAAATAGATTGTTTTAATAGGGAAATAAGCGTTTCTTTCATTTTAAATCTCAATCGTCAAATACGATCTGTTATTTTACACAGAAAAAAATACTTGGCTATATTAATTCACGTTCTCACTTCAAGAGCGTAAGACTTCACCTGTCAGTGCATCACGAATTTCAGTTGGGCGCATTCGTCCGCCAAGTGAACCTTCGATGACACAATCAACTGTATCACTCAGTGTTAATTGAATATTGCGAATATCGCGCGCGGGCGGATCACCACTTTTATTACAGCTGGTTGAAATAATGGGTCCACCGAATTGCTCACATAATTTTTTTGCAATCGGATGCGCAGTAACACGCACCGCAATTGAATCTCGATTGCCAGTAATCCAAAACGGTGCTTGTTTACTTGCTGGAAATAACCAAGTAATTGGACCTGGCCACGTATCAAAAACGCGCGTTAATAAATCCGGTTTTAAATACATAACGAGCGGTTGAATTTGTTCCCAACTAGATCCAATTAAAATAAAACCTTTGTCGAGTGCGCGATGTTTAATTTGTAAAATACGAGAAACAGCATCAATATTATTTGGATCGCAACCCAAACCAAAAACAGCTTCAGTTGGATATGCAATTACTTTGCCTTGTTTTAAGTACTTTACTGCAAGGTCTGTTTGGTCTGGTTTTAAAATTTCCATATTTATGACTCTTCAGTTTCAAACGGTACAGCATATCCGCACTCTTTCTGCGGACAAACTTTTTCCGTGCCCTTCGTTTTGGTAGTTTTAATCGTTAAAATAGGCCATTCGCAATCAGGACATTTTTCTGCGACTGGTTGATTCCAAATTGCATAATCACAATCCGGATAACGATTGCATGAAAAAAATATTTTTCCGCGACGTGATTTGCGTTTTACAATGGTGCCCGTTTTACATTTAGGGCAAATCACTTTTGTATCTTCAGGTTGTTCAAGTGGTTCGATGTGTTTGCATTTTGGATAATTACTACAACCAATAAATTTACCGTATTTTCCATGACGAATTAATAATGGCGATTGACAATCAGGACAAGCACGATCAATTGTTTCAGGTGTTGCATCTGCATCGTCCGATAAATTACGCGTGTAATCACATTCAGGATAAGCGTCGCAACCAATAAATCTTCCGCGTTTTCCTAAACGAATTGATAATTGTTTTCCGCATTTCGGACATTTCTCATCTATTTTTTCTTGTGTCACATCACTGCGTTTTACATTATCTTGTACGTCAATCGTTTTTGCTTTGAATGGCTTCCAAAAATTTTTTAATACAGGAATCCATTCCGTTTCTCCACATGCAATTGCATCTAATTCATCTTCTAATTTTGCAGTGAAATCATAATCAACATATTGCGTAAAATAAGTTGTTAAAAAACGATTTACAATTCGACCAACATCCGTCGGTTTAAATCTTTTATTTTCAACATCAACATATTCACGATTTTTTAATGTTGCAATAATAGATGCATAAGTGGATGGGCGACCAATTCCAAATTCTTCTAATGCTTTTACTAAACTCGCTTCTGAAAAACGGGGTGGTGGTTCTGTAAAATGTTGTTCGCCCGCAATTTTTTCAATTGGAATAATTTGTCCTTCTTCTAATGGCGGCAACATTTTTTCGCTGTCATCATTTTCATCATCCGTTGCTTTTTTATCATCATAATCTTCTTGATAGACAGTAATAAATCCTGGATTTGTAATAACAGAACCATTCGCACGAAATATTGCATGCGCAATTTCTAAATCAACTGCAACCGTATTTAATGTTGCTTCAATCATTTGAGATGCAATCGTGCGTTTCCAAATTAAATCATATAATTTAAATTGTTCTGGCGTTAAAGAAGATTTAATGTCTGCGGGAATACGCATTGCGCTGGTTGGACGAATTGCTTCGTGCGCTTCTTGTGCGTTTTTTGATTTCGTTTTATAAACACGCGCTTCATCCGGCACATTTTCTTTTCCAAAACGCTCGAGAATACATTCGCGTAAATCAGTTAATGCCTCAGGCGCAAGCGTTACAGAATCGGTACGCATATAAGTAATTAAACCGGTCGGGCCTTCGCCAATATCAATCCCTTCATATAATTGTTGCGCAACTTGCATTGTACGTTGCGCAGAAAAGCCTAATTTTCTCGATGCTTCTTGTTGTAATGTTGATGTTGTAAATGGCGCGGCAGGATTTCGTTTGCGTTCTTTTTTTGTTATTTTCGTAACTTTACATTTACCATTTGCGCCTTTTGTTAATTCATCACAAATTTTTTGTGATTTTTCGCCGTCATTCACATCAAATTGTTCAACTTTTTTATCATGCAAATGTGTTAAGCGCGCAGAAAAATTTTGTTTTTTTGCTTTTAAATCTGCATGAATTGTCCAATATTCTTGTGTAATAAATTTTTCTATTTCAGCTTCGCGTTCGCAAATTAATCGCAAGGCAGGACTTTGCACGCGACCCGCTGATAAACCAGGACGCACTTTACGCCATAATAATGGTGATAAATTAAAACCAACTAAATAATCTAATGCGCGTCTTGCTTGTTGTGCATTCACTAAATCCATCAAGATACCGCGCGGATGTTTCATCGCTTGTTCAACAGCATTTTTAGTAATTTGATGAAATACAACACGCTCGCATGTTTTATCTTTTAATGCTTTTGCGCCTAATAAAATTTGCTGCAAATGCCAAGCAATCGCTTCACCTTCACGATCCGGATCGGGCGCTAAATATAACCCATCACATTTTTTTAATTCTTTTTTTATTGCGTCGACATGTTTTGCATTACGTTCGATTAATTGATATTTCATTGCAAAATCATGTTCAGTATCAACCGCACCTTCTTTTGGAACTAAATCACGCACGTGACCATACGATGCCATCACATGAAAATTTTTCCCTAAATATTTTTCAATGGTTTTTGCTTTTGCGGGTGATTCAACTATTACTAAATATTTGGGCATCGTGATTCCTAATGAATACTATCGTACGCGTCAGTGAGTACTAAAAATTCCATGTGTGATAATGCGCCTTCGCAATTAGGCATGTTAAATAAAACCATCAGCGTTACCCATTTAATTAAATTCAGATCAACACCTTCGTGAATTAATTCCATTGTTTGATGAATAACAATTTCACGTGTTTGTGGTGTTAAAATACCCTGATATTCCAGCGATAAAATAAACGAACGACATTCCATATTAATTAACATACTTTCTTGTTCGCTAAAAACGCGAAATGAATTTTTTGATGGTGGAATATCTTGTTCGCTCACCTCAATTAAACGATGCAGCCAACGAAATGCTCTTCCAATATTATGCACATGAAATCCGGCGAGTTTTAATTCGTCCACTAATTCCATATCATTTAAATTAATGCGATTTTCTTTTTCCATGTGATTGTGAAATAAATACATCAACACGCCAAGCACGCTTTCTTCCTCATTCATTTATTACGCCCTTACAAATCCGCCGAACTGTCTTTTTACGACATTTTTCAGCTCTAATTCCAATAAAATAGTTGAAACCACTTGCGCCGATAGTTTACTTCGATCACAGATTTGGTCAATAGTTGTCACGTCATTGTCGATACAGGCTAGCACTGGGTTGTCTTCGCAATCAAGTGTGAGTTGCTGTTGAAGTGATTGTTTTGTACACCCCGTTATTTTTCTGCTATCGATTTCACTTAATATATCATCAATATTCGTTACACATTTCGCACCTTGTTGAATCAACGCTAAACATCCCGTGGATAATGGATTGCGTATTGATCCTGGAATGGCAAATACATCTCGATTTTGTTCAACCGCAAATTTTGCTGTAATTAATGAACCGCTTTTCAATGCCGCTTCAATCACTAATGTTCCTAAACTTAATCCACTAATAATTCGATTGCGTCTTGGAAAATTATACGCAATTGGTTCTGCATCAATCGGAAATTCGGAAACCAAACACCCATTTTCAATTATTTTTTCCGCGAGTTTTATATTTCGTTTTGGATAAATTTTTTCTAAACCGGAACCGAGCACGGCAATTGTTTTTCCGCCTGCATTTAAAGCACCTTGATGACTTGCTGCATCAACACCCATCGCTAATCCACTCGTAATAATTAATCCTGCTTGCGATAATTGAAATGCAAATTCAGCGCTTAATTCCAAACCAGTGTGTGATGGATTTCTGCTGCCAACCAAAGCAATTTGTGGTTGCGATAATATTTCTGCATCACCTTTAACATAAATAATTGGTGGCGCAGATGAAATTTCTGCCAATAATTCTGGATAACGCGCATCAGTATAAAAAATAATATGATGATTATTTTTTTCTTGCCATCGCAATACAATTTCAATCCATTTTTTATTAGGATTGTGAATAATATTAATTTGATTTTCATTCAATCGCCATTGTTGCAATTCAGATTTTTTTGCGCGACAAATATTTTCAGCGGTTTGAAAATGCGTTAACATTTTTTTGATGTGCGCAATGCCGACGTCGGAAATTTGTGTAAGCGCGAGTTGTGAAATAAATTCTGCAGATTGATTATTCATACTGGCTGCCGCGCTCATTAAAAACATAGGGGTTCGTCTTCAAGTTTGTCTAGGATGCCGCAATTTGCGGCAACCCACATTTCATTTTCAGCCCGAACAGTTTATTATGTTCTAAGAAAAATTTCATACCGTGTTTTTGATTTATTTTGAGAAAGTTATGCCATTAAAAATTATTTTCGCCGGAACACCCGAATTTGCTGTGCCAACCTTGCAGGCGTTATTTAATTCTGAACATAAAATATTAGCAGTGTATACACAACCCGATCGTCCTGCAGGACGTGGTCAACAATTGCAAGCGTCGCCTGTAAAAGAAATTGCAAAATCGCATAATATTCCTATTTTTCAGCCAAAAACATTACGTGATGAAAATGTACAAAAGGAAATGCGTGCATTAAATGCGGATGTCATGATTGTGGTTGCTTATGGATTAATTTTGCCGGAAAGCGTTTTGAAAATTCCACGACTGGGTTGCATTAATATTCATCCGTCGTTATTGCCGCGTTGGCGTGGCGCTGCACCAATTCCAAGATCAATCGAAGCGGGCGATGTTGAAACGGGCGTCACGATCATGCAATTAGATAAAGGCATGGACACAGGCGCTATTTTAAAACAAGAAAATTATAAATATGTTGGTGATGAAACCAGCGGTGAAATGCATGATTTATTTAGTCATCGTGGCGCAGCATTATTACTCGATACATTATATGAATTAGAAAATAATTTAAATAATCCGATTTCACAAAATAATTCACTTGTGACCTTTGCTGAAAAAATTCAAAAGGCAGAAGCAATCATTGATTGGAATTTATCAGCAAAAGAAATTAATAATAAAATTCGCGCATTTAATCCGTGGCCAGTTGCGAATACTATTTTTTTAAAAAATACATTGCGAATTTGGATCGCGAATGCCATTACTGAAAAATCAAAATATCCACCTGGTATTTTAGCGCATAGAAATAGAGAAAATTTTTGGATTGCAACAGGCGATGGCATGTTAGAAATTATTTCCGTGCAATTGCCGGGGAAAAAAATAATTTCTGCTGCTGATTTTATGAATGGACGCCATGATCAGTTGGTTGTTGGAAAAACAAAGTTTGGGTAAAAATATGCTCATAATTTTAGACCGCGATGGCGTCATCAATTTCGACTCCGATAATTATATTAAATCCCCCGACGAATGGATTCCCATTCCTGGAAGCATTGAAGCTATTGCATTGCTCACAAAAGCAAAATATAAAATGGTCATCGCTACCAATCAAGCTGGTGTAAATCGCGGCAAATTTTCGTTAGAAACATTACAAAAAATCCATCAAAAAATGTTAACCACAATTGAATCTTCTGGCGGCAAAATCGAAAAAATTTATTTTTGCCCACATCATCCCGATGAAAATTGTGATTGTCGCAAACCACAACCCGGCATGTTTTATCAAATACAGCGTGATTTTAAGATTAAAAGTGATGATATGATTTATGTCGGCGATAGTTTAAAAGATTATGAAGTCGCGCAAAAAATTGGCTGCACGTTTTTTTTAGTGCGCACGAGTAATGGAATAAAAACAGAAAAAACACTCACACCATCTTCAAAAGTGAAAATATTTGATGATTTAATTTCATTTGTTAATTATTTTTTAAAACTGTAAACGCATCAAATTTTTCTACTGCAATTTCCTCTGAATGCACGTCCATAACTTTTGCAAACAGTGGTCCCTTCCACAACCATTCGATAAATTGTTTGATGTTTTCTTCATCGCCGCATGCAATTAATTCCACCGCACCATTCTTAGTATTTTTCACCCAACCTGTAATATTTAGTTTGTTTGCTTTTTTGCGTGCGTTATCACGATAAAAAACACCTTGTACTTTTCCAGTGATAATTGCTTTAATGCAAACTGTTTTCATTTTTGTTCCTTGATTCGTTTATTGTTGAGCGTATTATATGTTGATTGAGATTGTATTTAACAGGAAAAATTTATGATGGAACAATTTGCAATTACCTTCGACGATGTGTTGATGGTGCCAGCATATAATAATTATGAATCACGTCGTTTAGTTGACATGAGTGTAACTGATCGCAATGGAAAATTAACGTTAAAATTGCCAGTGATGAGTTCCAATATGGATACCATTACTGAAAGTGATATGGCAAATTTTATGTCAAGCAAAGGCGGTATCGGTGTTTTGCATCGGTTTTTATCGATTGAAGATAATATTACAGAATATAAAAAATGTAATGATAAAGTATTTGTTTCAATTGGCTGCAACGATGCAGAATTAGAACGCGCAAAAGCATTACGCGATGTTGGTGCAAATTATTTTTGCATTGATGTTGCACACGCACATGCAAAATATGTTGGCCACACATTAAAATTATTACGAAAATTATTACCCGACGCATGCATTATGGCTGGAAATGTAGCAACTTATGCAGGTGCTGATTATTTAGCATCATGTGGCGCTGATATTGTAAAAGCAGGAATTGGTGGCGGATCAGTTTGCAGCACAAGAATTAAAACAGGTTTTGGAATTCCAATGTTAACTTGTATTCAAGATTGCGCGCGTTGTGATCGTTCAATTGTTGCAGATGGTGGAATTCGTTTTGCAGGTGATATTGTAAAAGCGCTCGCATTTGGTGCTGATTTTGTCATGATCGGTGGCATGCTCGCGGGCACTGCAGTGACGCCTGGAAAAGTAATTACCAATAAACAAGGCGAAAAAGTAAAACAATATCGTGGCATGGCATCGCGCGAAGCACAAACTGATTTTATGGGCGCGATGAGTGATTGGAAAACAGCAGAGGGTGTTTCAACTGAAGTTTTATTTCGCGATGATCAAGATGCAATTCTTTCTGACATCACCGGCGGTTTACGTTCAGGATTAACTTATGCAGGTGCGAGCACAATACGAGAATTACAGCGTAAACTCGATTACGTTATTGTCACGCAAGCAGGTCGTGTTGAAAGTTTGCCGCATAAAACATTATAACTGTACACTTTCAACCAACCATTGACCTTTGCGTACAATTCCGTTAGCGTTAACGCATGAATGGAATCGCACAGGGAATTACGGAAAAATAATTTAATTCAAAGATGAAATAAAAGAAGGGGAACAAAGATGTCAAGAAGTGACGGTAGCAAAACACCAGACCAAGAAACACCGTTGGTTGTAAATGATGCGCGTGACGAATCTGTACGCACAAGAACGCAACAGATGAAGGATGGCGCACTTAATTTTGCAAGCTCTGTCGTTCAGTTTGTGGCGAATAATCCAAGAAAATTAATTGGTGGAATGACATTAGCTATGATTGCTGCAGCGGAAGTATGCAACGGATCTCAGTCTGAAATGGGCGCTCGCTGCAGAGCAGTGAATAGTAATCCGCATCTCGGAGCAACTGTAGGTGCAGCACTGTTTGGGTTAGGTATGGAACGTGCGGTGAAAGCATATGAAGATCATTACACGCCAACACCAATGGCTCGATAATTTAAACTATAAAAATATATATCAAAACCAGCCCCGCGCTGGTTTTTTATTTTCAAATTATTTTAATTTTTTCTGAACAAAATAAATAAACGGAATTGCTAATAATTCTGCAGCAACAGAAAAAATAATTAATCCGTGAATAGAAGTGTCATATAAAATCCCAATTAACCAACTTCCTAAAAACCACGCGATACCATAACACGTATTAAAAATTCCAAACGCAGCGCCACGTTTATTTTTTGAAATCATATCACCGACAATTGCTTTTAATAATGATCGTTGCGCGCCAATTCCAATTCCCCATAAAATAATGCCTAAAATAGCTGTTTTCATACCATTTAAAAAAATACAGGGCGCAAAAAATGCGGATAATAAAACTGCAATCATTAAAATATTTGTACCAATACGATCATAAATCCAACCAAAAGATAATGCAGTTAATGCACTCACGCCCATCGCAATCATATAAAAAATTGGAATCCAAACAGGTGTTAGCGAAGTTATTTTTTGAAAATGAAAAGCAATTAACGGAAAATCAGCAAAACCAGCACCCATTAAACAAGCAGGTATTAAAAAAATCCAAAAGATAAATGGAATTTTATCTGGTTCTAATATTTGCGTTACCGTTACTTCCAAACTTTTTGGATTGGGATATTGTTTTTTTCCCAACGACAAAATAATTAATGCAATACATGCTGGAATAAATAAAAATACAAATCCAAGGGAATAATGATGATGTGTTAACAAAATAATAACCATTAAAAGCGGACCGCACATTCCACCGACTTGATCAAATAATTGATGCAAACCAAATCCAACACCTCGCCCAATTTTTTGCGTTGCGTAAGATAACATTGCGTCACGCGCTGGTGTGCGAATTGCTTTTCCAACACGTTCAATAATAATTAGTACCGCAATCATTTTCCATGTGTGAGCAAATGCAACGAGTGGAATTGCAAAAAGACAACCATAACCTAAAAAAGTTATCAGCCAGTATTTTTCAGTTCGATCGATAAAATAGCCCGAAAAAATACGAAAAACATTTCCAATTAATTCACCTAATCCCGCAACAAAACCAACAATCGCACCACTTGCGCCCAATATTGCAAACATAGGTCCAATTACACTGCGCGATCCTTCATAAACCATATCAGAAAATAAACTAACAAGGCCGAGCAAAATAATAAATTTAAATGCTGTCGCAGTATCAATATTTTTTTTGACAATAATATCTGACAAAGATTTTTCCTTAAAAATAGAGTGCGAATTTATTGTAGCGTAATGTTGATATGATGTCAGAAAAATCTTTTATTGTGTTTTTTCTTTATATTCGCACCATTTTTCAATCGCACATTCACTGCATTTTGGATTACGCGCAGTGCAAATATATCTACCATGCAACACCAACCAATGATGCGCATCTTTTATATATTTTTTTGGAATAATTTTTAATAATTTTTTTTCAACAATAAGCGGCGTTTTACCCTCTGCTAATCCAGTTCGAGTTGCAACACGAAAAATATGCGTATCAACAGCAATCGTTGCTTCACCAAACGCAGTATTTAAAACCACATTCGCTGTTTTTCTGCCAACACCTGGCAAACTTTCTAAGTCTTCTCGATTATTTGGCACAACAGAGTTAAATTTTTCAACTAATAATTCACATGTTTTAATAATATGTTTTGCTTTAGTTGGATATAAATTAATTGTTTTAATATATTTTTTTAATTCGTCAATACCAAGCGCAATAATTTTTTTTGGCGTATTTGCAATTGGAAATAAATGTTTTGTTGCTTTGTTAACACTCACGTCTGTTGCTTGCGCTGATAAAATCACTGCAATTAATAATTCAAAATGATTATTAAAAATTAACTCTGTTGTAGGTTTCGGATTATTTTTTTGTAATGTTGAAAATATTTTTTCTAAAATATCATGATTCATAGCGCTTTTCCTAAAAACACGGTATTGCAATTCTACTGTCAAGGATCATAATTTACAAAACATAAAAATGAATTGGGTGGTATATGATTGAAGAAAAAAGAATGACAACCATTTCAGAAACGTCGGATCATACATACGTACATTTTCTTAATAATGTTAAATCAAAATATATTGATACGAGAATTCGGTCTGTTCAAACTGTTAATCGAAATTTAATAGATTTTTATTGGTGGCTTGGTGAGCAGATAGCTGAAAAGCAAGAACAGCTGTTATGGGGTGATGGTGTTATTGAGCGGTTGTCGAAAGATTTGATGAAAAGTTTTCCAGATCGTGCTGGATTTTCAGCACAAAATCTTTGGAAAGTACGAAGATTTTATAATGAATACAAAGAGTTACCAATTCTATCACAGCTTGTGATAGAATTGCCTTGGAGTCACAATTTACTAATAATGTCTAAAGTTAGCGATCCAAAAGCGCGGGAATATTATCTTAAATTAACTCGAGACAAGGTGTTGAGTCGCGACATGCTTGCACTGCAAATAAAAAATCAAGCATACGAACATCATATTCTTGCAATCAAACAACATAATTTTCAAAAAACCTTATCATCTGATTTAGCAAACCGCGCAGATCAGATCATGAAAGATATTTACACGTTTGATTCATTAGGTATTACACAACCTACCGTTGAAATGGAAATGGAATTAAAAATGGTAGAAAAAATTAAGCAAGTAATGATGGAAATGGGATATGGATTCACTTTTATTGGAAATCAATATCGCATTCGTCAAAATAATAAAGATTATTGCATTGATTTATTATTTTATAATCGGCGATTACAAGCATTAATTGCACTTGAAATTAAAACCGGTGCATTTAAACCTGAATACGCAGGAAAAATGAATTTTTATTTAAACTTACTGGACGATTATGTGAAAGAGCCGCATGAAAATCAATCAATAGGAATTATATTATGTTCTGAGCGAGATCATTTTGAAGTGGAATATGCGCTTCGGGATATTCATAAACCAGTTGGCGTATCTGAATTTAAATTAACAAAAGTATTGCCAAAAGAATTAACAGATATGTTGCCAGATCCAAAAGAATTGGAATTACACATTAGGCGCGAATTAGGTGAAAATTATAATTTTTAAAAGATTATAATTTTCGTGTAAAAAGATTTCTTTTCCAAAAAAAACCAAGCAAAACAGTAATCGCAATGAAAAATATACTTAAAAATCCTAACGCAGTACGCATTTTTTTCGCTGTTGCTAATTGCATTGCACCCGCCGCTAATTGTTGTTCACCACTGCGAATACGTTTTCTGCCACTTGCTACTTGTTGATCGCCAGATGCAATTTTTTTATCCGCAACTTTAAAAGGTTCATTTGCAATGGGTATTTTTTTCGCAGTACCGACAATAGGAATATGACCAATTGCGCCATAGAATCCTTTAGCATGCGATAATTTTTGCTCGCCCGCTGCTAATTTTCTTTTTCCTGCTACTAATTGTTGCTGACCAGCAGCATATTGTTGCTCACCGGTCGTAATTTTATCATTAATCACAATATAACCTATGATTGAGGCGATTGCTAACAAACTTGTTACGCTTAATGTAATGATTTTTTTCATAAACAATAATCCGTTATTTGTTTATTGCTATATTATTATAATAAACATCACTTCTTAATGCGCGCAAGCATTTCAGCCTTTATTTTTGCATATTTTTCTTTTTCGAGTTGCGCTTCTTTTTCTAAACGCGTTTTGTGTTTTTGATAGCGCTCACGTGATTGCTCAGCGAGTGCTTTTTTTTCAATTTTATTTCGTTCAGGCAATTCAATTAAATCAATACAATCGACAGGACACGGTTCAATACATAATTTACAGCCATTGCATGCATCTGCAATCACAGTGTGCATTAAATTTTGCGCGCCAATAATTGCATCAAATGGACAAGCTTGAATGCATTTCATGCAGCCGATGCATTCGGGTTCGCGAATGCTCACTAAAAACGAAGAATGGTGTCTCATGTTAATTCTGTAATTTGCTCAGGCGTTATTCTTTGCATTAATGGTTCAAAAATATTGATCGTGTTATTTAATAATGGTGTTTTGTAATCATCCCATTGCAATGAATTTATATTTAAAAATTTTTCTACTTTTTCTGCAGTGATTGGCAAAATAGGTTTTAAATATAATGTTAATAAGCGAAAACAATTTAAGCCTTGCGTACAAATTAATTGTACTTCATTTTCGCGACCCGCTTCTTTCACGAGTGACCATGGTTTATGAAAATCAATATATTGATTTGCGCGATCTGCAAGCGCCATAATTTCCTTTATCGCACGATGATAATTTAATTTTTCGTAAGATTCAGAAATTATTTTTTCAGCCGCAATAAAATCTTGAAATAATTTTTCATCGTGTAATTGCGCGCTTAATTTCCCGTCGAATTTTTTTGTAATAAATCCTGCGCAGCGACTTGCTAAATTAACAAATTTTCCAACCAAATCAGAATTTATTTTTGCTGCAAAATCTGCAACATTAAAATCAATATCTTCAACTTGATTATTTAATTTTGATGCGTAGTAATAACGTAAATATTCTGTTGGTAAAATCGTCGCGTATTTTTTTGCAGTGATAAATGTGCCGCGCGATTTTGACATTTTTTCGCCGTTGACAGTTACAAATCCATGCACAAAAATCGCTGTTGGCAAGCGATAATTAGCAGCATGTAACATTGCAGGCCAAAATAAAGCATGAAAGCTAATAATATCTTTTCCAATCACATGATAAAGTTCTGTTGTTGATTCTTTTTTCCAGTAATCATCAAAACAATTTAATTTGTGATGATCGCAAAAATTTTTAAAGCTAGAAATATAGCCCACTGGCGCATCCAACCACACATAAAAATATTTATTGGGATGATCTGGCATTTCAAAACCAAAATATGGCGCATCACGTGAAATATTCCATTGTTGCAATCCAGCTTTAAACCATTCTTGTAATTTATTTGCAATGGATGATTGCAACACGCCTGATTGTGTCCATTTATCTAAAAATTCAGCGTAATGATCAAGCGCAAAAAAATAATGTTCAGATTCTTTTTCGATTGGCACTGCACCCGTGATTGCAGAACGTGGATTTTTTAAATCCGTTGGATCATAAGTTGCGCCACAATTTTCGCAATTATCACCATATTGATCTTTCGCGCCGCATTTAGGGCATTCGCCACGAATAAAACGATCCGCCAAAAATAATTTTTTTTCTGGATCGTAAAATTGTCTAATTGTTTTTGTTTTAATATCACCATTTTTTTTCAATCGCTCATAAATTTCAATCGCTAATTTTTTATTTTCTTCTGAATGCGTCGTGTAATAATTATCAAATGCAATATGAAATTTTCCGTAATCTTGAATATGATCTTCGCGCACTGTTCTCACTAATTCTTCTGGCGTCATATTATTTTTTTCAGCAGCCAACATAATTGGAGCGCCATGTGCGTCTGATCCGCAAATGTAATAACAATTATTTCCATTCATTAATTGAAAGCGTTTCCATATATCAGTTTGAATTGCTTCAAGCAAATGTCCCAAATGGATTTCGCCGTTTGCATACGTTAAAGCGCTAGTGATTAAAATGTTGCGTGGTGATGTCATTGTGTTACGCCTATTTCCAAAATCATATTGCGTAATATTACGCATTTTCTGCGAATTGTGCTACGATTTGCACTTATTTTATCGAGGTTTATTGCATGCGTCCTTCATCATTTTCAATTCCAGGAATTAAAAATATTATTGCAATTGCATCTGGAAAGGGTGGTGTTGGCAAATCAACAACGACAGTGAATTTAGCACTTGCATTAGCAAATCAGAATGTACGTGTTGGGATTTTAGATGCAGATATTTATGGACCGAATCAACCGCACATGTTGGGCGGTGCTGAAAAACCAGAGTTAAATGACAAAGATCATTTTAAACCCGTGATGCGTTTTAGTTTACAAACAATGTCGATGGGATATTTAGTTGATTCATCTGATCCAATGGTGTGGCGCGGACCGATGGTTGTAAAAGCATTGCAACAAATGCTTTATTTTACAGTGTGGGATAATTTAGATTATTTATTAATTGATTTGCCGCCGGGAACAGGTGATGTGCAATTAACTTTATCACAGAAAACACCGTTAAATGGGGCGATTATTGTGACAACGCCGCAAACAGTTGCATTGCTTGATGCGCGAAAAGGATTGGAAATGTTTCGCAAAGTAAATGTTCCCATTTTAGGTGTGATTGAAAATATGAGTGTATATCATTGCGAAAATTGCGGACATGATGCGCATATTTTTGGTGAAGGTGGTGCAGAAAAATTAGCAAAAGAATATGATGTGCCATTGCTCGGAAAAATTCCGCTTAATTTAAAAATTCGCGAGCAGGCGGATGCGGGAAAACCGATTGTGATTGCAGAACCGGAAAGTGAAATTGCAAAAATATATCGAGAAATTAGTATAAAATTAAGCGAAGCACCTTCAGAAGCTCATGCGGAAGCGTGAGCGCACAAATTAGCGCCGAGGTATTATTTATGACAATTAAATCAGACCACTGGATTCGCCGCATGGCAATTCAAAAGGAAATGATTTCACCATTCGAATCAAATCAAGTCCGCGAAAATAAAAATGGAAAAATAATTTCGTACGGCACGAGTAGTTATGGTTATGATGTGCGTTGCGCGCGCGAATTTAAAATATTTACAAATATAAATTCCGCCATTGTTGATCCAAAAAAATTCGATGCAAATAGTTTTGTTGATGTTGAATCGGATGTTTGTATTATTCCGCCAAATTCTTTTGCACTGGCGCGCACCGTCGAATATTTTAAAATTCCCAGAAATGTTTTAACGATTTGCGTTGGAAAATCCACTTACGCACGCTGCGGAATTATTGTAAATGTCACACCACTTGAACCAGAATGGGAAGGTCATGTCACATTAGAATTTTCAAACACCACTAATTTACCCGCAAAAATATATGCGAACGAAGGTATCGCACAAATGTTATTTTTAGAATCAGATGAAATTTGCGAAACTTCTTACGCAGATCGTAAAGGAAAATATCAAGGTCAAAAAGGCGTGACATTGCCGGTGACTTAAGGAGTAATCAATATGAGCATACGCAAGACAAAGAAAAAATTTTCACTGTACGGTTGCATGAAAAACAGCGTAGTGATTAAGGATAATATTTTGCAGAGCTGTATTTTTGAGCTTGAAAAATCAACAAAAAAGAAAAGAAAAAATAAAAAGATATTGTCACACTAGACATTTTATTATAGCATTCATTACACGCGCTGATTTGAACTTGATTGCGAGCGCTTAATAAATACGGCTAAAACAGGTGTGAAATGATCGAACTGTACAATATCAATAAAATTTATTCCAACCAATCTGGAAAAATCCACGCATTAAACAATATTAATTTATCAGTTGCTCCCGGCGAAATTGTTGGTGTGATCGGAAAAAGTGGCGCAGGAAAAAGCACGCTAATTCGTTGTGTCAATTTATTAGAAAAACCCACGAGCGGTTTTGTTCGCGTTAATAATATTGAATTAACTACATTAAATGCTGCGCAATTACGACAAGCGCGTCATCAAATCGGCATGATTTTTCAGCATTTTAATTTATTAGCAACGCGTAATGTTTTTGACAATGTTGCATTTCCATTAACACTATTAAAAAAATCAAAAAAAGAAATTAATAAAATTGTTTCCACATTATTAGAAAAAGTGGGATTGAGTGATAAGCGAAATGTTTTTCCGCACCATTTAAGTGGCGGGCAAAAACAACGTGTCGCTATCGCGCGCGCATTAGCAACTAATCCAAAAGTATTATTGTGCGATGAAATGACTTCTGCATTAGATCTTGAAACAACGTACGATATTTTAAAATTAATTCGTAATATTAATCAGGATCTCGGTTTATCTATTTTGTGTATTACGCATGAAATGTCGGTTATTAAAGCAATTGCAGATCGTGTTGCTGTGATTGATCAAGGTGAAATTATTGAATGTGCGACCGCAGTTGATTTATTTAAGAATCCACAAACAGAAATTACAAAACGATTGATTCAGCTTGAAATGCGAGGTTTTGTAGATGCATAAAATAAATTTACTAACTATCGCAACATGGCAGACCATAGAAATGGTTTTAGTTTCTGCATTATTTGCAGTAATAATTGGATTGCCCCTTGGCGTTTTAATTTTTATTACGCGTCATCCGCATTTATATAAAAAATCTGCTGTGCATTCTACACTGGGATTTATAGTAAATATGGTGCGATCCATTCCATTTATTATTTTATTAGTTGCGATTACACCTTTTACACGTTTAATTATTGGAACATCAATTGGAACAACTGCTGCGATGGTTCCACTTGCGGTCAGCGCAATTCCTTTTTTCGCGCGTTTAGTTGAAAGTGCAATGAATGAAGTATCTTATGGATTAATTGAAGCGGGATTGGCGATGGGCGCAACTGTTTTTCAAATTGTTTATAAAATATTAATTCCAGAATCACGCGCGACAATTATTCGCGGCATTACCCTCATGTTAATTACATTAGTTGGCTATTCTGCAATGGCAGGTGCAATTGGCGGCGGCGGTTTGGGAAATGTTGCAATCACTTATGGCTATGAACGTTTTGAAATTAATATTATGATTGCGACTGTTGTGATTTTAATTGTAATGGTTCAATTGATTCAGTGGTGCGGTGATTATATTGCGAGGAAATTGTCATGAAGCGTTTTATCTCTATTTTATTAATATTATTTACATTCGGATTAACAGCTTGTTCTCATAAAGAAAAATCAAATGAAGTCAGTGTTGGCACAATGGCGGGACCTGAAACAAAATTAATGCAAGTCGCAAAAAAAGTTGCATTAAAAGAATTTGGTTTGCACGTGCGCATCGTTACATTTACTGATTATTCAATTCCCAATCAAGCAGTCGCAAATGGTGAATTAGATGCAAATGCATTTCAACATTATCCATTTTTATTATCACAAATTAAAACACATCATTATGATTTAATTTCTGTCGGTGATACTTTTTTATATCCGATGGGATTATATTCAACTTCAATAAAAAAATTATCTGATTTAAAAGCGGATAGCAAAATTGCAATTCCAAATGATCCGAGTAATGAAGCGCGTGCATTATTATTATTGCAAAAAGCAGGATTAATTACGTTGAAACCGAATGTCACGATTAATGCAACGATACAAGATATTGCAAGCAATCCAAAACATTTTAAAATAATTGAATTAGATGCTGCGCAAGTGCCGCGCGCATTGCAAGACGTTGC
Source organism: Gammaproteobacteria bacterium RIFCSPHIGHO2_12_FULL_36_30 (assembly GCA_001801815.1). Lineage (GTDB taxonomy): Bacteria > Pseudomonadota > Gammaproteobacteria > Coxiellales > Coxiellaceae > 2-02-FULL-42-43. Next base: position 35,973 of record MGXU01000002.1, read on the forward strand.
ATTGGGTGCGCTCAATACAAATTATGCAATTCCCGCTGGTTTTTCACCTTCAAAAGCATTATTTGAAGAAAGCACTGATTCGCCTTACATGAATTTAATTGTTGCGCGTGTTGGTGAAGAGCGCGAAAAGAAAATAAAAGAATTGGTTGAAGCGTTTCAATCACAGCCAGTTGCACTGGAAGCGAAAAAATTATTCGGTGATGCGGCGATTGCGGGATTTAAATAATTATTCTACTTCGTCCGTATCATCTTTGATTGGATAAAGTGTGCGATTGCTATTAACGCGATCGCGCAAATCTTTTCCGGGTTTGAAATGTGGTGTGTATTTTGCAGCAGTGAAAACGCGTGCGCCAGTTTTTGGATTGTGCGCTTTGCGTGATGGACGATAATGTAAACTAAAACTGCCGAATCCGCGAATTTCTATGCGATGACCTTCACCTAAACTGTCGCTCATGCAATCAACAATATAATTTACACTTAATTCAATATCTTTAATTGATAAGTGACTTTGTTGTTCTGCAATTTGCATGATCAGTTCAGATTTAACCATGACTTTCTCCCGCAATGATGCGATATGACATAAAAGTTGATAAAAATTTTACCACCTCTATCTGCATGATTATAGCAGGTTTGTTAGATGTGTGAAGTCTATTTTTGCTTAATGTTCAATCAATTACCCATGTTGATTAGTTATTATACATAATTTTATGCACAGGTTGTTGTCTTTTATGGGATAGTCTGTGGATAAGTTGTGCATAATCGTTTCAAGAATGTGATGAGCGAAGTGAGTAATATTCGGTTACAATATTCCAACTTAAAAACTTCAGGATGATGATAATGAAAAAAATGATCAAACTTTTTTTAATTGGCATGTTATTTTTTTATGCGGGATTTTCTTTTGCTGATTCAATCACAACCGCAACCGCCGTACCGATTTCATTAAATCAAGCAACCGTTGCAGTCACTGATCGTTCCGCAGCTGCATTACAAATTGCAATTCAATCTGCATTTTCACAAGTGGTTGTGCAAATGAGTGGCGATGCAAACGAAATGAGTGTGCCGGCAATTCAAAAAGCATCGACAAATTTAACACGATGGGTGCAAAGTTACGCGTACATTGAACAACCAAATTCACAACCACCATTAACATTACAAGTTGTGTTTGATCAAAATGGATTGCAAAAATTATTAAAAAAAGCAGCGGAAAAAACATCAACGGCAACACAAACTGTTACTGCACAAACAGTGACATTAATTGTGTCCGGCGTAAAATCCGCCGCAGATTATGTGCAAGTATTACAAGATTTACGCGCAAAAAATGATGTAACAAACGTTGCGGTTGAAAAAGTACGCGGCGATCAAGTATTGTTGACTGTAAAAATTTCTGGAAATACAGCACAATTTCAATCATTGTTAGCAGCAGATAATAATTTTCAATCTCGCAATAGCAGCAATCCAGCGCAATTAGATTATTATTGGATGGGAAATCAAGCCTAATGCTTCAATTACCACTTAAATTAAAATTACGAGATGACGCATTATTTGATAATTTTTTTGTGGGTAGCAATACACAATTAATTGAAACATTAAAAGCATTTACGATAAAAAAATCAGAATCATTTATTTATTGTTACGGCGAATCAGGAAGTGGCAGAACACATTTATTGCAATCATGTTGCCATATTTCGCAAAATATTTTTTATTTATCATTAGAAAATTACACTGATTTTTCACCAGAAATTTTTGAAGCATTAGAAACGCAGGAAAGTGTTTGTATTGATGATGTCGATGCAATTATCGGCAATTCCGAATGGGAAGAAGCATTATTTTATTTTTATAATCGCGCGCGTGATAATCATACGCAATTATTAGTGAGCGCAAAAAAACCGCCGCAACAATTATCATGTGCATTAAAAGATTTACAATCGCGTTTGCAATGGGGATTGGTTCTGGAAATAAAAAATTTAACCGATGCTGAAAAAATTCAAGCATTACAAATGCGTGCTGCAATGCGTGGTTTAAGTATATCGGATGAAGTAAGTCATTATTTATTGCATCATTATTCGCGTAATATGCGCGATTTATTTTCTGCATTAGAAAAATTAGACCACGCGTCATTAGCGGCGAAACGTAAACTTACCATCCCGTTTATTAAGTCTGTTATGGACTAATTCATTATTTTACGATACGATTCGCTTCGCATATTTCTCTTAAAAATAGGAGTGAAAATGAAAATCAGAGTGATTGATTATCAATCTCAAACAGCGCCTGCTGAATTTGCAGCCGGTTTAAAAGAAATTGGTTTTGCAGTTCTTTCCAATCATCCTATTTCACAAACATTAATCGATGAAACTTATAAAGCGTGGTACGCATTTTTTAATTCAGACGAAAGAAATGATCCTGCATATGTATTTAATCCTGTAACACATGACGGATATGTTCCTGCGAAAATGTCTGAAACTGCAAAAGGTTATGACAAAAAAGATTTAAAAGAATTTTATCATTATTATCAAGGCAAGCGTTGTCCAAAATCATGTTTAACTATCACAGATAAAATGGCAACATCATTAAAAGAAATGGCGAGCACATTATTAAAATGGGTTGATGATAATGCGCCTGCTGATGTGCGTACAAAATTTTCGATGCGATTGCCGGACATGATTAAAGATAGTCAAAATACTTTATTTCGTTTGTTACATTATCCGCCATTAACAGGCAATGAACCTGCAGGCGCACTTCGTGCAGCAGCGCATGAAGATATTAATTTATTAACATTATTACCTGCGGCAACTGCTTCTGGTTTACAAGCACAAGATGCAAATGGAAATTGGATTGATGTGCCAGTAAATCCAGGTTGGATTATTGTAAACGCGGGCGATATGTTGCAAGAATGCAGTGCACATTATTATAAATCAACGAAACACCGCGTATTAAATCCAACTGGCGAAGATGCAAAAAAATCACGTTTGTCGATGCCGTTATTTTTACATCCGCGTGATGAAGTAATTTTATCAGATCGTCATACGCGATTAAGTTATTATGAAGAAAGAATGAGAGAAATCGGTTTAAAATAAGCGTGAGCAAAGCGAACAAATAAACATTATTCAGAAGCCTGCGTGCAGGGAACAACGTGACCGAAACAAGGGCGTTTTGCAGTAAACTCAAACAATGACAAACAATATTCCAGCAATCAAAAACTTTTTACTCGATCTTCAAAATCGTTTATGCGTTGCATTAGAAAATCAAGACGCATCAAAAAAATTTTACAAAGACAAATGGACAAAAAATAAAATCGATGGCTTAAGTTGTATTTTAGAAAACGGAAATATATTAGAAAAAGCTGGTGTGAATTTTTCTTCCGTAATTGGAGATTCTTTACCGCCAGCCGCAACCACAAAAAATCCTGATTTACTTGGCGCATCTTTTGAAGCAATGGGCGTGTCATCCGTCATTCATCCAAAAAATCCTTTTGTTCCCACCGCGCATTTAAATGTTCGCTATTTTCAAGCAAAAAAAACAGATGGCGAAATTATTTGGTGGTTTGGCGGTGGATTTGATTTAACGCCGTATTATGGTTTTGAAGAAGATTGCATTCATTGGCACAAAACTGCAAAAAATTTTTGTGATAAAAGTGATAAAAATTTTTATCCGCGATTTAAAAAAGCAGCCGATGATTATTTTTTTATTAAACATCGCAATGAACATCGCGGCATCGGTGGATTATTTTTTGATGATTTAAATGAATTATCTTTTGAAAAGTGTTTCGCATTTTTAAAAAATGTAGGCAATGGATTTATTGATGCGTATATTCCCATTATTGAAAAAAGAAAATCACACGCATTTAATGATGCGCACAAATCTTTTCAGCATTATCGTCGTGGCCGTTATGTTGAATTTAATTTAGTAGAAGATCGCGGTACATTATTTGGTTTGCAAATGAAAGGACGTACAGAATCTATTTTAATGTCACTGCCGCCACAAGTGGAATGGAAATATAATTTCACGCCAGAAAAAAATTCTGAGGAAGAAAAATTGACGGAATATTTTTTAAAACCGAAGGATTGGGTGTAAGATATAATTTTACAAAGGGATTTTGTATGGTTCGAGTTATCACTGTTGCTGACATCCAAAAAATCATCCAAAAAATAAGCATTGAAAAATTTTACCAAGAATTTATTGTTGTGTTGGAAAAAGAGTTTTCACGATGGAATGATTTTAAAAAATCATCTCGCCATGCAGCACACCTTGATCAAGGTGTCATTGAATTAATGCCAATTTACGATGATGAATTTTATACATTTAAATTTGTAAATGGTCATCCGAATAATGCGAATTTAAAAAAACAAACTGTTGTTGCGGTGGGATTATTAGCGGAAGTTAAAACGGGTTATCCGCTGATGATTTCTGAAATGACCTTGTTAACTGCTTTGCGAACCGCAGCAACATCTGCATTAGCAGCAAAATATTTGGCACGCAAAAATTCAACTGCTTTTGGGATTATTGGAACGGGCGCACAATCAGAATTTCAAACACTCGCATTTAAATCTTTATTTGATATTCAAATTGTAAAATATTTTGATATTGATAAAAATGCGATGGAAAAATTTTCACATAATTTAAAAAAATATAATGTAAAATTAATTCCGTGTGCGAATGGAAAAAATGTAGTTGAAAACGTAGATATTATTACGACTGCAACTGCTAATAAAAAGCAAACAAATATTTTAGATGCATCTTTAATTAAATCAGGTTTGCACATTAATGGAATTGGTGGAGATTGCCCTGGAAAAACGGAATTAGATAAAAATATTTTGTCGTGTGCGAAAATTGTCGTGGAATATTTACCACAAACAAAAGCGGAAGGTGAAATTCAACAAAGTGATGCAAAAATTTATGCTGAATTATGGGAATTAATATGTGGAATTAAAAAGGGACGTGAATCGGATTCTGAAATTACTTTGTTTGATTCAGTTGGTTTTGCATTGGAAGATTTTGCGATATTAAAATTTATTTATCAATTATGTTTGAAAAATAATATTGGAAGTGAGATGGATTTAATCCCAGACTTAAAAGATCCTAAGAATTTGTTTTCATTAATGCGTTAATTGAAATATCTTCATCAATTGACGGCCAGTGTACACCGATACCTTTACCAATCAAGCGCCAATTTTTTCTGTCAATCTCATTTGCGTCTCGTAATTTTGGAAACCAAATTAATGGTGCGGAAATTTCTCTGCCATCTGCCAAAACAAAACATACTGAAGTTTTAGAAAAATGAACATCGACTGCACGATCATCAAATTTAATGTCTAAAAAACTCATGCCATTTCTCCAAAAATAATACTCTATGTTGCATTACCATCATGGTTATTTTAGCTAATATATTGCTGCGAAATCCATATGCATCAGCAAGTTTTACAGGATTTAACCAAAATTTCGCAACAAAATCACCATGCTCAACATGTATATGTGGCGGTTCATTATTTTCATTGCTAAAAAAGAAAAAACGAAATCCCTCGGTTCTAAGTATTGTGGGCATTATCAGAGCACCATTTTATTTTACTTTGTGCTCACAATATCGAGTATAGAAAAATATTTCAATACCGTGTTTTTTCAAATTCTATCAACACCCACTCATCTTTTTGCTGCGTATCAACACGCGTAAAATAATTTTCATATGCAGCGGCAACACGATCAGCATCAGCTGCTAAAATTCCCGATAAAATTAATTTTCCTTTTGGCAATAATAAATTTGTTAATGTTTCTGCTAATGCAATTAATGGATTTGCTAAAATGTTTGCAATAATAATATTAGCGCGCGCTAATTTTATTTCATCGGTATTTACAATACATAACTCGTTTTTAAAAATATTATATTTTGCATTATTTTCTGTTGATAATAATGCTTGTTCATCATGATCTGTCGCCAACACAGTTTTCGCATCGAGCGCGCAAGCAGCGAGCGCTAAAATTCCGGAGCCGCAACCATAATCAATTATTGTTTTATTTTTTAATGAATGTGTTGCGAGCCACGTTAAACATAATTGTGTAGTTGGATGCGTTCCTGTTCCGAATGCTAATCCAGGCTCAATAAATACAACAGGAATTTTTTTCGATTTATTTTTTTGTAGCCACTCATCTTTTTCCCATTGCGGGCAAATCCATAAATCATTAAATTGTTGTGCGTGAAATTGTTTTTGTGTCGCTTCAACCCAATTTTTATTTTCCATATTTTCAATATAAAAATTAAGATCACTAAATTGAGAATAATTATTTTTAATGGATTGCACAATTTGATCTGCCGAATCTGTAGAATTAAATAATGCGTGCAATGTTGTATTTTTCCATAACGGTGCATCATCAGGTGATAATTGAAATAGGGGTTCGTCTGTTGCGTCAGTCATGGTAATTGCTTCAGCACCAAGTTGTAAAAAAATATCGGACAATACTTCGATATTATGATCAGAAACTGTGGCAGAGATTTGAAAGTGTGATGTCATGTTTCGTTATTCGTTATTCGTTATTCGTTATTCGTTATTTGTTTACGATTTTAATTTAAGCTTCTTTTCTAGATAATGAATATTCTGCGCGGATTTTTTAAATTCGAGATCGTCCATTAATTCTTGATGTAATGGAATATTTGTTTTTATCCCTTCAATGACGGTTTCTTCTAATGCATTTCGCATGCGTGCAATTGCATTTTCACGCGTTTGTGCATGCACAATTAATTTTCCAATTAAAGAATCATAATAGGGTGGTACTTTGTACCCAGTATAAATATGTGAATCTAAACGCACGCCCATTCCGCCGGGCGCATGATAAACTGAAATTGTTCCAGGGCATGGTAAAAATGTGTAAGGATCTTCTGCATTAATGCGACATTCCATTGCATGACCCGTCCAAGAAATGTCTTCTTGTTTAAATTGTAATTTTTGTCCCGCAGCAATTCGAATTTGTGCTTTGACAATATCAATCCCTGTAATCATTTCTGTTACAGGATGTTCAACTTGCACGCGCGTATTCATTTCAATAAAATAAAATTCACCGTCTTGATATAAAAATTCAAATGTTCCCGCGCCGCGATAATTAATATCAACACATGCTTTTACACATAAATCACCGATCTTTTTGCGTTGCGCTGCTGTAATTCCAGGTGCGGGTGCTTCCTCTAAAATTTTTTGATGACGACGTTGCATTGAGCAATCACGTTCGCCTAAATGAATTGCATTTCCTTGCCCATCTCCCAATACTTGAATTTCAATATGACGCGGATTTTCTAAAAATTTTTCCATGTAAACTTCATCAGTACCAAATGCTGCGCCGGCTTCTGTTTTTGTCATCGCGATGGCATTAATTAATTCACTTTCTTCGCGCACAACACGCATGCCGCGTCCGCCACCGCCACCTGATGCTTTGACAATAATTGGATAACCAATTTTTTTTGCCATTTTAATATTTTCTTGTGCGTCATCAGATAACGCGCCATTTGATCCTGGTATACAAGGTATACCTGCCGCACGCATGGTATTAATTGCAGAAACTTTATTTCCCATTAATTGAATTGTTTCGTGACGCGGACCAATAAATGCAAAACCACTTTTTTCAACATGCTCCGCAAAGTCTGCATTTTCAGCGAGAAAACCATATCCAGGATGAATTGCATCGACGTGTGCAATTTCAGCAGCGCTAATCACAGCGGGAATACTTAAATAACTTTGTGCAGAACTGGGTGGACCAATACAAACAGATTCGTCTGCTAATTTCACATGCATTAAATTTTGATCTGCAGTGGAATAAACAGCGACCGTTTTAATATTTAATTCTTTGCATGCGCGATGAATGCGTAATGCAATTTCGCCGCGATTTGCAATTAATACTTTTTTAAACATAATAAATCACTTATTCTTCAATAATAAATAATGGTTGATCGTATTCAACTGGTTGTTCATTTTCAACTAAGCGCGCTGCAATGGTTCCGGTTTTGTCTGCTTCAATTTTATTAAACATTTTCATTGCTTCAATTAAACATAATGTGTCGCCGATTTTTATTTTTTGTCCGACGCTGACGAAAGGTGGTTTGCCAGGCGTTCCGCTTAAATATACTGTGCCGACCATGGGTGATTTTACTTTGTGACCTTCGATGTGTTCGTGTTTTTTTGCTGCATTTGTAGTGTTTTCTGCAGCAATTGCAGGTGCTGCTGGCGCTGCAGCAGTTGGCATGGGCGCTGCAACTTGTGTGAAAGTAGGTATTGTATTAATTTGACAATTAATACGAACGCAATCATCGCCTGATTTTACTTCTAATTCGCCAATGCCAGTTTCTTTCACTAATTCAATTAATTTTTTTATTTTTCGTGTATCCATTTTATTTCTCGCGTTGTTTTAAAATAAATTCATCCGCAGCTTTTAATGCTAATTTATAACTATTCGCACCAAATCCACCAATCGTACCAATCGCAATATCTGAAAAATAAGAATGATGGCGAAATGATTCGCGTGCATGCACATTTGATAAATGTACTTCAATAAAAGGAATTTTGACGGCTAATAATGCATCGCGAATGGCAATACTGGTGTGTGTAAAAGCAGCGGGATTGATAATGATAAAATCGATTTTGTCGTGAAATGCTTGTTGAATGCGATCGACAAGCTGATGCTCCGCATTGCTCTGAAAACAGAGCACGGAGTGTGCTAATTCCATCCCTTGCCCGATGAGCTGATTGTTGATATCCTCCAATCGCTCATTCCCATAGTGCTCTGGCTCGCGTGTGCCAAGCATGTTCAAATTGGGCCCGTGTAATATCAATATTTTTGCCATGGCGTATTCTGCACTAGATGAAAGATAATGTCTAGATCGACGCAGATGTCGGCAAGTTGTTGTTAAATCGTGCAACTTATAATCAGCATAATAGTCCAAACAATAAAGAAAATAATTGCTGTGGCTCTCTGGAGGGGGGTAGTATATCAATGCATGGACAGTTTTTTATCAAAATTTGGAGGAAAAAAATGAAAATTTTCTTGGCTGTTTTAGTCAGCTCGATTTTGTTTGTTTGTACTGGTGTATTTGCAGCTTGTTCAAGAAGTGCAGATTGGGTTAAGAGCGGCAACATGTACGTTTGTACTGGTAGCCAATATAATTCTCCTCCCTTCAACGCAGGAAATTTCTATTGTAAATCATCCAGGAGTCGTGGTGCTATTGTGGCTGCTCAGTACTGTTCGGGTAACTGGGGCGCTGGAAAAGTCCCGCCAATCAGTCCAAAAAGTTGTAGTACGGTATATAATCGCGTACCATGGTGTGATGTTCTTGTTCAATATACTTGTTCAAAATGGAATCCTAATGTTCCTGTTCCTATTTGTCCTTAAACCGCACATTAGCTCACTTTGATGTAGAAAATTCTACATCAAAGTAGCTCAAAGATAAGGTCTAAAAATTACCATTCAACCATGCATTAAGAAAAGTGTATTTGGTGCGCTATGATAAACGATTATTTTACCGCACCAAAATTAATATGTTTTAAAAATTGTTCGGCAGAAAGAGCGCCAATGATTCGCGAGTTCTGAATTTCTTGATTATTTTTGAAAAATAAAATTGTAGGTGGCGCGATCACATTATAATATTTTTCTAGCACTTGATCTTCTATTGTGTTTTTCGTTACATCAGCGCGCAATAAAATAAATTGTTTTAGTTGCTTTTGAACTGCTGGGTTTTGAAAAGTCAGCACATCTAATTCTTTGCAAGCAACACACCAATCCGCAGAAAAATCGAGCATTACAATCTTATTATTGGCCGAATTGAGTTCTTTATTTATTTCAGCAACTGAATTTACATTTTTAAAAACAAGTACAGATGTAGATTGCTCTTCTGAAAATACGCGAAATAAATTTATTTCTGGAAATACACGCTGCAACATAAATAGCGCAACCAATAATAATAAAATTCCTAAAAAATATTTTACTGCATTCATCCACGCGCCTGATTTTGGCAAAATGCGTGAACCGAGTGCGCCAATTAATAATAATGGCGCACCCATTCCAATTCCCATTGCAAACAATGCAATACCACCAAGTGCCGCATTACCACTTTGACTAATAAATCCAAGTGCTGCGACGAGCGGCGGTGTGACACACGGCGATAAAATTAAAGTTGAAAAAACACCCATCACTGCAGCGCCAAAATAGGTTCCGCTTTTTTGATGGTAACTCATCGCTGCGATTTTACTGCGCCATTTTTCGGGTAATTGCAAATTAAATAATCCAAATAAAGACAATGCCATTAAAATAAATAAAATACTAAAACAAATAATAATCCAGGGTTGTTGAAATAGCGCTTGCACATTACTTCCAACAACACCAAAAAAAATTCCCGCGATTGCATACGTAATTGCCATGCCTAAAACATAAAACAAAGATAATAAAAACGCATGACTTTTTTCTTTTCCAATAATCATGCTAGATAAAATGGGAATCATGGGTAATACGCATGGCGTTAACGACAATAATAATCCGAATACAAAAAACCCTGTGATGACGAGAAAAAGTGAATGCGATGTGAGTAAATTTTCAAATTTATTTTGCGAAGCTGCTTGAATAATTGGCGCTACATCTATTTTTAATTCTGTTGCTGGTTGTAAATAATTTCCCACTAAATTAATTTCGACTATTTTAGTTGTGGGTGGATAACAATACCCTGCTTTTGAACAACCTTGATAATGTACTTGCAGAACAATATTCTTTTCAGTTGCATCAATAATAGGAATGGGAATTGTAAGTGCATGCGCATACACATCAAAAATTCCCAAATTAGTTTTTAATGTTTCAATATTGCTTGGATAAAGTGGATTTCCAAGCGCAACATTATCAGGCTTGATTACTTTAAAATGAAAATGTTTTTGATATAAATAATAATTTGGCGCGATTTTAAATTGCACTAAAATGGTTTGATAATCTTTTGCGGTTGCGGAAAATTGAAATGCTTGATCAGCCGGAAGTGGTTGCACAGCCGCAAATACAGCGCTGATGTATAAAAACAGCAGAGAAAAAAGTGCAAATTTATATTTCATTTGATCTCTTAAGATTTTTTTAATATACCGACAGTATACTACTGACATTCCATTTAGAAAAAGCAAATTCCGTGTGTGGTGTTGTCAGTGTAATTTTGAGATTTTAGATTATGTCTAAAGAAATTGATCTAGAAAAAATAAAAGAGAAGATTAATGCTGCGCTACGTGGAACGCTTTTGTGTGAAACACCGTCTCAAGCTAATGATTTTCTTGCTGCCTGTCAAAATGTAAAGCTCCAGTTACAGTTTCTTTATATATTTCCCGAGATTAGAAAAATAATTTATACGATGTTTAAGGGATTTAATAATGCACCCATGCAAGTAAAACAGGATTTTCTCACCAATATTATCTCGTTTTTTTACACCCATGCGCACAATCTTAATTCAGAAACCATTCGGTTTTTGCAGACCGTATGTCTAAAAAAATCGTTAACAATAGAAATGCAGCTGGTGCCATTATGTGAAAAATATAAAATCCCCATTTCTGCCGCGGTGCATTTAACCCACGCGCTTGATCAATACCCAATGCTCACCGAGGATTTTTTGCAAGGATTGTGCATAAAATATCGCCGGCTTTCAAATAAACAAAACGATTTTTCTGATGAAAATTTTTTTTTGGGAACATCGCCTTTACTTTGCACGTTTCTCGGTGTTGTAACTAGTTTGTCTGAAACTGATTTAGTGTTGATACAGCGGTCATTGTCGAAAAACCCTTCTAATGTAACTCAACTTCTGTCGGAGTTTTTTTCAGAAATGCACAAACTCGTTGTATCGATACCACGGCAAGCTGTAGTGAAACATGGGATATATAATAATGCGGTTATAAAAAAACCTAGACGAGATCCACAAGAGTCGCGGATGTCATGTTCCATTATGTAATTTTAAACCAACAAAATCACTGCAACCCGCGCAACACATACTGCAAAATCCCACCATTCAAATAATAATTTAATTCATTTTGCGTATCGATGCGGCAATGCACATCGATCGTTTCTGAATTACCATTTGCACGCGTGATGTGTAATTTTAATGTTGCGCCGACTTTAAAACCGTTTTCAATTCCGGTGATATTAATTGTTTCGTCACCTGTTAATTTTAATGTTTTGCGTGTCATGCCATTTATAAATACTAATGGTAAAACACCCATGCCAATTAAATTCGAGCGATGAATGCGCTCAAAACTTTCTGCGATCACTGCTTTTACGCCGAGCAATAATGTTCCTTTTGCAGCCCAATCGCGTGATGAACCTGAGCCATATTCGCTGCCCGCAAAAACCACAAGTGGCGTTTTTGTTTTTTGATATTCCATCGCTGCATCATAAATTGAAAGTTGTTTTCCATCTGGAAAATATTTTGTAAAACCACCTTCAACATTTTCAAGCATTTCATTGCGTATACGAACATTCGCAAATGTGCCGCGCATCATCACTTCATGATTTCCACGACGTGAACCATAAGAATTAAAATTGATAACCGATACACCATGTTCCATCAAATATTTTCCTGCTGGACTATCCGCTTTAATTGAACCTGCTGGTGAAATATGATCGGTTGTGACGCTATCGCCAAAAATAGCTAAAATTCTCGCGTTTTTGATATCTTTTGGCGCGTCAGGAATTTTTTTCATGCCTTCAAAATACGGCGGTAATTTTACGTAAGTTGATTTTGGATCCCACGCATACGTTTCTGTTGCATTAATATTAATTGCGCGCCAACTGTCATCACCCGCAAAAATTTCGCTGTATTCTTTTGTAAACATATCGCGCGTTACTAATTTTAATACGTCGGCGATTTCTTCTGGCGTCGGCCAAATATCTTTTAGATAAATTTTTTCGCCAGATTTATTGGTGGCAATGGGATCTTTGCTTAAATCAATTTTCATCGTGCCGGCAAGCGCATAAGCAACAACCAACGGAGGCGATGCTAACCAACTTGCACGCACTTGCGGATGAATGCGTCCTTCAAAATTTCTATTGCCAGATAAAACTGCGCATGCGACTAATTGATTATCAGTAATTGTTTTTGCAATTGATTCATGCAATGGACCGGAATTTCCAATGCAAGTTGTGCAACCATAACCTACTAAATAAAATCCCAGTTCATCTAAATATTTTTGCAGATCAGTTTTTTTCAAATAATCGGTAACCACTTTCGATCCCGGTGCGAGCGAAGATTTCACCCAAGGTTTTGCAGATAATCCTTTTGCTAAGGCTTTTTTTGCGAGTAATCCTGCTGCTAACATTACCGATGGATTCGATGTGTTGGTGCAACTCGTAATTGCCGCGATAACAACATCAGCATGATGTAAATCAAAACCAACACCTGTTGCAAATGCTTTTGTTTGATCAAGTACTTTATTTAAATCTAAATAATCTTGCACTGCTTTTGGTAAAACATTAATGGGCACTTGATCTTGCGGACGTTTTGGTCCTGCAACACTTGGCACAACGGTTGATAGATTTAATTCTAATGTATCGGAAAATACAGGCTCAATTGCATGTTCATCATGCCACATGCCTTGCGCTTTCGTGTACTCTTGTACCAGCGCAACAGTATTTTGATCGCGATTCGTTAATTGCATGTATTTAATTGTTTCTGCATCGATTGGAAATAATCCACACGTTGCACCATATTCTGGCGCCATATTGGCAATCGTTGCACGATCAGCAAGTGGTAAATATTTTAATCCTGGTCCGTAAAATTCAACAAATTTTCCAACGACACCTTTTTTTCGCAACATATGTGTCACAGTCAAAACTAAATCAGTTGCAGTAATTCCTTTTTGCAATTCACCTTCTAATTTAAATCCAACGACATCAGGAATTAACATTGAAACTGGTTGTCCAAGCATTGCAGCTTCTGCTTCAATTCCACCCACACCCCAACCCAAAACGCCAAGACCATTAATCATAGTTGTGTGACTGTCCGTTCCAACTAATGTGTCTGGATATGCATAATGTTGACCATCAATTTCACTATTCCAAACGCCATGCGCTAAATATTCTAAATTCACTTGATGACAAATTCCCGTGCCAGGTGGAACGGCTTGAAAATTATCAAATGCTTTTTGTCCCCATTTTAAAAATTGATAACGCTCAAAATTGCGATCCATTTCCATCGTGACATTTTCTTTAAATGCGCTTTTATCACCGTAAAAATCAACTTGCACTGAATGATCGATAACTAAATCAACTGGACATAATGGATTAATTTTTTCTGGATTTCCTTTTAACATTTTCATTGCATCGCGCATCGCAGCTAAATCAACAACGGCAGGAACACCCGTAAAATCCTGCATTAAAACGCGTGCAGGACGATAAGCGATTTCATGTTCAGAATGTTTTTTATCAAGCCATAATGAAAATGCTTCAATATCTTTTGTAGAAGTTGATTCACCATCTTCATTGCGCAATTGATTTTCTAATAATATTTTTAATGAAAAAGGAAGTTGATGTATTTTCGGAAATTTTTCTGCAAGCTTATTTAAGCTGAAATAATGAAATGTTTTGCCATTGATCTTGAGTTCGCTGCGTGTATGATATGTATCTTTCATGATGACCTCGGTGGGATAAGTTGAGATGACGTATTGTATACTTGTGGGAGTGGGAGTGGAAGTGGGAGTAGGAAATGTCACCCAATAAAAAAATAAAAATGCTCAACACCGACTCCGCACAAAAATTTTTGTTCGAAGAAAAAGATGTGCGTGGTGTGATTGTACATTTAACAAAAAGTTATCACGATATTTTAAAACAGCATAATTATCCGCCGATTATTCAGCAATTTTTAGGCGAAGTTTTAGTGGCGTCTGCATTATTAATGGAAACGATTAAATTAAATGGACGCATGACCATTCAATTTCAAAGTGAAACGAGCGCAATTAAATTATTGGTCGCGCAAATTAATAGTGATGGACATTTGCGCGGATTGGCGCAATGGGATTCGAGCGCGCCGGATACAGAATTATTAAATGGATTTGGTGAAGGCGAATTGGTGATTACGATTTTTCAAAAAGGACAAGATCGACCGATGCAAGGAATGGTTTCACTTGAAAATAGAACTATTTCAGAAGCACTGACATTTTATTTTTTGCAATCAGAACAATTGCCGACGACGTTTTCACTTTCTGTTACAGAAAAATATGCAGTGGGAATGTTATTGCAATTAATGCCGGAAGAAAAAAATATTGATGATAAAAAATCATGGGAATTAATTGTAGAACGTATCAAAGCAATTAATCCCGCAGAAATATTTTACGATAATAATGCTTCTTTTCTAGCATATTATTTTCCTGATGAAGCAATTCGTTTATTTGATGCGCGTGAATTATCTTTTCAATGTGGTTGTTCAGTTGAAAAAATGGCGGATGCGATTCGTGTGATGGGAATCACTGAAGCGAATTTAATTTTAAAAGAAAATGCGGAAATTGTTGTGACATGTGAATATTGCAACCATCGATATGCTTTTGATAAAGCTATGGTTGCAGATATATTTCGAACGCATTAATGCCAAATGCTTTTAACTGTATTGACAAAAAATTAAATTATGCTATAATTTGTACATACATCTAATTGCGGGTAGAGGATGATGAAACCACTCAAGAATTCACATAAAAAGCCAACTAACTTTCGTTTAAGTCATCAGGCAATGATGATTTTAAAACAGCTCGAAGGAAAATTACGCACTTCAAAAACAGCGGTAGTTGAAAAAGCTCTGCAATATTATGCTAATCAACAACTCAAATTAAACAATACATTAATGCGATTTGCAGGTATTTTTTCTGAAAAAGAATCAGATGATATGTTATTCGCGATTAAAAATGATCGACGCAATAAAACGATTAAGACAAAGTTATGAAATATGTATTAGATACAGATATATTAATTTATTTTTTAAAAGGACATGAGCGCGTTGTTGAAAAGATATCGGTTATTGCGCAATCGGATTTATCAACCACCATTATTAATCAAACAGAATTACTGTACGGCGCTTTTAATTCAACACAAAAAGAACAGAACTTAAAAAAAATACAGGATTTTTTAAAAGAAATTCGGGTGCTTGAATTTTCACCTGCCGCATCTATGCATTTTGCAAAACATAAAGCACATCTGAAAAAACAAGGTAATTTGCTGGCTGATATGGATTTGATGATTGCGAGCATTGCGCTTGCGAATGATGGAATTTTAGTCACCAATAATGTTAAACATTTTGAAAAGATTAAAGAATTAAAATT
The DNA here is from genome assembly GCA_001801815.1 of Gammaproteobacteria bacterium RIFCSPHIGHO2_12_FULL_36_30. Taxonomy (GTDB): domain Bacteria; phylum Pseudomonadota; class Gammaproteobacteria; order Coxiellales; family Coxiellaceae; genus 2-02-FULL-42-43. The sequence goes on from MGXU01000002.1 coordinate 52,262, forward strand.
TGAGAATTGGGCAAAAATCAATTAGCAAATTGTCGCGAAGTGTAAGTATTGTAATCACCCCCCTTGAAATTTTCATATCAGCCCACATTATCTGTGCATCGGACGCAGATCGATGTATCATGCGCTCCAGGTAGAAAATGTTAAAAGTAAATCAGGAGAGAAAGTTGTGAATATTAAACCATTACATGATCGAGTTGTGATCAAACGTTTAGAAGAAGAACGTACATCTGCAGGTGGAATTGTCATTCCAGATTCAGCAGCAGAAAAACCCATTCGCGGAACCGTGATGGCAATTGGCGCTGGAAAAATGTTGGTTGATGGAAAAGTAATTCCATTGGCTGTGAAAAAAGGTGATACCGTTGTGTTCGGAAAATATTCCGGAACAGAAATTAAAATCGACGGTCAAGATTTAATTGTGATGCGTGAAGAAGACATTATGGGAGTGATCGAAAAATGAGTGCAAAAGAATTGAGATTTGGACCGGAAGCATTGCATGCAATGGCAACTGGTGTTAGTAAATTAGCAGGTGCTGTGAAAGTAACATTAGGACCTCGCGGTCGTAATGTTGTTTTAGATAAATCTTTTGGCGCACCAACCATTACAAAAGATGGTGTGAGTGTTGCAAAAGAAATTGAATTAGCCGACAAATTTGAAAATATGGGCGCACAAATGGTAAAAGAAGTTGCGTCGCGCACATCAGATTTAGCGGGTGACGGCACAACAACCGCAACTGTTTTAGCAGAAGCAATTTTGACAGAAGGTATTCGTTCGGTTGCTGCGGGCATGAATCCAATGGATTTAAAACGCGGTATCGAAAAAGCAGTTATTTCTGTTACAGAAGAATTGAAAAAGATTTCGAAACCTTGCACAGATAATAAAGCAATTGCACAAGTTGGTACAATTTCTGCAAATTCTGATGAATCAATCGGACAAATTATTGCGCAAGCGATGGAAAAAGTGGGTAAAGAAGGTGTGATCACAACAGAAGATGGTTCTGGTTTTGATAATGAATTATCTGTTGTTGAAGGTATGCAATTTGATCGCGGTTATTTATCACCTTATTTCATCAACAATCAACAAACAATGAGTGCGGAATTAGACGCGCCTTTTGTTTTAGTGGTTGATAAAAAGATTTCTAACATTCGCGAAATGTTGCCGATTTTGGAAGCAGTTGCGAAAGCAGGAAAACCATTATTAATTATTGCTGAAGATGTTGAAGGCGAAGCATTAGCAACATTAGTTGTTAATACCATTCGCGGCATTGTAAAAGTTGCTGCGGTAAAAGCGCCTGGATTTGGTGATCGTCGCAAAGCAATGTTGCAAGATATTGCTGTTTTAACCGGTGCAAAAGTAATTTCGGAAGAAGTTGGTTTGACATTGGAAGCGGCAACGATTAATGATTTAGGAACTGCAAAACGTATTGTTGTAACGAAAGAAAACACTACGATTATCGATGGTTCTGGCGACGGAAAAGAAATTAAAGGTCGCATCGCACAAATTCGCGCTGAAGTTGATACAACAACATCTGATTACGATCGCGAAAAATTGCAAGAACGTTTAGCGAAATTAGCTGGCGGTGTTGCAGTAATTAAAGTGGGCGCTGCAACTGAAATTGAAATGAAAGAAAAGAAAGCGCGTGTTGAAGATGCATTGCATGCAACTCGTGCTGCGGTTCAAGAAGGTGTTGTGCCGGGTGGTGGTGTTGCATTAATTCGTGCTTGTCGTGCGATTGATAAAATTAAAGTCGACAATGATGATCAGCGCGTTGGTGTTGAAATCGTGCGTCGTGCATTGTTAGCGCCATTACGTCAAATCGTAAAAAATGCTGGCGAAGAAGCAGCGGTTATTTTAGCAAAAGTTGCTGAAAGCAAATCAGACAGCTTTGGTTATAACGCAGCGACTGGCGAATACGGCGATATGATTGAAATGGGTATTTTGGATCCAACCAAAGTAACTCGTACTGCATTGCAAAATGCGGCGTCGATCGCAAGTTTGATGATCACGACAGAATGTATGGTCACTGAATTGCCGAAGAAAGAAGAACATTCTCATGGCGGCGGCGAAGGCGGCGGCATGGGTGGAATGGGCGGCATGGGTGGAATGATGTAATCTGAGACTCATTGAATGATTGAAATAAAAAACCCCGCTTTCGCGGGGTTTTTTTTGAAGCGTTTGTTCCACACGAGGGGCAAAGAGCCTGTCCCAAAATACTCGCCCGCTCAATTTCGTACATAAAAAGTACTTTGGGGCAGGCTCTTACGCTCTTTTGTGATATCAATGTCGGTTGATGTCTTTCAATCCTACTCCTGACAAAATAATAATGTCAACCAAATTTTGAACAATAGTTACATTCTTTTTTAAATTTAGTTTTTAGTAGTCGACCTTTACGCTTTGATTTCGCAAAAGTAATTTTTTTGCACATTAATTGATCGCGATAACTGAATGATTTCTTTTTGATCAGAAGTGAGCAGCTAACTCAAGAATGCCGACGCTATTCCAATTCCCATTTCCCGTCTCAGTTCCAAAAGTAGTTGCACTGGTTGCATAAGTTCCAACGTTACCAGCCGCATAGTTTTTCGATTGTAGAAATTCGACCGTCGTCGATAAATATTTATCAATCCAATATTCAAGACTAAAAATGTAAGTATAGCGCGGCATACTTAAAAATAATGCTTGAGAAGATTGCGCATAGCCAACCGCAGGAACCAATGGATGACGATGAACTTCAATAACGTAATTGATTCTTGCTTCATAAGCGGAAGGTTGCGCGCCGGCGCCATCATAAGTAATATCCAATGGTGAAAAAGGTTGAACTGCATAAACAGCGCTGGTCACCACTCCAAACCGTTTAATATTAAAATCAACATCCAATGAAAGTGCGCCAACAGGTTTGTGCGTTGCCTTAATTAAAAAATAAATATAACGCGTTTCAGCCATGTTACTCATATATCCAAGATCAACTTCATATCCAAATTTTTTATGTGGATTATGCAAACCAATTTCCGCACCGCCATTTGCAAGCGCATTTGTCGCGGGATTGTTATATCCATTTAATTTTCCTTGCATGCTAAATGCATATGCAGCTGCAAAAAAAGGATGATAATTCACACTCGCAACAGCAGCGACTTTATTAATTTCTGACAAACGTTGTGGCAATGTTGTGACAACTGGATAATGTTCGTAAATACTAAATGGCAAATATTGTTTACCTAAATCAAAACGAAAATGCCTATTTTTATTGTTCATTTGAATATAGGCTTGTTCCATTTCTGGCGCGGTAAAAGGTTCACCTGTTGCAGTTGAAATGCTGTTTGGTTCGTAATTTAAAGACACATATGCGCGCGCCCATGAAGTTAAATAACCTGTAAAACCAAAATACGCAGCGCGTAAATTTAGTGAATTATTGCTGGGTAGTGGAAAAGGAGTAGTGTTCGGGCGATTACCAAAAACACCTTGTATATTTACACCGCCGTTAATTGCAATGCGATTATCCCAGCCGATTAACGAGGTTTCCTTTTTATTAAATAAAAGTTCATTGGGGCGTTGATCAAATTGATATGTTCCGGAATGCATTGAAACCGGTATCCAGCGAAGTGGGTTAAAATAAAAATTCTGACGTGTCGCATCATTTTTTTTCGGTTTTTCATGTGAAAAAATAGGATTTGAAATAAAGAAAATGCTTGCTAGAATGAACACAAAAATATATTTTACTTTATTCACACCGATCCCTCATGCTCACACTGTCAAAAGCGTACAGATAATAACACAAAGGAAATCATCGTGCTAACCAGTCAATTTTTTTTAGCGACATTAAAAGAAACACCTTCCGATGCAGAATTAATCAGTCATCAATTAATGTTGCGTGCAGGATTAATTCGTAAATTAGCGAGTGGACTTTATACATGGTTGCCACTCGGTTTATGCGTATTAAAAAAAGTTGAAAATATTGTGCGCGAGGAAATGAATCGTGCCGGCGCATTAGAAATTTTAATGCCAGCAATTCAACCTGCAGAATTATGGATTGAATCAGAACGCTGGGAAAAATACGGAAAAGAATTATTAAAAATAAAAGATCGACACGAGCGCGATTTTTGTTTTGGTCCAACACACGAAGAAGTTGTGACGAATTTAATGCGCGGCGAATTAAATAGCTATAAACAATTGCCATTAAATGTTTATCAAATTCAAACTAAATTTCGTGATGAAATTCGTCCGCGTTTTGGTGTGATGCGCGCGCGTGAATTTATTATGAAAGATTCTTATTCATTTCACAGCGATATAGAATCACTCAAAAAAACATATCAAATAATGTATGACACGTATGTAAAAATATTTACGCGATTGGGTTTGCGTTTTCGCGCAGTGCTTGCAGTGACAGGACAAATTGGAGGCGATTTCTCGCATGAATTTCAAGTGTTGGCAGAATCTGGTGAAGATATAATTGTTTACAGCGATCAAAGTGATTACGCTGCAAATATTGAACGCGCAGAAAATTTAGAAAAAACAACACCAGTGAAAGAAGGTGATAATAGTCCCGACGGAAAGGGAAAATTAAAATTCGCGCGCGGGATTGAAGTGGGACAAGTTTTTCAATTAGGCGATAAATACAGCAAATCAATGAATTTAACGGTGTTGGATGAAAGTGGAAAAGCAATTCATCCGCAAATGGGATGTTATGGAATTGGTGTGTCGAGAATTTTAGCGGCAGCGATCGAACAAAATAATGATGCGAAAGGAATTATTTGGCCGGATGCAATGGCCCCATTTCAAATTGCGATTGTGCCGATGCAAATGCATAAAGCTTATCGTGTTCGCGACGCTGCAATGAAATTATATAACGAATTAAAAAACGCTGGTTTTGAAGTGTTATTAGATGATCGCAATGAACGCGCCGGTGTCATGTTTTCCACAATGGATTTAATCGGCATTCCGCATCGTTTAGTTATTTCTGAACGCGGAATTGATGCGGGAACGATTGAATATAAACATCGAACGAGTGATGCGGTTGAAAATATTCCGATGGATCAAATTGTGGCGATGTTACAGAAACGTACACAATAAAAAAACAGTGGTGCTTCGTTGTGTAGCTGATAAAATTAAAGCATGACCATACCCGAAAACTATCGCAAACCCATTTTATTCGCCGTGATTTTTCACGTGATTATTCTGTGCGTCTTGATTTTTAGTTTGGCGCCGTCGATGTTTAGAATGCCGCCTTCATCAGCGCCGATGAAAACCGTGCATGCGACTGCAGTTACAGAAGCAAGCGTGCAAGAAGCAGTGCATCAGGCAGAACACAATCCAGATATTCAAAAAATCGAAGAAGAAAAAAAATTGGCACAAATTAAGATGGAGCGGCAATTGACGCAAGAGCGCGAGCGCGCAGATAAAATAAAGCAAGCTGCGATTGCTGAAAAAAAAGCATTAATATTAGAACAAAATAAAATGGCATTATTAAAAGTTCAAGCTGAAAAAACAGCAGAAAAAAAAGCACAGAAAAAAGCGCAAGAAAACGCTGAAAAATTAGCGAAAATTAAAAAAGCACAACAATTAAAAAAACAACAAGCAGCACTTGCGAAAAAACAACAGGCAGAAAAATTAATCGCCGAACAAAAAAAATTACAACAAGAATTAATGCAACAACAAATGGCGAACGAACAAAAAAATATTTCAACAGTCATTTCACAAGCGCAACAAGGCGCGATTGATAAATATAAAGCAGAAATTTTATCCGCGATTCAATCCAATTGGCGCATAGATCAAATCAATGCAAAATTGAAGTGTATTTATTCTGTACAATTGGCGCCGGACGGCACTGTTTTAGCTATTCAACTTGTTAAAAGCAGTGGCGATTCAGCTTTAGATCAATCGGCTCAACAAGCAATCACTTTGGCATCGCCATTGCCCGTTCCGCACAATCCTGTCCTGTTCAATCATTTCAGACAACTTGTTTTAACGCTAAGCCCGCAAGGTGTATTACAATCTGTAGGTACCGCATAAATTGACTTGTTTTTGTGTATAAAACGAGTACTATTATTGCTCAAAAAACAGCGAGGTGAATAATGCGCATAGTGAAAAAAATTAGCTTGTTTTTTGCGGTATTTTTATTGATTGCACAAGCGCAAGCAGCGTTGCATTTAGAATTAACGCAAGGTTTAAATTCTGCAATTCCAATTGTCATTAATCCATTTGCAAATCAAACCAACAACGTGCCAGGCAACACAACTGTTTCGCAAATTATTTCTAGTGATTTACAAAATAGCGGACAATTTTCTATTGCATCATCCGTAAAAGATGCGAGTGATGTTGTGACAGGTTCCGTGCAACAAATTGGATCGGGACGTTATGAAATTTCTTTTCAATTAAATAGCACCGCTGCGCAAACTACACCTGCAACACCATTATTAAATTTAAGTTTTACTGCAAATCAAGCTGGTTTACGCGTATTATCACATCACATTAGCAATTTAATTTATCAAAAATTAACTGGCGTTCGCGGTATTTTTACAACAAAAATTGCGTATGTACTCGCGCAGCATTACAACAATAACACCGCACGTTATCAGTTGGTGGTTGCAGATGAAGATGGTTTTAATCCGCAAACATTATTTACTTCTGGCGAACCCATTATGTCGCCAACATGGTCGCCTAATGGAAAAGAATTAGCATACGTTTCATTTGAACAACATCATGCTGCAATTTATTTGCAAAATTTAGCAAGCGGTGGTCGCAGTTTAATTTCGCGTTATCCCGGCATGAATAATGCGCCGGCATTTTCGCCGCATGGTAATCGCATGGCATTAGTGTTAACGCTCGATGGCAATCCAAATATTTTCGTAATGGATTTAGCGTCGAGAAAATTAACGCAAATTACAAATGATTATTCAATTGATACAGAACCAACATTTTCAAGTGATGGAAATACACTGTATTTTACGTCAAATCGTGCAGGTGGCCCGCAAATTTATCAATACAATTTTGCAACAAAACAAACGTCGCGCGTGACATTTGATGGTGAATATAATGCGCGTGCTTGTTTGTCGCCGCACATGAGTAACATGGTTGTGTTGCATCAAAACAGTAACGGTTACAACATTGCAAAACAAAATTTATCATCGGGTCGCATGACCATTCTTACAAATTCTGGTCAAGATGATTCGCCAAGTTTGGCACCGAATGGAAAAATGGTACTATATGGAACTCGTGCGAGTGGTCGAGAAGTATTGGGTTTGGTTTCGATTGATGGACGTGTGAAATTACGTTTACCTTCAGCGGAAGGTGATGTGCAAGATCCGTCATGGTCGCCGTTTTTGAGTTAGTGGGAGTGGGAGAGAGAAGTGGAAGCGCCAGCGACCACGTAATTATTTTTATCAGGGGAAATAGAATATGAAATTAAACAAAATAGCACAATTCGCAGTGATTGCAATCGCAGCAAGCAGTTTGTTGTTATTAGCATCTTGTTCAAAGAAACCATCTGCAGGTTCTGAATCAGGTTCGGGTTCTGGTTCGGAAAGCAGTCAAACTTACGGAATGAATTCTGGAAATGGTTATGGTGAAAATAATGGTTTTCATGTTAACTCATTAAAAGCGCCATCAAATCAAACTTATTATTTTGCTTTGAATAGCAGTGATGTTCATCAATCTGATATGAAAGCATTGTTGATTCAATCTAATTACATCGCTGCGCATCCCGGTGCGAAAGTGCGTTTAGAAGGTAACACCGATAATCGTGGCAGCCGTGAATATAATATTGGTTTGGGATGGCGTCGTGATCAATCTGTTGCGCGCGTGATGGAACAACAAGGTGTGAAAGCAAGTCAAATTCAAATGGTGAGCTACGGAAAAGAAAATCCAGCTGTGCCAGGAAATAATGAACACGCATGGGCATTGAATCGCCGCGTGAATTTTATTTATAAACACAAAGGGTAAATGAACTGGAGTGAAAGATATGCATCTACGTAAATTATTTATCACAACATTTTTGTGTTGCGGTCTTTCACTCACTATTTTTGCACATGAAGCACCTGTTGTGGATGCATCGCAACAGCAACAACAAGATGCTGTGACGAGCACACAACCAGAAACATCAACTGGCGGTGCGTGGCAATCTGCTCCGACAAATAATACTGAAAATAATACTGATACAAATACAAATGTTGCGTCAACTAGCGAATGGCAACCGGTGAGTTCTACTGCTGCGCCAGCAAATGAAACGCCTGCAAGTAATAACACAACAGCACAACAATCAACGCCAACACCTGTGCAAGAAGAAGTGTCTGCATCTCCACAATCTGGTTCTGTGAATAAACGTGTTGCGCGATTGGAACAACAAATTGCAAATTACAATCAAATGAATTTGCCGCAACAAGTTACCGACTTGCAGCAAAAAAATGCTGAATTACAAGGTCAATTAGAAGTTGCACAACATAATTTAACAACATTAACTGCCCAACAAAAATTATATTATCAAGATCTCGAACAACAAGTCGCGCAATTAGAAAAACAAAAAGGTGGGAAAGCAACAACGCTTACTGCTAATACAACACCTGTAAATGCAGCGCAAAATGATACATCAACATCAGATGCAACAACTGGTTTTGTAGAAGAAACAACACCGCCTACGAATGACAACACGCCAACTCCGCAATTAACGAGCGGAACATCTAGCGAAAATAATGTTAATACTGCAACAAATCAAAATAATTCATTATCGCAAGCAACACAAATTGCATCAGCTCCGCTTCCATCTTTGAGTGATGCAGATATGTATGGAAATGCATTTCGTGCTTTATCCAACAAACATTTTGATAATGCGCAAAAACAATTTACGCAATATTTAAAAGATTATCCTAAAGGTCGTTTTGCAGTGAACGCACATTTTTGGTTGGGCGAAATTGCATTAATGCATGAACGATATGCGATTGCGACAAAACAATTCCAAGCGGTCGTAACACAATATCCGCATTCATCACAAGTCTCGGATGCAAAATTAAAAATTGCAATGATACATGCTGCGCAAGGTAAAATGAGTTTAGCACGCACTGAATTTACGCAAATTCGTAAACAATATCCTGGTTCAACTGCAGCGCAATTAGCGAGTATTCGCTTGCAACAGTTAGCGAATGTGACGAGTACGAGTGTTCAGTAAAACTCGATTTTTTTAATCCTTCATTTCCCCATGCTCAAGCTGCGTTACTTCAGTTTGAATAATTTCTTTTCTTTCGAGTAATTCGGCGATATGTTGATCCATTGTTTGCATGCCGTATTGTTTTCCGGTTTGTATTGCAGAATATAATTGCGCGATTTTGTGTTCGCGGATTAAGTTTCGAACGGCGCCGGTGCAAACTAAAATTTCATGCGCAGGTCGCATGCCGCCACTTGGTGTTTTTAATAATCGTTGCGCGATGACAACGCGTAATGATTCTGCCAACATCGCGCGAATCATATCTTTTTCATTTCCAGGAAATACGTCAATGATCCGATCAATTGCATGCGATGCAGAACTCGTGTGTAATGTTCCAAACACCAAATGTCCTGTTTCTGCAGCAGTTAATGCGAGTCGAATCGTTTCTAAATCCCGCATTTCACCGACCATAATAATATCAGGATCTTCACGCAATGCTGCGCGTAATGCATTTTGAAAACCTTTCGTATCTTTTCCGATTTCGCGTTGTTGAATTAAACATGATTTGCTTTCAAAAACATATTCGATTGGATCTTCAATCGTTAAAATATGTTCGCGCGAATCTTCCAGTTGATTAATATAATTAATTAATGAAGCGAGCGTCGTACTTTTTCCTGAACCTGTTGCGCCAGTTACTAAAACTAATCCATTCGGATAATTACAAACCGTTTTAAAAATTGAATCTGTTAAACACAATTCTTCAGGTGTTGGAATTTTATAAGATAAAGTACGCAATGACATACTTAATCCGCGCGCTTGATGAAATGCATTAATACGAAAACGAGATAAATTTTCGATTGCATAACTAAAATCTAATTCTAAATTTTCTTTCAGTGATTGTTGTTGCTCTGGTGTTGTAATTTCCGCCAACATTTTTTTAATATCATCATTTGTTAATTCAGGATGATCTAATCGAAACAATGCACCACTTTTTCGCACAATGGGTTTGTCGCCAGCAGATAAATGTAAGTCAGAACATTTTTGTTCGACAACATATTTCATTAAATCTTTAATTGACATACTTACCTGCCGTTTTGAGTGCTATTGTTAATTACACTTTGGTATTGTAAAAATACAGTTATTGTTGGTGTTCTCATTATTTCACTGCCTTGCTCATTTATTAATGATACAGAAATAGTGTGTGAGCCGCGCACTAAAATTTCTTTTCCTTCGCCTACTTTTGGTATGGTCGTTGTAGTGTTTGTTGTTTCACTACCAAACGGCGCATCATCAAAATAATATCGAAGCTTGTCACTCTTTTGTAATGCCGGATCGATTGAAACCGAAATAGGTAATTCTGTTATGTTGTGAAATGTTTCTTGATCTTTTGGCGATGTAATAGCAAAAGTGGTGTAAGGTTTTTTTTCTGTTGCAGCAGGTTTTGTTTCAGCTGCATTCTCAGAATTTGCTGCATTTTCAGTGTGATTTGCATCTGTTTTTTTAGGTGTTGTAGGTTGAATTGCAATATTTGCTGCGGGTAATGTAACTGCTTCTGATTTTGAATTTGGTTGATCGGAATAAGTTACCACACCATTTTCATCTACTGAACGATAAATATCAGCATATGTTGTGGCAGAAAAATAAATAACTAATATGCCGAGCAGAGAAATTAAAATAATATTTTTCATGACCATTCCTTTATGGCAAACCTTGAGAAATTTTACCAACACCAACTGGATCAATGCTGGCGATAGTGCTATCAATGACAACTGCATTATTGTTTGTGCAACCTGAAGTGCATGTATGCGCAACACCTGCAGCATCAGTCCAAGTCACTACGATGCGCACATCTTTTCGCGTGTCAAAATCAACCGCGGTGGTTGAATTAGTGGTGTTGGGATAAGCAGTGACAGTCCAGGTAATCGTAAACGTGGCGGTGATGCCATTAACAACTGATGATCCGCTTGCAATATTGTTATAAGCAGTTAATGTAGTATAGTTTCGAAAACTTTCCATTTTATCTTGCGCTAATTGAAATGCTTCACCTTGTTGACTTAACAATCCGCGATTTTGTAATAATGTTGATTGAAATTGGAGTAATGATAATAATGCAGCTGCAAAAATAAATGCTGCAATTAATACTTCTAAAATTGCAATGCCGCGATGCGACCGCCATATTTTTTTTATTTTATTTTGTTGAGTCGCGCGCATTTTTTTTCCTACGGTGAATATTTATTATTATAAATTTTAATTGTTCGCGTTATTGTTCTTGTGTTACTTGGATCGGTTACTAAATTAGCGGTAATTGAAATGTAGACAGTGCGATAGGTGGTGGTTGCAGTGCCCGGATTGCTACCGTCGATATCAACAGGATAATTGATGGGCATCACAGTAAATGCGGTGACGGTAATAACATTTGGATCTGTTAAATTTGACCATGTGGCTATTGAAGAGCAATTAAAAATCGCGGCCGATTGGCGAAATTTAATGGCGCCATTACTTAAGCCATAACCAATTTGATCTGCATCATCGACTGTGCCGTTGTTATTCGTGTCGTAAGTAAATTTAATGCAACCACTACTAATAGCAATATCATTAGGACTTGTCATAAATGGATTATTGTTGGTGGTGGTCGCGTTGCTCCAATATCCAGCGCGTTGTATATCGTTCACGATAGTATCCATGACGACATATAAATCACGATCAAGCTTTCCGCGCTCGAGTATGAGTCCACTGGTTGAAATAGTATTGCTAAATAGCCCTAAAACAGCAGCTAAAATAACAAGACTAATGATAAAGCCGATTAAAATTTCAAGAATAGCTGCGCCGCGTTGTGTTTTTTTGATTAGTTTGATCAAGGGCATGCTGTATACCCTCCAACATCAGCAACACCGCCGCTGCCTGAACATAGTGATGGTAAGCCCATTGCACTTAAAGTAAGTTGGACAGATTGTCCGCTGTTGGCATCGCTAAATGTAATCGAGCCAATGTTGGAAGGTGTGCCGCGAGATGCGCTAAACACAGTGGCCGCTCCGCTGAGCGTAGTTGCAAGCGTGACATTGGGATAAGTTGTGCTCGACACAATACCGAGATCGCAATTAGTTGTACTTGCTGGGCTGCCGCAACTACAGGCAATCGCAGCGGATGACATACCATAACACCAAACTCCAGTAATGAAATTTGAAGTGATATTCAAATTAACAGTAGTTGCTTTTTCAATAGCAGTTGAGCGAGAAAATAAAATATTAGCGTATAAGGTTTCTGCAGCGCCTTTTAATCGATTTTGTGAAAAATAAGTTTGCAGCGCAGGTGTTAGTGCGACAACAACAATACCTATAATTAGAAAACTAACAACAACCTCGATCATTGTTAATCCAGCATATTTCCGTTTGCTTGCTAACATAAAGCACCTCTTAGGCACTTGACAGTTGTCATCAGATTATAACTCTATTATAGTCAAAGTTGGGATTTTTCTCAAAAAATCAACTAGGTGAAAGCAGGCATGCTGAATCTGTCTACACAGGGATTGAAAGCGCAGATCACTCAATGGATTGCGCGCATCGGGGAATTGCGCGAAATGTTGAGCACTGTCACCGATATGTATGGTGATTTAGTGGGTATCGACCTAGATGATTCATCCATTTTATCTATTTCATTGCATCACACAGTCGGTGTCGCACGCGTAGTGCATGCAGAAGCGATTGAGCTGCCAGTCGGCGCAGTAGTTGATAATAGCATTATTGATAATGTAGCTGTTGTTGCTGTTGTTAAAAAAATGTTGGAAAAAGCGAATCTCCAAACGACAAACACAGCCATTGCCTTGCCCGGATCGAAAGTTGTTATCAAACAAATAAAATTAGATTTGAAATTAAGTGACTCCGATGTTGAAGCGCGCGCATGGCAAGAAGCACGCCGATCATTTCCAGATATTGTAAAAAGTTTATATTTAGATTTTTCGCAACTTGAAGAAATCGATCGCGATAAAAATAAAAAATATTCCATCGTGATGGTTGCGGCGAGAAAAGAAGATATGATGCCGCGTGTTGATGCATTATCTCAAGCTGGATTATCAACTAAAATTGTCGACGTAGATTATTATGCATTAGAACGCGTTTATTCTTTACTTGCATCACAATTATCAGAAGACCATGTTGAAAAACATGTCGCGATGATTGATTTTAATCCGCACAACATTGTCTTTATTGTAATGCATAAAAAAAAGATGATTTATTATAATTGTCAAAATTATGTAGGTGATGCGCTATTACCTATCGTACAAAAAATAATGGGATTTACTGTTTCAGTTCCTGTAAAAGCGAAATCAGTTTCATTACCATCATTACAACCATTACCTTCTTTGCAAATTCCACCGCCAGCAGTTGAATCTACAGTGGATATTACCGCATTAGATGATGAGAAAAAAACACATATTGTTATGTCGATTCGTAGATTGTTCCAATCTTTTTATGCTGAAAAAACAGGTAAAACGATTGATTGCATTTTAATGACGGGGCGTTGTGCATTAATTACAGAGATGGCGCAACATGTTGGTAAAGCATTAGATACCCCACTTGTTGTCGGCAATCCATTATTGTCATTAAAAATCAGCGAAAAATTAGACGGTGAAAAATTATTAAAATTAGGTCCTGCGTTTGCATTGAGTTGTGGTTTGGCTATGCGTGGAATTCCGGTATGAATATTAATTTATTACCATGGCGCGATGAGATCATCGCAATTAATAAAAAAATATTTTTACGCTTAATGCTTTTTGCAGTGGCGCTCAGTTTTATTTTTTTATTTTTTATTCACCATATTTTATATACCGACGTGAATTATACAGAAAATTATATCAGTGCATTGCAATCTGCAAACGCGCGTTTAGCAGGAAATGTAGCAACTTATCTTGATAAAGAAAAAATGCAAAAAGAAATTGCCGCTCGCTTTTTAGTTCTTCAAAATTTACAAATGAGTCGTTTTGATGATGTGCGTTTATTGAATGATATTGTTGAAACAACACCTAAAGGAATTTATCTCACTACAATGTCACGCGATGGAAATCAAATTATTTTATCTGGTTCCGCCAATTCAAACTTACTGGTTTCACAGTTTATGGAAGCACTTCGTGTATCGCCTAACATGGAAGTGACATCATTGCAAAAAGTAGAAAAAAATGAAGGTGATAAATTAACGATAACACATTTTGATTTATATGTTGCATCTACTTTGCCGCGATTAACAAGTGAAGCGGCTGCAGCAGAAAAAAAACAGAAAGATGAATTAGAAAAAATGAAACTCAACAATCCTATTAAAATTTTGCAAGAAAAACGCGACGATCAAAATAAAAAGATTGATGATCAATTGAAGCCGGGTGGTCAACCAATTGGAAAGAGTGAATAAAAATGCGTAATACAAATACGGGCGTTATTTCTAAAGAATCGTCATCTATGACGAAAGTGTATTTATTACCGCCCATTGTCAAATTATTATTAGCAGTATTGTTATTTTTCCTTATTTGCATCCTTGGATTTTCTTTTTTTAAAGGTCGCGCGCAATCAACTTTGATTGCATTACAACAAAAAAGAACACAGTTAGAAAATGACGTTAGCGCAGGTGCGCGCGCGAATGGTCAGATGGAATATTTATCTAAAAATACAGACACGGCGAAACTGCAATATGAATCAATGTTAAAACGTTTTCCATCTGAATCTCAAGTGGGTGGTTTGTTAGCAAACATCACAAAATTAGGCACAAAAGATGGATTAAAATTTATTTCTTTTAAACCAAAAACAGCAGTTGATCAAAAATATTATGCAGAAATGCCCGTTGATATTTCTTTGGTTGGAAATTTTCATCAAATCGCACGATTTTTAAGTGGTGTTGCCAATTTGCCGGATTCTGTAGTTGCAGTAAATAAATTTACGATTACGCGCGCAGAAAATAGCGATAATTTATTGTCATTGGAATTTACAGCAACAGTTTATTACACGTTGCCGACATCCATGGATTTTAAAGTATGAAATATAATCGGCTTTTTATTATTTTTTTATTATCACTGTGCATGATCACATTAAATTCGTGCGGTGAAAAAAATAAAGAAAGCCCAACAGAACAAGTAGCGAAATTTGTGCAGCAAGTAGAAGCAGCTGCGAAACTAAGTGAGAAAAATAAATCAAGTAAGCAAGCGACTATTGCGCAAGTGGAATATACCGGTAGTGATTTACGTGATCCTTTTGAATTAACTGCAGCTGTAAAAAATGTAAAAGAATATCCGAATAGTATTTTAACGGATACCTCGATTGATAGCTTAAAATTAATTGGAATTGTGATGCACAAAGATACGCGATGGGCATTGTTTCGTTCCAGCGATGGAAGATTGTATGTTACGACAGAAGGTATGCGTTTAGGTTTACAACATGCATTACTAACACAAATAACTGCGGATGAGGTAAAATTTAGTATTGATGAATCATCCACTGGTGGTGAAGCGAAGCGAGAAGTTGTAATGTCGATTAAGGAGTTCAAGCAGTGATCAAAAGGATATTGCGTCATGCGACATTGCTAATTTTATGCGTGATTTGCATATGCACTGTTGCATCAACACCACCACCTTTAGCTGCCGACACCAATTCACCTTTAGCGAATATTCGCACACCGAAATTTGACAATATCACAATGGATCGCTATGCAGGCTCAGGACCTGTTTCGCCCATTTCACTTAATTTTACGAATGTTAAAATACGCGAATTACTGCAAATCATCGCACAATTTACAAAATTAAATTTTGTTATTAATGACAATGTCAAAGGCGAAATGTCAATTCACTTGCATGATGTGCCATGGACGCAAGCATTAGATGTTATTTTAAAATCGCAAAATTTAGGTGAACGACGCGTTGGCAGCGTTGTTTATGTTGCACCGCTTAAAGAATTAATGAGTCAGCAAATTACAGAATTAGAAGACAGCCAAAAAATGCGTGATTTGGTGCCGCTGACTGATCAAGTCGTGCGTTTAAATTATGCGGATGCGGCAGATGTACAAAAAATATTGGATACAAAAAACTTTTCATTATTATCTACGCGCGGCACAACGAATATCGATGTGCGTACCAATTCAGTTTGGATTCGCGATACACCTGAACGTGTTGCGGCAATTGTAAAATTGCTACATGAATTAGATTATCCTGTAAAGCAAGTGATGATCGAAGCACGCATCGTGAGTGTGAATGAAGGATTCGAGCGACAATTAGGCGCGCAATTTGGCTTGACCGATCCAACGCATTTATCTGGTACATTAACTGGCGCTAACACGATGGTGGAAGATACCGCCACGACAGAAAGCGAAATCGCCGCTGTACCATTAGCGCAACGACTGAATTTTGCATTACCTGCAACAGGCGCGATGTTTGGATCAACCAATCAAGTAGGAAGTATTGGTATTGCAGTTGCAAAATTAGGCTCTGCATTTATCGATATGGAATTATCGGCATTAGAAGAAGAAAATGATTTAGATATTATTTCTTCACCGCGATTAATTACATCCAATCAGAAAAAAGCATATATCGAAACGGGCGAACAAATTCCGTATCAAAGTTCTAGTTCAAGCGGTTCAACTAGCGTGTCATATGTTGACGCAGAATTAAAATTAGAAGTCACGCCACAAATTACGCCAGATAATCGCGTTATTTTAAATTTAACGGTAACCAATAATAGTGCAGGCACACCAATTTCACTGCAAGTTCCTGGTGGTGAACCTGGTGCTGGAAGTGCAATTCCAATTAACACTGAAGAAGAACAATCAAGTGTGTTATTAAATAATAATCAAACCGTTGTGCTGGGCGGAGTTTATCAACGTGAAAAATCAAATGTGATTAAACGTATTCCATTTTTGTATAAAATACCATTGGTCGGACATTTATTTACAAACAGTGATCGATTAACACAAAAAGATGAGTTGTTAATTTTCTTAACTCCGCATATTATTTCTAGGCCGTCTGAGATTGCGTCGTCTTAAACGGAAAGTGCGGAGCAGTGTTACAGAAGCCCGCGTGCAATGAGCTACGCTGCTGGAACAAGGGCGTTTTGCAGTGAATCAACTCATAACAACAAATATTTAATTTATATTTTAAATTCAATAAAAAGTTTTTTACAGCGAGTAAAACGAAGTGAATTATTATCGAAAAATTATCCCTATCATTTTATTTTCTTTTATTTCTTTAACGTGTTTTGCAGAAACATATAACTCTGCTGCTGCACACACAAACGCACAACTTGGCATGGCATATTTAAATAAGGGAATGTATCCCGCGAGCAAACATTCATTATTACTTGCAATTAAAGAAGATCCACAACTTGCATCTGTTTGGTATTGCATGGCGTATTATTTAGAAAAAACAGGCCATCCGACACAAGCAGAAAAATATTATCGCGAAGCAATTAAAGTAAAACCACATTCCGGTTCTGCAAAAAATAATTACGGTACTTTTTTATGTCGTGTTGGTCGCGAAAAACAAGGTATTAAAGAATTAATTGCGGCAAGTAAAGAGCACACATATTTAAATGCAGCGAGTGCGCTTGAAAATGCAGGCACATGTGCATTGATGATGCATAATAAAACATTAGCGATGCATTATTATCATCAAGCATTAGCTAATAATCCCAGCATGCCATTTTCAATTTTAAGTTTGGCGCGTTTAAATTACCAGATGGGCAATGATGCAGAAGCAAAACGTTATTATACTTATTTTGAAAAATTAGAATTAACAAATAAGCCTACAAATGTAGTGAAAGCGTATCATGATTATGTGTTTGGTAAAAAGACAGTTAATGGTTAATTGCTAACGATTCTTTTGCATTAACATTCACATTATACAAACTATAATCGTCCACATTATCACCTAAGCCTTTTCCATAGCTTGATGTTGCTAAATTCATTATTGCCAAAAATTCGCGTTGTTGTTTTTCAGTTTCAATTACTTTATCAATCATCATGATTACACGAATCCAGTGACCATCATCGCCACCATCCGTTTTCATATGCGATGTTAAAAAACGAGAAGCAGCGTCAGGAGATTTTACGCCCCAACTTTTTATTGTTTCATGTAAATCAGTTACAAAAGTAGAATTAATATTTGCAGTCATGCCTTCCGCAATAAATGGACAAGCGAGCATTAATGCAGAATTTTGTTTGTAACCTATAACGCTTTCTTGTAATGTCATAAATGCATTTGTTGCAGGATGTGCAACATGTGCATTTATTAAATAATCAACATCTGCATGCAATGCGCGTAAATCAGATTCAATAATCACTTCGTGATTTACTTCACCTTTCAGGTGATTAATATAATGATTGCGTAATTCACGTGAATCAGAATATGCAACGCAACGTGCTGCTAAACGTGTCGTATATTTTACAAAAGCATGTAAATTATAAAGTGTAATAATATATTGTTCTTTTGTGAGTGTTCTTGTTTTAATCGCACGAAACCAACTATTTTGAAATAAATTTTCAACCCATATTTGAAAAGTAGTTAAAATTTCATGAATAAAATAGGTTTGAATAAAAGTATGTTCCGTTGCATTACATGCTTCATATGCTTGAAAAATTGCATATGATAATTGCTGCGAAAAAATAGTTGGTAAAAAGCTAAGTGGAGATAATTTTAATAATGACTGATATTGAGTTGGCGCAATCACAGTATAACAATTCCAAATACGCGCTTGTCGCAACGCGAAATAAGATAATATCGGTAATAATGATTGTGATTTTGCATCTGAAAAAATTGCATCATGAATTATCGCAACATGATTCATTTGTTTGTCTGTAAAATCATGAGTTTTTTGAAAATGACTATGTAACGCTTTTTCAATGCGTATTTCACCTGAGCGATTATTTCCTTTATCGTGTATTGCAATGTGGACAATATTGTCCGCGGCAGTTGTTTTTAATTGATATAATGGTTCCGTTGCATTTGCTTTATTTTGTAAATAATCAAAAGCGTGTTTTAATGCTCGCATTTAAATCCCCTTATTATTTTTTTAAAAACTTTGCAAATTCATTAGCTGGCAATGGTTTTGAAAAATAATAACCTTGAATTTCATCGCAACCATTTTTTGTTAAAAATTCCAACTGACTTTCAGTTTCAACACCTTCTGCAACAATGCCGTACCCCATTCTTTTTCCAATTGCAATGATGGTTAATAAAACGGAATCATTAAAATGTTTTTGATCAATTTGATCTACAAATGTTTTGTCTATTTTTAAATGAGAGATATTTAATTTATGTAAATAATTTAAATTAGAATAACCTGTTCCAAAATCATCAATCGAAATTTTTACATTCATTTTATTTAATTCATTTAATTTTCCAGATACTTTTTCTTCTAATAATAAAAAACTTTCCGTAATTTCTAAAATAATTTTTTCTGGTACAAGTTTGTTGTGATATAAAACGCGTGTTAAATCGCGCACAAAATTTTCATCCAATAATTGTTTTGCAGATACATTCAGACTTAATGTAATGTCATTTAAACCAATTTTTTCCCATGCTTTTAGTTGTTTCGTGCCTGTTTCAATAATCCAGCGTCCGACGGTTGTCATCATTCCGATATCTTCTGCAACAGGAATAAATTCGGCAGGTGAAACTTGACCTAAGCTTGAATTTTTCCATCGCATTAATGCTTCCGCTTTCAAAAATTTCTTTTTAGTGATGTCATAAATGGGTTGATAATGTAATTCAAACTCATTTTTTTTAACTGCATCATGCAATTCATTTTCAATTTGTACGCGTCTTGAAACAGTATTATTTAATGAAGTTGTATAAGCGCATAAACGATTACGCCCAGCTTGTTTTGCTTGATACATTGCAATATCAGCATTGCGAATTAATGTTTCAGGATCGTTTCCACAATCAGGATAATGCACAACACCGATACTCACGCTAATATTAAATTCATGCTCGCTATGCGTAAATCTTTTTCGACTAGATTCCAATATGTGTTTTGCCATTGTATTTAATGTATCAACGCTTAATGTATTATCGATTAACACAATAAATTCATCACCACCAATTCGAGCTACCACATCTTTTTTTTGCAATGCACCTTCTAATCGTTTGCTGAATAAACATAATACTTTGTCACCAATGCGATGACCCAATGTATCATTAATATTTTTAAATCGATCAATATCAATAAACAATAATCCAAAACTTTCTTTTTGCGATCCTGCTTTTTTAATGCGATATCGGATTGCATCTTCCATGTAAGATTTATTGGGTAAACCAGTGAGCGTATCGTGCAGCGCTTTATAATGTAAAATATTTTCAAGTTCTTTATTTTTAGTAACATCATTAATAATACAGACAAAATGCGAAATATCTTTTTGATTTTTTTCATGTACGGGGTCGATATTAATTTCTAGCCACATAGTTTTATTCTGAATTTTACATCGAATGCGCAATTCATCTTTTTTACGACCAAAAAACATTTTTTCAATATGCGCTTGATGTTGTTCGAATTCAGGCAAAATAGAGAAAAATGATTTTTGAGTGACATCGGATTCCGTTAAATTTAATAGTTTTAAACTGGCAGGATTTGCATATGTAATATTATGCTTCTTATTATTTTCAATCAAAATAATTCCGTGAGTGCTAGAAACGATTGCGCGATTTGTTAAGCGCAACATTTCTTCTTGTTTTCGCTTTTCAGTTACATCGCGAAAACTCCATACACGTCCGACAATTTGATCACCAATTCTATGCGGTTGCGAATAGCGTTCCACAATTTTTCCATTTTTAAAATGCACCTCACCCATGTCACCTATTTCTTCCGGATGCATCATGAGATACTGCATTTGTTGAACAAGATCTTGTGGATTTTTTAATAAACCTAACAAATATCCTAAGCCCGCATTTTCTTCACCGCTTTCAATAATTTCAATTGGGACTTCCGTTACTTCTAAAAACTTTTGATTAAAGTCAGTAAGCTTTCCATTTTTGTCGATAATTAGTATTGCATCGGCGGTTGATTCTAATGTTGCGCGTGTGACAGATAATGCTTTTTCTAATTCTTCTGTGCGAGATTGTTCTGATTTTATTGGTTGACCATCAATATTTTTTTCATTTGACCAGCGCTTAAAATATTCACGCACTTCTTCTTCAGTCGAAATTTCTCGCAGCATGTGATACAAATTTTCAGGTGTTACCGCGTCATGGGCATGTGATAATTTATCTGCAGTTGATTTGAATTGCAGATAGCTCATGTGTTTTTTATTCATATATTACCCATTAAGCTAACATTCTGCTCCAACTAACACCAAATCCAAATCCATGAGCTGCCAATTCAACAGTTTGATTTCCAGCACCTGAAAATAAATTTTGTGATGTGAGTGTTTGTTGTGGAATAAAAGTTACTACACCATTAATAAAATCTTTTTTTGAAATTTTTTGTGTGCCGCCGATGGAAAATACATTTTGAATTAATGCGCCTGGCGTAATCATATTTTCTGTCGCATATTGCGAAGATAATATTTGATTGTTATGACTAAACCCTGCGCGCAAAGTAGTTTTGTCATTTGCTTCCCATTGCAAACCAAATTTATATACCACGCCATTTGCCCAACCAAATCCTGCGCCGTTGCTGCCACCTAAACAAGTTGAGCTGTTGCAGGTGTTGCCTGGCAATATTGCATCATGCGAATTACCATAATTAGAAATATCTTGAAACCAAATTTTTTCAACATCGGCTGCAAGCACTAGACGCGGTACAATGTGCCATGCTAATCCGATTGTTCCAAAAGGTGGATAATCAAATTCACCGCCATTAGGAAATAATCCAGAATATTTAGAAAGTTTTGTCATGTATACACGAGGCTGATAAGAAATTGCTAAATTTAAATTACGCAATACGCCGAATAATAATCCGAATCGTGCGCCTGCGCCGGTTGAATAATCTGTACCTTGATTAGAAACATTATTGGGATGTGCGGATAATGCTGATAATTTTCCAGCGCCTTCGCTATTAAAAGATTGTAAACCAATTAATAAACTCACTCCCCAAGAAGATCGTTTTAAAAATTTTCGAGAATAAGTGATTGCGGTGACCGCTTGTTTTAAATCTGATAATAAAGTGCCATCACCTAATGCGCCTGGTAATTGTTGTCCTCCAACTGTTGCGGTGTCAGTTGTTTTATATTCCGCACCAAAACCCCCTAAACTATAGAGCGAAACACCAATTGAACTTTTTTGATTGATCGGAAGATTGATACCAAAATCAGGCAAAAAGAAAAGTGGAACGCTGCTGTCATGAATACCGGGTGCGACACCAATATTTGCCGGTGTAAGACTACTTGGAGAATAAGTTGATGCGTTATAGGTGATTGTTGGAAAATATAAAATAGCACCTAAATCTAAGCGTTTTCCTACATCAACCATGCCCGCGGGATTAATTGCTGCAATTAAAGAATCTTGTGGTAATGCTGATCCAGCACCACCCATACCGCGTGTAATTTCACTGAATCCATAATCGTATGCGCCATTTACTGCCCATGTTGATAAGCTTAATAATAATCCACTTATCATCAAACCTATCTTCAATTTTTTGAGCAATAAACGCATACTAAAATCCTTTTTACGTGATGGTTTGAGGTACATCATTAACGAATGACAGTGGTATGTCAATCCATCCGTTTATTTTATTTTTCCATAATTGTTGTGTGATATTTTGCAGCGTTTGAAATTCAAGTGGTTTTACATCGTGACGTTCAAATAAAACAATATCGCTATCAACATGAAATACTTTTTTATTATCTGAAAATTTTTTTCCACCTTGTCGATAACATAAATCATGTGTGCGACGATTATTACGAGTTGTTGTTAATAATATTGCAGCTTTTGATTCTAAAAAACGTGTTACAGCAAAACCCATTAATATATCCGTTACACCATAACCAATAGAAGATTTTCGCCATGCAGGTTGTACCGCTAATTGTCCCATCAACATCACATACTGAATTTTTTTTTCGCGTAATTGATCCACTAATTTTTTTGAAAATCTTTTTTCTAAGGCTAAAATAATTTTTTTGTCTGAATTTTGAATATCAATCCATTGAAACATAAATAATCCAATAGGATTTTCTGCATCAAATAAAACTACTGCCTCATTATTTTGTAAAAATAAATCATGCGTTAAATGTTTTGCTTCATTCGTATTTTTTTCTTCAAGCAACGCGTTTTGAATAATATGATGCCAAAATAAAATGGTTTTTTCATAATGAAACAGAAGTTGATTTTGACAATACGATTTTTTTGCGGGTAATAAATAACACTGTAGATCGCTGAGTTGACGGCGCATTCATCATTCCTTGAAATGCCTGGTGACAAACTCTCTTATCATGCTACAATTTTCGGTGTTATTGGACAACAACCGACGTTAAATTTTATGGAGGAAATATGAAAAAATCTTTTTGGATCAAATCAATTGCTTGTGCTGCACTGATGGTAACAGGTGTTGCATTAGCTGATGCTCCTGCCGATATGTTAATTACAAACGACACGGGCTATTACACTAATGCTTATGTGCATAATAATCCAGGTCAACCATTGGGACCACACAAAGTAGAAACAATTCCATGGACAACTGTCGCTAATTTATGTCATGGCACATCAACAGTAAAAGATGCTGACCCTTGCGCGTTTGAAGTATATTTATCTCGTAAAGCTAGCAATCCAGAGCAAATTGATTTTGCAACTGTAACGTTCTATGTGAGTAACGGTAATCTAGTTGATATTAATTATGTGACGCATGTTAAAGGGTTGAAAATTGACTCCCCAGTCGCAGGTCAATTTACGTTGAAACATGCTTAATTATTTTTGTTCACAGCGGTAACTTTCTGTTGCCGCTTTTTTTAAATAGTCTCAGTATTTTCTACACCATCTTTTTCTTTCATACCGCTTAGTAATTGTTGCACTGCATTTCGAAACGCTTCGCCTTCATCGGTGCTGCATTGAACCCCGATACCAGGATGATGATTCGGTACATGCATAGATTGTGGTGTAATCCAAATCACTTCACCTTCAAGCATAAATGTTTGCTTATTTTCAGGCAGCGTGACAGTCACTTTGATTTTATCGCCTAAATGAAATGTTGCGTCGGTTGGTATAAATATTCCGCTGTCTTGCACAAATGGCATAAACGCTTCTTTGAGTGCATTAACTGTTGTGAAGTGATGCGTTAATTCTTTTTTTTCTGTAGACATATCATCTCTAGTTTATTGTTGCCAACATGTGGTTGAAGGTGAAGACGTGAGCGTTGTAGTGCCATTAGCATATGTTAATGTAAAAAGTGCGCAATCAGTATCGTCAGCTTGAGAACCAGTTGGCGCAGCAGTTAGCGTGTATGCAGAAGCGCTTGCGCTGCCAATAGCTAAAGTATAGTGACCATCAATTGATGCGCCTGAACCTGTTGGTGAAATGTTGGTGATGGTTGTTGTGTAGGAAGTGTTATTGACACGCCATTTTTCTTCATTCATTTGCATATGCACAAGACTTTTAATTGCATCAGATCGATTTCCACGCAGCATATAACCCTTGAACGATGGTGTTATTGCTACTGTTAAAATACCAATAATAACCAACACAAGTAATATTTCTATCAACGAAAATCCTAATTTTTTTTTCATGATTAACCCTTAATCGCCATACCTAAATTAAAGATCGGCAAATACATCGCCAATACAAACACACCAATCAATGCGCCAATAAAAATAATCATTAATGGCTCAATCATTGTTGTTAATCCTTCGACAGATGTATTCACTTGATCACGATAATATTGACCAACTTTATCAAACATTTTATCCAACGCACCAGATTTTTCGCCAATCTCAATCATCTGCGAAACCATCGGCGGAAACATTTGCGTGCTGCGCATCGACAATGCAACTGATTCACCTTGCGTAACTTGTTCACGTGTTTGCAAAATGGCGTCGCGAAAAAGTTGATTATTGGAAACGTTAGCAGCACGTTGCAATGATTCAATCAGCGGAATACCCGCACCTAATGTAATTGCCATGGTGGAACAAATACGAGAAATAATGGCTTTTTGCACCAGCGGTCCGAATAAAAAAATTCTAATCGCCATCGTATCGAGCACATATCGAAATGCTTCAGATTTTTCTTTTAATTTTTTGTAACCATAAACTAGTACCACAACACTTGCTACAATCATTATCCAATGTTCTTGTAACCCATGCGAAATATTAATCACTTTCATTGTAAAAGCCGGTAGTTTTGCATTAAATGATTTATAAATTTTTTCAAAGCGTGGTACTAAAAATAATAACATACCAATACAAATTAAAACTGCTAATGTTAATACAGTGAGCGGATAATACAATGCGCGTTTAATTCTATTTTTTAAATATTCATGATATTCCAAATAATTTGCAACTTCCGCAACCATTTTATCTAACATACCAGATTGTTCGCCTGCTTGAATTAATCCACAAATTAAGGGATTAAAAAATTGTGGGTACGGTGTTAATGCTTCTGCAAATGTTTGTCCGTTTGCAACATCATCACGAATGGTTAACATCAACGCGCGCAGTTTTACTTTATCAATACCCGTTGCTGCAATATCGAGTGATTGCACAAGCGGCACGCCAGCATTAATTAATGTGGATAATTGACGCATAATAAAAACAATATCGACAATTTTAATTTTATTTGTCGCGCTACCAGGTAATAACCAAAATGGGGATTTTTTTAAATGAGTAATCGTGATACCTAATTTATGTGCTTCATTTTCAGCATTTTCCATGCTGTCAGCAACAATAATTCCTTTTCCTTTTTTCCCCCATTTATTGACGCCTTTCCAAACGTAGCCGTTATATTTTCCTAAAGTAAATTTTTTCATTTTTTTATCCTGTTGATGCAATAACGCGGTTTAATTCTTCAAGACTTGTTACACCAGCTTTAATTTTATTAATGGTTGATTCACGTAAACCAATCACACCTTCTTGTCGTGCGAGCGTTTCAATTTGCAGTGCATCCCCATTTTTCATAATTAATTCACGCATGGGAACAGTAATTGGCATGACTTCAAAAACACCGGCACGACCTTTATAACCGTGCGTGCATTTAGAACATTGTCCTGGTCCATAAATCGTGCATTTTAAATCCGCTTCAGCAAAACCACTTTGCTTTAAAATTTCAGGTGATACTTTTTCTACTTTTTTACAGTGTTTGCAGAGTTTTCGCACTAAACGTTGCGCAACAATTAATGTGAGTGTGCTGGCAATATTATAAGTTTGTAATCCAATATTGGCTAATCGGATAATTGTCATCGCAGCATTATTTGTGTGAATAGTCGATAACACTAAGTGACCTGTTTGCGCTGCTTTTGTTGCAATATCTGCAGTTTCTAAATCTCGAATTTCACCGACCATAATAATATCGGGATCTTGCCGCAAAAATGCGCGCATTGCTTTTGCAAATGTTAATCCTGTTTTGGTATTCATATGCACTTGATTAATTCCCGGCATATAAATTTCAATTGGATCTTCTACCGTGCAAATATTTTTTTGGATTGAATTTAATAATTTCATTGCAGTATACAATGTTACTGTTTTACCGCTACCGGTTGGACCTGTTACTAAAATAATTCCTTGCGGTTCTTTTACCGCTTTTAAATAAACTTCAGTTTGTTGTTCATCCATGCCAAGTGATGCAATATCCAGCGGCGTACTTTCAGGATCTAAAATCCGCAACACTACTTTTTCACCGTAAATTGTAGGACAAGTGCTAATACGAAAATCAATTAATTTATTTTTTGCTAATGTAATTTTAAATCGACCGTCTTGTGGTAATCGATGTTCTGCAATGTCGAGATTCGCCATTACTTTTAATCGCGCAACTAATGATCCTGCTGTTTGTGTTGGCGAACGTGAAGTTTCATGTAATAAACCATCAATACGAAAACGAACACGCATGTATTTATCAAATGGTTCAAAATGAATATCGGATGCGCGTACTTTAATTGCTTCCATTAATAATTGATTTACGTACGTCACAATTGGTTTATCGTCAACACCTTCACTAAAAACAGTTTCAGTTGGTTCTTCTGCATAAGCGGTTACATCTAAATTAGCGAGTGTGCTTTCACCAATATTTTCTAATCCTGCAACCATTTGTGCTTCGCGCATATCACTAACAAGTGAACGTAATTTATTTCCTTCGACAATAATAAATTGAATTTGCATTCCTGTTGCAAATGCAATTTCACTGAGATTCATGAGTTCAGGATCTGCAACACCGAGAATTAATATATTTTGTTTTCGCAATAATGGAATTGCTAATCCTTTTTGCACAATATCCAATGTCATAAATTCAGCAGGCATTTTTTCGGTTTGATGAACATCAATATTGTAAAGCGGCAAACCTAAAAATTGAGACATGGCTTCAGCTAACATTGATGCTGAAATCCATTTTTTGCTTTCAAGATAAGTTGATAACGCCATTTCTTCAGCGCGTGCCTGATCACACAGCTCGCGTGCTTGTGCTTCAACAAGCAATCCTGCGGCAACTAAATGCTGTGCGAATGGAGGCAGTACGGGCGGTGTAAAAGGCATACCTATTCACCTAAACTATCAATCAGTTAGATTTTAGTATATACCGAACGTACATGAAAATGCGAATGGTGGTTTTAGAGCCAGTGAAAACCTTTGGCCATCATAGTACCTATGAATACAACGATACTGACGCCTGTCCATACAACGAACTTTATGGTGTCGTAGCGCAAATTTCCTATTCTATCCACTAAATCTTTGGTGGTATCTTTTAATCCATTGACGTCTGTTCTGAGTTCACGAATATCTGTTTTTAATTCTGTTCTGAGTTCATAAATATCTGCTTTGAATTCTGTTCTAAGTGTTGTTCCCAATTCATAAATATCAGCTTTCAATTCCGATCTCAGTTCATGAATATCCGCTTGTGTCGCTGCCCGCAGTTCATGAATATCTGTTTTTACTGCTTGAATATCTGTTTTTGTTGCTGCCCGCAGTTCATGAATATCTGTCTTCGTCGCCAATTCACGCACAGTAAACTCTTCTTGTGTGTTTGCAGAAGCAATATCAATTATTTCTGCAAGTTGTCTTGCTTGATATTCCGCAAGATCTTCTTTCACGCCTAATGCTTTTGATGTCTTGACATACGATAACACATCAAAATATTTTTTTGCAGCGGATGTCATAATCCCTCACCTATAATTTTATTTCATCGTAATAAAATATGCTACAAAATAGCATGTTTAATAATTATTTCAATACCGTGTTTTTTGAAATTTAATTGATGTGAAATAAATTCGAGATAAAAAAAGAGCCTCGAAAAGAGGCTCTTTGTATACATCCGTAAAGCTTTTTTAGCAGAGACCTGCAGCTCCGCAACTGCCACTTGCAGTCCATACTATGTATTGGTTTGGTACAGCACCTGTTACCACTCCGGTGAGGATATAAGTTTCACCAGCAAACCCACCGCCAGTTATTGCTGTACCGGTGATTACAACTGTTGTTGCGCTAGTGCTGGTCACTACTGTGCTCGTCGAATTGCCTTGAGCCACACTGGCTGGTATACCATTACCTGCAGCAGTAGTACAGTTTGTTGCAACACCACCCTGATTCAGGATGCAAAGCTCAACTGCTGGTTTTATAGCGCCAACAGCATTGAGAACATCCACGAATTTTGCTCTTTGAGTGTAGGTTTGCAAATTTGGCAACAACGCAGCCACCAAAATACCCACAATAACCAACACAATTAAAATTTCCACTATAAAAAAGCCGGATGCTTTTTTTCGCGTCATATTCATTTTCATACCCTCTTAAAGTTAGTTTAGTCATCCATAACAACACATCGTTTTTTGGCACTCAATTCCATGTACCCTTTAGCACTATCCTGTTCAATTAAAAGTATAGTGTCCAGTTGAGGCATTATCCAATCTAGCATGACATTATGTTCTATATAAATCAAATAGTTAGGATTTATTTAATGATTAAGCTTCATTTTCTAGCGCTTTTATTGAAAATAACTGATGATCTTCAAGGCGAATTGCCGTTAAAGTTTGACCCCACGCGCAACCCGTATCTAATGCAAAAATCATAGGATTTGTGCTGCAACCATTCAGCGATGCCCAATGTCCAAAATAAATCGGCATCGTCGGCTGAATCCATTCAAACCACGGACGCCATTTTTCATCCGCCGCTTGATCCGTTTTATTGTCCAAATCCAATTCGCCCGTTTGCGAACAAAACCGCATACGCGTAAATGCATTCAAAATATATCGCGAACGATCCCATTCTGTTAAATCATCACGCCAAATCGCCGGATCATTTCCATAAATATTTTCAAAAAATAAAATTGGATTTGTTCGCATTATTTTTTCAACATCACGCGCATGTTGTAACGCTTCTTCAATTGACCATTGCGGCGGAATTCCTGCATGCACCATCACAATATTATTTTCAACAATCATGAGCGGTTGTTGTAATAAAAAATTAATTAAATTTTTACAATCCGGCGCATCTAATATTTCATTTAAAGTATGCGGAATAGTTTTAAATAAATGATGATCGCGCAAAGAATAAAGCGCCATAAAATGTAAATCATGATTGCCAAGCACAACCAGTGGATTTTTTAATTGCGAAATAAATTGTAATACTTCTAATGATTTTGGTCCGCGATTAACAAGATCGCCGACAAATCCCAAGCGATCTTTTTCTGGATTAAAATTAATTTTTTTTAGCAGCGCTTGCAAAGAATCAAAACAACCTTGCACGTCACCGATTAAATATGTGCTCATGATGACAGTATAGTGGGAGTGGGGGCGGGAGTGTGAGAAAAATATGAATCCTTAAGAAAACATTAAATGTACATATTCTATTTCTTCGAAGAAAAACAAGCATATAATAAAATTATGAAAAGGAGTTTTTGATGCGAAAACATTTTAATTCACTGGATGATTTTTTAAAACAACATATTCCGTTGCTGCGCAACACGTTCTTTTTATCTCTCGATATTATCCCCATGCTTTTTATTTATTCTTTAACCGCGTATTTAACAGGACAAACTAATCACAACACAACACAAGATGAAAATAATTCTTACGCTGCGCAAATGGGAATATTTTTTGTAAATACCATTAGTTCATTTTTTTTGTTGCGTCAACAAACGCGTTTTGACGTACACACATTAGTTTTATCACTGACAAACACAGCAGAAACAAAATCCGAATTTTCAACTTGCAAAACAAATCATTGCACATCAGCGCGATATTTTAAAAGAAATCTTTATGATGTCATGTTATTTTTGGCGCAATTAATGGCGATATCAGCATTAAAGTTAATTCCTTATATTGGATTTGTTACTGCAACATTGTCACGCATGTTGCTCACAGCGCAAGTAGCAGCAAGTTATGTGTTAGCAGAAAGAAAAGTATGTGGTTATCATCGAGAAATTTATTATCTCGAATATTATCCGTTTTTTTTCACCGTGGGATTTTTACATTATGCGGCAAGTTTTTCAGTTGCAAAACAATTTGAATATATTCCTGGCGTGCATCGCGAGCAAATGGAACCCATCGTTAGTGCTATTTTATCGCTGTATTTAGTGGAATTCTTGCGCCACATTAATATGCCAGAACCAGTGTCTGAAACAAAAAGTCGTTGGTATGATCCACTTACTATCACACGTCAAACATTATCGAGCGCAATGGATTTTATTATTCCGAGCGTAAAGAATTATGTAAATGAAATTGCAAAAAGAAAAAAAGAAAAAACTTGGGTAATGATTCGTAATAGCGGAACTGCTATTTTGCAGCATAAACATATTCAATCTATTGCTAAATTAAAATATATAAAATATTTCATCAGTTATATTACGCCCATTATTCAAAAAGATTTTCATAACTTAATGCAGGATCCAATCATGTCAGCATATTGGCCGCGAATTTCTGAAAATATTGTGTATAGTCTCGAGCAATTATTACGATTGCGTCCGCGTATCTTACAATTTGTAAGGGCGATGGAATTATATCAGGCAAATGCTGAAACAGTGAAAGGTGTTGTTGGTGTTGCGAGCACGATGTTAAGTGTAGCGGCACCTTACACATTATTGTTGGCATTACTGAAACCGTTAACGATCGCTGTCGGCATTGAAAACGGCGCTCGTTTTTTAGGTAAACAAAGCCAACTGTTTTCTGAAATAAAACAATTGTTACACGGCATTCCAAAAGGTGTAATTGATATGATGATTGGCGCATTGAAAGACGAAGCCTTTGTAACGGACGCTGAAAAATTATCTCATCATCTTAAAGGAATGCTAGAAAAATATTATGATAAAAAAACAAATCAATGTGCGTGGATTGAAAGCGAAACAAGCTGGAATAATTTTGAAAAATTATTAAATCAATTTTCTTTGGTAGAAAAGCCAGATGATAATTCTACCGATGAATTGGTAAAACGCTGTGAATTTCCGAAGCGTTCGTCGAAATCAGATGTAGATTTGTGTGATCAGCCTGCTGCAAATGGTGGGAAAATTCCAACAGTAGATTCTAAGGAATGGGACGATACAATTCCAAAAGGAAATTCGGTTCAATTTATGCAAGAATATGTTGGTAGACATTTACCAAAAAAACAAAGCGCGGCATCTGGAAAAACAAATACCGCACCAAATTTTACTGCATCATCTCACGCAATTTAACATGCGATTCGAGTAATCCCAACGGCGCCTTCATCGAAACACCGCGTGCAATTTCTTCAAGGAAAGAAGGTTGCGGACTGTAATCGCGATAATGTGTTGTGCCAAATGTTTCTTGCATCGCAACCCACGGTGTTGCAGTTGCATCTGCCAAACCTAATTTCACCGCTTGCGTTCCAGTCCAAAAATCACCTGAAAATAATTCTGTTGGATCGCCTTTTAATTTTCCCGCGCGACCTTGTTGCACATCATCAATAAAACTTTGATGCACTGCATTTAATATTTTATCAATTTTTACTTTATCTTCAGGTTTCATTGCAACAAATGGATCAAGACGATCTTTGTTAGCGCCAGCTGTAAATACGCGACGCGTAATGCCTAATTTACTCATTGCATTTTCAAAACCAAAACCTTCCATGATGACACCAATTGATCCTGTGACTGTATCTTGATTTACAAAAATTTTATCTGCAGCTGTTGCAACTAAATATGCACCTGATGCTAAAGTATCTTCACCAACCACAATAACTTCTTTATGATATTTTTCTTTTAATTGTATAATTTTGTCGTGAATTAATGATGCTTGAACAGGACTGCCGCCAGGCGAATTGATAATTAACACAACACCTTTTGCATTTTTATCTTTAAATGCCTCATTTAATAAAGGAATAATTTTACGTGCAGAAAAATTATCACCAGCAGCAATAACGCCATTCATGCGAACCAATGCAACATAAGAATCATCTTTTTTTCCATTGCTCATCATCGATTCATCTGAAAAATTAGGTGCGATCAGACCAAATAAAAAAATAATAAATAAAATAACCCATGTAAAAAAACGCGCATTTTTCCAGCGACGTGTTGATTTTTGTTCGGCAAGCAATGATTGAACTAATTTATTTTCTAAAGTCGAATTGTCCATGTAAAATTCCTGTTTGATTAAATACGAATCACCCACACATCGCACTTCGCAGCATGTAAAATAGCATTTGCCTGCGAACCCAACAACAAATCAAATCCTTCATGTCCATGCGTTCCAACCACAATTAAATCCGCTTTTATTTTTTTCGCCAAATCAGTTACAGCCATTTTTACTGAACCTTGCGCTAAATATTGTGATTTCGCAGCAATATTATATTTTTTTCCCAATTTTGCTAATCGCGCTTTCGCTTGTTTTTCCAGCGCGCATTCAAATTCAGCATCAACTGGAATTGAAAATTCACCAGCATAAGCAATTGGTGTGTGCGCTGCTACATGCACAATATTTAATTTTGCGCCCAATGATTTTGCAATTGCAGCAGCACGTTTTGCAATCTTGTCGCTATGTTCAGATAAGTCTGTTGCCAGTAAAATATTTTTATAGAGTTTATTTGCCATACATCCCTCATTAAATAAACTTTCAGTAAGCGAAGTTTATTCTATCGAAATTGCTTGAGATATGCGAATAAATTCATCAACAGAAATATCCTGCGGGCGTAAATTGGGATCAATATTCAGTGTCGCCAGCGTTTTCGCATCAATCAAACGCTGCAAAGCATTCCCCAATTTTTTACGCCGATAATTAAATGCTTCTTTCACCACATCCGAAAATTGTTTAAATTGCTTCGGCGATAATGTTTGCTGATTTTTTTTCGGCACCAAACGCACGACCGCAGATTCTACTTTTGGTGGTGGATCAAATGCATCGGGCGCCACAGAAAATAAATCATGGTTATCGCAAAAATATTGTGACATCACGCTTAATCTTCCATAATCTGTTGTGCCAACTTCCGCCGTTAACCTCAAAACCACTTCTTTTTGCAGCATAAAATGCATATCACAAATAAAATTTATTTCATCAAATAATTTAAATAATAATGGCGTTGAAATATTGTAAGGCAAATTTCCAACGATACGTAAATCAAATTTATTGTTTGATAATGACGAGTAAGAAAAATCAAGCGCATCCGCTGCATGAATTGTTATTTTATTTTCATCATAATGTTGCTTTAAAAATTCCACTAAATCTCGATCTAATTCGATTACATCCAAATGATCTACTTGTGATAATAAAAATTCTGTTAATGCGCCTTGTCCCGGACCAATCTCAATTACGCGATCTGTTTTTTGTAAATTTAAACAGCGTATGATTTCTGTTAATACAGTGGGATCAATTAAAAAGTGTTGTCCAAATCTTTTTCGTGGTTGATGTGACATGGTACGTTATCCGTTATCCGTTATCTGTTATCTGTTTTGCGAATTTGATAGCGTGGTATAAACTCATGGTGTTCGCTTTTCCCGTCCCAGCAATATCAAGTGCTGTTCCGTGATCCACTGATGTTCGCACAAATGGTAAACCCAACGTCACATTAATCGCATCATCAAAACCAGAATATTTTACCACGGGCAATCCTTGATCGTGATACATCGCCAAAACAACATCCGTTTTTTCTGAATAATTTTTGGTAAAAGCAACATCAGCGCCAATTGGCCCCATTATTTTAAAGCCTTTTTCTCGGTATTTTTTCACAACTGGAATAATAATTTCTTTTTCTTCCAATCCCAAATATCCATTTTCACCCGCATGCGGATTTAATCCGCAAATTAAAATGCGTGGATCATTTATTTTTAATTTATTTTTAAAATTATCAATAATAATATCTAAACAATCTGATAAATTATTTTCAGTAATTAAATCAGAAACATTTCGCAACGCAACATGATCAGTTAATAACGCGACTTTTAATTTATCGGTCATTAACATCATCACTGTTTTTGATTTTGTATAACGCGAAAAAAAATCGGTATGACCTTTAATATCAAATCCCGCATCATTTAAAATTCCTTTATGAATCGGCGCCGTCACAATCGCAGAAAATTTTTTTTCCACCGCATTTTTCGCAACATACGTTAGCATTTCAATAATAAACGCCGCATTTTTTTTATTTAATTGTCCGGGAATAACTTTTTCGGATAATGGAATATCAACAATATTTAATAAATCCAGATCGCACGAAATATTTAACAATGCAGCACGATCTCGCAATAATTTTTTATTACCAACAATAATTATTTTTTCAGATAAAAATAAATCAGGTTTTTCTTGCCATAATTTTAAAATAATATCAGGACCAATTCCCGCAGGTTCGCCTAAAGTTAACGCGATCGGGTTTTTCATTGATTCATAATTTCAATATAAGCCGTCTTTCTCAAATGCGCCAACCATTTTTTCACCGCTTTTTGAAATTGCATTTGATATGCCATATTTTGTAATTGCATTTTTGGAATATGCGTTGATTGTCCGCGCATATTTTTTAATATAATCACATGAAAACCATTCGGCGCTTGAATTGGTCCCGCGATATCATTCGGCTGCATTGTCTTTAATTGTTGTAAAAATATCGCAGGTAATGTATTTGCAGTTTGCCAACCTAAATCACTCGTTTTATTTGGCGCAACCGTATTTAATTTCGAGCCATTTTTTAATTCCACCATTATTTTTTCTGCGTTTTGTTTTGAAGTGGAAACAATATCAATAACATGAAATTGTTGTTGTGCGCCCATTTGTGATTGATACATTGCTTTTGCTTTTTGTAAATCACTTGGTGTGATCGGACCAATTTTACTTGCAACCGCACCTTGTTGCACATGATGAATTAATAATTGTTTGTGAATCATCTTACGATAAGCAGAATATGACATGCCTTGTTCTTGAATTTTAGCCTGCAATTGCGCAACCGTTAATCCATTTCCTTTTGCAATACGCGCAATCGTTTGTGAAACTTCTGCATCACTCACCGAAATATTCGCTTGTTTCGCTAATTGCATTTGTAATTTTTCATCGATCAATTGTTGCAGTACCATTTTGCGCAATTGAGTGTTGCTCAGTGCATTGGGATTCGCGCTCGCAGCAAGTTGTTGCTTTGCGCTTGCCATCGCCGCATCTAATTCACTTTGCATAATAATTTGTTTGTTAACCACCGCAGCAACTGAATTAAGATTTTGATTTGCAAAAGCACATGATGTAAAAATCACGAAAAAAATACTGAAAATGATGCTGTAAAATTTGTTTGTACGTTTTGTCATAATTCACTCTTTGTAATGGTAATGAAATTGTCGCCATTCTATATCATTTCTACACCGTCTGACTATAACCATAATGCCCACTATTCGAGAAACTATCCTGATATCCCGGCAAAGAATTCATCAACATATTTTCCGCATTGTGATTACCAACACTGCCCAAACCTTTTAATAAAAATTGAAGATAGTATGTATTAGTGTACGTGCTTTGAAATGCAGCACTGTTATTAATTGTTGTGTTGCCATTGTAATCATTAGAAAAAATAAAACGCAGCGCCCAACAACATGTGTTGTAAGATAATCCGAGAAATTGATTCTGCGGATGATGCTGAGTGAGATTGTAATAAGTGAATCCGAAAAAATGCCAACGCAGCGCGATTGGCCAAACCAATCCCGCCGTTAATAATGAATCATTTGGACTAAGTCCTGTTGCACTAAATGGCGTATCAAGATTGCTATGCGTGAATTGATAATTCAATAAAATAATATGATGTTGTAAAAAATGATATTGTGCACCGAGTTGCACATTATTTAATTGTTCAGGCGAACTGTCCCACGCTGCTTGTGAGGTGATAGACCACAATGCATTTGGATTCCATGTTAATGCACCCGTAATCGGAGAAATAGATTGTGGAACAATTTGACATCCTTGTACCAAACAAACACTCGGCGTAGTGAAATAATCAATAAATCCAACTTGCGCATTTAATACATCAGTTGCATTTGTTGCTCGTATCAAATTGCTGGTTAAACCAAAACTCATTTGATTGGCATTTTGTATGCGATCAAAACCAGTAAATTCATTTAGCGAATATAAATTGATAATTGAAAATGGCAATGATTGTGTATCAAAATTTGGATAATTGTCTTGATTTAAATATGGCGTATACAGATAAAAAATTCTGGGCTCTAATGTTTGAATATAATTTCTTCCGCCAATATTTACAAAGCGATTAAAATACATACCAGAATCAATATCGAAAATTGGTAATGTGCGATTCATATCAAAATTAGGGCGAGATAAGTTTGGGCCTGCGCCAGGTAATTGTGAGAAATAACTTGTACTATCTGCTGTTAATTGTGGCGTGATATAAAAAGCAGACCACGTAAATGGTCGACTAATACTCGGTTGCAAATCAAGTCGTTCGCCGATTGGCATTTGAATTGTTGATGGTGAAAATGCACTGTTATAATCAAAATTAACTGCTTGCCCCATTAAATTAAAATCAAAATGATCTGCAAATTGCGGATAAGCCGCATTAAAATCCCATTCTGGTAATCGCGTATATTGATTTTCCACAGGCGATGTAGTTGTAAATTGACTTAACGGATGCAAAGTTTGATACGATTGAATTAAAAAAGTATCTTGCCAATGCGTTCCCGCATAATCTAATTCTGCAAAACTTGGTATTTGATTTGTAGTCGTGGTTAAGTAATCTGATTGAAAATTTTCTGCGTAATAAGAATCGCTAATGTATCGCGCATAAAATTTTCCAGTCCACAACGAATTAAATGTTACATTATTTTCAAAATTAATAAAATATCGATTATCGCTGTCATCTGCTAATTGTGAAATATAAGGTGCTGCTGCTGGCGATGAATTATTGGAAACGGTGTTGAGTGTATTTGTTCTAAACGAAGCAAATTCACGATCATCCGGTAAAAAACTTGCATATAAAAAACCATCCGATTGTTTTGTTAAATATCGAAATTGACCATTCAGTTGCGTACCGCGTTCAGATAACCACATGGGTGCAAATAAAAAATCATAATTGGGTGCAATATTCCAATACCAAGGTTGTGAAAAATAAAATCCTTGTTGTCCTGTTCCGCTTTCATAACCTTCTGACGGCGCTAATAAACCTGATTTTCGTGCTGCATTTAACGGAAAAGAATAATATGGCGTGTAAAAAATCGGGACATGTTTAAAACGAATAACAACATTATGCGCATATCCTGTTTCAGTATTGGGATCCAAAACCATCGAGCTTCCGGAAACAACCCACGCCGGATCTTTTGGTGCGCAAGTAGAATATTTTCCATCCGTTAATGTCAACACATCTTTTGCATCGCGGTGAATTTTTTTTGCTGTGCCCCATGCATCAAATGGTGTGGTAATGGTTACCAATGTGTGCGTACCGGTGATGTGATAAATGGCATGATTTACTGTGATGGTATCTTTTGCAATATTATAATCCGCTTTATTTCCAATTAATAATTTTCCATTTTCTTGTATACGCACATGACCGATCAATTTAATATCCGTTATTTTTCCTGTTTTTCGATTGTGATAAACAATTGCCTTATCAGCATGTGCTAATCGACCTGGTTGTTTTACTTGCACATCATCTTGCAAAACTGATGCGCCGTCCGCGCGAAAAATAACAGGACCTTTTGCTGTAACAGTAATCGCAACGGTTTTATAATTTGGTGGATTCGGCACGCTTCTAATTGCTTTTGGTTCTGAATAATATCCATTGCATAATGCACAACCTTCTTTAGGTGTGTGTGTTGTTTTCCAACCGAGCGCATTTGCAATGCTGTCTGATGATGCGACTGCACTATTTTGTGATATTACCAATAAAAGAAACGCAATAAAGCGTATTAATTTTTTCACATTTATAACGACAAACTTAATTATTTTAAAAATTCCTGTATTATACCCGTTGTTCTCCAATATGCGAGTGAAGCGCTGATGATTGATGCACATTCTGTCGTGGATG
Source organism: Gammaproteobacteria bacterium RIFCSPHIGHO2_12_FULL_36_30 (assembly GCA_001801815.1). Classification (GTDB taxonomy): domain Bacteria; phylum Pseudomonadota; class Gammaproteobacteria; order Coxiellales; family Coxiellaceae; genus 2-02-FULL-42-43. The sequence goes on from MGXU01000002.1 coordinate 90,912, forward strand.
ATCGTATTTTATTAATGGAAAAATGGTTATCTGATATTTTTCCAGAGAAATCTTGTTCAATTGCGCCATTGGCAGGCGACGCAAGCTTTCGTCGTTATTTTCGCGCAACAGTAGATTGTCAAACTTATGTTGTGATGGATGCGCCGCCTGAAAAAGAAAATTGCGATGCATTTATTGCAGTCGCACGCGCATTTGAAAATGCCACTGTTCAATTTCCAAAAATTTTCGCATCGGATTTAAGAAGCGGATTTTTATTGTTAACTGATTTTGGCGATCGACAATTGTTACCATTATTAAATTCTCATTCCGCAGATACTTTATATCGCACGGCAATGGATGATTTATTGCGAATTCAGCAACGTCAAGAAATTGCACACTATAATTTGCCGCATTTTGATGACACATTATATTGGCGCGAATTTGAAATTTTAGACACATGGTATATTAAAAAAAATCTCGGCAAAAATTTATCTCATGACGATGAAAAAAAATTAAAAAATATTTATCAATCAGTTCTCGATTCTTTTTTAGAACAACCTAAAGTATTTGTGCATCGTGATTATCATTCGCGAAATATTATGGTATGCAATGATAATCGATTAGGAATTTTAGATTTTCAAGATGCGGTGTGGGGAACGATTACGTATGATTTAGTTTCGCTATTAAAAGATTGTTATATTGCGTGGCAAGCTGATCAGGTTGAAAAATGGGCTTTGTATTTTTATGAAAAATTAATTGCTGGTAATAAAATTTCTGCTGTGGATTTTTCAACTTTCATGCGATGGTTTGATTTTGCAGGTTTGCAACGACATTTAAAATGTTTAGGAATTTTTTCGCGCTTACATTTTCGTGATCACAAACAAGGTTATTTAAAAGAAATTCCACGGGTATTAAATTATGTTGTTACCGTTTGTAATCGATACCCAGAACTTTTACCATTAAAAAATATTTTATCCGGATAACGGATAACGGATAACGGATAACACTATTCATATGAAAGCAATGATTCTTGCTGCAGGTCTCGGCAAACGAATGTGCCCATTAACATTAACCACGCCAAAACCATTATTACAAATTGGCAACACCACGTTAATTGATCACGCATTATCGCAATTACAAAAAGCAGGAATTTCTGAAGTAGTTATTAATGTGCATCATTTACGTGAAAAAATTATTCAGCATTGTGGCGATGGTTCCAAATATAATTTAAAAATTTATTATTCTATCGAAGAAACATTATTAGAAACTGGCGGCGGAATTTTTCAAGCGTTGCCATTGTTAGGCGATGAGCCTTTTTTAATATTAAGTGCCGATGTGTGGACTGATTATCCATTAGAAAAATTATTGCAGAAAAAGACAAACAGTGCGCATTTAGTATTTGTTGATAATCCAAATTATAATTTGCAAGGTGATTACAATTTGGATGAAAATGGAATTGTGCATGATAATTTATCAAATAAATTAACTTATGCTAATATTGGAATATTAAATCCTGCGATATTTCACGCTGAAAAACCAGGCATTTTTCGTTTATTTTCTGTATTAAAAAAATTTATTGCGCAAGGTGTTGTAACGGGCGAATATTATTCTGGTGTGTGGCATAATGTTGGAACACCACAGGATTTATTACTTATCCAAAAATTTTTATAAAAAATTCATGCACGTCGCGCGTCACCGCTGGCGTAATTTCATGACCCATCGGATATTCTCGCCATTGTGCATTCGCATGTGTTTGACGCACAACGTCATACGCCATTTTTCCTGCAAAACAAGGTAAAGTTGTATCATGTGTGCCGTGCGCAATAAAAATGGGTGTTTGTATATTCGCTGGATGTACGTTGCTTGTATGTTCATTCATTAATGGTAGATAAGAAGATAAAACTAAAATGCCGGCGAGTGGTTGCGTGTGACGAACACCAGTAAATAATGCAATTGCACCACCTTGTGAAAATCCTGCAATTAAAATGCGATTCGCAGGAATGCCTTTTTCAATTTCATCCAAAATCAGTTTTGAAATTGCAGTTGCGGCAGTAATAATACCAGCCTGATCTTCCTTATCTAAATCAGTTAAACTATATACGTCATACCACGCGCGTGTTGGCATTTGATAATTAATTGTTACGGGACGCACTGGCGCATTTGGAAAAATAAAACGTAAAGGCAATTGATGATTGTTCGTTAGATCTGGAATTAAAGAATCAAAATCATGACAATCTGCGCCTAATCCATGCATCCAAATAACTGTACCAACCGGATCTTTAGTTGGATTTACAATATGCGTGTCCAGCATTAAATTATGTTGTGTCATATCATTTTCACTTATTTTATGTGGTATAGTTTTTGAAATAGAATATCATACGGATGGCGGGAGTGCATCGATCTTGAAAATCATTATCATTATTTTAAGCGCATTAATATTATCCAGCTGCGGACAATACGGTTCGTTATATTTACCAAATTCAAAAAATACAACTACGCAGAGCAAATCACAATGAGTATTCGCATTACTAAAATGCACGCATTAGGCAATGATTTTGTTGTGCTCGATGCAGTGCGTCAAAAAATTAATCCAGCAAAAAAATGGATTCAAGAATTATCCGATCGTCATCGCGGCGTTGGATGTGATCAAGCATTAATGATTACAACACCGCAAAATAAAAAAGCAGATTTTGGTTATCGCATTTTTAATGCAGATGGTAATGAAGTATTTCAATGTGGAAATGGTGCGCGTTGTGTTGGATTATTTATTTCGCAAGAAAAATTAAGTGATAAAAAAATAATTTATTTAGAAACGTCGCGCGATATAATGCGCGTTAATTTAATTAATAATGATGAAGTGCAAGTAGATATTGCCATTCCAAATTTTAATCCAAGTAGTTTGCCTTTTAAGGCAACCGAAAAAAAATCCCCATATCATTTACAATTAAAAAATCATGCGATTGAATTTGATGTTGTCAGTGTTGGCAATCCGCATTGTGTTTTGCAACGCGATAATTTATCACAAGCAGATGTTATTGAAATTGGACAAGGATTAAATCATCACGTTGCATTTCCAGAAGGTGTGAATGTCGGATTTGTAAAAATAGTTTCGCGTAATCATATTGAATTGTGTGTTTATGAACGTGGCGTTGGAATAACGCTAGCTTGTGGCAGTGGCGCTTGCGCTGCAGTTGCGGTTGGATGTCGTCATGAATATTTAGATACTGCGGTTACTGTCACACAATCAGGTGGCGATGTGCGTGTTTCATGGTCATCACAAGATGCGCCGATTCAATTATCCGGTTCAGCAACACGTGTTTTTGATACTGTTGTTGATCATTTCGAAAAATAAGATAGAATGTCCAGTTCTGGATAAAGAAGCTTTCAAGTTTAATGAGGAGCGAGCCATGGTGGTGAAAAAGAAAAAGTTGTCAGCCAAAAAATCAGCCCCAAAAAAAGCGGCAAAAAAGATGGCTAAAAAAAGCAAGCCTGTTGCAAAAAATAAGGCAAAAAAAGTAATTAAAAAAGTCGCAAAAAAAGTTGTGAAAAAAGTTGTGAAAAAAGCGGTTAAAAAACCCGTAAAAAAAGTAGCAAAACCCGTAGCAAAAAAAGTGCTGAAACAAGCGGTAGTAAAAAATATTGTCATTAAAGCGAAAAGCACGCCGCAACTGCTACTCGATAAATCCGTTAGTGTTGCAAGTTTTGTAAGAGAAACGCCACAAGTCATTACTAAAACGCGCAGTACCGTTCAACCCAGTGTGTCGAGATCAACGATGAGACAATCCAGCAGTAATCTGAATGTAATGAATGACAATGTTATCACGCAATCCATACCAAGAAAAAAAGCCACAACACTTTTAGGTGCTTTGGAATTTACACCATATCAGCCAAAAGCTGATGAAGAATATATGAATGATCATCAACGCGATCATTTCAGAAAAATTTTAGACGCGTGGAAACAACAATTAATGCAAGACGTCGATTTAACTGTCGGACATTTAAAAGAAGACGCTGTATTTTATGCAGATCCAGTTGATCGTGCATCGCAAGAAGAAGGATTTAATTTAGAATTGCGCACACGCGATCGCGAAAGAAAATTAATTAAAAAAATAGAACAATCATTGGATTTACTCAACACAGGCGAATATGGTTTTTGTGAAGATTGTGGTTCTGAAATTGGTATTCGTCGATTAGAAGCACGTCCAACCGCAGTGAAATGTATTGATTGTAAAACATTTCAAGAAATTCGTGAGAAGCAGTTGGGTGGTTAATTTATAAGTGTGGGCGAGAAGAGAACATTTCTTCTTCTTGTTGTTGCAAGTTTGGCATTACAGTCTTACTCGTTAATGAAAATTCGCCCGCATTAAAACATAACATCACTTGATAAGAAGCATTGTGAACAATATTAATTTTTGTAGTATCAATTTTCAACTCTGATAATTGAGAAAGATTACGGACAAAATTTCGCAGCTGTTTTGCGTTCAGTGTAATTTGGTGTTGTGGATTTTTTAACAATCTCAATAGTTTTTCTTTCAACTCTGCGATTGAATTCGCACTATCTATAAACATTATTCTATTTTTTTCTGTAAATACATCTGGTTTCATGGTCGCTGGTGACTGCGTGCATAATTCTATTAATTGAAATAATGGGGTTTGTATAAAATTCTCATTCCCCCTCTCCCTTTTCAACATATCAAAATTATGAGTGGCCCAATCAAAAATAGCTGCGGGCATTTTTTCAAATTGCTTAAAGTCCATCATAGCAACAATCAAACCGGCTTGCGCTCTGGGTGGTAAAGTCTCATATGCTTTCCACATCGCAAACAATTGTAATGTTGTTAATTGACCAGTATATTTTTTAAATAGAGAGATTACTATTTTAAAAATACACTTATAGAGTTGATCTTCCCACTCATGAAACATCTTCAGATTTTCGTGGCAAACTTTATCAGAAAAACTTAGAAAAAAATCTGCATATGTAGCGTTAGGGGTTTTGTTAAAAAAAATACCATGAAATTTTTTCAGATCTTCGTTGGAGTCTAAACGAGCACGAATAAAATGTTTCTCCCCAGCATGCAAATTTCTTCCTTTGAAGCTATCGCCGCATTTTTTAATACCATCCTGTCGTTCTGTTTCTTTTTGTATCGCCTCATATAATGTTTTAATTGCAGATGCATCTCTTCGTATGCGAGCGATATTTAAATTAATATCATCCTGCTCAATTTTTTCTGGTGTATCATTTTTAACAGCTGTTTCACATTCTATTTTTAATTTTTCAAATCTATCTTCACCTAACACAGTTTGCCATTTAATAATAAACTCTTCTTTTTCCCTTTTAATTTCACCTGTATTTTTATCACAAAACTCTAGATTATATTCTGCAATTTCTTTTTCACATTCAGAAAGTAAATTCGGAAATTCATCTTTTAGAAATGCCGCATATCCCGGCGTTGAAAATAAACGCGCTTTCATGTCGCTTAGCTTATTAATAAATGCATCGTAAAACATCTGAATATCTTCATCCGAATCCGACGGAAGTGAATGTGCTTCTATAACGATTTTTATCATTTCTGGCGTGAACAATAAAAAATATTTCGTGAAATAAAAAAATGCCCATTTAGTTACTTCAAGATTAGTCGACAAGCCACTAAACAATTCCCACGTTTCTTTCATGGACGCTTCAACAGTTTTAAATTTAAATGGGTGATTGTATGGTTTTATATCATGGAATGTTGGCATATAAAGAATGTCATATATTGACATTGTCCCGAAAAAATCATCTGCGTCATACAGTAGATTTGGGAATTGCGTGAGTGAATCAGCAGAAGTTTCTGCGCCGAGTATTGTCTCCTGAGCGAGAAAGTTTTTTGATAAATGACCAAGTGAACGATCATGATCAAAATTGATGACATTATTATTGCAATCAACACCCCAATTACTGCCGTGTAGATCTGGATCTTCAAATATCAGAAGCTTTACCAATAATTGTGTGAGCCCGCGTTTTTCTGTTTCGATTATTTTCCCTAATTCAGCACGAGATAGTTCACAAGCTGCTTTAAAACCAGGAATGGTTTTAGAAATTATTTGTGGTCTTGAAGCTTCTAAATTTTTAGCGACGACTCTTACTTTAGGCGTAAATTTAGGCGAAAAAATTAGTCGTGAGAAATGAGCGACGATCGCTTCTATTTTAGCAAATGCTTGCTGTGGATTGATTTCTCTTGTATACCCTTTAAAAAAATAAGGGGTTTCGCCGTTCCCTTTTGCTTTTGGTTTTTCAAACTCAAGTGCGTGCGGTTCCGGTTCGCCAGGTTCGAGGTGCGGTATTGTGGGTGGTGTGACTTTGTCTTTGACTAGTTCTGCACGGCGGTACGGTTTCGCTGTGAGTTCCCGCATAATTACCTCAAGATAAAATTTTGTATTTATTTTATACTGTCACCTCACATTAAACAAATTTTCCTGCGTCAATATTGATCATTTGAGCTGTAATGGACATTTGATTCGCTAAAAACAAAGCTGTTTCTGCAATATCTTTTGGATCAACTTGTTTTTTTAATAATGTTGATTGAATGATTGATTGTTTTTTTTCATCAGAATAAACATTTTCATTTTCAGGCCAAATCACATTGCCAGGTGCAATTGCATTTACGCGAATTGCTGGTGCTAATTCCAACGCTAATGATTTTGTTAACATAAATAATCCTGCTTTTGCACAGCTATAAATAGAATAATTTTGCATTGGCGTGATTGCATGAACATCAACGATATTAATTATATTACCTTTATTTTCAGATAAAAATGGCGCAGCCGCTTGCGATAAAAAAAATGGTGCTTTTAAATTACTGTTAAATAAATAATCCCATTTTTCTTGCGTTATTTTTCCGATCGGTGTTGGCGTAAAAGTAGATGCATTATTAATTAATACGTCTAAGCGTTTCCATTGATTCACAGACTCTCGAATTAATTTTTCATAATGTGATGCATCATCTAAATCTGCATAAATTGCAATTGCAGAATTTTCGCGACGTTGATTTAATTTCGTAACTAAAGTCTGTGCATCTAATTTTGAATGACGATAATGTACAATCACATTGTAATTATTTGCATGAAAAACTTCTGCAATACAAGCACCAATTCGACGTGCTGCTCCTGTAATTAATACAACTTTGTGGTTTTTTGCTGACATAAGTTTATAATCCCGTCTAATTTTAAAAAAGCGTTTCGCATTCTTTAAAGAATCATCTGAACTAGCGAGCGTTCTGTTGTTATGTAATGTTGGGTGAGGAGCGTCTAAGCCTATGGATGGCGAAGACGAGCCTACAGGGATGTATTCACGGCGTCTCCGAACACAACATTACATAACAACAGAA
>MGXU01000003.1 GCA_001801815.1 Gammaproteobacteria bacterium RIFCSPHIGHO2_12_FULL_36_30
GGCCTTCTCCTTGCAGTTTTGATTTCTAGCGAAACCAAACGTACAGGATTAAGTCGTGTCGTTCAAATTAATTTAAAAGTTGAGAATGGCGTGAATATGTAAAACTATCACCTGCTAAATTAGTGATGACGGGTGCGGTGTTTGCACCTCCACCTCCACTTATTTCATTCACGATAACCATCGCATCATAATTTACAGAAGTTCCCCCATCACCGTCGGTTAACACAAATCGAATGGTTCTTGTTCCAACGGTAGGAGTCGTTACATCGGTATCTTGATAAGTAATATTCGAGAGCAATGCGCTTGTTGCAGCAGGTGTTGCATTGGTATTTAAATTAATAACTAGATTTGCGCCGCTGATTCCACCGGTGTAACTACCAATCATGACACCACCATACATCACATTGGATCCTGATACGCCAATCTGGCCAGTAGCATTTCCTTGATTGCGAACAGCCAGTCTATCTTCAGCGCTATCTGATCCTGAAACAAACGATACCGTTAATGTGCCTCCAGCAAAATTACCGGAATCAGCATCTGTTACTACAACACTACTACCATGATCAATGACAATTGCACCTGCACCTTCTGAATAAGTAAAACTATCACCTGCTAAATTAGTGATGACGGGTGCGGTGTTTGCAGTAGTAGCGGTCGTTGTTGTTGTGGTGCTAGTGCTGTAATAAGTTGTTTGATATGAAGTCGTATAGGTTGGCGTGTATGAATAAGTTGGTGTATATGTGCTAGTAGTATAACTACTCGTGCTGCCATAACTTGTTCCATAATAACTACCACTTGTATTGTAACCGGTTGTATAGGAAGTACCCGAAGAGCTTGTAGCGATTGGCGCTATTGCTATCGTTGGCGAAACATATGAAAAATTACTAGTATATGTATTCACTGACTCATGCGTGTAAGTTGAATATGATCCGCCCGTTGTGGCAGCGCTAGAAGCAGGAGCCACATAAGATACAGGCGCCGCCACTGTTGGTGTGCCCATAACTGGAGCGTATGAAGCATTAGACATTGGACCATTCGTCATTTGAGCTAATGCAGCTGAAAAACCAACATCTGAACTGTGCGCAGCTGCAGCAAAACTAAAATCCATACCATGCGATTCAGCAAAACCAATGCTCGAATTACTCATCGTCATGTTACCAATAACAGCAGTCATGAAAGATCCACTTGTCATCGAGGCGGCGGCAGCAGAACCTGAACTTGATGCTGCGGTGGATGCTGCGGCGGATGTAGCAGTAGTTGTTGTAGTGCTGCTATTTCCACTTGCGCCAGCACTAGCACCACCACCGCTTGCACTGCCATGACTTTCATTAAAAGTACCATTCGAAAAATTAACCGTATCAGATTGATGGGTAACACCTTGCATAATAATTCTGGATTGTTCGACATTACCACTACCATTACCGGCAGCACCCGCCTCCGAATTCGCAGATATTTTTGATACTTCGTGAGCAACAGCTGCATGGTCATTTTTGGAAACAGCTTGATAACTTTGTCCGCTCGATTCAGCACTGTGTGTTGTCGTGTCGTGTTGCGCCGGATCTTCTGTAGCGGGTTTTGTCACATTTAATTTTTCGTTTGAAGTATGCTGTGTAACATAATCTCCAGAAGCAGTAGTAGGTGGTGCTGCCACTGTACCCATTTTTGACTCATGTTCATTTACTGCTGTGAGCTGACTTGCTTTTTCAACTTGCTGACCCTGATTAATCCCACCGCGATTTTGCGAACTTTCATCTTCACTACGCGTAGCGCCTAAAGTATGATCTTCTGCATCCAAATTTTGAGCAGGCGAACCCTGATGCTGTTCCAAATTCTCATCTGGCACATCTGCATTACCAAAATTTTTTGGCGTAACATCATCGGCCATAACGGCTCCTAGTCATAATCTAAAACCATCTTTACTACAATGAGAATTATAGGTCAGCACGAGGAAAATGTTTGATAATACAGAACCTTAAATGCTATATTTTTCAATATGTTATAGCGTCTTGATTAAGAGGGTATATTATTTTCACTGTAATTTTTTAGATTTTTCAAAAAATTTTCTTTTGATACAATTGGTTATAACGTATCTTGATGCGTGTCTTCAGCGGCAAAACATTTCTGAACAATATTCACAAGCGATTCTGCAACAATATGTGCTTGTGCTTCTTTATCACATTCAACCATCACGCGTACACAAGATTCAGTTCCTGATGCGCGAAGTAAAATGCGACCGGAACCATTTAATTTTTTTTCAGCGTCAAAAACTGCGCGAGAAATTTCTGGCATGGTAGAAAATGCTGCGGGATTTTTTACTTTTACATTGAGTAAAATTTGCGGACGCTTTTGCATTATTTTTTTTAATTCGTGTAATGGTTTTTGAGTATATTGCATAATTTGCAATACTTGTAATGCGGTAATAATGCCATCGCCCGTTGTTGCATAATCTAAATTTACAATATGACCAGAATTTTCACCACCCAATTTCCAATTATGTTGTAATAATTTTTCTAAAACATAACGATCACCGACGAGAGCACGTTCAAATTTTATATTGTGCGATTGCACTACTTTTTCTAAACCTAAATTACTCATTAAAGTTCCAACAACCGCAGAATATTTTTTTGTTTCATCCGTTGCAAGAATACATAATATTTCATCGCCATCGACAATTTCGCCAAGATGATCAACCATCATTAAACGATCACCATCACCGTCGAATGCAATTCCACAATCTGCTTTTTCTTGTAAAACTTTTTCCTGTAAACTTTTTACATTTGTTGCACCACATTTTTCATTAATATTTTTTCCGTTTGGTTTTGCGTGAATTGAAATAATATTTGCATTGAATGCAGAAAAAATTTCAGGCGCACAATTAAATGTTGCGCCATTTGCGCAATCTAAAATTATTTTTTTATTATGTAAATTTAATGTTTGAAATAATTGTATGCAATGTGAAATGTATTGTGAAGTGGCATTATGTAACGCTGTCGCCTCTCTTTTCACACTCACACCCACACTCACACCAACCCTTTCTTCAATTTCATTTTCCGCCGCATCTGATAATTTAAATCCATCATGTCCAATTATTTTTATTCCATTATCATCGTACGGATTATGTGATGCGCTAATAATAATCCCTGCGGACGCAGATAATTTTTTTGTTAAAAATGCAACGGCGGGTGTTGAAATAATTCCTAACAAAACAACATCAACACCAGCGGATAATAATCCATCCTGCAAGGCGTTTTGTAATGATTCACCTGATTCTCGTGTGTCGCGTCCAATTAAAACGCGTGGTGTTTTTGTTTCTGCATTTAATACAATACCAATTGCGTATCCTAATTTTTTTATAAATTCAGGATTGATAACTGATCCGCCAACTTTTCCACGAATACCATCTGTGCCGAAATATTTTTTTTGTGACATAACTTTATTACTGCGCAGAATCAGTTTGCATCGACGACGATGTTGGAGCTTGTGTTGATGATGCTTGCTTTTTCGGCGCAGTATTTTCACGCGCGGATAATGCATCATCCCATCCAGGCGGTGCGCTTGGAATTTTGCCATCCATGATTTCTTTTATTTGTGTGTCATCAATTGTTTCGTATTTCATTAATGCATCTGCCATGATATGCAATTTATCATCATGCTCTTTTAATACTGTTTTTGCAGTCTCATATGCATTATCAATAATTTTTCTCACTTCAATATCAATTTGTTTATTGGTTTCATCGGAAACTTCGCGGCGTTGTGTCATGCTGCGACCTAAAAATACTTCGCCTTGTTCTTCGCCGTAAGTTAATGGGCCCATTGCATCTGATAATCCCCATTTTGTAACCATATTGCGCGCAATTTCTGTTGCGCGTTCGATATCATTTGATGCGCCGGTTGTAACAGCATCTTTACCAAAAATAATTTCTTCTGCACAACGTCCGCCAAATAATGCTGCTAATTGACATAATAAACGACGTTTAGAATAACTATAACGATCAGCTTCTGGTAAAAACATCGTAACACCGAGCGCGCGACCCCGTGGAATAATTGTTACTTTATAAACGGGATCATGTTCAGGCATATATAATCCAACAATCGCGTGACCTGATTCATGAAATGCAGTTAAATTTTTCTCTGCATCACTCATCACCATCGAGCGACGTTCAGCGCCCATCATAATTTTATCTTTTGCTTTTTCAAAATCGATCATCTCAACATTTTTTTTATTTTCGCGCGCAGCAAATAATGCAGCTTCATTTACTAAATTCGCTAAATCTGCGCCGGAAAATCCAGGTGTTCCGCGCGCAATGACTGCGGGCTTTGTATCGGTTGAAACAGGCACTTTTTGCATATGCACAATTAAAATTTGTTCGCGACCTTTAATGTCCGGCAATGGCACAACAACTTGTCGATCAAAACGACCTGGGCGCAATAATGCAGGATCTAAAACATCAGGACGGTTTGTTGCCGCCATCACAATAATGCCTTCTTTTCCTTCGAATCCATCCATTTCAACTAATAATTGATTGAGTGTTTGTTCGCGTTCATCATGACCGCCGCCTAAACCTGCACCACGATGACGACCGACCGCATCAATTTCATCGATAAAAATAATACAAGGCGCATGTTTTTTTGCTTGATCAAACATGTCACGCACACGTGACGCACCAACACCGACAAACATTTCCACAAAATCAGAACCAGAAATTGTGAAGAATGGCACTTTCGCTTCGCCTGCAACTGCTTTTGCTAATAATGTTTTACCTGTTCCAGGAGATCCCACTAACAAAACACCGCACGGCATTTTTCCGCCGAGTTTTTGAAATTTATTCGGATCTTTTAAAAATTCCACCATTTCTTCTAATTCTTGTTTTGCTTCGTCAACACCCGCAACATCCGCAAATGTAACTTTTACTTGATCCATTCCAAGTAATCGCGCTTTGCTTCGCCCAAACGACATCGGCCCACCTTTGCCGCCGCCTTGCATTTGACGCATCATAAAAATCCAGAAAACAATCATTAAAATTACCGGTGCTAAATAATAAAAAACTTTTGCTAAAAAGCTGGGTTGTTTCGGCGGCTCACCGATCACAGTTACTTTCTGTTTCATTAAAGTATCAAGTAGATTTTGATCTGGCATCGCCATGTATGTGGAAAATGCTTTGCCGTCTTTCGTTTTACCGGTGATATCGTTATTTTGAACAACAACGCTGTCAACATTGCCAGCTTTCACCGCCTGCAAAAATTCGGAATAAGTATATTGCGCCGCTTGTGGTTGTTGCTGGCCATAATTGCTGAATACAAAAACCAGCACGACAATGACAAACAGCCAGATAAATAATGTTCTTAATCTTTCGTTCAAAATAGATTCCTCATAAGCAATACGACTCTTTCAAGTATAACGTCCCTGAAAACCAATGGCTAATACATAAAGCTCTTTTGACTCAGAACGTGACGCATCAGGCTTCCGGTATTTTACTTGTTTAAAGGCAGATTTCACCTCTTTTAAAAACGCTTCAAGTCCTTCGCCTTGAAATGCCTTAAAAAGCAGCGTTCCGCCCGGTTTTAATATTTTTTCCGCACAGTCTAACGCTAATTCCAACAAATGAATACTGCGAGGTAAATCAATGCAGCTTTGCCCCGTTAAATTTGGCGCGATGTCTGAAATAATCACATCTGCTTTTTTTTGATCTAACGCTGCGATAAGCTGATTCAAAATTATTTCATCATTAAAATCACCTTGAATAAAAGTCACTTGCGGCGGCATAATTTCAAGCGGCAATAAATCAACTGCAATAATTTTTCCGCGATCGCCAATACATTGACTTGTAATTTGCAACCATCCACCTGGCGCCGCACCTAAATCAACAACTGTCATTCCTGATTTAAATATTTTATCTTTTTCCTGAATCGCTAATAATTTAAATGCAGAGCGCGAAACATAACCTTGACGTTTTGCTTCTTTCACAAATGGATCTGTTACGTGGCGTCGAAGCCAAGCTCTGCTGCCGGTCATAAATATCACCAATTAAGTGGTTTTGTGATAATTGAATTAGGAATTTTACTGGGAAGTTGTGAATTCGCCAAGACAGTATGTCGAATGGGTTTAATAAAATCTGCGTGTGTGCAAAGTTGTCTTGATGGTTTTCTTTTTGAGTTGATATTTGGAAAGATTAACCCAAGATTTTTTTTATGATGCATTTTAACTAATTTCATCGGTTCAGCTAAATCACTATCATTCGAAACTAAAACGGCACAATCATAATTATTTAACCATGCATCATTTAAAAGATGTGCTGCTAAATTAACGTCAGAACCTTTTTCTTCCGTTTTAAGAATATTAATAAATTCCGGCGGAGGATTCGCAACTTTTGCTTTTACTTCGTGTGTTAAATAATGACCGTAATGAATTTCGATTTCGGAAATAAAAGTTTCTATTGCGCTCAAGTAATATCTTTGGTGTAAACGAGATTGCTCATCATTCGTTCTGGTTGAAACTAGCGCCGTAAAATATTTAATTTTACAAATTTGATGCGAACTATCTAATAATTTTTCAAAAAGACTTTTTAAATCTAACCAACGATAAGGAGTTTTTTTCAGGCAGCCATAATACAAATTAAAGCCGTCAACATAGATAATAGTTCGTTGCATCATGATGAGTTCTTAGAAAAAACAAGAGCCACCTAGGTGGCTCCGTGGCCTGCGAGAAAAGTCGACAGGCGAAGTAGTAATGTCAAGTGTAGGTATTTTTCAGGATTATGTCAAGCAATGTTGGTGGTTTTCAACAGCATTTCAGCTGGATGTTTTGGCGCAAATCTTAGCATACGTTTCACCTGATGGCGACAAGAAAAACCTGTACATAAAATATTTTCTGTCGGTATTGTTTCGATTGCTGTTTTCCAACTCAATTCAAATAAATTTTTAGATGTTTTCTGGTGACACGTTTCATAGCCATAACTTCCCGCCATGCCACAACAACCTGTATTGATAATTTTTAAATCTATATTAAAATGCGCAAAAATTTTCTGCCATTGCATTGGCGATTCAATTGCTAAACTTTTTTCAGTGCAATGCGAAAATAAATAATAAGTTTTTTTTAATTCAGAATTATTTTTTTGTGGGAACTCATTTAATTTATTTAATAAAAATTCCTGCATTAATAATATGTTAAAATTAATTTTTTCATTTGAAAATTGCGCGTATTCATCGCGAAAACAAAGTGTAATGCTGGGATCAATTCCAATGATTGGGAAACCCAATGCAGAAATTTTATTAAATAAAACAACATTGCGATTGACAATTTTTCTAAATGTTTGTAAATAACCTTTTGCATGTAATGGTTTTCCACTTTCAATAAATGGTAAAACTAAAACGCGATATCCCAATCTCGATAATAATTCGTAAAAATGTTTTACTACTTCTGAGTCATAATAAGTTGTGACAACATCAGGTAATAACACAATTGATTTTTTAATTTCATCCTGAGACATTTTTTCTGCTTGTGATAAATCAAAAAAATTTGCTGAATTTTTTTGTAAATTATTTTTTAATGCTGGATAACTTAATTGCGGCAAATCAACCAATCCAATTGCGCGCATAATCATGCGATAAAAAAATGTTTTCGCAAAAAAATTATTAAAACGCGGAAATTTTTCTTGAAGCGGGGCAATGCGTTCAATATGCGCCAACAAAAAATCTTTTAATGAACGTTGGTATCGCGTGTAATATTGTTCTAGAAATTTCGCTTTAAACCCTGGCACATTGACTTTATTCGGACAGTGAGACGCGCACGCTTTGCATTCCAAACATTCTTTCATCGTCTCAAAAACTTCGCGCGAATAATCTTGTTTTTTTCGCAGCGAATTCCAAGAGCGTTGAAAAAAATTCGCAGGTTTTATTTTTGTCACATCATTATTTTTTAATTGCAATTGCCGCAACCATTCTCGCATTGCAACTGCACGCCCCTTCGGTGAAAACCATCTATTTTTTGTGGCCTTTTCAGATGGGCACATCACATTATCTAAATGATAATTAAAACAAACTGCATTTCCATTGCAATTTATTACTTCTGGAAAAAAATTTTCACGAATATTTTTTGAAATTTCTCGGTCATTATGAGCGCGTAATGAATTATACGGATCAACTAATTTACGCTGACCTTTTAGTGACGTAAATAATTTTCCGGGATTAAAACGATCAAATGGATCAAACACAGTTTTAATTTCACGAAATGCGCGAAATAATTTTTCACCAAAATGTTTTTCGCCAAACGCACTTCGAAATCCGCGTCCATGTTCGCCCCACAACACGCCGCCAAATTTTTCCACTAAATTAAAACATTCAACATATAATTTTTGCATTAATGCTTCATCGTTCGGATCCGTTAAATCCAATAAAGGACGAATATGCAAACAACCAACATCACAATGTCCGTACGCGCCAAATTTAATATTATATTTTTCAAATAATGCTTCCAATTCTTTTACATATTCCGGCAAATATTGCAGCGGCACCATTGAATCTTCAACAAATCCAACTGGTTTCCGATTGCCTGGCGTATTATTTAAAACGCCTAA
Organism: Gammaproteobacteria bacterium RIFCSPHIGHO2_12_FULL_36_30; assembly: GCA_001801815.1. Classification (GTDB taxonomy): domain Bacteria; phylum Pseudomonadota; class Gammaproteobacteria; order Coxiellales; family Coxiellaceae; genus 2-02-FULL-42-43. The sequence goes on from MGXU01000003.1 coordinate 8,574, forward strand.
AACACGGCTGCGAAATTCCCATATTAATAAAATATCATCTAAATTTTTTATCAACCTAAAATTACAAATGGATTTTTTTTCATTCAGATAATTTGTTGCCTCAAGAATTTTCGCATCAAGTTCCATTTGTGAATTCACACGAAATTCCATAAAATCCAGCGATTTTGCAACATCATTTTTATCAACATCAATAATCCATTTTGAAATTAATGGAAACATCGCATCTTCTTTGACAGTCTCCATTACTTTATCGCCAATCGTTTCAATCGTCGTTGGATTTAATATTAATGCATCACGCGCAGCAGATAATGCTGTACTAAAATCTTTGTAATGCACAACAAATAATGCGCGATATTTTGGAATCGGTAATAAATTTAATTTAATTTCTGAAATAAAAATTAATGATCCTTCAGAACCACACAACATATAATTTAAATTAAAAATTTCATCATGCAAAACTTGTTGTAAATTATATCCACTCGGTTGTCGACCTAATGGTTTTAAATGTTTTTTAATTTCTTCTTGTTTGTCACAAATTATTTTTTCAACTAATCGATAAATTTCACCAATTTGATCGGCGCGACTTTGCAGCTGATTTAAAGTATTTTGATCACATGATTTAAATTCATGCACTGTTCCATCAATTAAAGTTGCTGTGATTGATAAAACATGCTGGCTTGTTTTTCCATAAACACGCGAACCAATTCCTGCGCCATCGGTACTGACCATTCCGCCCAATGTTGCACGATCACCGGATGAAACAACTGGCGCAAAAAATAATCCGTGCGATTTTAATTTTTCATTTAATTCGCCAAGTGGAATTCCGGGTTGCACACGCACCCATTTTTCTGCAACATTTAATTCAATGATATTTCGCAGATAACGCGAGCAATCAATTGTAATTCCTGATGATAATGTTTGCCCAACAATTCCCGTTCCGCCACCTTTTGCAGTAAAAGTAATGTCGCGATATTTTTCTTGTTTTCCAATGATAAAAAGAATTTCAACATCTCGCTGATTTTTCGGAAACACAACCGCTTCCGACATCACTTGATAAATACTATTATCCGTCGCAACCAACAATCGCTCTGAAAAACGCGTGGTAATATCACCAGAAAATTTTGATGCGTGTAATTCATCTAAATACTGTTTGTATAGCGGATGGATTTTGTCTATAGTTTCTAGCGCTGGAATCATTTTTTTATTGTTTCATAGAATAAATTTTGGGTCAAAGTGTATAAAACAATTGTAGAATTCAGCTTTGCATAACCGAAGGTGTGTTGCTATGCCAAACGAAATTTTTACTCAACCCACACCATTTCAAATTGACTACGTTGAGCTAGTAAGAACACCTGATGATCGCGCTGTTATTTATGTTACTTACTCAGATAAATTGATCGGCGAATTTCTCGTTGTAGTAAAAAAAGGTTTAACACCTGTGATAACGATCGAAAATAAAAAGGATATGGACGCAATAACAGAAAGGCAAGAATATACTTTGCAAAATGTGGACATGGCAACCATTTTACAATCTATTCCGGCAAACTATAATGGCGTTCTTGCCGAACGAAATCTTTCGCCAGATGCCACAATATATCTACTACACTACACAGAAGATCTCACACTAAACTGTAGGATTGTTACACCAATAATAACCGCCACATTTTTGGCAATCTATTGCCCCGTACACCCAAACATAATATGCGAGTTACAAAAGGAAAATGAACAATATCATCTGAGACTCAGAAAACAAAAAGATCTCTCTTTTAGTGCGGGCGGTGCTCTATCTAAGAAGAGTTCAAGCGAAAGTGAATTTGTTGCAACGATCGATCCTGACATTGTCAATCTTGTAAATAAAGCAATAGAAGAGTTATTACCAATTGTAAATAAATTTTTTGCTCGCGTAATAAAAGGGGGCAAGAAACTTGCAGTATTTACAAGGATAAAACTTGGAGAACCACTTGCACAACCGACTCAAACATTAACAAAACTAATTGATTCAACAGTCGCAGATAAAATTACAGCTGAAGATGTGATGAAAAGAGAAAGAGCAGCGCGACAGAAAAAACTAATGCAAGATAAGAAAGAACAACAAAAAGGAATTGAAGCTGAAAAATCTAGTCTGAATGGTCATCATAAAAATATTGATGAATTTCTAAATAAATGCAAAACATATTTAGCACAGCTCACAAAATGTGAAGCGGCTTTACAAGAAAGAATTGCGCTGCACGAAAAAAAATCCGATGAGATAATATTTACGCGAAAAATTAATGGGCAGCTCATAAATTTAAAGCGCGATATAACAGATCTTCGATCTGACAAAGAAAAAATAATTGAGAGATTAAACGCGCTAAATTTATTAATTGCAGAAAACATTGCGAAAAAAGAAAATTTTCTAAAAAATATTACGACTGCAATGTCAGAAATTGAAGCCAAAACAAAAATATTTGATGAACATATTGCGGAATTAAAAGAAGCAACACCAACACTAACACCCAGCCCTGCACAGGATACAAATTTTAATCGTTATCGTACTTACTGTATACCAAATCGAGATAAAAGTGTGCTGGGTGCGTCACAATTTACTTTATTTAGCACAAAACATTTTTCTACAAACGGTGAACCGCATTATCAAATGACAGGGCAAAACATTTTTAGAGTTTATTATAAATAAGCATTTGGAGATCGCATGGATTTACAATTAAATAAAAAAGTAGCGCTATTAGCAGCATCAACAGATGGTTTGGGATTTGCAACCGCAAAACAATTATTGCGCGAAGGCGCGATGGTTGCAATTTGCGGACGCGATGAAAAAAGAAATGCAGATGCACAAAAAAAATTATCTGAAATTGCAGATGCAAAAAATAGTTTGGTATTTTCTTGCGATGTGACTGATCGAAAACAAATTAATAATTTTGTTGACGCCACAATAAAAAAATTTGGGCAAATTGATATTGTTATTACGAATGCCGGCGGTCCACCAACTGGAACTTTTGCAACATTAGATGTTGATGCATACGCAAAAGGTTTTCAATTAAATTTAATGAGCGCGGTTAATTTTATTCAAGCAGCTTTGCCACATCTTAAAAAAAGCAAATGCGGGAATATTTTAACAATCACAAGTCGTTCAGCAAAAGCGCCGATTCCAAATTTATTTATTTCAAATGTTATTCGCCCAGCTGTTGTTGGTTTAACAAAATCTTTATCGTTAGAATTAGGTGAATATAATATTCGCGTGAATTCAATTTTACCTGGATGGACGAAAACAGATCGTACGATTTATTTATTGCAAAAAAAAGCTGAAAAAGCAGGTGTTTCATACGAAGAATGCGAAAAAGCAGTTCTCAAAACATTGCCATTAAAACGCATGGGTGATCCGCAAGAATTTGCAAATGCAGCGACATTTTTAGTTTCGCCTGCTGCAAGTTATATTAATGGCGTGATGTTATTAGTCGATGGCGGTGATTTTCCGGCGTTGTGAAATAATTCTTAATACAACGCTTGTAATCCATGCGCAAACACCAGATTTAATAATTTTAAAGATGCGCCGGTTGGATGACGATCACCTTGTTCCCATTTTCTAACTGTTTCCGGTGAAATATTAAGTAATTTAGCGAAAACAACTTGGGTAACTTTTGCATTGCTTCGAATACGTTTAATTTCACTTGAACGCAAGACTTTTATTTTCGGTGCAGTCAATGTTTGATACTTACGTACCATTTTCTCATCAATTTTACCGATGCTGTGTAACGCAGTTGCCATCTCAAGCAATGTTTCATTCATGCGCGCGTTAACTGATTTTTTAGCGTTTTTAGCTTTTCTATTTTTTTTTGTATTCATTTTATTTTACCTCAATCAATTCACCCTGCTTAATGAACAACTCAATCTGACAATCTGAAATATTCAAATAATAAGATGACATATACTTTAAATCTTTTTTCTGATCATCCTCTACATCATCCATGTCATTCTTTGTAAATCCAAAGAAAAAAACTGATCGCTTATTCTCACGATATCCTAAAAGAGTTCGATATCCGCCACGCTTTCCTTCTCCAGATCTGGCAATACGTTTTTTAAAAAGTCCAGCGCCTAAATCAGCTTCTACCAATCCTTTTATAATTTCAGTAACCGCATTTTTCAGCATTTTATCAGTTACACGCTCACTCTTAGCCCACCGATGAAATGCTTTTATTTTAAATATCCTCATAATTAACTCCCGTTAATTATAGTACACAGTACTATAATGTACAAATCGCTAATTATGAGATAGAAATTAAATATTGTATATCCGTGTTTTTAAAAAAATTATCTAAGTCGCACGAATAGTGGGAGAGAACCACGAGTGTTAGCTCGTGGAATTTATATTTGCAATAAAAACCGTGCTGGATCTTCAATTAATTTTTTCACGGTCATTAAAAATAAAACTGCTTCGCGTCCGTCGATGATGCGATGATCGTAGGATAATGCGACGTACATCATGGGACGAATAACGACTGCATTATTTTCAACAACAGCGCGTTCAACAATATTATGCATTCCTAAAATTGCGCTTTGCGGTGGATTAATAATTGGCGTTGACATCATTGAGCCGTATGTTCCTGCATTGGTAATAGTAAATGTGCCGCCTGTTAAATCTTCCATTGTGATTTTTCCGTCTCCAGCTTTTTTTGCAAAATCGCGAATTTGTTTTTCGATATTTGCCATCGACATTTGATCTGCGTTGCGAATAACAGGGACAACCAATCCGCGTTCGCTACCGATTGCAATTCCGATGTCGTAATAATTGTGATACAAAATATCGCTGCCATCAATTGATGCATTCACAGCAGGAAATTGTTTTAATGCTTCGATGCATGCTTTTGTAAAAAATGACATGAAACCTAAACGCGAGCCTGTTGTTTTTTCAAATTCATCTTTGTATTTATTTCGCAAATCCATTACGGGTTTCATATTAATTTCATTAAACGTTGTTAAAATTGCTGCGGTGTTTTGCACTTCTTTTAAACGTTCGGCGACTTTTAAACGGAGACGTGACATGGGGACGCGTTTTTCTGTGTGTGGTGTTGATAATGCTTGTTGCACAGCGGATGGTAATGATTTGCCTTCGCGAACTGCGCGGCGTTCGGAGGGGGAAAGATCGGGAGAAATATTTGTTTGCGGAGAATGCGCGTGTACTTCTGAAGAGGTTTGCGTAGTTGGTGTTGGAGCAACTGGAGCTTGTGTAATTGGTGCTGGAGTAACTGCTGGAGATGCGGTGGCAACTGCACCTTCTGCAATAATTGCGAGTAATTGATTTGCGGTAACAACAGTTCCTTCAGGCGCGACAATTTTTTCGATCACGCCGGCTTTTGGCGCAGGCACTTCAAGCATGACTTTGTCTGTTTCCAAATCAACTAAATTTTCATCGCGTGCGATGGTGTCGCCAACTTTTTTGTACCATTTTGCAATGACTGCATCTGTAACTGATTCAGGTAGTGTTGGAACTTTAATTTCAATTGTCATGTTTACCTCGTAAAATCATCTCGATTCATCCGCCTTTTCTAATCCCAAAGCTTTTCCAATTAATTCCGCTTGTTGTTTTTGATGCAACGCAGGATAACCTGGCGCTGATGCCGCCATCGCTAATCTGCCTGCATAAAATAATTTTACTGAATCAGGCATGCAGCGCACTAAACGATGACGCGAAGCATAAAATGCGCCTTGATTTTTAGGTTCTTCTTGCGCCCACACCATTTCTTTTAAATTCGGATATTTTTTAATTTCTGCTTTTAATGCATCATCTGGAAATGGATATAATTGTTCAATGCGCACGATCGCAACATTTTCAATTTTTTGTTCGCGACGTTTTGTTAATAATTCGTAATACACTTTTCCGGAACATAAAACCAATCGTGTAATTTTTTTATTATCCATCGCATCCACTTCAGGAATCACACATTGAAATTCACCATTAATTAAATCATCTAAACTTGAAATCGCTAATTTGTGACGCAACAAACTTTTTGGCGTCATTGCAATTAATGGTTGGCGATATTGACGAATAACTTGTCTTCGCAATAAATGAAAAATTTGCGCAGGCGTGCTTGGAATACAAACTTGCATATTTTCTTGCGCACATAATTGTAAATAACGCTCGACACGTGCAGAAGAATGTTCTGGACCTGCACCTTCAGAACCATGCGGCAATAACATGGTTAATCCTGATAAACGATTCCATTTTTGCCATGCGGTTGAAATAAATTGATCGATAATTACTTGCGCGACATTTGCAAAATCACCGTATTGCGCTTCCCACATTACCAATGAAGTTGGATCAGCTGCAGAATAACCATATTCAAATCCGAGCGCGCCAGTTTCAGATAATAATGAATCATACATTTGGCAATGCGCTTGACTTTCAGAAATATGTAAAAGCGGCATATAACAATCACCGGTTTTTTGATCGAATAATGCAGCGTGACGATGAAAAAAAGTGCCGCGTCGCACATCTTCACCAGTAAATCGAACAGGATATCCTTCGTATAATAATGCTGCATATGCAAGTGTTTCTGCACATCCCCAATCAAGTGGTTGTTCGCCCGCCATCATTTTTACGCGCGCTTGCATAATCATTGCAACATTGCGCTGCAACGTAAAATTTTCTGGAACAAAAGTAATTTTTTTTCCAAGCATATTTAAAACATCGCGCGACACACGCGTATCTGCTTTTGTTTTCCACGTATGATTTAAAAATGGCGCCCAATTTGCAATATAATGTTCTGACAAACCATTTTGCATTAACGATACAACAGGTTTTCCTTCGTCTAATTGCGCGCGATAATCATCAATCATTTTTTCTGCATCTTGCGCAGAAATTATTTTTTCATTTATTAATTGATCTGCATAAATTGCACGCGGTGATTTTTTCGCATAAATAATTTTGTACATTAATGGTTGTGTGCAAGTTGGCTCATCCGCTTCGTTATGACCATGCACGCGATAACAAACAACATCAATCACAACATCTTTATGAAAACGCATGCGATAATCTAAACTTAATTTTATTACACGAATACACGCTTCAGGATCATCACCATTCACATGTAAAATTGGCGCATCAATCATTTTTGCAATATCAGAACAATAATGCGATGAACGTGCATCAGCAGGATCGCTGGTTGTAAATCCAATTTGATTATTGGTAATGATGTGAATGGTTCCGCCGACTGTGTATGCGCGTGTTTGTGACATCGCTAATGTTTCCATCACAATGCCTTGACCTGCAAATGCAGCGTCGCCGTGAATTAAAATGGGGAATGCATAATCTTTTTTATCAACTTCTTTAGAACGTTCTTGTCGTGCGCGAACCGATCCCATTACAACAGTATTAATAAATTCTAAATGCGATGGATTAAATCCAAGTGATAAATGAATTGCGCCGTGTGAAGTTTCAACATCGCGTGAAAATCCATTGTGATATTTTACGTCACCTGTTGTATCACCATATTCTTTTTTACCATCACATTCTTGAAATAATTCTGCGGGAGATTTTCCCATTATATTTACAAGCACATTTAATCTTCCACGATGTGCCATGCCAATGACAATTTCACGAACATTTTGCGCGCGCGCATCAACCGTTAAAATATCCATCATCGGAATTAATGCATCACCACCTTCATTTGAAAAACGGGTTTGTCCTGGATATTTACTGTCTAAGTTTTTTTCTAAACCTTCGGCTTGCGTTAATTTTACTAAAATATGTTTTTTTTCTTCGGGCGAAAAATGCATTGCGGGAATTTTATTTTCAATATAATCGCGCAACCATTCACGTTCATCTTCATTAATTAATCGCGTGTATTCAATTCCGATTGATCCGCAATATAATTTTTGTAATGTATCAATAATTTTTTGTAGCGTTGCGAGACCATTATTTGGAAATAATTTTCGTGCATCAAATTCAGTATTTAAATCAGCTTCGCTTAAACCATAATGTGATAATTGTAAACGCACGTCGGGAATAATTGGCGCGTTGAGTGGATCAACTTTTGCATTTAAATGTCCGTAGCGACGATACGCTGTAATTAATGCGTCGACTGCGGATTGTTTTAATGGAAGTGGGAGTGCAGATGTTGTGGCGATTCGATTGTTCGCGTCTTTTTGTAATGTGTCACGAATTGCTTCGTGTGAAATATCTGCAGCGCCATTTTTTTTTGGTAATGAAGCAAAATAATTTTTCCATTCGGCGGAAACGCTGTTTGGATCTAATAAATAGGATTCAAATAAATCTTCGATGTAGGCGGCGCTGTCGCCGGATAAATAAGAGCTGTTTTCGAATTGTTGTAACACGGACATAATAAATAAACCTCAAAATATAAATAATTGATCAGCAATTATTCGGAGATCATCTCTCTGCGTAGTTTAGAAATCGCTTCCGTGGGATTCAAATTTTTCGGGCAAACGTTAGCACAATTCATAATGGTTCGACAACGAAATACGCTGAATGGATCTTGCAATGCATCTAATCTTTTTTTAGTTTGGTTATCACGACTATCAATTACAAAACGATATGCATTTAATAAACCAGCGGGACCGACAAATTTATCGGGATTCCACCAATATGATGGGCATGACGATGTACAACATGCGCATAAAATACATTCATACAATCCATCTAATTTCGCGCGTTCTTGAGGTGATTGTAAGCGTTCTTTTTCAGGTGGTTTATCGGTGTTTTGTAAATACGGTTGTATGCGTTTGTATTGATCGAAGAATGGTTCCATGTCAACAATTAAATCGCGAATGACTGGAAAACCTGGCAGCGGCATAATCACAACGCGATCAGGTAAATCATGTAAACGGGTGATGCATGCCAATCCATTTTTGCCATTAATATTCATTCCATCAGAACCGCAAACACCTTCGCCGCATGAACGACGAAAACCGATATCGGGATTTTTTTCTTTAATTGCTTCGAGCGCGTTTAATAACATTTTTCCTTTAATGGTTTCGATGTCGAATTGATAATCTTGCATGCGTGGTTTTTTGTCGACTGCAGGATCAAAACGATAAATGCTAAATGTCATTATTCTAGATGCTGTCATATTATTCTCTTAACTTAAGTGGAATCGGCGGCACATTTTTCGGTTGCATATTCACTGGACGAAAATCTAATTCGCCATTTGCAAAATAAACAGAATGTTTCAACCAATGTTTATCATCGCGTTCTGGAAAATCATAACGCGCATGTGCGCCGCGACTTTCTTTTCTTTGTTCTGCTAATATTGCAGTTGCTAATGCTGTTTCCATCATGTTATCTAATTCAAACATTTCAATTCGTGTTGTATTAAATGCATGACCGTAATCAGATAATTTTGCTTTTTTCAAGCGTTCGCGCAACGCGCGTAATTCTTCTAAACCTTTTTCCATGTGCACTTCATCACGAAATACGCCGAAATTATTTTGCATAATTTTTTTCATTGCGCTGCGAATTGCATAAGGATCTTCTGTATTTGATTTATTATTCCAACGTTCATAATGTGCAACAGCACGATCAATTTCTGCGGAATCTTCAACGCGATGATCTAAACCTGCTTTTAAATCTTTTTCTAAATGCAAACCAATTGCGCGACCAAATACCACTAAATCTAATAATGAATTTGTACCGAGTCGATTTGCGCCGTGCACAGAAACGCATGCACATTCACCCGCTGCAAATAATCCTTCAATAATTTTATCGCGACCATTTTCGCGCGTAATAACTTGTCCATGAATGGTGGTTGGAATTCCACCCATTTGATAATGACAGGTTGGGACAACTGGAATAGCCTGTTTTGCCGGATCAACATTTAAAAATTTTCTGGATAATTCTAAAATGCCAGGCAATCTTTCATTTAAAACTTTTTCACCTAAGTGATCTAATTTTAATAATACATAATCTTTATCAGGACCTGCGCCACGACCTTCTAAAATTTCAATAATCGATGAGCGCGAAACAATATCGCGACAATCTAAATCTTTTAAATGCGGCGAATAACGTTCCATAAAGCGTTCGCCATTTCCATTTAATAAATATCCACCTTCGCCGCGTGCACCTTCGGTAATTAATGCGCCAACTCCTGCTAAACCAGTTGGATGAAATTGCCAAAATTCCATATCTTGCACAGGTAATCCTGCGCGTAAAACTAAACCTAAACCATCGCCGGTATTTATATATGCATTTGTTGTTGTTTCAAAAATACGACCTGCGCCACCTGTTGCTAATGCAGTTGCACGTGCTTTGAAATAAACGATTTCGCCTGTTTCCATGCATATTGCGACAACACCAGAAACACCACCGTTTTCCGATCGCACTAAATCAAGCGCAACCCATTCATGAAAAAAATGTGTTTTTGCTTCAATATTTTTTTGAAATAACGTGTGCAACATTGCGTGACCAGTGCGATCTGCTGCTGCGCAAGTTCTTCTTGCTAATTCGCCGCCGAAATCACGCGTGTGTCCGCCGAATGCGCGTTGATAAATTTTTCCATCATCCAAACGCGAAAATGGTAAACCCATATGTTCTAATTCAATGACGGATGCCGGCGCTTGTTCGCACATATATTCCGCTGCATCTTGATCCGCTAAACAATCAGAACCCATAACAGTGTCATACATATGCCATTCCCATTTATCGGGCGTGACATTTGCAAGTGCAGCTGCAATTCCACCTTGCGCTGAAACAGTATGTGACCGCGTTGGATATACTTTTGAAATTACCGCAACTTTTTTTCCGCTTTGCGCTAATTGCAATGCAGCGCGCATGCCTGCGCCGCCGGCGCCGACGATGACTGCATCAAATTCTTTTGTTTCAATATTCATGAGAGCTCACTTACCAAATCGCATCTAAACACCAAACGACATAACTCAATAACGCTAAAATAACCAGTATTTCCAGCACCAAACGCACGGCGCCATTTTTAACATAATCAGTAAATACAGTCCACAAACCGATCCATGCGTGCCATAAAATTGCAATTAATACGACAACAGTTGCGATTTTCATTCCGACACTTGCAAATAAATTATTCCATGTTGGAAAATGCATTGGGTCATGCGTAAAAATAAAAGCGAAAATAAAAACTGCGTAAATACCGATTAAAACTGCACTGACGCGTTGCACAATCCATTCGTGAAATCCGCGACGATTTATATTATTTTGATTTACCATAACCACACTCCAGCAAAAATCATCGCAATCACTTCCAACAAAATAATTAAATATGCGGTAACGCGTGCGACATGCAATCCTTCGCCTAATCCGCAATCCATTAACATGTGTCGAACGCCCGCTAAAAAATGAAAACACACTGCGGAAACTAATATCCACAATAAAAATTCAACGAAAGGTGACGCCATTGTAAATTGACGTAACTGTTCAAAATCGGCTTGCGATTGCAGCGAAGTGTATAGCAAGTACAAAACAAACGGTAATAACAAAAATAACAAAACGCCCGAAATGCGATGCATAATTGATACGATTGCCATTGGCGGGAATTTCATGCGGGTTAAGTCTAAATGAACAGGTCTTGTGTGATTATTCACTATTTTTTCCCATGTATTTTAATTAGTTGGACATAATGTTTATTATGATATCTGCTACAGGAACAGATAGAATTATATATCACACGCGGATCAAAATGCGAATTTTATTTTTGCTGTGGAAATTCACACCGCTTTTTTATCATGCTATATTGCACATTCTATTTCACTTTCCAAGAGATGAGCTATGGTAACTGCAAAAAAAAATTCTGCAACATTATCTTTTGACGATCAATCAGTTGAGATGCCAATCTATTTTCCTACGCTCGGTGAATCAGTTATCGATGTGAAAACACTGGGAAAATATCATCATTACACTTTTGACCCTGGTTTTTATGCAACAGCAGCATGCGAATCAAAAATCACTTACATCGATGGCGACAAAGGTGTTTTACTTTATCGCGGTTATTCAATTGATCAACTCGCTGCAAAATGTGATTACATCGATGTGTGTTATTTATTAGTTTACGGCGAATTACCTTCAAAAACAGAGAAAAAAACATTTGAAGAAAAAATTGCAGAAGCTGCACCTGTTTGTGATTTCACGAAAAATTTATTTTCAGGTTTTGCGCGTGATGCACATCCGATGGGAATGTTATTGTCGGTGATGGGTGGATTATCAACGCGTCAAGGCAATGCATGTGATTTAAAAAAACCAGAAGATCGCGAACGCGCGGTGATTCGTTTGATTGCAAAAATCTCAACAGTTGCTGCAATGACTTATCGACACAATCAAGGCTTGCCATTTATCGCGCCTGATAAAAATTTAGGGTTTACAAAAAACTTTTTACACATGTTAATGGGCGATGATGAAAAAACACATAATCCAATTTTAATTCGCGCGCTCGATCGTATTTTTATATTGCACGCTGATCACGAACAAAATGCATCAACATCAACTGTGCGCATGGCAGGTTCAACTGGCACACATCCTTTTGCCGCAATTTCAGCTGGAATTAGCGCATTGTGGGGCGCAGCACATGGCGGCGCAAATGAAGCGTGTGTGAATATGTTAAAAATGATTGGTGATGAATCACAAATTGAAAAATATATTGCAAAAGCAAAAGATAAAAATGATCCGTTTCGTTTAATGGGATTTGGTCATCGCGTTTATAAAAGTTATGATCCACGCGCGAAAGTAATGCAAGAAACAACACATGAAGTTTTAGATGCGTTAAATAAACATAATGATCCTTTATTTAAACTTGCTGTAAAGCTTGAGAAAATTGCGTTAAGTGATTCTTATTTTATCGAAAGAAAATTATATCCGAATGTTGATTTTTATTCAGGTATTACTTTAAGTGCAATGAATATCCCAACAAATTTATTTACTGTTTTTTTCGCGTTAGCAAGAACGGTTGGTTGGGCAAGTCATTGGCGTGAAATGATGGATGATGCGGATCATCCACTGTATCGTCCGAGACAGTTGTATACAGGGTCGGCGCGCAGAGAAGTGTGAGCGTGAGAAAATATCAAAAAAAATCCATCCCCCCACCACATTCAATCTGGACGAACCCCATTCATTTTATCGCATGTGGTTTTGGATTCGGCACATTCCCCTATTTTCCAGGCACAATCGGCACGCTACTTGCAATTCCATTAACAATTTTTTTATCGCGCACAACATTGCAATTTTATATTGTCGCAGTTGTTTTATTATTTTTAATCGGCATGTATGTATGCAATATTACCAATCGCGATTTTGGAACCGATGACCACCCCGCCGCCATTATCGATGAAATCGCAACATTTCCCATTGTAATGATTTTAATTCCAATGAATTGGTATTTCTTATTGATTGGATTTTTATTATTTCGTTTTTTTGACATTGTCAAACCTTTTCCAATTCGGTGGATAGATAAAAATGTCCACGGCGGTTTTGGCGTGATGCTGGATGATTTATTGGCTGCTATTTTTTCATGGATTATTTTGCACATCATTTTAATTTTGTTATGATAAGCTCAGCTCAACTCATGGATGATATGCCTTATGTTAATCGAAAAAAATCTTACTCATTCCGGCGATCGTCTTCGACGCGCAAGAATTCTCGCTGGCATTTCCACGCGTCGCGAATTTGAAAAAAAATATCAAATCAGCGCGAATACTTTGCAAGGTTGGGAACAAGGCAAAAATCCATTATCAAAAAAAGGTGCAAAACGTATTATTGAAGCGTTAAAAATTGAAGGATTAATTTGTTCGTTGGAATGGTTGATGAATGGCACAGGCGTTCCGCCACGTCCGTTTGAAATGACCAATAATCAATTCACACCAAGCGACATGGAAAATTTTTTCAGTCAAGTTGCGTTGCAAGAAGAGCAAGCGATTTATCAAGAATTGCAGGCATTTAAAACACATAATCAAAATGCAATTATTATTACGATTTCAGATGATACAATGGAACCGCAATTTCGCGCAGGCGATTATGTTGGTGGCGTGCGTTTTACGAAGCCAGAAGAAATTCAATTATATTTAGCGCAAGCATGCATTGTTGAATTAGCAGATCACACCATCATTCCGCGTTACATTCATGCAGATAATGAATCTGGAACATACACATTATCTTGCACAAATTTTCAATCTACCAATCCACCGCTGAATATTTTTAATGCGCGTATTTTAAGTGCTGCGCCGATTTTGTGGCATCGGAAAAAATTGACAAAAGGTTAATGTGTCACTATAGTCACAGAAAACTATTTTTAGAAATATCGTGCAATTACCTGACATAAAAAAAATGCTGGCGTTTATTTTTTTTGCATTAACAACGCATGCTCAAGGCAACACAACCAATCATACTGGTACATCTGCACCATCAAAATATCGTCACGTCGATCCACGCGCAATTTCAGCAGCTGAAGCAATTAGCATAATGTCGTTAATAATAGGTTTGATCATGCTGGTTTGTTGTTGGGTTTTTAGAAAAGGTGATGGCGGCATGCAATTGCACACTTCGCCTCGACTTAATGAACGAGTGGTGCTCCCAGATCCGCCAAGCTATGGCGGTACCGATGAGCCCGATCATAACACCAGGGTTTCCGCGGAATTTGTGCAGGCATAGAAAAATTTTATTTATTATTTTTCACCATCGCATTCAACACACCGTTCACAAATTTATAACCATCTTGCGAGCCAAATTCTTTGGTTAAATTAATCGCTTCATTAATGACAACAACAGGCGGGACTTCTTTTTGATGTGTTAATTCAAAAACTGCTAATCGCAAAACTGCTAATTCTACGGGATTTAATTGTGTTATTGCGCGATCTAAAAATGGCGTCATTGATTTATCGAGTGATTCAATATTTTTTAAAGTGCCTAAAACTAAAATGCGAAAATAATCGAGATCAATATTTTTTTCTTCGCGCAAATGATCGATTAAAAATTCTTGTAATAAAGTATCGATCGCTTCATCTGAAAAATGCGATTGAAAAATTACTTGCATTGCGTACGCGCGAGATTGATGGCGTTTGTTGGGAATAGCTGGTTTTTTTGAATTCATTTACACTTCCGATTGCAATTTTTGTATTTCTGCATGAAACGCATTGATATCTTGAAAACTACGATAAATAGAAGCAAATCGCACATAGGCAACTTGATCCATTTCACGCAATTCATTCATTACCCATTCACCTAATTGCAATGATGCAATTTCACGCTCGCCCGATGCGCGAACATTTTTTAAAATGCGATTGATTGCCGCATCAATTTTTTCTGTAATCACAGGTCTTTTTTCTAATGCGTGTAACATGCCCGCTTTTAATTTTTCAACATCAAATGCGCAGCGTTCACCATCGCGTTTAATCACGCGCGGCAAAGATAATTCCACTGTTTCGAAAGTCGTGATGCGTTCATTGCATGCAATACATTCGCGACGACGACGCACTTGTGAACCGTCATCGGTTAAGCGTGAGTCAATCACTTTTGTGTCGGCGGTGTTGCAAAATGGGCAGTGCATGTGGGCATTATCCGTTATTCGTTATCCGTTTCGTACACCGGAAATTTTTTACAAAGTTCCGATACATTATTTTTCACACGCATTAAAACAGCGTCATTAGTTATATCATCTAAAATATCGGCAATCCAGCTTGCCACTAATTTTGCTTCGGCGATTTTAAATCCGCGTGTTGTCATTGCAGGTGAACCAATGCGCAAACCGCTGGTGATAAACGGCGAACGCGTTTCGCCAGGAACCGTATTTTTATTTAATGTAATATGCGCTTGCCCTAATCGAATTTCTGCATCTTTTCCCGTGATATTTTTATTTAACAAACTTAACAAAAATAAATGATTGTCTGTGCCGCCTGAAACAATATCGTAATTTCTTTTTTGTAATGTATCTGCCATCGCGCGCGCATTATCAATTACATTTTGTTGATAAATTTTAAATGATGGATCGAGCGCTTCTTGAAATCCCACTGCTTTTGCCGCAATAACATGCATTAATGGTCCGCCTTGCGAGCCTGGAAAAACAGCGGAATTTAATTTTTTTTCTAATTCTGGATTTTTTTTGGCAAGAATTAATCCGCCGCGTGGACCGCGTAATGTTTTATGTGTTGTTGAAGTTGTCACATCTGCAATATTCACAGGTGATGGATATAATCCTACTGCAATTAATCCTGCAACGTGTGCCATATCAACCATGAAATACGCCCCCACTTCATCTGCAATTTCACGCATTAATTTCCAATCCACAATTCGCGAATAAGCAGAAAATCCACCGACCAATACTTTAGGTCTATTTTTTAAGGCTAAATCACGCATTTGATCATAATCAATTAATCCTTGTGCATTTAATCCGTAATGAATTGCTTTATAAATTTTTCCAGAAAAACTCACTGGCGCGCCGTGTGTTAAATGTCCGCCATTCGATAAATCCATTCCTAAAATCATTTCGCCTGGTTGTAATAATGCTGCATAGGCAGCTTGATTTGCTTGCGAACCAGAATGCGGTTGCACGTTTGCATAATCTGCATTAAATAATTTTTTTACGCGTTCAATTGCAAAATTTTCGACGACGTCGACAAATTCACATCCGCCGTAATATCTTTTTCCGGGATAACCTTCGGCGTACTTGTTTGTGAGTACAGTCCCTTGCGCTTTTAAAATATCGCGGCTGACATAATTTTCAGATGCGATTAATTCAATGTGATCTTCTTGACGTTGCGCTTCATTTGCAATCGCTTGCCACAATTCAAAATCATTTTGCATGGAAAACTCCGTTGAAAAAATATTTCACGCAGTGTAACTCAGTTTTAAGAAAACAAATAGTTGGGGTTTTGTGAATTTTTCTGAACTTTTAAAACAGCAAGAAATTTTACAAATTTGGATTAATAAAATCACTTAACTATATGATTTTAAAATTAATATTATTTTGTGCATTTTATGAGCATTTTTTCAAGGACGAACTATAGTTACGGGTAAGCGAAATGTTTTGTGAGGATTGCGTGATGTGTACATTAAAGATGTTTTTGAAGGTATTAACTTTTGGATTGATTTTTATAACATTCACTAGTTATGCTGGCATTTTAATTAATACTTCTGGCGCAGAACCAAACGCACTTTTATATAGCTGCACAGGTGTTTCAAATGGAAACGCGGGTGGACCACATGCTACATCAATTACAGCTGCTTGTAGTCCTGCGGCAAATCAAATTACTGTTTCGAGCGGTAGCAACAGTTGTACAGCCTGCATCAGCAGCGGAACATTAGTCAGCGGAAATTATCCTTGTGGGAATGCAAGTGGAACGACATTCGCACTTTCACCATCAAACAGTTGGTCTGGCGCAGGTGGCGCTAGCAGTTGTCCTGGTGGTGGCGGCGGTGGCGTTAACCCACCAACCGGAGTTAGTGCAACTGGCACGGGTGGATCAGCAACAGTTACATGGAACGCGGCGACAGGCGGAACACCACCGTATACTTATACTGTTACAGCAACACCAACGCCAACACAACCTTTGCCAACTCCAACACAAACAACTACTGCAACATTAGCTGGATTAACAGCGGCTAGTTATAAAATTGTAGTGAACGTAACGGATTCAGCGAGTATTCCTGATCAAAATGCTTCAGCACCATACACTTTTCCAAACGGCGGCAGACAAATTACAGTTACGAATAGCACTAGCAATGATCCGATAACTGTTTACATGGGTATTTTAGGATATGTATTGGGACCAGACGATCCTGTAACTCATCTACCAACACATATTCCTAGTCTTGCTTTCTTCAACGCGTGCTTTACGCTGGTCAGCACTCCAACATGTCAATTTACTACCAGCAATCCGATCGTTTGCCAATTTTCACTGGGCAAAGGCCAATCAGGCACAATAAATATTGTTCCGATTACGCCAACCAGCGCTAATTGCACATCACTTGCAGCCACCAATAATGCACCTACATCACAAGCCAGCGTTGCTTTTTCGGTGAGTAACTTGCCATGGTCTAACGTACCACCAACAACTCTTGCTGAATTTACACTCAACGGTGTTAATTCGCAGGACACAATCGATATCAGCGCAGTTTCTGGAGTAAACAACTTGATACAAATTACAGGAACGAGCAATAAATTTAACATCGATATGTCTAAAGCAACTCCTGGATCATACAACGGTATAGCCGGAATTTATCCATTGGGATGCGATATCTGTTCAGGCTCGGTAGGTCCACCTAATCCGCCGGGCGTACAACCAAAAGCAAATTGTCAAGGCGGCACACAATATGATCCAGTTCCTGTCTGCCAAATTGCAAGAACACAAATAACAGATAACTACACTGTCACTTTTACTGATGTGCCATAAATAAATTGCGCCAGGCTTGTCTTTTAAAATTAAATAAAAGACAACGCCTGCTGCACATTCTCAACCGCAATAATTTCCATATTATTTATTTTCATCTTCGGCGCATTCGCCTTTGGAATAATCGCTTTTTTAAATCCATGTTTCGCCGCTTCTTTAATTCGTTCTTGTCCACTCGGCACAGGTCGAATTTCGCCAGACAATCCAATTTCGCCAAAAACAATTACATCAGATTGCAATAATTTATTTTTTAAACTAGAAATAACAGCTAAAACCTGCGCTAAATCCGCCGCCGTTTCCATCACGCGCAAACCACCAACCACATTTACAAAAACATCTTGATCATAAGTTGCAGTGCCAGTATGACGATGCAAAACAGCAAGCAACATCGACAGACGATTATGATCTAATCCAACTGTCACGCGCCGCGGATTTGCCAAATGACTTTCATCAACGAGCGCCTGCACTTCAACTAATAATGGACGACTTCCCTCCCAAACAACCGTCGTCACATTTCCCGGAACAGCAGTTGCATGTCCCGATAAAAAAATCGCGGAAGGATTCGCAACTTGTTTTAATCCACTTTCAGTCATTGCAAAAATACCCACTTCATTCACCGCACCAAATCTATTTTTCACAGCGCGAATAACGCGGTAACGCGAATCATTTTGTCCTTCAAAATATAAAACTGCATCGACCATGTGTTCCAAAACACGCGGTCCCGCAATCGTTCCATCTTTTGTAACATGTCCAACAATAAATAATGCAATCCCTTTTTGTTTTGCAATCATCACGAGTTTTGCAGCACTTTCTCGCACTTGTGAAACACCACCTGGCGCTGATGGAATTAAATCGGTATACATTGTTTGAATAGAATCAATCACCATAATTTTTGGCTGAAATTTTTCTGTAGCCATTAAAATTTTTTCAACATTCGTTTCTGCTAATAAAGATAAATTATTTTGCGGCAGTCCCAAACGTTGCGCACGTAATGCTAATTGTTGTAATGATTCTTCACCGGTGACGTAAAGTGGTTTATAATTTATTGCTTCTCGAGATGTTGCGCTCACGCTTCCGCATGAGCTTCCGATATGCGATAAAATTTGTAATAAAATAGTAGATTTTCCAACGCCCGGATCACCACCAATTAAAACAGCAGAATCAGAAACTAATCCGCCACCTAAAATTAAATCAAATTCATCTAATCCAGTTTGAATTCGTGAATGTGTTTCAATTTTTACATCTTGAATTGCAGTAATTTCAGATAAAACACCGGCAAATCCAGCCATTCTTGGATTTTCCGATTTAGAATTCGCAAGCTGCATTTCTTCAGAAATAGTATTCCATTTTCCACATTCCAAACATTGCCCTTGCCATTTATTATATTGCGCGTCGCAGTGTGCGCAGGTGAAAATAGTTTTGGTTTTAATCATAAAATTGAATCCAGTTGTTTTTGAATTAATTTAACATTACTTACATTCACGTCATATTGTTTCGCAAATCTTTTCCATTGACTTAATGCATCTTTCGTTTGCGCAATAATATTTTGAATTATTTTATTATCTAATTTTATTTGTAATCCTAATTTTTTTAAATCCGCCAAAATAATATTTTTTCCTTTTCCAAATACAGTTGTGCTTTGCTCACCACCCAGTCCCGATGAAAAAGTTAAATCATATGCGGGAGATAAAATCCATTCACCTTGTTCGTTCATTAAAAATGAAAAATTTTTCGCATGATCATCTCGGTTATGCGATAAAACATTAAAAACAGCTTGTCGATACATTTTTTCAACTTCACGATGATCGCGAGTCAACACTTCTGTTAACGATAATAAATCCTGATAATCAAGTGATGGTGTTCGAAAATCAACATGTAATAAACCTGCTGCGGTATGAACATGGATTCTTTTTTGATGATCACGATCAAATCGTTTTGTCGCAAAATAAGCGCTTTTTTTTGTGGAAAATAAATGTGTATCAGTCATGGTTAATCCTGCTTCGCGCGCCATCAAAGAATAAATATATTCAATTGCGCCCGCATCATGACCATCAATTATATTAGGAAATTTAACCATCCACGGCATATATTTTTTTGGTAATGCATGCGCGCCGTACACAATATTTTTTTTATCACGATCAACACCAATCATTATTTTCGGACGTGCGCCTGCAGATGATCCATTCAACGCCAATAATGTTTGCAATATATTATCCGCTTCACCATCCAATATTTTTTGCGAATGCAATGCGAGATAATCTAAATTCATTTTTTTTATTTTTATTTTATCGTGCAAATCAGGCTCATAAATTAATGCGCCCATGCCAGTTGTGCCAACGTGCGCTAATCGATCGAGTGGTGTCAGTATGTTTGGTAAAATATTTTGTTGACGCAGCAATCTATCTAACAACAATCGGCCCCAACCGTCTGGCAAGCTGTCATAAAATAATCCTGGTAAACCTTCAAATAAATTTCGATCTGCAATTTTTAAACCTGGTTCGACTGGCAATTTCAATGGTGAAATCGGTAATGCATTTTTCAAAAAAGATAAATCATATTCAAAGTAAATTTGATGATTGCGAATGGCTAATCTGCCAACAGGAATAATTTTTTTTTCTCCAAAATCCAATGACACTTTTATTTCAGTGATGGGAGCATAATTCATGTGCGCCACCCTTTTTTGCGAGCGGATTTTTTATTTTCTTTTAATACATCGTCAATATTTTCAAAAGGAATTGATTCAATTGTAGTTGCGCGCACTACATTCTCTAACAATCCCAACACCATTAAAATTTTTAAAAAAGATTCTAATGAAATAAACCCTGTCTGCTCAAATTTACGCAACGTTGCCAATTTCACATCAGCGCGCACCGCCAAACCATATTGGGTATATCCTTTACTAACGCGACATCGACGCAGATTATGCGCTAACTGAATTTGTGTGGTCGAAACGGTTATAAGTGATATCATAGTGGTACTTTCATTGATTTAGACGTATAACTAATATTATAATAGTAGTTATTATCTAATACAAGCATGGGTATCGTGATATGAAAAGATACGGCCACATAGTTTATAAAATACGACCAACTTCCTTCGCAAAATAAGTAATAATAAAATCAGCACCCGCGCGTTTGATGGCGAGTAAACTTTCGAGCATTGCAGCATCATGATCAATCCATTTTTTTTCTGCTGCGGCTTTAATCATTGCAAATTCACCACTCACTTGATAAGCGCAAAGTGGTAAATATGGAAATTCTTTTTTAACACGATAAATAATATCTAAATAATTTTGCGCGGGTTTTACCATTAACATATCGGCGCCTTCTTGCACATCTAACATTGCTTCGCGAATAGCTTCATCTGAATTCGCAGGATTCATTTGATAATGTTTTCGATCGCCAAATTGAGGCGCGCCTTCTGCAGCTTGTCGAAATGGGCCGTAAAAACACGATGCATATTTTACAGCGTAGCTTAAAATCGGAATGTCTTTAAAATTATTTTCATCTAATGCAATGCGAATTGCTTGCACCATTCCATCCATCATTCCGCTCGGCGCAATAATATCAGCACCTGCTTTTGCGTGTGAAATTGCCTGTTTTTGCAGTAGTTTTAATGTTGCATCATTATCAACACATTTTTTTTCTGCATCCCATGCGCCGCAATGTCCGTGATCAGTGTATTCGCAAAAACATAAATCAGTGATAATTAAAATTTCTGGCGCGATTTTTTTAATTAATTTTAACGCGCGTTGAATAATACCGTTATCATCAAGCGCAGCGGAACCAGTTGCATCTTTTTTTTCTGGAATGCCGAATAAAATTACGGCGGGAATTTTTAATTTTTTTATTTCGTCAATTTCAGCGGATAAATTATCAATGCTTAATTGAAAATGTCCGGGCATGGATGAAATTGGATTTTTAATATCTTTTCCCGCTTTAATAAATAGCGGTAAAACAAGATTGGAAATGCTGATTGAATTTTCCTGCACTAATTGTCTTAGCGCAGGAGTTTTTCGTAAACGACGAGGACGAACATTCATTACGATTGAATTTTCCACGAACCATCCGGCTGACGACATGCTCTGCCGTATGCTTGTTGCGCTTTTCCACCAACAGTCACTGTTGTTTGATATTCGCGACAATAACGATGATCGGATGTGTAATTTTTTGTAGGTCTTATCGTGTAAGTGACGGGCTGACCATTTGGACCCGCTTTATTACTTGTCCAAGTTGCTTCTTGATTTACCGGAGTATTAATAATCGCGCTTTGCATATTGATTTTATCTTGACGATCCATGTATTGACCAATTTGATTGCCGATAATACCGCCGACCAAAGCGCCACCAATTGCACCAGCAACTTGATTATGAAATATTGCCGTGCCAAGTAATCCACCGGCGATTGCGCCAGCTGCAGTTGAACCTGCTGTATTATTTCCAGGCGTACATCCTGCCATGTTAAATCCAACAGCGGTAATCATTCCCGCCAACAACCATTTTTTAACTTGTTTCATGCGCTTTTCTCCAAATTGAAAATTAGCCAGAATCATACTCGTGTTTGTTTTCTGGTGCAATACAGGAAAAAGTATACAATGCATTAAGATTATCTTAATCTAACTGGGTTATTATAATTATAATCTACAAAACTCAGTGAGTGCATTATCATGCGTCAAATTTTACCCTTTAAAAATGCGGGTACTGGAGCAAATTTACAAAACACGACTCAATCGGGAGTAGCGCCAGTTCCACAAGAAGTCATCGATACGCTGAATGGTACAAGGTATTTTCATGGTGAGAAGATAATTTGGCCAAGTGCTGAAGCTGCTTTTCACGCACAAAAATTGATTGGGTATTATTGCGATCTGCATAACTCGCAACCTAATCATGTCAACCTTGCAGTGATTCGAAACATGATTAATGAAATTTTAGAAATATCAGACCGGAAACAATACTTTTCTTCTGATTTTACAAATCTTGTTGCGACAAACTTTGATATTTTAGCTAATCATGACAGACGACTTCACACCATTAAAAATTCTTTTGGCAAAACCGATGCCGAAAAAAAGAGAAATGCTTTCGATCAGGTTTGTGGCACGCATTATCACAGAGATCTGCAAGACAAAAAAAATGCGATGGTAGAATTTCCTGGTGGATCAGGACGACTTGTACCTAGAACTTACCAAATTATGGTTGCTGTGCAATATGCAAGAATTTTGCAGCATTTACAAAATAACGAACGGTCAGTGGCACTTGATTGCGCAAAACAAGGTATTTTTCCAGTTGAAATATCTCGTTCCGATGTTGTTTGGGCAACAGGTCCAAATGGCGATGGTGAAAATTTGTTGGGTATCGCTATTCTTGAAGCGGCAAATATGGTTCTGAATAAACATCCCAAATTTGGAACAACACAAATTCTTAATCCATGGGAAACTTGGAAAACTTTTACAACAAGAAATAATGTCTCTGCTCAATTAAAGCATGATGTTTTGGAAAATACACAACAAGCAATTCCTTTAAATGTGTCACAACCTCAACCCACCATAAAAGAAAACAATAATCCTATCATGATATATAACCGAAATCGCAATTACCGTTTAGTATTTGATCCTAAGTCTGGTGAAGCTGAGTATCATTTCATCAAAGATAATGGTGTTACATGGGAACCTGGCAATGCACCAAAAGATCCAAACCATTTCTTTTATCAAAAATTAGCTGAATTACGTGGCAACCAAGCCGTCTCACAAAATCCACATGCATTTCATCGTCAACAACACGCTGCTCGCCAACCATTATTACCAAAAGATGATGGCTGTCCATGCTCCTGCGCCATCATGTAACAATGCCACACTCAATGCACTTAAAAATGCGAAGACGCGTATAATAGCTTCGCATCTTGTAAGTGCATTGACATATTCTTCTTGCTTTAATCAGCAATTTTTCATAAATTAACTTCTGCTATTAAATTTTTAATGAGCGTTTATGAAATCACTCGCCGAACAACTCGCCGTTTATCAACAACAACACACAAACAAACTCAATCGTTTGATGCATTACATCGGCATTCCCATGATTATTTTTTCGCTATTGATGTTATTTAATTGGATTAGTATTGATGTCGCAACAGAATGGCAAATTTCTTTTGCGTGGATTTTTTTAATTGCAGCGTTGATTTATTATTTTTATTTAAATGTGCGTTTAGCAATTGTCGCGAGTGTGATTTTAATTATTATGGCATTGTTTGCAATGTGGATTGCAAGACCATCGCCAACGCAATTTAGCGCCAGTTTGTTTTTAATTTTATTTGTGCTGGGTTGGGTTTTTCAATTACTCGGCCATTTTTTTGAAAAAAGAAAACCAGCATTTTTATTAAGCGCAAAACAATTATTAATCGGGCCATTATTTGTTTTGATTGAAGCGTTGACGGCGTTGGGTGTTGTGCAATATGTAATGCGCTCATCGTAGAAATGTAATGCATCGCGTTTCACATTAAATCACGCGGCTTTTTTGTGCACTTCAACAGTAAAGTGTAATCCTTGACGCCTAAACATATCTTGTAATGCTAGACGAATAAATTGTGTTTCAGAGTGCTCTAAAATTCTCGCGAATTCTGCTGCTTTTACGGGGCTTACTTCTTTACGATCCTTTTCTAAATCACATAAGTAAGCTTGTGACACACCTAATTTTTTTGCAAAAACTTTTTGTTTAATCTCATTGCAATGACGAATAGCGCGGATCGCTCTACCCAACGTCAACTTACCACCTGTTAATTTTTCTAAAAAAGGTAATGCTGGGACTGTAGATTCTGTAGAAGAAACTTTTTTTATTTTTATATTTTTTTTTATTAATTTAGTAGTCATGTTTGTTTATCTCCAACACTTCAATCAATTCAACCACTCCGTTATTTTTTTCTCTGTAAAAGGCACGGTAACTTTGATTCAAGCGAATAGATCGTTGGCCGAATCGTTTACCTTGTAGTGGCTCATCGTGATACGATTTTGTTTTCCTTGCTACTCTAACCCCGCTCATTTCCACATCTTCAACCCATATCCAAAAATTATCAGTGATACGCTGTGGAATTTTGTTCAAATTTCTCCTAGCCTTTCTGGTTAATTCAACCTTGTATACATTTTCCATCCCAACCTCCCGATATTACACAAATTTTGTGTAAATTACAATATAACGAGGTATATTTTCTCAGGAATCAAGTGCAATTTATATTCGGGTTTTTGAAATAGTATGGGTATAAAAAATGTTAACTGTTAACCATTGGCTGTGAAAAGAAAGTTGTGGGCAATAAAATATTTTCTACAGAAAAATTTTCTGTTTGTGTTAATAAATCTAATTTTTCCATCGTCATCATTTGATTTTCTAAAAATGGGCCGACAGATAAACGACGCAATTGAGTAACATGCGCGCCGCAATTTAATTTTTCACCAACATCATCAACAAGTGTGCGAACATAAGTTCCTTTGCTGCATTTTACGGTGAAATTTACAAAATTATTTTCAAATGAATTTACAATTAAAGAATAAATTGTTAACGTTCGACTTTGACGTTCAATCGTAATTCCTTTTCGCGCGTACTCATATAACGGTACGCCATTATGTTTTAATGCTGAAAACATCGATGGAATTTGCTGAATTTTTCCGCGAAAAGAATTGAATGCAGAATTAATTTCTTCAAAAGAAAATTTCGGCACATCACGCGTTGCAATCACAACACCTTCAGCATCGCTTGTATTGGTGCGCACGCCTAATTGCATCGTAACATTATACATTTTATCTGCGTCTAATAAATGTGAAGTTAACTTTGTAGCTTTATCTAAAAAAATGGGCAACATTCCAGTTGCAAGTGGATCGAGCGTTCCAGAATGTCCTGCTTTTTTCGCACGCAATAAACGTTTTACTTTTTGTAAAGCGTGATTGGAAGAAATGCCAATAGATTTATCTAATAAAAAAATACCGTTCACTGGTCACTCAACAATCTTGAAACGCGTTCGCCTGTCATCAACGACACATCGTATCTAAAAATTAATTTTGGTGTGTGACGCAATTCAGTTGAGCGTGATAATTGCAAACGAAAAAAACCAGATGCTTTTTCAAATGATTTTTCGGTGGTTTTAATATTTTCTGCGGTTGGATCTAATAACGAAAAAAAAACAATTGCATTTTTTTGATCGGGTGATAAATCAACGCCAGTAATTGTTGCGGCTTGTAAACGCGGATCACTCACTTCTTTTATTAATAAACGCGCGATGATTGTTTGAATTAATTCTGCGATGCGATGGGTGCGTTTTGATTTGGGGGAATTATTTTTCATTTTGATTCGCTGCGAAAAATTTTCTATAGGGTTAAAATATAAATTAATAATTTGTCGTTGTGAGGTGGGTTACTGCAAAACGCCCTTGTTCCATGAGCTGCGCTCATTGCACGCGGGCTTCTGTGATATCGCTCCATTACAATGTGCGTTCCACCTGTATCTTTTCATAACACTCAATTTGATCGCCAGATTTCATATCATTATAATTTTTCACACCGATTCCGCATTCCATTCCGTTGCGCACTTCACTTGCGTCATCTTTAAAGCGACGCAGTGATGATAATTCACCTTCATAAATAACAACATGATTACGCAAAATTCGAATTGGTAAACTACGACGCACCGTGCCTTCAATAACCATACAACCCGCAATCGATCCGAATTTTGATGAACGGAAAACTTCACGTACTTGTGCAAGTCCAACAATTTTTTCATCAAATTTTGGTTTTAATAATCCTGTCATCGCAGATTTAATTTCATCAATTAAATCATAAATAATGCTGTAATAACGCAAATCAACAGATTCTTTTTCAACTAAAACGCGTGCGCCTGCATCTGCGCGAACATTAAATCCTAAAATAACTGCGCTCGATGCCATTGCTAAATTTACATCAGATTCTGTAATTCCACCAACAGCAGCTGCAATCACATGTACTTTCACTTCAGGTGTTGATAATTTTTGTAATGAATCGGTAATCGCTTCAAGCGAACCTTGCACATCTGCTTTTAATACTACATTTAAAATCGCTTGTGCATCTTCGCCCATTTTTGTAAATAAATTTTCTAAACGCATTGCGTGTTGTTTTGCTAAACGCACATCGCGATATTTTCCGTGACGGAAATTTGCAATTTCACGCGCTTTTCGTTCATTCGGAACAACAATTGCTTCATCACCAGCAGATGGTGTTGCAGATAATCCTAATACTTCAACTGGAATTGATGGGCCTGCGCTTTCAGTTTGCAAACCATCGTCACCAATCATTGCGCGAATGCGACCAAATTCAGAACCTGCTAATAAAATATCACCTTTTTTCAACATACCGCTTGTCACAAGAATAGTTGCAACAGGTCCACGACCTTTATCCAAACGCGATTCCAATACAACGCCATGTGCCATTCCTGTATTTGGTGCTTTTAATTCTAAAACTTCTGCTTGTAATAAAATTCCTTCTAACAATCCATCAACACCATCACCTGTTTTTGCAGAAATATAATGGAACATATTATTACCGCCCCATTCTTCTGAAATAACTTCATGTTGAGATAATTCTGTTTTAATGCGGTCTAAATCAATATCGTGTTTATCCATTTTATTGATTGCAACAACAATTGGAACTTTTGCTGCGCGTGCATGTGTAATTGCTTCTATTGTTTGTGGTTTAACGCCATCATCTGCGGCAACAACTAAAACAACAATGTCAGTGCATTGTGCGCCGCGCGCACGCATTGCAGTAAATGCTTCGTGACCTGGCGTATCTAAAAAAGTAATAATGCCGCGATCAGTTTGTACATGATACGCACCGATGTGTTGTGTAATTCCGCCCGCTTCACCTGCAGTGACTTTAGTACGGCGAATATAGTCTAAAAGTGATGTTTTACCATGATCGACGTGACCCATAATTGTAACAACAGGCGGACGCGGCAACATTTCGCGATCAGCAGTGTCTGTATAATCTAAAATACCTGCTTCAACTGCATTATCTTTTACGGGAACTGCATGATGTCCCATCTCTTCCACAACTAAAACTGCAGTGTCTTGATCAATCATTTGGTTAATGGTAACTAACGCCCCCATTCCCATCATCACTTTAATTACTTCGGCAGCTTTTACTTTCATTTTCTGCGCTAATTCACCGACCGTAATTGTTTCAGGAATATTTACGTCATGCGTTTCTTTCGCAACTGGTTTTTCAAAACCATGTTCGATGCTAGGTTTTTTAACTTCTTTTACTTTAAATTTTTTACGACGACGATGTCCGTAACCAAATTCATCACCCTCATCATCTTCGCCAGCAGTTTGAACCATTAATGGATTGAAACGACGCGTGCGCACATCACCACGTTGCTTTAAGGCTTTTTTGCGCGCGATTTCTTTTTCATCTTCATCATCAACAAAAGATGATTTTCCTTTTTTACCTTTTTTAATATGTTGTGTCGATTCTTTTTCAGGTTCATTTTTAGCTGGAATATCACGCGTTGTAGAAGCACGCGCTGATTTTTTTTCTGCTAATGTTGGTTGTTGTGGCGTGTGTGATGCATGTGAAATAATTGCTTGTTTTTCAGGCGTAACAGCAGACGCAGTAGTTTTTTCTACTGGTTTTTGCACATGTTTTGTTGTTGATGATGTACTAATTTCTGTAATAACAGCAGGCGCTTTCGCTGTGCGTTTTGTGCGTACTTCAACGTTTACACTTTTTTTACCTTGCATCACGACAGTGTTTTGTTTATTAGAACGTGATTGCAATGTCATTTTAGCGCTGGAAATTGTGTTGGATGATGCAGCAGGTTTCGCAATATCTGTTACTCGTCGATTTTTTAAATATAATAATAATTTTCTCTTTTCATCATCCGAAATTTTTTGATCATCACTCGCCACAACAACGCCAGCATCTTTCAGCTGCTCTTTTAGGCGTTCTGGTGTTGTTCGCACTAAGTCGGCGAGTTGTTTGATGGTGACGTTTGACATGTTTTAGTTATCCATTATTGAAACCAATGAGCGCGTGCATTCATAATTAATTTTCCAGCCAGCGTTTCATCTAAATTTAATAAATCATGTAATTCATCAACAGATAATTCTGCTAAATCATCGCGCGATACGATGCCATGATTTGCTAATTGTGTCGCTAATTCTGGCGTGACACCTTCCACTGTTAATAAATCTTCTGCGGGTGAATGTGTTTCGCTACCGCCCGATAATTCTTGTGTTAACAATACATCACTTGCGCGACGTTGTAACTCAGCAGCCATTTCATCACCCAAACCTTCAATCGCTTTTAATTCATCGAGTGCAACATAAGCGATTTCTTCTAGTGAAGTAAAGCCTTCTGCTACTAATAAATTTGAAATCGTTTCATCAATTTCTAATTTACTTGCAAATAATTCTTTTAATTTACCCGATTCAGTTGCTTCTTTTGCAGTAGCATCTGTTTCGCTCATCACGTTTAAAGTCCAGCCCGTTAATTCACTTGCTAAACGAACGTTTTGACCCGTGCGACCAATTGCTTGTGATAATTGTTCTTCTGTCACAACAATATCCATTGAGTGTGAATCTTCATCAACAACGATTGAAGAAACTTCTGCAGGCGCCATTGCATTAATCACGAGTTGCGCTGGATTATCATCCCACAAAATAATATCAATGCGCTCGCCATTTAATTCATTTGAAACTGCTTGCACACGCGCGCCACGCATTCCGACACATGCGCCAATAGGATCAATACGTCCATCATTTGTTTTCACGGCAATTTTTGCACGAGAACCAGGGTCGCGTGCAGCGGCCATAATGGTAATTACTTCTTCGCCAATTTCTGGCACTTCAATTTTAAATAATTCCACTAAAAATTCAGGCGTAACGCGACTCAATGATAATTGCGGGCCACGTTTTTCTTTGCGCACTTCTTTTAAATAAAGACGAATGCGATCACCAACACGAAATGCTTCGCGCGGAATCATATCTTCGCGCAACATTAATCCTTCTGCATTTTCACCCATGTCTAAAATGATATGATCGCGCGTGACACGTTTTACAGTGCCCATCATTAATGTGCCGACTTTCGATTGATATTGTGTTGTAATTTTATCACGTTCAGCTTCACGCACTTTTTGTACCAACACTTGTTTTGCTTGTTGCGCTGCAATTCTACCAAACGCAGGATTTTCAATTGGCTCTTCAATAAAATCACCGATGGATAAATCAGCGTTAATTTTATTGGCTTGTGATAATGCCATCACTTGTTCTGGAAATTCGCGCAATTCCACTTCTTCATCCGCAACAATTTCCCAACGACGAAAACTATCATAATCACCGGTTTTTCTATCAATTGCGACACGCACCAGTGGTTCTTCGCCTGGATAACGTTTCGCTGCAATGGCAGCTAATGCTGCTTCGATTGCTTCAAAAATAACAAGCTCGTCAACACCGCGTTCGTTTGCGATGGATTGTGCGATGAGTAAAATGTCTTTATTCATGTTAAATTCGCCTTTTGTATTTCACCTAACGTTACATTTATTACTTCATTTCCAATATTAAAAAAAATTTTATCACTGTCTACTTTTTCAATTCGCGCATCAAAATTTTTTTGATTTGAAATTGCGATGCGTAATTTTATTTTTACATTATTTCCTACATACTTTTCAAAATGCGGCAACGTTGATAATGTTCTGTCTGTGCCAGGTGATGACACTTCTAATTCATATCGATTTTTAATGGGATCTTCTACATCTAAAATCGCACCTACTTCTCTGCTGACTTTTGCACAATCTTCTACTGTCACACCAGAACCATCATCACGATCAATATAAATTCGCAATAACGCGCGTTGATTATTTTGATGCAATTCGCAAGACCATAAAATTAATCCCAATGCGCGGATAGTTGGCTCGATTAAATCTTGTATGCGTTTTTGTTGCATCGCTATTCGTTATGCGTTCCATTAAAAAAGGGGCACAAGGCCCCCATCAAAAAAACTGGTAGCGGGGGTAGGATTTGAACCTACGACCTTCGGGTTATGAGCCCGACGAGCTGCCAGACTGCTCCACCCCGCAATAAACATGCGACATACTAATGCTAAAAATAGCGAAATACAAGCGCTATTTCCACGTTGCATAGACATTTCAGTAAGTTATATCTATACTGGTTTTATTGTACTTTTTTAGAACTGGGAGAGTTTTATGAATGACGTCGCACACTCAAATGTCTGTTGTGGTGTTTTCAAAGAAGCTTGGCAAAAAGTAAAAGGTGTAAAAGGTTCATATTGGGGTAGCGCAACGCTGATATCACTGGTTGTTTTTGGCGGTTTTGGCATGCTCGGATTGATGTTTTTGATGTTGCAAGTAGCACATCTTCCGCATTTTATTGCGTTATTTAAACAAAACCCTGCATTTTTCATGGATCCTAACTTTGTTTTACCCGCCAGTATTGTAGTGTCTTTGGTGTTTTATCATATCGCACAATTTTTATTTAAAATCTTTATGATATTGCCAATGAGCATGGGTCTTCGTTTAATTATTTTGCGTCATGCAGCAGGCAAACCAATTCGCGCTGTTTATGGTTTTGAATTTTTACATTGGAAATTCATTTGGCGCTTTATTTTGCTTGGTGTATTGATGGTGTTGATGATTGGCATTCCAATCGCTTTAGGTTTGCTCTGCTTTCAAGCGGTACATGCATTTCAGCTGGTGATGTATGCAAAATGGGTAGCGATTGTCGTAGGTATATTATTTTTTCTATTATCACTGTATTTATTTGTCAGTTATGCTTTTGTTAATTTCGGCATCATCGATCGCACCGAAACATCTGCTTGGCAAGTAATGGAAATATCACGCAAAGCAATTAGCAAAAAATGGTTTTGCATGTTCGGCACGCTAATTTGGCTCGGAATTGTCATGCTGATCGGAACATTGTTACTCGGCATCGGTTTAATTTGGGCGATACCATATGCACAAAATGTTGTTGCAATTTTATATCGCAATATGGCTGGCATTGAAGGTCACGATCCAGTAACGTTAAGTGGAAATTAAATTAAAATAAAAGGATTGTTTTGATGCGCAGCACGAATGCGATCATTGCAAAGCGAACAGACAGTCCTTTTTGTTGTATTCCCAAT
This sequence comes from Gammaproteobacteria bacterium RIFCSPHIGHO2_12_FULL_36_30, assembly GCA_001801815.1. Taxonomy (GTDB): domain Bacteria; phylum Pseudomonadota; class Gammaproteobacteria; order Coxiellales; family Coxiellaceae; genus 2-02-FULL-42-43. The sequence continues at coordinate 41,067 of MGXU01000003.1, forward strand.
TGGGAAAAAATCCAGTGGCTCGCGCTACTTACAAAATGCGGTTTTATTTTTAAATATCCAGATATCGGTGCATTGATCATCACTTTTTTAACACGACCAGAAAGATTTCGAATAACGCAATTATCAAAAGCAATGTTTATTTATCGATTACATAATTTATATTCGCAAGATGTAAAGTTGGATGAAAAGAAATTTTATTTCTACAAACCAACTACACCACTCACAACGAACGATGTAAATACACATCAAACTAAAAAATTATATTATTTGAAATGTATTGGCAACAGAGTTTCCGTTATTGATTCTAAAAAAAATGAAGTGCTGCAAATATTAACAGGGCACACTGATTCTGTTTACGATGCAGTTTGCAGCTCAAATGGTTTAATTATCACAGCATCTGCAGATCGCACAATTCGCGTTTGGAATTTGCAAGCGAATCGCTATATACAAGTGTTACATGGACATTTTTCTGCGATACACAAACTCAGTATTACACGCGACAATGAACGCGTCATGTCACTCTCATCTGATGGCGTTATAAAAATATGGGATATCAAACGCGGAATTTGCCAACTCACAATAGCAAATAAAACCAGTAAAATAAAAACAGCGCACTTTAACACAGATGAAAAATGCATCATCACTACATCAGACGATGAAAAAATTAGAATATGGGATACCAATACAGGAAAACAAATTTACCAAACTATTACAGTATCTAATACAAGATTAATGAAGTGGTCATCAGGTAATTGCTTTTTGCTCGACGCTACTTTCAGTACAGATGAAAAAATGATTATTTCATTATCTTGCAATTCTTGGTTGCGAATCTTTGATAAAGAAAACGGCAAATTATTGCATACAAAAAGCCTGCCACGTTCTCCACAATCTTTTATTGTTAATGGTGGCGAAATAACGATACGATTCAAAGATAGATCAATTGAAAAATATGCTTACACTGATTTTATGCATAAAGAATCAAAACTCGACATCACTGAAAATAATACGCGAAACACCCCTCGACTAACCTCTCATTGACAATGAGAGGTTATGCAAATATACTTTCATTATGAATGAGAGTATAGCGCCATGGAAAAATCACTGATTTTAGAAATTATCGAAGAACAAGCGAAAATGTTAAAATCGCTGCCTGCTGCTTATCCACGTCATGCACTTACCGAATTACAATCGGCCATCAAAAGCCGACAAATTGTCGTGATCACCGGTATTCGTCGCTGCGGCAAATCAACATTGCTGCAGCAGATCTTAAAAGCACACTTTAATCAAAAGGCATTTTATTTTAGTTTTGAAGACGAACGATTAGTGCATTTTACGGTTGATGATTTTAATGTATTGCATGAAGCACTCACTGAATTTTACGGTGAACAATCCACATTTTTTCTAGATGAAATTCAAAATATAGAACATTGGGAATTATTTGTTAGAAGATTGCATGATCGTAATTTAAAAATATTTATTTCTGGTTCTAATGCAACATTGCTCAGTCAAGAACTTAGTACACGCTTAACAGGTCGCACAATTCCTTACACATTATATCCATTTTCATTCAGCGAATTTATTGAATTCACGATACCAGATTTAAAAAATAAATCACCCACAACAGCGACAACACGAGGTGCATTTTCAAAAGCATTTACGCGCTATTTAAAATTAGGTGGCATGCCATTGCATGTCATTGAACAAGAGCGATCTTTCTTAATTCAATTATATGAAAATATTTTATATCGCGATGTCATTTCGCGCTATAAATTAACGGATGAAAAATCGATACGCGAATTATCCCTGCATTTAATTAGTCATACCGCATCACTTTATGCTTATAATAAATTAAAAGGTATGTTGCATCTCGGCAGCATGAATACAGTGAAAAATTATATTCAATATTTGGAAAATTGTTATTTATACTTTTCAACAAAACGTTTTACTTACGCATTAAAGCAACAACAATTGGCGCCGAAAAAAATATATTGTATCGATTCTGCTTTGATTGATGCGCTCTCATTTAAATTTTCAGAAAATTACGGACATTTACTAGAAAACACTGTTTTTCTAGAATTAAAACGTCGCCAGCAAGAAGTGTATTATTATCACACTCAAAATAATCTCGAAGTTGATTTTATTGTACGGGATGGTGTTAAAATCACACAACTCATTCAAGTCTGCGCATCACTTGAAAAACCAGAAACCGAAGCAAGAGAAATCAACGCATTGCTCGAAGCGATGGACGAAACAAAATTGTCTCACGGTTTTATTTTGACAAAAGATAAATCAAAAATAATTAAAAAAGAAAATAAAACAATTCGAGTTTTACCGGTATATCAATGGTTACTTACAGATCCAGCAGAGAGACGCGCTAAGCAAAACATGAAAGTATTGACGCACTCAAAACACCGCATGACACAAAATAAATAATTGCCCCGGAAAAATACCAAGCAATAAAACAGCTAATCCATTAATACTAATTGCAACAGATGTTCCACGCGGACAAGATGCAGTAATAGATTGTTCTGTTTTTTCAAAATACATTACTTTTACAACACGAATATAATAATACGAACCGATAATCGCAAAAATAATTGCAATCACCGCAAGCCAAATAGAATGATTTTGAATTAATGCTTCTAAAATGCTTACTTTTGCGATAAATCCAACCATCGGCGGAATTCCTGCCATCGAAAACATCATCAGCAACATCATAAATGCCAACCATGGTTGACGTTGACCTAAACCTGAAAAATCCGACAATTCATTTGCTTCAAAACCTTTTTGTGACAATAAAGTAATGACACCAAATGCACCTAAACCAGTTAATGCATACGTTGTCATATAAAAAAGCGCTGCAGCATCACCATGCACAGTTCCGCACGACAAACCCAGTAACATATATCCCATTTGCGCAATCGAAGAATAAGCTAATAATCTTTTAATACTGGTTTGCACAATCGCAACCAAATTTCCAATTGCAATTGATAATAATGCAATTGCAATTAATACATGATCCCATTGCACATGTAATGCTGGCGCAACAAAAATTAAGAAACGAAATGCTAAACCGAGCCCTGCAATTTTCGGCGCAGCAGAAATTAATAACGTCACAGAATTTGGCGCACCATCATAAACATCGGGAACCCATGCATGAAATGGCGCAGCACCTAATTTAAATGCAATTCCCGCAACAACAAATACCAAACCCATATATAAAATTAAACTTTGATTCGGAGCTGTTGCACTAATTGCTTGTGCGACTTGCATAAAATGCAAACTGTGCGTCGCGCCAAAAAATAATGAAATACCATACAACAACATTCCCGATGCAACCGAACCAATAATAAAATATTTCATCGCCGCTTCAATACATCGAGATTTACCGCGAATTAATGCAACCATTGCATAAACAGGCAACGACATTAATTCTAATCCTAAAAATAATGATACAAAATCAGCGCTCGAAATCATCACCATCATGCCGAGCGTTGCTAATAATCCCAAAACATAAAATTCATTTGCAGGAATAGCATTATTTTCGTTATATGTGTGCGAATACCAAAATGTAAAAAACATGGCGATTAAAATAAAACTATTTAATGCAACTGATAACGGATCCAAAATAAACATTCCAGAAAAAACAATATTCGATCCACCGCCTAACAACGAAAAAAAACGTAATAATAAAAGTAATGTTAAAGCTAACGTAATTTGCGATAAATAAAATGATACTTTCGGCGCGCCGTTTTTGGTAAATACGCCGTTTAATAAAATTAAACACGACATCAAAAGTAAAAAGATTTCGGGGATTGTAAAAATAAAATTTATAAACATAAAATTACCTATTCGCCAACTGCAACAAATTCCCAATCGACGCATGAAACATATTTAACATTGGATTGGGATCAACACCTATCCATATCACGGGAATCGCTAAGAAAATCAGTATCCACAAATCAATCCCAGAAACATCACGCAATTTCGCAACTGGCTCGTGCGTAATTTTTCCGAAGAAAACACGTTTGTACATCCACAAAGTATACGCTGCACCAATCACTAGAATTGAAGCTGCGATTAATGTTACCCAAAAACTTGTTTTGAATGTCGATAATAAAATCATAAATTCGCCAACAAAACCTGATGTGCCTGGCAATCCCACATTCGACATTGCAAACAACATAAAAAATGCAGCAAAAATCGGCATTGTTTTTGCAATTCCACCAAAATCAATAATTTTTCTGGAATGTAAATGTTCATACAATACACCAAACGCCAAAAACATTGCGCCCGCACCAAATGCATGTGAAATCATTTGTGTCATTGCACCTTCTAAACTCATATACGCATCTTTTAAATTTTGCGTACGCTCAACAATAATTAATGCCATGTAACAACCTAGCGTTACAAAACCCATGTGTGATATCGATGAATATGCAATCAACTTTTTCATATCAGTTTGTACGATTGCAACAAATCCAATATAAATAATCGAGATCAACGATAACACAACCATCATCCATGCTAATGTGTGACTTGCATCTGGCGTGATCGGTAAACTAAAACGTAAAAATCCATACGCGCCTAATTTCAACATTAATGCAGCTAATACAACTGAACCACCTGTCGGCGCTTCTGTATGCGCATCTGGCAACCACGTGTGAAATGGCCACATTGGCACTTTAATCGCAAATGCCAGTAAAAAAGCAAAGAAAATAAAAATTTGCACGGTGAGCGATAAATGCATGTGATAAAAATGCAAGATATTAAAACTTTTGTCATGCAATCCTAAATATAAAAATGCAACTAATAACAATGCCGATCCAAAAAAAGTGTAAATAAAAAATTTAATCGCAGCATATGAGCGATTTGCACCGCCCCAAATTCCAATACTTAAATACATGGGAATTAACATTCCTTCCCAGAAAAAATAAAATAAAATTGCATCGATCGAAGCAAATACACCAATCACCATTCCTTGCATCACTAAAAAAGCAGCTAAATATTCCGCTACTTTGGTATTCACCATCGTCCATGATGCAAGCACAACAATAAACATTGTAAAACACGTTAAAATAATCATTGGTAGCGAAATACCATCAACACCTACATCGTAATGAATATGTAATACTGGAATCCATGGAACATTTTCGCGAAATTGCATGGCGCTAATATTAGAATTGAAATGAAATGTCATAAAAATAGATGCGATCAATGAAACAACGGCGATAAGCAATGCAAGCCACCGTGCTTTATTTTCATTTTTTTCACCACGCAACATTAACGTCGGTATCGCGCCGATAATCGGAAGCCAGATAAGTAGGCTTAATATTGGGAAGTTTGTAAACATATCAATACACCAACCAAATCAATAGTGCCAATAACCCCACAATCATCATAAAAATATATTGAAAAATATATCCTGATTGCAACTTGCGTAAAATACGTGAAATACGCGTGATTCCATGACCTGAACCATCCACCATTCCTTCATCAAGAATTTTTACATCGCCAGTATGAAAAAAGAATTCACTCATTTTTCGCGTGCCGCGCACAAAAAACCAATTATTAAAAATATCAAATCCATATTGTGCGATAAAAATTTTACGTATCCATGAAAAACGTTTCGCAAAAAAATCTGATGTTTTTGGAGCTGCAATTACTATAAACCACGCAGAAAAAATTCCAGCAGCTGAAAACCAAAATGGTAATGTGTCAACGCAAGTTCTAATATCATGCCAAACACCATGAAAACGTGTACTCATTTCAGCAAGCACATTATATTGCGGCAACACAAAAACACTATTTCCTAAAAATCCCGGCGAATCAAACAACATGGGCTTCACTACAAACATTCCAAGTAATAAAGAGGGAATCGCTAATAAAATTAATGGGAATAACATAATCCAATGTTCTTTTAAATGTGTGCGCGTATGTTCATCCATTCTTTCTTTAGTATGAAACGCCATAAAAAATGCGCGGAAAATATAATATGCCGTAACAAATGCGCCAATTAATAAAACAATATAAGAATATTGCGAACCAAAAATTGTGCTCGCGTGCACTGCTTCAATTACTGCGTCTTTTGAAAAATATCCTGCTGTTGGTGGAATTGCACATAATGCTAACGCGCCAATTAAAAATGTAATGTAAGTTACGGGTAAATATTTTTTTAAATTTCCCATCTTTCGTAAATCTTGTTCGTGATGCATTGCAATAATCACTGAACCTGCCGCTAAAAATAATAATGCCTTAAAGCAAGCGTGTGTCATCAAATGAAAAATCGCAACGTTAAATGCGGACGCACCATTTGCTGCCATCATGTAACCTAATTGTGACATGGTGGAATATGCAATCACGCGTTTAATATCAAATTCTACAAACGCTAATAACCCTAAAAATAAAGCACCAGTTGCGCCTACAATCATTACAACACTTAATGCAGTTGAAGATAATTCAAAAATCGGCGACATGCGCGCAACCATAAATACGCCAGCGGTTACCATTGTTGCGGCATGAATTAAAGCAGAAATGGGCGTTGGACCTTCCATTGATTCTGGCAGCCAAACATGCAATGGCATTTGCGCAGATTTTCCCATCGCCCCAATAAATAATAAAATACAAATCACGGTGATAATTGACCAATGACAATTTGGAAAAACGGTAATCGTTGTTGTCGCGAGTGTTTGTATTTTTGCAAACACAGTTGAATAATTTAAACTGCCGCAATAATCAAAAATTGCCGCTAATCCTAATAAAAATCCAAAATCACCAACACGATTTACTAAAAATGCTTTTAAACTTCCTTCTGCGGCAGATTCTTTATCAAACCAAAATCCAATTAGTAAATAAGAAACTAAACCAACGCCTTCCCATCCAAAAAATAATTGTAAAAAATTATTTGCGGTCACCAACATCAACATTGCAAAAGTAAAACCTGACATATAACAAAAAAAACGTTGATCGCCAGAATCACCTTTCATATAACCGATACTATAAATATGCACAATGGTTGCGACAAACATCACAATTACCATCATAACAGCAGTTAATTGATCGATTAAAAATCCAATATCAAAATGAAATGAACCGCTAATTGCCCAGGTATAAATTGCGCCGTCAAAAGTATTGCCGTCTAACACAACTAATTTAAAAACAGCGAGTGAACAGAAAAAAGAAAGCGCCATCAAAATAATCGTGACTGCATGTGCGCCGCGCACACCGATTTTTTTGCCAAAAAATCCGGCGATTAAACAACCGAGCAATGGCAATAATACTACTAGTAAAGATAATTCTTTAATCATATTACCCTTTCAACGCGCTAATATCTTGCACCGTAATCGACCCACGACGTCGATACAATAAAACTAAAATCGCTAATCCAATTGCCGCTTCAACTGCAGCAACTGTTAAAATAAAAAATACAAAAATTTCACCTGATGGGTCTTGGAAGTATTGCGCAAATGCAATGAAATTTGTATTCACCGCTAATAACATTAATTCAATACACATCAGCAACATAATTAAATTTTTGCGATTAATAATCATGCCAACTAAACTTAAACCAAAAAGAATTGCTGCGATCATTAAATAATTGATTAATGGAATCATGAGCGATCACCTCGCAAATCTATCACTCTCAATCTATCTTTTTTATTTGCTTTTAATTGCTGCGAAATAATTTGCGATTTTGTGCCTGGTTTTCTGCCGTTAAATGCTAATGCAATCGCTGCAATCATTCCAACTAATAATAGCACTGCTGCAATTTCAAATGGATAAATAAAACGTGTGAATAATAATACACCCATCGCTTGCACATTATTATAATCTGCAGCGTAATGTATTGGTAATGTCGACGATGCACTCCAATTTTTTGCACAAAATACATAAAGCGCTGTACCAACTAAAATAACAAATGCAATAAAACCCGATAAATAATGACGTAGTTTTATTTTTGAATGATCGGGATCCGTGCGCAGCATCATCACGACGAATAAAAATAATGTCATCACAGCGCCAACATAAACAAAAATTAAAACGAGCGCCAAAAATTCTGCTTGCATTAACATCCACAAAACACTGCTTGCAAAAAATGCTAACACTAAACATAACACTGCTTTTACAGGATTTTTTGCTGTGATCACCATGGTTGCTGTGGCGATCACGAGCACTGTAAAAATATAAAAAATTATTTCGTGAATTGGTATCATCATTTTTTACCTTAATCTTTTTTTCGCTCGCTCTATGTTATGGTTAGGATAGTTTAAGTGAAGACGCTGTAAATACTTCCGTGTAGGCTCTCTTGTGTCATCCCTGACACAAAAGCTTCACTCAAACCATCCATAACCACAACACGCGCTCGCTAAAATGGCTCAGCGATATTTTTTATCAATCGCCAAATTTTCCGCAACTTGCTTTTCGTAAATATCACCTACTTCCAATAACTTTTCTTTTGTTAAAATATTTTGTCCGCGTTCTGAAATGTGATAATGCATTTCAGGTGTTAATACAATTGCATCAACAGGACAAGCCTCTTCGCAAAGCCCACAATTTATGCATTTAAATGCGTCAATATCATAACGCGTTGTGCGACGCGAACCATCCGCTAATCGCGGACCCGCATCAATTTGAATTGCGAGCGCAGGACAAACTGCTTCACATAATTTGCATGCAATGCAACGCTCTTCACCATTTGGATAACGACGTAATGCTAACATGCCACGAAAACGTGGTGAGCTTGGTGTTTCTTCTTCTGGATATTGAATCGTTGTTTTTTTCTTAAAAAAATATTTCAACGTCAACGCCAAGCCTTTGAGCAATTCCCAAAGTGTAAAGCTTTTGATGATTTGAATAATTTTTTTCATATTACAAATGCCGCCACAACAATTAACCACACCAACGTCACCGGAATTAATACTTTCCAGCCTAAATGCATAATCTGATCATAACGATATCTTGGAAAAGTTGCGCGCATCCAAAAATATAAAAATATAAAAAAACTCATCTTCAATAAAAACCAAAAAATTCCTGGCACAAATGCAAATAAATTTCCTAAAACAGGAATGCCTTGAAACGGTGACAACCATCCGCCAAAAAAAATAATAGACGCTAATGCAGAAACTAAAATCATATTCGCATATTCTGCTAAAAAGAAAATTGCAAACGCCATGCCAGAATATTCTACGTGAAATCCTGCAACAATTTCTGATTCACCTTCTGCAACATCGAACGGCGCGCGATTGGTTTCTGCAACACTGGCAATCCAATACACTATAAACAAGGGAAATAATGGCAACCACAACCAATGCCAAAATCCACCGCTTTGTTTTAAAACTAAATCAGTTAAATTCATTGTGCCTGATGCTAAAATCACACCAACCAATGCAAAACCCAATGCAATTTCATATGAAATCACTTGCGCTGCAGAACGCATCGCACCAAACATTGCGTATTTTGAATTTGACGCCCAACCCGCAACTAAAATTCCGTAAACACCGAGCGATGTCATCGCAAATAAATACAAAATACCCGCATTAATATTTGCGAGCACCCATCCTTTCATAAATGGCACAACAGCCCATGCTGCTAATGCAGGCATAATTGCTAACATTGGCGCAATAATAAATAAATAATGATTTGCGCGCGATGGCATGATCACTTCTTTAAATAATAATTTCACGACGTCAGCAATCGGCTGCAATATTCCGCGAAACCCAACTCGATTCGGACCAATTCGTCCTTGCATATAACTAATTACTTTTCGTTCTGCCATTGTGACATATGCAACGGTAATCAATAGCGGCACTAAAATGCAGATGATTTTGATCAAGATCCAAATGAATGTTTCTAATTGTCCTAACATATCTTTGTTTCCTGCAGCGATTTTGCGCGTCGCACAAGTAAATTATCTTGATAAATTTTCCACATCTTCACAAAAATATTTTCTTTATTTTTCGGCAAAACAATATCACCAACATCCTTACATTCTTTACAACATTCATGCTGATCCACTTTTGCTTTCAGTGCATCACGAATCTGATTCGCAGATGTATACGAAAAACCCTGTAATTCCAGCATATTTGCAAGTGCACGTAAAATTTTCCATGCGGGTTTTGATTCGCCGTGCGCGGGACCAACTGAAGTAAATGATTGCCACATACCATTTACATTGATAAATGTACCTTCATTTTCAGAATAAGGCGTAATCGGTAAAATAAAATCAGCGTATTCGCGCATTTTTTCTGTAGAAAATGTATTTAAACAAACAACTAATTTTGCTTTTGATAAATTTTCTAATGCTTTTTCTGCGTATGCTGAATCATTTTCAATTTCTGTATTTAAAATAAAATAAGCTGCGACAGGATCGCTGGTTAATAATGATTTTGCATCTTTGCCGATTGTTTTAACTGTTGAACTAACAACATCACGATGTGGAATACATCCAGCAATCCATGCGCCGGCAGAATTTGCGCCGTCGGTTAATAATCCGAATGTTGCGTTGGATAATTTTGCGATTTGTTTGCATAAATCACGGATGGTTGCTGCGTGTGGATGATGTGCTGCGTATGCGCCTAAGAATATTGCTGATTTTTTGGATGATAATAATCGTTGTGCGATGGCAGAAGTCACTGCAAAACGCCCTTGTTCCACGCGCTGCGCTTGTTGCACGCGGGCTTCTGAAAGATCCGCTCCACTCAGAGCTGCAACAATATCCGACAAAGATTTAATTATATCTTCATCAATTATTTTTTCTGCTAATGGAAATACAAAATTATATTCAGCGGGATTCACTGACATCACAGATAAATTTTCTTGTGTCGCTTTAAAAATTCGTGTGCTGATAATGGGTTGTTCAGAACGCACATTTGATCCTACTAATAAAATCGTATCGCAATTTTCTATGTCTGCGATATCTGTATTTAATTGCGGAAATAAAGGGCGTCGTGTTTGATCACTAAAATCAGATTCGCGAATACGATGATCAACATGCGGCGAACCTAACGCACGAATAAATTGTTGGAATAAATAATATTCTTCGAGTGTTGCAGAATAATCTGTAATTCCAGCAATTTGTGCAGCACCCAATTCTTTTTGAATGTGTGATGTTAAATGCGCGATGGCATCGAGTGCGTATTGCCATTCAACTTCAACCCATTTTCCATCTTTCTTCATTTGTGGTTTATAAATTCGATCGTGATGATATAAACCTTCGACAGCAAAACGATCACGATCACTCATCCATGTTTCATTTATTTTTTCATTTTCTTTTGGCACAGAACGAAACACTGTTCGCTCTTTTGAAAATTCTTGTCCGCGTGAATGTAAAAATACATTTGTGCCAACACAATCGTGCGGCGAAATTGAAGCATGTTCTTTGATTTCCCATCCGCGTGTTTCATATCGCGCGGGTTTATTCGTTAATGCACCGACAGGACAAATATCAATTATATTTCCAGACATTTCTGATTTTAAAAAATGCTGAACGTATGTTCCGATTTCTTCTTTTTCGCCGCGATTCACAACACCTAATTCGCGCAAGCCTGCAACTTCTTCACCAAAACGCACACAGCGTGTACATTGAATACAACGCGTCATTTCAGTTTCAATTAATGGGCCAATATCTTGACTGTAAACAGCGCGTTTCGGTTCATTGTATTCTGATTTTGCACGACCAAATCCCATCGACAAATCTTGCAATTCACATTCACCACCTTGATCGCAGATCGGACAATCGAGCGGATGATTAATTAATAAAAATTCCATGACATCACGTTGCGCTTTGATCGCCATGTCGGATTTTGTTTTTATTTTCATGTCGCGTGTGATGGGTGTTGCGCATGCAGGTAAAGGTTTTCCGGATTTTTCAACTTCAATTAAACACATGCGACAATTTGCGGCGATGGATAATTTTTTGTGATAACAAAAACGTGGAATATAAACGCCGGCATCATCGGCAGCTTCGATAATGGTTGTGCCTTCTTGGGCAGTTAATTTTTTGCCATCTAATTCAAACTCAATCATACATATTGCTCTTTCACTATATTCACTGCAAAACGCCCTTGTTCCATGAGCTGCGCTCATTGCGCGCGGGCTTCTGAAACATCACGCTAAACATTTCTTATGCTCAATGTGATATTTAAATTCATCATAAAATTGTTTTAAAAATCCACCCACCGGCCACGCCGCCGCTTCACCGAAAGCGCAAATCGTACGCCCTTCAATATTTTTTGCAACGCGTTTTAATTCTTCTAAATCTTTCATCTCACCGATGCCATCTTCTATTTTTTTTACGAGACGATAAATCCAACCGGTACCTTCGCGACAAGGTGTGCATTGTCCGCAAGATTCATGCATATAAAATTTTGAAATGCGTTTTAATGCGCGCACCATGCAAGTTTTTTCATTCATCACAATTACTGCGCCAGAACCTAATGCAGAACCTGCTTTTGCTAAACTGTCATAATCCATATTTGTTTTCATCATAATGTCGGCTGGCAAAACTGGCATTGAACTTCCGCCGGGAATAACGGCTTTTAATGGAATATTATCTAACATCCCGCCCGCTAAATTTAATAATTCTGCAAATGGAATCCCCAGCGGCACTTCATAATTACCTGGTTTATTAACATGTCCGCTCACACTAAATATTTTTGTACCACCACTTTTTTCTGGACCTAAATCAGCAAACCATTTCGCACCTTTTTCTAAAATCACTGGAATTGAAGCATAAGATTCAGTGTTATTAATATTCGATGGACGACCATATAATCCATAATTCGCTGGAAATGGTGGTTTAAAACGTGGTACGCCGCGTTTTCCTTCAAGTGAATTCATGAGTGCTGTTTCTTCACCGCAAATATAAGCGCCTGCGCTGTAATGATTATAAATATTAAAATTAATTCCTGAGCCTAAAACATTTTCGCCAACTAGTCCCGCTTCATGCATTTCTCGCAGTGCAGATTCGCAGCGTAAAAATGGTTCGTAAAATTCTCCGCGCAAAAAATTATATGCAACCGTTGCGCCCATTGTGTAACAAGCGATTGCTAAACCTTCTAATACTTGATGCGGATTAAATCGTAAAATATCGCGATCTTTAAATGTGCCGGGTTCACTTTCATCTGAATTACACAAAACATATTTTTGTCCAGGCACATCGTGCGAAACGAAACTCCATTTTAATCCTGTTGGAAAACCTGCGCCGCCACGACCGCGTAATGCAGATGCTTTAATAACATCGATAATTTCAGATGGTTTTGTTTTTTCTTTTAAAATTTTTCGCAATACTTGATAGCCGCCGACAGATTCGTAGGCTTTTAATGTCCACGGTTCGGGTAAATGTAATGTTCTGTAACAAACTTGATTTAATTGCATGATCAATCTCAATGAGCAAAAGTGATATGGTTTCCTACTTCGTTCTTATATCCGCATTTCTCACACCTTCTGCCAACAATATTTTCATTAACGATTGATATGGGACATCTTCTTTATTTGCCAACACACGAATTGCGTGCAACAAAGATTCTGGTAAACGCAAAGAAATCGTCTTGACTGACGGTTTTAACGTTGGAAATACAGCACGTTTTGCAGTTGACCAATCAAGATAATCAGCCGAATCATTTTTTTGCCAAAATTGTTTTTCGGCGCTCAACGTTTTAAACGTCGGTATTTTTTTTTGCTTCGGTTTCATAAATACTCCGCTCTTTTTTACTCATATCACGTGCTGAAATAACCCTAATTAATTTATTTCTCACAGCAAATACAACAAACAATGATCGATTATTGTTTGTTTTACCTAAAACATAATAACGCGCCTCATGATGTGAATGCTTAATATCTTCAAACACCAAAAGAGGATTGTTGAAAAAAATCTCTTCGCACTCAGATGACAGCACATCATGCTTTAAATGATTTTTCTCAATGTTACTAACATCCCATTGAAATCCATCAATACCTTCAAAAATTTCCATCATGTGCGTCACATTACTAGCTCGCTATTTTTAAAATTGTATATGATGAAAATATACAATGTCAATATAACCCATCGATAAGCTTATCAATTTTTTCACACGTTAAATTTTCAATATATTCTTTATCATCAATCTGACACATCGGTGCGCCGCCGCATGCTGCCATGCATTCCACTTCTCGCAATGTAAATTTTCCATCAGCAGTGGTTTCATTTATGCCTATATTTAAGCGTTTTTTGAAATGTGCGAGAATTTCATCACTGCCACGCAACATGCAAGAAATATTAGTGCAGACAGCAATTTTATGTTTACCAATCGGTTTTAGATTATACATGTCATAAAATGTTGCGACTTCGTACGCTTCGATATGTGGAATTTTTAAATAATCCGCGACTGCATTCATTGCTTCATCAGTTAAATGTCCGCCATTTTGTTCTTGCACTGCAAGTAAACTTGCAACGACTGCAGAGCGACGTTGATCTTTTGGATATTTCGTCAACCAATGATCGATTTGCTTTTTTGTTTCTTCTGATAATTCAAATGTCGTCATGTTTACTTCTTTTATTTTCGAATTCCGCTAGTTTAGCACGCGAATGTTGGTCTAAAAAGAACAAAAAATCAAGAAATTCTATATTTTTTCTGATGTGTCACCACGCAATTCAGTAATGTTTCGAGCGGATACATAATTCGAAATGCTCACATCAAAAAATAAAATTTTGGAATGCCGAATGTGTAGAATTCCAACCAGGAAGTTAAATAGATAGACAAAATAATGTCCATAATTTATACTCCTCGCCTAATAATTTACTGAGGTGAATGCTATGAAATTGGTAAAAACTGCGATAATGATCGTGTTGTACTGTACAATATCATCGGCATTTGCCATAGATACGATGAAACCGTATCCTTCTTTTAAGACATGGATTGTATATGGCAATGCGGATTTTGCATCTGATTTAATGCAAAGTACTTTTGCAATTAATGCAGCAGGTACTCCTTACGTGGCATATCAATCAGATGGGGGTGGTGGTCCTTTGTCTGTAATGACACTAAAAGATGGAACATGGGTTCCAGCTGGTCCCGCTGATGTTTCTGCTAATATAGGCACTTTATCATTTGCAATTAATGCATCGGATTCTACCGCCATGCCTTACGTAGCTTTTACTCCTCCAGGCATATTTACTCCAGTTACTGTTGATCATTTTGATGGTAAAAACTGGAATCCAGTTGGTGCGAATTCATTACCAATGATGACAGATGGTTCTGGCGAAGCGTTGGGTGTTAATAATCAAGGAACACCTTATTTGTTTTACGGAATAGTTTCCTCTTCTCCTACTTTTGCTTTATCTGTTTTGGCATTTAACGGCACCGTTTGGGGGTCAGTTGGCAATGAGATTATTCTCTCGAATGGTGAGTCGCCGGATGGGTTGTCAATTGCCTTTGACACCCAAGAAACACCATTTGTTTTTTATAGCTATAACAACAAATTGTTTGTGCTGAAGTTGATAGGTAATACTTGGCAGCAAGAAGGAACAAATGTGCCAGCGTCGACGGATTGCGCCACTAATAATTGTTCATTTGCCGTGAGTCCGAATGGAACTCCTTATATTGCATACGTGGCACATGTCTATGCACATCCTCATGTTATTCGATTTAACCAAGATACTGGAAAATGGGAACCACTAGGTCAACTCTTCCCGCCAACCTCAAAAGGATCATGGGTTTCAGGTCTTTCAATATCAATATCACCTCAGGGTGTTCCTTATGTGGCAGTCTCGGCACAGGGAGATACTAGAAAAAAAGAGTTATTTGTGAAATCGTTTAACGCTCAAAATAATCAATGGGTTTCTGTGGCCAATAAAAATATATCAGCCCCAGAAGATCAATATGAGACGGATGTATCCTTATTATTTAATCCGTCAAATGGCAATCCCTGCCTGAGTTATATAAATAGCTCAGCCAACGCAATGGTAAAAACATTGAGTCAATAATAAAAAGGTAATGCCAGGCAGAATTGCTTGGCATTATTTTTTCTTTACTACCGATCAATTTCTCCGAACACCACATCAATACTCGAAATCACCGCAACTAAATCTGCTAGCATGTGTCCGCGACAAATTTCATCCATCGCACTTAAATGTGAAAATCCTGCTGCGCGCACTTTTAATCGATACGGTTTATTCGCACCATCTGAAATTAAATAAACACCGAACTCACCTTTTGGATGTTCAATTGCAGAATAAACTTCACCTTCCGGCACAGAATAACCTTCCGTCATATATTTAAAATGATGAATCATGGCTTCCATACTTTCTTTCATTATTTCGCGCGGCGGCGGCGATATTTTAAAATCAGCTGATTTAATGGGGCCGGGATTTTTTCGCAACCAATTTACACATTGCGAAATAATTTTATTCGATTGACGCATTTCTTCCACGCGTACTAAATAACGATCGTAACAATCACCATTTTTTCCGATGGGAATATCAAATTCTAAATGTTCGTATGCAGCGTAAGGTTGTTTGCGACGCAAATCCCATGCAACACCAGAGCCGCGCAACATCGGGCCAGTAAATCCTAATTGCAATGCACGTTCTGCAGAAACTGCTGCAATTCCAACCGTTCTTTGTTTAAAAATACGATTGTCAGTTAATAAAGATTCATATTCATCAATTAATTTTGGAAAACGTTTTGTAAAATCTTCGATAAAATCTAATAAAGATCCTTCGCGATTTGTATTCATTTTTGTAATATCTTTTTCATCATGCCAACGCGATTTTTTATATTGCGGCATGGTGTCTGGTAAATCTTTTGCAACACCGCCGGGACGATAATAAGTTGCGTGCATGCGCGTGCCGGAAACTGCTTCGTAACAATCCATTAAATCTTCGCGTTCGCGAAAACAATATAAAAATACAGTCATCGCACCACAATCTAATGCATGCGCGCCAAGCCATAATAAATGATTTAAAATACGTGTAATTTCATCGAACATCGTGCGAATATATTCTGCGCGCAGCGGCGGTTTTATTTTTAATAATTTTTCAATTGCTAAAACATATCCGTGTTCATTACACATCATCGAAACATAATCTAAACGATCCATATAACCAATCGATTGATTAAATATTTTTGATTCTGCTAATTTTTCCGTTGCGCGATGTAATAATCCGATGTGTGGATCAATTTTTTGAATGACTTCACCGTCAGTTTCTAAAATTAAACGTAATACACCGTGTGCGGCGGGATGTTGTGGACCGAAATTAAATGTGTAATTTTTTATTTCAGACATATCGGTTATCTTCTCTGATTACTTTCGGCACTAAAGTGCGATCAACAATGCTTACTGGCTCATAAACACAACGTTGTAATTTTGCATCATAACGCATTTCTACTTCGCCAATTAATGGAAAATCTTTTCTAAATGGATGCCCTTTGAAACCATAGTCCGTTAAAATGCGGCGCAAATCAGGATGACCTTCATAAACAATTCCGAATAAATCATATGATTCACGTTCAAACCAATCAGCAGATTTCCAAATATCAATGACGGATGGCACAATGGGTTCTTCGATTAAATAAACTTTTATGCGCACGCGTTGATTTTTTGAAATGGAAAGTAAATGATAAACAGATGCGAAACGTGCTTTATTCCAGGGGATTTTGCGCTCGCCCGTTTCATTAACGCCACGACTAAAACCTGATTCTGTTGTTTCGTGTGTGCGCCAATGTGAAATTCCATAATCAAGATAATCAACACCACATACATCCATTAATTGTTCGAAAGCAAAATCATCGCGTAATGTTTTGCAAATTGATAATAAATTTTCAGGTGTAACTTCAATCGTAATCATATCTTTTTCAACGATAGAAATTATTTTGTCGGGAAAAGTATTTTGGATGTGTTCTAATAATTCGTTCATTTGTATTCTCTGCAAAACGCCCTTGTTCCACTTGCTGCGCAAGTTGCACGCGGGCTTCTGTAACGCCGCGCCATCATTAAGCACGTACGCCAGATGGAGTACGATGAATAATTTTTTTCTTATTAATTTTATTTTGTAATTGAATAATGCCGTACAATAATGCTTCTGCTGTTGGTGGACAACCTGGAACATAAACATCAACAGGAACAATGCGATCACATCCGCGCACAACGGAATAAGAATAATGATAATAACCACCGCCATTTGCGCACGAACCCATTGAAATTACCCAGCGCGGTTCTGCCATTTGATCGTAAACTTTTCGCAATGCCGGCGCCATTTTATTACATAATGTTCCTGCAACAATCATCACATCAGATTGTCTTGGGCTTGGGCGAAAAATTAAACCGAAACGATCAACATCGTAACGCGATGCAGCACATTGCATCATTTCAACTGCACAACATGCTAAACCAAATGACATTGGCCACATTGAACCTGAACGCGCCCAATTTGTTAAATCATCAAATTTAGCAAGTAAAAAACCGTCTTTTTTTAATATATCTTGTAGTGACATTATTCC
This sequence comes from Gammaproteobacteria bacterium RIFCSPHIGHO2_12_FULL_36_30, assembly GCA_001801815.1. Lineage (GTDB taxonomy): Bacteria > Pseudomonadota > Gammaproteobacteria > Coxiellales > Coxiellaceae > 2-02-FULL-42-43. Next base: position 59,543 of record MGXU01000003.1, read on the forward strand.
CACTCAAGCGCGCCTTTGCGCCACTCATAAATAAAACCAACAATTAAAATTCCTAGAAAAACCATCATCGACCAAAATGAAAGCCAACCGACCTTGCGAATAATCATCGCCCATGGAAATAAAAATGCGGTTTCTAAATCAAAAATAATAAATAAAATAGCGACGAGATAAAAGCGAACATCGAATGGCATGCGCGCATCACCTAACGCATCAAATCCACATTCGTACGGAGAATCTTTTGCGGGATTTGGATGATGAGGTCCTAAAAACCAACCCAACGCAACTGGCAGCAAACCAATTACAATGCCAATGCCAATAAAAACAAGAATGGGAAAATAATTTGTCAGCATGCTGTCGCCTTTACTGATAATGAAACACGTATAATATATCAAAACTCGACGCTGATCACTGTGCAAAAGTACCGGCGGACGGACTCGAACCGTCACGGCTTGCGCCACAGCCACCTCAAGGCTGCGTGTCTACCAATTCCACCACGTCGGCATTGTATTCATTACTTCTTATTTGGCACGGTTGGAGTAAATGAAAAACCAGCATCATTATTCGAATTTGGAGTTTTTGTTGGCGCTGTGGTTGCAGGCACTGTCGGCATCGCAGGCATATTTAAAATTTCTGCTTTATGTTCACCACGTGCTGCGAGATAACTCAACGAAATACTCGTCAAAAAGAAAAGTGCCGCGCACGTTACAGTTAATTTCATTAAAAATGGCATTGCACCTGCACTGCCAAACATTGTATTTGATGAACCACTGCCGAATGATGCGCCGACATCTGCGCCACGACCGTGTTGCATTAAAACTAATGCAACGATCATGACTGCAATGATGACATGAAAAATTAAAATTATTGCTTGCATAGTTTTCCAATCTCTAAAAAAGTTTTAGCATCCAACGATGCACCACCAATCAATGCACCATCAATATCAGGCATTGCAAATAATGCTTTTGCATTATCTGGTTTTACGCTGCCGCCATAAATAATTCTCGATTGTGGTAATTGTGCGCGAATTGCAGCGTGTACAATTTGCGCTTGTTCTGGCGTGGCTGATTTTCCAGTACCAATTGCCCAAACAGGTTCATACGCAATCACAATCTCTTTAAAATCGCTGCAATTATCTTTCAATATTCGCACAACATCAAGTTGTTCTTGCACAACAGATAAAGTTAATTCTTTTTCGCGTTGCGCGAGCGTTTCACCAACACACAAAATCGGTATTAATCCCACATTCACAGCTGCAATGCATTTTTGAGTAATGTGCGCATTGGTTTCGTTAAAAATATGACGACGTTCAGAATGTCCAATAATCACATATCGACATCCTAAATCACGCAACATATTTGCAGAAATTTCACCAGTGTATGCACCATCTGCAAATTCAGAAACAGTTTGTGCGCCGTAATGCACAGTTGAATTTAAAATATTTTTGCACAGCGGAAGATGCACAAATGGCGGAAAAACAGCTAATTCAATATCGCTGAATGATTTTGCATTTTCTGAAATTGCACGCAATAAATTTTCAGCACTTTTTTGTGTGCCGTGCATTTTCCAATTGCCTGCAATAAGTCGACGACGCATAAAAAATTTCCTAGTGAATAATAAACGCCTATCATAATGACAATCAGACATTTTTTCTAGTTACGTCTTGCGCGAGCTGCAAAAGCGGCGGTCAACATTTCCTTTTGTGCAATACACAACTCATGAAGATCAAGTGGTTTTGGTGGCGGCATAAAACCATACTGGCGCTGTAATTTTGGAGCAATCAAATCTCTTACTTGAAAACGATATCGATTGTCGCGCATTGTTACAAAAAAACCCATTCCAAATGCCGCATTTAATTCCGTACAAAAAATAGTTCTACTTCTTAAATGATTTTTTTCGGCAGCATTATTTAAATTATTTTCACAAGCTAATTTTTCACTAACGTCAATGAACTCAATTAACAATTCTAATTTTTTGAAAAGTGCAGCAGCATCTCTCAATTCTTTGTACAACACTTGTGTTTCAATCTCCTCAAATTTTCTATATAAAATCTGCACGGGATTTTTTTCATCACGCAAAACGGCGGTATCTAATGCATGCGTGCTATCAATAGCGCATTGTTTTATGTGCTCAAGAGATACCAATATTGGTAATCCTATATTAACAAAATAATTAAAAGCGATTTTTATTTCTTCTGGTACTGATTCATCAAATGATTGTAGTGTAGAAAAAGTTGCTGTGAACGATAACAATATCTCCGGCAATTGTCTTAAAAATAATTTTATTAAAATCTTATCCATTTCGGGAAAATTTTTTAATAAGTTAAATAATTTTTTTTGATCTGTTTTAAAATAGAGTGGCGTGAGTTTAGATAATGCATCAACACAAATAATTTGTTCTACTTTATTCTCAAATTGCTTGATAAATGCTGTTAGTTTTTCTTCATTGCTCAACAATAGTCTGAAAAATGGTTTACCTAAAGTTTCAGCAACCAAATTCCACTGACCTAATCGAAACTGCTTAAAAGTAAAGAAAACGGTTTGTATATCAAGTTGTGCTTCTACCAGCAAATGTGAAATAGCTTGTATAAAACAAATTTTTCTATCGGGAGATAATATCGATGATAATATTTTTACAATAAAACCAGGTGTTTTAAGATGATCAATCAGAACATCATGTAAAGGAATCGACAAATAGTGCCAATCTTCATGATCAGTATACATATACAGTTTTGCAACATTATCCGATGTGCTCAACACTTTGTTAATAGGTGCGCGAAAATGTTGATAAAAAGTATTCCACATGCCCGTGTGTGCATGACAAAAAAATCCAACAACATCATGATGATCTAAAAACACACTACTCGCCAAATCTGCGCTCATCGCAATTGACAATATATTCCATTCTGTTTCTGGAAATTGATCCATCAATAAACTTAAGTCTCGACCAGTTAATAATCGATGTGATTTTTTAAATGAAAGCTCGACACATAATCCTGCCCAATAATCAATGGGTGTATTTTGAAATAAATAAGCAAACGAATCCCATGATTTATCATCCGATCGCATTATTTTTTTTAAGCGTTCAGCTATCGGTTCCATTAAAACTGATAAATTATCAGGTGATATTAATAAAACTGCTTGCGTTAAATCTGCAACAGTATGAATTTCTGACGCTAAACCTCTAACGGCGACCGGTAAAAATACAGGATCAAAAAAATATTGTCCTAATAATTTTACATAATGATGATATTGAATCAAACGATCATCTTGCAATCCCAGCAGTGGTTTACGTAATATCAATGCGCTCTTTATCGCTTCAAATGCCGTATTAATTTCTGATCCACTCGGCAATGCTTGCGGATGAAATTGCGCTTCTTCACCAGGCAATGGAATATTAAATAAATCATCGCGATGATGTATTAAGATACGATCTAAATGCAAACCTAATTGTTTTGTGCATTCAACAATCTCTTCTTTTTTGACACGATCATACTCAACCTTCGTTAATTTAATCTCTGGAATAGCGGCAAATAAACATAGCAATGCACTTTCCAGCGATTCTTGAATATCATTCCACGCATGTTCCGGCGCATAATTTTTAATTCGCTCTTTTGTCGCTATTGGCAATGCCGACCAATATGCATAAAATTTTAAAATAGGTGCATAACACTCTGCCGATACTGCAACTGCATCCGCAGCATTATTTTCTTTCGAACTTTTTATTAATGCAATACATAAATGTTTTATTGCGTAACCTAATGATGGTGTTTCTTTATGAAATGCATCATTTATTTTTTTCAACAATTGAAAATAATTTTGACTGTCGTCGCCTGCGATTTTTTTAAGTTGTTCGCAATCTGCTGCTGTGATTTCAGTTGAAAAGCAAAAAATAGTTTTACGTATATCCGTTTCGGCATCGGTCGAGGTTAATGCGGTCATTGTGGGAAATAATATTCCTGGAGTACTTCTTGCGCGATCAAAAATATCTAAAGCATGCAGCAAAGCGCTACCATCATGATTGGTAATAAAATAATGCGGAATAAAATCACCCTTTGAATTTTCCGAAATGTCTTTTATTTTTTCATGCGAAAATGTGCTACCAAAAATTTTTTTTACTGTCGGCATTAGAATTTCACAAGCGGATTCATTTTGTTTTGTCAAAAAAATAGCTGTTAATAGACATGCGAGATTCGACGATAAATTAGGATTAAATGTATAATCTAAACTAGAATTCTGAATAAGCAACCAACGTAATTTTAGAAAATCACGTAAACGTTTTTCTTTTTCATCATCCGGTATGCTGAATTGAAGAATGGCATCAAGCACACCAATAGTGTATTCATGAAACTCTGAAAATTTTTTTTGTTGTTCCGGCAAAAATGAATCTGGCCACATACAAGGCTCAGCTTTTTTCGTTTGAATCTGCTCTTGCAAATGCGACCAATCACGCATAACACCCCCATCCATAAGAGAATATTATTTTAGATTAGACGGGAATGGTGTGTGAAACAAGGATTACGATTGATTTTTGACTGTGATATGCGCATCTGCAATCACGCTGTTGACAAAACTACTTTGCAATAATTGTCCCCACAATGCAGATAATTGTTGATTGAGCTTTTTAGTTTCGACAGCAGTAATATTTTTTGCGTCAGCATTTTTTATTTGATTCACTTTAATCACTGCATAATCGTTCGCATTTACCAACACTGCTTTTGATCCGACAGTGTTAAATGCAGCGCTTAAAATATTTTGTGACACAGATGATTTTGCATTTTGCGAAGTTAATGCAACTGTTTGCCATTGCAATCCATTTTGTTTTGCAATTGTTTCAGGATTGCCGCCTGCCGCAATTTTTTGTTGAATTTGATACGCCAATAATCCCGCTTGCGCTTGCGCTTGTTTTTCAGAAAGTATTGTTTTTATTTTCGCATTCACTGTTGAAAGTGGAATCGGTTCACTCGGTTCTTTTTTATTAATACGCAAAACCATTTGACTGCCATCACCTAAATCAATTGGCAAACTATTATTATTCGATTTAAAAACAGAATCGCTAAAAATTGCAGCAAGTACTTTTGCATTTGCAAATAGTCCTGTTTTTTCGCCTGTTTTTGTAATCATTGGGCTTGTTTGAATCGGTAAATTAAGTGCTTTCGCAGCATCGGTTAATGAATCGGGATTGGTGTAAGTCACATCCGCTAACGTACTACTTTCTTTTGTTAATGATGCATTCACGCGTTGATGTTGCAATAATGTTGTAATCTTTTTTTCTGCAGATGCAAAAGTTTCTGTTTTTGGAAAATTATCGCGATGTGATTCGTAATATTGTTTCGCTTCATCTGATGTAATTATTACTTTTTTTGCAATATCGGTTGGCGATAAAATAATATATGACACACTGACTTTTGCCGGCGTTTCAAATTCAGCTTGATGATCTGTGTAATATGTTTTAATTGCCGCATCTGAAATATTTATTTTTGATAAAAATGTTTGCGCGGGAATAATGGCGTAGCCAAATGCGCGTTGTTGATTTTGCAAACCGTACCAATGATTAATTTCTGTTGGTAATGCAAATGCGCTGCCTGCAATTCCATTGGTTGCTTGACTCACAACCCATTGCGATTGCACGCGTTGAAAAAATTCAAATGGCGATAAACCAGATTGATATAATGTTTGCATGAATTTTTGTTCTGAAAATTTTCCTTGATCTTGAAATTGCGGAACTTGTTCAACCATCATTTTAACTTGTTGCATGCTAACACGAAAACCATCGCTTTCTAATGTTGTAAATAAAGCGGTTTGTGTGACTAAAGATTGTAATGCGTAGGATTTGAGTTGTTGCAACATGGGTTGCGTTAACGGTTGACCTTTTAATTCTGCTGCGGTTTGTTGTTGCAATTGTGAAAATGCAGTATTGACTTCGTGATCGGTGATCACAACGCCATTTACTTTTGCCATTTCATTTTGATTTGCGGCGCCTTGATCGAAATAATACTCAACGCCAAATAACATGAATGCACCTGCAACCAGCGCAATCACAACACCAGCGATCCATCCTGAAATCCTATCCCTAATTCGTTGCAACATAATTAACTCATCTTAAATTAAAAATTAAAGATGGCGGAGCGGACGGGACTCGAACCCGCGACCCCCAGCGTGACAGGCCGGTATTCTAACCAGCTGAACTACCGCTCCGTATTCATTTGGGTGCTGAGGGATTCGAACCCACGACATTCGCCTTGTAAGGGCGACGCTCTACCAACTGAGCTAAGCACCCGCTTCCAACACCGTATCTCGTACATCCTTGTACCACATTCGTCTTCATTTTTTGACTAATGCACGCTGCGACATACTACCGAAAACTCAAAAAGATGCAATAAAAAGTTATCGTTTGTCGACTAACTTATTACTCGCCTTTATTCACAGCATCTTTCAAACGTTTTCCTGCTTTGAATTTTGCAATAACCGATGCTGGAATTTTCATTTCTTCACCCGTGCGAGGATTACGACCAGTTCTAGCTTTGCGTTGTGATGTTTCAAATGATCCAAAATTTACGATCGCTACTTTTCCACCATCTGCTAATGTATCTGTAATGGTGTCGATAAATGTTGTTAACGCTATTTCAGCAGCCGCTTTTGAAATGTCAGCTTGCGCTGCGATGAGATCCACTAAATCCTGTCTGTTTTTGCTCGTACTCATGCACTTACCCCTTAATTAATTTCCAAAGCGGATTTTATACCAATTGCACGATCACACTGTCAAGGAATTCCCTCAAAAAATCCGATAGTTAGTCTCTTGACATTGGTGATATGCTGTAAAATAGAATTGCAGAAAAATAAAAAGAGTAACATTATGCACATAGATTTTTAAATCTTAGTGTCAACTTAATTATGCGGATAACGGTTAACGTTTTTCAACCCCACCCACCGTCATCGATTCAATTTTCAACGTCGGCTGTCCAACTCCAACAGGAATAGTTTGCCCTGCTTTTCCGCAATTTCCAATTCCAGAATCTAATTTCAAATCATTTCCAACCATCGAAATTTTTTTCAACACTTCATGACCGCTGCCAACTAAAGTTGCGCCTTTAATTGGTCGCGTTATTTTTCCATTTTCAATTAAATACGCTTCACTTGCAGTAAAAACAAATTTTCCAGAAGTAATATCCACTTGTCCGCCAGAAAAATCGGCGGCGTAAATTCCTTTTTCAACGGATGCAATAATTTCTTCTGGTGTATTTTTTCCTGGTAATAAATAGGTATTTGTCATGCGCGGCATTGGCAGACTCGAATAAGATTCACGTCTGCCATTTCCCGTTGATTTTGTTTTCATTAATCGCGCATTTAAATTATCTTGCATATAATTTTTTAAAATTCCATTTTCAATTAAAATTGTTTTTTGTGTTGGTGTGCCTTCATCATCCACACTTAATGAACCGCGACGATTTGGAATCGTTCCATCATCAACAACCGTGCATAATTCAGATGCAACTTTCTCGCCCATTTTACCGGTAAAAACAGATGTTTTTTTGCGATTGAAATCACCTTCCAAACCGTGTCCCACTGCTTCATGAAATAAAACCGCTGGCCAACCTGAACCTAATACAACTGGAAAAGATCCTGCAGGCGCAGGAATTGCATCTAAATTTCGAAGCGCTTGTTGCACAGCGCGTTTCACTTGATTCAATGCTGCATCATTTTTCATAATGCAATTATAATCATCACGTCCGCCACAACCTGCACTTGCTTGTTCAAAACGTCCGTTGGATTCAACAATAATGCGCACAGAAAAATGCACAAGCGGTCGCACGTCAGATGAAATATATCCTGATGTATTCATCACAACCATCGCATCATACGAACCCGACAAACTTAAAATAACTTGTTTCACACGCGGATCCATTTTGCGCGCAAGCAAATCTAATTCTTTTAAAAAAGAAACTTTATCTGCGTCGAGTGTCATGATTAATGGATTTAATGCGGGATATAATTGCGGCACAATAATTTCAAGGTGTGTTTTAATCAGTGCATTTCCGCTGGAATTAACAATGCTGCGTGCTGATTGCGCTGCTTCTAAAATTGCGGGCAGTGCAATTTGATCGGCATAAGCAAATCCTGTTTTTTCACCGCTCATCACGCGCAAACCAAATCCGCGATCGATGCTAAAACCACCTTCTTTTACGATACCATCTTCAAGCATCCAACTTTCTTCAATCGTTTGTTGTAAATATAAATCTGCTGCGTCAATGTGCGGTCCGCATGCTTTTCCTAATGCGGATTCTAATTGTGTTTCTGAAATGGTTAGCCAATCTGTTTTCATTTTTTGCTCGTGAGAAATAATTTTGGATACAGTAGCATATTGTTTGTGGAGACGCGATTAATGAAAAATAATTTAATTATTTTGATCCGGCAACGCCGACTCTTTAATTAATTTTTTCTCAAGCGTTTTTTGTCGACGCGATAACTTTTGCAAATCTTCCGATGGCGGCAATGCTTCAGGTTTAATGCCGCGTTCGCCTAACATATTTCGCACTGTCACATTATTTTGCACGTGTTCATCTGTAATCGGATATTCATCATGCAAATCATGTTGCTCAACATTAAAATTAGTCATCTCAGTTGCGAGATTTTTTGCGGCAATCGTAATCGTTGGAAGAAAATCAGCAAGCGGGCGATTTTTGGGAATCTGTAATTGCTTTTTCATTTCTTGTGTATTTTTCCCATCAAATAGTGCAGCATCACCTTTTGAGCGAATACGCGCAAAACCATCATCATCAACACCGCGTTCAAAAATATTTTTTGATAATTCAGTTTCTGATTTACGCAGTTTGTCGCGTGCATCAAATCGATCCTGCAAAGACAATCGCTCTTCGAGTAATTCTTGTTTACGTGTCTGCAATGCAAAATAAGTTTGCGCAAATGCGACAGATTCCTTTCTAGAGTCAGCATTTTGCGCAACCAAATAACATGCATATCGCGTGAGCATTATGTCATTGATTCTTCGTTCCGCAGCTGATCCAATTATGACCATATTGTTGACGTCAACAAAATGGTCTGATACCTGTACTTTGCTGTTTTTACAGGATATTTTCGCTTTATCCACAACCATTAAAAAATTTCTCCACTCATTGTATTCTAATACCTTTGCAAGATCACGCGCATAACAAAACTCAACTTGCACATCATCTTTCGATATTTTCAAAATTTCATCAAATGCCAATTTTAATTTAGCGATATTTTGTTTATTCATATTTTTCTCCATGTGAAAGATAGGCTAATGGCAATGTATTTTTATGTTAAGAAAATATCATGTTGAAAAAAAGCGTACTACCGTATTTTTGTGAAATATCAATTCACACGTTTGATGACAGGATTATTCCACGTACCCGACACGCGATAATCCATTTTCATGATATGTCCAACAATAGGTGAAACAATTTTATTTGCAAGCCAAGCAGCGGCACCAACAACAGGTCCGCCCGTCATGCCAACTAATGTCATCACACTGGTTGAAACTTTTGGATACACAATCATATTTAAATCATTTTTTTCATTCGACAAACTTATTTTTCCCGTAAATTCTACTTTCGCGAGTGAACCATCCATTTCAATATCATTCGTATATAGCGCACCTTGTTTTAAATTAAAATTACCTTGCAGATAATCAAATGGAAAACCTTTTTTCGCAATCGATTTATTATCAAACATTAGTACATGTGATAATGTTTGCATGCTCACCAAATTAAATATGCGAGCAATATTTAAATTGGATTCAGTATCAGAATCCAGTTTTAAAATACGTCCTTTTTCAACTTTTAAATCAACTGTTCCGGCCGCATGATCAACAGAAAATTGTTGTGGTGAATTCGGCCACTCCAATGAAAATGTGGATGTAAAATTTCCATTTTGTAATCTTGATGATAAATGTCGCTGCACCAAAAATTGCCCTAAATTACTGCTTGAAATATCACCATTCAACATGGTTTTTGATTGCCAATGATGTGAAATCCAATATCCTTTCGCGGATAAATTCAATAGAGGTGAATTTATTTTAAAATCACGAATTGCCATTCCATTTGAAATAGGTTCCGAGGCAAAATATAAATGTCCGTCATCACGATTATTAATTTTCAAATCATTAATAGTTATCATTAAAGGTGGAATCATCTTTGGATTAATTAATTTAACCATTTCTTCTTTGTGTTTTTCGGACGTTTGTAAAAACAAATAATGCAAACTCGCGCGCACCGGCATATCTTTTTGATCCGACCATTTTATATCGCCAGCAATATTATCATTATGCAATTGCACAGTCGTGCCCATTTTATTTGTTGCAATATTTAATTTTAAATTTTTCCAAAATTGATTAAAAAAATAAAATGAGCCAAGCGAAATATCCATGTCGGGAAAATCATTTAATTCAGTATTGGTAACATGAAAAGAAGTGTAAAAAGGAATAATGCCGTGCATTTGTTTTAATATCTGAAAATCAAGTGGATTTGATAATTGTTGTGGATCAATCTCGCCGTGCACTGTCACGTGATAATCTTTTTTACCATCAATTGAAATAAATATTGGCGCATGAAAAAGCTCTGCTTTTAAATTATTTGCAACAAGCATTTCATTTTTCCATTCCGCAACACCCGTTAATCGAGATAGCACAACATCCCACTTTGACAATTCAATTTTATCTTTTAAAAATTCAAGACGCACAGTCGAAATCATTTTTTTAAAATGCAGTAACGGTGTTTGCATATTAAAATCACACAACACATCTCCTTTTGCTTTTATATTTTTGATATCTAAAAATGAAAATGCGGCTGGCAATGTCATCGGCATTTGTATATGTAAAGATAAAATTGGATCTGCGGTATTTAATAAACTTGCAGTTATATTATTGATTGGTTTTCCATTCACAACGGCATTTGCAAATAAATTAAAAATAGTTTTTTTGTCAGAATTATAAATCAGCGCTGCATTCCATTCGCCAGATAATGCTCCCATCTTCGCATCATCAACACTAAGATCACTTATTGAAAACTGCCCTTTAACTTGTTGCGGCTTCCAATTAAATAACGTCGCCCATAATTTTATATTTGCCACGCCTTGAATTTTTGTAATATTTTTTAAGGCCAAAAAATCAGATAAAAATGATGTGCATTGCGATAAAACAATATTATCTCCATGAAAAAATAACGTTGCATGATTATTAATATCACGAAAAATAAATTGCGCTATGGTAGATTTTTTTTGTTGCAACATTAAAGTAGCAGATACAACATGCCGATTATAATAATTTCGAATCAGTACATTCAAATTATTAAACGTATATGTTTTATTTTTATTTTTAATTATTTCAATTTGAGTATTTGAAAAAATAATATCGGGCTCTGATGAAAGCCACGCGATAATATTTTGCATAAATTTATTTTTTTTCGAGATTGAAATTGCATTGGACGAAATACCCAAAACTGAAAAATGATTTTTTGCATTTTGCATCACTTGCAATTGCAAATGATCAATTGCAATTTGATCGGTTTCCCATTTTTGATGAATCAACATATCAATTAAATCTAAACTGATTTGTACTTGACGCAAATGAACGCGCCCGATCGTTGCATCTTGCAATACAATTATAGGCTCCCACCAATAGCCTGCGATTTCAGCTTGTTTAATTTGCACGGGTTGTTTTAAAATTTGGGATACCACGTTGGAAAATAATTTATTTTTATTGGGTAATAAATTAAAAATATAATATGTTATGTTTAATGCAACAGATGCAAAGATAATAATAATTGCGCCGGTTAAAACGATGTTGCGAACAATACGCATATGTGTACTCTCGCTACATAATCATCGCACGCGGCCGCAATCGATCTAACAATCCAAACAACCACGGCCAAAGCATAGCGGTTGTTATAGCTGATAATATAGATAATCCCACATGTGTACTGTGTCCTGCAAATCCTAATACCATGCTTTGCAGAAATATATTCATTATGGCGAAAATTGCAATCGCGCCCGCTTGTTGAATTGCTGGAAAATGAGCGATTATGGTGTGTAATTTCAAAGCTATATAAATCAATATCACAAATGATAATGCATGTACGCCAATTGGCGTACCCAATATCAAATCCATTAAAATCCCTACAAAAAATGCAGTTGCGATACCGCATTGTGAAGATGATGTAATTGTCCAAAATAATAATATTGCAAAAATAAATTGTGGGCGTAGCCAAATCGCCCATTCGGGCAATGGAATAATAGTTGCAATAAAGCCAACTAAAAAAGACAGCGAGATTAAAAAAATATTCGTCGTTTCTATTCGTCTCATTTTTTCATCACCAATTTTTTATTTTTCTTTTTTGATGACAGTGTTGCTTGTAATTCTTTTTTCACTGCAACAGATAATTTTGTTTTATTTGGCCACGCTAATAATACTTGTTCTGTTTGATCTAAATGCGCAGTCGGCGATAAAATAATTTTTTCTGATAAATTATTTTTGCGGTGTGCTAATTTCGTTACAACGCCGACAGGATATCCAATTGGATAACATAAACCTAAACCTGATGTTACAAATAAATCGCCAGGTTGAATATTATTTTGATTTGGCACGTCCATTAATTTTAATTGTCCTGATGTTCCCATGCCAACTGCTAATGCGCGCATGCCGGTGCGATAATCTTCAACTGGTACAGCAGATTGTTTATCGGTAATTAATAATATTTTACTGGTTAATGCGCCCACTGCAATCACTTGTCCCATGACACCAAATGCATCTAACACAGGTTGTCCGCGATATACTTTTGCATCAGATCCTTTATTTAAAACGACTTGCTGCAAATTTGGATCGAGCGATACCGCAAGCAATCGCGCAACCGCAACTTTTCCAGAAATTTCTGCAGTGGATTGTAATAATTGTCGCAGCTGTGCATTTTCTTTTTCGAGTGATAATAATTTTTGTAAACGGGATTGCAATAAAATTTGTCGCACTTTTAATTCTTCATTTTCATGTAATAAATGATTTTGGGTTGTGACACTTTCATTGACCCATTGCGTAAAACGAATGGGCGCATCAACTAACCATTCAAATGGATAAGCAACGGTGGATGAAACGCGAGTGCGAAATGAATGAAAAGCAACAGAACGCTGATCAGTGATGAGCAGCGCAATTGACAAGATTAAAAAAATAAAGGCTCGCAGTCCTGGACCCGAGCCCGTGTGAAACATCCTCTTGATGGCAAAACTCCCATTTATTCTCGATATAAAAAGTTGGTGCCAACCACATTCATGATTTCAAGCGCACGACCGCCACCACGCGCAACACAAGTCAATGGATCTTCTGCAACAACAACTGGCAATCCTGTTTCTTCCATCAACAAACGATCCAAATCGCGCAGCAACGCACCACCACCTGTTAATACCATACCACGTTCTGCAATATCTGACGCTAATTCAGGCGGTGCTTGTTCTAATGCAGCACGAACTGCGCCAACAATTCCAGACAACGGTTCTTGCATCGCTTCCAAAATTTCATTGCTATTTAATGTGAAACTTCTCGGCACACCTTCTGCTAAATTGCGGCCGCGCACTTCCATTTCTTTCACTTCAGAACTGGGAAATGCAATACCAATGGTTTGTTTGATGCGTTCAGCGGTTGTTTCACCAATTAAACTGCCGTAATTTCTGCGCACATAATTAATAATCGATTCATCAAAACGATCACCGCCGATTCGAACTGATGCAGCATAAACAACACCGCTTAATGAAATAATCGCAACTTCAGTTGTTCCGCCGCCGATGTCCACAACCATCGATCCACGCGCTTCTTCAACTGGCAAACCAGCGCCAATTGCAGCTGCCATCGGTTCTTCAATCAAATAAACTTCACGCGCACCCGCACCTAAAGCTGATTCACGAATTGCACGACGTTCAACCTGTGTTGAACCGCAAGGAACACAAACTAACACACGCGGACTTGGACGAAACATCTTAGTTTCATGTACTTTACTAATAAAATGTTGCAACATTTTTTCTGTCACATGAAAATCTGCAATCACGCCATCTTTTAACGGACGCGTTGCAATAATATTGCCAGGCGTTCTGCCCAACATGCGTTTTGCTTCCAAACCAACCGCAACCACATGACTTTGACCAGATTGTGAATCTTTTCGCAGCGCCACAACTGACGGTTCATTCAAAACAATGCCCTTTTCGCGCACATAAATGAGTGTATTTGCTGTTCCTAAATCGATAGAAATGTCTTTTGAAAAGTAGCCACGAAATTTTTTAAATATATTTAACATAGTCCCTAGTCCGTCTGTTGAAATTTGATCAAATGAGTTGGATAAATTTAACTGAAATTTTAGGTGAAGTCGAGGATGGGTTTTGAAAAATGGGAACATTAAGGGGATATTAATTTTTAAAATCGCGCTAAAAGTATTTAATATGTGATTAACACAAGCTAATATTGCGACTCATTTCACAAATAACTTAATAGGGATCAAAATATGCTAGAAGCTCAATCTAAAAATTCATATCTGACTAAAAAAGAAATTGCTGCTGCACTAGCATTCTACACTACCGCTCTTTCAGGGTTTGCTTATTTCACATACTGGGCTCTAGCGAACAACGCTGGTTCATTAAACGTTACTGTAGGAAATATGGATAATTGTCCTGCTGGCAGCGGCGCGAGTTTCTCTGATGGTAGTGGCAATCCTCAAAATACAATTTCCTGCCCAGCACTTGCAACTATGAATCCTCAAGGTATGTGGCCAGAATTTCCTGTTGACGGCTGTATTGACGGAGATAATTACCAACGTTCGGTTGCATCATTACTTGCTAATCGCTGTACACCGGATTTAATAAAAAATTGCGCCAGTCTTTTAGCGAATGCTTTCTTTAGCGGATCTAGAGAAACACCTTATTCAAAATTTGGCGAATATGTAAATGCATATGGTGTTTTTTGCGAAAAAGACACAAGCGCATGGATTGCAATTGCGTTTATCGTGGCATCTGCGTTAACTTTAGGAATGGTTGGTCATGGTGCTGTTCTAATTCATCGTCTTTGGAAACGTGAAGATAGCTCAACAACAACACCACAAGCTGCAAATCCCTTGTTAAATAATGACAACAGCAAGCCCGGTTATTCTGCAGTATAAATTAATCAATAATCATCACCCGATCACGGACGATCGATTTTTGTTTCATATTCTAATATCTATTCGCAACTCGCCCAAAAATCCGTATAATCTCCACCTACTTTCAAATTAGGTGGAGATATCATGAGTAAACTCACCACAACTGACATTCAAAAAATGGCTGAACTGTCCAAATTAGCATTACAGCCTGAAAAATTACCAGCACTCACCGCGTGTTTAGAAAATATTTTAAACCTTGTGAAAAAAATGGATGCGGTCGATACAAAAAATGTTGCGCCACTCGCACATCCATTTAATGCAACACAACCATTACGCGAAGATATTGTTTCAGAAAAAAATCAGCGTGAATTATTTCAGCAAAATGCACCATGTGTTGAGGCAGGATTATACATTGTTCCAAAATTTATGGAGTAGTGATGGAAGTGGAAGCGCTAGCGACCACGCCAATTTTTAACGAGGTTTGCAATGCACAACAAAACAATTTCCGAACTATCAAAATTATTATCCGAGAAAAAAATCTCAAGCGTAGAATTAACAAAACACTTTTTATCTCGCATCACACAATTTAATGAAACATTAAATGCATTTATTACAATCACCGAAGAAAACGCCTTAAAACAAGCACAAAACGCAGATCAAAAAATTGCTGCTGGAAATGCACACCCGTTATGCGGAATTCCAATCGCACACAAAGATATCTTTTGCACCTCCGGCATTAAAACAACCTGCGCTTCAAAAATATTAGAAAATTTTATTGCACCATACGACGCAACATTAATTGAAAAATGTAATGCAGCGAATTTAATTACGCTCGGCAAAACAAACATGGATGAATTTGCAATGGGTTCATCCAACGAAACCAGTTATTTTGGAAATGTAAAAAATCCGTGGGATTTAGAACGCACGCCCGGCGGATCATCCGGCGGTTCTGCAGCATCAGTTGCGGCACGCATTGCACCCATCGCAACAGGAACTGACACTGGCGGCTCAATTCGTCAACCCGCCGCTTTATCTGGAATTACAGGCTTAAAACCCACTTACGGTCGCGTATCACGTTACGGCATGATTGCATTTGCATCGAGTTTAGATCAAGGCGGAATATTATCTCAATCAGCAGAAGACGCTGCATTATTATTAAATATTATTGCGGGACACGATAAAAAAGATTCCACTTCAATTCAACACGACGTTCCCGATTACACAAAAACACTAGAAAATTCGATAAAAGGATTAACAATTGGTTTGCCTGAAGAATATTTTACCGGTGGATTAGAAACAGGTGTTGAAAAAAATATTCAAGATGCAATTAAAATTTATGAAAAATGCGGCGCAACATTTAAAAAGATTTCATTGCCGCATACTGATTTAGCAACATCAGCATATTATGTCATCGCGCCTGCAGAAGCATCATCCAATTTAGCGCGTTACGATGGCGTGCGTTACGGATATCGCTGTGAAAACCCTAAAAATCTCGATGATTTATACAAACGCACACGTAGCGAAGGATTTGGCGAAGAAGTGCAACGCAGAATTTTAATTGGCACATATGTTTTATCATCTGGATTTTACGACGCGTATTATTTAAAAGCACAAAAAATTCGCCGATTAATTCGCGATGATTTTGTAAAAGTTTTTAATGATGTTGATTTAATTTTAACGCCAACAGCGCCAACAGCCGCATTTAAATTAGGTGAAAAAATAAGTGATCCTGTCACAATGTATTTAAACGATATTTTTACCATTGCTGTCAATTTAGCGGGATTACCTGCCATTTCAATTCCTGCAGGATTCTCAAATAATTTACCAGTTGGTTTACAATTAATTGGAAAACATTTTGATGAAGCAAAAATTTTAAATGCAGCGCATCAATTTCAATTAAATACTGATTGGCACAAAAAAATGCCGGAGAAATTTTAATATGAATTACGAAACCGTCATTGGACTCGAAGTCCACGTACAATTATTAACAAAAACAAAAATATTTTCTGGCGCATCAACTGCATTCGGCGCAGAACCTAACACACAAGCCTGTGCAATTGATTTAGCATTGCCCGGTGTTTTACCTGTTTTAAATGAAGACGCAATAAAATTAGCAACACGATTTGGTTTAGCGGTCGGCGCAAAAATTATAAATCACTCTGTTTTCGCGCGCAAAAATTATTTTTATCCAGATTTGCCGAAAGGTTATCAAATTTCACAACATAATTTACCAATTGTCGACGGCGGCACATTAAAAATTACATTAGACGATGGCGCAACAAAAATAATTCGCATCACGCGCGCGCATTTAGAAGAAGATGCAGGAAAATCTTTGCATGAAGGCTTGCCGAATGTTTCAGGTGTTGATTTAAATCGTGCGGGCACGCCGCTTTTAGAAATTGTTTCAGAACCTGATATCCGATCAGCTGGCGAAGCAATTGCCTATTTAAAAACATTACATCAATTAGTGCGTTATTTAGAAATTTCAGATGGCAATATGCAAGAAGGTTCATTTCGTTGTGACGTAAATATTTCTCTGCGAAAACCAGGCAGCGAATTTGGCACACGCACAGAAATTAAAAATATTAATTCATTTAAATTTATTGAAAAAGCAATTGCGTATGAATACGAACGTCAATCTGATTTATTAGAAAAAGGTGAAAAAATAATTCAAGAAACTCGTTTGTATGATCCTGATGCGGATGTAACACGCAGCATGCGCAGCAAAGAAAATGCGCCTGAATATCGTTATTTTCCAGACCCTGATTTATTGCCTGTTGAAATTACAAATGAATTTTTAGAATCAGTTCGCAAAAAAATGCCTGAATTGCCGTGGGAAAAATGCGATCGTTTAAAACGTGAATATGAATTAAGTGATTATGATGCGAATTTTATTTCAGGGCAATTGGCGGTTGCGCATTATTTTGAAGAAACATTAAAACACGCGCAAGGCGCAAAACCAAAATTAGTTGCAAATTGGATCGCCGGTGAATTATGGGCGAACTTAAATAAAAATAATATCAGCATTGAGCAATCACCCATTCAACCAAAACAACTTGGCGAATTAATTGCGCGCATCCACGACAATACCATTTCAAATAATATTGCAAAACAAGTTTTTGAAGCGATGATTAATAATGAAGGAACGGTTGATCAAATTATTGAGAAAAAAGGTTTGAAACAAATTACCGATACCTCTGCAATTGAAAAAATTATTGATGAAATTATTAAGAATAATCCAAATCAATTAGCAGAATATCGCGCAGGAAAAGAAAAATTATTTGGATTTTTTGTTGGGCTTGCGATGAAAGAAACAAAAGGGAAAGCAAATCCAGCGCAATTGAATGAGATATTAAAACGAAAATTAAAATAAGTGAGCATTACACTGAAAAAAACCACCCATAATATGGTTTCATTTTCGCTGATGAATTCACCCACTCTAAAAATAATTCTTTAGAAGAATGTTTGTAATGATTTTTTTGAAGCCACGCAAAATAATTTTGCAACATTTGATAACCAACTGTGCTACGTGAAATTGCATTGTAATGCCACGACGCTTGTTTTTTAATTAAATGCATCGATGGATTTTTTTCAAATAAAATAATACTAATTGCTGCTGCCATACCTGTTCGATCTGCACCGCCTTCACAATGAAAAATAAGCGGCTTAGGCGCAACCTGTAATAATTTTACTAATGCTTGCAACTGTTTTTTCGGCGGTAAATGATAAGCAGAAAATTGTACGGGATAATAATGCAAATGATTTTCTTTTGCGAAATGACTTTCAACAGCGTACCAATGATTTGTCGGCCATTCACCGCGCAAATCAATAATTGTTTTCAGATGAAATTTTTTTGTATATTCCGTTAAACCTTTTTTATTTAATTGCGCGCTACGATAAATTTTTCCAGGAATAACAGTGTGTACATTATCGATGAGATAGTTATATCCCAAATGCAAACCAAAATAAATTGCAAGAATGCCAATAAAAATCAGTGCGATAATAATTAATTTTTTAAGTGTACGAAAAATACAACACATATGCTGACCATTTTTTCAAATAAAAGTCAGCGATAGTACCATATTTATACTATTCTAAAAACAAATCGCGCATCGGCGTCACACCCGCCATCATGTTGTAACGCGCGAAATCAGTTTCACCTGCTTTTATTAATATTTCCTCGTCAATAAAAAATTGCCCTGTGAAATCACGACTATTTTGTGTCAAAATCCAATACGCTGCATTTGCAACAATTTCTGGATTGCGTGATGCCGCATATAATTCAGGTGGAAAATTTATTTTAATTGCAGATGTTGCGATCGTTGTTTTTGGCCATAGTGAATTAATTGCAATACCAGCATTCTTAAATTCTGCAGACATGCCCAACGTGCAAACACTCATTCCATATTTAGAATAAGTATAAACCAAATGATCTTTAAACCATTTCGCAACCATGTGCAGAGGCGGCGACATATTTAAAATATGTGGATTATTTGATTTCATTAAATGCGGAATGCATGCGCGTGAGCAAGCAAATGTTGCGCGAACATTTACACCCATCATTAAATCAAATCGTTTTAAATTAGTTTGCAATGTATTTGTTAATGAAATCGCGCTTGCATTATTGACTAAAATATCAATTCCACCAAATTTTTTTACAGCGGCATCGACTACTTGTTCAATTTGTTTTTCATCGCGCACATCAAGCGCTAATGGCAATGCTACACCACCTGCTTTCTCAACTTCTTCAGCTGCAGTGTAAATTGTACCGGGCAATGTGTCGTGTTTTTCTGTTGTTTTTCCGGTGATAATAATGTTTGCGCCGTCTTTTGCGCAGCGAAGTGCAATTGCTAAACCAATTCCACGACTCGATCCGGTAATTAAAATTGTTTTATTTTTTAACGTTGTCATACTGAAAAATCCTTTATTTATAATTCACGCCACCACAATATTTGATGCTTCGAGATTTTCTTACATCCTTTTTGCCTAGGTACTTTAGCGAAGATATTGCGACTATTCAATACAACAGTTGAAACATTATTTTTTGCGGTTGATTGCATATCAATTATTTTATTATCACAGCTATCTTTCGCAATCACTGTTGATGTTACATTTAATGAAATGGGCGAATCAGGTAAAACAATGGGATCATTTTCTTGCGCGAGAACAGCTTGTTGCATTCCCAATTCCGCGCGTGCAAAAACAGAAAAAGAATTTTCCATATTATTTTGCATTTTATTTTCAAGAATAATATCTTGGCTGCTAGAAATGGTGGTTAATGTCAGGACAAATAAAAATATTAAAACAATAAATAATATAAAGCCAGGTTCATACAATTTTACTAACTGCGCCATACAAAACTCCATTCTGCAAAAATGCATCATTTACACTTGATGACAACGCATAATTTATTTTTACCGCACGAATATTTTTTTTTGCATGTGGTATGTGATAAAGACGCACTTGAAAATCAGTCATCGCGGTAATTAATTCTTCTCTATGATGATGGGCAATCTTGAAAAATAATGCGTCGATTTCTTTTTTTTGTTGATCAATGCGAAAAGTATTTGCAATAAAAAAATCAATCGGTAAATATTTTTGCTTATCATGCAAGCGTACACACTCATTTATTTGCAATAAATCAGTTCCTGATTTTATGGTTAATCCTAATTTACTGAGCGCGTCATCTGAATTATATCGGCGAATGATAATTGAACGCGGTTGATGTGTTTGCGACAAACAAGACCAATTTCCTGCCGCTTGAATTTTATTTCGTAAAAATTGCGAAATAAATCTCATTTTTTCTTGTGTACGAGACAAAATCATTTGCTGTTGATGTAATTTTTGCATTGTTGAAAATAAATTAAAAATTCCGATACACAATAAAATGCCTAATGATAATGCGATCATTAATTCAATTAATGAAAAACCATGATGGGAAATTTTTAACAATAAACCTCCATCGACTCTGCCCACTGTTTTCTAAAAATCCAATTCAAAGTAATTTCGCACTGATGATCACCAACAACATTATAATCACCCTGCCCTTGCGGTAATAAATTCGCATTATCATTATTCCAACTTGTCAACGCCGCATCACGCTGACTATCATTCGTATTTGCACGCAACATATCTGCAAAATTCATTAATTGAATTGTCGCAATATTCTGTAAATTAGTTTGAAATAAATTTTTATTTATGCTGATTTGATAAATTAATAAAGATAACAAAACAAGAGAAATAATTCCCATTGAAATGATGACTTCGATCATAGATATACCGGAATTTTTTTTCATATATATCGAGGTAGTGGAAAATTTCCGCCACCTCGTTTTGCACTTTACTGGCTATTTTTTGCAGCTGCAATACAGGACTTTTTTTTGAACAAAATTACCATTTATTAATCAGCATGTTGCACATTCAAGCAAACTTTCAAATCTGAACTATATTTATCGTAAGCCAATTAAATTAAATAGAGGCGAACGATTATGAAACTAATGCGATTGTTTTGCGGATGTTTTGCCTGTGCAACAATGATTTCATCTGCATTTGCAGTGCAATTTGTTGTAAAAAATAATTTACCGGCCAGCAATGCTTGTATAAATGGCGGAAATTCGGTAACTTTTTTTGTTGGTTCTTCGCAACAAACTGTACCGCCCGGCTCAAGTAGTACGGCAATGTCAGCTGATCTTTCGCAACTGCCAGGTTTAGGAATTCAAGTGAATAATTGGTATTGGATTCAACCACCAGCAGTGCCACCACAAAAGAGTCCACAAAACCCAGATAATTCTGGCGAACAATTTGCAATTAACAATAATTGCGTTATCACTGGAAAAAGTGCTGCGTGGTTTGGAAAGGGTATTCAAACTGATTTAATTGCAAATATTTCTGCTGCGATGTCGAGCGGAACTTGTGTGATTACTGTTGCAAGTAATAGTTATACAAAAGCAGTCACACCCAATTGTTGCGCTCCACCAACATTTTCAACTAATGTTTGCACAGGTCCGTACGGTGCAACACAAACAGGACAACAATGGCCGCCATCTTAAACTTTACGCCACGTTGTTTTATTTCCAGCATCTTCAATAACGATATTCATTTCTTGTAATTGTTTTCGAATGCGATCTGCTTCTGCAAAATTTTTATTTTTGCGCGCTTCATTTCTTTTCGTAATTAATTCGTCCACTTCATCTGAAAAATTATCATTCACATCGCCCTGAAAAAATATTTCAGGATCTTTTTGTAAAATTCCAAATACACTTGCGCAATATTTTAATTGAGATGCAATTTTTTTTGCATCCTCTATTTTTCCTGCTTCACGTAAAATATTTATTTCGCGCGCCATGTCAAACAAAATAGAAATCGCAACAGGTGAATTAAAATCATCGTCCATACTTGCGAAAAATTTCTCCGTAAAATCATTTTGTGATGGAATAAAATTTGTTTCTTCAGAAATTCCACGAATCGCAGTATATAATCGCGTTAATGCTTGCGCTGCTTTTTCCATTGTGTCTTTTGAATAATCAACTGGGCTGCGATAATGTGACGCTAACATAAAATAACGAATCACTTCAGCAGAATAATTTTCCATCACGTCACGAATAGTAAAAAAATTATTGAGAGATTTTGACATTTTATTGCCATCAATATTTAATAATCCCGCATGCATCCAAATATTTGCAAATGGTTTATGATAAGCACATTCTGATTGTGCAATTTCATTTTCATGATGTGGAAATTTTAAATCCATTCCACCGCCGTGAATATCAAATGGCTGTCCTAATATTTTTGTTGCCATTGCAGAACATTCAATATGCCAACCCGGGCGACCATTTCCCCATGGCGATTCCCATTGCGGTTCATTTGGTTTTGCTAATTTCCACAAAACAAAATCAAGCGGATCTTTTTTTCCTTCATTAATATCAACGCGCGCACCTGATAATAATTTTTCAATATCGCGTTTCGCTAATTTTCCATATTCTTTATCTTTGCGAATTTCAAAACAAACATCACCATTGCCGGCAATATAAGCAATTTTTTCATCTATTAATTTTTGAATTAATTGAATAATCGGTTGAATAAATTCTGTTGCGCGTGGTTCGTGATCAGGCGGCAATAATCCTAATTCATCTTCATCTTCATGCATTAATTCTATAAAATGTGATGTGAGCGATTCACAAGTTACTTTATTTTCGTTCGCACGTTTAATAATTTTGTCGTCAATATCCGTAATATTCCGCACAAAAATAACTTTAAAATTGCGCGCGCGGAAATATCGCACGACCATGTCAAATACAATCATGGAACGCGCATGACCGATGTGACAATAATCATAAACTGTTTGCCCGCAGACGTAGAGTTTAATTTCATTTGGTGTAATGGGTTTGAGTTCTTGTTTGGTTGCAGTTAAAGAATTATATATAAACATTGTGCTTACTCACTGAATTAAACAATAACCCGCTCAATAAAAAATCCAGATGGATCTTTCTTCTCGTGTGAATTTTTTTAACGCTCGATGGTCGATTTTTTTAGGCCGTCTCAACGTGACATCGTGACTCGTATCGACTAAAATTGACTTCGTGTCAATTTTGCCTAAAAAAATAACGACCATCTCGCTAAAAATTCAAACTCGGCGAAAGACCATCATGGATTTTTTATTTCGCTTGCATTGATCCTCGTTCTAAAAAATTCCTCTTTCAAATCTCCGCTTCATTGTCTGAGGAGAAATTAATGAGAATAATACTACTAAATCAGGTCCATGTTCATGTCCAGTTAATGCAATACGCAGCGGCATAAATAATGCTTTGCCTTTCACATTACATTTTTCTTTTAAATGATTTGTAATTTTTTCAACATTCGCGCCATATAATTCCAATGCGTGAATTGCTTCTGAAAAATAATTTTTTCCAGCGGCTTGAATAATTTTTTCTTGGCTTTCATTCCATTCTGGTAATTCACCAAATAAAGCTTCCGCCCATGATTTAACTTGTTGTGGAAATTGCACGTTCGGTTTAACGGTTGTAACAAATAATGTTTGTTTATCTTCCGGCACAATCGTTTGAACAGAATGTCCAGTCCAATTCCAAAAATCTGCTTCACTTAATTGTAAAATAGTTTGTGTTTGCCAAAATAATAATTGTTGTTCATTAAATTTCGCAGGAGATTTTGCGAGTGATTCCATTTTAAATTGTAAACTTAATTCATCAAGCGATAAAAAAGTATCGTGTCCGTAATAATGTCCGAGTCGCGCTAAATAATTTACAATTGCCATCGGCAAAAAACCTTCTTCGCGTAATGTGCGTAAACTACGGCTGCCATGACGTTTTGATAATGGCGCGCCATCTGAACCAACAATTAATGCAATATGACCATATTCTGGAATTGACATTTTTAATGCTTTTAAAATTGCAATTTGCCTTGGCGTATTTGTCAAATGATCTTCGCCGCGTAACACATGTGTTACACCCATCAATGCATCATCAATTGCATTTCCATACATAAATGGCGCAGTGCCATCTGTTCTGCGAATAACAAAATCACCCAAATCATTTGAATTAAATTGTTGTGAGCCGCGCACCATATCTGTAAATGAAATAATTTCATTTTCTGGAATTGCAAAACGTAATACTGGTTTTAAATCATTCGCTAATTTTTTATTAATTTCTTCTTGCGATAAATGACGACATGCGCCTGAATAACGCGGTGGTTTTCCTGCTTTTTGTTGCAGTGTACGTTGCAAAGTTAATTGTTCTTCTGTACAAAAGCACGGATATGCCATTTTCATTGCAATTAAACGTTGATAATAATCATCATAAATTGGCTGACGTTGTGATTGATAATACGGACCAAAATTTCCGCCAACGTCGACACCTTCTTGCCATTGCAAATTAAGCCATCGCATATCTTCAATTAATGCATGCGTAAACACTTCATCTGAGCGTGTTTTATCGGTATCTTCGATGCGTAATAAAAAACAACCATGCAGATGTTTTGCTAAAAGTGCGCTAAATAAAGCAGTTCGGACATTGCCCAAATGTAAATAACCTGTTGGGCTTGGGCAAAAACGCGTTTTCATATTGTTCCATTTGTGGCAGACTACGTTGAATTGGGAAACCATTATGGCAATTTTAATGTCATCTGCCAATGATAAAGTGGGAATCTACGCGTGAACAAAACTCTTTTTATTTCCGACCTACATCTCGATCCAAATCAGCCGAATATTACCAATACCTTTTTTTATTTTTTAGATCACATTGCACGCGGTGCTGATGCGCTTTATATTTTGGGTGATTTTTTTGAAAGTTATATTGGCGATGATGATAATAATGAATTTGTAAAAACTTTAATGGGCGCATTAAAACGTGCGACAGGATTGGGTTTGCCGATTTTTTTCATGCATGGCAATCGTGATTTTTTAATGGGAAAAAAATTTGAAGAAAAAACGGGTGTGACATTAATTCCAGATCCCTGTGTCGTTACAATTTATAATAAAAAATTATTATTAATGCACGGCGACAATTTATGCACGGATGATAAAAGTCATCAACGTTTTCGAAAAATAATTCGCAATAAAATAATTCAAACAATATTTTTATCACTGCCACTTTCTTTTCGTCAAAGATTAGCAACACAATTGCGCAAGGAAAGCAAAGCGTATAATCAAGAAAAAACAGCTGAAATTATGGATGTAAATGAAAATGCTGTGACGAATGCGCTACAAAAAAATAATGTTACAACGTTAATTCATGGTCACACACATCGGCCGATGATGACTGAAAAAAGAATTGTGCTGGGCGCGTGGCATGAACAAGGTAATTATGTACAGATAAATGAAAATGGTGATTTGCAATTTATTGAAATTCCGCTGTAATGACTCATTTAATACTGCTATAAAAGCTTAAATGTAATTTTTGGACAAATTTTATTTTCATCTAGATGAAAATTAATCTTCCCTTAAGTTGTATTTAAATTCATCACTGTTAAGATCATTCATCACATAATCTGTGATTAACCATCATACAACGAACATACAGCGAGGAAAATAAAATGAAAAAACAAAAAAATCGAATCGCATTGGAAGATTTGGAAATGGGTTTGCTAAATGAAAAAAGAGACGGACTCGAAACTAACACCCCCCCCCTCAACCAACAAAACTAAAATAATTATTGGCGGCACACTTCTTTTAGTTTCAGCAACCATTGCTGTGTATATTTTAATGAAACTCAAAGATGAAAAATTCTCTGCTTGTAAAAGTGGCGAATCAGGCGTCGTATCTGCGAACTATAACAACGAACAATTCAACGTGACATGTCAAGATTTATTCTGCAATGAAACAATGCGCAATATTTTTCTGAATTTCACAAACAGAGTCTATGAAATTTTGTGTGCAATAAATAATACTACTCGTGGAATAAAGACCTGCATTCAGCTTGGAAATGACACAATATACAACACGACAATGTGGGCGTGCAAAGCTGCTTTGGGTGTTGATCCTAACGCTAGCGGCGTTTATTCTTCAGTTGGCGGATGTAATCCAGCTAAAGAATGCGGATACCTTGATCTTTATAAAATTAATGGAACAAAAAATTAATACAGAAACATTGACGCGATTTGCAACAAATCGCGTCTTTTCTTTTTTATTACGCAACCACTTCTTGTTTTCTCGCCGCAACCATCAGCGCTTTCATTTCCGCAACAGCACGTTGCATGCCAATAAATAAAGCACGTGCAACAATACTGTGTCCGATATTTAATTCGTTGATGCAAGGAATTGCAGCAATTGCTTGCACATTTTCAATATGCAAACCATGTCCTGCATTCACAATTAATCCCAGTGAATGTGCATAATTTGCTGCATCAATAACACGTTTTAATTCTGCTCTCATTACTTCTGTATTTTTTGCATTGGTTGCATTCGCATATGTGCCGGTATGTAATTCAATTACAGATGCGCCACATTTTTTTGCTGCGTCAATTTGTGATTTTTCTGGATCAATAAATAATGAAACGATGACATGCGCATCTGCTAGTCGCGCGCACACATCTTGAATTAATTTTATTTGCGAGGCAACTTCTAATCCACCTTCAGTTGTTAGTTCATGCCTTTTTTCAGGCACTAAACATGCATAAGCGGGTTGAACTGATTCAGCAATCGCAACCATTTCTTCAGTTGCTGCCATTTCTAAATTCATCGGGACATTTAATGTTTCTTTGAAAGTAAAAACATCGGCGTCTTGAATATGTCTGCGATCTTCGCGTAAATGCAGCGTAATTCCATCTGCACCGCCTTTTATCGCTTTAAATGCTGCTTGAACTGGATCGGGATAAAAAACACCGCGCGCCTGCCTTAGCGTCGCAACATGATCAATATTCACGCCTAATCGTATTGTCATTACTCAATCCTCCGTTTATGACGCTTGAATTGTAAATAGACAAGATTGAAAGTGCAAGGTGAAAGAGTTGCAATCACATCACAGAAAGTGTTGGCGGTTGCGGTGAAAAAGGTTCATGGGCTCTATCAGTAGATCGAGAATCGGGACAGAAAAAAGCGCAACAACAACACTGCTTTTCTTTCACTTCATCTGTAGAGTTTGTAACGACGACGGCTGGTTCTCTATTTCCGTGAATATTTACTTCTTTTGCGCGTGCATCTTCTTCAGCTTGAGCGCGCGCTTTCATGATCTCAATTATTTTTTTGGTTCGTGCTTCTTCTTCTGGTCGCTGACTTTCAATTTTATCTAAAATAGGCTGAAAATTACCTGAATAACCAATCCGAAAAGTACCAAGCTCATTTTCATTAATTGTTCTATCACGCCGCACTGCTCTTTTTCCAAAATCAGTTTCAAGATTAACATATCTTGAATCAGGATTGCTTTGTAAATCGCAAACACAAATACTTTCACCCACATGTCCAAAATAAAAATGATAAAGATAATTTTTTTCAGACAGAAAAAGAACTGTGCGCGCACCAGGAATATTAATTTTTTTGTAATTGTTATCGAGCTCATCTTGTGTGGTGACTACTGTTGCAACTCGTGTATATATCATATTTCGAATCGCAGCATTACCAGCAGAATCTAATATGACTTTCTCTTGGTGTTTTTCCAGTGTGCTTGAAGCCACATTTGACAATCCATGTATCTGATGTAATGTATTTGCGGTAATATGCTTCGCAAATTCAGATTGAATATCAGCTAATACTTTTACAATTTCTTCGCGTGTTTTGTCAGAATATTCAACTTTAAAATGTTGTGCTAACTTTTCCAAAATTAAAAAATCAACTGGCGCATGTGAGAAAAAACAAATACCATCATCAACGAGATCATATGAAACAGATTTTAAATAAGGCTTGTAAACTGTTTTAATTAATTCTGCCATCCAATCATCTGTTATTATGCTATGCTGTAATAATAGACGTAAAGAAATCAGTGAGCGATTAAAATGAGGATCCAGAGGAAAATTAAGTTGGCCGGAAAAATTATCTTCAAGCCACCTCATCATCAGCGAATCATGATTAGAATAAATAATTTCATAAGCTGCTTTTTCTGCATTTAATTGTTCAAATATAAAAAATGTAAATAGATCTTGTTTTCCGCGATCAGCAAATAAATCTCCTATTTGGCGCGTGAGTACATGATGCTGAACGGAGAGGCATTCGACGATCTCATGAAAAATATGAATATCATCGCTGAGGATTTTTTTCGTGTCTTCTTTTTCTGCTGCTGTCGCTTTTGGATCTTCTAATATTTTGATTAAATCAAGATGACGATCATAAATTTCTTTTAAATTTTTATATTGATCTTTCGTAATATCCAATACACCAACTGCAACTAATTCATGAATTAATCGTAAAGGATTGCCGTGTTTATCACCAAAAGTAACACGTTGTTGAATCCAAGATTTTTTTTCTTCGTCAGTTAATTTTTCAAATGCATCGCGTAATAATTTAAATTCCGGCAATATCTGTGGATATTGATTTAAATCTGCTGCGATAGTAAGTAGACCACTATTGTGTACATTCGTTTCAATTCGCATTTCAATTATCTCAAGTAATGTATTTTACTCGATTGTAATACAGCAAGATTAAATAAGTATTAAAACAATTCGCGACTTTTCAATGTGTTATTGCCCAACAAATGAGATATGGCTAATCTCATCAAACGTTTTGCGGAATTGGCAACTGATTCTGTATCAAATTTTTCGGTAAAAATAGCGATTAAATCTGCGCCTGAAAAATAATGATGAGTACGCGATTCAACATCACTCAAAAAAAATCCTTGATTGGGAATGAATTCATAATGACAATCAGATTGAATTTTTTCACGTGTTTTTGCATCATGCGTTAACGGCAAACCATAACCTAATTCTTCTAATAATTTTTTTTCAAATAAACGTAAAATTGCTGGTAAATTATTCGCGTTATTTTCTAATTGACATAAACTATTTTGATACAAACTAAATAATTGTGGATGTGGGTCTTCTTTTTGTAATAAACGTATGAGTAATTCATTCAAATAAAACCCACAAAATAAAGCGTTTTGATTAAGTTGTAATGGCATACCGTTTAATTCTGTGTTGCCTAATGTTTTTAATTCATGTAGACCAGACCAAGATGCTAACATTGGCATAAATAATTGTAATTGCCCTTTGTAACGCGATTGCGGTCCACGTGCGCTGCGCGCAACAACAGAAATACGACCATGTGTTTGACTGAATAATTCGACAATTAAACTAGTATTGCGAAAAGGACGCGTATGCAAAATATAAACCGGGGTTAAATCGACGCGGTGCAAAATAATATCCTTTCTGATTAATTTCGCGCATTTTTAAAACAATTTTTAAAAAATTAAGTATAACAAAATAAAATCAGCGCGCGCTAATTTAAATTTTACTTGCGAGATGCGGATATGTACTGTAATCTCACAACGTTAAAATTTAAATTTTGATCATAATTTAAAGGGGAGATCATTAAATGTTACGGAAAAAAATAGTAGCACTTGCTTCAGCAAGTGTATTGGTGTTGTCAGTAGCTGCGATTGCGGGTGGTCCATCAATGGAACCAATGCCAGCACAAAGCGAATCTGGTTTTACGTTAGGTATGAATTATGCAAATCAGCTTGGTAATGACTTTGTATTGATGGCTGGTTATATTAACGACAATTTTTTAGCGGATTTTGGTGCTAACTACAATCAGTATAGTCTCGGCTCTGTTAATCCACATACATGGGAATTGCGCGGTGATCTAGGTTTGCGTAACCAATTAGTGGATACATTGTATTTAACTTATGGTGCGATGGGTTCTTACGGTGTTTTAAGCAAAACTACTCCAAGCTTGTCAAATCCCTACACTGTAGGTGCTTTTGTTGGATTGGATTATCAACCAATGAATCATCTTTTATTGTCGCTTAAGGTATCGCCTTATACATATCTCAGCAAGCCTTACCTTAATGCTGCTGGAACACAGGGCCTCACTAGAACAGGAAGCAATGTATTCAGCGACGGTTCTATCGGCGCTTCATATATTTTCTCTTAAAAAATATACACCGATTGAATTTTTACCCTCTAAAGCCGCAGCGACGAAAGTCAAAGCGGCTTTTTTTATGCAAGGCACATTTTAATAGATTATCTGGAAAATTTGGACGCCATTTTCTCACTATTTATGAGAAATTGTACGCCATTTTCTTCTTTTGATGGGGAAATTGTCGTATCAATTACTCATCAATCCCAAAATCATGAACCGATCTCGCATCATCCGACCAATTATCTTTTACTTTGACCCAAGATTTTAATAAAACTTTTTTGCCAAAATAAATTTCCAAATCTTTTCTTGCTTGCGTGCCGACTTGTTTTAAAATTTCACCATTTTTTCCAATCACAATTGATTTTTGGGATTCTTTTGCAACCCAAATCGTCACTGCAATTTTTATAATATTTTCATCTTCTTCAAGCGCATCAACCGTTACCGCTAATTGATAAGGAATTTCATCGCCGAGCAATCGCATTAATTTTTCACGCACAAATTCTGCTGCGACAAAACGATCACTGCGATCGGTAAATTGTTCTGGCGGAAATAAATCACCTTCATGCGGCAATAATGTTTCAATCGTTTTTTCAAGGTCATCGACTTGTAAACCTGTTTTGGCAGAAATCGGAATGACTTTTTTAAAGTCCATTTGTTTTGCAAGATTTTCCATAAACGGCAATAATTCTGCTTTATTTTTTATTTCGTCAATTTTATTAATGACTAAAATAACCGGTAGCGATAATTGTTTTAATTGTTTTAATACGGCCGCATCTTCAGCATCCCATCGCATTGCTTCGATCACAAATAAAATGATATCAACATCACTTAATGCACTGCGTGCAGCGCGATTCATCGCGCGATTTATTTCATTACTATTATGTGTAATATGCAAACCAGGTGTGTCGACAAAAACAATTTGCGCTGTGTCTGTGTTTTTAATGCCTAAAATACGATGTCGCGTTGTTTGCGGTTTGCTCGATGTGATTGATAATTTTTTTCCGAGAAAATAATTCATCAATGTCGATTTACCCACGTTGGGTTTTCCAATAATAGAAACGTAGCCGGATTTTTTCATAATTTTCCCAAAAATAATTTTGCCGCAATTTGCTCTGCTTTTTTTCGATTTGTACTCACACCTTTCGTTTTAAATGCAAAACCATCAACAGAACAAATCACGGTGAATGTTTGTTGATGTGCATCACCTGTTACACTAAATTTATAAACAGGTAATTCCATTTTTTTTGCTTGTAAATATTCTTGCAAAATTGTTTTTGCGTCTTTCACATCAGTTTTAGCATCAATTGTTTCAATTAAATTACTATACCAATGTAATACACATTTTTGCACAGTTGGAAAATCGGAATCGCAATAAATAGCGCCAATTACAGCTTCAAATGCACCTGATAAAATAGATTCGCGTTGATGTCCGCCACTTTTTAATTCGCCAGCACCCAACTGCAAACATTCACTCATTCCTAATTCTTGCGCTATTTTTGCAATCGTTTCACCTTTTACTAATGCTGCGCGCAAACGACTGAGTTCACCTTCGTGCATTTTGGAATGACGATGAAAAATTTCGGTGGAAATAATTAAACTTAAAATGGAATCGCCGAGAAATTCTAGGCGTTCGTTGTTTTTTAATTTTTGTTTGCTGCGATGTGTGAGTGCGAGCGTGAGTAATTTTTCGTCGCGAAAAGTGTGGCCGAGTGTTGCTTGAAGAGATTTTATATTTATCATAACATCGTCGCTTCGTTTTAATTCACTGCAAAACCCCCTTGTTACACTCGCTGCGCTCGTTTCACGCGGGGTTCTGAAAACGAGGCTTCGTTATTTCTTATCTGATCGCAAAACAGCTAAAAACGCATCCTGCGGAATCGCAACTTTTCCAATTTGTTTCATTCTTTTTTTTCCGGCCTTTTGTTTTTCTAATAATTTTTTCTTACGTGTAACGTCACCACCATAACATTTTGCAGTCACATTTTTTCGCAATGCTTTTACAGTGGAACGAGCAACAATTTTTCCACCAATCGCAGCTTGCAAAGCAATATCATACATCTGTCTTGGAATAATTTCTCGCAAACGTTCTGCAACAGCACCACCGCGATTATGCGCTAAATCACGATGCACAATTGATGCCAATGCATCTACTTTATCACTGTTTACTAAAATATCTAATTTAACTAAATCGCTTGCAGAAAAATGATCGAAGCTATAATCCAATGAAGCAAATCCACGACTAATTGATTTTAATCGATCAAAAAAATCAGAAACAACTTCTGACAAAGGAATAAAATATTGTAACGATACTTGATTACCAACATATAATAATTTTTTTTGCACGCCGCGTCTTTCCATGCATAATGTGATGACATTTCCGACATATTCTTGCGGCGTTAAAATATTTACTTCTGCAATGGGTTCGCGCAATTCTGCAATATGCGATGGATCGGGTAATTGACTCGGATTATCGATATAAACTGTTTCACCATTTCGCATTAATAATTCATACACAACTGTCGGCGCGGTTGTAATTAAATCCATATCATATTCGCGCTCTAATCGCTCTTGCACAATTTCCATATGCAATAATCCTAAAAATCCGCAGCGAAAACCTGCGCCTAACGCAGTTGAATTTTCAGGTTCATAAAATAATGCAGCATCATTTAATCTTAATTTTGATAATGCTTCGCGAAATGCTTCGTAATCATCAGCGCTAATTGGAAACATGCCAGCATACACTTGCGGTTTTACTTTTTTAAATCCCGCCAAAGGTTTTTCTGCTGGTTTTTTCGATAAAGTTAATGTATCACCGACTGGCGCACCAAAAATATCTTTAATTCCTGCAACAACATAACCTACTTCACCTGCTGCTAATTGCGGCAATGGATGACGCTTCGGTGTAAAAATTCCAACGCCGTCGGTAATGTGATCACGCTTCAATGACATCGCTTGAATTTTATCGCCCAGCTTTAAAATACCTTGTTTTACGCGAACTAATGACACAACACCTAAATAACTATCAAACCAAGAATCGATAATTAATGCCTGCAATGGCGCATCAATATCACCTTGCGGCGGCGGAACTTTTTCAATTAATTGTTCAATTAAATCTGGAATACCAATACCTGTTTTTGCGCTAATTGGTAATGCATCTTGTGCATCAATTCCAATAATTTCTTCAATTTCTTTTTTGACTTTATCAGGATCTGCTTGCGCTAAATCCATTTTATTTAATACAGGAATCACAACTAAATTTTCATTTAATGCTGTATAGCAAGTTGCGACAGTTTGCGCTTCAACACCTTGTGCTGCGTCAACCACTAATAATGCACCTTCACATGCTGATAAAGAACGTGACACTTCATACGAAAAATCTACGTGTCCCGGTGTATCAATAAAATTTAACTGGTACTGTTCACCATTTTTTGCTTTATAAAATAACGTAACACTTTGTGCTTTAATTGTAATACCGCGTTCACGCTCAATATCCATGCTATCGAGCACTTGCGCTTTCATTTCACGTTCAGATAATCCACCGCATAATTGTATTAAACGATCAGCTAATGTCGATTTTCCATGATCAATATGCGCAATGATAGAAAAATTGCGAATATGCGATTGGGGAATGGTAATATGATTTTCTGCTTTTTCAATTGACGACACTGTACACCTGATATTGTTTTGTAAAACGTAATCCTACCGTAAATGAGCTGTTAAAAACAGATAATCTCGATCACGCTGAATAGAAATATTTTCTAATGAAAAGATGGGGTGTGCATCAGACGCTGCGTTTAATACATCTTTTTGAATTTGTTTTAAATGTTTTTCATTTGGCATGCGCAGATTATTTTCAGAAAACCATTCGCGTAACAATAATTTTTGTTTTTCATCTGAAAATTCGCGTAATTTTTTAATATCAATTTTTGTAATGTCGTCCGTTTTAATTTTTTCAAAATCTGATTTCACTATTTCGGAAATAATTTTTTCTTGATTCGTAATTAATCTCGCTGATCGTGAAAAATTATTAATTAATGTAGGATATTGTTTTTTTAATAATGGAAAAATTTCGTGACGTAAAAAATTTCTGCGAAAACGCAGGCTCACATTACTGTCATCTTCAATCCATTGTAATTTATTTTCGCGTGCATATTTTTCTAACGCATCACGCGAAAAATGTAATAGCGGGCGAATTAAAAAACTATTGCCTAATTTTTTTTTAAAAGGCATAGCAGATAAACCTTTTGGACCTGCGCCACGCAACGCTTGTAATAAAAATGTTTCAGCCTGATCGTTTGCATTATGCGCAGTTAATAAAACACTATCTTTATCAACATATTTTTGCAATGCAGTGTAACGCGCATTACGTGCATTTTCTTCGAGGCTATCGCCAGGTTTTAAATTTAAATTAACTTTTTGAATTGCGATGGGAATATTTAATTCCGCGCAGATTTTTTTGCAATGTAATTCCCAGTCGTTTGCTTTTGAATTAATTTGATGATTGATGTGGACTGCTTGGATTTTTATTATTGGATTATTTTTTTTTAATTCGGACATTGCATGTAATAAAACGTGAGAATCAAGTCCGCCGCTGTAGGCGATGACAAAAGAGATTGGCGTGGTCGCTTGCGCTCCCACTTCCATCACTACTAACTGACACTGATCACAGACACTGATCACAATTACGTACTCATCCAAAAATCCTGCCGCTGCTTAACCAATTCATCCAGTGGTAATTGACGCAGTGATTTTAAATTAATAATTAAACGTTGTTTTAAATTGTCCGCCATTTCAGTTGAATTGCGATGTGCGCCGCCGAGTGGTTCTGGAATGACTTCTTGAATTAATCCCAATGATTTTAATCGATGTGCAGTTAAATTTAATGCTTCTGCTGCTTCTCCCGCGCTTGCAGCACTTTTCCACAAAATAGATGCGCAACCTTCGGGCGAAATAACAGAATAATAGCTGTATTGCAGCATTAAAGTGCGATCAGCAACACCCAATGCTAATGCACCGCCAGAACAACCTTCGCCGATAATGGTTGTAATAATTGGTGTTCGCAATTCTGACATTTCATATAAATTACGCGCAATCGCTTCACTTTGATTTTTTTCTTCTGCAGTAATTCCAGGATATGCGCCAGGCGTGTCAATAAAAGTAATCACTGGGATATTAAATTTTTCTGCTAATTTCATTAAACGTAATGCTTTTCGAAAAGCTTCGGGCGATGCCATTCCAAAATTACGCGCCACTTTTTCTTTTGTGTTGCGACCTTTTTGATGTCCGATTACCATCACAGGTAAATCATTTAATTTTGCTAAACCACCCACAATTGAATCACCACTTGATGAATGACGATCACCGTGCAATTCATCAAAATCAGTAAATATTTTTTCAATGTAATCTAATGTGTAAGGACGCAATGGATGACGCGCAACTTGCACAATTTGTTGATCCGATAATTTTGAAAAAATAGATTTTGTTAATTCCGCATTTTTTTCTTCTAATCTTTTTACTTCATCTGTGATATTGACATCTTGATCGACGCCAACACGTTTTAACTCATTAATTTTTTCTTCGAGTTCGGCGATGGGTTGTTCGAAATCTAAATAATCAAGATTCATATTACGCTGCCTGTTTCGAAATTGATTTTGATCCGCAATGCGGACATTTTCCATCACGAATATCATTTGATTTTAATGGTGTTCGACAATCAAAACACTGCTTTGTTTCTGTTTCTTGCAATGCACTGTTTACTGCGACACGTTGATCGAACACAAAACATTCGCCATTATAAAAATCGCCGCCACATTTTTCAAAATAATTTAAAATGCCGCCATTTAATTGATACACATTTTTAAATCCTTTTTGCGCCATTAGTTCTGCTGCTTTTTCGCAACGAATTCCACCGGTACAAAATGTCACGATAGTTTTTTCTTTTAATGCTTCAGGTAAAAAATTAACAGCTTCATCAAATTCATTAAAATGTGCAAGATGTAAATCCATTGCATTTTCAAATGTGCCTAATGTAACTTCATAATTATTTCGCGTATCTAAAACAATCATATCGCGTTTTTCACTGTACCATTGTTTTAATTCTTCAGGTGTCACATACGGCGCTGTTTTTTTCTCTGGCAAAATATTTTCA
This sequence comes from Gammaproteobacteria bacterium RIFCSPHIGHO2_12_FULL_36_30, assembly GCA_001801815.1. Taxonomy (GTDB): domain Bacteria; phylum Pseudomonadota; class Gammaproteobacteria; order Coxiellales; family Coxiellaceae; genus 2-02-FULL-42-43. The sequence continues at coordinate 96,350 of MGXU01000003.1, forward strand.
TTTCGAATCGGAATAATTTCTTTTTTAATACGCACCAACATACGATTGAATGGTTGATAATTTGTAAAACTTTCTTTAAACCAAATATCAGAAAATTCCGGAATTGAACGAAAAAAAATAAGAAAATTATCAATATTTTCACGCGTGCCCGCTAAAAATGCATTCACACCTTCAGAGCTTAATAAAATCGTTCCTTTTAATGCGCATTCAATCGCTTTATTTTTAATATCAATACGCAATTGCGGCAATGCTGTTTCTTTTAAAGAAACAAAACGATAACCAGATAAATTAATGATAGATAATTCGTTTGTTTTCACACACCCACTCCCACTCACACTAATTGATGCGTATAATACCGTATCCAACAATTATCCTCCAATAGTTGCCGTCTATCATCATTCAAGTTAATCTATCTTTAAATATAGACCAAAATAACGAGATGTGCATATGAAGTATCGATTAGCGAAATGGTTTTTTGGATCATTAGCGCTATCAAGCCTTGCGTTGTCAGGCTGCGCAAGACATCCAACCGATCCAACCAACGATCCTTTTGAAGGTTATAATCGCGTCATGTTTGGTTTTAATCAAGACGTCGATCATTTGGTGTTTCGCCCTGCTGCAACAGCTTATTCAAAAATAACACCACCACAATTACAAGCTGGCGTCACGAATTTCTTTGATAACATAAATGAAATCATCACATTTCCAAATGATTTTTTACAAGGTAATTTTAGATATATGGCGGTAGATTTTTGGCGTTTTGTAATTAATACCACTGTCGGCGTTGGTGGATTATTTGATGTTGCAACGCGTTTAGGAATTCAACCGCATGCTGAATCATTTGGTTTAACATTAGCAAAATGGCGCGGTGGGCAATCGGCGCCGTATTTTATCATTCCATTATTGGGACCCGCAACAATTCAAAGTGGTATTGGAATTGCAGCAGATTATTACACAACACCATGGCCTTATTTACACAATCAAACGATTAATTATATTGCTAATGGCGTGCAGCTTATTAATATTCGCGCACAATTATTACCTGCTGATCAAATGGTCGCGAATGCATTTGATCCTTATATTTTTGTACGTGATGCTTATTTACAACGCGAAAAAGAAAAAATTGCACGTAATGAAGCGTTGCCAAAAATACCAGATTCAACTCCAGTGGAAACGAATAATACAAATCAAACATCAACAGAAAAAACGGGAACAAAATAATTCGTGAGAACTATTTTTTTTAAACGTATTTTTCTGAATCCACGCGCAACCGGTGCATTATTTCCAAGCTCAAAATATCTTGCGCGCAATATGGCAAATTGTATCGATAAAAATACATCAGGCTACGTTTTAGAATTGGGTCCTGGAACAGGCGTTATTACAAAAGCAATTTTAAAATCAGGTGTTGCGGCAGAACAATTAATTTGTATAGAGCTTGCATCTGATTTTGCAGGTGATATTCAGAAACAATTTCCGGCAGTGACTGTCATTCAAGGTGACGCAACTCGCTTATCAATATTAGTACAAGATAAACAACCTATTCGCGCAATTATTTCGAGTTTACCATTGCGCTCTATTTCAAAAGAAAATCGAGAAATTATTTTTTCAGAAATTCAAAAAGTATTGATGCCAGGCGGACAATTTATTCAATTTACTTATTCAATGAAAAAAGATGATGATTATTATCCTGAAAATTTTAAATTAACAAATTCATTTATTGTGTGGCGCAATATTCCACCGGCGAGAGTAACGGTGTTTCAAGTTAATCCTGGATAATTCAGTTGCCGCAACGCTTCATACAAAATTACCGCAACTGCATTTGATAAATTTAAACTGCGACTGGTTTTTTGCATCGGAATTCTAATTTTAAAATTAACTGAATTAATAATTTCAAGTGGCAACCCACGCGATTCAGGGCCAAATAATAAATAATCATTGGGTTCGTATTTTACTGCTGAATAATGTTGTACTGCTTTAGTAGTACACGCAAAAATTCGCTGTGGTTTTTCTTCGCTTAAAAATATTTCCCAATTTTGATATTCTTTGACAGCAGCAAATTCACGATAATCTAATCCCGCCCGTCGCAATTCTTTTTCATTCATTGCAAATCCAAGCGGATGAATTAAATGTAATTGCGCACCAGAGTTTGCACACAAGCGAATAATATTGCCTGTGTTAGGTGGAATTTCGGGTTGATATAAGACGATGTGAAGTGGCATAAAAAATTATTCAGCCGTAATTTCACGCGACAATAATTCTTTAATAATATTTTTTGCAGAATTATTTTCATATAAAATGCGATACACTTCTTCTGAAATTGGCATGTGCACTTTATTTTTTTGTGCTAATAAAAATAATTGTTTTGCATTGTAATAACCTTCAACGGATTCATCAATTTCTTTTAATGCTTTTTCTGCAGCAGAACCTTTTCCAATTAATAAACCAAAACGACGATTGCGTGATTGATTATCAGTGCAAGTTAACACTAAATCGCCAACACCGGCGAGGCTCATTGTTGTTTCGCGTTTGCCGCCAAGTGTTTCGCATAAATTTCCCATTTCAGATAATCCGCGTGTGATTAATGCGCATTTTGTATTGGTACCAAAACCTAAACCATCTGAAATGCCAACTGCAATTGCCATAACATTTTTCACAACCGCGCATAATTGAACGCCAATTAAATCAACATTAATATACACGTGAAAATTATCGCTATTAAAACGGTGTGATAATGATTCTAAAAAATCTTTATTATTTCCCGCCAAGCTAACTGCAGTTGGCACACCCATCGCAACTTCTTTTGCAAAGCTTGGACCTGCTAATGCAGCAACAGGTGTTTTATTTGAAAAAATATCGAATACAGCTTGATGTAAAAAACCTTGGTTTTCAGGATCCAAACCTTTTGTGCCCCACACAAAGCGAACTGTTGCGGGCACTATTGATTTTAACTCTTGCAATACAGATCGAAATGCAAAACTGGGAATCACTAAACAAATATCTGTGATATCGCGCACTGCATTTTTTAATTCTGTTTCAATAGTTAATAAGTCAGGTAAAATCACATCAGAAAACTGACGCGTTGATTGCATTTGTAATAAATGTTTTTTATCGACATCCCATAAACGTACTGCTTGACCATTACGCGCAAGCAAAATCGCTAATGCAGTGCCCCATGCGCCTGCGCCGAGCACTGCAATGGATGAATGAGATGTTGTCATCATTTTTTCGGCTTATCTTTTCCACCGCCTGATTTTGCTTTTTCTGCTGCTTGTTTTTTTTGTTGTTCGTATAACATTTCAAAATTTACTGGCGCTAAATATAATTGTGGAAAACCAGCGCGAACAACCGCATCAGTTACAACTTCTCTTGCGTAAGGATATAAAACAGTTGGACAGAAACTGCCAAGCATGTGATGTAATTGATCTTCATCAAAACCTTTTAATAAAAATATTCCTGCTTGTTTTGCTTCAACTAAAAAAGCAACTTTATCTTTAATCTTCACTGTTACGGTAACTGTCAGTACAACTTCACGCACACCTTCTTCTAAAACATGACTTGCGTCTGTTCCAAGATCCATTTTCATTTCAGGTTGCCATTGTTCTAAAAAAATAGCAGGTGTGTTTGGTGTTTCGAGTGATAAATCTTTTACGTATAAACGCTGAATTGCAAACTCAGGTCCTTTTTGTTCTGGTTGTGGATTTTTTTGTGTTTGCGCCATGGTTTTCTCCTTAAAATTTTAGGTAATCTTCTTTATTTTAGCAGATTATCTAGCTTACCGGCATGTTCTAATGCATATAAATCATCACAGCCACCAATGCCATGATCATTGATAAAAATTTGCGGGACTGTTCTGCGACCATCTGAACGCTTTAACATCTTTTCTAAATCCGCTGGATTCTGGTCAACAGGTATTTCTACATATTTTACTGCTTTATGATCTAATAATTGCTTTGCGCGAACGCAATAGGGACAAGTTTTTTTCGTGTAGATTTCGATTTTTGGCATAACTTCACTCCATTATTTTTTTGTAACTGGCATTCCAGATGTTTTCCAACCATCCATGCCACCTTTCAATGTTGATACTTTTTGAAATCCCGCTTGTTTTAAGCGTAAAACAATCGGTGTTGTTTTTAATCCCATCGAATCAACTAAAATAATCGGGCGATCACGATATGCATTTAATTTTTCCTGATTATGTTCAAAATCGCCTGTCGGAATATTTTTTGCATTGACAATATGACCTTCGCGATAAGCATTTGCATCGCGTAAATCAATCACAATCGCATCTTCACGGTTAATTAAATGTGTTGCAACTGCAGCTGTTACTTGTTCACCACGTGCACTTTTACTTTTTAACTCTTCAGTGATCAATAAAATTAAAACGATAAAAAATCCAGTGACTAACGGCCAATGTTTTATTACAAATGGGATGATTTCATGTAACATATTTATTTTCTCGATATTTGAATTCGCAACAGTATACTAAAGGTTTGTGAAAAACAATATGACTAAAAAAACATTTGCGCTCATTATTTTGGATGGTTGGGGATATCGCCAAGAATCTGCGCACAATCCAACACGTACAGTTTCAACACCTACGATCGATGCATTATTTTCAAATTATCCAAACTTATTAATTGAAGCATCGGGAAAAGCGGTGGGTTTACCAGATGGACAAATGGGAAATTCTGAAGTGGGACATTTGCATATTGGCGCTGGTCGCAAAGTGCCGCAAGATTTAGTGCGCATGAATAATGAAATTGAAAGCGGCGCATTTTTTAAAAATTCAGTTTTGATAAATGCAATTCAGCTGGCGAAAAAAAATAATAAAGCAGTGCATATTATTGGTTTGTTATCGGATGGCGGCGTGCATAGTCATGTTGATCATATTGCTGCGATGATTGATATGGTAAATCAACATGGCGTTACAAAAAATTATTTACATGCGATTTGTGATGGACGTGATACGGCGCCAAAATCAGCATTAACTTTTATTGAAAAGACAAAAGGAAAAATTGTTTCTGTGATTGGACGATATTACGCAATGGATCGCGATAATAGATGGGATCGCACACAGCAATTTTATGATTTATTAACTTTAGGAAAAGGAAAAACAGCAGATTCTGCTGAAAATGCAGTGAAAAATGCATATGCGCGCGGCGAAACAGATGAATTTATTTTGCCAACGATTATTCCGGTTGATGGAAAAAAAATATGCGTAGAAGATGGTGATGTAATTATTTTTATGAATTTTCGCGCAGATCGTGCAAGACAAATCGCGCGTGCATTTATTGAAAAAGATTTTAAAGAATTTACACGCGAAAAGATTCCAAAAATTTCTGATTTTGTTTCTTTAACAGAATATTTTGATAATGCGAATATTAATATTGCCTATCCTGCAATAAAAATAAAAAATACACTCGGTGAATTTTTATCACAACAAGGATTAACTCAATTACGTTTAGCGGAAACAGAAAAATATGCGCACGTGACATATTTTTTAAATGGCGGAATTGAAGCGCCAAATAAAAATGAATTTAGAAAATTAATTCCATCGCCAAAAATTGCAACATATGATACGCAACCCGAAATGAGCGCGATTGCAGTGACAGATTATTTTGTTGAAGCAATTGAAAGCGGAAAATATGATGTGATTATTTGTAATTATGCTAACCCCGATATGATTGGTCACACTGGAAATGAGATCGCTGCGGAAAAAGCAGTTGCAATTATTGATGTATGTTTGAATCGTGTATTAACTGCATTAAAAAAAGTAAATGGTGAAGCAATTATTACTGCGGATCATGGTAATATTGAAGTAATGCAAGATGAAAAAACTGGGCAGCCGCACACTGCACATACAACAAATTTGGTGCCATTTATTTATGTTGGGCGCGCTGTAAAAAATATTGCAAAAACAGGCACGCTTGATGATGTTGCGCCGACGTTATTATATTTATTGGGATTAAAAAAGCCCGTTGAAATGACGGGAAATGTTTTGGTGGATGTATGAAAAATAATTTAATATGGATTGCAGTTATTTTATTTACATTTACAGTAAATGCATATCCATCCGAAAATAATATTGCAAAAAAATCCGAACTCACCACCATTAACAAAAATATTGCTTCAATCCAAACAGAATTAAAGCAAGCGACACTAAAAAAATCACAATTACAATCCGCATTAGAACAAACTGAAAATACAGAAAGCACGATTAACAATGAATTAAAAACAACACAAAAAACATTATCAGCACAACAAGAAAAATTAAAAGCATTACAAAAACAAACCATTCCATTATCAAAAGAAAAAAATAAAAATCGTGAAGCGTTAAAGCAACAAATTCGCGCTGCTTATTTATTCAGCCAAAAACCTTATTTAAAATTATTGTTAGAACCCAATAATGTTGCAAAAACACAGCACATGTTGATGTATTTTCATTACATCACCAACGAACAAACTAAGACCATGACAAAACTTGAAAAATCATTAACGTCTTGTATGCGAAATCAAAAAGCAATTCAAAAACAATATGCGAAATTATTAGTATTAAAACAAACGCAATTACAAAATCAACAAGCGCTGCAAAAAACGCAAGTGCAGCGCCAACAATTAATTCAAGCGATTAATCAACACATTCAAACGAAACATGAAAAATTAGTTGCGTTATTACATAATAAACAGCAGTTAGAAAAAACAATTGAATTATTAAATCAACAAACATCGCAACCTGTTTTTAGTCAGTCGTCGCATGTGCCAAATTTGCCGTTTGGTCAATTACACGGAAAATTATCTTGGCCAACACATGGATCTATTCGTGATGCATTTGGTACACAAGTGTATCAAAGCGAGTTAAAATGGGATGGTACATTGATTGCTGCATCGCAGGGACAACCCATTCACGCCGTTGCTGCAGGACGTGTGATTTTTGCAAAATGGATGGCGGGTTACGGATTGTTGCTTATCATCAACCAAGGAAATGGTTATATGACATTGTACGGCCGCGCGCAAACTCTCACAAAAACAGTAGGCGATTACGTAAAAGCAAATGAAGTAATTGGAACCGTTGGAAAATCAGGCGGATTTGAACACCCTGCTTTATATTTTTCAATTCGACATGATGGAACTGCTGTAAATCCAGCAAGATGGTGTGCATGAGGAACGTGTACAAACAAATGGAGTTGTAAAATGAAATCTTTTTTAAAAATAATTTTCTTCTCACTCATTTTTTCTTATATCAATTCCACATTCGCATTTTCTTTTGCTTTTTTCGAACAACCAAAACAAGACGAACCTGTTTCAACAAAACAAATTGATCAACTTACAAAAGTGATTGACGTCATTCAAAATAATTACATTACAAAAGTGAATGAAAATACATTAATGAATAATGCAATTAGCGGAATGGTTACGCGTTTAGATCCGCATTCTGCTTTTTTAAATAAACGTGAATTAGCGGAATTAGAAACAACCGTGTCTGGAGAATTTGTTGGTATTGGTGTTGAGTTAACAACTGATCGCGGAATGTTACGTGTTATCACACCAATCGATGGTTCACCCGCTGCAAAAGCAGGATTAAAACCAAATGATTTAATTATTAAAGTGGATGATAAATTAATTCAAGATATGACAGTGAATGAAGCAATTGATCAAATCAAAGGAAAACCAGGAACAAACGTTACGTTAACTGTCATTCGAAAAGATGAATCAAAACCCCTTGTTTTTAAGATCACGCGCGAAGTTGTAAAAATTCAAGCGGTAAAAACAAAAATGTTAGCGCCGGGTTATGGTTATATTCGTTTATCTATTTTTCAAGGACCAGTCGAACAACAAGTGCGTGATGCAATTAATCAATTTAAAAAAGAATCAGGTGGAAATTTAAAAGGATTGGTTTTAGATTTGCGAAATAATCCTGGTGGATTGCTTGATGCAAGCGCTGATGTTGTGGATTTATTTTTAGATAAAAAAGCAACGGAAAAATATCATGATTTAATTGTATATACAAAAGGCCGCATTCCAAATTCAGATGTATCGTTCAAAGCACATGATGCTGATATGATTCCGGGTGTGCCAATGGTTGTATTAATTAATGGCGGTTCTGCATCGGCATCTGAAATTGTTGCGGGCGCGCTGCAAGATTATAAACGTGCCATTATTATGGGCTCGCGCAGTTTTGGAAAAGGATCCGTGCAAACTGTTATTCCAATTGGCGATGACAGTGCATTAAAATTAACCACTGCTTTGTACTACACGCCTGCTGGTCGCGAAATTCAAGCACGCGGCATTGAACCTGATGTGATTGTGCCAGAATTAGCAGTCGACGAAAAACAAATGGCTGGTTTACTGGATATTGACGAAGCGAATTTTGATCATCATATTGAAAATGATTCAAAAGATAATTATGAAAAAAAATCGGTTGATTCTGCACGCAAAGAACAGCAAAAGTCTGTTATTAAATTAGCGAAAGAAGATTATCAACTTTATGAAGCGCTGGTGATGTTAAAAGGGTTGCATGCGGCGAAGTAGAATTACATTAATGGTAATAAATATCAATCTTGCTATGCAAAAGAAAACAGTAATTTCTTTCCAATAAAATGCGTTGCCTTAATTAAGGTATTAAGAGTAATAGAAGTATTTTTAGGATTTAACAATCTATCCAGTGCAGAACGACTCGTGCCCATTTTTTCTGCGGTTTGTTTTTTAGTGAGATGTGTTTTTTTCATCTTTTTTTCAAGCTCGAATGCAATCACACGTTTTATTGCAACCGCTTCTACCGCTTCACCCATTCCTTCGTCTTCCAAAAAACTATCAAAAGAACTGCCAACAAATTTATTTTTTTTCATATCAGCCTCAATTTAATTCAAATTGTCTTTTTCTTTTTCTTGCTAAATGCAATTCCATTTTCGGTGTTTTTTGCGTCTTTTTAAAAAATGCATGAACTAAAATCATCATGTTTTGTTCCATGAAAAATAATATTCGCGCAATTCTACCGTCTGATAATTTCGATCTCACTTCCCACAACCCATGACTCAAACTATCAATCAAAGGCATGCCGATGGGCCATCCATACTGTACGGTTTTAATATCTTCACCAATCGTTTTTTTATCTATTTTTGAAAGTTCCTGTAACCAATCTCGCACAGGTTCTGTACCTACTTCCGTGCAATAAAATACCACTTCTAATTTTTTTCGATTTTCATTCATCGCACACATCCATAATGTACCAAAAATGGTACAATTTGTCAAATGTTTAAAAACAGAATAGTGTGCGATTGTTTGTATGCTGATGCAATACCGTGTTTTTGAGATTCACACGCCAGACAATTATGAAGCGCTGGTGATGTTAAAAGAGGGTTACATACGGCGAGATAACGTGTTGATAACGAACATTTGAAATTTATCAAATTTCTACTATAACTACCTCAACTGTCCGAAATAATGATAGCGAGGGTTTTGTGAATTTTATTAAAAATATCAAAAAGATACTGATTATAGTTTTACCGGCGCTAATACTTGGTTTTTATGCTAGCCAAGCGTTTTCTTCGATGAGCACGAATCAGTCTGCTACGCTTTTTATAATGAATGCTTCGAATTCAACAATACTACTTACAGATCCTAATGGGAACAGCATGGGCACCACCATATATCCTTACTCTAATCCTGGCGCAACCGGAATTACGATGCCACAAATGCTGCCAGGTGATCCACCGATCACATATTCGGTGATTACAGCCAGCTCTGTGGGTAATCCTATTTCATTTACACTTACCATTACCCCCAACACTCAAACCGTGCCCGCACATAACGATTCAAATGCCGGCGGTTTTGGGAAGCACCGACTTGTTACCCTCCTTGGCTGACAGGGACATATGCTATATCCAATTTAAATGCGGTCAACAATACTCGTGTTCAAATGTACGGTGTTTCTGGTACCGGAATAGTTCTGTGTATTTCGGATTCTCATGGGCAGTATGTGAACTTTGGACTATTTGGGTCATTCAACAATATATTCGCTAATTATTGTGAGTCCGGTAGCCCTATCTTAACTGATGTATTTATTAATGCTGTTGGTCAACCGGACAACTGCCCCGTTACTCTTCCCATGGAGTAACCCAATTAAGTATGGCGGAATATATAGCTACCGGTTTCCAACGAAAGGATACTCATGGTTATATCGTAGGGATCTATGTTTTATCTGATGTTACAGTGCCCAACAACGCGAAAGCGGGACTTGTTTACAATGGTGACCCCCATGTGTTTATTTGTATTTCAGATCATGCTGGAAATTTTTTACTTGGCAATTCTTCTTCACACCGCAATCGCCGCCTTAATTGGCGGTTGCGCAATATAATTTTGAAATTCAAAATCTTCAAATTGATAATCAAATAAAGTTTCTGGTTTTCTTTTAATTAATAATGTTGGTAATTTTCCTGGTGTGCGTTGCAATTGCAATTGTGCTTGTTCTAAGTGGTTTAAATACAAATGACAATCACCACCTGACCAAATAAATTCACCAACATCTAAATTACACTGTTGCGCAATCATATGTGTTAATAATGCATATGATGCAATATTAAATGGCACACCTAAAAAAACATCTGCAGAACGCTGAATTAATTTACACGATAATTTATTTTCTGAAACAAAAAATTGAAATAAACAATGACACGGCGGCAATTTCATTTGATCAATTTCACCCACATTCCACGCAGAAATAATTAAACGACGCGAAGTTGGATCTTTTTTAATGCGCGAAATTAAATTACTCATTTGATCGATCGTTTTGCCGTCACGCGTTTCCCAACGTCGCCATTGTTTTCCATAAACAGGACCTAAATCACCATTTTCATCTGCCCATTCATTCCAAATTTTCACACCGTTGTCATTTAAATATTTTATATTTGTATCGCCATTTAAAAACCACAATAATTCATACACAATACTTTTCATGTGTAATTTTTTTGTGGTTAATAAAGGGAAACCGCGCGATAAATCAAAACGCATGTCGTAACTAAAAATTCTTTTCACGCCAACGCCGGTGCGATCATGTGCGATCACACCGTCATCATAAATCTTTTTTAGTAACGCCAAATATTCATACATAATTAACCAAGCGAGAATATAAAAATTTTTTCACGCTCACACTCACACTTTTATTGTTGTTGCGGAAGTTGCGGTGGATTTTGTGAGCCTTGTTGCACACCTTGTGTTGTATTAGGTGATGATGAAAAACAAGGATGATTTGTTACACGACCTGTTTGCGATAATACTGCCGCTAACAAAACTGCCCAACAAACCCAAATCACTGTCATCGTGTGTGGGAAATGTTGTTGCTTAATAAAAAAGTGTGCGATTGCAAGTAACACACCAACAACAGCGGGAATTAATAATAACGCAATAACAGATTGGACTACTTCACCGACTTTATCGACAGAAAAAATTGCGCCTAATCCATTTGCAAGTTGTGCATGCACATACATAAAAAACTTTAACACTGCCATTAATTGATCTTGAAAATAAATAGCAGCAATCGACAAACCTATTAACAATAAAATATGTTTTAACATCATTTCACTTCCTTTTGTAAATAATTATTAACGCAACAGCTCCAATTACAATCATGGGAAACGATAAGATTTGCCCCATCGTTACCCAATTCCAAAATAAATAACCATACTGCGGATCCGGTTGTCTGAAACATTCACAGAAAAACCGAAAACATCCGTATCCTAATAGAAAAAGTGCCGACACTGCAAACTTTGGGCGCGGTTTTTGTGAAAAAAACCACAAAATTAAAAACAGCGCGACGCCTTCTAATAAAAATTCATAAATTTCGGATGGATGTCGCGGCAGCGGACCTGCATGCGGATACACCATTCCCCACGGAACAGTTGTTACTCTACCCCATAATTCGCCGTTAATAAAATTTCCTGCGCGACCTGCCGCTAATCCAATCGGAACCATCGGCGCAATAAAATCTGTTAAATCCCAAACAGATTTTTTGATATGACGTCCATAAAAAATAAATGCAATACACACACCAATCATTCCGCCATGAAATGACATGCCACCATTCCACACTGCAAATAAAGATAAAGGATGATGAACTAATCCCGGCACATCATAAAAAACCATATAACCAATTCGTCCACCAAGCACAACACCCAGCGCGCCATAAAAAATTAAATCAGTCACTTGTTCCGTTGTTAAGAAATTTGTTTTTTTCGCGCGATAACAACCGAGCGCCCACGCGCCGACAAAACCAACTAAATACATTAATCCATACCAATGCACTTTAATTGGGCCGATGGAAAAGGCGATGGGGCTGATGTTTGAGGGGTAATAAAACATAGTATTCTCGCGAAATTTTAAACTATTCGATACTATCGTATAGTTTCATAAAAAACCATACGATAGTATTGTATATGACAAATACAAAGAAGAATCTCCATGCGAAAAATTATCTTACCTGAAATTAATACCAACAACTTATATTTTGGTCCAGGTCATCTTATTTGTCCGCTTATTTTTGCAAACGATGTTCGTGCAAAAATTTTTGAAAAAGGTGATGCCACCGAAATCAAATCTTATTTATATCTTACACCAGAACCTTTTCCTATTTTTTTGAGGGATAGAATTAATTTACTTCGATGGTTGTTGATACTAGGCAAACGAAGTGATGTCAATTTAGCGGCATATGGCGATGGAGGATTGCTAGAAGCTGTGCAAACAGCGTGGGAACAATTAAGTGATGAAGCCAAAAGCTTCAAAGATACTTACAACCACAGTGAATTTGTTTCAGATTATCAAATCTGTGAAACGGCTCTGCAGCCTTTTTGCTGCGAAGAGTCTTCACAGTTGCAAAACAGTGATGTTCTAGTATTAGATGTTGCAAATGAGTATGAACCTGATAAAAAACTACCAACAATTTTTGAAGAAGCCAATCAAATTAATTTTTTATACATACCACAACTTTTTAACACAAAAGCGCATCTTGTTTCGTATACAGTATCACCAAATAAAAACACACCCGATTTTTTTTCACCCAGATTCAAATTACAAAATATAGAATTTCCTTGTGTGCATTATGTTCCTAGTTTAAAAAGACCAAACGCGATCAGATTAGAAGAAGCGGATATTATTATTATTTCTAGCCCACGCATGTTTGAACGAGATTTATTTGGCGTTTTGATTTTAGCAGCATTAAGTTCTGATGCACCTATACATATCTTTAATGACAATTCTAGTTTTTACGAAATGCTTGTTAACACATTTGCTGAAACATTAACGAGCGATGATTTGCAGTTTGCAACATTAAAAAAACGATTGCTCGAAATTGTGTGGGAAAGAATGTCAGACACATACAGTCCAGATATTAATAAAAAAATTCGCGAGGCAAAAAAACCTGCGGTAATATGCGAAGGTGCTGGTACACTTGAAACTGCTTCAAAAGCAGAATATCGTTTTTTGTTGCAACCATCTCCGACCGATCAAAAACATCTTGTAATTCCGAGAAACAGTCAAGATCCTTGCATGTGTAGCAAATTTAAAGATCTTTTTGTAGATGGCGGCGATTGTTTTTATCGTGGCGACAAGATAATTTTAGCTTATATAAATGCTTTTCGAAATCTGACTAAAATTATCTTAAATGTGGATCTTGGAACACATCTTAAATATCAAACTGAAGACATCTTAAGCCTCAAAACTTCAATTCTTGCTTTGCTAAAAATTCATGAAAAATACGCGAACGCTTTGCAAGCAGTGGACAATAAATTTTTCGGACAATTTGATATAACAGAAAAACCATTGGCTGCATATTATTATGAATTAATGCGCGGAAGACTTAACTCAGAAAATTTAAATCCACAACATATGTGCACTCACAATCAATAAAAATATTACAAACAATATTTTTACTTTTTCTTGTGAAATATGACGCGATACTTTTGCGCCGTACGGTGCCAGTAAAATTCCACCCAACGCAAGTCCTAAAAATGCAGGCCAATAAACAAAACCTGTGCTCCATTGCGGTAATCCACTCGCATCAAATCCTGCAATCATATAAGCAATCGAACCGATCACAGCAACCGTCATTGCAATCGAAACAGAAACAACTAACGCAAGACGAATATTCACGCCGCGATGTGTTAAAAATGGAACTGTAAATGATCCGCCACCAATTCCTAACAATCCCGATTGTAATCCAATAAAACCACCCGCTGCCATCATGCCTAAAAAACCAGGTAATTTTCTTTGTGATGCTTTTTCGTTATCTTGAAAAAATAATAAAAACGCCATGCACAAAGTAAATATTCCGAAAATAATTTCTAATACACGCGAATCTAAATGACGAGTAATTAATCCGCCCACAATAATTCCGACAAGAATTGCGGGTAATAATTTTTTATAAATTGGAAAAAACGGTTCGTGATATTTCATATGTGATCGCAATGAACGATACGTCACAATGATCATAGAAGTTAATGATGTGCCAACAGCAACATGCATCATAATGGCTGGATTAATATGTTCCCACGGAAATACCAGTACTAATCCTGGTACCATAATTAAACCGCCGCCCACACCTAACAATCCAGATAAAAATCCTGTGCAAATTCCTAAAATAAAATAAATTAATAATGCGAATAATAATGGTTCCCACAACATAATTATTTATCCTGTTTTGTAAACTCCAAAAATTCCTGCAACACTCTGCGATACACATATCGTTTAAAAAAAATAACTTGCTTCAGCGGAAACCAATAACTCACCCAACGCCACGTATCAAATTCCGGATGATCACTCGCGTCTAATTTGACACAACTTTCATCGCTGATTAATTTTAATAAAAACCATTTTTGTTTTTGCCCAACGCAATGTTGTGAATCATCGTGACGTTGAAAACGAGTTGGCAAACGATAACGCAACCATGTTTTCGATTCGGCAATTAATTTCACATCTTTTGCGCTCATGCCCAATTCTTCTTTTAATTCACGATACATTGCATCAAGCGGTGTTTCATTTTCTGAAATACCACCTTGCGGAAATTGCCAAGCACTCGCACTACCAAATCGCCTCGCCCACAATAATTTTCCTTCAGCATTCATCACAATAATGCCTACATTCGCCCGAAAACCTTCTGCATCAATCACAGTCATATCCAATTAATGATTTTTGGTCATCGTAACCCAGATGGAAATATTCTGCGAGGGGTTTACGCTGTGGTTATATTAAATTGATATCTATTGACATCAGTATAATAATGATTTATATTGATATCAATTAAATAATGATTTATTTAGATATCAATAAAACTGAGTAATGATATGTTATGTTTAAAATGTTTATCAACAATCAAAGACAAGACCACCGCACATTATGGGTTACACAAAGAATGTTTTTGCGCATGGTTTGATACGTCAGGCGATTCAGAATTTATCAGCTTACAACGCATGTCCAATGCTTTGATGAGTAACGAGGCATCCGACTCAATAGAAAATTCTAGTTTTTTTCAAGGAAAATTTAAAAAATATTCTGCGCAATTAAATGATTATGTTTATATATTTAAAATGCGGCAAGCGGAAGCGCCTGAATTACCCGAAGTAGAGTATGTATGTAATCAAATCGCAAAATCTTTTAATATTCCCATCGCAGAATTTTATTTTATTCGCTTTAATAATGACACAGTGTTTGTGACTAAAAATTTTATCACACATAGCAACCCAAGCAATTTACAACACATCAAACATTTTCGATCGAATGATCAACATACCTGCGAAGGATTAATAAAAACAATTGCAAAAACCACACATCAACCGCGTGATATCAGTACATTTATTAAAACTATTTTATTTGATTCGCTGGTTGGAAATCATGATCGTCACGGTAGAAATTTAGCATTTATTTCAACTCAGCAGCATACAGTTCTTTCGCCGATTTATGACAACGTCTCATATTTAAGTCTTGAAAAAGGTGCTATGTTAAAAGCAGATTTTAATCCAACTGGAAAAATTACCACACATAAATCATCTGCACCAAGCATGCGTGATTACGTAATTGAATTAAAAAAATTAGGATATCTTCAAGAGGTGCAACATTTTTATCATCAAATTAAATTACCCGTTATTTTTAAATTAATTGATGACAGTTTTTGCAGTGCGCTGATGAAAACAGCGCTCAAAAAATTAATTCAAAAACGTTTCGAGGAATTACAACATGCGTTATCCACTGAAACTGAATAAAAATTGCATTCATATTTTTCATGAAGGAAACAAAAGAAGATTATTTGTTGGTGAATTAATTTATGATTCAAAAAAAGATAAGTATAGTTTGATTTACGATCGTCATTATGCACATGCAAAAAATGCAATTCCATTAGGTCCCGATTTAAGTTTATTTAAATTAAAGCATGATTCACAAAAAGGAAAAATGTTTCCAATTTTTTTAGATAGAATTCCAGACAAATTAAATCCTGCTTATGCTGATTATTGCTCATCACAAAATATTTCGCCTGATGAAAAAAATATAATGGTTTTATTGGGAACGATTGGCAGACGCGGACCTTCTTCTTTTGTTTTTGAACCGGTATATTCAAGTGATTTTTCAGCGGATGATATTACAAAATTTCGCAAACAATTATCGATCAGTCAGCATGATTTTGCACTGGCTTTTGATATCAGCCAAGCGACATTGCAACGCATTGAATCAGATAAAAGCATCGATTTAAACACATTAAAACGTATCGAAATGTTACTTACTTTCCCTGATGTTGCATTATGGCAATTAAAACAAACTGGCGATCGTGTTCATAAAAATGCGTTAACAAAACTAAGAAAATATTTTAGTTAATTCGATTTTAAATGAATTTTCAATGAGTTATAAAACGGCTATTTCATAAAACTTTAAGGTGCTAGCGCTATACTTGGCCATTGGTTAATTCGACCGATTGGGGATACTGACAATGACTGAAGATCAATTATCGAAAGCGCTGAATGATGACATAGCATTCACCAACTTATTCAAATATATTTCTGATTTGCGCGATACAGCCAGTCAATTTCCTCATCGTGCTGACGCGCTTTTTCAATATGTGACAGATCATCCAAATCAATTCATCCGGTTATTCAAATATATTTCTGATTTGCGCGTTACAACTATAGCCGGTCAATTTCCTCAGTATGTGAAAACGTTGATTAAGACGACATGCAAAGATCCTGCGCTATTTGATCAAATAATCAAAAATGATTCAGGCTTAAGCGAAATAAAAACTATGATCAGTAACAATGATGAATTAAAAAAATCATCAGATCCCATCATAACAATTCTTCGAGGTGCGCCTGATTTTCAAACAGCACGATCATTTGTTAAAAGACAAATGGTGGACGCAAAAAATGCGAAGCTTGGCTTGTTTTTAAATAATAAGCAATGGCCTTTGTCCAGAGATACCCGAAACGAAATTCTTGAATTTATTTCTGGTGACACAATAACAAAACCCGGATCACGTTAAAATTACATTATCAAAAAAGAGGTTTAAACACTTCTTCGGTATGCATGCTACTTTTTTATGTAGCAATTAATTTCCGTGTATTGCAAAAATAAAGCCATCAAAACCTTGTGATTTGTCAATTGATATTGAACAAGTCCTAAGCAGCACCTCTAACTCGGATATCGGATAACAGATAACAGATAACACTTTTAAAGTTATCCACAAAATTCCCACACCTTATTCTCTTGAAATCTGATCAAAAACACATTATCTTGTGGTTATCTATCAAAAAATCACTACATCTTGTGTTTTACGAGGAGTTTACATGGACACAAACATCATTCAAAGTCAACCATCCAGCATTCACATCAGCGATTTAAATTTGTTGGCGGCGCAGCCTGGTCAATTACGCGTCATTCGTCGCAATGGCGAACTTACAGTTTACGAAGATAGCCGCATCGCAGTTGCCATTAAAAAAGCTTTTTTAGCGGTTGAAGGCGAAAATGCAACGAATTCTGAACGCATTCAACAAATCGCGCAACAATTAACAAAAAATATTACGGAACGTTGCAAAAAACGTTGGCCCGCTGGCGGAACAATTCACATCGAATCCATTCAAGATTTAGTGGAATTAGAATTAATGCGCGCAGGTGAACATCAAGTTGCTCGCTCATACGTTTTATATCGTGAAAAAAGACGCGAAGCGCGCGAAATTTTATCTGCACAACCAGAAGAAAAATTAATTCACGTTGTTTTAGAAGATGGCAGCAAGAAAAAATTAGATATGCATATGTTAAGTTCGCTCGCAATTGATGCCTGTCAAAATTTAGCAGATGTCAGTCCCACAAAAGTTATCGAAGACGCACGCAAAAATTTATTTGATGGCGTTGCAATTAAAGATGTTTATAAAGCATTGGTCATGAGTGCGCGCACATTAGTTGAAGTCGAACCAAATTATTCTTACGTCACCGCGCGTTTATTATTGCAAGATTTATATCGCGAATCGATGGACACATTACAAGTTCCATATGATTTAACGAAGCAAACAATGCAAACACTTTATCCAAAAGTATTTAAAGCTTTTATTGAAAAAGGAATTGAATTTGAATTATTAAATCCAAATTTAAAAGAATTTGATTTAGAAAAATTAGGAAAAGCAATTGATGTGTCGCGCGATTTACAATTTACTTATTTAAGTATTCAAACTTTATATGATCGTTATTTTATTCATCGTCATGAAAAAAGAATTGAATTACCGCAAATATTTTTTATGCGTGTTGCAATGGGACTTGCACATTGCGAAGGCGCACAAAAAAATGAACGTGCAATTGAATTTTATCAATTGTTGTCGAGTTTTGATTATATGTCTTCAACACCAACACTTTTTAATTCCGGAACATTGAGACCGCAGTTATCGAGTTGTTATTTGACAACCGTGCCTGACGATCTCGATGGCATTTATGGCGCGCTCAAAGACAACGCTCTCCTTTCTAAATTTGCTGGCGGACTCGGCAATGATTGGACTCCCGTGCGCGCCATGGGTGCTTATATTAAAGGCACAAATGGAAAATCATTAGGTGTCGTGCCATTTATGAATGTGGCAAATGCAACTGCTGTTGCGGTAAATCAAGGTGGAAAACGCAAAGGTGCAGTGTGTGCATATTTAGAAACATGGCATTTAGATATCGAAGAATATTTAGAATTGCGAAAAAATACTGGCGATGATCGTCGTCGCACGCATGATATGAATACTGCAAATTGGGTTCCTGATTTATTTATGAAACGTGTTTTCAATAAAGAAAATTGGACTTTATTCTCGCCGAATGAAACAAAAGAATTACATGATTTGTTTGGTGATGCATTTGAGAAAAAATATTGTGAATATGAAGCGAAAGCGGCACGCGGTGAAGTTCGCAGCAAATCAATTCCTGCCATTAATTTGTGGCGCAAAATGCTGACGATGTTATTTGAAACGGGACATCCATGGTTAACATTTAAAGATCCGTGTAATTTACGTTCGCCACAACAACATGTCGGCGTGATTCACAGCTCAAATTTATGTACTGAAATTACATTGAATACAAAAGCAAATGAAGAAATTGCGGTTTGTAATTTAGGTAGTATTAATTTAGTGAATCATATGAAAGAGGGGAAATTAGATTCTGCGAAATTACAAAAAACAGTAAAAACAGCTATACGTATGCTTGATAATGTAATCGATATTAATTATTACAGCGTTGCAGCTGCAAAAAATTCTAACTTGAAACACCGTCCAATTGGTTTAGGATTAATGGGTTTTCAAGATGCATTATATTTGCAACATATTCCGTATTCATCAAATGAAGCGGTAACATTTGCAGATCGCAGCATGGAATTAATTTCATATTATGCAATTCAAGCATCAAGTGATTTAGCAGTTGAGCGCGGCACATATTCAACTTACAAAGGTTCGCTGTGGGATCAAGGTATTTTGCCGATTGATTCAATTGCGTTGTTGAAAAAAACACGTGGCGAATTTTTCGAACAAAATACAGAGCAAACTTTGGATTGGGATACGCTTCGCAAAACAGTTAAAAAACAAGGTATGCGTAATTCAAATACAATGGCAATTGCGCCGACCGCAACGATTTCAAATATTTGTGGTGTGTCACAATCAATCGAACCGACATATCAAAATTTATATGTGAAATCGAATTTGTCTGGTGAATTTACCGTTGCAAATCCCCTGCTTGTTGAAGAATTAAAAAAACGTAATCTGTGGGATCAAGTCATGATTCACGATTTAAAATATTATAATGGCAGTTTGCAAATGATCGATCGCATTCCAAGTGATTTGAAATTATTATTTTCAACTTCATTTGAAATTGATCCGTTGTGGTTAGTTGAAGCAGGTTCACGCAGACAAAAATGGATTGATCAATCGCAATCTTTAAATTTATATATGGCACAACCTTCTGGAAAAAAATTAGATGAGTTATATCGCAAAGCGTGGCTGTCAGGATTAAAAACAACTTATTATTTAAGAAGTTTAGGCGCAACAAGCACAGAAAAGTCTACAATTTCCGATGGAAAATTAAATGCCGTGCAAGTGGAATCGCAGGATGCGTTGCCAAAAGCATGTTCGATTGATAATCCGGAATGTGAAGCGTGTCAATAAGGAGCAACACCATGACAACAGAAGTTATCGACAGAATCACCGGTCTCGAACAAATTCAAATGAATGCTGCGCGCATTCAAGTTGACGATAAAAAAATTATCAATTGCCGCGCCGATCTAAATCAACTCGTGCCATTTAAATATAAATGGGCGTGGGATAAATATTTAAGCGCGTGTGCAAATCATTGGATGCCAAATGAAATTAATATGGCAGCAGATGTTGCATTGTGGAAAGATCCAAATGGTTTAACTGAAGATGAAAGAACCATTATCAAAAGAAGTTTAGGGTTTTTTGCAACGGCAGATTCTTTAGTTGCAAATAATTTAGTGCTCGCCGTTTATCGTCACATTACCAATCCAGAATGTCGTCAATATTTATTACGTCAAGCATTTGAAGAAGCATTGCACACACACTCTTATCAACACATTATTGAAAGTTTAGGATTAGACGAAGCAGAAGTTTTTAATATGTATCGCGAAGTGCCTTCGGTTTCCAAAAAAGCATCATGGGCATTACCATACACACAAAGTTTAGCCGATCCTGATTTTCACACTGGCACAATGGAAAATAATCAACGTCTCGTGCGTGATTTAATTGCATTTTATGTTGTATTTGAATCTATCTTTTTTTACGTTGGATTCACACAAATTTTGGCAATGGGTCGTCGCGGAAAAATGACTGGCACATCAGAACAGTTTCAATATATTTTACGCGATGAATCCATGCATGCGAATTTTGGCATAGATGTTATCAATCAAATTAAAATTGAAAATCCTGGTTTATGGACACCTGAATTTCAAAAACAAGCAATACATATGATTCGAGAAGGTGTTGATTTAGAAATTGATTACGCACGCGATACCATGCCGCGCGGCATTTTAGGATTAAATGCAGAAATGTTTCGTGATTATTTACATTACATTGCAAATCGTCGCTGCGCACAATTAGGATTAGCAGAACAATATTCTGGCGCTGAAAATCCATTTCCGTGGATGAGTGAAATGATGGATTTAAATAAAGAAAAAAACTTTTTTGAAACGCGTGTGATTGAATATCAAACGGGTGGTGCGTTGTCGTGGGAGTAATGTCTCACTGCCCCTGCTCTTCACAAAAAAAATTTTCAGATTGTTGTGAGCCGTATTTAAATGGCTTAAAAACAGCTGAAACACCCGAAAAATTAATGCGTTCGCGTTACAGTGCTTATTCACTTGTGAAAATTGATTATATACAAAAAACAATGCAAGGCAATGCCGCAAGAAATTTTAATTCGGGTGATGCGCGCAGATGGGCATCATCGGTGAAATGGTTAGGATTAACAATAATTAATGCGTCTGAAGTAAAAAATAATATCGGGACGGTCACTTTCTTCGCGCGTTTTTCAGATAAAAATAAAAATAATTTTATTTATGAAAAAAGTACATTTGAAAAAATAAATGGTGAATGGTTTTATGTCGACGGCATTACACCCACAATAAATCGCAATGATAATTGTCTTTGTGGAAGTGGAAAAAAGTTTAAGCAGTGTTGTGGGTTTTAATATAACGCACTAATACCATGATGATGCACAAGATTCAGCAACTTTAAGGATGAACCAGTTGGATGTCGCTCACCCCGCTCCCATTTTCTCACCGTTTCAATTGAAATATTCAATAGCTTCGCAAAAACAGGTTGGCTCACTTTTATTTTTTCGCGAATGTGTTTAATGTCGCGTGAACGAAAAGGTTTTACTTTTGGTAAACCAAGTCGTATATATTCTGGCAATGTCATAATATCGATATCGCCTGTGCGATGCAATGATGTGGCCATTTCACGCAATAAATCATGCATTCTGTCACGTGCCGTTTTTTTAGTTTTCTTTGCAGTCATATTAAAAAACCTCAATCAACTCGCCGCGTTTAATGCGTACTTGCATCTCCATGTCTGAATCATTCAAAAAATGACGAGAAAAATCACGTAAAAGTATTAATTCGCTTTGTATAATATTGTCTCGCTCATTTTTCGCGTACCCAAATAAAAAAATTAAACGCACCGTTGGTCTGTATGCGATAAGGATTCTAAATCCACTGCGTTTACCTTCGCCTTGCCGCGCCACTCGCTTTTTCAACAATCCACCACCTAAATCCGCATCGATCAAACCCTGCGTAATCTCATTAACCGCCTTTTTAAGCATTACATCTGAAACACTTTCACACTTTGCCCAACGATGAAAAGATTTGGTTTTAAAAATCCGCATGTCGCATCCCTAAGAGTAGTACATTGTACCACCCTTTGCAAATAATAATTTCTGTAACTGAAATCAAGATACGCTTGTTTTTTTAAAAAATCAAATGATTTTTAAATTTTTTATTTGGATATGATCGTATTCAATTTGGATATGGTAATATCGCAATACACAAAAAAATAAACGAGAACAACCATGCCCCTTTACGAATACCACTGCAAAAACTGCGGTGAAAATATAGAATTATTACAAAAACATTCTGACGCACCAGAAAAAACATGTCCGCATTGTCATAAAGATACATTACAAAAACAAATTTCAGCCGGGAATTTTCAATTAAAAGGCACGGGCTGGTATGAAACTGATTTTAAAAATGCGAAAAAGAAACCTGATGAAACAAAAAAAGCAGCGGAAACTAAACCGGAATCACCCGCAAAAACAGACACCGCAATCACTAAAAAAACAGATTGAAGAATCAGTCTAATATCGTTAACATTGATTCCTAATTCTAAAAAATGGCTAATATTATGCGTACACATGCGGCGAGCAACATCAATAAATCTTTAATTGATCAGTCTGTAACGATATGCGGCTGGGTTCATCGTCGTCGCGATCACGGTGGTTTAATTTTTATTGATTTACGCGATCGTGATCATCTCGTACAAATTGTCTGCGATCCCAAAAATAAAAATACATTTGATGTCGCACAAAAATTGCGAAATGAATTTGTTGTTCGCATCACTGGAAAAGTACGCGCGCGCCCTGCCGGAACTACCAACAAGGAAATTCCATCGGGCGAAGTTGAAATTGATGCAACTGAAATTGAAATTTTAAATGCTGCGGAACCTTTGCCTTTTAATGTCGACGATTATCAAGATGTCGGCGAAGAAGTCAGATTAAAATATCGTTATTTAGATTTGCGCCGCAGCGAAAATCAATTGCGTTTAAAAAAACGCGCGAAGATCGTGCAATTTATTCGTCACTTTTTAGATGAAAAAAATTTCGTAGATATTGAAACACCTGTTTTAACAAAAACAACTCCTGAAGGTGCACGCGATTATTTAGTGCCAAGCAGAAATTATCCAGGAAAATTTTATGCACTGCCACAATCGCCACAAATTTTTAAACAATTATTAATGATTTCAGGATTTGATCGTTATTATCAAATCGTAAAATGCTTTCGCGATGAAGATTTGCGCGCAGATCGTCAACCTGAATTTACACAACTCGATTTAGAAATGGCATTTGTAAATGAAAGTGATGTGCAAAATTTAATGGAAGAAATGATCCATCAAATATGGAAAACAATTTTAAATGTTGATCTCGGAAAATTTCCACGCATGACTTTTGCAGAAGCGATGAGCCGTTTTGGTTCCGACAAACCTGATTTGCGCAATCCATTAGAATTAGTTGACATAAAAGATTTGATGAAAACAGTGGAATTTAAGGTATTTAATGCACCTGCAAATGATATTGATGGACGCGTCACTGTTTTGCGTTTACCACACCAAGAATTATCTAGAAAACAGATTGATGATTACACACAATTTGTCGCAATTTACGGCGCAAAAGGTTTGGCGTATATAAAAATAAATGATGTTGCAAAAGGTGTTGGGGGTTTGCAATCGCCGATTTTAAAATTTATTCCGGAAAATATTGTGAAAGAAATTTTGTCGCGCACAAAAGCTGCGAACGGTGATATTTTATTTTTCGGCGCAGATAAATCAAAAATTGTTTCTGAATCACTCGGCGCGCTACGTGATAAATTATGCAAAGATTTTAATTTATATACAAAACCATGGGCGCCATTATGGGTTACTGATTTTCCAATGTATCAATTAGATAAAGAGGGAAAATGGGAACCGCTGCATCATCCGTTTACCGCACCAACTGAAAATGATGTGAAAAAATTGCGGGAAAATCCAGGCCATTCAAATTCACGCGCATACGATATTGTGATGAACGGATATGAAATTGGTGGTGGATCAATTCGTATTCATCGTTACGATATGCAATTAACTTCGCTTGATATTTTAGGAATAAAAGAAGATGAAGCGCATGCAAAATTCGGACATTTATTACAAGCCTTAAAATTAGGTGCGCCGCCGCATGGTGGAATTGCATTTGGTATTGATCGCATTGCAATGATTATGACTGACACACAAAATATTCGTGACGTGATTGCATTTCCAAAAACACAAACAGCAAGTTGTCCATTAACAAATGCGCCTTCGATTGCAGATCAAATGCAGTTGCGAGAATTGGGAATTAAAACGATTAAATAAATATATTTAATGAAAAATCAAACTAAAATAATTATTGCGTGTTTATTTTTAACACCACTCATGTGTTTAGGTTTGGATTTATACACACCTTCTTTACCTGCAATCACAAATTATTTTCACGTCACCGCCCTTTCAGCAAAATTAACGATTGTTTTTTATTTGGTGGGATTTGCGATTGCACAACCATTTGTTGGAATTATTGCAGATCACATTGAACGAAAATCAATGATATTAATCGCATTAATTATTTATTGCGCATCATCAATTTTATCCGCATTTAGCCCAACAATTCATGTGTTATATTATTTTAGAATAATAAATAGTATTTGCGCTGCATGCACTTCTGCCTCTATTCGAATTATGATTGCAGAAAATTTTTCCGGAAAAATGCTTGCAAAAATGAATAATTATTATGTGATGGGATGGTCGCTCACGCCTATTTTAGCACCGGTTCTCGGTGGTTATTTGCAACATTATTTTGATTGGCAAGCCAGTTTTTATTTTATGGGATTATATGCTTTTATTGCTTTAGTATCTTGTGCGTATTTATTAAATAAAAAATTACCGAGCCCAAAAACCGAAACTGTTTTGAAAAAAACAATTAATACATGGAAAAAATTATTTTGTGATCGATTGTATATTGCGAACGTGATTATATTATCGGTTGAAAATTCATTATTATTTTTATATTACGCAACTGCACCTTTTATTATTCAAACGATTTTACATTTTGATGCAGCGCAATATGGAAAAATTGTTTTATTTATTGGTGTTTCATATATGACTGGATCTTTCTTAAATGGAAAATTACTGAATTATTTTTCAACACAAAAATTAATTGGCGCTGGTTTAATTGCTTCGCTTGTTGTTGCGTTTGCTTTTGTATGTTCTGTTTTATTTTTTCATTGGAATGCACATCCGAATATTTATGCCGCAACAATTCCTATTTTTATTATTTTTATGCTAGATGGATTTGTGTTTGCAAATGCCATTTCACAAATTGTTGAGCGTTACACAACAGTTGCGGGCACTGCGAGTGGATTGATGAGTGGTTTATTAAATATAGCTGCAGCGATTGTTGTATTTTTATGTTCTGCTTTATTAAATTTGCATTATTTACTAGTATTAAGCGCTGTTTATTTTGTTTTATTATTTTGTTCGATTTGTGTTTTTCGTTTTTTAAAATAAATTCCATATTATTTCAAAAACCCGAATATCATTTTTGAAAAATGCGCGTAACATTTAACTCATTATAAACTTAAATTAGATGGTGGGTAAAAATGATCGACATTCAAGAATCTGGTTCGATAAAAAAATTGCATATGGATACGCAATATCAATATTTATTAAACGAAATAAAAACTCGTTTAAAAAAATCTCAATTTCGCGCGGCAATTGCTGTTAATTATGAATTAATTCAATTCTATTGGGAAATTGGGAAGCTCATTATTACACAACAAGAAAAAAGTAAGTGGGGTGACGCATTATTTAAAACCTTAGCAAGTGATTTGCGCGAGAGTTTTCCTAATACGGAAGGTTTTTCGGAAACCAATCTGAAAAGTATGCGTATATTTTCTGAGCACTATCCCGATGGTGAATTTGGGCAGGCGCTGCCTGCCCAATTAACATGGACGCATCATGTGGTGATCGTCAGAACTATAAAACCTGGAAATATGGCTATTAAACAATGGTACGCAAACCAGACAATTGAAAATGGATGGCCATATCGTGAACTGAAAGCTCAAATTAAATCTGATCTGTACAACAGAAAATCAAACACAGCGATCAAAACAACCAACTTCATCAGTAAATTACCCACCACAACTTCACACCTCGCACAAGAAATGATTAAAGATCCCTATAAATTTCATTTTTTAACTGTAGGCAATGAAGCGCTCGAAAAAGATATTCATAATGGTCTTGTTAGTCACATCAAAGAATTTCTAATGGAATTAGGACATGGCTTCGCACTGTACGGAACAAAATATCCCATTAACATTTCAAAAAAACGTTTTGAAATAGATTTGCTAATGTACAATACAAAACTGCATGCATATGTTGTGATTGAAATTAAACGCGGTGAATTTCATCCAAAAGATACAGGACAACTCAGTTTTTATTTGACAGCGGTTGACGAACAATTAAAATTACCTGGCGATGCGCAAACAATCGGATTATTGCTTTGCGAAAAAAAGGATCGCTTTATCGCAGAATATGCACTAAAACGAATTGATGGTCCGATGGGAATTACGGAATACGAACTATCAAAATTTTTACCAGAAAAATTTGAATCTATTTTACCAACAACAGAAGCAATAGAAGCAGAATTAGAAGAATTTACAAAAGAACAATAAGAGGAAATAGAAATGGCCGGTCATTCCAAGTGGAAAAATATACAGCATCATAAAGGCGCGCAAGATGCAAAGCGCGGAAAAATATTTACAAAACATATTCGCGAAATCACAACTGCCGCGCGTATGGGTGGTGGTGATGAAGCAACTAATCCGCGTTTGCGTTTAGCGGTGCAAAGAGCGCTCGCACAAAATATGACGCGCGACACGATTAATCGCGCAATTAAACGCGGCGCTGGCGGCGAAGATGAAATTGCGATGATGGAATGTGTTTATGAAGGTTATGGTCCGGGTGGTGTTGCGGTCATGGTGGAATGTTTAACCGATAATAAAAATCGCACTGCATCTGATGTGCGACATGCATTTACAAAATACGGTAATTTTGGCGCATCAGGTTCAGTTGCATTTTTATTTAAAAAATGTGGCTGCATTCAATTTGAAAAAAATGCACCTGAAGAAAAAATATTTGAAGTCGCGATTGAAGCTGGCGCAGATGATGTAATTGTTAATGATGATAAAAGTATTGATGTAATTACCGCGCCAGAAAATTTTGATACGGTAAAAAATGCATTAACTGCTGCGCATTTAAAATTTACACAAACGGAAATTACCATGCTGCCATCAACTCAAGCAAAATTAGACGATATTGAGCAAGCAAAACAAATGATAAAATTAACAGACATGCTTGAAGATTTAGATGACGTGCAAAATGTGTATTCAAATGCTGATATTTCAGAGGAATTGTTGAAAAAAATATAGGGATATGGCGATAATACATCATATGAAATTAGTGTTATTTCAAAAAAATGTATTAGCCGCCGTATTCGGTAATTCGCTCGAATGGTATGACTTTGTATTATACGGCAGTTTAGCACCTTTTCTCGCACAGCATTTTTTTCCAACCGATAATCATCTCACTTCATTAATGCTTACATTTGCTGTATTTGCAGTAGGTTTTTTATTTCGTCCGATTGGTGGAATTTTATTTTCGCATTTTGGCGATACACGCGGTCGCAGAAAAACATTAATTGCATCAATGATATTAATGGGCGTGCCAACCGTTTTAATCGGATTAATTCCAAGTTATCAAACAATCGGCGCAACTGCTCCAATTTTAATTTTATGTATTCGCGCATTTCAGGGATTATCGGTTGGTGGTGAATATGCAGGATCAATTAGTTATTTATTCGAAATTGCTGAAAAAAAGGAACGTGGATTTTATTCATCACTTGTGCAAGTTGGACTATTTAGCGGAATTTTAATAGGGCCGATTATTATTAAAATCGTAATGGCATTTACAACAACAGAAACATTCGCAGCATGGGGTTGGCGCATTCCATTTTTATGCGGTGCAATATTAGGATTAATTGCTTATTTTTTATGTCGACACATTTCAGAAACAGATGCATTTATTGCAATTCAAAAAGAAGTACAACACAAAATTCCGCTTGCTGTTTGTTTGCGCGAATATAAAATGCCGATGATTACAGGATTTTTAATTGCAGCGCAAGTTGGAATTTCATTTTGGTTGGTGATTGTTTATTTTGTTACGTATTTTTCAAAAATATTACATGCGCCGTTTGATATTGTCGAAACACAAAATTTGTGGACAATTTTAATTGCATTAATTCTCACACCATTTCTTGGAAAATTATCAAAAATAATTTCGTCATGGATGATTTTATTTATTGCTTCAATTTTATTTATCGCATTTTCTTATGTTTTAAATGAAGTGATTGTGAATCATGTGTTGACAACTTCATTTTATTTAGCAAATTTTTGTTTGATGCTTTTTTCAATTACTTATTTATCTGCTTTTTCGGCAGTATTAGCAGCATTATTTCCAACACAAGTCCGCTACAGTGGAATTGCATTTTCATATAATATTTCGCTCGCAATTTTTGGTGGATTGTCACCATTGGTTGTTACTGCATTAATTCAACAAGGCGTAATATTAGCACCAGGAATTTTATTAACGATTGGTGGTGTGTTATCAATTATCGCGTTAATTGCTGCAAAAAAATATGCGAAGTATTAAAATATGAATCCACTTTCTTTATTTGGTTTATTTTCCGTCATCGCAATGCTAATCTTTTATGCATTAGAAGAACGCAGTCATTGGTTTATTTTATGTTTCGCACTATCTTGCATTTTAGGCTCAATTTATGGATTTTTGCAGGGTGCGTGGCCATTTGGTTTAGTTGAAATTGCGTGGACCATTGTTGTGTTTCGAAAGTGGCTACAGGTGAAAAAATAAATGCTGCAAAAGCCAACTTAAAAGTGATATTCTACTTTCACCTCATTTTAACAAAAGGAAATGTTATGAAAAAAGTAATTTTATTAGCGATAGGAATAGTATTGGCAACAACAACGATGGCAGCAACTACCGTAGCGGCGACAAAGGCAGCTGCACCATCTACAATTACGAAAGCTGAAATCAGCACATTAGCAACCGTAGCTGCGATTGATAAAGATGAAATTTTATTGGGAGTTGTTGCGCTGAATAAGCATGCGCCAAGCTATATTAATAATTTTGCTAATATGATGATTAGTATGCATGGTGAAAATTTAACTGAAATTATGCAGCTCGCACATCAATATCATGTATCGTCATTAACCAATGCGATGTCGAATCATTTTATTGCTGCTGGCGATAAAGAAGTGATAACAATGGGTGGAATGAATGGTGAACAGTTTTATAAGGCGTATGTGAATGCTGCAGTTACTGATCATACGGGCGCATTACATTTGATTGATACTAAGTTAATGCAAACTGCTACTACACCTACCATTAAAAAATTCATGGTGGCAACTCGCGCTGTTGTTGCAATGCATTTAGAACATGCAAAAGAAATGCAGAAAAAAATACATGCTTAAAAAATTATGACGATCATTATTGGTATCGATCCCGGTTCAATTAAAACCGGGTTCGGTATTATCAAAAAAGAAAAAAATAAATTAATGCATGTTGCGCATGGCACAATTGTTGCAAAAGGTGATTCTATTGCTGCGCGTTTATATTTTATTTATAAAAATTTATGCGAAGTGATTGCGCTGCATCAACCAAATCAATCTGCAATTGAAGAAGTATTCATGCATGCGAATGTGCAATCTGCTTTAAAATTAGGACAAGCACGTGGTGTTGCTTTAGTTGCGCTTGCGCATCATGCTGTACCAGTACATGAGTATAGTGCGCGTGTTGTCAAAAAAACGGCGACGGGTTATGGTGCGGCCGATAAAACACAAATGCAATTTATGGTGAAAATGCAATTGGGATTAAAAGAAAATCCGCCGGTTGATGCTGCAGATGCGCTGGCGATCGCTATTTGTCATGCGCAGCATCACTTTCTTGTATGCGAAGTAAAAAAATCGTTTCCTGTTTGAGATGTTGTTTTGCCCATTGCTTTTGTTTTTCATCCAGCAATTCGCCAATTCCAGATAAAATACCACGATCACTTTTTTTCTCAATGATTGAAATACATTTTAAAATAGCATCTTTATAAAATATTTTGGTTCTTTGCTCAACAATAGTTTTATTAATTGACCAGTGATTTTTTAAAAAAAACCACACATCATAAATATCACGATTTGTTTTACCTTCACGTTCAATTAGCGCAACCAATTTATTTGCAAACACATCTTCTTTATTCATCACCAATAACGGCACACCTAAATAATTCTCCATATGATAACAGGAACCAAATTGTCGTTTAGATATTTCTATTTTAATGTTATGTAATTCATGTTGATACGATAATAAAAAAAATAAAGTATATCGCTTGTCGTATGATTCCTTTATTGTTCCATAATTTTTAATTATTTTTTTTATTTTTTCAAAAATTTCAGCGGCTGCATTTTCATCTAATAAATCAAAATCTAAATCAACTGAAAAACGACCTAGACCATAACATAAATATGCAGCAGTGCCGCCTTTGAATCCTAATTTAGGACCTATTGTAATATCACTGTAAATATCTTTTAAGATTTGTAACAATAAATTTCTGTGGATGGATGTGTTAAGCATTTTTATTTTCCTGGTAATATTTTTTTAATCTTCGCTCCATTTTTTTATTTTCATATAAATGTATTCGGTCAAAACATTTATCCCAATTAATTGTATCAAGATGATCAAAATAATAATCTTTATTTAAATAAATTGTATCTAAGAAAGCGCGTTCTTTATCGGCAATAAAATAATAATCACGTTGTTCTATTCCTACTTTATCTGTTAAAACAGATTGTTTAATTTTTTTAAAAGAAAAATGATGATTATCACATACCAACTCGCGTCTCAAATAAGATGCGACAAAAATTTGATTATACATTTGAAAAATAATACCGTGCTGCGCTAAAACAGTTTCAAAACTAATATAAGCGGGCGTATAAATTTTCACGGCCAATTCAAACGGATTATAATTTTTATCTTTCGCATATAATCCTTTTCGAATTGCATGAAGCGCGCCCGTCTTTACATAATAATGAATCTTGGCAGCCAATGTATTTTCATGTGTAATACTGAGCAATATCGCTAATTCAGCGAAAGTAAAAACAGTATTACTTGAACGCAAAATAGCATTAATTCCGGTATTATTCATAATTTACTCTAAAAATGATAATAATTATCATATTTAGTTCATATTATAGCATATTTCATCAAAATGACCAGTAAAATATCACCCTACAAATTTGTCGATTGCTCAGTCGACAAATCTGTCGACTGCAGTAGAATAGGAAATCCAATACAAGGAATTTCACATGATCACCCACATCTCAGGATTATTACTCGACAAAAAACCACCGCTTTTAACAATTGATGTGAATGGCATTGGTTATGAAATTTTTGCGCCGATGAGTACATTTTATCAATTACCGGATGCTGGAAATAAAATTACATTGCTCACACATTTTGTTGTCCGCGAAGATGCACAATTATTATTTGGATTTCACAGCGAACAAGAAAGAAAATTATTTCGCGCATTAATTAAAGTAAATGGTGTGGGGCCAAAATTAGCATTAACTATTTTATCGGGAATCGAAACAGCTGATTTTGTTGCTTGCATTCATGCACAAGATGATACTCGCTTAACACGCATTCCTGGAATTGGAAAAAAAACTGCGGAAAGATTGGTTGTTGAAATGAAGGATGCGTTATCGCAATGGAATATCAATATTGCCACAACTGTTTCATCACAAAATAATTTAGTTGATCCTAATCAAGCAATTCAAGATGCGATCAGCGCACTCACCGCATTAGGATATAAACCACACGAAGCAAAAAATGCAATTTCAAAAGTGCATCAACCGGATCATAATAACGAACAATTAATTCGATTAGCTTTGCAGCAAATGGTGAGGCGATAGAAGTGGAAGCGCTAGCGACCACGCCGATAAAAATATCATCACAAAAAATAAACGTGCACAACCCCATGATTTTAATAAATTTTATTTTTAATAGTTGAAAAATGATTCGTTATGAGTCATAATTAATC
The DNA here is from genome assembly GCA_001801815.1 of Gammaproteobacteria bacterium RIFCSPHIGHO2_12_FULL_36_30. Taxonomy (GTDB): domain Bacteria; phylum Pseudomonadota; class Gammaproteobacteria; order Coxiellales; family Coxiellaceae; genus 2-02-FULL-42-43. The sequence goes on from MGXU01000003.1 coordinate 129,341, forward strand.
AAAACGAATCGAGGTGAATATGACACACAAAATTCAAATTGTTGTTGATGATCAATTCAACAAGACAATTAAAGCAGGTGCAAAAAAAATGGGGTTGTCCGTTAGCTCATTCACGCGTCTTGTATTAATAAATGTATTGCAAAATGGTGACAAAAAATTATTGGAAAAAGCGATGAATGATATTCAATCAAACGCGGTTGAAAGTGTATCGTTGAATGAATTCAAACGTCAGCTGGATGATCTCTAATGTTATTGCTTGAACAAACAAAAACATTCAAGAAAAGCTTAAAAAAATATCAACATAAAAAAATAATTCTTGAAGAATTAAAATATATAGTTGAATTATTACTAAATGAAAAACCTATTCCAACAAAATATCGCGACCACGAACTAAAAGGAAATCATGTTGGAATTCGTGAATTACATTTAAAACCAGATGCTTTATTACTTTATATTAAAATGGATCGCAAAAAAATTACATTGATGGCAATAGGCAGTCATTCAGAAATTTTTTAAAGTTTCATGGAGAAAAATAATATGGAAAAAATTGAAGATCGCATTATTGATTCAGAAATAATTTCCGACACCGAAATTATTTTAGAACAATCCATTCGCCCAAAAAAATTATCAGATTATATTGGGCAATTATCAGTGCGCGAACAAATGGAATTATTTATTACTGCTGCGAAAAATCGCGGCGAAGCATTGGATCATGTTTTAATTTTTGGACCGCCCGGTTTAGGAAAAACAACGCTCGCCCATATTATTGCAAATGAATTAAGTGTGAGTTTAAGACAAACGTCAGGTCCGATTTTAGAAAAAGCAGGCGATTTGGTGGGATTGTTAACAACGTTAGAACCAAATGATGTTTTATTTATTGATGAAATTCATCGATTAAATCCTGCAATTGAAGAATTTTTATATTCTGCGATGGAAGATTATCGAATTGATATTTTAATTGGTGAAGGTCCTGCAGCGCGATCAATGAAAGTAGATTTACAACCATTTACTTTAGTTGGCGCAACAACACGCGCAGGATTATTAACATCGCCTTTGCGTGATCGATTTGGAATCGTGCAACGTTTGGAATTTTATAAAATTGAAGAATTAAAACAAATTATTTTACGCGCAGCAAAAATTTTAAAAACAAATATTGATGTGAATGGTGCAGAAGAAATTGCGAAACGTTCACGTGGCACACCACGTATTGCAAATCGTTTATTGCGACGCGTGCGTGATTATGCGCAAGTACATGCAAATGGAAATATCACACAAAACACTGCAAAAGCAGCGTTAGATATGTTGCATGTTGATGTGCGCGGATTTGATGTGATGGATAGAAAATATTTAACAACATTAATTCAACATTTTGATGGCGGTCCCGTTGGAATTGAAAGTATCGCCGCTGCAATTGCCGAAGAGCGCGGCACAATTGAAGATGTGATCGAACCATTTTTAATTCAAGAAGGATTTGTGAAACGCACTGCACGCGGAAGACAGGCAACGGATTTAGCTTATACACATTTGGGACTGAAAAAATAAAGTTATCGCGGAGATGGCAATGGTGATAATGACACTTCGCTATTGCGCGGCGACAAATGAAAAAGCGCTGGTGATGAAGCAGGTGATAATGGCAATTTAATATCATTGCAAGGTTCGTTATTTATTATTTCGTTTCGGAAGTTAGTGAGTGCAGCCTCAATAACATTGAAGTTCGGTGTCTCTATAAAAAAATACGGTTCTAAAAAAATATATAACTGCGCTAGCATATAATCAAAATCATGGTAGTTATCTTTTTTCGGAATACGGATAATCTGAGCGATAATTTCCAATATTTGCGCGTCAAGTACTATTGATAAAAAATGTATTCGAGCAATTTCAGAGTGAGCTGCCTCATGTCGCCGACCCACTACATTAATAATGCGTATATCTTCATCATCCAGTGTTAATAAAGTGGATTTAATATCATCAGCAAAACAAAGTAATTCTGAAAATGGAATCAAACGACACGTTTTATAAACTTTGTCTCGCTTTTCCTGAAATAATTTTTGCATTTCTGGAGTTAATTCTTGAAAACGAAATTCATGAAAACACCTAATATGAAACCACAAAAAATGTTCTACTTGCACAATCATTTCATCAAATGATTGACTATTGCGATCAATAGAACATTCGACCTTTAGCATTTTATCTATAAAATCGCGCTTATCATCATCGCACACATTCAATTTTTCAAATTCTTTGGTTAGCAGATCAACCAAATCCATCTTATGTAACAACACACAATAATAAAACTGCCTTGGTAGTATGTTAGATAGAAAAAATAATATGCTGGCTTTGTTTTGCGTCATATCATTCAATACGAAAGAAAATGGTGATCGCGCTATTGCCAAGAAGTTCGCTCTCGATTCACCCATGCGAAATAACCACCACGCGGCCGCACTATTTTTTTGTAACGTTTGACGATCTTCTTCGCTTAAGTCAAAAACCTGAAAATCAAAAACTGCTTTTGAATAATGTTCTAAAAAACAGTCTGGTTTTATATTTTTATTATTTAAATATTCCATTAAGAAATCAGTTACTGTTTTTTCCGACAATTCACCAAACATTTCCATTGCATGTAAAATATCTTTTAGGATCGTTAATCCTTTCTTGGTTTTATCGCAACTCAGAATATCAAAAATAACTATCAAACTTTCTTTAGAAATACTGATATGAGAAGAAAAAGCTCGAAAAAGTAATCGATTAATAGTTTTCAAACTTTGCGAATTTTGAATCACTAAATCTAAAACTATGTTTAGATTATCTCGATTTAATAAATCTTTCCTATCAGCGAAGAGTAGTACGTTAGATATAAAAACAAGATTGCGTTTATGTGTATACAAAGTACAAAGGAAATCAGCGGTTAAGTGTTTGTGCTGATAAAATATAGCGATCAAATTGCGAAAATAAACTGGGTCCTCCTGTGCAGTTAATAATGTGGCAATGTGCTCATCAAGATTTTTATTTGCTTTCTCAAAATGATAACAAATTACCCACAACGCAACGCGAACGTTTTCGTTATGCAACCATTCGCGATCAATAACCACAGTTTGTGTTTCAGGACAATTTTGAAGCCATTTTATTATGGCATCTGTAATTGCTAAATCGGATATCCCATCGTTAATCATGCGCATATTATTATTCCTGTGTTTTTTGAAAACATCTTATTGTAAAAAAAAACACACCGAGTATCATTTATAGATATCTTAAGTCCGTACGAATATCGCTTAGTTTTTGGGGAGAAATTTTAGATGACAACTGACACTTCCTTTTTTGATTTTATCATAAATGCTAGCTTTATAGTCAAGTGTGTTATTTTGATTTTAGTGTTTGCGTCCATTTCGTCATGGACCATGATTGTTGAGCGCTGGAAATTCTATAAAAATCAATGGGAGGAAACGGCACAATTTGAAACACGTTTTTGGTCTGGAATTGCGATAAATGATTTATATAATTCGGTAAAGAACGAACCGACTGAAATGTCTGGTTTGCCGAAAGTATTTTCAGCGGGTTTTGAAACATTTTCAAAATTACAAACTGATGGAAATCATAATACGGATAGTATTATGGATAGCACACAACGCGCAATGCAAGCTGCAGAAAGTGATGTCAATGATAAATTAGAACAATCGTTGGGATGGCTTTCAACAATTGGTTCGATGAGTCCATTTGTTGGAATATTTGGAACCGTGTGGGGAATTATGACTGCGTTTCAAGCGCTCGGCACAATGCAACAAGCATCAATTGCTGCTGTCGCCCCCGGTATTTCTGAAGCATTAATTACAACTGCGCTTGGATTATTTGCTGCGATTCCCGCAGGTGTTGCATATAATCGTTTTACACAACAAGTTTCTCGCATACAAAATCGTATGGAAACATTTTCGTCAGAATTAACTAATATTTTGCAGCGGGCAGTTAGATGACTTTTCAGAGAAAAAAAAGAGCGCGACAAAAACCGATTAGTGAAATTAATTTAGTGCCATACATTGATGTGATGTTGGTATTATTATTAATTTTTATGATTACTGCGCCGCTTTTAACACAAGGCGTGCAAGTGCAATTACCATCCGCTTCTGCAAAAGCAATGCCGCCGCAAAAATCAATGCCAATTATTGTGAGTGTGAACAACCGCGGCGAATTATTTTTAAATACTTCCGCAACACCTGATCGTCCAATTTCACCGCAAGAATTAATGTCGGATGTTTCATCGCAATTAACAACTGCGCAAGCGCAACATAAAGAACAAGATGTTTTTGTGAAAGGTGATCGCAATGCGAATTATGGTGAGGTTATGAAAGCGATGGTTTTACTGCAAAAAGCAGGTGCGAATGATGTGGGACTTGTGACGTTGAGTCCGAGTAATAATAAAATGCAATCGTAAAATAATCGCGATGAAGTTTTAGTGAGGCGAAAAATTTTTATCGTTATGCAGGCTGTATCGAAAAATTTTTCGAATGAGAATTTGCGTCACGGACATTAGTGAATTGACCAGCACTGTGACGATAACGAAAATAATTATGAACCGATTTTAATTTTTCAGAATCAGTACTAATAAAATCTATAACATTTTTTTTCAAACCAGTGTCCAGCTTTGCGGATGTACCAGCTTCAATCAAATTGCTACCATCACCTTTCGTAACAGCGATTTGCTTTTCTTTTTCATCCAAACGAGATTGCGCGACATCACCCGTTTTTAGAAGAAGGTATCCCCCATTCGCAACTAATCCCGCATAAATTGTCCAACAAAGTTTGTATAATTGCATAATAACTTTTGAATCATTTGCGGTATATTTTTTACTTTCAAAAACAAACCCTGCGCTGGTTGCGATTGAAACCAATGCAGAGCTTAATGCGAAAATAGCAAAATAAACTTTTACTGCAGCAAAAAATGCTTCTTGAATAGAACTGTATCCATTTACAAAACGATCATAAAATTTGATACAAGCACGCACATAAAAAATTTCTGTCATCACTACTGAAACAATAGCAATAATTTTCGCCACATCTTCATGCAATCCTAATGTATTAGCACCTTCGCGCGATAATTTATCCAGCAGAAATCCAAGTAATGGGCAACCTAGCGTTAAAATAGCCGTTACTGCGGTTTTCGGTAATGTGGGAAACATGCGATAACCGGTTTCTTCCAGAAATACACGAATCATTTCGATATTTACGTTTTTATTTTTTTCATCACGGGCAATAGACCTTTCACTTAACGCTGGGTGATTTGCAACTACAAAAAGTTTTCGAAATTGTTTTTCTGTCTTAATATCAGCAGTAATAAAACGTTCTAAATCTTGCGTAAAATATTTATATTCTGGATCCTTATTTAATAACAGATGATATTTACGATCACACCATCGATAAAATTGTGGTATCTCTTTAAAAATCAATCCAAATGCAGCAACGAGTCGAGTGATCACAGTATACAAAACACTTAAACAAATAATTGCGAACACTTCATAGAAACGATTAACATGAGGATTTTCACTGGTCATGCCCATTCTCTTAGCGCCATCAAGCGCCATTTGAATGGTAGCAACAGCTGCAATGCAGGCAACCACTGCGCAAGCTGCGAAACCAAATCTGTGAATATTTTTTGCATCAGACTTCAACAAATCACGAACCATCTGAACAAACTCAGCTTGCGATTCATAGGCCGTTGCATGATTGACGAAATAACAAGATATTGGGTAAAGCGCATATTCTATATACATTCCTGCGCTACCAACATCAATATCAAAAAATTCTTTGCTGACATTATCAAGCGACAAACCAGCAAAAAATATTGATGGTAGCGCAGCAGGAACACCGCGAAGCAAAATGTTTTTAAGAAAGCTGGTGAGATTGGTGCAATCAAAAAAAGTAGGGAAAGATGCTTGAGTCGTGGTGCGTCCTAACAAGGAATCGCTCTCTGATGGTTGCGCTGCGGCAGCTCTTGTTGGTGGACGATCTTCGTGACGATCTTCGTTAGGATTAACCGAGTCTTGAAAAAAAGCATGAGGGATTTCAGCAAAACTATCAGCTACTCGTTGAGATGAATATGGTTGAACATCATTTTGACTGGACGAATCTCTACGATGTAACGAAACAAAAGTTTCAGATGTCCCTTCGATTCTACCAATAACATGTCCCGCAAAACTTTCCGTTTGGACACCCTTATCAAAAGTTACTCGGCTCATCTTCGCCCCTTCATAAAATTTATTATTCTGTGATCAATTCTACCGCGACCAGGACTCAATTAGATATTCGTGTTTCAAAGATAATGTTTCCTTAAGGATTCTGTGTTTGTAATAAATTACAAATCAACGCACCGAGAATTAAAATCAACCACGACAAATAAATCCAAATAAAAAAAATCGGGATCGTTGCGAGTGCGCCATATACTAATTGATATGTTGAAAAATAATGAAAATATAAAACAAATCCCCATTTCGCAATTTCAAATAAAAATGTCGTGATTAATCCCGCAAACACAGCGTAACGAAAATAAACGCGGCAACTTGGAATGATCCAATGAAATAAAGTAAACACAATCCATTCAATTAAAAATGGTGAAATAGAAATAAATGGTCTGCGCACAACATCAATTTCTACAAAATGAGATAAAAAAGGCAATGAAGTTAAATATGAACTTAATAATAATAAAATGGCAAATACAATTGGAGCGACGCACAAAATAATTAAATAAATAATAAATGAAAAAACAGAATCGCGATGCATCGACACATGCCACACGCCGTTCACGGTGTCGACAATATTATAAATCATTAATAATGCAATTGAGATGAGTGAAATAATGGTTGTCCAAGATAATGTTTTTGTTTGTGAAACAAAATTTTGTAATTGTTGTGAAATAGTGTTTGCTGAACTTGCTACAAAATTATGTAAAAGAAATATTTCAACACTTTGTCCTGCGCTTTGTAATGCCGGAAAAAAAGAAAAAATATAAAATGTAAAAATTACGAGCGGAACGATTGATAATAATGTTGTAAATGTTAATGATGCTGCGCGCATCATGCAGAGATCGGAAAAAAAGCGCTGTGTGAGTATTTTGAGAAAGTTGAAAAGTTTTGACATACGCAATCCATGTAAACCGACCCACACTTTTATGATACCATACAAAAAAAATTCCTCTAAAATGGAAATTGCGATGACTCAAAAACCTTATATTCTAATTTTATATTATTCACTGAAAGGTAACACGGCGAAAATGGCGAATGAAGTTGCGCGCGGTGTTGAATCAGTTGGCGGAATTGAAGCGCGCGTGCGAACGGTGCCGGCGGTTTCTGCGAAAACGGAAGCGATTGAACCGAGTGTGCCGACGGATGGTCCGCCGTATGCAACAATTGAAGATTTAAAAAATTGTGCGGGATTGGCGCTGGGAAGTCCGACGCGTTTTGGCAATATGGCAGCGGCGTTAAAATATTTTTTTGATGGAACGGGTGCGCTTTGGCAATCAGGTGCGTTGATTGATAAGCCGGCAGGTTGTTTTACGTCGACAGCTAGTTTGCACGGCGGACAAGAAACGACAATTTTAAGTATGCAATTGCCTTTATTGCATCATGGTATGATTATTCTTGGTGTTCCGTATAGCGAAACTAATTTATTTACAACAACTGGCGGCGGCACACCGTATGGTCCGAGTCACATGGCAGGCGGAAATAGCGATCAACCTTTAATTGAACCCGAAAAAATAATTTGTCGAACGATGGGAAAAAGATTGGCGACGGTGGCGTTGAGATTAATACAAATAAATTGATATTGATTCAACTACAAGATTTCTATATATTCAAGCAAGTTATGTATATTTTTACTCTTGAGAAATCATAATGGAAACGTTAAAGCAAACACTTGTAGTTCCGGAAAATCATAAAATCCACATCGATGTAACACTGCCTGATAGTTTTCCTACCGGTCAAGTCGAAGTGTTATTAGTATTTTCTAATAAGTTAACTTCATCTAATGACGGCATCAATATTGCAATATTACAGTTAGCTGGGGTACTGAAAAATTCATCTCACTTCGGCGGCGACCCTTTACTAACCCAAAAGGCGTTGCGCAATGAATGGGAAAGATAATTTTTTGCTGGACACCAATGTTGTATTGGGATTTCTCAATGGAAACTCGAAAATAAGTGATTTCTTCGAGAAAAAATTAATGCAATCTACTCTCCACGTAAGTCAAATTACACGCATGAAGCTCTTGGGATATTCCGGGATTACATCAGAAGAAGAAAAACATCTCAAAAAATTTTTATCATACGTAAAGGTGCTGCCAATCAATGACGCTGTGTGCGATCAGGCAATTACTTTGAGACGTGAAAAAAAATTAAAATTACCTGATGCATTGATTGCTGCGACAGCAATTTGTTTTGATCTTATGCTGGTGACATGTGACTCAGACTTGCTAGATAAAAATAGTCATTTTCGCAGTATGAATCCGATAACAGCATGATCCCACTTCAATATTACCAACAAGAACTCAACGCCGGGCGAATTCAGCCTGACGAACGTCAACGCCCGGTCGTCGAAAAATTAAATTTAATTTATCAAGAATTGACGGCACGTGAAAAAAGCAAAAAGGCTAGCCTGACAAAATTGTTCTTTCGCAAAAAACCTGTCAAGGGATTATATTTGTGGGGCAACGTTGGCATTGGCAAAACTTTTTTGATGGATTGTTTTTATCATTGCCTTGAAATTCCAAAATTGCGTTTGCATTTTCATCAATTCATGTTGCGCATGCACGAAGAGTTGAAAAAAATACAGGGCAAAAAAAATCCGCTGGCGCTAATCGCTAAAAAGATATCCCAAACAACTTCTGTAATTTGTTTTGATGAATTTTTTGTATCCGATATTGCGGATGCGATGATTTTAGGTGAACTTTTTTTTCATCTGTTTAAAAATGGCGTGACATTGGTGACAAGTTCAAATATTCCACCCGATTTGTTGTACAAAGATGGTTTGCAACGCGAAAGATTTTTGCCAGCGATTGAACTTATCAAAAAAAATACGGATATCGTGCACTTACATTCTAAAGTTGATTATCGTCAACAGCACATTCGTCAAAGTGGTGTTTATTACACACCGCTTGATGAAGCGTCCGAACACAAAATGGAAAATGCATTTATACATTTTTCACAAGGCGCAACAGTTTTGTACGATGCGATTTCCATTTATCAACGTGATATCGCAATTATCAAACAAGCAGGATCAGTTATTTGGTTTGATTTTGAAATTATTTGTGGTCGCCCCCGTTCGCAAAATGATTATCTTGCGCTCGCGCAAAGTTATCATACGATCATGATTCAGAACTTACGTCACATTCATGCGGATGAAAATGATCTTATATTGTCATTTATTTATTTAGTGGATATTTTATATGACGCACATTGTCGATTAATCATCTCATCAAGCGTTTTACCTCAAGGAATTTATACGGGAAATAAAACTCAGCAGCCTTTTCAACGCACATTGTCACGTTTAATTGAAATGCAATCCGAAAATTATGTCTATCCAGAAACAATTGGAAAAATGTTGACGGATTTATAAAAAAATGGATAATGATTGTGTGCAAAATGTACTGTACAAAATTTTTTAATTTATTTTATTTTTTCTCTTGTGATCAAAAATGTTGGTGATATAATGATCCACACTGAGACAAACGAATAATTTTTTTTAAACAACTTTTAAGAGGAGAACGGCCTTGGACGGAGCAGCACAACCAATGAACAACACGATCGTCGCATTAGCCCCAGAAGCGCAAGGCAGTCAAACGCTGAGCTTGCGAGAAAGTGTAAATCACACATTGCAACAATACATCACGAAATTAGACGGTCAAACACCAGCTGATTTGTATATGCTTGTGTTGGCTGAAGTTGAAAAACCATTATTAGAAATGGTTTTGAAGTTAACAAACAACAATCAAAGCAAAGCTGCGATTATTTTAGGATTGAGTCGCGGTACTTTACGCAAGAAAATGGCAATCTACGGATTAAACTAATCTCAGAAATCGAACGCTAGCGAAGTGCGGAGATCTGCCGTCGCAAGCGTTCAGGTTTTTTTCGGTTTATTTTTTTCAACCACAGCAACTAAATCTGCAATCGTGTGAATGTGTTCTAGTGTTTTGTCAGAAATATGAATTCCAAATGTGTCATTGACTGCAATCAGCAAATCAATTGCGTCCAGCGAATCTAATTTTAATTCTTTTTCTAAATCAGTTTCTGGTCGAACAAGCGCGGAATTTACCGCGAAGCGTTCAACCAGAATTTGTTTGACTTGATCGAATGTTGTCATGATTTTGGATCAGATGGAGTGACATTACTAGTTGTATCATCACCACTAGTGATCGATTGTTTGATTCCTTTGCCAACCGCTTTACCTCCCGCTCCAGCAACTCCGATTGCTTGTCCACCCGTTTCATTCAATCCCTTGCCAGCAGCTTCACCGGTAGACGAAGCAGCACCTTTGATTGCACCTGCCATTTGACCATAATCGCCACCAAGACCAGATTCTTGCGGACCACCGATCCAGCGCATAATATACTGCGGCAATTGAAAAATTAATTTATAGCATTGCTCAATTAATTCCAAAGTGATTAAACCGAAAATAACCAAGATCATCACGGTCGAAATCATCTGCACAAAGAAGTTGGAGCCGCCGCTGCTGCTGGGGTTAAATGCACTGTGACTTGAATTGCTCAACGAATGTAATATTGTGCCAAGCCCCGCGTTCAAAATATCAAACGCGACAAACGAAACCACCATCGCAGCAACCAAACCAATCACCATCAATGCGGGTCGTAAGAAAATACTTAACAGCAACATCAAAAATTGGTCGGCCTTGCCCAAAAAATCATGACCTTCTGGATGCGTTACACCCAAACCAACTAATGGCGCGGCAGCCACTCCTTCAATTACCAGCAACAACCACCCCACCGCTGCAAATGTAAACACAGCGAAAGGATACATTGGCACGTAGTAAGCTAAAATCGCACCAGGCACCATTAAAACTGTGGTAATCAACATCGTAATACTTTTTATCCAAGATAGTCCTGAGCTTAATATCAAACCACCAGGTGATGTGCTATCACAAATGCCGAGACCGATTGAAGCGATAAAAGTAATGCTGATAGCAGCGATCCAAATATCCACGCACGCCTTCATTAAATTATTTCCTAAACTCATCAATGTAACGATGGGGTTATAATTAACGACTGGACTTGGATATAAACTATTAGGATCAATGCCCAAGGTAAATATCGAAACAACATTCTGTATTTTCGAAAATATGTTCGATTCTATCTGACCAGCATATGCCGTATTGGGCGCTGAAGTATTCGCGGTGGTTGTAGGGCCAGTAATCGTGTTTTGTTGAGCACCCACATATTGTTTCCATAGCACATTGAGCCCTTGTGTCGGTTCATTCGCCGGCGCCTGATATTGATTAATCATGGCAACAGATACGCCCATTAATGGCTGTTGCGTATTCGGAAATCTGTTGTAAACAGAAGATGGCATAGTGGCAAGCTGCGGCGCATTTGGCATTAAATTACCAAGAGAAATACTAGCCGACGCTTTATTGGCTTGCTCAAGATTCCAGTAAAATGCACCAGCCATAATCCATCCTTGTGCTTCAGCTCTTGGGATAAAATTATGTACGGATGACATCGTATTACCAGGAACTCGCGATGCAGCGTTTTGTTCCAACATGTGTTGCAACGGCGTAATCAAGTTGGCGTACGCTAAAATTCCAGAAAATACCGTTTTGATATTATTTTGTCCTGCGAGCTGAGTCGGATCACTTGCTGCATTGGGATGATTAGCTAATTCTTTTGCGGCTGGCATCAATGACAATACCAATTGTTTTAATGCTGTATAGCTATATGCTTGTGCAGCAGCAAGTTGATTTGCTGACATGCCCGCAGTAAGAGTGCTCATCGATCCTGCTGGCACATAAAGATAAGACGTAACATATCCGCATGCAGGAAATGCGGGTGAACTTGACGCTGATGTACCATTGATTGAATACGCGTTTGCACCTGCAGAAGCAGAATTACCTACGCCTGGAAAATAAATAATTCCAGTTGCAGCATCTGTATCAACATGATGATATCGATTGAAATAGGGAGCAGTTCGACCAGGATTATTTTGTTTCCAATTGGTTTCTTCCCAACCGGCGCTGTTAATCATACACACTTCGTCTTGCAAAATTTGTGTGACAGGCCCAGGGGTTGTCATGCTACCAGCAGCATTTGAAATGATATTTGTATCAGTCGTTAAATTAGCGGGTGGAATATATAGTTCGCCACCATAACGCAAATATTGCAACGCCGCATCCCAAGTTTGATCGGCAAGACCAACACTAGCAACGACTACCCTCATAAATATATCTTGCAGTAATGAATAACCTGTATTGGGAGAGGGAATAATAAATATAAAACCCAATGCAACGCGCAACCAAACCATAAAGACATTGCGATTCTGCCCCATAAAAGAACCTTCGGTAGCAGCACGAAGCGTCACTTGAACAACAGTCATCGCCAAATAAAGCGCCGCAACAACTAAAACACCTTTATTAAAAATTTTGAATAATTGACCTAACACTTGACCGGATGTGCTTTGCAATACATTTCCAACCGTACCAAAAATTTGACCTAAATATGCAACAGAATAATCTGTTTCAGGTGGCGACAAAGTAGATGCGAACTGTTCAGCTTCTGTGAGTGATCCACGCACAGTCTTTTTATTTTGCTGGTAAGTATCAGTGGCGTAGTTCTCCACATTAGTCACATTTGAATTAAATTTATTAACATCAGCATTAGTTGCAGTATCAGCAGCAAACGCAGAACTAACAGATATTGTTAGAATGATGGCGGTAAATAAAGTAGTCAATAAACGTTTCATGCGCACCTTCTTCATTTTTTATTTCTTGCGTGAAAATAAACTAACAAACCATTCCTTCACAGTACAATCCAAGCGTCTTTGTTTTATTTCAAAATAATGAAAATGTTCGCGGAATGCATAAGCAAACATTAATATCCCAACGGAAAATGCAGCAACACCTGAAAAAAACATGCCTTTTGTAAGCAAAAAAATCATCCAACACAATGCCGCTAATCCCAATATTGCGCAAAATGCAGCAGTGCGCAAACACGATTTCATACGCAGTTGCAAATCATTTTCTGATAATCCATATTCACGAACGACATCTGCAAAATTACGTTTCGCAGCGACACTCGTCGGCGCTTTCAAATCTTTAACGAGATCACCAACAACTTGACCGCCTTTTTTAATCGAATCCCACGATGCCCAACCTTTCACATTTAAGTTATCTTTTGCGGTATTTTTAAAGTAACTGCGAATACCCATAATATTCATATCCTCATCAAATGACGCGCCGAATAAAAATATACTATCATCCAATCCTTAAGAGAACATTAAATTTCTGTTCATAAAAATAAGTGAATTTAATGCTATCTTAAGGAAGCTATTGTATCCTACTTAATTATCAGCACATGAAGAGATGTACATTTATGCCTAATTTAAGTTATCAAGAAGTGCACCAATTTTGGCGCGATTATCAAGATCCAATGATTCACCGCGTCATTACTTTTATGGAAAGTGTGGAAGACTGGACGCTTGACGGTGATCCTGAATTAGAAGCAGCGATAAAAAAATTAGGTGATGCGCTGGAAGATATTGGCAACATCGATTTGCAACAAGAAAATCCGATCATTCCGATTCTCGCGCACATTAAAACAGGTCGCGGATTACGTTTATTAATGTGTTTAGATATGGCATATCCTGGCGCTGCTGCAAAAGTATTAATGAAAGCAGAAGAAACAACAAAATCACAAGCAGATAATGCCGGATTATTTTTACGCCGCAATATTGTATTTGAAAGATTAAGATTATTAGGTCGTGTATTTGGTGAAGACCGTTTGAAATTAGTTATCAAAGCGCTTGAGGAAAGTGGTCATGAATAAAATAAAAAAAATAATTTTCGCTGCGGGCATTGTGATTACAATTGCAATTGCAAGTGTTGCTACATTTGCAGCAGAATTATCACAAACTTTGCAGCAATGCACAAATTATATTAATAATCCCAGCGAACAAGCTGCAAAAGAAAATGCAGACGCTTTGCATCAATGTTATGAAAATGATGTTTGTCAAAATCAATTATCATCTCTGCCAAATTGCGCGAAAACATTATCACAGTGGTATATGAATTACTCTCAAGCGCCAACAAAAACAGTAGCACCTGTTATTATTCAAACACCTGTTTCTGCAGCACCAAGTGCACAACCTTCATCAACAACAGAAGTTGCACCAACAATACAAGCAACACAACCAACACAACAACCTGCAGCCACAACAAATGGATCAAATCAACAGAAACAAAAAGAAAATAAACCCAGCATTAATTGGTAATTGGTCTTAAATTTAAGAGGTAATTTTGTCATGAAAAAAGGAATGGTAATCACATTAGCAATCGCATCTGCATTTACAATCAGCAATGCATTAGCAAAAACAACAGCACTTCCACCCACAAATGCACCTGGTTCATTTTTTGGAAGTGTGAGCGAAACAGGATCGCTCAAACATTTTTTATATAGCCAATGGTTGAACTTCACGCAACAACCCATACCCGATCTTGCAACCATCGAAGCAATTAATACTGCAAAAGCAACTGTTTCATACACACAAGAAGTACCAACAAATCAAACCCAAGGTTTTTTTGGGATTGGTCAGACGACTAGTGAAAAAGATGAAGTGGTACAAAAATCATTACCACCTTCCGCGGCAGCGATAACTACTGCAAATCATGCAACATTAAATAATGTGGTTAATAGTTTGACGCAATTTCACTACGCGTTATACAAAGGTACAAAAGATACTGCCGAACTTAAAAAAATAAAAACAGCAGATGGAAAATCATTTGAAGACTATGCGAATGAAAACTCGCTCACAGGATTAACTGGCGAGCAAAAAAAAGCAAATGACACATTGTATATTCACAATGTTGAAGGCAAATTAAGTGTCGGACAAAATCCTGAAAAATTTAAAGACATTCAAAAACCAAAACCAACCGAAACACACAACGCACTTTTTAATTTCGGTTCTGTTATTTCACCTGTTTCTTATACACCAGAACAAATAAAAACAGCAAAAGATTTTGTGAAATACGCAGCACAAAGCACACAAGATTTAACAACAGGCGTTACTTTTAATACATTACACAACAATCCAGCAGCACTGCATTCATTGGTAACAGATCCTGTTTATGAACAATATAAATTAACAATACGTAACATCTTGTCGATTCGTTCTATGCTGGTAAATAATCTTAATCAATTAATTGCAGAGCGAACACCGATGGATGGTCTTGGCACAGCGGCTGGATTAGCAGCAACTCAAAAAGCAAGTCCACTGCAAGTAGAAGCATATCAAGCAAATCATCGCATTGAAGATCCAAATTGGTATACCACTATTCAAAATGCATCACCTGCAACAGTGCAACGTGAAACATTAATTGTATTAGCTGAAATTGAACATCAAAATTATCAAGCGCATCTCGACAGAGAACGCTTATTAGCAGCAATTACTACACTTGGATTGCAAAACAATGCTAATACGACCAATCTCATATTGTCGCAAGAAGCAACGAAAGTGCAAGGTCAAATTGATAAATATACAGGTCAAAAAACGTCGTAAGGAAATTATCCACGGTGAAATTTTCCTTCGCCGTGGAACCATTGAAAATATTTTTCCAATCCATCTTCAAGCGAAATAAATTTTTCATCATAGCCGATTGCACGCAACGCATTTAAATTCGCTTGCGTAAAACATTGATACGCGCCTTTCAGTGAATCGGGAAATGGAATATAGTCTAATTTTCCATGACCATTTAATTCAATTAATTTTTTTGCAATATCATTAAAGCAACGCGCTTGCCCCGTTCCGCAATTAAAAATGCCTTTTTTTTCAGGATTTTTGTAAAACCATAAATTCACTTTCACCACATCATCGACAAAAATAAAATCGCGTTCGTGTTTTCCATCGCCATAACCACCATAACTTGAAAATAATCTCATCGTGCTATTATTTTCTAATTGATTCATTAAATGAAATGCAACGCTCGCCATTTTTCCTTTGTGATTTTCATGTGGACCATACACATTAAAATATCGCAGTCCCACAATTTGTGAATCCACATTTTTTAAATACGGTTGCACATATTCATCAAATTTTAATTTTGAATAACCATATACATTTAGTGGTAATTGATTCGGATCGCGATCATCAAAATTATTTTTTGCGCCATAAACTGCTGCGCTTGATGCATAAATAAAAGGAATATTTTTCTCTAAACAATAATGTAACAGTGTTTTTGAATAGTCATAATTATTTTTCATCATGTATTCGCCGTTCCATTCAGTTGTATCGGAACAAGCACCTTGATGAAAAACAACCTCAATCTTTCGAGAAAAAGAATCATCCGCAATCATTTTTAAAAAATCACGATAATCAATATAATCAGAAAATTTTACAACAGCTAAATTACGATATTTTTTTCCATCTGTTAAATCATCCACCGCTAAAATATCGGTAATACCAATGTGATTTAATCCGCGAATTAAATTACTGCCAATCAATCCTGCAGCGCCGGTGACAACAATCATACTAATTCCTGCGTTTTTTCAATTATTTTCGTCGTCGAATATCCATCGACCAACGGAATTGTTAATACCTGTCCGCCATTTTTCAAAACAAAATCACTGCCTGCAATTTCATGAATCTGATAATCACCACCCTTCACTAAAACATCTGGATTTACAGCAGAAACTAATCGTGCCGGCGTTTGTTCTGAAAATGGCACAACCCAATCAACACATCCCAATGCGGATAAAACTGTCATGCGCGCATGCAATGAATTTAAAGGACGATCATTTCCTTTTAATGTTTTTACAGATTCATCACTATTTACCGCGACAATTAATCTCTGCCCAAGTGCTTTTGCTTTCGCTAAATAATCCACATGACCAACATGCAAAATGTCAAAACATCCATTCGTCATGACAATTTTTTCGCCGCGTTTTTTCGCTTCACGCACAACCAATAATAATTGTTCTTCATTTAAAATTGTCGCCGATAAATTACCCGATTTAAATAATGCATGTTGCAAATCAGCAATACTCACTGCCTGCGCACCTAATTTTCCAACAACAACACCTGCCGCAATATTCGCTAATTCCACTGCTTCGATTGTTGGAATTTTTGCGGCAATTCCTGCAGCTAATACACCAATCACAGTATCACCCGCACCCGTTACATCAAATACATCGCGCGCTTTTGTGGGAAAATGAATAGCTTCTTGTCCATCTTTAATAAAAATCATGCCATCTTTTCCAAGCGTCACCAATAAACTTTCAATATTTACTTTACGCAGTAATTCTAGGGCTTTTTGCACAATGTCATTATGATCACGACACAATCCAACAACCGATTCAAATTCTTTTAAATTTGGCGTTAACATTGTTGCGCCTGAATAACGCGAATATTCTTTATGTTTCGGATCAACTAAAACAGGGATATTATTTTTTTTTGCCGCAGAAATTAATTTTTCAACGTGATTTAATGCGCCTTTTGAATAATCAGACAACACAACCACATTCGCAGTTTTTAAGCGCTCACAATAATCTGCAAATAAAGCATCATCATTCAGATTTTCTTCGCGCGCATTTTCAAAATCCATGCGAATTAATTGTTGATGACGTCCTAACACGCGTAATTTTGTAATCGTAGGAAAATTAGGTAATGATAAAAATCGACAATCAATATTTAACGGGCGTAAACAATTTTGCAATGCAATAGCATCTGCATCTTCACCGACCAATCCGCACAACGTCACTTTCGCGCCGAGCGTTGCAATGTTTTGTGCGACATTTGCAGCGCCGCCCGGTCGTGTTTCAACTTCAGTTACATTCACAACTGGCACCGGCGCTTCTGGCGAAATACGCGTTGCATCGCCATGAAAATAACGATCCAACATCACATCGCCATAAACCAACACATGTGTTTTTTCAAAGCTCGGCAACTGAATTTTATGACTGTTCATTTCGCACATCCCAGCAAAAAAATATGCGTCATTATGCACGAAATTATTTCTCCTGTCAGGCTGGTCTTAAAAGTTTTCCAATACCATCGCAGGCAAAAGTAATTTCATACAATTATGGTGCTTCAACGGACATTGCCGCTGAAAACACGGTTGACAATCTAGATTTAATTTTAAAATTTTTGCTTTATCAGATAATGGCGGTGTGAAATCTGGTGAGGTTGAACCATAAATTGCAATCACATTGCGATCAAGCGCAGCTGCAATATGCATTAATCCAGAATCATTGGTTACAACAACAGTTGCTAATGATAATAAATCCACGGCATCAGAAAGTACTGTTTTTCCTGCTAAATTAGTGCAACGCCGTTCAGTTCGCATTTGAATTTCTTCTGCAATCACTCGATCATTCGCTGATCCAAAAATCCAAACACTCCATCCTTCATTTAATTTTTGATTCGCAACTTGCGCATAATATTTTGCAGGCCAACATTTTGAAGGACCAAATTCTGCGCCGGGACATAATGCTAAAATTTTATTTTTTGCAGACGAAATTAAATCGTACTGTTGTAATGCTACATCAATATTTTCTTTTTTAATTTGTAAAGACGGTATTGGTAAATTCGCTGGTAATAAAGTATTGCACGGAAATGCCAGCGCCGCAAATCGATCTATCATTTTCGGAAATAATTTTTTATTTAATCTACGCGCATCATTTAATAAACCAAAACGATATTCTCCAATCCAACCAGTTCGTTTTGGAATATTTGCCCAATATGGAATTAACGCTGATTTTAAGGAGTTTGGTAATACAATTGCTTGATCATATTTTTCTGCGCGTAATTGTTTTGCAAATTGAAAACGTTTTTTTAATTGTAATTGTCCGTGAGAAAATGGCAGCACAATACTTTTTTTAACTTCTGGCATGCGCGATAATAATGCTTCGCTCCACTTTGGCGCGAGCACATGTAATTCACAATTGGGATTTTGTTGATGCAGCAATTTAAATAATACTTGCACCATCATCATGTCGCCGACCCAGGCGGGACCGACGATTAATATCTTCACACTCACACCCCGCTCACACTAATTCATATTTTGTTTCACAATACGGACAAACAACGTGCCCCGTTTTTTCAATATCCAAATAAACACGCGGATGCGCATCCCATAAACGTTCATTCGTCAACGGGCAACTGAGCGGTAATTCTTTTTTAGTAATTTTTTGCAAACGAACTGTACATGCTTTTTTTTCCATAATGTCCTCGTCAAATGAATGGCGATAATAATATCACACAACTGATAATTGATAACTCCAACTCGAGAATGATAATCATTAAATGCGCTAAAAAACATTAAAAGTAGACCAAAATATTAGATAATGCTAGATTAATGCATGATTTAACTACAGCAGGAAGATCACCGTGATGCCTGACTTTTTTGTAACAGACTTATCCCGTCTTCAATTTGCTTTCACTGCTTTATTTCACTTTTTATTCGTGCCAATTACACTCGGAATGACCTGGATATTAGTTGCAATGGAAGGCGCCTATTTAAAAACAGGCAAACCTGTTTACAAAGATATGGTTCGTTTCTGGGGAAAATTATTAGCAATTAATTTTGCAATAGGCGTCATCAGCGGCATCACAATGGAATTTGAATTCGGATTAAATTGGGCCTATTTTTCTCGCATGATCGGCGGAAGTTTTGGTCCTGTTTTAGCAATCGAAGGCATCACCGCTTTTATGTTAGAAGCAACTATGTTTGGTTTATTCTTTTTTTCTTGGGATAAATTAAGTCGCCGCGCACATTTCATGGTGACTTTTTTTATGGCAATTGGTGCGAGCTTATCAATTGTAAATATTCTTGCTGCAAATAGTTGGATGCAACATCCTGTTGCAACCAATTTTGATTATCGAAATATGACGCTGCAATTACACAGCATTGCATCACTTTATTTAGCAAACATGGCGCAAGTGCGCATCGGTCACGTTGCTTCTAGCGCATTTTTATTATCATCTATTTTTGTCATGGGAATTAGCGCTTATTATTTATTAAAAAAACAAGACACCGCTTTTGCGCTTCGTTCATTTGCAATTGCAGCGGGATTTGGTTTTATTGCTTCTATCATGGTTATTTTTTTTGGTGATCAAAGTGGATTACAAGTTTCAAAATACGAGCCTGAAAAAATGGCTGCAATTGAAGCGCAATGGCAAACACAAAAAGCGCCTGCTGCGTGGGATATTCTTGCTTGGCCTAATCAAGAAGAACAAAAAAATGATTTCACAGTTAAAATTCCATGGGCACTCAGTTTAATTGCAACGCATTCGCTAACGGGTACTGTTGAAGGTGCTGACTCCATTATTCAAAAATATGAAGTGCGTGTACAAAATGGTATTAAAGCTTACACCGCACTACATAAAATATGGGATAAAACAGCAACGCCCGCAGATATGGTTATTTATAATAAAAATGTAAATGATTTAGGATTTGCTTATTTATTAAAGCCATTCACAAATAATGTTGAACAAGCAACGCCTGCCGACATTCTTGCGGCTGCAAAAAGTGGAATACCCAATATGTTAATTGCATTTTGGTCTTTTAGAATTATGATTGGTTGTTGGTGTCTCATGTTTTTATTGCTGATATTCGGTTTACGTTACATATGGAAAAATTCACTGCAAAATAAATCATTTTATTTGCGTTGTTGTTTATATGCTATACCATTGCCATTTCTTGCAGCAGAATGCGGCTGGATATTAGCAGAAGTCGGTCGTCAGCCTTGGTCAATTCACGATATTTTGCCAACATTTATGGGCACATCATCACTCAACGCTGCATCACTCATCACGAGTTTAATTTTATTTGCCTTATTTTACGGTGTTTTAATTGGTATCGAATTATTTTTAATGTTTAAGTATGCGCGATTAGGGCCGAGCAGTTTAGGGACGGGAAAATATCATTTTGAAAATAGCACACTATCGAGGTAACGAGCATGTTGGAATACACATTTCTAAAAATAGCTTGGTGGATGCTTATCGGCGCTGTTCTAATGGTTTATGCAACCACCGCCGGTTTTGATTCCGGCATCACAATGTATATGCCTTTTTTACGCAACGAAATGGATCGTCGTATTGTTTTAAATACCAGTGCACCAACATGGGACGGAAATTTAACATGGATTGTATTTGCCGGCGGTGGATTATTTGTCGTGTGGCCCGCTGTTTATAGCACATCATTTTCTGGTATGTATGCAGCAATGCTTTGCATTTTATTTTCGCTATTTTTGCGTCCACCCGGTTTTGAATATCGCAATAAAATTGATAGCGCAACATGGCGACGCACATGGGATTGGGCTTTATTTTTAAGTGGTGTTATCCCTGTTTTTGTTTTTGGTGTTGCGTTAGGAAATTGTTTTTTAGGATTTCCATTTTATTTTGATCCGCACACATATCGTGAATTTTGGACGGGAAATTTTTGGGATTTATTAAGTCCGTATGCATTATTATCAGGCGTTGTTTCTGTGTTGATGGTTTTAATGCATGGTTCAGTATATTTACAGCGTCGCACTGAAGGTCATCTTCGTAAAATGGCTTTTAAAGTGCATTTTATTACAGCAATTTTATTATTAATCGGATTTACTATTTCAGGCCTATTATTAATGTATAAAATTACAGGCTATGAATTAATTTCATCCGCAACTGTTCCAACACTTGAACCATTAAATAATGTTGTGCACAGCGGCGCTGGTTTTTGGATTCAATCTTTTAATGCATATCCATGGAAATATTTTGCGCCTGTTATTGTTTATGCGGGAATTATTGAATCGATATGGGCTGCATATTATGGCTGGGTAACGACTGCATTTTGGGCAAGTTGTTTTGCTGTTGGCGGAATTGTTGGAACAGCCGGCGGAACATTATTTCCATTTTTAATGCCGTCTTCAACCAATCCCAATGAAAGTTTAACAGTATGGAATGCAACCTCTAGTCAATACGCTTTAAATGTGATGTTATATATGGCGGTTGTTTTGCTCGTCGTTATTTTGGCTTATAAAATATTTGCGTATCAAACCATTTGGGGTAAAAAATCAACGTTGAATGCGGAAGATGTTATAAAAGACGAACATTCATTTTATTAAGGAGAATTTATGTTTTACGTTGTATTTGGATTAACCATTATTATTGCCGTTCTTTTCGGAATTATTTTAACACTCAAAGTTGATCGTGCATCAGATGAAACACAAGCGAACACCCAATCTTAATTATCGTTTTTTACTCAATCAATCAAAGCCAGCGCAACGCTGGCTTTTTCTTTCTATCGCGTTGGGAATTATTGCTGGTATATTAATTATTATTCAGGCTGGAATTTTAGCAACCGTTATTGATCACGTTTATATACATAACGCAACACGTCATGCACTTTTTTCTTTGTTATTAATATTAGTAATTATTATTTTATTACGTTCAGCATTAACTTGGATTAGAGAAATTGTTTCGTTTAATACTGCAAGACGAGTAAAAGAAACGGTTCGAAAAAATATTCTGGAAAAAATTTCAGCTTTGACGCCATTGGAATTAATGCAATATAAAACAGGTGAATTGACTTCCATATTAATTGAACAAGTTGAAGCATTGCATGGATTTTTTGCAGATTATTTACCGCAAATGACCATTGCGGTTGCATTGCCACTGATTATTTTAATAATTGTGTTTACACAAAATTGGATTGCAGGATTAGTATTATTAATTACAGGACCGCTCATTCCTATTTTTATGGCATTAATTGGCATTGGCACCGCAAAATTAAAACAGGAAAGTTTTCAAACGCTCGCGCAAATGAGCGCACATTTTTTAGATATGTTGCAAGGATTAACAACATTGGTTTTATTTAATCGCGCACGATCACAAACAAAATCAATTGAAACGATATCAAATGATTATCGCGAAAAAACAATGAAAATATTACGCGTTGCTTTTTTATCAACTGCGACATTAGAATTATTCGGCACTATTTCAATTGCAATTATCGCGGTTTATTTAGGATTGGGATTACTAGGATTTTTAAAAGTTGGTTTTAGCGGCGTGCATATCACCTTGCAACACGCATTATTTATTTTATTATTAGCGCCAGAATTTTTTATGCCACTTCGACAACTTGGCACATTTTATCATGCACGCGCAGAAGCAATTGGTGCGGCTGAGAGGATCATTTCATTATGAACTCACTTTTATTTTTTACTAAAAAATTATCCGCTTATAAATCTGAATTAATCATCGGAATTTTACTCAGTATTGCGCTGAGCCTTTCATCCATTGCATTATTAACTTTATCTGGCTGGTTTATCAGTGCTTCCGCATTCGCAGGATTAACAATTATTTCCGCAGCTGCATTTAATTATTTTATTCCCGCCAGCATGATTCGCCTGCTCGCCTTTATCCGAATTCTATCGCGCTATTTTGATCGTGTCATTAATCATGATTTCACTTTTCGCATTTTAAGCACATTACGCATTTGGTTTTATGAAAAATTAATTCCGCTCACGCCAGCGCAATTAATGCAACATCGTAGCAGTGATTTATTAAATCGCATTGTGCACGATATCGATACGCTCGATCATTTATATTTAAATGTTTTATCACCAATTATAGTCGCATTATTTTTATTATTCACAATCACATTTTTTACCGCTTATTTCACAATACATTTAGCAAGTATTATATTTATTATTTTTGCAATCACATTAACATTCATTCCGTGGATCACATATAGAAAATCAAAGGTGATTGGCAAAAAAATTCAAGACAGCACAGCGCAGCTGCGTATTCAAACAATCGATTTCTTACAGGGATTTGTTGATTTATTATTATATGTAAAAAAAGAAGATCGTTTAACGGGAATAAAAAAAGCAAATGACGAATTAATGTGTGCGCAAAGAAAATTAGCAATATTAAAAGGATTTACAATGAGCATGACACAATTATTATCTGGTCTCACCATCTGGTTAATTTTATTCTGCGGTATTCCACTTGTTCAAAATAATATAATTACTGGCGCTGAATTAGCAATGATTGTTTTATTAATTATTGCGACATTTGAACAATCACTTTCGCTGCCATTTGCATTTTTATCATTAGGAAAAACAAAAGCTGCAGCAGATCGATTATTATCAATCACAGAAAAGAAACCATCTGTTACTTTTTCACACGAAGCACATCCAACACAATACGATATTATTTTTAAAGATGTGTATTTTACTTATCCTGGCAGCACAAATTCAATACTGAATAATTTCAATTTAACCATTCCCGCAAAAACGCATTTAGGGATTTCAGGTGTTTCGGGTGTTGGAAAAACAACTATTGCAAATTTATTAGCACGCATTTGGGATCCAACATCTGGTGAAATTACCATTGGCGGAATTAATTTAAAAGATTTTTCTGAAGCGAATTTACGACAAACGATTTCATTTGTTACACAACAAGTTCATATTTTTAATAATTCTGTACGAGAAAATATTGCATTTGTACGCGATAATGTAACTAATGCAGAAATATTTTCTGTACTCGAAAAAGTTGACATGGAAAATCATATTCGTGCATTGCCTGATGGATTAAATACTATCATGGGTGAATTTGGAAAAAACTTTTCAGGCGGACAAATTCGTCGCATTGCAATCGCACGCGCATTATTATTAAATTCTCCCATTTTAATTTTAGATGAACCCTCTGCAGGTTTAGAAGATGCACTGATGCAACAGATTTGGAAAAATTGCGAAGCTGATTTTGAAAATAAAACGGTGATTGTGATGACGCATGATGAGAAGTTATTGAAAAATATGAGCGATCATTTCACCATATGCTCAATCCAAGAATAACCAACTCTTTCACCATTTATTGTTGGCACAGCAGCACCTTCATAATATTGCGTAATACTGCTTGAAAATAATGTATTTTGTGTGATCGGCGAAATTGCACGCACTGTGATTACAATGTCTTGCGATGGATCATCAGCGGAATTATTTTTTGCTAATTGATCAGCGTATGCTGCCATTGCGTAACGCAACGGTGTATTTGCTTTAATTGTAATCGTAATTTTTTGCGCCCACGGAAATGCCATATTAAATTTACTCGGAACAAATTGATCTAATTTTACTGAATAAGGCGGTGTTTCTGTTGTGCCAACATTTGGTAGTGCAGGATTTTGTGGGTATAAAGTTTCTAACGTTGAGAATGCAGAATCAATTTCGTTGGGAATAAATCCAGAATAAAAATTTGCCCAACCAAAATTAGACCATGCTATATTATTAGTTGTTTGATCATTTGGATTTTTTTCATTTTTATTCCAAAAAACTGAAAATACAATTGTTGCGCCTGCGTATTTGCCACGTGTAAATGAAACTGGAATCCAATTGCCATTATATAATCCCGATGTTTTTAAATTTCCAAGCTCACTCATTTTTTTATTTGATAAATTAAATTTTTGATTTGCATTGCTCGGTAATACCTGCTGTATTAAATTAGCCAGTTTTTGATTTCCTGTTACACCGTTCGCACCTGCACGGTCGACTGGACCAAAATCATTCCACAACATTCCATTATTTCCAGAAAAAGTATATGTTGATTTATATCCTGTTTTTACAGCGCCAACTGCATTAAATATAACATTCCAATTTAAAACTTTTAATCTGGGTTGTGCAATTTCGGATTCAACATTGTAACCATTTCCACTATTATTTAACGACGGTATTAATTGTGGCCCAACATAACCACCACCCATGCCTTCCATTGTTGCACCGCGCTCATCAACAACATCAACAGAAAATGAATATGTATAAGGCATTACAGTTGATGTGCCACTGCTTGCATTGTATTTCCATAAAAAAGTTGTGCCGACACCACTCAAATTATAATGTTGTCCTGGTTGACCAACCCAACCTTTAAATAAAGGTGGTTGTGGTGTGCGTGTTGTTGAAGTGAAATGCCATTGCGCAGAAGAATCAATTAATGATGTGGCAGAAACAGAAAATTTTTCTAGTGTTGCGCTCGATTGAACCGCATCTAAACTTTGTGCGATCGCTTGCAGTACATTATTTTTACCACCATAAGTGCTGTTGCTAAAAAAGAAATGTCCATCACTTTTAAATGCAAAATCAAATGCGTGAAACCCTAGTCCGCTTTTTCCAGTACGTGCAAATTGCGCAACGGTTGTTTGTAAAGAAAATTGTTCGTTTGCATTTTCAACTGTACCGCTGTAATCCCAAGTGTATTCACCTTTATCTGCACACAATGCATCAGGCATTTTAAAATATGGAATATCGCCCGTTAAAATAGGCAATGTATCGCCACTTGGATCAACTGGAATACCGCAATTATCCGCATAAGTTGCAACAGAAAATAAAAGTGTAATGCTTAAAAAAATCGATGTTATCAATTTCACAAAAACCTACCTGCGATTAAATCGCTTTAATGCAGGCAAGTATAGTCAACAAAAATTACAATAAATTCGCATTTTTTGCTATGAAATAGGCGGTTTTTGATATATTTTGTAGAATCAAGGGATTGTGATGATTGAAATAAAAAAATAATATTACTTTAAGTTAATTCAATTATTGCAGCCTTCGTACCTTCAACCATATTCTTAAGTCGAACCAATCTATCGCATAATTTTTTAAGATTACTATTTGGTTCTTTTGCAGCAGCATCTGCAACCCATCCTGAAGGTTCAATTACTACATGGGGTGAATTCATAATTCTCATAAGTCGATTAACTTCTGCAATCATGTTATTAGTTGAAATTAACTTTTCACTTGGCTTAAATCCAGCAAATCCAAAATCAAAGTTATTTTTTCTAGCTTTATACTTTATTTGAACTCCGACAAGATCTTTTTTTAATTGTGTCAACTGTAAACGACTATTGTCATCATCTGTGAATTTTTTCGATTTAAAAAGGTTACAAGTAAATAAATTTGATTCTGCATCTTGATCAATTTCTTCAAAAATATTTTTTTCTTTTAAACTTAATTGTATTTCTTTGATAAAATTTTTAGAAAAATTTTTTTCTTTCAAGCAAGGTTGGTATGTTGCGACGGCTTCAAATATCTTTTGAGTTTTATTTTGTATTGTAGAATCTTTTGCAAAATGTTCTGTAAATTTTTTTACAAGCGTTGAAATTATTTTTTGATCATAAACTATTTCTTCAGCGAGCAAAAAATAAAAATCATTCTTGCAGTAATCACCATTCTCCTTAACAAGCTCATCATCAGGATCATTAATAGAAAAAATAGCATCAACATCATCATCGTCAAACAAATATTGTTTTTGTAGATCACCAACAATGCCTGTTAGCAATGTATTTTTAATCTCCACTATTTGTTTCGAAAAATCGGGTAAAATTGGTAAGGTCATAACCGTTTCAACAATTTTACACAACAAATCTTCTTTGTATTTTGCAAAATTACTTAAGTTTGGATTTTTTTTGGGATCTAAAATATCTTCATCTGGAATTGGGTTATATTTTCCTACACTTTTCTCATTTATTTCATTAACCCAACTCATTGTATCATTGTGTATTTTAAGTATGGATTCGTACAGTTTAAAAACTTCAGAATATTCACTGACAATCCGTGTACCATAAAATTTATTCTGTATATTCTTTTTTATTTCAGAAGAAAGTCCATCACATTGAAAAAAAGTGTGTATCAATTCATAGATATAATTAATTCTAGAATCATCCGTAAGGAGCTCTAGATTATTCGACGAATCAGGATAATAGTATTGAACAAGACATACAAAAAATAGTTTTTTTGGATGTGTATCAAGTATTCTCATAGAGATAATCTTATTTTTTCAATTCCCGCATCACTGCCTGAAAAAAAACATCATCCACATTGATATGTCCTCGCGCCATATAAAAACGATCATCTGAAAATGCATTGCATTTTACAGCATCTTTTTCGGTCATAATTATAATATCATCGGCGATGGATTCAAAATCTTTTTTTTCAAATGCATGATGATCTGGAAAAATTTTTGTTGAAAATACAATACCAACTGTACGTAATGAATTAAAAAAGCGTTCCGGGTTTCCGACTCCTGCGACGGCAATTATTTTTTTATTTTTTAATTCAGATAAATTTAATTTTTTATTTTCATTGTGGATGTTAACAAAATCATCGATCGTAAAATGTATGTGAGTTGCAGCGGTAAGCGAGACTCCCTTCGGAAGCCTAGCGATGTGCATGAGCGCATTACCATTTATCAAAATAAAATCCACTAAGCGCAATCGAGATATTGGCTCGCGCAATGGCCCCGCCGGTAAACAAAAACCATTTCCAAATCCACGTGTACCGTCGATGACAGCAATTTCGATGTCACGTTGCAATGCATAATGCTGTAAACCATCATCACTGATTACAACATTGCATTTCATCTCTAATAATTTTTTTGCATCATCAACACGATTTGCTCCAACAACAACCGGCACATCTGTTTTTTTGGCAATTAATATTGCTTCATCACCAACTAAATTCGGATCACTATTTTGATCCACAAAAATAGGCGATTTTTTACTTTTTCCGCCGTAGCCTCGACTAATGACACCAGGAAAAAATCCATTTTCCTTTAATTCATTTACCAAAGCAATTACAAGTGGTGTTTTTCCTGTGCCGCCAACAGAAATATTTCCAACAACAATAACTGGAGCATTTATTTTATATGATTTAAAAATATTTTTTTTGTAGAGATAATAACGAATAAAAATAATCACGCGGTAAATAAGCAAAAATGGAAATAATAAATATTGGAAAATATTTTTTTTGTACCAAATATTATTCATAATTATTCTTTAAACTGCGCACGATATAAAGCAGCATATACGCCTTCTTTTTCAAGCAACGATGCGTGCGTTCCAGTTTCAACAATTTCACCGTCATCCATCACAATAATACAATCTGCATTTTCAACTGTTGATAAACGATGTGCGATAACTAATACGGTACGATCTTTCATTAAATCTTCTAATGCTGCTTGAATATGACGTTCTGCATGCACATCAAGTGATGCAGTTGCTTCATCTAAAATTAAAATTGGTGCGTCTTTTAATAATGCGCGCGCAATGGCAATACGTTGACGTTGACCGCCAGATAATAAAACACCATCTTCACCGATCTTTGCATCAAATCCACCGGGTAATTGCGAAATAAATTCTGTTGCGTGCGCTGCTTCTGCTGCGCGCGCAATTTTTTCTCTATCAACAGGCGCAATAGAGCCATATGCGATATTATTCGCGACAGTATCATCAAATAAAGTGGTATCTTGCGAAACAAATGCAAATTGTTTTCGTAAATCCTCTAATCGATATACATTTGTATTCACACCATCAATCGTAATTTCACCAGAATTAATTTCGTAAAATCGTGGAATTAAATTAACCAATGTTGATTTTCCGCCACCGGATTTTCCAACGATTGCAACAGTTTGCCCTGCTTTTACAGTGAAATTAATATTTTTTAAAATAGAGCGCGTTGATGTATTATATTCAAAACATACATTCTGAAAATTAATATCGCCTTTTACACGAGATAAAGTGCGTGTGCCAGTATCTTTTTCAACATCTTCATCTGCCATTTTAAAAATACTTTCCGCAGCAGCAACACCTTTTTGAATTTCTGTATTGACCATACTCATACGACGCACAGGACGCAATAATGAAATCATCGCTGTTACAATCGCTGCAAAACTACCAGCAGAAATATGCATGGCGGGATTCGTTGCAATTAATAAAATAGTTGCAATGGGAATCGCCAATAATAATTGCATGGTTGCTGTTCCCACGCCATTTGTCACCACAATTTTTAATTCACGTTGTAAATTATTTTTGGTCGCTTGATTGAATTTTGTATTTTCATATTCTTGACCACCATATAAACGAACTACGCGATAACCATCAATTCCTTCACCGGCAACATGCGTTACATCACCCACAGATTGTTGCACATTGGTACTTAACCTGCGCATGCGCACGCTGCTCCATTTCACAACCCACATAATAAATGGCGTGATAATAATAAACAGTAAAGATAATTGCCAGCTCACCCAAAACATCACAACAATTAATCCAATTGCAAGCGATGATTCGCGAATCATTGTCATTAACGCGTCAGAACAGGCTTGTGCAACTTGCTCAACGTTATAAATAATAGTTGATAAAATATAACCTGAACTATTGCGATCATAAAATGTTGCGGGTAATTGCATTAAACGTGAAAAAATTAATCGTCGCAAATCTCGCACGACCGTTCTTGCAACACGTGAAATACAATAACTCGATACAAAACCCGCTGCACCGCGAACAATAAAAATGCCGAAAATTAAAATGGGAAGCCAATGAATAAATTGGCGATCGCGCCCAATAAAAGCGTGATCAATAATCGGTTTAATTAATCCGGTAAATGCGGCATCGGTTCCTGAAACAATAACAGTTGCAATTGCACCCAACACAAATAAAATCCAATACGGTTTGGCGAAAAATAATAATCGCTTATATGTTTGAAATCCGTTGTTTGCTGATGCTGTTGTTTTCAAAAATACCTCACGTTTGTAAGGCATAATATTACATCACCTTGGAGGTAGAATCGAATAATAATGATGCAAAACCAGCGATAAAGTACAGTCGAGCGAAATAAAAAATCCATGATGGTCTTTCGCCGAGTTTGAATTTTTAGCGAGATGGTCGCAATTTTTTTAGGCAAAATTGACACGAAGTCAATTTTAGTCGATACGAGTCACGACGTCACGTTGAGACGGCCTAAAAAAATCGACCATCGAGCGTTAAGAAAATTCAGACGAGAAGAAAGATCATCATGGATTTTTTATTAACAGGAGTTTCGCACTTCGAATTTTTGCGCTCGCTCGTTTAAGATTTGTCTTCGGCGCGAAACTCCTGATTGAGTGAGGAGATTTTAGAAATGATGTATAACAAAAAACAACGGCAAAAGACCAAAACAACCTAAAAATCTCGCTGGAAATCCTCGTGGCGCTAATAAAAAAATAGACGCTATCATCGCGATCACTAAAATAAGCGGATTAAAAATAGGATGATGCCAAACTGCAAAAGTCGTTCGCGATGCATCTTGCAAAAATTGCCATAATGGAAATAAACATTTCCCGCATAAGAAAAATAAATGATGGCTTAACTTATAAAAATGCAGTGAAAATAATATTGTTGCGATTAATGACAGCGGCAAAATAAAAAATCCTATCCATGGAATTGCAACCACATTTGTCACAAATGCAATCAGCGATGCTTGCTGAAAAAAATATAACATTAACGGCAATAATCCAATTGTTAATGCACCTTGCATTTTTCCCCATGAAATAATATGGTTTGATGCTCGCAGTCGCGCACTCATCACCCAAGCCAATAACGCAATGGATGAAAAGCTTAGCCAAAAACTCATGCTTTCAATATTCAGTGGATTAATTAATAAAATAATCAGTGCCGAAAATAATAATCGTTTTGTAATCGCAATTTTTCGATAACATAATGCTCCTGCAATAAAACAAATTAACATAATTGATGCGCGTTGTGCTGGAATGGCAAATCCTGATAATGCTGCGTAACTTAATGCACCGATTACAGAAATTATTTTTGCTGCGTGTGATGCTGGAATCATCAATAATAATTTTGGAAAAAATTTTATAGAAAATAATGAGAAAAAATAAATAACGGTAAATACAAAACCAATATGCAAACCAGCAATCGCCACCAAATGATTAGTACCTGTTTTTTGAAATACTTGCCAATCCGATTCGGTTAATCCATCGCGTAACCCAACCGATAAAGCAGAAATAAATGCAGCAATGGTTGGATTTTTAATTGCATCAAAAATTTGCTTTTCAACATTTTCTCTAAAATGATCAAGAAAATAAGCACTATTCTTGCCAATTAATTTATTTTTATCGTGACGGAAAACAACATAACCAGTCGCTGCAATACCTTGCGATAATAAATATTTTGCATAATCAAATCCATTGCTGTGATGAAAATTTTTCGGCACTTGTAATCGCACGTGCAATTTCCATTGTTGCCCAGCGCTTAATTTTGGCGGCCAATGATACCAATTGATTAATAATGTTGTGTGAATAATTTTATGATTAATTTTTTGTGTTTCAAATTGAAAATGATCGCCGTAATATTTTTTTTCGGGAATGGAACTAATTACGCCTTGAATCAAAATTGTTTTATGCGCGAGTGATTTTGGTAAGTGCCATTGATTTATTTTTATAAAAATTGCGTGCAATAAAATTAATGCGAGCAATATGATCACTATAAAATAGCGAGTGACGAATAATTTTATTTTCATTATTCTATTATTGGCGTGGTCGCTAGCGCTTCCACTTCCATTATTGCTACTCCCTTTACGCGGTTATTCATAATTAAAGATGTCATTTGCGCAATGGCAATTTCATTTAATTTCTTTAATCGATCAGGCTGTGGTAATTTCATTTGAATAAATTCTGCGTTCATTGATTCGATATTTGCTAATACAAGCAGCTGTTCTATTGTTGCATGCTCACGAATATTTCCATCCTTATCTTGATTCTTTTCGCGCCATTGTTTTGCAGTTTGTCCAAATAACGCAACATTTAAAACATCTGCTTCATCTGCATAAATAAAATGAGCTTGCTCTGAATTAATCAGCAAAGGAATAATATGTTCTTTTATAGCGTCTGTGTGAATGCGGTAATTTAATTTTGATAAGATACGATTCAAATTCCAATTTAAAGATAGACGTTGATTCTCATCTTCTTTTAATCGTTGAAATTCTTTAATGAGATAAAGTTTAAACTCGGGACTTAACCAAGAACCAAATTCGAAGGCGATGTCTTTGTGAGCGTATGTCCCGCCATAACGACCAGCGCTGGCAATTAAGCCAATTGCCCGTGTACTTTCTATCCATGTTTTCGCCGAAAGGTAGAAACTATTAAGACCTGATTGATTTTTAATTCCCTCAGATTCGGGGGAATTAAAATCTGGATTATTAATTTGTTCCCAGATGCTCAAAAATACTACAGTCTCCTTATTTCTAAGCCAGTTCTCAATCAGCGCATTCCCGCCCTCAAATTTTTTCACCATATCCGTCAGCGATATATAATCACTTTCCGCCTTAGATAAAATCGTAATCGCGGCACCTTGCACGTTAATAGTTGTCTTTTTTTCTTTCGACATAAAAACCTCGAATAAAAATTATTTTTCATCGCCCATTAAAGCAGAGAAAAAATAAAATTTATATTCGGGTTTTTAAATATTTTTTGAATTTTTTACCAAGCTGTCACTTCGCCCGTATCTTTCATCGATAAACGCACGCGACCTTGACGATCAATTTCAATTACTTTGACTTTGATTTCTTGACCTTCTTTTAAAAAGTCAGCGACATTTTCAACGCGCTTGTCAGTAATTTGTGAAATGTGAACGAGACCTTGCTGATTAGATGAAATTTCAACAAACGCACCAAAATCAACGAGCTTCACAACTTTACCTAAATAAGTTGCGCCGACTGTTAAATCTTCAGTTAATTGACGCACGCGTAATTTCGCGCGCTCTAAATCATCTGCATTTACTGCAGCAATTTTCACAATACCATCATCCGTAATATCAATTGTAGAATTAGTTGATTCTGTTAATTCACGAATCGTTGCACCACCTTTACCAATCACATCACGAATTTTTTCTGGATTAATTTTCATTGTAATTACGCGCGGCGCATGTTTTGACATCTCGATGCGCGGTGCTTGAATCGCATCATTCATAATTTTTAATAAATGCAAACGCGCATCTTTTGCTTGATTTAAAGCAACCGACATAATTTCTTGCGTGATGCCTGTGATTTTAATATCCATTTGCAAGGCAGTCACACCATCAGATGTTCCAGCCACTTTAAAATCCATATCACCTAAGTGATCTTCATCACCTAAAATATCGGTTAAAACTGCAAAACGATCTTCTTCTTTAATTAATCCCATTGCAATTCCAGCAACCGGCGCTTTAATTTTTATTCCAGCATCCATTAAAGATAAACTTGCGCCACAAACAGTTGCCATTGAACTCGAACCATTTGATTCTGTCACTTCAGATACAATACGCAATACATAGGGGAAATCATCACCCGTCGGAATCACTGCTTTTAAAGCTCTTTTTGCTAATTTTCCGTGACCAATTTCGCGGCGTTTTGGACCTGACATCATTCCCACTTCACCAACACTGTACGGCGGAAAATTATAATGCAACATAAATTGATCTTTGTATTCACCTTCTAAATCATCAATGATTTGTGAATCACGTCCGCTACCTAATGTTGTCACAACCAACGCTTGTGTTTCACCGCGTGTGAAAATTGCAGAACCATGTGCGCGCGGCAACACAGATAAATCAATATTAATTTGACGAACTGTTGTTGTATCACGTCCATCAATACGAGATTCGCCAGATAAAATTTGATGACGCACAACACGTTTTTCTAATTCATGAAAAATATTTCCAACGGTTGCTTTTGACGGTGCATTTTCGCCAACACAAATTTCTGCAGTTAATTTATTTAAAATTTCTGAAATGCGTGCTTGACGTTCTGTTTTTTTATGAATTTTATATGCTGCTTTTACATCATGTTCTGCAGCTTTAACAATGCGCTCTTCTAATGTTGCATCTGTTGTGCGTGCAGTCCACGACCACGAACCTTCACCCGCTTCTTTCAAAAATTCAGCAATTGCTTTAATTGCAACTTGCATTTGTTCATGACCAAATAAAACAGCGCCTAACATAATATTTTCAGGCAATTGATCTGCTTCTGATTCCACCATTAAAACTGCATCACTTGTGCCTGCAACTACTAAATCTAATTGTGATGTTTTAATTTCTGTTGAAGATGGATTTAATAAATATGCACCATCACGGAAACCTACGCGCGCTGCGGCGATGGGACCTTGAAATGGAACGCCTGTTAAACCTAATGCAGCTGCTGCGCCGATAATAGATGGAATATCAGTTTGCACTTGTGGATCCATCGATAAAACAGTTGCAACAATTTGCACTTCATCTGTAAATGTATCTGGAAATAAAGGACGAATGGGACGATCGATTAAACGAGAAATTAAAGTTTCTTTTTCAGATGGACGCGCTTCACGTTTAAAATATCCACCAGGAATTTTTCCAGCCGCATATGTTTTTTCTTGATAATTAACAGTCAATGGGAAAAAATCACGACCTTCTGCACCAGATGATTTTGCAACTGCAGTGACTAATACAACTGTATCGCCCATTGTTACCCAAACAGCGCCGTGCGCTTGACGTGCAACGCGACCGGTTTCTAAAGTAATTGCGTGTTGACCGTATTGAAATGTTTTTGTGATTTTATTCATGAATTATCCTGGTATAAAATAATAAAATAAAAAATGCGCTCATGCTTACGCACGAGCTTCTGAAGGATGCTACGCTCTATCGAGTGGTCATTCCCACTATCTGCGAAGATCCAAACGTTCGATCAATTTTTTGTAACGTACATTATCGACACGTTCTAAATAGGTTAATAATTTTCTGCGTGCATTAACCAAACGCAACAAGCCACGACGTGATTCACGATCATGATCATGCGCTTTAAAATGGTCTGTTAAACGATCAATACGCGCACTCATTAATGCAACTTGCACTTCGGGTGACGCAGTATCTTTTGGGTTAGATTGAAATTTTTTAACGATTTCTGATTTGTTAACTGTACTAAATGACATGTTTTTCCCCTTAAAATTAAACAAATTATCATGCACCGCTGTCATTGGCAGGAACATGAACGATTAAAACGGGGCATTATAGCCGAGGTTGGTAGTAAATGCTATAACTCCACACTTACACCTTGCTATAATGATCACATGCCAAACAATATTTTTATCAAACCACTTTTTAAATTATCACAACACTCAGAAAATATGGGTGAAGCGATTATTCATTTCACACATGATGATTACAATAAAGAATTAGGACATGCATTAATTGAAGCAAATAATGATGCAGAAGCAATTAGCGCTTTTTTGCGTGAATATAAAGATTCGCCGGAAACTTTGCGATCGTATGCAAAAGAAGTTGAACGATTATTATTGTGGTGCATTTATATTGGCAAAATAAATATTTCAAGTTTGCGCAGAACACATTTGCAAACGTATCAAGAATTTTTAAAAAATCCTGTGCCCGTGGAAATTTGGTGCGGACCTTCTGTTTCGCGTTTAAAAAAAGATGGTGCGATAAATGAAAATTGGCGCGCGTTTGCAGATGGATTAAGTGGCGCATCAATTAATAAATCACTCACGATTTTAGATTCTTTTTTTAATTATTTAGTACAAGCAAATTATTTAACAGGAAATCCACTTGCAGTTGATCGACGTCGTAAAAGAAGACAAACACGCGTTGCAAATATTATTGATCGTTATTTAGAAAAAGATGAAATTAATGCAACACTAAATGCACTCGCAGAATTTCCAGCGAATAATGAAACACAAAGTTTTCAAACTATTCGCGCGCGTTATATTATTTTATTATTATTTTATACGGGATTGCGAATTGCAGAATCTGCAAATCACACGATGGGTGATTTTAAACAGCGAAAAGATCGCTGGTTTTTACGTGTCATTGGTAAAGGAAAAAAATTACGTGAAATTCCAATTCCTGATGTTTTATTAGATGTGCTGGCTGATTTTCGAAAAATGATTGGATTAACTTCCGCGCAACCTGTATTTCAAGAAAAAACACCTTTAATTCCAATGAAAAATTTAACTGATGCGATTTCGACGCGACGCATCGATCAAATTTTAAAATGGGCTTTTAATTTAGGTGCTGAAACATTTGAATTAAAGGCGCCGCATAAAGCATCTAAATTACGTTCTGCAAGCGCGCATTGGTTGCGTCATAGTTATGTAACGTATTTGTTAGAAGCCGGCGCATCATTAAAAGTTGCGCAAGAAAATGCGGGGCATGCAGATGTGAGTACGACAATGCATTACACTCATGTTGCAGAAACAGATCGACATGAGGCGACAAATCAGATTACGTTGGGTGAAGATTAAACTTAAAAAACCCACATCAATCCTAAACTAGCGATATTTACGCTGGGAATATAATCAACATAATTTTTCGAAAGTGATCCTTTGCCGCTAAGATAAGTGAAACTAGTTAAAATACGCATGTGTTGTGTAAAAGCATAAGCGAGCCCTGCTGAAACCATGGGAACAAAATCTTGATTTTTTGTGGATGTTGTCATCGCATCAGCTGATACATTGGCTGCGGGCAAATTACTATAATTCGACGAAAATTCTGCATCTTCATATGCACCGCCCCCAGCAGCAAATAATGACAAACCGGTTTTCTTGATAGGTAATGATGCTTTTAATAAAAGATCTGCGGCATAATTAGTTGAGCTGGTGCTAGCAGTGCCAATTAATGTAGTTTGATTTTGATCGGTGTATGAATTGATATTGTAACTACCAGAAAAAAAATGCAATCCACCAATTTCCATGCTGAAATAAGGATTAAACATATACCCAAAACTAATTTGCTCAATTAATCCTGCTGTGTTATTTGGTATATAAAGCAGAGTATCACCCGCGCCCGGCGGAGTTTGCGGCAACAAAGGGCTGCTAGTGTTAGTTTGCCAACCATACCCTACATTCAACATAAGATAAGCGCCAGAAAAAACAGGTTCTGGTTTTGGTGTGTACACAACAAATTGCGGAATATCGGTTTTGAAATGATAAACGCTGCTGCCAGATTGAATTGTTAAAGCTGCGGATTCTGCGCTAATCAATAATATTGAGATACCAAATACGATGCGAAAGTGTTTTCCTAACATGGTATACCCTAGTTGATTGTGAATTCCGCCGCAGTGATATCATGATACATTAACATGCTAATTTACAACAACGCCTTCCGTGGCGATGCGGTTTTTGTCATTCTTAATTGGTATTGGAACAATAATGCCACGTACCAACATACTGATCTGGTCCACCTTGAATGGCAATATCGGTATTCATCGGCAGATTCTCAAGTTCACTACATCCTTTTTCAAGCATGTCATTTGTTAAGTTCAGCGCGACCTTACTTATTCCTGAATCGATATTTGCAAGGTTAATAAAGGAAGATGTAATCGTAACGCTAAATGGTGAGTTATTTGTATTTGAAAAACCGAATCCAGTCATGCTTGCCGCTTCCATATCAACACGACTAAAAGTGAATGTGCCATTCGCAGCTGTCACATCTAAATTAAAAAGATCTCCGGAACCCGCCGTGTCAGTTACAGTTAAATTTGCTAGTGCAGAATTAGAGTCCATTGTAATGGTGCCAGTAATGTTAGTTACTCCCTCGCCCGCACCTTCTAATGTAACATTAGCCGGAATTGGTGAGCTTAACGAATAATCACCGCCACTTAATTTAACTGTTTGCGGATTACCATTTTTTAAAGCTTCTGCGCCAGCGTCTGATAAAGCAGTTTGCAATGAAGCAACGCTATTGGCAAACCAAAAACCAGATCCTAAATGTTGCGCAAGAGGTTGAGTTTCGGTAGTGATGGCAGCAGCAATAGAACCTGCTGCTGATGAACTGGTTGCTGGAGCCAATGCGTTCGTGATTGTAGTATTCACTGCGGTATTAGCTGCGGTATTAGCTACTGCACTAACTGCAGTCTGAACGGCATTGCTCGTTGCGCTATTAATTGAAGCAGCAACGGCCGTATTCACTGCCGAATTAAAACCTGTATTTCCAGATAAATTTGAAATAGCTGTATTAATAGAGCTTGTTATCGAACCTTGCGAACCCAATGCGGTTCCAATTACTGAATTAACAGCTGAAGTAAAATTTTCATTTGGAGTTGTAGTGTATGATCCAATCGTACTATTTACATCATTAGATACTGTCGTCGGTAAAGCTGCAATGGCAGAACCGATAGAACCTGTTGAGCTCAATGTGGTATTAATTGTGCTAATAGCGTTTTTGTTAGCATTTTGTTGTTTTGACGTCGGTAAATTTGTATCTGCTGTAATCGCTGCATCAACAGCTGAAGTAAAATTTTCATTTGGAGTTGTAGCGTACGATCCAATCGTGCTAGATATTGTCGTCGGTAAATTTGTAATTGCAGTATTGATATTAGTAATACTACTTGCATTTGCGCTGATAGCTTTTGCGTTTGTGCTGATACCACTTGCATTCTTTGTTATGTCGCTTTCATCGGTTGTTTGTTGTGTTTGAAGATCACCGATATTTTTCATATTAGTTGTTTGTTGCGTTAACGTCGGTAAATTTGTATCTGACGAAATAACAGAATCAACTGCTGTAGCAAAACCTGTATTTCCAGATAAATTTGAAATAGCTGTATTAATATCTGTATTAACATCTGCTGTTGTTGGTAAATTATCAATGTCGTTATTAATGCTAGCGATGCTATTTGTATTGGTAGTGATATCGCTTGCATTTGTGCTGATAGCACCCGTATTAAGATTTACTTGTGTATAAACATCACCAGCCCAAGCATATAACGTATTACTCAGATAACCAGCAACATCCCCAATGTTATAATCGGTTGAAGAATATTGCGAGGCAAGATTAGGTACGGTTGCCGCAAAAACCCCTGTCGAACAAGCAATACCCGCCGCCGCAATGATTACACGTAACTGTTTGTTTTTGTATGTCATGGTTGTTATACCTCGTTGTTTTTACAGCCAAACAATCCATGATTTACACCTAAAGTCCGTTAAATTTAATACCATCATACCAGCCGATCCTTAAGGTAAAATTAAATTTAATGTGTATTTTTAAGCATTTTTATCATCATAATTTGGAATTCAAACAGTCTACATTTATACGCGAAATAAAATATGATTGTACTTATGTATCATTACAACAGTACATTAAAATTATAACGAACGACGCGATTACATCCAACTTATTACATTTTAAAGAATATCTCATTTGAACAGCCCGCAAAATTATGTTAAAAAGCTCTTTAAATTAAAATTTTTGGAGCGCGCTTAATGCCAGATAATGAAAATAGCGACACCGCAGCAACTGTTGAAATCAAAACACCCGCTGCGCCAACTTTTATTTCAGAAGAATTACAACAACAAATTCGCAAAGTTTATAACATTGCGCATTGGAGCGCAGGTTACTTTGATATTGGAAATAAAGGCAATATCGTTGCAATGCCCGACAAAACACGTCGCGATATTGCAATTGATATGGATGAATTATTAGAAACAATTTATCAATCTGGATTAACCGCACCTGTTTTAATTCGCTTCACTGATATTTTAAAACAACGTTTCGAAGAATTATTTGATTCATTTACAACTGCCATTACTGATTTTAATTACAAAGGAAAATTCACGGCAGTTTATCCAATCAAAGTAAATCAGCAACGCCGCGTTGTACATGAAATTGTAAAACATGGTAAAGATCGCATTGGATTAGAAGCAGGAAGTAAACCAGAATTACTCGCAGTTTTAGCGCATCCAACAGGTAACTCATCGATTATTATTTGCAATGGTTATAAAGATCGCGAATATATTCGTCTTGCGCTAATCGGTCAAGCACTCGGTCATCAAGTTTATATTATTCTCGAAAAATTATCGGAAGTATCACTCGTTTTAGAAGAAGCAAAAAAAATGAATTTGACGCCGCGTTTAGGTGTGCGCGTTCGTTTAACTGCAACCGGTACAGGAAAATGGCAAGATACTGGTGGTGAAAAATCAAAGTTTGGTTTTTCTGCAAATTATTTATTAAAAATTATTGAAAAATTACAAGCGGCAAATTCGATTGATTGTTTGCAAGTGATGCATTTTCATTTAGGTTCGCAAATTGCAAATATCGGCGACATTCAACGCGCATTGCGAGAATGTGCGCGTTATTACACTGAATTACGTTTGATGGGAATCCCCATTCACACAGTCGACGTCGGCGGCGGACTCGGAATTGATTATGAAGGAACACATTCACGCTCAGATTGTTCTGTGAATTACAGCATTCAAGAATATGCGAATAATATTATTTATACGATCGGCGAATTTTGTAATGAAAGAAATATTCCACACCCAAATGTGATTACAGAATCAGGACGTGCGATGACAGCACATCATGCTGTGATGATTGTCAATATTATTGATATTGAAAGTGCGATGGTAGCTGAAAATGAATTAACAAATATTCCAAGTGATGCGCCAAAAACAATTCAAGATTTATGGTATGGTTTTCAACATGTCGATGAATACACTGCGCTTGAAAATTATCACGACGCATGTCATTTAATGAGTGAAGTACACAGTCAATATACTTACGGACTCGTGAATTTAAAACAACGCGCACTTGCAGAACAAATTTATTTAATGACTTGCACACGCGTGCGTGAATTATTAAAACATTCTGTGCGCGCACATCGTGAAGCAATTGATGAATTAAATGAAAAATTAGCAGATAAAGTTTTCGGCAATTTTTCTTTATTTCAATCGATGCCGGATTCGTGGGCAATTAATCAAATTTTTCCGATTATTCCTGTGAATGGATTAACAACAAAACCAAATCATCGCGGTGTATTGCAAGATATTACGTGTGATTCTGATGGTAAAGTTGATAATTATGTTGATAGTCAAGGTGTGGAATCCACATTACCACTTGTCGAATTTAATCCACAAAAACCCTATTATTTAGGCATTTTTCTCGTCGGCGCCTATCAAGAAATTTTAGGCGATATGCATAATTTATTTGGTGATACGAATTCTGTTCACGTTGAATTAACTGAAAATGGTGGATATCAATTAGTACAACCTGTTGAAGGCGACACGGTAACTGATGTGTTACGTTATGTGCATTTTGATGCGTCAGAATTATTGCAATCGTATCGCAGTCAAATGGCGCAAGCGAATTTGTCGCAGCAGGAAAGACAAATGTATTTGGAAGAATTAAGAAATGGGTTGCAGGGATATACTTATTTGGAAGATTAAAAGGGGTGAAGACACCCCCCTTTTTTTTCAAATCAATTAGAAGTTGATTGCATTTGACATTGAATTGAAGTGCCAGAGCAATAAGAAGTGGTCTTCTCACCAGGTTTCAACGGATTTCCATTTGAATCTTTCCATGCATTGCCTTTATTGAGTACCGGCACATATCTTGGTTGATTGGTCCAAAGTACAATCCCAAACGCGGCGTTTTGATACAGACACTGGGTCTGAAAAGTCTGTTGTGGATTTATAAAAGCTACAGGAGAAGAAAATTTCACCTCGCCTGGACCGCTGGGTTGATCCCCAGTAATCTGGTTGTTCCAACCTTGAGACTGAAGCGGATATGTCATGCATGAATAATTGCCTTGCGAGTTCGCCACCAACTGACAAGTAAATTTTTGCGGACAGTTTAGTATTTGAGTCGCTGCGTACAAATTAAAAC
This sequence comes from Gammaproteobacteria bacterium RIFCSPHIGHO2_12_FULL_36_30, assembly GCA_001801815.1. GTDB lineage: Bacteria > Pseudomonadota > Gammaproteobacteria > Coxiellales > Coxiellaceae > 2-02-FULL-42-43. Next base: position 171,964 of record MGXU01000003.1, read on the forward strand.
TAGTTAACAAAAGACTCGAAGCTACAATGTATTTTTTTAATATCATAAATCACCCCACATTCCGGCATTATTCATTGCCAGTTAAGCCGATATTATAGTAATAAAAAAATGGAATTGCTGTGGCATTAAAAATGCATTGAATTACAATTGACTATCTTCCATTCGTGACGGACTGTGGGCAAAATGCAACACAGTTTTCATCGCACGATTTCCTATAAAGATGTTCTAATCATTATCGGCGTGGTCGCTAGCGCTCTCACTTCCTTACCTCAACCGCAACGCTCCGTCTAATCTAATTACTGAACCATTCAAATAATTATTTTCAATGATATGCGCGCATAATTCACCATAGTTTTTTGAATCACCTAATTGTTTCGGAAATGGAACATCAGCAGATAATTGTTTTTGAACTTCTTCTGTCATGCCAGAAACCATCGGTGTTTGCATCACGCCCGGCGCAATTGTCATCACGCGAATTCCAAATTTACTGAGTTCACGCGCAGCGGGTAATGTCATCGCTGCAACACCACCTTTTGAAGCGCTATAGGCGATTTGCCCTAATTGTCCTTCAAATGCAGCAATTGAAGCGGTATTAATAATCACGCCGCGCTCACCAACTTCATTTAATATTTTTTGTGTCGACATTTTTTCTGCAACCAATCGCAACACATTAAATGTGCCAATTAAATTAATTTGTATTACGCGAGAAAAATCGTCGAGTGGCATTGCACCATTTTTTCCGACAATGCGCGCACCGTGAATTATCCCAGCGCAATTAATTGCCGCGTGAATTTCGCCGCATTGAGAAATAATATTTTTAACAGAATTTTCAGAAGTTACATCACATTCAAATGCTTTTGCGTGAATTTCTGCTGCGATTTTTTCAGCTTGCGAAATATTTTTATCGAGCAAAATTATTTTTGCGCCGCGTTTTGATAATTCGCGTGCAGTTGCTGCGCCTAAACCAGATGCGCTGCCCGTGATGAGGACTGTTTTTTCTTTGATGTCCATTATTCCTTATCCATTCACTGTTAATGCACTCAATTGCTCACAAATTTCTTTCACTGTTTTTTCCTGCAAATAAGGATGAAACGGCAAACTCAACACACGTTGCGCGCAGCGTTCTGTGATCGAAAATGATTGACCAGTATTCGCAGAGCTCGTTAAAGCAACTGGCTGTTGATGGAGTCCAATTGGATAATGCACGGCGGTTGGAATACCTGCTTCCAATAATGTTTTTTGCACACGATCACGATCACTCACTTGAATTGTATATTGCGCATAAACACTTTTATTGTGCGACGCAATAACAGGTGGTTTTAAAAAATCGGGTAAAGCATTGCGATAATAATTCACAACAGTATCACGCATTTTTAATTCTTTATCAAAAATCGCTAATTTCTCGAGTAAAACTGCTGCTTGAATCGTATCCATGCGACCATTAATTCCAATTGCAACATGATTGTAACGACTTTTTTGTCCATGATTTGTGATTAAACGCATGCGATGCGCTAATTCATCATCATTCGTAAAACAAGCACCGCTATCACCATAACCACCCAATGGTTTTGACGGAAAAAAACTCGTGCATGCAATTTCACTTAACGCACATGATTTTTTTCCTTTGTATTCAGCGCCAAAACTTTGTGCTGCATCTTCAATCACGGGAATATTATGTTTTTTTGCAATTGCATTAATCGCATCCATGTCAGCACATTGACCATACAAACTCACTGGAATAATTGCTTTGGTATTTTCAGTAATCGCTTTTGCTAATAATGTTGGATTTAATAAATACGTTTCGGGATCAATATCAACATAAACTGGCGTTGCACCCAGCAAATAAATTACTTCAGCTGTTGCAAAAAAACTAAAAGGCGTTGTAATCACTTCATCGCCTGGACCAATATTTAAAGCCATCAACGCAATTTGCAATGCGGTCGTTCCACTTGCCATCGCGATGCAGTGTTTTACACCAACATAATCAGCTAATTGGCTTTCTAATGCTTCAATTTCAGGACCAAATAAATATTGCCCGTGCTGCAAAACACGTGCGATTGCAGCATCAATTTGCGTTTTATGCTGCTGATATTGCGTTTGTAGGTCAATAAATTGCATATAGTTTCCTATGTGTTTATAACAACTTATACTATGATAATAGAGCAAGCATTTGTAAAAATGAGGATAACATGCCGCTATCAACACTCACCGCCATTTCTCCACTCGATGGACGTTATGGCGCTAAAACCGAAAAATTACGGTCAATTGTAAGTGAATATGGACTGATTTTCTACAGGTTATCTATTGAAATTGATTGGTTAATTGCATTATCTGAAAATGCGCAAATAAAGGAAGTAAAAAAATTATCACCTGCCGAACAAACATTTCTAAAAAAAATATTAAAATCATTTAATGAAAAAGAAGCTGAACACATTAAAAAAATAGAACAGAAAACGAATCACGACGTCAAAGCAGTTGAATATTATTTACGAGAAAAATTGGAAAAGCATGCGAGCTTAAAACGATTATCACCTTTTATTCATTTTGCATGCACATCAGAAGATATTAATAATTTAGCCTACGCATTAATGATTCGCGAATCTCGCGATAAAATATTAAAAATAGAATTACAAAAAATAATTAAAACACTCAATGCACTCGCAAAAAAATATGCAAAAATTCCAATGTTATCACGCACGCACGGACAAGCTGCAACACCAACAACGCTTGGCAAAGAATTTAAAAATTTTGCAATACGATTAGCAACACAATCAAATTATTTTTTAACTATTCCAGTTGTTGGAAAATGTAACGGCGCAGTTGGAAATTATAATGCGCATGTTGTAGCTTTCCCCGAAGTGGATTGGCAAAAATTATCGAAAAAATTTGTTGAATCGCTGGATTTACAGTGGAATTCACACACAACACAAATCGAGCCGCATGATTTTTTAGCGCAATATTTTAATGCATTAAATGTGTGTCACACAATTTTAATCGATTTTTGTCGTGATATGTGGGGTTATATTTCACTGCATTATTTTTCACAAAAAAAATTAGAACATGAAGTGGGTTCGTCAACGATGCCACACAAAGTTAATCCCATTGATTTTGAAAATGCAGAAGGCAATTTAGGATTATGCATTGCACTTGCAACTCATTTATCACAAAAATTACCACTCTCGCGTTTTCAACGCGATTTAACTGATTCAACTGTACTGCGAAATATCGGTTGTGTTTTTGGATATGCGTTTATTGCACATCAATCATTACAAAAAGGATTATCAAAATTAATTCCAAACGCATCGTTATTAAAAAAAGAATTAGATCAGCATTGGGAAATTTTAGCAGAACCAATTCAAATGGTGATGAGACGTTATGGCATTACCGACGCATACGAACAATTAAAAAAAATATCGCGCGGTAAAACAGTTACACAAAAACAATGGCGTGATTTTATTAATCAATTAAAAATTCCAGAAAAAGCAAAAAAGGAATTGAAAGCGTTGAAACCAGAAAATTATGTGGGATTAGCTGTGAAGCTTTCACAGTAGGAGTACACAATGTCACTCGGAAATTGGCTCGTTAAAAAAACCAGCAAATTTTTGCTAACGAATACTTCACCTTCACACAGTTATTTATGTGATTTTTCGCGTATTCGTCACGAAGTGCGACCAGCAGATGTTTTGTTAATTGAAGGACGTAATCGCGTTTCACATATTGTGCAACACATTACGCAAAGTCCGTGGAGTCATTCTGCGCTATACATTGGTCATTTATATAATATCGACGATCCGCAATTACGCGAATTTGTACAACAACATTATAAAGGTTTACCATCAGAACCATTATTAGTTGAAGCGATGATTGGTCAAGGCACCATTATTGTTCCGTTATCAAAATACAAAGAAGAGCATATTCGTGTTTGTCGTCCAACTGGTTTATCACATTTGGATGCACAAAAAGTCATTGGTTATGCAGTAAATAGCATCGGACGAAAATACAGTATTCGAAATTTTCTTGATTTAGGACGATTTATTTTATCAAGTAAATTTATTCCGCGTCGTTGGCATTCTAGTTTATTTAATCAAAAAGCGGGAAAAGCGGAACAAGATATTTGTTCTGTGATGATTGCAAAAGCATTTGCATCTGTAAAATTCCCTATTTTGCCGCTGATTCGTGAAGACGCACAACAAAATTTAGAAATGATTCGTCGCAATCCAAAATTATATTCGCCGAGTGATTTTGATTATTCACCTTATTTTGACATCATTAAATATCCTATGATGCCCGTCGCAGGTTTCAGTATTTATCGTCATTTCCCATGGCAGGAAAATTTGATGAGTAATGATGATGAAGGAATTAGTAAACACGAAGATAATAATTAGTGTGCGTGTGAAAAAAATTCCTAAATTAATCTTCTCTTAATTATTTATTTCACCTATTTTGCCTTATAATGCGCGTCTTATTAGCATTCATGGGGTGATATATGTTTCGTTATACTCTGTATCTAAGAATTATTGACAGTCGCTTCAATCAAACAATACTCAACAACGCGATAAGAGACTTATTACCTCCTAAACATAATATTGAAGGTATTGATTTCTCTATAACCAGACATAAGGCACAAAATGATATCGTATTTGTCACGCTAGACAATGAAAAAGTTTTTCAGGCGATGATTAAATTATCAGAAGAAGGAAAGCTGTATATGAAACTTGGTAAGTTTTTCAAATTCTCAACTCCTGAAGATGGCGCATATAGAATTATTTGCTCGGAAGCACTCCAAAAAACAAAAAAAATGCCATTGACTACGTGCAGCACAAATCAAGTTGCTGGTAGTGGCAATCCAAATACTCTATTCTCAGGCGAGAAAAAGTTGGGGATGCCGCACATAGTGATCGGCGGAAGACGGATACCAGTCGAAACAGCAGCAGACATTAACCTTGAGACTAAGTTTACTGTTGTAGGTTCGCCATATTAATTATCCATACGCCGTCATCTTCTTAAGTAAACGAGAATAATCAGACGGCGTAGCTTTTTCATCATGTAACGGTTTCATTTCTAAATTTGTAAATCGATATAATCCCGACTCATGAAATTGCATAATTTTATCATGATCAAGAAAAGCAAAATAAGCATAATTTCCGGTAATCACTGTTTTTGGCTGGTTTTTAGAGAAAAAATCATCGCCGATTGAATAATCAATTGTCGGATTAATAACACCCAACACACGTTTTAATATCGTTGGAACTAAATCAAAATGTGTCGTTTGATAAAAATATTTTTTTGGTGTGCGATTTGGCCATGCAATAATCATTGGTGTTCGCAATTGATATTTTGAAAATCCACTTGCATGCTCCCAATAATTATTATTGTAATCATTAAATTCTTGTCCATGATCTGCGGTGATAATCACAACTGTATTTTGCATTAAATTATTTTTTTGCAATGTTTGAAATATTTTTTCTAATAATTGATCATCTGCAAACACAGAATTTTTATATAAATTATAAATTGGCGTAATCGGCGTATCATTATTAATTGAAAAATAATTTAAGAAGGCGATTGGAGAAAATGGATGGTGCAACGGAATTGCATTATACGCATGTGGCGCGTCATAAAATAAAAATCCAAAAAATGGTTTTTTATTTTGAGCGGCGTGATTCAAAAATTGCTGCATTTCATGCGTAATTTCATCATCGCGCAACATCGGTGTTGCGCCCGGTGTTATTTCTTGAAAATGTTTTACGGTTGCAAAAACAGTTTGATCAAATGGCGGTGAAATTAACGGCGCGCTTGCATATAAACCCAATTGATAGTGATTTGCCTGAAGTGCGCGAATTAAAATTGAACCTTGATGATGTAAAATTGCCGCATCCCAATATGTTGCCGGAATTCCATAAAATAAAGAAAAAATACCGGGACGCGTGCAATCGCCACCACTTAAATTATCTAGAAATTGATCTGCATGTTGCGCAAAACGATATACGTTCGGCATATTCGTTGGATTAATCATGTCGTAACGCAATGTATCAACCACAATTAATAAAACATTTAATGGTTTTTTTGGTAAATGATATTGCAATGGATGCAACGGATAATCTAAAGCGTGCTGATCCGATAAAATATGGCGCAAGTCCGGCGACAGCGCATCGCGCGGAAATAATTTCACGTCCATTTTTTCTAAAGCATGCGCCCACGAAAGATCATAAAAATAAGGCACTTTTAATGTGTATTGCAAGAATTGCATATTATTTTCAGTTATAAAAATAATAAAAGTAATTTGTGAAAATATATAAATAAAAATAAATACACTGGAAAATATTTTAAGCGGAAAAGGTCTGCATAATTTTTTTGAAACAATTAATGCAATAAAACTTAACAACATAATTAACACAACTGCAAGCGCAATCCATGCGTACATCGTGTCATGCACTTCAAATATTTGCGATCCACCACCTTTTGAAAAATACATGCGCACCAAACTCGCATTCGCGTATAAACGCCAGAATGAATATACTTTAGCATTCACAAAGCAAATAAAAATCGTAATAGCAATCGGCAATAATGACAAAATAATTTTAAGACGATCGGAGCGAGTAAAGAAAAAAATCGGCGCTACAACAATCCCTAAAATAATTGAAAAGAAAAAATTCTGTGCAATGCAACATACAGAATAAAAAAGTATAGTGGAAATTGCATGCGGTATTGGATCGGTATACATTGCAGGTATACTTGTGCCACACAAAATAATTGTATTTAAAAATATTAATGTAAATAACCACTGTCTACTTTCTTTGTGAATATACATTATATTTTCCAATTCTTAATTTTGCTCGCTACGATAACACAAATCCCAGATCTCGAATAACGAATAACGAATAACGAATAACGAATAACGAATAATGTTTTACTTGTGCAAAGATATCCGAAAAATTGCTACAATCCAAATGCTTTCGAAAAAAACATGGGACGTTCTTATGAAAAAATTTTTTCAAAAAACAATTGGGCCATTATTTTTAATGATAACTTGCCCGCCCGCTGTAATATTAGCTTGGTATATTAATACAAATATGCAAGGTTCGCTTCTTAATTTTGCACATATAGCCTTGCAAAACGGAATCATGAATACAATTTGGCAAATTTGGCAACCAGTGTTTTTTGGAACGCACATTGCTTGGAAAATAATTTTAATTTTTATGGCAATACAATTATTATTAATGCGTATTGTTCCGGGAAAAACTGTAACGGGTCCTGAAACTGCAAATGGTAATATTCCAGTTTACAAAGATAACGGTTTTTTATGTTTTATTATTACTCTCGCTCTATTTTATTTAGGCACTGAAATATTTCACATATTTTCAGCAACAATTGTGTATGATAATTTTGCTGGAATTTTAGGTAGCTTAAATATTTTTAGTTTGATTTTTTGTTTAATTTTATATTATAAGGGCAGATTTAAACCATCTACTTCAGATCACAGCACCACCGGCAATTTTATTTTTGATTATTATTGGGGAACAGAATTATATCCCACTATTTTAGGTTGGAATGTAAAACAATTTACAAATTGTCGTTTTGGCATGATGAGTTGGGCAGTGATTATTATTTCTTTTGCCGCAAAACAAGCACAATTATATGGTTTGCAAAATTCAATGATTGCATGCGTTGCAATCATGTTATTTTATATTGCGAAATTTTTTTGGTGGGAATCAGGTTATTTTCGCTCGATGGATATCATGCATGATCGCGCGGGATTTTATATTTGTTGGGGATGTTTAGTGTGGGTTCCCGGAATTTATACGCTGCCTGCAATGTATTTAGTGAATCACCCTATTTCATTTTCACCTATAATTGCTGCATTGATAATAATACTCGGCGTAACATGTGTGATATTAAATTATTTTGCAGATGCGCAAAGACAAAAGGTGCGCGCAACGCAAGGCAATTGCATCGTATGGGGAAAAGCGCCGCAATTAATTCATGCAAAATATATTGATCAACACGGCGATCAAAAACAAAGTTTATTATTAACTTCTGGTTGGTGGGGAATTTCGCGTCATTTTCACTATTTATTAGAAATTGGGCTAGCATTTTTTTGGACGCTGCCAGTTTTGTTTATAAATTTTTTGCCGTGGTTTTATGTTGTATTTTTAACAATATTACTTGTGCATCGTTCATATCGTGATGATCAACGATGCGCAAAAAAATATGGGGAATATTGGAAGGAATATTGCATGCAAGTGCCGAATAAAATTATTCCATGGCGGAAGCTGCTTTCTTAATCTTTCATTCACAATCTCTGTACTGTATAATATTTGTACAGAACAAGAGGTTTAGATGATCAATGCATGTCAACGTTGCTCACGCGCTGCAGTTTGTTTGGGGTTCAATTCATTTGAATTTTCAGCAAGAATGCTAAAACGCGGTGAACATTTATGTTATCAAGGTGAGCAATCCAAAAATTTATATATTTTGCGCGCGGGCGTTTTAAAAAGTTATCTCACAAAAGCAACTGGTGAAGAATTTGTAATGGGATTTTATTTTCCACCAGATTTATTTGGATGGGAGGGAATTGATGAATCGCATCGCTCCATTTCAATTACTGCGCTTGATCAATCTAATATTTGCATTATTCCAACAGAAAAAATGTTTTCATTAACACAAAAAATTCCAACGATAGGCGCACAATTATTAAAAATGGTGAGTCGTCGTATTCAACAGGATAATACAGCATTACTACGTACAAGCGCTCAACAACGTGTTGCTACATTTTTATTACAACTAGAATTACGTTATCGCGAATTAGGATTTCCAAAGCAGTTGTTACAATTGATGATGACACATCAAGATATTGCAAATTATTTGCGAATCACGCCAAGTACAATTAGTAAAATATTTCATGAATTACAGCAAAAAAAAATAATCACTGTAAATAAGCATCATATTCAATTATTAAATATGTCAGAAATGAATGGAATGGCGGAGTGCGGATAAAATTTATTATTTTGTTCTTGCCAACAAAATCATCGTAATAAATAAAAATAAAAATGTCGGGATAATTGCTGCTAATAAAGGTGGGAATTGATAAACCAACGTGATTGGTCCGAACAATTGATTCAGCATATAAAAAAGAAAACCAATCACGGCACCGCCAATAATTCGCATGCTCATCGATGCACTTCGAAACGAACCAAAAACAAATGGCACCGACAAACAAATCATCACTAATGTTGTAAACGGCTGCAATAATCGCTGACAAAATGAAAATACATATTGATTTACACCTAAACCAATTGATTTTCGATATGCAATGGTGTGATATAAATCAACTAACGTTTGCTCCGCAGAAACAATCGACATTTGTAATTGTAGATCCGGTTGAAATGCAATATGCAAAGCTGAATTTGCTTGTTTTTCAATTTCAATTTGATTTTGCGTGAAAATACTTTTTTTCAAATCAGATAATTCCCATTTACCATTTTCAAAATGTCCCGATTGCGCTTCCGTTGCGCGTTCTAATCGACCGCTCGGCGCAAAACTATATCGTATAACATCTTCCATCACACTTTTATTTTTCAGCTCGCCAATATGTGTAAAACTATCGCCTTGATGCAACCATACAGATTGCAAAATAGAATTAGTTGGTGGTGATAATGCAGTTTGTCGCATGTGCATTGATTCTTGTTGCCATTGCGGACCCAAACCCTCGCCCAACAAAGTAATAACAAAAATCATTAAAATGCCTGTTTTCATGACACTCCATGCAATTTGTATTACTGAAAAACCAGCAGCACGCATTACAATTAATTGGCTGGTGGATGATAAGCGCGTTAATCCAATCAACGCACCTAAAAATGCGATCATCGGAAATAATTGATAAAATTGCGCAACCAATTGCATCAGCACAAATAAAAATACTTTCCAAATACTGTAATCATGCAAGCCAATAAAACGAAATTGTTCAACTAAAGAAAAAAAACTTTGTAGCGCAATAATAATTGCGCTCACCATTCCAGTTGCAACTAAAATGGCATTACGAATATAGCGATCTAAAATTTTCATGCGAATTTATTCCTCATGAAAATACGACGAATGCGCTGCCAACCCATGCGATACAACATCAACATAATCGCTAATGATAATGCAATACCATGCACCCACCACATTCCTAATTCGGGAGACAATCGGCCATTGCGAATCCATGAGCGCGTAAGAAAAATAAAATCGGCGTAACACATGTAAATTAAAATTGCCGGTAATAATTGCGTAAATTTTCCATGTCGCGGACTAATTTGACTCAGCGGCACTGCTAATAATGCAAAAACAAGCACAGAAATAGGCATTGCCAAACGCCATTGCAATTCAGCAGCAGCGGCAACATTTTTTGGACTCTGTGACCATAATGTTGAAAATGAATACTGCTGAACAATATCAATATTGGGAACAGCGTGCACAGTTAATTGCTCGCCGTATTGTTTAAATTTCAATACACGATATGCTTGATCACCTGGCACACCTGAATAACGATATCCATTATTAAAAACTAAATATTTTCCATCTTGTCCTGATATTGTTTTTTCTAACGCTGTTTTTGCAACAACGACATTCCATTTATGTTGATGGGAAATTGGATCAATATCTTTTGATTTTTGCGCTAAAAAAACATCGTGCAGCACAGCGTGATTTTCAACATGTTTTGCATAAAAAACAATTGGTGTATCTGTTTTTTTCAGAAACACCATAAAACGCCCCGGAATAACTTGTTGCACACTCGCGTTCACAGCACTTTTATTTACAATTGAATTTAAATCTCCTTGCGCACGCGGCACAACAACTGCCATTAACCATGCAACTACAATTGCAACACAAAGTGCGACTACAAAAATCATGCTCGTTATTTTTGCACGACTCACACCACATGCAGATAATACTGCCATTTCAGAATCAAGATACATGCGACTTAATGTTAGTAGCACGCCTAAATATAATGCGAGCGGCAAAAGATAAGGAACCAACAATGGAATTTGTAATGCAATTGCGTGTAATAATTCTGTCGCGGGCAATTGCCCAAGCGCAGCACGCTGCAAAAATTGCAGTGACTGATTGGTAATAAACAATGCCAACAGGATCAATGTCGCTGCCAACATCATGATCAATATTTCTTTTGCTAAATAACGAAAAATTATCACTGACAAAGCGTGCCTTTTGTGAAAAAATAACTGCCTGATTCTAGCAGAGTGTGCGTGTGAGTGGGAGTGTAGGCGTAAATCAATATGTCAACCGAACTTGAAAAAATTTTTGATCCAAAACAAATTGAATCCAAATGGTCTCAATTTTGGGAAAAACAAGGCTGTTTTGCGCCATCTGATCACGGAAATGCATATTGCATCATGCTGCCACCACCAAATGTGACCGGAACATTACACATGGGTCACGGTTTTCAATATACATTGATGGATGCGCTCATTCGTTATCATCGCATGCAAGGTGACAATACATTATGGCAAGCTGGTACAGATCACGCGGGTATTGCAACCCAAATGGTTGTTGAGCGACAACTGAGCCAACAAAATATTTCTCGTCATGATTTAGGTCGTGAAGCATTTTTAAAAAAAGTGTGGGTGTGGAAACAACAATCAGGTGAAACAATTACACAACAAATTCGTCGCATGGGCGCATCACTCGATTGGTCGCGCGAACGTTTTACAATGGATGATAATATTTCACGTGCAACTGCTGAAGCATTTATTCGTTTATATAATGAAGGATTAATTTATCGTGGAAAAAAATTAGTAAATTGGGATCCAGAATTAAAAACAGCGATTTCAGATTTAGAAGTTTCAACAGAAACAGAAAAATCTCATTTATGGTATATGCGTTATCCAGTTGTAAATAGCAAAGAATTTATTATTGTTGCAACAACACGTCCTGAAACCATGTTAGGTGATACTGCTGTAGCAGTACATCCTGATGATGAGCGATATAAAAATTTAATTGGAAAAAAAGTTGCGTTGCCATTAGCTGATCGTGAAATCCCTATTATTGCAGATGATTCTGTTGATCCTGCTTTTGGAACAGGCTGCGTGAAAATTACGCCTGCGCATGACTTTAATGATTATGCGACAGGACAACGTCATCATTTACCGATGATTAATGTGATGACACTCGATGCAAAATTAAATGATGATGTTCCAAAAAAATATCGCGGTCTCGATCGTTTTATTGCGCGCAAACAAATTGTAGCGGATTTAGATGCATTAGGATTATTAGAAAAAATTGAAGCGCATGAAAATAATATTCCGCGTGGCGATCGCTCGGGCGTGATTATCGAACCATTATTAACTGATCAGTGGTTTATGAAAATGGATGGTATGGCAAAAGTTGCTATCGAATCTCATCACAAAAATGAAATTGAATTTATTCCAGAAAATTGGGGGAAAACTTATTTACAATGGCTGGAAAATATTCAAGATTGGTGCATCAGCAGACAATTATGGTGGGGGCATCGCATTCCAGTTTGGTATGACAATGATGGGAAACATTATGTGGGTTTGCATGAACATGATGTGCGTGAACGTCATCAAATAGGTAATGATGTACCATTACATCAGGACAACGATGTATTAGACACTTGGTTTTCATCTGCGTTGTGGCCATTTGCAACTTTAGGTTGGCCCGATTACACACCTGATCTCAAAACATTTTATCCGACGAATGTTCTGGTCACAGGTTTTGATATTATTTTTTTCTGGGTTGCGCGCATGGTGATGTTGGGTCTGAAATTAACAGGTAAAGTGCCATTCAAACAAGTTTGTATTACTGGTTTAATTCGTGATTCGCAAGGTCAGAAAATGTCGAAATCAAAAGGAAATATTTTAGATCCGATTGATTTAATCGATGGCATTTCACTTGATGCATTAATTACAAAACGCACTACCGGTTTAATGCAACCTAAAATGGAAAAAACAGTTACTGCACAAACCAAAAAAGAATTTCCAGATGGAATTTCTGCGAGCGGAACCGATGCGTTGCGTTTTACATTTTGTGCGCTTGCAACACAAGGCAGAAATATTAATTTTGATTTTGCGCGTTTAACAGGTTATAGAAATTTTTGTAATAAGATTTGGAATGCAACTCGATTTGTATTAATGAATATTAGTGAGAATATAAATGCAGGTGTGAGTAACACATTGCCTGACCGCTGGATTTTAAGTCAATTACAAAAAACAATTACACAGGCGCAATCGTATTTTGCAGAATATCGTTTTGATCAACTCGCAAAATTATTATATGAATTTGTTTGGAATGATTATTGTGATTGGTATTTGGAATTAGCAAAATGTGATTTAACACCTGAAACAAAATACACATTACTTTTTGTTTTAGAAAATATTATGCGATTATTGCATCCGATCATGCCTTTTATTACCGAAGAAATTTGGCAAAAAATTTCGCCGATGTTAAATATTCAAGGTAAAACAATTATGTTGCAGCCTTATCCAACAGCAAATGCAAAACAAATTAATGTGGTTGCAGAAAAAGAAATTCAATTAATAAAAAATATTGTTACTGCAATTCGCAATATTCGCGGTGAAATGCAAGTATCGCCCGCAAAAAGAATTAATATGATTTTTGATAAAGGCAGCGCCGATGATAAATTATGCGTAGAAAAATATGCGCATTACATAAAAGCACTTGCAAAAATAGAAACAATCACCTGGGCAAATCCAACAGAAAAAATTCCACCAAGCGCAACTGCACTTTCTGATCAATTAGAAATACACATCCCACTCGCAGGATTAATTGATAAAGACGCAGAATTAATTCGCTTAAAAAAAGAAATTGAAAAATGTGAAAAAGCAAAAGCGCAAATGGAATCGCGTTTAAATAATTCTGCATTTACTGAAAAAGCACCAACAGAAGTTGTGACAAAATTACGCGAAGAATTCGACAATACAAAACAAACATTAATAAAATTACACGAACAGCATAGCGAGATTAAAAAACTAATATGACAAACAACAACGAACTTCGCAAGGCAGGCCTCAAAATCACTGCGCCGCGATTAAGAATTTTAGAATTAATGGAAAATGTGAAACCACATCACATCAGCGCTGAATCCATTCATCAACAATTAAAAGATCAAGGAAATGATGTTGGTTTAGCAACTGTGTATCGCGTATTAATTCAATTTGAAACAGCAGGATTAATTCGTCGTCATAATTTTGAAGGTGGGTTTTCTGTTTTTGAAATTGAACAAGGTCATCATCATGATCATATGGTGTGTGAACGTTGCGGCGCGGTGAAAGAATTTTTTGATGAGGTAATAGAAAAAAGACAGGCTGAAATTGCTGAGCAATCTGAATTTGCCATTACAGAACATCACCACACGATTTATGGAATTTGTAAAAAATGCAATATCATTCAAACTAAAAATACGTTATGATTCCGGCTAAATTTAACAAATGCGAGCATGTCATGAAAAAATTACGATTACTGCTTTTACTATTGATTCCAGCAATTTTATGCAGCTGCATTTATCATCCCCCATTTCAACAAGGTAATATTTTGTCGCCAGTTCAAACGCAAAAAATACATCGCGGCATGTCATCCGAACAAGTTGTTGCAATATTAGGTTCGCCCGTTTTGGAAAATATGTACAGCGATAATCGCATGACATATGTTTATACAAAATCAGTGAAGCGTAAAACTGCTGTTACACGTTTTATTGTGCAATTCCAAAATGATTCTGTTGTAAATATTCAAACTGATTTGCCGAAGTTGCCGAATATTTAAACGAAGCCTCTTCAGAAGCTCATGCATCAGCGTGAGCGCATTTTAAACTGTTCTCGCTCGTCTCGCTTCTTTCGGATCAATAAGTAATGGGCGATAAATTTCAATACGATCACCGTCCTGCACAATATATTCTAACATCACACGTTTTCCAAAAATACCAACCAAATTATTCGACAAAATAATTTCCGGAAATTGTTCGCAAATTTTTGACTGTTGAATTGCAAATGCAACCGTACAATTTTCTGTGACAGATAATTTTATTTCTGCTTGTTTTTCAGGTGTTGCGCAAGCGACAATAATTGAAATCATTTATAAACACTCTTCGCTCGTTCAACAAATGCATCCACTAATTTTTCAGCCACTTGTTGAAACACAGAACCAAACATCATCGCAAATATTTTATTCGCTAATTCAAATTCTAAATCTAAAATGACGATTGAATGATTTTCATTTTGTTTTTCAAATTTCCAAAAACCATTTAAATATTTAAATGGTCCGTCGATTAATTGTATTTCTATGCATTGATTTTTTTGCAAACGATTTAAAGTAGTAAATGATTTTTGCATGCCTTTTGCGGATAAAATTAATGTGGCGCGAATTTCTGTTTCTGTTTTTTCGTGGACGATACTGGAAGTGCAATAGGGGACAAATTCTTGATAGCGCGCGATGTCATTCACTAATTCATACATTTGTGCTTCGGAATAAGGAACAATTGCTGAACGATAAACTTTTGACATGCTATTTTCTCGCGTATTTTAAGCTGTAATGTTACACTATCGCGCATTATGAGCAAGAAATCCGAAGACAAATTAATCGCCAGCAATAAAAAAGCGTGGCACGATTACGCAATTGAAACAAAATTCGAAGCAGGTTTAGTGCTTGAAGGTTGGGAAATGAAAAGTATTCGCGCGGGACATGTACAGCTGAAAGAAAGTTATGTACTGTTAAAAAGTGGCGAAGCATTTTTATTCGGCGCGCATATTACCCCTTTAAAAACAGCATCAACTCACATTGATCCTGATCCTCTGCGCACGCGAAAATTATTATTGCACCGCAAAGAAATTAATAAATTGTTTGTTGCGAAAGATCGTCAAGGTTATACTGTCGTCCCGCTCGATTTACATTGGTTTAAAAATCGCGTGAAAATTAATATCGCAATTGCCAAAGGTAAAAAAGAACACGACAAACGTGCTTCGATAAAAGAACGTGATTGGAATCGTGAAAAACAGCGGATTTTGAGGCGTTAACGAGTAAATAATTATGTTTAATAGTAATAGATCGCACACACCACCTGCACAAGTATCTTATTCTGGGCTTGGAGATTGGTCTGTGTTTCGTCAAAAGTATAACGGCGCTGCTTATCCAAAAACCAGTACTTCTCCTCCGCCATCACCCGAACCTAAAGATAATCAAAATGGTGCCGCTTTCAAATCGCCACGATAATTATCATTTTATTTTTTGAAACGTACGTTTCAAACAAAAACTTGCTTTCTTATGAGTTATAATTACAATGTGGTTACCCAATTGGGGGCGATTTTGGTTTCGACATTGCTGTTGAGATCAAAGGTGCATGTCGAGCTACGCAAAAAAGCTCGTAAAATAAACATTGCAAATTTAGTTGCAAACGATAGCAACTTTGCTGGTAACGAATTGGCAGTAGCTGCGTAAAAACAGCGAGACCGGTTTAGCCGCCTAAAAAACGGCAACAGCCTATCCCCAGATTTTCTTGTTGGTTTGGGTCGGTAGTCAGAAAGACAAGATCGTGATGACGGCATGGCTCGTGTCGGCATTACTAAAACACCGAGCTCGCCGTTAAATAATCCTGACTGCTGGAGTGTTGACGGTTAAATCAAAACGCAGCTCTAAACATGTAGAGCCGATGATTGATCATCAGTGGACGCGGGTTCGATCCCCGCCGCCTCCATTTTTTATACACTTCCAATAACTATCCCAAAACTAACCACCATACTTTTTTCATTATTAGTTTTCAAAGGAATTAGATGAAAACAGACAATATCAAATAGTGCTATTTTTTACAGGTACATTAAGAAAATATTAAAAAGCTCTTGCTATATGCTCGTGTTTGTATCAACATGCCCGTTATTGAGCAACGCGATGAAAGTAAAAAATTATGAGCGACCAAACAGAAATTACATTGACGGAATCCGAGGCAAAGCACCTCAAAGACACACTTACAAAAATCCAGTACGACGCCGCGGGTAATGCACATTATATTTCGCGCATTCGCACAGACGCATATCAGGCTATTCCAACGAGAATCATTCATAAAACTTTATTAAGGCTTTTTATATGAGTACAGCTGTGTTGGAAGTTGGCAATGTTTTAAACTACTTACTACGCAACGCAGGAATCAGCGAAGCGAAGCTCGGAAGAATAATTGGCGTTCCAAGAGCCACAATTAACCGTATTGCATCAGGGCGAACGCCAGACCCAAGAGCATCTACACTGCACGCAATTGCAAAATATTTTAATGTAACTGTCGATCAATTACTTGGGAATCAACCTATATTCCAATACTCAGGATCATCGATTTTAACTGGTTCATATACTTCTATTCCAATTATTGAATGGGATAATGTAAATAATTGGAAACAGATATTGCAAAGTGTCAAACCAGACAATCATTTTGACTGGATTTTAACTGATCCAAATATTGAAATTGGTCAATTTGCGTTACGGATAAAAGGCGACTCAATGTGCCCGCAATTTCAAGAAAATACAATTCTTATTATTAATCCAACACGAGAACAAAAAAATAGAGATTTTGTAGTTGTTCATATTAAAAAAAGCAACGAAATATTATTTAGACAACTGATGATTGATGGAAAATATAAATTTATCAAAGCAATAAATGATATATTCCCAACAATTCAATTACAGGATTCTGACAAAATTATAGGTATCGTTATACAAACAAGAAATAATCTGACTTAAATAATTATTGATTTTCGATGGAGCGCAATCATGCTTTCACAAATATACAAAGATGTTGTGAGTGAATTTAAAAATATTTATGGTCGTTTTTGGGCTACAAAACAAGGTAATTTTGAATATTATTTAAAATTAGACGGGTATTATTTTTGCAAAAAATTAAATCAAACCATTGTGATAATCAGAGTGAGAAATAAAAGAACCATCGAAAAAATTTCTGTGAAAAAAGCAATTGGAGATAAAAGTTTAGTGAAAGAATTACATCCTGCTGATGCTTGTATTATTGGGATGCTTGCAAACAATGAAAGAAACAATGTAGTTGATACGAGTTGTGATGGTTGGCAGAAAATGAAGCGATTTAAACAATTATGTTGCTTTGTAAAAAGCAATCCAATATTAAATATTTCAAGAAAATATTTCGATAGGGGCGGACAGGAAATTACAGTGCTGCGCTCTTCTTGTCTTGATAAAGAAATCGAGATACCCACTGTTGAATTATTTAAAAATGAAGCGTTGTTATATGCGCTCGATACATTTCAAGCTGTTTCTATTGGATATGACGCAAGCGAATCAGAAATTCGAAAAATGCATTAAGGTAATTAATGTCAGAAAAAAAATTATTAAATGAAATTTCTAGTGATGGGCAAAATTTAAAATATTTTTATATTTTGACGGCGATTTATATTGCAGGAATGATTACGTCATTAACAGTTGCAGCAAGATTATTTCCTTTTCATATTCCGATGACCAATTTCACCATATTGTTAACAGGTGGAACATGGACAATACCGTTATCTTTTTTCATACAAGACATCACAACGGAAGTTTATGGGTACTCAAAAAGCAGGCAATTAGTTCAAATGTCCGTAATAATATTGATTTTTTATGTTCTCTATATGAAATGCATTACATACTTACCTACCCCTGGTGTTAGTAATATTGATGCATCTTACAATACAGTTTTTAATTCACTTCCAAGGCATTTATTTGCTCTGCTTGCTGCTATCTTTATTGGTAATTTAGTAAATGACTACATTATTTCAAAACTTAAAAATAAATTCGGTGGAAAATATTTACCATTAAGATTTATTACTGCAACTGCGATCGGTGAAGCAGTATTACAGCTTGTCGGAACCAGTGTAGCGTGGTTTGGAAATTTAAGTTTCACAACACAAATATTACCATTTGTTATTTTTTCATATTTGTACAAAGTAGCATTTGAAGCGATTATGACTCCCGTTAATGTATATGTGTGTAAAAAATTAAAAAAATCAGAAGGAATTGATGTGTATGATGTGAATATTAATTACAATCCATTTTCATTTGGATCAAAAAAATAGGTGATTAAACATGAGAAATATAACTAAAAAAATTGCAGCGATACAAATGTGTTCTTCTCATGTTGTCGATGAAAATTTAGCTACTGCTGCGAAATTAATTGCAGAAGCAGCTAAAAATCAAGCGCAGCTTATCGTTCTTCCAGAAATGTTTGCAATTATGGGTAAAAAACCTACCGATAAAGTAGATGTAAAAGAAAAATATGGTTCTGGCAAAATTCAGAACTTTTTATCTCAACAAGCAAAAATGCACAACACATGGATCGTTGGTGGAACAATACCTATTGCCTGCGAAGATGAAAAAAAAGTAAGGGCTGCGTCTATTGTTTATGATCATAATGGAAATGCAGTTGCAAGATACGACAAAATACATTTATTTGATGTGACCATTTCAGAAACTGAAAGCTACAAAGAATCCGACACAACAGAACCAGGCAACGATATTATTGTTGTTGATACACCTGTTGGAAAATTAGGATTAAGTGTTTGTTATGATATTCGATTTCCGGGATTATTTACTCAACTGATGAATGATGGCGCTGAAATTATTGCGATACCCTCAGCGTTCACTGTAAAAACAGGTGAAGCACATTGGCAAGCATTATCTAGAAGTCGAGCTATAGAAAACTTTTGTTATGTTGTTGGTGCAGCGCAAGGTGGAACACATACAAGCGGACGACCAACCTACGGACACAGTATTATTGTTGAGCCATGGGGTTCTATAATTCAGGAAATCACCGAACTTGGTAATGCAATTGCTTATGCTGATATTGATTTGAAGAAATTACATGAGATACGCGCTTCCGTTCCAGTAATGCAGCATCAAAAAATAAAACCAGATTTATCAGCTTTGGAAAAACCTGTGGCAAATACACCAACCTTTAGGTTTTAAGGTAACTTCGTCGGAAACATGCTATCTTCTTCATCAAACAGATGCCCGAAAAAATTGTTTGGGGGTATTCAAAAAAATCCAATTGAAATACTTTAATTGATACAAATAGTTAGTCATTCAATGTGATTGACGCCGCCCATAAACTGATCTATTTGATATTACCAACGGAAAAATAAAGCCCGAAACAAATTATAAAAAATCCTAGCAATGCAACGGCAGAAATAGCCTGATGATAAATAAAATAATCTAAAATAACAGTTACTATCGGCACACCATAAAATATAGTTGTTACGCGCGTTATGTGTTTTGAATTAACAAGATAATAGTATAAGCAAGTTGCAATCACTGAAACAATAATCCCCATCCAAAAAAGCGATACCAAAAACAAAATATTAAATGAACTAAAATGAATAATCTGAAACCGATCAATCATTAAAAATAAAACGGAACTGGTTAAGTATTGAAAAAATAAATTAGTACTAAAATCAATATTGCTACAAAAACGTTTTTGAAATAGGGTTCCTATCGTCATTCCTGCTAATGCAATCAAACCAAATAAAACTCCAAGAAAATTTAAACCATGAATGGTCGCGGAATGATGTACAACCAAATACAAACCAAACAATGCAAAAAATAAACCTATCCAATTACGTTTTGTTAATTTATCTGACATAGCAATCGCAGTAAAAATAGGCTGCGTTCCCAATATAATCATTAATAAACCAGGAGATAATTTATACTGCAATGCATAAAAAAAACTGGTTTGGTAAGCAACTTGAAGCAATAGTGCTGTGACAATCATGGATAAAATATTTTTCCACTGTAAATGCGAAATGGATTTTCTACTACCCTCTTTTAAACAAGTAATAAGCCAAATAATAAAAAAGCAAAAAGTAGCGGTCAATGAACGCAACGCTAAAAAATCCAGTGGTGTAGCGTATAATAAACCCAATTTAACAAAAATGGGCCCACTCGCCCAAATAAAAACAAACATAAATACATATAAAAAATTCATTTTAATATCTATTCTCTTAACTAATGGCAATTATTTTTCCGGTGCGAGGTCATGATAAAGTGTTCTAATATCTGAGTTACGCGCTACTGACAAACCATCCTTAAAAAATTTAATTGATGCGGAAAGTTTCGCTTTTTTCGCAGAAACAGAATCATTATCTTTTGTAATCTGTGTAAAAATATCATCCGTTAGCGCCCTGACTCCAAAAAAACTAAAAGATACTTGCGCTGCGAAAGCACTGGTTCCGCCTAGTATCGCAACAAATATAAATAATTCTTTGGGTGAAATCCATGACAATGCCGCTAAAAATAAAGTCACCGCTGGAATTCCTGCGAAAACACCCTCACATGAAGCAAAAACGCTAAGACAATTTCTAACGCGCTCATGTTTAATCGGCATGCTAGACTGTTTTCTCTCTCGTGATATTGCATCATATATATTTCCAAGTCCGCGTGATGTGGTAATTGAAAACATCAGCGCAAG
This sequence comes from Gammaproteobacteria bacterium RIFCSPHIGHO2_12_FULL_36_30, assembly GCA_001801815.1. Taxonomy (GTDB): domain Bacteria; phylum Pseudomonadota; class Gammaproteobacteria; order Coxiellales; family Coxiellaceae; genus 2-02-FULL-42-43. Next base: position 193,442 of record MGXU01000003.1, read on the forward strand.
CGGAAGCGCAACTAATAGTCCAAAGATATTTTTTACAATATCTGATGATTTGATATTTTCTGGAAAAACAATGGAATTTTTATTTTCATTATACTTTCCAATGTCTGGAAAATTATAAAACGCATTCGCCATTAATTCTCCAACTGAATAATAGGCGTAAGAAGCAATAATACCTATTAAAACACCTAGGCATTGTCGTATATTACTAGTCTTGATGCTCACTTCCTGAATATGACAACCAGATGATAAGTTATAAAGCGTTCGAATTTTTGATTCATTTGTGAAAAGATCGGTGACTGAAGTAAAAATAGTTTTATATAATTCTGTCATTTCACGATCCGACATTGCCAGCATTACCCTATGGCTTTCTTCAAAACGATCATTGAGATATTTTCCTTGCTGGATGTTCTCTAAAGACAACCGTTTTCCAAGCACAAAATTAAGAAATTTTTCTTCAAAGGTATTAAACACTCTTTTATAAATAAGAAATGTCCCTAAAAAAGCCACTGAGGCAAAAAAAATTTTCAGGCCAATAGAAGGCAGGGTAATTAAAGTTAAATATGAACGTTGTGCACCAGAAATACTAGATAACACTATATTTCCAGCCTGAAATAACGCTCTCAGTGCACGAGCATCATTTTTCTTTATTTTGTTTAATGCAACTTCTTCTGGATTAACAAAACTCCGAAAAGCCTTAATAGAAGATGATGCGCCCAAAAACATGATCGGAATAAGCGAATTAATTCCTGAAAGCCAACATATTGTGGCTCGCGCATCAGAATTTTCGGGCAGTGAAATCAAATTCGAAAATTGATGTCCGAACGCAGTTCCCAGCGGGAAAAAAACCCACGAAGATGCAACTCCAACACCAGCACCAATGATAATCGCTGCTTTTTCACTACCGGAAATCGGATCTGTTTGAAAAACGCTGTTTGCAAATTCGTTGATGCCGAAATCATTGCGCATTGCTTCAGAAATAAGCGGTTTATCTTCTCTGTCCGCACTGATAGGTACTACATATTCATCTCTGCTCATCACCTTCCCCTATAACTTTATTTTTTGTGATGCTGATGTTGATCATTGACGTTAAAAAACAAATCGTTCGCCGAACTCACGTTTTTCTATCATGTATTTTTTTAATACTTTGCATTTATTAATCATGACTTCTGATCCAGATTTTTCAGCAACAAAAAGCAACCAGTCATAACAATCCACAATACTGACATCATATTCAAAATGAATTTTTGACAGATCAACCAATGTGTTAAGTAGATTATTTTTATTAAGATTGGCTGCTAGATTATTTAGCTTTAAGTTTAGATCGAAATTACTAAAATTTTTTCTGGCAGGCAAAGTCGGAGCCACGACCCCAGTAGCAATACTTTTATCTAAAAAAATTGCTTCAGGCGCTGTGTTTTTTGTAAATTGAAAATCCAAACAAAGATTAACACGACTATCTACTGAAAAATTAGCTGCGGCATGAACAATAGAAGCATCCAATTTCCAAACTTCGCCTTTTTGCATTTGAAAAACACTTTCTTCATCAGAATGATAAGCATTTTTATTATTTTCTAATGGAATAAAAACTCGTAAATATTTTTTTTTGTTTTGGTTTAATTCCACAAAATCTTTGTGCGGGATAACAAAACCATTTACTAAATTACGCACCCTAACCATTTTAATATCAGTCACATCAAAATTTTCTTTGATCATGTGAGTGATATAAGGCAACATTTCACCGAGCTGTGTGATTTTTGCTAAAGAAGAATAATCGCTGTATTGTGTATTTTTAAAATCACCATCACTATTCCACAAAGAATGGTTTTTCCAAGAGCCAATTCCAAATTCAGCATATTCCTCTTCAAGAGTAGGGAACTGTGCGATTATTTTTAAATCGTTTTGCAGTAACTCATCGTTAAAAGTGATCTTTCCAATCATTTCAGAAGACATATTTATTTCTCCACTATAAATTCACGTTTAAATCAAAAAAAAATTACTATAGTGTTTTTAATTTATATGTCAACACTTTTGTAATTTTAAATTATCTTTTTTGAATTTTTATGTGTAAAATGGTAATTTCAGGAAGGTTATATTTACTAAACGTACGTATTAATGCATTAATTTTATTGAAAAAGTACTATAGTAATGAAATACTGACGTACTTATATTTTTAGGCGGAAAAATGGCAGCTGCATTACACAATATTACCGAGCAATCAACAGAACACGATCTTCTGATTATTAATTTGCGCAGCTTGATGAAAAACGTTGGCTTAAATGAAGCTGAATTATCTCGAAGAACTGACATTCCTCAAGCAACGCTGCATAAGATATTAGCTGGAAAAACAGAAGATCCGAGAGCGTCAACATTAAAAACGTTATCCGATTTTTTTGGTATTTCAATAGACGAATTATTAACAGGTGTAGCTATTCCATCTGGCTCATCAGATGCTTCTACAGCAGTTCAATCTATCCCCGTCATTTCCTGGAAAGAATGCATTAATTCGAATGAATTTACTTCAAATTTAACTGCTACAAACTGGGATAAATGGGTAGTCAGTGAATTTTTATCAGCAAAAGCATATGCACTTTCTACCAAACCATGTATGTCACCTCGTTTTCCAAAGAATACGATTTTATTTATTGATCCTGATGCAACACCACAAGATGGAGATTATGTTATCGTTCTTTATCCAAACACAACTGAAGCAACAATACGAGAATTTTCAACAGATGGACCTATTCAGCTATTACTACCAATCAATCCAAATACGGAAACAACAAAATTAGACGGAAAAATTAAGATATTAGGTGTGCTGATCAAATCAACCTTTTCGTACTAAAAAGACATTTAAGATTAACCAATTTTATCTTTCTATTGGTATCACTGTAGCCGTGATACAATTCTGCACAATTTTGAAAATATTGAGTGATGTCTAGAGAATATCGTGAAAATAAAAATCATTGTGAATTTACTAAAGAGCCTGCTTTTAACGCTTAAAAATATTAGCAACTCAAATCATAGTCGACCCATTTACTATCGAATATCAAGCATCGATTTCGACACACAAACAGCGATATTGCACGTTATACATAAAAATATTTTTATCAAGCAAACATTTTCGCAACTTATTTCTAACACAGAAATTATTGAAGGACTTTCTTGTCAGCAAGCTTGCTGGATTGGTGTTTATTATGGAAAAGCATTAAGAGCAGCATTAAATGGAAAAAATAATTTACGCGATATAAAAAAACCAACTTATTTGCTTAAACATAAATATGGTCGCTACAAAATTATTTCTGAATATCGTGATGGAACCATTGGATGTATTCACGTAAAAACCAGGAAAGAATTAAATGTTAATCCACTAGCAATTGCTGAAGATGATATTTTTATAAAACATTTTGATGCAAATCAAGCGTGTTACATTGGGATACTTGCGGGAATTGAGATGGAGAAAAAACAACATGCTACATTAGCCGAAACAGATCAGAGAACGATTCCTTATTTGAGGTTGGTAAAATGAAAACGAAAACACTCGAAATAAAACAACTAAATTTCCCATTAAAAAAATCAATTACAACCAATGTATGCACAATCCACAGCATTGACGCAATTGCATTATTTCTAGACGAACAACAAGGCATTGTGGGAAAAAGTTTTATTCATGTTTTGGGCGAAATGCCCTGTGATGCAATTACCGCACACATAAAAAAAATTTACGCATTCGCAAAAGCACACGGCGCATATGATCATTTAGCAACATGGAAACAATTTTGGTTTGATTATCAATTCGAAAATAAAAATAAAGCAGAAATTTATGCACTAGCAGCGCTTGATATTGCAGCGTGGGATTTATTTGCAAAAATTGAAAAAAAACCACTACATCAATTAATCAGCAATCAATCAGTTAATTCGGTTCGCGTTTATGGAACAACAGGGTGGCTTTCATTAAGTGAAAAAGAATTAATAACTGAATGTGAAAAATATGCGATGCTCGGCATTAATGGTTTTAAAATTCGACTGGGTCATCAAAATGATTTTGAAAGAGTAAAAGCAGTTCGAAGAGCAATGGGCGATGATTATGTTTTGATGTTAGATGCAACACAACAATTCAGCGTTAAAGATGCAATTGAAATATCAAAAAAAATGGCGCAATTTAATATCACATGGCTTGAAGAGCCCGTTATAAATGAGGATTTAATATCTGTAAAAACAGAAAGTCCCATTCCTATCGCAGCGGGCGAAAATATGTTTACGGTTGCGGAATTTGAAGATGCATGCAAGCACAAAATAATGGATATTGCACAACCTGATATTATTCGGTGTGGTGGCATCACTGGTTTTGTAGAAATCGCTAAACAAATTCAGTCACACAAAATTCCTTTATGCAATCATTTATTACCGGAATTATCGTTAAGCGTTCTCACAGCATTTTCTGATTGTTACTTTTTAGAATACGATGATTTATTGCCATCTGATATTTTCACAGAAAATTTTACTTTGCGAAATGGTTGTATGCAGGTTCCACAAGTCAGTGGAAGTGGCGTTACATTAACAGATGAAGCAATAAAATTGTTTGAGGTGAAGTGAGTTTTTATGTCAGAAACCAGCAATAAACCTTATCGTTACTTAGCAATGCTCTCAATGCTGTATATGACAATCATTATCACTGTTTGTGTGCTCAGCAACAAAATTATTATTATTGCAGGACACGTTACTATGGCGGGTACGTTGTTTATTCCATTTTGGTTTATTTTGTCTGACATTATTACCGAAATATATGGATACAAAATATCACGTCAAATTATTTGGTTTTCATTTCTGTGTCTTTTTATATTTTCTATTTTATGCAGTATCGCATTACATTTGTCATCCCCGCACTTCTGGCATGGTCAATCTGCTTACAACTTAGTGTTGGGTGATGCAACACGCATCACCGCTAGCGGTTTAGTTGCATACATTATTTCTGGCTCCATCAATATTTATTTATTAGTAAGATGGAAATTTTTATTAAAAGGAAAATATTTTCTTTTAAGAAGTTTCTGCGCATCTACTATAGGAGAACTCATTTACACTGTATTGGCCGTTGTGATGATTCAATATCATGTTTTGACATGGAGTGAAATGGAAAAAATAATTATCACATCATATACAATAAAAATAATTTGTACATTTTTATCGGCATTTCCTGCTAATTTTGTTGTTTCCCTTTTGCGAAAAAATGAAATTAGCACTGACTCAGATGATAATATTAATCCATTTAAAAAAATTAAAATGGAAGACAACAACAGCGTGATAAAGATTTAAAGCTTAGCGGTGTATTGTCGATCCAATCTCTCGCCAACCCTTTCATGATGCGGATAATGTGCATTTAAACGGAATTGATTATTTGCTAAAGGTTCAAGCGATTTTTTCATAATAAGCACTTGGGTTTCTTGAAACTCAGTGACTTCTGTTACGCGCCACCCAAGATTTTTATAAATGCGACCATCAGTGCGCGTAAACAAATAAATATCAGGATATTTTTTACGGGCAATATCAATAACTTCATTGATCAATGTGGTCGCTATTTTTTTCCCCCGATATTCTGGTGGAACAAACACAGCAGAAAGCCAGACATGATCAGGCTTATATTGACCCATCCCATTTAATTTGAGACTGGCGGTACCAAGCACAACAGTTGGGTTTTTATTATCAAAAGCAATTAACGTGAATGGTGCCTCATCACTATTTTTGCCGATGAAATCTTCCCAATCAGAAAGTGTACGCTTCGGATACTTTTCGCCCCAAAATGACATATACCATTTCGCAACAATAGGCAAAAATTGTGGGTATTTATTGATTGGAGCGATTACAATTGTCATTCAATGTAGTTCACACAAAATAAAATTTTGGAAAGTCTAACACTGAAATGCAAACCCAAAAAGTACAGATACTAAATAACCCCGGTTTTATCATTACCCTCTCTTGTTTAGCGGTTGCATGCACACAAGCTGGAATTGTCATGTACTCTCCATCACTTCCATGTTTATCGAGAATATTCAACACCACATACACAGAAATTGCTTATACACTTACAGCATATCTTTTAGGATATGCAGTTTCAGTATTATTTTTTGGAGGTATTTCAGACCAACTGGGAATAAAAAGAAGCTACGTTTTCACAACATTAATTTTTATTTTTACCTCGTTGCTATTATCAATAACACATTCAATACATTTTTTTATTTTATTGCGATTACTTCAAGGAATAGGAGGTGGTGGATGTGCGGTAATTGCTAGAACATCAGCGCGCAATGCACTGGACGGTAAAAAACTCGTGAGCGCAATGTCTTATATCTCTATTTCTTTTATTATTTCTTTGGGTATTTTTCAATATGTGGGTGGTATTATTCAAACGTATATGAACTACCGATATGATTTTATTGTAATGGGTTGTTTTAGTTTTTTTCTTTTAATGCTGATATTGTTCCAATTTCATGAAGTAGACTACAAATTAAAAAGACAATTTAAAATAGTTTCGCTTGTTAAAAATTATACCGGTATCGTAAAACAAAATTACCTTATTCCGCTCGCATTAGGGGGCGGAATAGGCTATTCAATCTTGCTTGCTTTTAATTTATTGGGAATTTTTTATCTGCAAAATCATTTAAAATTATCGCCGCATGACATTGGCATTATTGGTATTTATTTTTCAGTTGCTTATTTATTCGGAAGCTTTCTTGTAAATAACTTAATAAAAATAACCGATATTCATTTTTTAATGAAAATTGGAAAAACAATTATTTTTATTGCGGGAATTCTTTCAGTTATCGGCATTCTCATTAATCCAAATTCTCCCGTGTTAATTATATCCCCTATTTTAATCGGATTGATTGGGCAAGCATTGTTATACCCATGCGCCATGACGAAAGCACTGGAACCGTATAAAAAAATACCGGGTGCCGCAAGTTCACTATTTGGATTTACGCAGCAAATGAGTGGATTTGTAGTGGTAATGATTGTTGGTTGGCTACCAAATCAGTCTATTATGCTATTAAGCATTGTTATTTTTATTGTTGGTTTGTTGAGTTTTCTGCTATCAAATGATCGTTCTTTTCAACATCAAAAAATTGAAACGAACTGAGATAATAAAAATCTTTTCTTAATTGTTCATAATCATCATTCCATAATAAAACTCTACCTGCATAATCACGCCCGCGAGAAACCACACTCATCGTGTCACCAATATCAAAAACCCACTCCAACCGATACTCACTCTTTATCACCGGATTATATTTTTTTATCAAACGACCTTTTATTTTTGGAAATGCAACCCATGCGCAATAAGGACCTTTTTTAAGTGGTAACGTGTATGAATCATCTATTTGCAATAATATATGTGGCTCAATCGTAGCAACATTTAAAAATTTTTTATACATCGCCGGAATTAAAACACCTGGTGATCGATGTGCAATTTCAAGAAAATATGGTTTATTATCTTTTGTTAGAATAACCTCAAGATGAGTTACACCTGCTCGCGGCATACCGATTGCATGATGAACTTCAAGGGTGTACTCACAAAAAAATTGATAAATAGGATCATGATGTGGAAGCGCAATAGTTCCCTTTGTTAATCCGCATATAAAATCAAAACAAGAATTTGAGCATTCGGATACTTGCGTAAAAATAATTTTATTATTTTTAATATACGAATCGCAGTTATATACTTTACCCTCAATAAATTCATCTAACTCAAAAGTTGTGCGCGTTAAATATTTTTTATCGCACCATGTCTTTAAACTATTCGCATTATAAATTTTTTCAACATTCATGCAGTTGCAAGAATCAATGGGTTTTATGATGATTGGAAATTGAAGTGTTTGAATAATATTTTTTAAATAATTTTCTGAGTTGTCAGAATAGTCCTTTGAGTCAAACCTCAGATATTTTGGATAAAGCAACCCAGCTTTTTCAATTAACTGCTTCATTAATATTTTATTAATAAAGCGATCGTAATTGGATTGATCAAGATTAAAATATTTTCTTAACTCTCCGCATACTAAAATAGATTCTTCAGCATTAGTAACAATGTGAAATGAACCGGATGCATTTTTCTGATTATCTTGAATTATTTTCTTTAAATGATCGAAGCCAAAATCGTCATCTAACCATATTTTTTCAAACAAAATATCCTGATTTCTTTTCTTTAGTTTTTCTAAACTAAATTGATTGATAATCAAAAATAAATTGTTTTTTTCTGGAAAATACAATTGCGCAACATCCATGTCAAAACTCAATTCACTATTTTGTATGATGTATACATTTTGCATTAGGCAGCTCTTTTTTTCGTAACGCTAATACAGATTTCGTTTAATTCATGGATACTCTGCATTACCGTTTTTCCGCGCGTTTCAAATGCAATAATTCCTTCCCATTTCACATTCAGTATTTTTTCTACTATTTGATAATAATTAATTTCGCCATTTAACAATCCATAATGTTGATCTTTCAATCCATTGTTATTACTAAATGACATCCCCACAATTGATCGATGAAATTGTTCAAAAAAACTGATCGGATCGTTTCCAATATTGGCGTGACCCACATCAAAAAAAATTTTCGCTTCAGGTATTTTTTCCAATACGCGACTTACTTCTTCTGGATAAGTAAAAATATAATGAAAAGGAGAATAGTGTTGATAATTGGAAAGGTTTTCTAAATAAATTTCAACACCGAGCTTTTCGGCATAATTCAGCAGAAATTCAACGCTTAATATAAAATTATCTAGCGCTTTTTTTTTGACTATCGTCACCAAGCGTGGCTCTACAATTGCACCACCATGAATAATCAATGGTGCATTTAAATTTTTTGCTAGTTCGATTTCTTTCTTTACGTATTCCAATGAAACTAAACGAAGTTCATCAACATCGGATGACAATGGCGCTTTAAAATTACCATGTATAATGGGAGACATATCATAAGCATCGCATTGTTGCACGATATGATTTATGCGATCAGAATTCCATTGATCGGGACGTTCGCTTTCAAGACTAACATCAATATACCAGTGCTTTGCATTATTTTGATGTGCGCTTTCAATTCCTGCTTCTGCAGTTAAATAATCTTGCGCAGAAAAACCGGTGACAAAAGGGGGATGCATAGATCGCTCCATCTCAAATGAGGCATATGTTTTTATGATGATGTTTCAACTATAAAATGCACATCATTTGAAATATTATTTGCGGAGATTGTATAGCGTTAGTCGGTATTTTGATACATGAAAATTGCATGTAATACGTACAGTTTGTTCATTTGTGGGGCAGTGTGATTGACGCCGCCCCATTTCTTTTTCATCAGAATCCTTTTTAATAAAATAAAAAAATCAAAATAATTTTTTATTCATCGGGTTAATAATTTAAATTAAATTCTGAATGATCGATCCAATTTTTCATATTATAAAAAATGTGGTATTTTTAATGAAGTGAAATATTAAAATTGGAAAATTCAATATGCGAATCGAAATCTTTGATTTGGATGGTACTTTGACACGCGAAGGATTTCCACTGTGGAATTTAATTACTGAAAAGGCGGTTCAAGATCCTGGTGAATTTACCAGGATTGCGCAAGGGTGGATATTGGATGTTACCAATAATCCGCATCAATATCCCAACAAAAGAAAAGCGTCGAAAGAAATGACTGAATTATGTATTCGCATGTTTCGTCAAGAATGTCTCGATGCCAATACGGTACGCGCCATCGCGAAAGATGTTGTACACGATATACATAAAAAGGATGGCATTCGTTTAGATGCAATAAACTACTTAAAACATAGAATAAACGAAGATGTTTCATGTGTTATTTCTACCGCCAGCTATTTAGAAGGTGCGCAAGGATTTGTGCATTGCTTAGTAGAATTAAATTTACTAACAAAAAATGAAGCTGATAAAATAATTTTTTGCGGCACAAAAACTAATTGGGAAACATCAACTGTTATTCATGCAAATGCAGATGATGGAAAAATTGAAGGATTACAAAGAGTTTTTTGTAAGGATATAAAAAATTTAAATATTCACGCTGTTTTTGGGGATGACCCAGCAATAAATGACAGATCTTTGCTAATGGTGGGATCGCATAGTTTTGCAATTCCAACATCAAAAAATACAAATGCAATTTTACCAAATAATTGCGTATGGTCTACGTGGCAACAAATTCTTGCAAATAAAGATAACATTCCAAACTTTCATAGCAGTTTATTACCTTCAGATAAACCGGTTCAGTCCGCTCTTGTAACAGATACTAGTTTTAGCATGAAATTTTAGAAATGGTACTACATATATGAACTCATCCTAAAATATTTTTCGATTATATCTGTAATGTTTTAAACGTACATTTAAAACAAATTATTTATTTTGCTAGCTCGCTATTTGTCACTACAAAATCAAGCAGATAAAATTTTTTAAAAAACACTCCATCCGTACAATGTCGAGTAGTTGTTTATACGAGCCGTAAGTAACTTATGTCAATTCTCACAGCAAAATGAGAATGTGATATCTCTGAAAATAAGGTAAGATTAGCCAATTCAAAAACACGAAAAATTTTATGCCACTCACACCCAAACAAAAACAAACTTTGAAAGCGCAAGCACATGCATTGCATCCTATCGTATTAATTGGAAATAATGGATTTACAGATAATGTAAAAAAAGAAATTGAAACTGGATTAGAAGCGCATGAATTAATTAAAATTCGCATGCAGCAAACAGATAGAGAATCGCGAAAAGAAACTTTTAAAATGATTTGTGATACGGTGCACGCGGAAGCAATACAATTAGTTGGAAAAGTTGGAATTTTATATCGAGAAAGTGCGCGCAAAAATAAAGTTAAAAAATAAAATTACATGAAAAAAATATTGTTAGGCATAACAGGTGGAATTGCTGCCTACAAAACACCTGATTTAATCAGACAATTGCGGGATGCAAATTTTGAAATTAAAGTGGTTGTAACAAAAAATGCAACTGCTTTTGTTAGCATTTTAACTCTTGAAACACTGCTTCCGAAAAATATTTTTGAAATATTAATTGAACCTGACATGCAACATATTCAGCTTGCAAAATGGGCTGATATTATTTTAATTGCGCCAGCAACTGCAAATACCCTTGCAAAAATAGCAAATGGTTTCGCAGATGATTTACTTACTTCAGTTTGTCTCGCAACAAAGGCTCCGCTTTTTATCGCACCCGCAATGAATCAAGCAATGTGGAAAAATGTTGCAACACAAAATAATATAAAAAAATTAATAGAACGCGGCGCGATTTTTTTAGGTCCTGATGTTGGCGTGCAAGCATGTGGTGATGTTGGTGTTGGCCGAATGTTAGAGCCTATCGATATTGCAAATTTTTTAATTTCAACTATTCAAAAACCATTTTTAAAAAATATTAAAATATTAATTACTGCGGGCGCAACACGCGAACCAATTGACCCGGTTCGTTACATCAGCAATAAAAGTTCTGGAAAAATGGGATATGCATTAGCACAAGCAGCGTATTTATTAGGTGCGCATGTAACATTAATTAGCGCTAATAGTAATCTTGATCAACCACCTTGCCAAAAATTTATTAAGGTACAAACTGCGCTTGATATGAAAAATGCAGTTGAAAATGAAATTGTGAATCAAGACATATTTATTTCTGTTGCAGCTGTTTCAGATTTCGCAGTGTCAAATAGCTCACAACAAAAAATAAAACGCGGAAAACAATCTTTAACGCTCGAATTAATTCCAACAACTGATATTCTCGCAGAAATTTGCGCGAAAAAAATAAAACCATTTACGGTTGGATTTGCTGCGGAAACAGAAAATGTATTAGAAAATGCGAAACAAAAGAAAATAAAAAAAGGCGCTGATATTATTGTTGTAAATGATGTCAGTCAAAGTAATATTGGTTTTGAAAGTGATGATAATGCGGTTAGTGTAATTTACGAAAATGAAATTTTTCATTTAGAAAAAAATTTAAAGCAAAAAATCGCAGAAAAATTATTGGAAATAATATTTGATTGTTACACTTCTAATATCAAAAATAGGATGAAGTTATGTTAAATACAAAAAACATTTTATATCGCTTATCTCCTCTTCTCTTATTAATTTTCATCGACTCATTTAGTTTTTTTGTTGTCATTCCTGTGTTGTTAAAAATTTTTTATCACAATCATTACGATTTATTGCCCGCTACAACAAGTGTTGCTATGCGCAATACGTTAACTGGTATGACCATTTCATTATCGATGTTTGCAGCTTTAATTGCAGCGCCGTTTGTTGGTGCTGCTTCTGATCGATACGGCAGAAAAAAAACTTTATTGTGGTGTATTGTTTGTGTTGCATGTGGATTTTTATTACCAATTATTGGAATTGCAGAAAAAAATATTTATTTTATTTTTATTGGACGAATTATTTCTGGAATTGGAAGTGCTAGCCAACCTGTTGCGCAAGCAGTTGTTGCGGATGTGTGTGAACGTGAAAATAAAGCGTTTTTTTTAGGATCAATTGCATTGATGATGACTTTAGCACTTATTTTGGGACCTTTAGCAGGCGGTTATTTATTAGATGCGCATGTTGTAAGTTGGTTTAATAGCAAAACACCATTTGAATTCGCATTGGTACTCAGCATTATCAATTTATTTTTAATTTTATTTTGTTTTCGTGAAACGATGCAAAAAAATCAACATGCAAATTTATTTAGCTTGCGCGAAGTAATAATTGGTTTACCGGCATTAATAAAACAATTTGCGATTGGCGGATTTATTATTTTATTTTTAGGATTAGAATTAGGATGGAGCCAATATTATCAAGCCATTCCATTATTTTTACATTTGCAATTACATTTTTCAGTTGAAAAAATAAGTTTATTTAGCGCGACGATGGGCGTTGTGATGGTCGTTGGTTTATTAATTGTATATCCATTATTGTTGCGTGTTTTTTCTGTTAAAAATATTATGCGTTACACTATTTTTTTCGTATTAATTGGATTGGCTGCTTGCGCATTATTTCCATTTGAAGAAACTCAATGGATTTTTTCTGCATTAATTGCACTGTGCACAGGAATGGCTTATGTCAGCATTGTCACATTAATTTCAAATAAAGTATCTGATGACGCGCAAGGCATGACGATGGGTTATCTCAGCGCATTATTATATTTTGCGTGGATGTTTACTGCATTTTTAAGTGGCCTTCTAGTTTCATTACATACAACATTGCCATTGTATGTTGCAGCTTTATTTTTGCTGGTTGCTTTCATAAAAAAAATCCAGCGATAAAAAACATCGCTGGATTCAATAATCAAATTATCTTAACGTTTACTACGCGTTCCTTGACCACCCGTGCCGCCATGACCACCCGCTTGTCCTGATGTTGTTGGACGAGTTGGTTGTCCTTGTGTTTTGGTTGCTTGTGGATTAACAGCTTGCGGACGAGTTTGTTGAGGCTGAACAGGTTTTGTTTGTTGTCCTTGTCCTGCTTTTTGACCGCCTTGCTGCTGCCATTGTTGTGTTTGCTGCTTGCCTTGCTGACCATGTTGTCCGTGATTTGGATTATTTCCGCTATTGCTACCCATCGTCTTTCTCCTGTTGTTTTTTTAATACCAGCATGTTCATTATATCAACAATGATACCGGTCTAAAATGAATCAAAATTTGTGAGTTTTGACCAAAAATTTTCTACTGATTCAGGAGATTGAATCAAAAATAAGTCGACTATGACGCGAAAATGTAGGCAAAGGCGCACAAAGATTGCAGCCTTTGCCAATATCTTAGAATAAGTAACCCAATGAAAAGACGTAAAAGATATTAAAACCTTCATTTGGCGACATTGTATAAGCATTTGAATAATGTATAAACCGAACATTCATATCAACGCGTTTTGCCTGTCCAAATTCAACACCAAGACCTAAAATGCTTTGGAAAGCAAAATTAGCTGCTTGGTTGTTTTGTCCAAAATGTCGACTTGAAATATAAGAAGGACCAACCGATGCTAACAAAAACGGATGCGATCTTGTTGACCACTCATGCGGATAAAAACGAAATGCAAACGATAATGCGCCTGTAAATAAATTATTATTTGTTGCGGTCGTTGAATAAAATTGACCTAAAGAACCACCAAACGTAATATTCAACCAACTTTTTTGTTTAAGCGATAAAAATTCTGCCGCTAAAAATCCACCATAATTTGTATCGGTGTGATGATTCATGTCACTTCCGCCGCCATATCCAAGCGAAATACCGTGTGTCCAAGATAATGCAGCACAACTCACTAATAACGACAGCAGCAGAACAATAATTTTATTTCGCATGTCACCTCCATGTAACTTAACTTCAGATATCATAAACTATTTTTAAAATAGTAACGATACTTTTCAAAGAGTTTGTTTCACATACATCTCGATTGTGTTTAAAACTCAACCCGCCTAAAATAACCCTTTAACATCACGAACAGGGAAGCTCACATTGATACGGCATCGTCGCTTGTTATTAAAAATGCTTTCCATCGGTGGATTGGCGACATTAACGCTGACTGGCTGCATGGTCGGCCCCGACTTTAAACAATTACCGCCACCCAAAGCAGAAAAGTATACATATTTACCCGTTCCGCAAAAAACAGTTTCCGCATCACAAAATCCAAACGCAGGAAAATCTCAACATTTAATTGCAGGGCGAGATTTACAAGGTGATTGGTGGACAATTTTTCATTCAACTAGCTTAAATAAATTAATTCTAGAAGGATTGCAAAACAATCAAGATTTAGTCGCCGCAAAAGCTGCATTACGCGAAGCAAATTATACACTGTACGCACAAGTTGGTGGATTATTATTACCAAGCGTAAATTTTAATGGTGGCGCACAACAAGTACAAACCAATGGTCTTACTTTTGGCACAAATACACTGCCAACTTCTACTTTTAATATTTTTAATGCAAGTTTTGGTGCATCTTATTTACTGGATATTTGGGGTGCGTCACGCAGACAAATCGAAGCGCTCGCCGCACAAGCGGATTACGAACGCTACACAATGATCGCAACGTATTTAACATTAACAACGAATATTGCAACAACCGCAATTACCATCGCTTCATTACAAGATCAAATAAAAGCAACAGAAAAATTAATTATTGCACAGAAAAAAATATTAAATATCACGCGCAAACAATTTTCAGTGGGTGGCGTGAGCTATGAAAATGTATTAACACAACAAACTTTATTAGCACAAACTGAAGCGACGATGCCGCCACTTCGTCAATCACTCAGTCAAGAACAACATGCATTAGCAGTTTTAATTGGAAAACAAACCAACGTGCAAAAGCCTTTAAAAATAGCATTAAATAAAATTATATTACCAAAAAATATTCCGGTAAGCTTACCATCAAAAATAATTACACAACGTCCCGATATTCAAGCGTCTGAAGCATTATTGCATGCAGCAAGCGCTAATGTTGGCGTTGCAACTGCAAATTTATTACCTCAAGTTACATTAAGCGCTGCATATGGTTGGCAATCATCTACCACAACCAATTTTTTTAGTGCCCAAAATGAAGCATGGAATTATGGCGCCGCTTTATTGCAACCAATATTTCACGGCGGGCAATTAATTTTGCAACGTAAAGCTGCAATTGCAGCATTAGATCAAGCACGCGCACAATACGAACAAACTGTATTGCAAGCATTTAAAAATATTGCAGATGCGTTGCGCGCAATTCAATTTGATGCATATGAATTTAAAGATCAAGCGCTCGCGGAAAAAACAGCGTATGCAACATTAATTTTAACTGAAAAACAATATCAAGTTGGTGGACAAAATTATTTGGCTGTATTAAATGCGCAAGAACAATATCAACAAATTGTTTTATCGCGTGTGAAAGCGCAGGCGGCGCGTTACACTGATACAGCTGCGCTATATCAAACATTGGGCGGCGGTTGGTGGAATAATAAAATAATAAATAACTACGGCGTCATTGCGCATCGTAGTTGGTATCACTAATGGAAGTAAGAATAATATGAAAAAAGCGATGACAATAATGCTAATTTGCGTGCTTGTTTTTTTTGGCGCTATTTACGCATTTAAACAATTTGTATTTACGCAAGAAAAGAAAATATCCAAAAAATTTGAAAATCCAGTTATGACAATTAGCGCAACCCCTGCAAAAACAGAAGAATGGGATTCATCATTGAGTGTTGTTGGTAGCACCAGCACAGTACAAGGTGTCGACGTCACAACTGAATTATCCGGCATGGTTGAAAAAATTGATTTTAATTCTGGTGATGATGTTAAAAAGGGTCAAGTATTAGTGGAATTAGATATTGCACCTGATGTTGCAAAACTACATGAATTACAGGCTCAAGCATCACTTGCAAAAATTACTTATGATCGCGATAAAAAACAATATAGTTTTGGTGCTGTTAGCAAAGAACAATTAGATACCGATGAAGCAAATATGGAATCATCTGCTGCATCCGTTCAAGAACAACAAGCAACGATTGATAAAAAAATTATTCGCGCGCCTTTTAGCGGAAGAACGGGAATTACACCGATTAATTTAGGACAATATATTAATAGCGGGCAAAGTATTGTGACATTACAAACTTTAAATCCAATTTATGTTGATTTTTATTTACCACAACAAGAAATTCAAGATGTCATTGTTGGGCAAACCGTTGATGTCACTTCCGATCGCGCACCAGGAAAAACATTTACCGGGAAAATCACATCAATTAATCCTGTTGCCGATTCTGATATTCGCAACGTGGAAGTTGAAGCAACATTACCAAACCCACAAGAAATATTATTACCCGGAATGTTTACAGATGTGAAATTACATGTTGGTGAAACTAAAAAATATATTACGCTACCACAATTAGCAATTACATTTAATCCGTACGGTTCAATTGTTTATATATTACAAAAAACAAATCAACAATTTAATGGACAAACAGTTTGGAAAGCAGAACAACAATTTGTAAAAACTGGCGAAACGCGTGGCAATCAAATTGCTGTTTTATCCGGCATAAAAGCAGGTGATATGATTGTGACATCCGGACAATTAAAATTACGCAATGATAGTTTAGTGATAATTAATAATAAAATAGAACCGTCAGATAATCCAAATCCACAAGTACCAGAAGTGCGATAATGAATATAACCGATATATTTATTAAACGACCCGTATTAGCAATAGTATTAAGTTTATTAATATTAGTGCTCGGCGTTCGTTCGGTTGGCTTATTGCCAATTCAACAATATCCCACAATTGAAAGCGCAGTTGTCACTGTTTCAACTAATTTTATTGGCGCCGATCCTGCAACCATTGCAGCATTTATTACAACACCACTTGAAAATGCTATTGCACAAGCAAATGGTATTGATTATATGACATCAAGCAGCGGACAAAATGTCAGTAATATTCAAGTAAATTTATTATTAAATTACGATGCAGATAAGGCATTAACTGAAATTAATACAGAAGTTAATTCTGTTATAAATCAATTACCGAAAAATGCGCAAGTTCCCACATTGCAAGTGACGATCGGACAAAGTATTGCATCGATGTATATGGGTTATTACAGTGATGTATTGGCTAGCAATCAAATCAATGATTATTTATTACGTGTCATACAACCTAAATTACAAGCAGTAAATGGCGTGCAACAAGCTGCAATTTTAGGAAATAATCAATTTGCATTACGCGTTTGGCTTGATCCAATTAAATTAGCGGGATATGGATTATCTGCTGCAGATGTCGGCAGAATATTAGCAGCAAATAATTTTATTACACCTGCTGGGCGCACTGATGGTCAAACATTTATTTTAAATTTAAATACCAATACAGCATTAACATCATTAAATGATTTTAAAAACATGGCAATTCTTGCAAAAAACGGCGCAATTGTTCGTTTAAAAGATATTGCAAAAGTAACTCTTGGTTCACAAAATTATAATACAAGCGTTACATTTAATAATAAATCTGCTGTTTATATTGGTATTACATTAACACCAACCGCAAATATGTTAACGGTCATTAATAATGTCAAAAAAGTATTTTACGAAACACAAAAACAATTACCCAATGGATTAAATGCGAGTATTGTTTATGATGCTAGCAGTTTCGTAAATAGTTCTATTGATGAAGTGGTCAAATCACTTATTGAAGCGTTTTTAATTGTAACAGTGGTTGTATTTTTATTTTTAACTTCATTACGTTCACTTATTATTCCTGTTATTGCAATTCCACTTTCAATTATTGGCACATTTTTTTGTATGCTATTTTTGGGATATTCAATTAATTTATTAACTTTATTAGCATTAGTATTAGCAATTGGTCTTGTTGTTGACGATGCAATTATTGTTGTTGAAAATGTGCATCGACATATTGAAAACGGTGTGCGACCATTTCAAGCTGCATTGATGAGCGCAAAAGAATTAACAAAACCAATTGTCGCAATCACAGTTGTATTAGTTGCAGTGTATTTACCGATCGGATTTATGGGTGGATTAACTGGCGCATTATTTACTGAATTTGCATTTACATTAGTTGCAGCAGTTACTGTTTCTGCAGTGATTGCATTAACATTATCACCCATGATGTGTTCGCGCTTATTGAAACCACATGCGCATGTTGAAAAAAAAGAAAATGGTGTAATACATTTTATTAATACCAGCTTAAATGGTTTGTCCACAAAATATCACGGAAAAATAAAACGTACCGTAGAATTTTTACCGGTTGTTGTAACATTTGCATTTTTAATTTTATTGAGTAACGTTTATTTATTTGCAACATCTGCATCAGAATTAGCGCCGCAAGAAGATCAAGGAATTATTATGGCGCAAACTATTACGTCAGCAAATGCATCGCTTGATGAAATGAAAAAATATTCTGATGCGGTCAGCGATATTTTTCAAACATATAAAGAAACACAAGCAACGTTTCAAATTAATGGCACAAGCGGTGCAAACAATGCACCATCATTAAATAATAGTATTGGTGGAATGGTGTTAGTGCCTTGGGATCAACGTAAAAAAACAACAAATCAATTACAACCTATTATTCAAAAACAAGTGAATCAAATTGCTGGCGCGAAAGTTGCTTTATTTCAGCCACCTTCTTTGCCAGGCGGCGGAAGTGGTTTGCCTATTCAATTCGTAATTCAATCAACAGATCCTTACATTAATTTAAATGACGTATCACAACAAATTGTTAAAGCAGCGCAAAAAACAGGTGATTTTTTATTTATTGATTCAGACTTAAAGTATGATCAAGAACAAACAAAACTAGTATTTAATCGCGATAAAATTGCGCAATTTGGATTAACAATGCAAGATGTTGGTAACTCAATCAGTAATTTTTTAAGTGAAAATTATGTAAATTATTTTGATTTTATGGGACGCTCTTATCAAGTTATTCCGCAAGTAACACGTTGGTCACGATTAACTGATTCAGAAATTCAAAATTATTATATTAAAACATCGACTGGTGCGCCTGTTTCATTAGGAACAGTAACGGATTTAAAAAATACGGTTGTTCCAGAATTTATTAATCACTTTCAACAATTAAATTCTGCAACGATTTCTGCTGTTGCAGTTCCTTATGTCAGCATGGGACAAGCATTGGCAAAATTAAATGAAATTGCTAAAAAAATATTACCACAAGGTTACACAATTGATTATGGAGCGCAGTCACGTCAGTTTGAACAAGAAAGTACAGCATTAATCATGACATTTTTTCTTGCAATGATTATTATTTATTTAGCATTGTCAGCTTTATTTAATAGTTTTCGCGATCCATTAATTATTTTAATCAGTGTGCCATTATCAATTTGTGGCGCAATGATTTTTGTGAGTTTGGGAATTGGCGGCGCAACATTAAATATTTATACTGAAGTTGGATTAGTAACATTAATCGGATTAATTAGTAAACATGGAATTTTAATTGTTGAATTTGCAAATGATCAACAAAAAGAAGGTAAATCAAAACTTGACGCAATTATCGCTGCAGCATCTATTCGTTTTCGCCCTATTTTAATGACAACTGCTGCAATGGTGCTTGGCGTTATTCCACTTATTTTTGCAACTGGCGCAAGTGCTGCGAGTCGTTTTGATATTGGATTAATTATTGCAACTGGAATTTCAATTGGCACATTATTTACTTTATTCGTTGTACCTTGCATGTATTTATTAATCGCAGAAGATTTATCAAAGCGGCAAGAAAACGAAGATGAGGAACTATTACCGCCTGATGTTATTGTTGAAAAATAAATTATTCAACTTTAACAAGCGCGTCGCCTAATTTTTCAATTTTATTTTTTACAACCATATTTGCAGACAAAGTCACTGCATTCACTGCGGAACCGCATAAAATAATAGATCCCGCAGGAATACCTGCATTTTCTTCATCAAATAATAAATGTGCTAACATCATTACTGAATGCGCTGGATTCCCAGAAATATCTTGCGATGTGCCCACTTCCACCACTTTATCATTAATAATTAATTCTATTTTTAATTTCGATACATCCACTTTCATCGGATCGTGCACTTGCTCACTCAACACAAATCTACCAGCAGAACAGTTATCTGCAATCACATCAGACAAAGTAAATTTAAAATTTTGAAAACGCGAGTCAATGATATCCATCGCAGCGCAAACACCACTGCTTGCCGACAATACTTGTTCTAATGTAACTTTTCCTTTTAATTCTTTTTTAAGAATAAAAGCAACTTCTGCTTCAATTTTTGGTTGAATTAATTGATCTAATTTACACACCGCATTACTTTTTATTTGCATCACATTGGTTAATGTTCCATAAATTGGTGCATTCACATGCATTTGTGCTCTTTTTTCCGGTGAAGTTAATCCCATTTTATAACCTACAATTTTTTCACCACGTTTTTGACGTAAAGCAATTCCCTGCTTTTGAATTTCATATGATTGTTTCAACGTAATGTTTGGATACGCTGCAGATATTTGAGGAATGGTTTTTTTATTAATGATTGCTTGATCTAATTGATCTGCGAGCTTTGCAAGTAAAGTATCATCCATTGATATTCTCCCGTTAAATAAATTAAATTATCATTTATTTTTCGAATTATATAGCGCTTCTATTTTCGCCCAAAATATTATCTTGGCATTGTATCTATATTCCGTATAATTTAATTATGTTATCACAATATGGGGTATTTTATGCCAACATTTAAATCAATAGATGCAACAACAGCGAGTGACTGGTTAAGCAATAATGAAGCAATTTTAATTGATGTGCGCGAACCAGATGAGTATAAAGAAATGCATATTGCCGATGCACATCTTATTCCGATGAATACAATCGAATGTTGTAAATTACCCGAAGCACAAAATAAAAAAATAATCATACATTGTAGATTAGGAAAACGCGGCGGTGTTGTTTGCGAAAAATTATTAACTGAAAATCCAAAATTAGATATTTATAATTTAGAAGGTGGAATTATTGCATGGGAAAATGCGGGGTTTAAAATTGTAAAATAAATCAGAAATTATTTTTCCAATTTCGCATCGCTTCAAATACTAATGTTTCTGTCGGTAATTTTTTTTCCGCGTAATGTTCAACTGCACTGACAACATTTTTTAAATAACATCTCAAAAATGGATTTATTTTTTTCTCTAATAAAATAGTTGATGGCAATGTCGGTTTACGTTCAGCGCGTAATTTTTCACATTCTTTAAGATGATTTTGCATATCGATATTATCTGGCTCAACTGTTAATGCAAATTTTAAATTATTAATTGTGTATTCATGTCCACAATAAATTTGTGTTTCATTTGGCAATGAAAATAATTTTTTTAATGATGCAAACATTTGTGGTGCGGTTCCTTCGAATATTTTTCCACATCCTGCAGAAAATAATGTATCACCGCAAAATAAATAAGGTGCTGAATAAAATGCAATATGGCCCAAGGTATGACCTGGAATTTCAATTATATGAAATTGGAGCGGGAAATTTTCTATATTAAAAATATTTTCCTGCGACACAAAATCTGTTGTGTGTTTTATATTTTCTTTTTGATGCGAATAAACAGAAATATTTTTATATTCCTCGCATAATTTCGCAACACCACCTATATGATCCGGATGTTTATGCGTTAACAATATCGCTTTCAACCTTAAATTATTTTCACGCAGAAATTTTAATACCAGTTCTGTATCGCCTGGATCAACTATAATTACTTCTTTTATTTTATTATTAATAACCATCCAAATATAATTGTCTTTGAAGGCACGTATGGGGTGAATTGTTAACATTTTAAAATCCAATGATTCATTTAATCTAACTCAACACTATTTCTCATCTAAAAAATAATCCACCGCATCACTTTTTTTCAAAAAAACTTTTAGAGAATAATTTTTGGGATCACTGCCGGGTGCGCTGCCCGTGGTGACGCCAATTTTTTTTGAGTCTGGATATTCTGTGACATCAGGATGAATCATTGTTGAAAAGCAAAGAAAAATAAGCGGTTTTTCTGATGTATTGATAATTTGATGCGCGTGTTCCGTGCCTGTTGGCATTGCGATGTAATCATCTTTTTTAATTGCGATCACTGCATTATTTAATCTCATTGTGCCAGAACCTTCTAAAATGAAAACCGTTTCTTCATTTGCATAATGATAATGATATGGAAACGCTTTTTTACCGGGCGCTAATCGATAAATGCTCGCGCCCAGTTTTTCGCACGTCACTGCTTGCGTCAACGATTTTCTCTCATGAGAAAAATCGCCATGATCGGATTGCGTCCATTCAATATTGTTAATATTAATAATATTTTTTTTCATATAGTTTCCCAGTCAGGTAAATGCAGATCCAATCCAACTCAAATTCCCTACGCAGTGCGTAGAGAATTGTGGTTTGTCTCACCGCTGTTAAAAAATTTGCGATAGAGTGGAAATAATAGCCGAATTTTTGATTTTCTCATAATCCATTTCAGATCAAAATACCACTTCACACATTACGAACTTTTTTGCTGCTTGCATCATCGATTATTCTCACCTACGATAGCGAACTCAAAAAAATCATCGCACAAAATTATTAGGAAAAGGAAATGCAAAATTTTAAACGATTTATTTGCCTGCTCACCATTTTATTTTTTTTAATTTTGAGTGCTGGTTGCGCGCAATTTTTTCATCCCACTGTAACGCGACCCATTCCGGTTGATAATCTTGCGCATTATTCTACTTATCCAAATAATGTTAAAAGAATTATTTGGCGTGCAAAATATTTATCGCAACAACATCTTGGATATCGATTTGGTTCTGCAAATCCGCAAAATGGTGCAATGGATTGTTCGGGTGTAATTTATTATATTTTGAAAAATTTAAATCATCATGTTTTTGTTCCGCGTGATTCTTATCAAATGTATTTTTGGTTAATGCATCATCATGCAATTCATTATGTAACAGATGAAAATTTTTATTCTCCGCAGTTTAATGCTTTAAAACCAGGTGATTTATTATTTTGGACTGGCACTTTCAGAACGAATCGCAAACCACCAATTACACATGTCATGTTATATTTAGGAAAAAATAAAAATGGTCAACGATTAATGTTTGGTTCGAGTGACGGCGGACTTTATCGCGGTGAAGAAATTTATGGCGTCAGCGTATTTGATTTTATTTTACCGAACAGATACGATCACGAACGTTTCGTTGCGTATGGTTGCATTCCGCATTTTACGTGTTCAAGGCAGAAAAAAGTCGTGCTTATTTAATCAATGCAAATAATATCGACTTAAACCACTGCTTTGCCGGATTATCCACATCAATTTCTTTATATAAAATTTCTGTATTGAGATCAGTAGAGTGAAATGGTAGCGAAAATATTTTATTTGAGAAATGGTTGTTCAGTAACTCCGCGTGCTTTCTCATGATAATTAATAATAAGGATTGTGCGGCAGCAAGTTGTACTGCCAATGACGCATCCGATACAATCATTTTGTATTTTCGCTGCACTCCTTTCGAAACGAGCAATTTTTCACTAAATGTTCTCGTGTAGTTATTAAGATAAGATAAAATGACATGCTCGCTATTATTTAAATCCTTAATCGTTATGTGTGATTTTTTGTTCAGCGTTTGATTACCTGAAAGACAGACAAATTGATCTGAAAAATAATGCTCATGACAATAACTTTTTGGAATCGCTCTAAACGAACCAATTAAAAAATCAAATTGATGTAATTCTTTCGCTGATAATTCACTTAAATCTGACACATCTGTTTGTTTAATTTTTATTAGTGGCGCAATTTTATTTAGCGCTTGATACAATTTTGGAATAATAAGTGCACTCACGTGATTATGAATACCTAAGTGAAACGTATCCTCTAGTGTTTCCGGTAATGCAATTTCCACATCCATTCCAAGCAGATTTTCAGTTTGCTTTAAGAGTGCGCTTAATTTCGGTTTAATTAGTTTTGCATGATGTGTTAATTCCAATAATCCGTCGTTTCCTTTCGTCAATAATTTATCGTCGAAAATCTCACGCAATTGCTTTAACGAAGCACTCACCGCGGGTTGAGTTAAAAACAATTCACGACTGGCAACAGTCACACTTCGTGTTTCTAACAAGACATGCAGTGTTTTTAATAGATTGAGATTAATCGATCTTAAATTCATAGTCGCTCCAATTAACATAAATTTATTTTATAACTAAATATAGAAAATATCAATTAGATTTATTATTTGGGAAGCTTATACTGTTGGAATAAGGGACAAGGTTTATTAAACTTATTAAATAATTGAGGTGAAGTGTTATGGGAAAAATCAGCGAAGCAATAGAAAATTTACAAGAAATCAGAAGTGATAAAGTACATGAATATGACATGGTTTTAGGCATATTTGATGGTGTTGGTTATAACTTAACGTTTATGCATGCCGATGATAAAAATGTCAAACATCACCATCTAACATATGATGCAACGCTCTGCTTTATTTTTGGAGATGGACAGGTATTGGTGGATAACAAGCTCATCAATTATACCAAAGGCAGCTGCTTTAAAGTACCTAAAACAATAGTTCATCAAATCATTCCTAAAACAGAAACCTTGATGATTACACTACAAAATCCAGCAACTACTTTTAGCAAAGAAGGTTGGGGTGATATTGTTTTTGACGAACCTCTTTTTTGAATGAAAAAGAGGTTCTTGCGCAAAGACTTTATACAGCGCAAAACTTCATCATGGAATTCATTATGTTAAGCGTGCGAAAACTACTGTTAATTGAAAACTATTTCTGCATCTCAATATGGGGGATATCGTCTTCAAGATATGAATCCCCCACTATTTTAAATCCAAACTCTTCATAAAATTTTTTTAAGTACAATTGTGCGGAACATTTTATTTTTGTTTGCGGGAAATGTTTGTCGCAAAAATTTAACATTTCTTCTATTAATTTTTTTCCATATGATTTTTGGCGCGCCGATTTTGCAACAATAACGCGACCAAAAATAATAGGATTATTTTTTGTTGGTGGAAATAATCGTAAATACGCAACAAGTTTGTTATTTTCAATTCCAATTAAATGTATTGCAATTTCATCTTTACCATCAGCATCTTGATATATGCATTTTTGTTCAACAACAAATACTTCCGCACGCAATGATAAAATCTCATAAAGTTCATGTACTGTTAGTGATGAGAATTTTTTCCAAAAGAAATTGATCATGTCATATTTCAACTAAAAATTAAAAATTGCACAATGAAATAATTGCCAACACCACCATTAATAAATCTTCAATTAAAGTAATGCTCGATAATGGTACATTTAAAATTGTACCCAAACATGCACAGCGAAAATTTTGTTTTTTTAGTAAACTATTTATTACGCCTAAGCTTGAAAACCCCATAATAATAATGGTTAACCATTGTGTTGTTAATGGAAACCAAAAACCAACATATAAAATTCCTAAACCTAATTCAAAAAATGGATAAATAAATCCATAACCATTCCATTTTTTTGCTAATAAATCATACGTCGCATATCCTTCTGCAAAACCTTTAATATTAAATAATTTAAATCCAGAAAAAACAAGAAAAAATCCAGCCATAAATTGATTCATAAAATAATGCCATTGCATTTGTCCATTGTGAAAATTATTGATAGCGGCAACAGCGATAATATATGCGGCAATTAAAAAAATTGGGTAATAATCAAAAATAGATGTTTCCTTTATTTCGGTGATTTCATGATGATTTTGTGTGTGTTCCATAAATTGCTCCGATGTGAAAATCCTATTCTAGCAATATTTGAATATCTGCACCATCTATGTTACATATGGTAAAATTTTCAACTGAAGAACGGAATCAACTGTATGTTTCAGCAAATTAAAAATAATCCTATTAAAAAAACAATTGCGCTATGTACGATTGGCGGCGTGTTAGAATTATTTGATTTTATGATTTTTGTTTTTTTTATTGATGTGTTTAAACAAGTTTTTTTTCCGAATAATTCTGATTTTATTGCGAGTTTACAAGTGTTTGCAATTTTTGCGATTGGATATTTAGCGCGTCCGATTGGTGGTGTGATATTTGCGCACATGGCAGATAAACACGGCAGAAAAAAGCCGTTTTCATTAACATTATGTTTTATGGGTTTACCAGCGTTGGGGATGGCGGCTTTGCCAGGATTCGCCACGCTGGGAATTTTCTCACCAATATTATTTTTATTATTGCGTATTTTGCAGGGTTTATCGCTAGGCGGAGAATTTCCAACTGCAGTGACAATTATTACGGAACATACAACAGAAAAACAACGTGGATTTGCAACAGCTATTTTATCAGCTGCTGCGTGTATTGGCGTTTTACTCGGCTCTGCAGTTGCAATGATTACACATCAAGTATTTTCACATGCGCAATTAATTAGTTGGGGATGGCGATTACCATTTTTATTCGGTGCGCTGCTTGCATTTTTTGGTGTTTATTTACGACGCTCGATGCAAGAAACAATTTATTTTAAACATACAGCACAAGTAATTGAGCGTTTACCAATCGCAACTGTTTTTCGATATCATTTTCCGCAGGTTTTGCGCGCAATTGGAATTGGTAGCGTGATTTCATTTTCATCTTTTTGTTTTTTATTTTGGCCGCATTTTTTAAATACATATTTTCATTATCCGTTAAAAGAAACTTTAATGATAAATACGATTGGTTTAATTTTATTAATTATCTTTACGCTCGGGTTTGGTTTATTAAGTTTTCGCATCACACGTGATGTATTATTTCGTTATGCTGGACTTGCATTAATTATTTTTAGTTATCCATTGTTAATATTATGGGATCAACATTCTGCATGGGCATTATTTTTAAGTTATTTTTGTTTCGCAATTTTCTTTGCTCCGGTTAATGCAGTTTACAGCGGATTCATTGCGGAATTATTTCCAACGCGCGTGTGCTGTAGTGGTGTTGCATTATCATACAATCTGACAACCGCGCTTGTTTGTGGTTCACTTCCATTTATTGTCACATTTGCTTGCAAGTGGGAAAATCCATTATATGTGATGCTTTTCGGCTTAATTATTGCGGGAATATTAGCTTTTGCTTGTTCTCCAAGAAAGAAAATGCCTACAATGATAATAGATATGGGGGTTGTTAAAAACGAAGGGTAACTAACTCGGACGGAGGTTAGTATGCGCAGACGAACACCACCTGACATTTTGTATGGCGCAAATATTTGTGCCATCGAATCTGATCTTAAATGGGGAGAATTAAAAAATAAATTAAAATCCGCAACCAACTACTATTTAAAAACGCTAGAAAAAGGTAGTAAAAATGTTATCGGTGCATTTCATGGTGATGATGGAATTAATAGGGCTTATAATTTATTACAATATTTATCAATTATTGATAATGCAAATCATTTCGCGCTGTTGGCATTATTAATCAGCATATTTGAATCAACTTCAACGTGGTTAACTACTTGTGTTTCAAGAGCGTTTATTCAAGGTTCACACAGCAGCCTATCTAATCACCGCACACTTTCCAGTGAAGTTATTTCTCTTAGGTTAATCGCAGATTCAATAGATCAAGCATTAATACCAATACCAGTTTCTGATGTATCATTTATTTATCAATACAATAAAATCATGGGAATTTTATTTATCTTATCTGCAATACAAAAGAAAATAACTGATGCGTCTGCAAAAGAAAATCTAACGCGTCAAGTGCAATTATTTAAAAATGCGTTAAAGCGAGATCCAAAATTTTTTGATCCAGAGACAGTATCGGCTTGTGAGATGCATGTAAAAAAAACCTAATACGAAGGCAATTATGGAAAATACACTTACTCCAACATTAACTGAAAAACACACAAAACAAATTGTGTGGACATTGTTGTGCTTAATGCCAATTATTGGAATGGCAATTGACGTGATTGCACCATCATTACCCGCAATTTCAAGTGGATTATCTGTTTCATCAATGACAGCAAAAAATATTATTGCTATTTTTTTATTGGGCTATGCGCTTGGTAATTTTTTTACTGGATTTTTAACGGACGCAAAGGGTCGGCAAAAATTAATTCGAATTAATTTATTGGGATTTGTAATTGTTAGTGTTATTCCAATTATTTTTCAAAATATTAATGCACTACTTTTATGTCGCTTACTACAAGGTTTTACAATTGGCGCAACATCTGTTTTATTGCGCGCAATTTTAACAGATATTTTGCCGCCAGAAAAATTAACTAGCATGGGCACATTGATTGGCGCAATGTGGGGAATTGGTCCTGTTTTTGGACCTGTAATTGGGGGATATTTACAATTTTATTTTGGATGGACAGCGGGTTTTTATTTTTTAGCAATCATGGGATTAATCGGATTTATTTCCACTTGGTTTATTGTTCCTGAAACACATTTTAATCGGCATCCATTAGAATTAGCGATTATTAAAAAAAATATTGCTGAAGTAATTCATCATCGAATGTTTATGGCGGTGACTTTGTTAATGGGCATTACTTATTCCTTGATGATTGTCTTTAGCACAGCAGGACCATTTTTAATCCAAAAAACTCTGCATTATTCTCCGGTATTTTTCGGACACGTTGCATTAATTTTAGGTATCGTTTTTGTTGTATCGACTTTTATTTGCAGACGATTACTAAAAAAATTCCTGATGGAAAATTTATTATTAGTCAGTATTCATTTATTTCTTGCAATTACAATATTATCTGTTATTGCAGGTTTTTATTTTTCAGAAAATATTTATCTTGCGGTTATTGCAAGTGCGCTTATGTTTTTTGCATGCGGGTCAATTTATCCAATGTCGATGGGAAAGGGATTATCTTTTTTCCGACATATTTCAGGAACTGCAACTGCAATAATGTACTTAATAAATATTTTGCTGACGAGTTTAATTTCATTTATCGTCAGTTTGATTACGGTACATAATAATGTAACATTAATGTTAATGTATTTTATCTTGATGCTGTGTGCTGCGATTGTTTATTGGAGTGTAGCACGCAATCAATAGCGCTGATCATGGAGGTTATGCGTGGGAAAAATAATTACCATACTTTTTTTTATTTTATTAATGGGCGTTTCAATATACAGCTATCGTTACGTTAATCAACAAATTATAATCGGCGAAAAAAAATTAGCAGCAGGTGAAAATGCCTATCGACGCGGTGAATATGCATTAAGAGTTGGCAAGCAAAAATATGCTGCGGGACAAAAAGAATTGGCTCAGGGAAAACAAAAATATGATACAGCAAAAGCGCTTACTGCGCCGATTTCTCCAATCACTATTTTAGTCCCAGATATTGTCCCAGGCGCGAGCTTGATATTAGGTCACACACAAAGACAAATTCAAGCGGGCGGAAGAAAAATTAAAGCAGGTGAAGCACAATTAGCAAGTGGGGCAAGACAAATTCGCGATGGTGAAAGAAAATTAGCGGATGGCAGACGTGCACTAGAAAATGGAAAAAAAGAATTAGCATTTGCAAAACGTATTCGTCACGGATTAGAAATGTGTATTTATATTTTTGGAATTATAGCGTTTTTATTGATTATCGCTTGGCGAAAAACATTTTACAGAAAGAAAAAATAGGGAATTTATGGATAATACAAATAATCATCTTGCAAATGAACGTACATTTTTAGCTTGGATTCGCACAAGTTTAAGTATTATTGTGTTTGGATTTGTTGTGGCAAAATTTGGAATTGCATTGCGAGAATTTTTATTAATACAACATCACGCACCGATGAAAGGTACTAATGATTCGCTTGGGATTGGTATTGTGTTTATGAGTGTCGGCACAATCATCGGATTAATTGCTTTGCTGCAATATCGCATTATCATGCATCGCATTGACGAAAATCGATTTAAACCAACGAGTGGATTGATTACATTATTAGGCGTATTTACAGCTATTTTTGGTGCGGTGTTGGTAATATATTTAATTTTGACGGCGCAGAGTCTTTAAAAACATAATAGTAAATCATGGTGCCAATAATTCCTAAAATAAAAAAGCTTGCCGCCAATAATTCCACACCGTCATGTACCAACATGCCGACAAACCCACTAATAAAAAATGCAGCGAGCATTTGAAAACTTCCATACAACGCACCTGCAGAACCTCTTTTATCATGAAATGGACTTAATGCTTTCGACGAACAATTGGATGTTACAAAAGATTGCGAAAACATCGTAAAAAATACAGAAATCATAATAATTAAAATGCCGACTTCTTTAATTAAAATAAATGTAATTAATAAAATTCCAGCAAAAATAAGTAAAAAGAAGCCACTCAGTAATGTTTTTTGACTACCCATTCTTTTGATGCACATCGTATTGAAAATTCGTCCAACAAAATTAGCAAGTCCCGCAATTGCAGTTAGCCAACCATACATCACAGGCGATAAATGAAATTGAATTTGAAAAATAAACGAACTTAATGTTGCGTAAACCATTCCAACAGCAACTGCAATTCCCGTCATAAAAGTGCAACCAACAAAAACACGGTGTGTTAATAAACTTTTATAATTGTGAAAAATAATTTTTGGATTACACGCTTTTGGATTTTTAAATTTATTTGTTTCGGGGCAAAAAAATGCGTATAGCAAAACTGTGAAAGTTAAAATAGCACCCAACGTAATAAAATTTGCCTGCCAATCAAACCAATGTTGAATATAACCACCCATTGCTGGCGCAAATAACGGAGAAATATTAATAAACATATTAAAATAAGAACCAATCACGGCGAATCGATCGCCTTGTAAAATATCAGCAATAATTGTTCTACCCAATCCAATGCAAACACCGGATCCGACACCTTGAAAGAATCGTGTTAACAAAAAAGAATTAATATTAGTCGTAAAAGCAGCGCTAAAACTTGCAATAACTGCGATGCTGAGTCCCAATATTACCGCAGGTTTTCGACCAAAACGATCTGACATTGGTCCGTAAAACAAAAGACTTAATCCCATTCCCAATAAAAAAATAGAGACAGATTGTTGTATTTTTTGCTGATTGGTATGCATAAAACTCATGATATGCGGCATCGACGCTAAATGAATATCAATACCTAAATTGCTACAAATACCAAGCACAACAACAATGGCGAGCGTTTTAAATTCTTCGCGTGTAACGGAAAATTCAGAACTCATATTTCAGTACTTTCGGTTGTAAAGGTAAGTGATTGTAATACAGTTTTGCCAAATCAAAAACACATAAACGCAAATAGCTTTCCGCCAATTTCGTGCTATATTTACCGAAACTTCAGCACTAGGAATTTGCCCTTGAAAATAGCCATTTTATCAAGAAACAAGAAGTTATATTCAACCCATCGGTTGGTTGAAGCAGCACACGCACGTGGGCATGAAGTACAAGTGATTGATTATCTCAGATGTTATATGAATATCACTGCTGAACAACCTTCAATTCAATATAAAGGCCATATTCTCGAAGGGTTTGATGCAATCATTCCGCGCATCGGCGCAAACCGCACATTTTACGGCACTGCTATTTTAAGACAATTTGAAACGATGGGTACATATAGCATTAATTCATCATTAGCAATTACTCGTTCACGCGATAAATTACGCTCACAACAATTACTCGTAATGAAAGGCGTGAATATGCCTGCAACTGGTTTCGCGCATGCGGCAAGCGATATTAATGACTTAATTGATTTAGTTGGCGGGCCGCCATTAATTATTAAATTAGTTGAAGGCACGCAAGGCGTAGGTGTTGTATTAGCAGAAACACGAAAAGCAGCTGAAAGTGTAACGCAAACTTTACGCGGCTTAAATGCAAATATTATTTTGCAGGAATATATTGCCGAATCAAAAGGCTCGGATATTAGATGTTTTGTTGTTGGTGATAAAGTAGTTGCTGCAATGCAACGCATCGCTGCGCCCGGAGAATTTCGCGCAAACATTCATCGTGGTGGCACCGCAGAACATGTTCGCATTAATAAAGCAGAACGCGAAGCTGCAATTAAAGCCGCAAAAATAATGGGATTGGGTATGGCAGGTGTTGATTTAATTCGCTCAAAACGCGGGCCACTTATTTTAGAAATTAATTCTTCGCCTGGATTAGAAGGAATTGAAACGGCAACACAAAAAGATATTGCGAGTTCGATCATCAAACATATTGAAAAAAATGCAAAACCAATAGGACCACGTAGTCGTTATCAGGGTTGAAACGAAGATGACGGGAAACGCAAAATTAAAATTACGAAATAGATTGCTCATTGGTCGCGACGAATGGTGTGCGTTGCCGAATTTACATATTCCTGCAATTAAAGCAAAAATTGACACTGGTGCAAAAACATCTGCATTACATGCATTTAATATTAAACGTGTTAGAAAAAATAAAAAAAAATATGTGCGATTTGAAATTCATCCATTACAACGTAATGAAAAAACATTAATATCATGCATTGCGCCATTGATCGATGAAAGACATATCATGAGTTCTAGTGGACATATTGAACATCGTTACGTCATTGTGACAACACTTGTTATCGGCGATCAACATTGGGAAATGGAAGTAACTTTATCTAATCGCGATCCACTGCGATATCGTTTATTACTTGGGCGCGAAGCGCTGAATAATCGCGTTTTGATCGATCCGAGTCTTAGCTGTCATCAAAAAAAGATTAAATATAAAAAAGCGTTAAAACTGTACCATTCGGTATGATAGAATTATATGCATTACTTTGCACTATCGCGAAGTACCCCATGTTAATTCAAGGAGAAAAACACATGAAAAAATTATTGCTAGGAGCAAGTATTATTGCTTTAACTGCTGTAACGAGCTTGACATTTGCTGTCGATCAAACCAATGATCAAATGCAAACGCAACCTGCAACAACTGCAACAACTGCAACACCTGACACACAGCAAGCAATGCCAACCAATACAGACAACTCTGCAACAACAACTACTACAACGCCTGATGCTGATCAAGCAGCTGCAGATAAGAAAAAACAAGAAATGATGGACCAAACACAACAACCAGCAAATACAACACCTGCAACACAACCTGCTGCACCATCGCAATCTGGTAGTTCAAGTTATTAAAATAAATAAGGTGGTTTAAAAAAGAAAGCGCCAAACAAACATATTTGGCGCTCAATAAACAGAAACAATTACGCTTTTGTTTTTGCTGGTGTAACTTCAGCTTTTTTCATAGCTTTTTTATGCATTTTTTTGCATTTTTTGCTATTTTTTTTGCAATGTTTATGCATGTGTTTTTTATGCATTGTTTTTGCAGGTGCAGCTGTTGTTGAAGTTGTTGCATTTGCAGCAAACACACTGGTTACAAACAAGCTTGCCAAAATAACTACAAGCGCTTTTTTAAAATTACTTTTCATCCGAGTACTCCATCTATAAATAAAGAAAAACCACCATGTGTCAACACATAGTAGCCCGTTGATTTTAATTACCTAGCGATAAGACTTTTTCGCAACAACGGCCACGAAAAGCCTGACCACTCAGCAACTACAAAATATATCTTGCTTATATGCTTCTGACAACAAGAATCTGTAAAAAATACACAAAATAAGTAGAATCTTGTTATACGATTGCATGCCCAAACAAGAATCAGTACACTGACGATTCAAAATACGTATTTTTCAAACGAGTTAAATCATGTCTACTACTCGCAAAACAAAAAAAACTGCGCCAGCTGATTTTGAAAAATCACTAACCCACTTAAATCAGTTAATTGAAAAAATGGAAACTGGACAGCTCAGCTTGGAGGCATCGCTCAGCTGTTTTGAAGAAGGAATTGCACTCATTCGACATTGTCAACAAACACTAAATACAGCGGAACAAAAAATACAAATTTTAACGGAAAAAACAGGTAAAACATCGCTCACTGATTTTAATCATGATGAATAATTATCGCGAACGCGTAGAAAATACGCTAAAACAAGCTATTTTCTCGACAAATCATGCTCCGTTTCTTCAAAAAGCAATGGCGTATTCTGCATTAAATGGTGGAAAACGATTGCGTCCGATATTTGTATATGCAACAGCCGCTTGTTTTGGAAAAATTACACCTGATCTTGATTTAATTGCCGCGGCAATTGAGTGTATTCATTGTTATTCGTTAATTCACGATGATTTACCCGCGATGGATGATGACAACTTACGTCGCGGCAAACCAACTTGTCATATTGCATTTGGTGAGGCAACTGCTATTTTAGCAGGCGATGCGTTACATGCATTAGCTTTTGAATTACTATCAAA
The DNA here is from genome assembly GCA_001801815.1 of Gammaproteobacteria bacterium RIFCSPHIGHO2_12_FULL_36_30. Lineage (GTDB taxonomy): Bacteria > Pseudomonadota > Gammaproteobacteria > Coxiellales > Coxiellaceae > 2-02-FULL-42-43. The sequence goes on from MGXU01000003.1 coordinate 228,171, forward strand.
ACCATCAAGTATTTCAGCGTCGACCCAATTAAAAATAATTCAAGTGGTCGCGACACATGCTGGTTTGTCTGGAATGGCTGCTGGTCAATCTCTCGATTTGTTGGCAGAAGGAAAAAAATTATCTGCGTGTGAATTAGAACATATTCATCATTTAAAAACCGGTGCTTTAATTAGTGCGAGCGTTACAATTGGCGCATTGGGTGCGGGATGTGAAAATGAATCTATTTTAAAAACATTAGATCAATTTTCAAATCGAATCGGTTTAGCATTTCAATTGCAAGATGATTTACTTGATGTAACTGGAAACAGCAAAAATCTCGGTAAAAATACGGGTCAAGATGCAAAACACGAAAAAGCGACATACGCAATTTTGCTCGGCGTTGATGCAACGCGACAAAAAATTCACGCGCTGATACAAGAAGCGATGACATTATTAAAATCGCTATTGCAAGACACGTCGCAGCTTGAATTGCTATGCAATAATTTAATTTCGAGAAGTAATTAAGAAGAACCGGGTATTTTGTTTTTAGACGAAGATTATCCCGGCACTTTCCAAGCAACGCCATTGATCGTCACTACATCACCATTTCCGGTCAAATCCATCACATAAGCACTGCCCACTTTTTTTAAATAACCTTGTGATAATGCATATTGCAAAAATTTCGCTGCTTGTTCTTCAAATGGCGGCTCAGTTTTTGCACTTGCAACTGTTGTCGGTGTCATTTTTGATGTATCTGGCGTAACAGACAACGCCGCTTGTTCACTTAAAAAAGTATCAACATAATTAGCTGGAAATAATAAATGTAATTCATAAGATGCTTGATGCATATCGCCAATTAACGTCGGCGCAGTTGTTGCGGTTACATCTAAATTTGGCCATGACAATTCACCGTGTAATTTCATTTCGCCTTCTGGTGTATTCATATCATGCGTGATAATCACTTTTGTTTGTGGTGAAATTAATTGCGCATATGCATTTGCTAAATTCATCCAACGTTCTGCAATCGGTGCGGATTGATCTGGATTATATTGCACAACTTTTTGCGTAGCTGCTGCAATACCACGAAATGCAGTATAATTCATTCCTAGAAATTCAAGTTCACCATTTATTTTCTGAAAACATTTATTCGAAAAACATAATTTTCCAAGTTGCCATTGCATTGTTTGAGATAAGTTACTTACATCGCCATTCAATGCACTTTGATAAGAAAATCCAGTGGCAGAAAATTCAGAATCATTTGCTGGATGCGTATTTTGCACGTCCAATTTATCAATTATCAATTTTGAATGTCTTGCGAAAACTGTATTATTATATTCGTTGTATTGCAGTGCTTTTAGTGAAAATGTTTTATTGGTTTTTTCATCAGCATATGTCCAACTCGGCACAGCAAATTGTAATGTGCTGACATTATGAGTGGCAACATCAAAATAATCGTGCTCCACCGGTAACGTTGGGAAACTCACATCGTAATGCCCTTGCAACTGACCCATGGGTGTTGTGATTGACAAGCCTGTAATATTTGCCCACGTGTCGTTACGAATCATTTCTGTTAAAAAATGCTGAAATACTGCCATCCACGCTGTTGGTTTCGCTGCTGCTTTCGCATCAGATGCTTGTTTCAATACAATCACTTCTTCTAATAATTTCGCTATTTTTTGTGTATCAAAATGCACACCGCTAATATCAATAGCATCAGCGTTCGCTGTCACTGACGTCAACGCGCCGTCAGGTAATGCAGCAGTTAATTGATCTTGATGAAGACCAAGTCCTAATATTAATTGCCAGTTTCGTTCGCCTAAATAATTCGCTTCTAAAGTCGATGTTAATTGTTGAACGCCGGCCGAAATTGATTTCGCTGGATTTTGATATTGCACATTATTTCCAACAAGGCGAAATAAAAAATGATCGGCTTTTACATTGCTTTGCATATGCAAAACCAATGAGCCTATTTGCAGATCATTATCAGCGCCAGCTTGTTTTTTTGTAACCAAAATAAATGCGCCACGTTCACCACCAAATCCCACATTTTCTCGAAATGATAATTCAAATGGTGAATCTTTTGTTAGTTGAAAATTATCTGCAGTGATCATGCCAAAACCAGTCAACAAACGATTTGCAAAGCGATATGATGGACCATGTGTAATGACGATGGGAATTGTATTTAATATTTCAAAATCACCGCTCGATGTTTTCTGCTCTACTTGTATCGTCGCTGTAGAGTGAAACCAGCCACGATGATAATTTGTTAAATTCAATTGAATACCTAACACATCGCCCAATGTTTTATTTTCATTTTGAAAGAAAGTAGTGCTGTAGCGTTGCGCCATAATTCCAAATGAAAATGGCAATAATAAATAAATGCCCGCTATAATCACGATGATCAATGAAAATTTGATAAAGCGACGCATTTTTTATCTCCAATTAGCAGCTGCGAAAAAGGCACAGAATATCTTGCCAAACTTTACGCATTAAAACAATGTTTTACTCAAATGAAAATTTCCTAACATTTATGAATAATAGTCGCTATAATGTGCTTTTTTAACGTCAAACACAGGCTTTTTACGGATGACCACCGCAACAAATGCATTTCCCTTGCTCAGTAAAATCAATGATCCGCAAGACCTGCGTCAATTACCGGAAGAACAATTGCCAGCGCTTGCAAAAGAATTGCGAGATTATTTAGTTGATCGGTTAGATCAATGTGGTGGACATTTCGGCGCGAATTTAGGAACAATTGAATTAACGATTGCGCTGCATTATGTGTATAACACACCTGAAGATCGACTTGTTTGGGATGTTGGTCATCAAGCTTATCCACATAAAATTTTGACTGGACGTCGCGATCAAATTCATACCGTCAGACAAGCGAATGGATTAGCGCCATTTCCAAAACGCGGTGAAAGTGAATATGATTGTTTTGGCACTGGACATTCCAGCACTTCTATCGGCGCAGCACTTGGAATGGCAACCGCTGCAAAATTAAGCGAACAAGATCGCAAAGTCATCGCAATTATTGGTGATGGCGGTTTAACTGGTGGGCAAGCTTTCGAAGCGCTAAATCATGGCGGCGGAATTAATCCCAACATGTTAGTTATTCTCAATGATAACAAAATGTCTATTTCAGAAAATGTCGGCGCTCTCAGTCATTATTTAGGACGTATTTTATCGGGAAAAACATACGCAACATTACGCGAACGCAGCAAAAAAATTCTCTCGAAAATTCCACACGTCTCACGTTTAGTTAAAAAAACAGAATCGCATTTAAAAAATATGATTGTACCTGGCGCATTATTTGATGAGCTTGGATTTAATTATATTGGCCCGATTGATGGGCATGATTTACCGATATTAATAAAAACATTACGCACATTAAAATCATTACACGGCGCAAAATTATTACATATTATTACAACGAAAGGAAAAGGTTATGCGCCGGCCGAAGCTGCGCAAATTGATTTTCATGCTGTAAAACCAGGGTTTTATTCAAAGGCGTCACAAACCACTTCTTCTGTGAAAAAACCAACTTACTCAGATATTTTTGGTGATTGGTTATGTGATATGGCAGCTGCTGATTCACAATTAATTGGCATTACGCCTGCAATGCGCGAAGGTTCTGGCATGGTTGATTTTGCAAAAAAATTTCCCGATCGTTATTTTGATGTTGGAATTGCAGAACAACACGCACTCACTTTTGCAGCAGGTTTAGCGTGTGAAAATAAAAAACCTGTCGTTGCAATTTATTCGACATTTTTACAACGCGCATACGATCAATTAATTCATGATGTCGCGCTGCAAAATTTAGATGTTACTTTTGGTATTGATCGCGCAGGATTAGTGGGATCAGATGGTCCAACACATGCGGGCAGTTTTGATTTAAGTTATTTACGCTGCATTCCCAACATCATTGTAATGGCGCCAACGGATGAAAATGAATGTCGTCAAATGTTAACGACGGCTTTCTATTACAAAGGTCCTGCTGCTGTTCGATATCCGCGTGGAACTGGAACGGGAGTTAATGTTGAAAAAGCATTAACGAGCATTCCAATTGGAAAAGCAATTTCTGTTCGTCAAGGAAAACGAATTGCATTATTAGTATTTGGAAGTTTATTAAAACCTGCGCTGCAAGCTGCAGAATTATTAAATGCAACCGTTATCAATATGCGATTTGTAAAACCAATTGATGAAAATTGTATTCTTGCAATGGAAAAAACACATGAATTACTCGTTACCATTGAAGAAAATGCAATTATGGGTGGCGCGGGATCTGCTGTTGCAGAATGTTTATCATCTCATCATCTAAATCCAAAAATATTACATTTAGGCTTGCCTGATATATTTATTGATCATGGAAATCCAGATCAAATGCTTAGTAATTGTGGATTAGATGCAAAAGGAATTGCACAATCAATTCAAAGTTACGATGAAAAATGTCACGCGACACACGAAGTTTTTGCTGCATGACGAAAAAATTATCTGACATTTCTGATGAAGAAAAAAAATTATTTCGTGATGCGGTTGCACATGTTAAACCACACAATAAATTCGATGCACCAGAAACAACACAAAAAATTTACAAACCCGTGCAAATAAAATTACAAAAAGATTTTGTAGAAAAAAAATCGACATTTTTTTTGGATTCATCACAACCAGAAATTGCTGGCGATACGATTATTTCTTTTTCTGGATCAGGTTTGCAAAATAAAAAATTCACGCAATTAAAACAAGGAAAAATGCGAACTGAAGCAACATTAGATTTACACAAACACACAACAGATGAAGCGCTGCACGCAGTGGAAAATTTTTTACAGCACTGCCAGCAAAAAAATTTCCGTACAGTATGTATTATTCACGGAAAAGGTTTTCTTTCTGTTGGTAATAAACCTGTTTTGAAAAATTTATTAAATAATTATTTGCGCGCACATCCGCGTGTTTTGGCATTTCATTCTGCGAAGAATAATCAGGGTGGAACCGGCGCGATTATGGTGCTTTTGAAAGCTTAATTGAATCTACACGAATGAAAACCTCATCAAACGATTCATCATCATTTTCAGGTATTTTTATTTTCCATCCATGTCCATAAATTATTTCTAATGTGACAGGAAAATAATTTTCTGTTTTATATTTTTCGTAATGAGGTAATATCGCTTGCCATTTATTTTTATCAATCGAATTAATTATTTTTAAATCTTCCAATAATAAATCAGTGTTATCATAAGCAATAATTATTTCTTCACGATCCACAACTGGATCTGAAAAATGTAATTGTCGCAACCAATCACCAACATGGTGCATATCAACAAAATTTGTTGCGAGAAAATCAGACGAACTTTCACGCAATTCAAAAAAACTATCTGGCCCTAAACTCGTCAACAACAACAATCCCTCTTCACGCAAAATACGCCAAAATTGCTGCACTAAATACAACGGCTCGCGCGCATTTAATAATGAAAAATGGGAAAAAATAAAATCATGGGAATTATTTTCCAATTGATCCAATAATTTTAAATCAATAATATTTTTTATTTGCGCAGATGGATATCGTTCTTGTAATTTTTTTACAACACATTCCATTTCAAATCCCACAATCAAAATCGTTTCAGGTTGAATACGAATATAATCCAATCGCGCTAATAAATTATTAACGATTTCGTAATAAGCATGATTTTCAGGGAATTTTGTCATTGGATAATCGTAACAGATGTTTTTAGAATTGCAATCAGTGTACATTTCGTATTACAGTTATGTGACTTATCAATTATTCGGCGTTTCGCATTCTTTAAAGAATCATCTGAACTAGCGAGCGTTCTGTTGTTATGTAATGTTGTGTGAGGAGCGTCTAAGCCTAT
>MGXU01000004.1 GCA_001801815.1 Gammaproteobacteria bacterium RIFCSPHIGHO2_12_FULL_36_30
CTTTTTCTTCAGGGGCGTTGTCAATTTGATCGAAAGCGCGTGCTTCACCACCAAAACGTTCTGCCATACATTTTGTTAATGCTGCAGTTAAGGTTGTTTTACCATGATCCACGTGACCGATGGTGCCGACATTGACGTGTTCTTTGTCGCGAATGAATTTTTCTTTTGACATAATATTCCCCTTTGAAAAATAATCCCAAAATTATTACATGATACACACGTAGCCCACATCCAGGATTGAACTGGAGACCTCTTCCTTACCAAGGAAGTGCTCTACCACTGAGCTATGTGGGCTTCTGTTACTCAGTACTATTCAACCCGCTTATTTTTGCGCGCTTTTTGATGAAAAATTTCGAAAAAATGCTCGATGTACCATTCAAGTACACCTGCGCTTTTTTCTCAATTTTTCCTCAAAAATCACATCAAAACTAAGCGGTCGAGGTTGTTCAGGGTACAAACCAAGAACAAAACCTGCTTCAATCATTCTTCAAACTCAGTTCAAATCTGAGTTGTTTTAAAACTTCACTTTTCAACCCAACAGCGGGTGATGGGAATCGAACCCACACAATCAGCTTGGAAGGCTGAAGTTCTACCATTGAACTACACCCGCGATTTCACAAGTGGAGGGGGAAGGATTCGAACCTTCGAAGGCATAGCCGGCAGATTTACAGTCTGCTCCATTTGACCGCTCTGGAACCCCTCCAGTACAAAATAAGTCGGTTATTTTGCGTAAATCACACGGTTATGTCAACACAATTCACTCGAAAAACACCAATAAAAAATTTGCTCCACCTTTTCATGCGCCGCAAACGCCGCAAAATAAGAAGATTGCAGATTTCCACACGGTATTGAGCGCACATCCCAATCATTTTTTGAAAATGATTTATCCGAAACGCTCAGCAAACAAGATGATTCAAGTTTTTCAGAAATATCCACAGTAAAATTCGATAAACCAAATGACAATCCCAATCCTGTCGCTTTAATAAACGCTTCTTTACGTGTCCAACAACGATAAAAGGCATCAATTTGTTTTTCAAAAGACAACATTTCGATCGCATTGTACTCAGTTGGCGCAAAAAATCGTTTTGCTAACGCCAAATAATCTAAATTTTTTCTGACACGCTCAATATCCACGCCAATAGGATTTTTTTTTGTCACGCCGATTAAGACGTAATCGCCAGAATGTGATACATTAAATTGTAACTCGCCCCCAACAACAAACGGTTTACCACTTTTCTCAACACTAAATTCAATTTTTTCAGGCGAAATTCCAAGATAACGTGACAATATTTGCCTCGTTACCGCCTTTGAAATAACATAATAGATATTATTTTCTTCTTTAATAAATTTATCTGCGTGCGCCAATTCATCAGATGACAATATTTTTTTAAAAACAGATAATTTATTATCTTTCTTTGATAATTTTGCGAGCCACAAATGCACAATGCCAGAATGCAATGACAAGTGTTCGCCACGATAAATGTGCCACATAATATTCTCGATAAAATAATGCAACAGGTCATTGCATTCGCAGCACAGAATACTATAGAATTGCCGCTTCTGAAAATGCTTACATTTAAAAAAGTTTGCTGGCGTAGCTCAGTTGGTAGAGCAGCTGATTTGTAATCAGCGGGTCGAGGGTTCAAATCCTTTCGCCAGCTTTAATCTTTTTTTAGCGCATCCAAAATGTGTTGCATATCTACCATCGCCCAATAGCGAACAATCTTACCATGTTCAAAATAATAAATTGCGACACCAGCCCAAGTGATTTTTTTATGAGTTGCTTTTATATCGTAAAAGTCGCCAGACTGTGTGCCAGTTGCAGTCCAGTGCACAACGACTTTATTATCTTCTGCAATAAAATCATTCCATTCAAAAGATAAATCAGGAAATGAAATAAACCATTGTGCAATTATTTTTAGCATATCCTCTTTTGTCCGCACTTTTCCAAGCGGGCTTTGAATTTGAACATACTTGTCAACATACTTATCCAACGCATTCAAGTTTCGGTTGCACCATAATGCATCCAAATAATCTTTCAATATTTCTTTATTGGATTTCATAAAATTGCTCCTTTATTTTATATAAACTTTACATCCAGATAATATTCTTTTCTCGTAGAAGAATCGATATAAATACATATCTAAAACTTCTTTTGGGTTACAAATTGAAAACGCTTCTCGTGCCATTTTTCGCGCCAAACTTGCTTTCATGCCTTATTTCAGGCACTTTATGAATCATGAATAAATACGCCGCGCTTACGCCTGATATTTTAAATATCATCAAAAATAAAAATACAGAAAAACCTTTTTCTGGAAAATATTGCGAGAAAAAAATAAATGGCAGTTATTTATGTCGCGGATGTGGCGCTGTTTTATTTCGGGCAGATAATCAATTTCACTCGGGGTGTGGCTGGCCGAGTTTTGATGGATCTATAAAAAATCATGTGAAGGAAATTCCCGATGCGGATGGTCGCAGAACAGAAATTGTTTGCGCAGAATGTAATGCGCATTTAGGTCATGTTTTTACAGGTGAAAATTTTACGAAAAAAAATACGCGACATTGTGTTAATTCACTTTCGATTGAATTTGTTGCGGATAAAAATATTTTAAAAACAGATGAAGTGATTGTCGCAGGCGGATGTTTTTGGGGCATGCAATATTTATTTCAACAATACCTAGGTGTTTTGCTAACTGAAGTTGGTTATACAGATGGTGTAACACAAAATCCAACTTACCAACAAGTATGTTCACACACAACAAATCATGTTGAAGCAATGCGCATTGTTTTTGATGTGGAAAAAATTTCGTATGAAAATATTATAAAATATTTTTTTGAAATTCACGATCCCACACAAAGTGATGGTCAAGGTCCCGACATCGGTTCACAATATTTGTCACGTATTTTTTATTTTAATGAAAGCCAAAAAAATATCGCGGAAAAATTAAAAAAAGAATTAACTGCACGTGGTTTAAAAATTGCAACTGAGATAAAACCTGTAAAAACATTTTGGCCTGCAGAAGATTATCATCAAGATTATTATAAAAAAAATAATCAAGCGCCGTATTGTCATTCTCGAGTAAAGCGATTTTAATCTGAAGAAAAAACGGTATGATAAAATCCGTAGAAAATCAGCACTTCTAAAATTGTCAACACCAAATAGATTTCGAAAAATTGAAATAATCGCGTGATATGGATATGACTGATACAAAAAATACCGATAGCAGATACCAACAATAAAACTGACGCTTGAATCGCCATGGCAATACCTGCGGAATGTGCAAATTGCTTTAAATTCGCGCCCAAAATGTTTGGAAAAATTAATCCAGCGCTGATGATCGATAATATAAGCGGCAACATTATGGTGGTTAATTCTATTTTTGCAATCATTGCAAATAAAAATGATGTGGGCAATCCTGTGATGAGAATAAAGAATCCAATATCACAAATTTGTTTTGATGAAAAATATTTTAGGAGCGCGCGACCCATTAACGTGCCGGTTAAATATGCACCGCCAACAATCAACGCGCTATTTCCGTAAACCAATACACTTTGATGCAATATTTTTTCAACAATAAACGGGCCAACAGTGGGATAAATCATGAGTTGCACTTGTGTTACGCCGCCTAATATAGCACCCATCACAAATTTTTTATGCGATAATACCGAATAACAACGCTTTGCAATATTTAAAAATTTTAGCGGATGTCGCACCGCAATGGACTCTTTTACAAATGCAAATAGTAAAAATAAAATAATGGTGCCGATAATGGTTAACGCAATAAATGTTGCTTGCCAATTAAAATAATATTGCAACAATCCACCAAAAAATGGTCCGACGACGGGACCAATGCCATAACCCAATGATGTGTATAAAATGGCAATCGTGAAACGTTTTCCAGTTAATAAATCTGCAATTAAAACGCGTGCGGCAATAATCGATGCGATAAAAAATGCTTGAACAAAACGGATAAACATTAATTCATAAATGGTTTCACAAAATGGTGCGAGCACACTCACCATCACATAAAAAAACATACCGATTAATAATGCTCTTTTTCGGCCGATACTATCGATTAAAATACCGAAAATGAATGCACCCAGTGACCAGCCAAGTATGTAAATGGAAATAGTATTTTTAGTTTGTACAATCGTTGCATGAAAAAATGTTGCGATGGTCGGCAGCGAAGGCGAATACATATCAATGTTAACGCCAGATAAAAAATACAAACATGGCCCAAGAAAAACAATTAAAGTGAGATATTTTTCTGGTGTGAGAGAAAAAAGTGGGTTGTTTAAATATTTTTTCATTTTTTATGCAGCAATATCAACTTGATAATCCGGAAACAAAAGAACAGCTGGGTGCACGTGCAATGCTTTTGCTAATACGATTGCGGTATTTCTGCCTAATTGTCGCGCATCATTTTCCAAAGCAGATAAATTCGATTGTGAAATACCTGTCATTTCTGATAAATCATTTTGACTTAAACCTTGCAATTCACGAATCATTTTAATTGCCTCGCCAGGTGTAACGGGCACATGCACTTTTGATTTTACAAAATCTTTTTTATTTATTTTTTTCATATTGTTTATCCCCACTCAATATTGATGTGGATTAATATCAACTACATAAATTTCACAAACATCGTCTTCCGCTGCATAAATAACACGCCATTTCCTATTGAGTCGCGAAGATCGAAAACCTTGCCAGTCACCTTTTAATGGTTCGTCATGAAATCCTCTAATTTCACGTAAACCATTCGGTCCTTGCAACTCTACGATACGCTTCCATAGTTCATATTGCTTTAAAATATGCTTCGGGATTCTATAAAGCATTCGTAGGAGTGATTTTTTCTCAAATAGTTCCAACATATCAAATAGTATATACCTTCATTTTATATTTTTCAATGAAAAAGACGTGAGATGTTTTGAAAAAAACAAATCACGTCTCAACAAACATTCATCATGAACTCAATTTTTCCAGCATTGAATGCAATAATGAATTTTCATAAATAGTTTTCTGCGCAGCTACAAAAGAATTTAAAATATTTTCCTGTGTTTTATTTTCAGTGTTTGTGTTCTCGGTGATTAAACGTGTTAATGCGAATGCTAATGATGATTGGAAATGATTTGCGTCAATCAGCATTTCCATATTACGTGGCGACGCTTCTTCTTCGTGTGTGTCACATGACACATCAAAATTTTCTGAGAAATCAGACGAATCAAAATCGCTACTCGTATCTATCTCTTCTTGAATTATTTTATTTTTACTTACATTTTTATTTTTTCTTTTACTCATTTTATTTCTCCCGTTATTTAAAAACACATACCGCAATTATAAAATATTTTTAAAAAAATGATATTCGGGTTTTTGAAATAAATGAAAATATTTTCTAACGGTCATAGTTGACTATTGTATAAATCGTAAAACGTCTCAACAATATCATTTAAAAAGACCTACTTTTTTTATATAAAATATATTTTTGTAAATGCACATCTACTTTTTGATATCCAGGCAATAAATGTTGATCGTTTTTATATTGCAAATAAAAAGGCTTGCCCTGATTTTGCGTTAGATCAATTTGATAATAACGATAAAGATATGCGTGTAAATTCCAGTTCCGAAATAATGCCGAATTTACTGAAATTGCTGCATTTTTTGGTACTATTTTGCTGATTGCATCAACATCTTTTAACATCGGCGGCGAGCGACCGTATAAACTGACTACAATAATATTTGCCAGCACAAAAAAAGTAGCACCGATAATTAATATTTTTTTATAATATAATGCGTGAATATTTGTATATGAAATCCAGCGTGCAACCATCGGCGTCAATATTTCTAAAAACATTAAAATATAAAACGGGAATGCTTGTAAAAAATAATGTGGCATCTGTCTCGAACTGGCTAAGATTGGTAATGATGCAGATAAACCAATCAATAAGAATAAAATAACTTTTCTGTTAACAATATTTTCTTTTGCGATGTTTAAAAAAGTTTTTGCTGATTTTTTTGCAAGTATAATAAACACAACCATAATTGCTAAAAATAACCATAATAAATTATGCAACACGAACCACATTCCGGTCAGATGGGCAAAGCCTTTATAATTGCCATTACCTATTCTAGCGTGAGTAAAAGTAGCAACGATTTGTTCAAAAAAATATTGTCGTATGAATGCAAAAGCGGGGTGGTATAAAAATACAGAAAATATTATTGCTGTAGTAAATAAAATAAGTAAAAAGGTTTGCGTTAAAATTACTTTCCATTTTCGATCACAAAAAACAACTTGATAAATAATGGGGACAGCAAACGGAAAAAATGCTTGCAGACCATTTGAAAAAAATGCTCCAGTCATGCATGCACTTGCAAACAATAACGATAAAACACCTATTTTTGAAGTATGAAACAAAATTCGCAAAATTGCCCAGACAGAAAAAGTGGTAAAAACAACCAACAAATCTTCAATTACATTTGCCCCATAACAATTTCCCATGAGTGGTACAGCGGACCAACAAAAAAGTAACAGCCACCACAAATATTTTGAAGCGACTGTTTGTGATTGATACCAAATTAAAGTGGTCGCCCATACACTTAAAATTAAAGTAAAAAGACAATACAAGCGATCAACAATAAAATTATCACCAAATATTCGAAAAAAAAGTGAGTTAATAAACATTCCAAATGATGGGTGCTCATAAAACTGCGGGAAAACACTGGGAGTATTAACTGGATGCCACAACGAACCAATATTATGTGCCATATTCCATGCAACAGATGCGTATAGCGTGCCATCGCTGTCCATTTTTTTTTGCACTAAAATTAAAACTGTAGTGAGAATAAATAATCCGCATGAAAATAAAAACCAAGGTAGATTTTGGCGAAAGAAGATTTTCATATTGCAACTGATTTATCTCATTTATATTTAAAAAAAATAGGCGAAAAAAAACCCACGATGTTTTTCAATCATGGGTTTTTAGAATTAAATCCCTGGCAGTGTTCTACTTTCGCATGGAATACACCACACTATCATCGACGCTGAGCGTTTTCACTTCTGAGTTCGGAATGGGATCAGGTGGTTCCCGCTCGCTATAGCCACCAGGAAACTGGTTGATGTAATTTCAATTTAAAATTACACCGAAATTTTTTGATGTGATTAACATGCATTTATATTTTTTTAATTATTATTTAGTTCACTCCATAGAAACCATTTAAGGTTGTATGGAAAGTCTCACGGTTAATTAGTACAAGTTAGCTACATGCATTGCTGCACTTCCACACCTTGCCTATCAACGTCGTAGTCTTCGACGAACCTTTAGACTGACCGCATTACTGGTCAGTGCGAGATCTCATCTTGAGGGAGGCTTCCCGCTTAGATGCTTTCAGCGGTTATCCTGTCCGTACATAGCTACCCGGCAAGTGCCACTGGCGTGACAAC
>MGXU01000005.1 GCA_001801815.1 Gammaproteobacteria bacterium RIFCSPHIGHO2_12_FULL_36_30
CCACGTGCTTTTTCTTCAGGGGCGTTGTCAATTTGATCGAAAGCGCGTGCTTCACCACCAAAACGTTCTGCCATACATTTTGTTAATGCTGCAGTTAAAGTTGTTTTACCATGATCCACGTGACCGATGGTGCCGACATTGACGTGTTCTTTGTCGCGAATGAATTTTTCTTTTGACATGATATTGCTCCTAAAAATATAATTCGATGGATTTCTTTATGATCTCTTTGCTGGTTGATCACCATTTTTCTTAATAATCGCTTCTGCAATACTCGCAGGAGCTTCTGCATATTTTAAAAATTCCATTGTATATGTCGCACGACCTTGACTCATTGAGCGAAGATCAGTTGCGTAACCAAACATTTCTGCCAATGGCACTTCTGCATCGACAATTTTTCCAGCCGGACCTTCGTCCATACCTTGAATAACACCGCGACGACGATTTAAGTCACCAACAACATCACCCATGTAATCTTCAGGTGTGACTGCTTCAACTTTCATAATGGGTTCAAGTAATACAGCACCTGCTTTGCGTGCCGCTTCTTTAAAACACATTGAGCCCGCAATTTTAAACGCCATTTCGTTAGAGTCAACATCATGATAAGAACCATCGAACAAAGCGACTTTCACATCGACAACTGGATAACCGGCGATAACACCGTTTTGCATTTGCTCTTTAACACCTTTTTCAACGGCAGGAATATATTCTCTTGGAATAGAACCGCCGACAATTTCATTTAAAAATTCAAAGCCAGCGCCCATTGTATTGGGTTCAATACGCAACCAAACGTGACCGTATTGACCACGACCACCTGTTTGACGAATATATTTTCCTTCGTGTTCCACTGTTTTTTTAATGGTTTCGCGATAAGCAACTTGTGGTTTACCAACATTCGCTTCAACTTTAAATTCGCGCATCATACGATCAACAATAATTTCCAAATGCAATTCACCCATTCCAGAAATAATGGTTTGACCTGATTCTTCATCAGTGTGAACTCGAAATGATGGATCTTCTTGCGCTAATTTCCCCAGCGCAATTCCCATTTTTTCTTGATCAGCTTTTGTTTTTGGTTCAACCGCAACAGAAATAACAGGCTCTGGAAATTCCATGCGTTCCAAAATAACCACATCATCAATTGAAGATAATGTGTCACCTGTTGTTACGTTTTTCATTCCAACTAATGCTGCAATATCACCCGTGTGAATTTCTTTAATTTCTTCGCGAGTATTTGCATGCATTTGCAAAATACGGCCGATACGTTCTTTTTTGCCTTTCACTGAATTGATAACAGTGTCGCCAGATTTTGCAGAACCAGAATAAACACGAATAAAAGTTAATGTGCCGACAAATGGATCGGTCATAATTTTAAATGCTAATGCAGAAAATGGTGCGGCATCATCAACCGCGCGTGTAATTTCTTGATCGCGTTCATCCAAACCTTTTACCGGTGGGACATCGAGCGGCGACGGTAAATATTCAATTACCGCATCCAACATCGCTTGAACACCTTTATTTTTAAATGCAGAACCACACAACACAGGAACGATTTCATTTTTTAATGTGCGTGCACGAATACCTTGTTTGATTTCAACATCTGATAATTCGCCTGTTTCTAAATATTTTTCCATTAATGTGTCATTTGACTCAGCGGCAGCTTCAATCATTTTTGCGCGCCATTTTTCACATTCAGCTAACATATCAGCTGGAATTTCATGTGCTTCGTATGTCATACCAGAATCTGTTTCATTCCAATAAATTGCTTTCATGCGAATTAAATCAACGACACCTTTGAATTCATCTTCAGCACCAATTGGTAATTGCAATGGAACAGGATTGCCACGCAAGCGTTGATCAATTTGTCCAACAACACGTAAAAAATTTGCGCCGGAGCGATCCATTTTATTAACGAATGCTAAACGCGGAACTTTATATTTATTTGCTTGACGCCAAACGGTTTCGCTTTGTGGTTCAACACCACCAACAGAACAAAACACACCGACTGCGCCGTCGAGTACGCGCAAAGAACGCTCTACTTCAATTGTAAAATCAACGTGACCGGGTGTATCAATAATATTAATGCGATGTTTCGGAAATTGTTTATCCATTCCTTGCCAATGGCAAGTTGTTGCAGCGGATGTGATTGTAATTCCGCGTTCTTGTTCTTGTTCCATCCAATCCATGACGGCGCTACCTTCGTGCACTTCACCCATTTTGTGAGAAACGCCGGTGTAATATAGAACACGTTCTGTTGTTGTAGTTTTACCCGCATCGATGTGAGCCATAATGCCGATGTTGCGAGTTTCATGTAATGGAGTTGCGCGAGTTGACATAATTACCACCGATAGTGTGCGAATGCTTGATTTGCTTTAGCCATGCGATGAACGTCTTCACGTTTTTTCACCGCGCCACCACGATTTTCTAATGCATCCATAATTTCATTTGCTAAACGGATCACCATCGTTTTTTCATTACGTTTATTTGCGTATTCAACTAACCAACGCATTGCTAAAGTTGAACGACGTGATGCGCGAATTTCACAAGGAACTTGATAAGTTGAACCACCGACACGACGAGATTTTACTTCGACTTGCGGTGTAATATTTTCTAATGCTGATTTAAATGCATTAATTGCAGCAGTTCGTGATGCTTCATCTGCACGAATATCACCTGATATTTTTGCAGCTGCACCACCTTTACCGCCAGAACCTTCACCACCTTCTTCATCTTCTTTTTTAACAACAGCAGCTAATTTGTTCGAGCTTTTTAATTGTTTTACTAAATGGTCAAGCGCACCATAAACAGCATTTTCTGCAACAGATTTTTTTCCCGCGCGCATAACTGTATTAACGAATTTCGCTAATAAAATACTTTTAAAAAGCGGATCGGGTAAAATCTCGCGTTTTGGGGCTGCTTTACGTCTTGCCATTTTTTATATCTCCAAAATAAATTATTCTTTAGGGCGTTTCGCACCATATTTCGAACGACCACGACGACGCGCTGTTACGCCGGCGATATCCAAACTACCGCGCACAACGTGATAACGTACACCTGGTAAATCTTTAACACGACCACCGCGAATCAACACGACGGAGTGTTCTTGTAAGTTGTGACCTTCACCACCAATATATGCAGTGACTTCAGCACCATTCGTTACTTTCACCCGCGCAACTTTACGCAACGCTGAGTTAGGTTTTTTAGGTGTTACTGTGTACACACGCGTACATACGCCACGACGTTGCGGACTTCCGCCTAACGCAGGCACATTAGTCTTTTTAATCTGTAAACGACGTGGTTTTCTAACCAACTGATTTATTCTTGCCATTGTCCAGCTTTCTCCAAAAATGTCGTTTGTCCAAAATGTTACGATTCAATTCAACGGATCGGGAATTCTAAAGAAAGGTACGTGCATATGTCAACAAACTTCGGAGGAAATTTTGCAATTAGAGAAAATTGTGTGGAATTGGTTTTTTAGTGGGGTTTTGGATGGATTGAAATTTCCATCAATGATTTAATTGCCCACATAAATTGCAATACAAGCTTTATAAAAGACACACAAAGTTTCGCCATATTGCTATTAAATCTAGTATGTCCTAAAATAAAGGACATACTGGAGAATTAATGAAAATTGAAACGTTGAGAAAATTGGCAGGTCGCGAAGAAATCGATTATGGTTTTATTTTGTCAGCGCTGAAAGATTATGTAAAACCACGCAATAAAATTTCTGCGTGGCTGAAAAGTAAAGAATTGATACGCATCAAAAAAGGCTTGTATATTTTCGGAGAAAATAGCGCGCTACAACCTTATTCAAAAGAAGTGTTGGCAAATTTAATTTATGGTCCATCGGCTATCTCATTGACCTATGCGTTAAGCTATTATGGATTAATACCCGAACGTGTTAATACAATCACCAATATCACTAACAATCGAATTAAAAATTTTTCGACCGATGTCGGTGTATTTCAATATTATTATTTAAATTCTGAAAAATATTCTGTTGGCATTACTTTAAATCAAGCATTGACAGAGCACGCATTTCTCATTGCATCGCCTGAAAAAGCACTTTCCGATCAAATTCATATTGTAGATAAGCACATTGAATTAAAAAATACTGAAGAGATGGAAAAATATTTATTGCACGATCTTCGAATAGATGAGCGTGAATTATTAAAATTTAAATTAAATCATCTTGAAGAAATATCAAATCACTATCATGATGAGCGAATTGTATTATTAAAAAAATATATTAAAATGAGAAAATAAAATGCACGACACTATAAAACAAATGCTGAAAAAATATAATCCTCATTCTTATGATGATTATACGAATGCATTAAAAGAAATTTTTCAAGAAATTGCATTGTTAGGTTTGTGGCGAGCAAAATTTTTTGAAAAGGCTGCTTTTTATGGCGGTTCTGCATTACGAATTTTATATGGACTTGATCGCTTTTCTGAAGATTTAGATTTTTCTCTTTTAAGTAAAAAGAATGATTTTGATTTAACATCGTATAACAATGCTATTGTAAAAGAATTAAATGCATTTGGATTTGAATCAACTGTTGAAACTAAAATAAAATCATCAAAAACGAATATTGAATCAGCGTTTATTAAAGCGGAATCCAAGAAACAATTTATTGCAATCGAAGCACCGAGCGATATTATTAAAAATATTCACTCCATGCAAATAATCAAAATTAAAATGGAAGTTGATATCAATCCACCTGGTTTATTTAACACTGAATCAAAATTTTTATTACAACCCATTTCATTTCCCATAAAAAGTTTTGTTGAATCTGATTTATTTGCCGGAAAAGTACATGCATTATTATGTCGTCCTTGGTTAAAAAGAATTAAAGGGCGAGATTGGTATGATTTTGTTTGGTATGTTTCGCGAAATACGCCGCTCAATCTTTTACACTTAAAGGAACGTCTTGTGCAAAGCAATGTGTGGGAACAAAAAAATATTTTGAATAAAAATGATGTAATTAATTTGCTATCAAAAAAAATTCATGGAACGGATTTTAATAAAGCGAAAGAAGATGTAGCGTTATTTATTAAAGATAAATCAACATTGGATGTGTGGTCACCGGAATTTTTTATAGCGGTGTTAGGAAAATTGCGAATTAAATAAAATGAGACGCGGTGAATCTGCGAATATAAATTCCCTGAGCTTATACCCAGAGAATTTATATGCCACCGATTTATTATCATTAGCCATTGGCCTTTCCAAATAGACAAGAGTCCAGACTGCTAGTGCACTTCACCGTACCATAAGAATCGGGCTTGCTCCAATTTGAACCAAATGGCAAGTAAACATCATTCTGGGATGACGGCTGATAATTTGGTGGACGTACGCCTGGATTAAGGGCCATGTAAGCTTGTCCATTGCTCGCAGTACCACTATATGAACACGTCACTGCTCCTGGTCCAAATGATCCTGGTCCATTTTGTGACAAGGACATCATAGCCTCAGAGAAAGTAAGACCCTCTAGGCGTTGATTCTGAACCGATCCAACTTGCCCCCATCCATTCGTCGTCACATAATGACCATTGATATATCTTATCTGAGAAACTTGTGGGCAAGTCAGAGGAATGGGTATTTTTGCATACGCAAAACTCGCCAATCCCATTACACCACAAAATAAAATAACCGCTTTACTCATTTTTTTCATAACAATTTCTCCACATTTTTGTCGGGGTTTTGTTTGGGTATTGCAGTTATTAGTGTGGGGCACAGGGGGGGGTTGTCAACTTTTTGAGCATAGCTGACAAGACAATCAGACTTACTAAGAAGTATCTCGTTGAAATTTATTTAAAAAACCCGAGTATATTTTTCTTAAAATTCCGCGTACAGTTTACAACACACTGAAAATATTGCTGTAAACTAGGTTTACAAACTGGTTTTTTCATCTATAATACAGTAACGATCAGCTATGCGAACAAGAAAGACAAAAGACTGGCGCAATGCAAAAAAAAACAATTAAAAATTATATTTACAATGGTCTTGGATTTCCCATTGTATTACCATCCGTTGAAATGATTTATTTCGAAGATGAATGGCATCCGAAGATTAATATTGCTAATATTTCTGAAAAAGTAATTAAGGCATTAATAACACAGGAATCGAGATTTACTGGAAATCAAGTAAAATTTGTTCGTGTTTATTTTGAAATGTCGCTGAGAGAATTTGGAAAAACAGTTGTGCATGAATCCCACGCTGCTGTCAATAAATGGGAAAGTTTTCGCAATAGCGTAACTAATATGGACGGAAATATTGAAGTGATGCTGAGACTTTATATTTATGAACGGCTTTTCACAAAAACAATTAAACAAAAAAATAATTTTTACAAACAATACCAAGAAATTAAAAAATTATTTTTAGCGGGTAAGCAATCAACTCAAATGAGATTGGCAATATAAATCATGGCCTACTCCACCCGCAAATTAGTTTTATTATTATCACCCATGGTTATCGCACTTGCATTCGCCATGGATATTTATGTGCCGGCATTGCCGCATATTTCTAAATTATTTTCAGTAACTGCTGCAGGAACACAATTAACGTTAACGAGTTTTATGTTAACTGCGGGCGTGATGCAATTATTTGTTGGGCCGTTATCCGATCAACACGGACGAAAATCTTTATTAGTTATTACAACATTATTTTTTGCGTGCGGCAGTTTATTATGTTCATTCGCACAAAATATTACGGAATTAGTTTTGTTTCGCGTTGTGCAAGCCATTGGCGGTTGCGGAATGATGGTCGTGGGATTTGCTGTCGTGCGTGATGTTTTTTCTGGAACGCAAAGTGCAAAAGCATATAGTTATTTAAATGGATTAATTGCATTTTCACCGATGTTTGCGCCATTTATTGGAAGTTATTTGGATGTGCATTATGGTTGGCCTGCAACATTTCAAGCATTATTGGTCATTGCATTTGCATCCATTGCAACAACATTTTTTGGATTAACAGAAACATTACCAAAATCACATCGCACAAAATTACATACTGATATTTTTAAAATTTATTATCGTATTGCAAAAAATCCTATTTTTATTTTATATACTGCAGCAACGTGTTTTGGATTATCTTATCTCTATATTTTCTGTTCGATTTCGTCTTACATTATTATTCGTTTATTACATATTCCAGAAATGGATTATGGATTTTATTTTTGTTACATGGGCATTTCTTTTTTTGTCGGTAGTTTTTTATCGGGTGCAATTGTTGAAAAACTCGGTGTTTTTCGCACTGTTTTAGTTGGATTTATAATTACATTAATTGGCGGAATAATAATGACTGCGTGGTATTACATCACAGGATTAACAATTGATAATTTTATTTGGCCAATGTTATTAATTGGAATTGGCGGCACATTTTGTTTGGGCGCAGGAAGTGGCGGCGCGATGGAACCATTTCCAAATCATGCAGGCACTGCAGCTGCATTAAGTGGTTCAGCGCGTTTTTTATTTTCTGCTTTTATTGGCGCAATATTAATTACCAATAATATTTCATCAACATTACCGCTTGCAATTCCGGCGATTATTTTTAGTGTTGTGGGATTAATTATTTTTATTTTTTCGCGCAAGACGCGCAAAAAATGAAAAAATTTATTTTAATAATTTTTTGCTGATTTTCATTTCATCAATAATAAAATGTACAAACGGTTTTATATCTGATTTTGTGTGCACCGTTTCAAGTGCGTCAATATATTCTTTTCGTCTTGCAACTTGCACAACACTCCAAGGATAACCACCGGAAGCGAGCATTGTATTTAAAATAAATCGCGCAATACGACCATTACCATCCATATAGGGATGAATAAAAACAAAAATATAATGTCCCAAGATGGCTCGAACACACGCTGATTTTTCTGTCGCTATACATTGAAAAAAAACATCCATGGAATCTAATACCGCTTCTTTTGGTGGTGGCGCATGCAATGAATTTCTAATAAAGACACGATTATTGCGATAGCCCAATAAATCTGCATGCGAAATAATTCCGGCTCGAACGCAAGGTGCAAATAAATTTTGATACCACACTGATAAATCTTTTTTAACGCACGCACCAGGAGATTTTCCGGATAATATTTTTGTCAGTGATTTTTTGACAGAGCGAAATGCTTCAAAATATCCACGCGCCGCTAATGCATTGCGTTGATTGTAATCTTCTTCATGTAAATTTGGATTCCATGAATTTTTTTGCACTCTTTGAATTAAATCAGCACTGACTTGATAACCTTCGATCGATAAGGAATTGTATGCGTCATATTCATATAATGCATTGACTTGTGCGAGATATTTTTTTGAGTTTTTTGGAAGACCTATTTCTTTTGGAAAAATATCCATAATAGTTTCTCGATATTTTTTCCATAATAATTCGATACGTGCTGCATAAGGTGACTGAAATTGTTTTGATAAATGAGGTTTATTTTGCAAAAAAGGATTACTCGCATTAATCAACATGCCCGCATGTATTAAATCATTTTTAATTTCTAATGCTTCTTTTTTTAAACCAAAAAATTCGTAACTACCAATAATTCGTTCAGCGGCACTTTTAAATTCACCGCGCAAAATGGCATTGGTTAATTCAGATGGTGTGCGCACCGATCGCAATGCAATTTCCACATTTTCACTGCATTTTTGATAATAGGTTGGTGTAACTTTACATAAAGCAAATGGTAATGGCATTACTTGCAATCCATTTATTTCTTTTTTTTCTGTCGGTAAATTTTTTGCGTCTGAATAAATAAGCAGTGAGGTTTTAAAAGGTAATTGTTGTGTGCTACCTCCTTGTTTCACAATCACAACCACTTGTGCGGGCACAACAGTTTCACCGACATGTAATTCAAGCGAACTTTCAGCAGATAAACAATAATCTTTACCAAATCGATCATTCAAATAAACGCGTAAAAAATCCCAAAAATTTGCATACCACGCAGCAGAATCTCCAGTAGCCACATCTGGTCTTGTAAATAAATACCACCCTTTAATAATTTCGTGAAGCCACTGCGTTCGAATCAACAGCTCGCGATCAGCGCGACTGATTTCACTAAATTTCACAATATGCGCACCGCGCGCATCAGCAATGGCCTTAACACGTGTTAAAGCGTCGGCAATTTTAATATGAGTATCCATCGCTATCCAAACAATTACTGAGTTTTGATGTTTTCAATTACTTGGATATTATGTTACAGATTACTGAGATTTGATGCAACAGATTACTGAGTTTTTATGTTATAAGTACATTAACCGATTGATTAATAACAAAATACACCTGTACCATTTATAGTATATGGTGTTGCACGCTTTATAGTATTTCGTGTTGTGGAATATAAATTCAAAGATCACGACACCCGCTTAAACCAAATAACACCACTCGCACTGGGTAAGCTAGGCGCGGAACTATAAGGTACATAAGTGCAATACACTTCATTTTTATTACTGGGCACTACATGCGCGTGCACTTTGTATGAAGCAGTCACTTGATTTAAAAACATTAATGCACTTGGAATATTATTCGGAATCAAGTTAATTACATACACCACTGATGTGGAATACAAAGGATTAAAAATTTCATATTCACCATTTCCAAAATCTTGAATATTGTTATTCCCTTGCGCGTAATTTGCTTTAATGTTTGCGGCGCTGGGACATAAAATAGCGGGAACAGCAAAACTTCCCGCAGAAAAAAATAGTGTCACGCACAATGCAATGATATTTATTTTTATTTTTGACATATCTCACCTTTGATATATTAATAATTTTGCAATTACATGCTCAATCTTCTTTTTTATACAACTTAATTTGTTTGCCGGTTGGTGTGAATAACCAATCCCAATCATAACTACCTAAAGGTTTGCCACCCTTAAAACGATAGCGATGTTGATTCACAATTAAATCGCCTTTGAAACGACCGTTTTGCACGACGCGATATTCGTTTCCATTTGTCACATATCTCAAATTTTTTCCATTAACATCGATGGCATGTAGTGCGTCGGAAGTAGGTAGTGCTGAAGTTTCAAAATAAAGTGTTTTATTGTCTGGTGAAAATTTTAAGTCAGATGGATCTACAATAACTTTTCTCGTATGATTGCAGGAAAAATTATTCGCAACTAATAGCCGTTTTTTCTTATTTGCCAAATTAATAATCCAAATTTCGCTACCATAACGATAATGTGGGTCATAGAAAAATAAGCAAGCTTTAGGAATGGGATATCGACCTGTCTTCACAAATGCAAGCCATTTTTTATTTGGCGATATTACGCGATTGTTATTTTTATGATGCACTTCTGAGCCATAATAAATACGATCAGGTGGGATGTAGCTAGAAACGAATTGATCTGCAAAAATGAATGGTGGGAAAAGAAATACAGCGATACAGAAAATTATTTTTATTTTCATACTCATTTTTTTAAGTCGCCCAACTTTTTTTGAAAGCAACTATTTGGAGGTGATCTTAAAAATATATTACCCAAATCTGAAAAACATACCTCTAACTCCACCTTTCCTTGTTTGGCTAATCGAATACATTTTTCTTCTGTTATTGTGTCACCAGAATCAAGATAGTATTGATATAAATTTTTATCGAGCTCTTTAACGCGGATGATTCTGTGCATTTCAACAATTTTCCCTTTTCGAAATCCTTCAAAGTGTTGAATTGCTTCCCAGAATTTTTTAAATTCAGTCGGAGTAAAATCTTTTATTTTTTTGTCACCCATTACACCTGTTGTTTCATGCAAATACTTTTCGTATTTTTTAGTTGGATTTTCACTTGGCGGAGCATATATATAAATCATCTTGTGAATAGAATCATTTCCATATGCTGTTCTTAGAAGTTTTAACAATGCAACATGACCTAATTCATCATTGGGAAAAATTGCTAGACGGTGTGTGGCGCCAATTTGATTTCTAAACTTACCCTTTTGTTTTGGTCTTAAATTTCCTGGATTGTGATTGCGCCACGCCCATGTGCCGCCAAAAAATCGGAAATGTTTTCCATCAATGTTGGTGTAAATAACAGAATGATTCATTCCACCAACTGCTTTTACAAATCGTTTCATATCATATTCCAATCATTGAATAAGCGAATTGTACGCTTAGATATTTTCAATTGAAATATAGTTTGAATAATTATTTTTAGGGACGTATTGGAAAATAAATGGAAATACAATATGATTTCACGCCACATCCACCAACAATAATCGAACCGCCAACAAAATCGACACAAGTATAAATAATTTTTCAAGCCACACATCGCCTTTTTTAATGCCATAATGCGCGCCAGCCGTCGAACCTAACATGGTTCCAAACATCAATGCAAATACCACTGGCCAATCAACAAAATGATAAAACAGATAAATAATACACGGGCCTAAATTTCCAATTAAAGAATTTATTTTGCGTGTTCCTGCTGATTCGCTCATCGTTTTATTAAAAAATAAAACATAAATAATCGTAGTTAAAATTCCTTGCCCACCAAAAAAACCACCGATCAGGCTGGTAAATAAAAATAAACAATAACCGATTATTTTTTTCGATGGCGATAATTGTTTTAAATGATAATGATATTTTCTGAAAAAATAAGCGATGCCAAGTAATGCAATCGTTAATATACCGGCGGTTCGCATCAACCATACTGTTGGAAAATGCGCCATAATGACCGCGCCGATTGATGCGCCAACAATACTAATCAATGCTGCGGGTAATGCAGTTTTAACATCCACTTTTTTATGTTTGTGAAATGCACGCAGACCAGCAATTAATGAACCAATAGATGAAATGCGCGCGCTTGCAATCGCAATGGTTGGCGGCAATCCCATTGCAATCATTGCAGGAATACTTACCAAAGAACCGCCACCTGTGTTTGTTCCAACAAAACTAACAGCAAATCCTAATAAAAATAATTCGAGGAAAATTAACATGGAGACTCAGTATTAAAAACAAAAAATAAAAAGACATTTCGATCAGTAAAATTTTTCTAAAATCTTTCCTTACCGACAGGGAAAGATTATTCCAAATCTTTCCTTATTTGCAAGGAAAGATTGCTGTGAGATTTTACGGTATTTTTTCTATAAAGCAGGAGTTTCGCACTTTTGAATCTTTGCGCTCGCTCGCTGGATAATGTAGCTGAAAAAAATATGTTGAGATGTAAAGATATGACCTGTCTCTTTTTCCGCTCAAAGATGAACCATCCCTGGTTCGGTCCCGCGTCTGTCGTGACGCTATTCGCTACAAAAGAGACAGGTCACATCTTTCCATCAACTTAATTTAATATTTTCAGTTACATTATCGCTCGCTCGTTTAATATTTGTTGGTGCGAAACTCCTGTAAAGTATCAATCCTCAGCGCCACGCAAAACCGCTAATAACAACGGATTAATGACACGATAATATTCAGATGTATCATGTTCAGCATAATCTTTTTCAATTAACGCCGCGGCAGCTGTTGATAATGAACTGGCTGGCATAGATAATGCAGCACAAGTTTCTTGCGCACCGATATTTTTTATTTCATTATTCGCAATATATTTTAACAAACGTCTTTGCCCGACAGGCAAATCAGATAACTCTCTTAGCGCATCACTCCATTCTTCAATCACCACATTTGCCCACGCACGCTCAATATTTTTTACTTTTGGTAATTGTGTGCATTCCTCCCATACAGCATCACATAAATAATTAACGTAATACGGATGTCGATGAGATAATTCCATTATTTTATTAAATGCAGCTGAATCCAGTGGTTTACTCCAAGATGCCACCGAAATTTTTTGAATATGTTTTTCATAATCATTTGCAGCGATACGCTCTAATTTAATTTTTCGACATAATTTATAAAGTGGGCGATTTTCGTCTTCAAACATACTTAACAAAAGAGAACGCACACTGCCAGAAAAAATGAGTGATAAATTCTGCATTTCTTGCGCAGCTGTTCTGAATGCACCTTCGATACCGGTTTGTTTGCTAATTTTATCGATTTCTTGAAATTCATCGAGAAAAATAACTGCTTTTTTATTTTTTTCAATCAGTAATTTTTCCAATAATAATAATGCTTCGCAAATAATGACAGAATAATTAGGCTGGTTTTTAGGAATTAATTGCAGAGTGACATGATCGCTACCAAAAGAAAGTAAAGGTTCTAAATTTGAAATATATTTTTTTATTGAAGACATCAACTTCTCAAGTTGCCCAATGGACTTACCAATTAATTTAATCACACTGTCCAGCACCAACTGAGCCACTTCTGCTTCTGACGTACATAGATGAAAATTAATTTTTACGGAAGGTAACTTCGATTGCATGATTGCTTTTTCGGCTAAACTTGATTTTCCATAACGGCGTGGCGCGATGATCAATGTATGCTTGTTGTTTTGAATATTTCCCAATAACTTTTGAGTTTCGTCTACACGATTACAAAAAGCATCGCCATATGCTTTACCTAAGGGGAATAATTGTCTTTTTTTCATAAGATGTACGTCTGACAATATGAACACAACCCATGATATAACGCTTCAGACCGTAACGCAACATAACGTTACGGTGTTAAACGTAACGTTGATGACCGTAAAAGATAAAAAACAAGGTTCTTTTATAGATATAAATTCCCTGGGCTGATGCCCAGGGTTCTCTTTCGAGTGCGGAAGTAAAATTACTCCGTCGCTTTTCCTGTTCCTGTCGATTCTTCAGAAGAAGATTTCAACGCCTCACTCAATGCTTGTTCAACATCAATTGCGGTCACTTCTTTTGGCGCTTCAATTTCAGGTTGAAGCAATAAAGCGGCTGCCGCTTGACGACGTTTTGCATGATAAGTGAAACCAGTTCCTGCTGGAATTAAACGACCGACGATAACGTTTTCTTTTAATCCACGTAATTCGTCGCGTTTTCCTGCAACAGATGCGCCGGTTAACACACGCGTTGTTTCTTGGAATGACGCAGCAGAAATAAATGATTCTGTTGCCAACGATGCTTTTGTGATACCTAACAATAATGGTTGATACGTTGCACGCAAACCATTTGCCTTATCGACTTTAGCATTCGCGATGCGCAATTCAGTATATTCGATTTGCTCACCTTTCAAGAATGGTGTGTCATTTGCTTCGAGAATAACTACTTTACGCAGCATTTGTCGAATAATTACTTCGATGTGTTTGTCATTAATACGCACACCTTGTAAACGATAAACGTCTTGCACTTCGTTCACAATATAATTTGCTAATGTGCTGACACCCAGCAAACGTAAAATATCATGTGGGTCAACAGCACCATCAGCGATTACTTCACCTTTCGCAACTGTTTCACCTTCAAATACGTTTACGCGACGCCATTTTGGAATTAACGCTTCAAATGTTTCGCCATTTTGTCCTGTGATTACCAAACGACCTTTGTCTTTTGTTTCTTTACCAAAGCTCACAATACCTGAAATTTCAGCTAAAATTGCTGAATCCTTTGGTTTACGTGCTTCGAATAAATCCGCAACGCGTGGCAAACCACCGGTAATATCGCGTGTTTTTGATGTTTCTTGTGGAATACGCGCAATAACATCACCGACCGATACATCTGCACCATCAGAAACAGAAATAAATGTGCCTTCAGGTAAATAATATTGCGCAGGAATTTTTCCGCCTGCTAAAGTGATGTCGTCGCCTTTTTTGTCGACTAATTTCACCATCGCGCGCAATTCACGTCCACCTGCGCCACGTTGTTTTGAACCGCCCGCGCTTGTTACAACGACGCTGCTCAAACCAGTTAATTCATCTGTTTGACGTTTCATTGTCACGCCATCAACCAAATCAACAAATTTTAATTTACCAGCAACTTCGGTAATAATTGGATGCGTATGTGGATCCCATTGCGCAACAACTTGTCCTGCTTTAACGTGAGCTTCATCAGTAACAGATAAAACTGCACCGTACGGTAATTTATATTGTTCGCGTTCGATGCCTAATTGTTCATCATACACAATAATTTCACCGGAACGAGAAACAGTAACCAATTGACCATTCGCATTTTGAACAGTTTTCATATTGCTTAATTTCACAATACCATCTGATTTAACTTGAACATTATTAGTTGCTGTTGCACGCGATGCCGCACCACCGATGTGGAAGGTACGCATGGTTAATTGTGTACCGGGTTCACCGATTGATTGCGCTGCAACAACACCGACCGCTTCGCCAGTATTCACCAAATGTCCGCGCGCTAAATCACGACCGTAACATAATGCACAAACACCTTGTGTTAATTCACACATAATTGCTGAACGAACAAATACGCGATCGATACTGTGTCTTTCTAAAATTTCAACCGCTGCTTCATCCAGCAAAGTATTTTCAGAAAATAATATTTCGCCTGTTTTTGGATCTTTTACTGCAGCCGCTAATACACGACCTAAAACACGTTCTTTTAACGGTTCAACAATATCACCACCTTCAATATGTGGTTTCATTTCAATACCGTTTGATGTGCCACAATCTCTTTCTGTAATTACTAAATCTTGTGCGACGTCAACTAAACGACGTGTTAAATAACCGGAATTTGCAGTCTTTAATGCAGTATCCGCCAAACCTTTACGCGCACCGTGAGTAGAAATAAAGTATTGTAATACGTTTAATCCTTCGCGGAAGTTTGCGGTAATTGGCGTTTCCATAATTGTGCCATCGGGTTTCGACATCAAACCACGCATACCAGATAATTGACGAATTTGTGCTGCTGAACCACGCGCGCCAGAATCCGACATCATGTAAATTGAATTAAATGATGTTTGCTGAACTGAATTACCTTTTGCATCAACAACAGTTTCAGTCGCCAATTTTTCCATCATCGCTTTTGCAACTTGTTCATTTGCATGCGACCAAATGTCGATAACTTTGTTGAAGCGTTCACCTTGCGTTACTAAACCAGACGCAAATTGTTGTTCAATTTCGCGCACTTCATCTTCTGCTTCGCCAATTAATTGTTGTTTATTATCTGGCACAACTAAATCATCAATACCAATTGAAATACCAGAATAAGTTGCATAACGGAAACCGGTATACATTAATTGATCTGCGAAAATAACCGTATCTTTCAAACCTAAATTACGATAACTCACGTCTAATAATTTCGAGACAGCTTTTTTTGTCATCGCACGATTAATTAATTCAAATGCCAAACCTTCTGGCACAATTCGCCACAATAATAATCGACCTGTTGTTGCTTCAACTGTAATCGTGTGTTTTGTTTTTTCTTTTGTATGTTTGTCGATACGTGTTTCAACAATGCGCGCTTTGACGCGTGCTTGTAAATCAACGTGTCCGCCTTCGTATGCACGAATAACTTCATCAACATCAGAAAAAATCATGCCTTCGCCAGGCGCATTCACGCGATCACGTGTCATGTAATACAAACCTAAGACAACGTCTTGTGTTGGCACAATAACAGGATCACCATTCGCTGGATGTAAAACGTTATTCGTTGACATCATCAATGAACGCGCTTCAAGTTGCGCTTCCAAAGTTAATGGAACGTGCACAGCCATTTGGTCACCGTCAAAATCGGCGTTGTACGCAGTACAAACTAACGGATGTAATTGAATCGCTTTGCCTTCAACTAAAATGGGTTCGAATGCTTGAATACCCAGTCGATGCAATGTTGGCGCACGATTTAATAATACGGGATGTTCGCGAATAACTTCTTCGAGAATATCCCACACTTCCGGCATTTCCATTTCAACCATTTTTTTAGCAGCTTTGATTGTCGTTGCTAAATCACGACGTTGCAATTTGCTATAAATAAAGGGTTTAAATAACTCGAGTGCCATTTTTTTTGGCAAGCCACATTGATGTAATTTTAAATTGGGACCGACGACGATTACAGAACGACCAGAATAATCGACACGTTTTCCTAAAAGATTTTGACGGAAACGACCAGATTTACCTTTGATCATATCTGCTAATGATTTTAACGGACGTTTGTTTGATCCTAAAATTGCGCGACCACGACGACCATTATCAAGCAATGCGTCAACTGATTCTTGCAACATACGTTTTTCATTTCGCACAATAATATCTGGCGCATTTAATTCCAATAATCTTTTTAAACGATTATTACGATTAATAACGCGACGATATAAATCATTTAAATCTGAAGTTGCAAAACGTCCACCATCGAGCGGAACTAACGGACGTAAATCTGCTGGCAACACAGGCAATACTTCTAAAATCATCCAATCAGGACGATTGCCAGATGCTTTAAATGCAGATAAAACTTTTAAACGTTTTGTAATTTTTTTAATTTTTGTTTCTGAAGTTGTTTTAGGTAATTCTTCATGCAATGACGTGATTTGTGCATCCAAATCGATAGCGTGCAATAATTTTTTAATTGCTTCTGCGCCCATCAACGCTTCAAAATCATCACCGTATTCTTCTAACGCATCTAAATACGCTTCTTCAGTTAATAATTGACCCACTGTTAATTCTGTCGCGCCGGGATCCGTTACAACATACGCTTCGAAATATAAAACGCGTTCAATATCACGCAATGGCATATCTAACATCACACCAATTCGAGATGGTAATGATTTTAAATACCAAATGTGCGCAACAGGACAGGCTAATTCAATATGGCCCATGCGTTCACGACGCACTTTTGCAAGCGTAACTTCAACACCACATTTTTCGCAGACAACACCGCGATGTTTTAAACGCTTATATTTACCGCATAAACATTCGTAATCTTTTACGGGCCCGAAAATTTTCGCGCAAAATAAACCATCGCGTTCTGGTTTGAACGTACGATAATTAATTGTTTCGGGTTTGCGCACTTCGCCGAATGACCATGAACGAATATCTTCTGGCGATGCTAATTTAATTCGCAATCCATCAAACTCAGTTGCGCGTCTAGATTTCATGTTTCTTAATAGGTCTTTCATCAATTCGACTCCAAATCAAGATCGATACCCAATGATCGAATTTCTTTTACCAACACGTTAAATGATTCCGGCATGCCGGCATCCATTCGATGATCACCATCAACAATATTTTTATACATTCTTGTACGACCATTCACGTCATCGGATTTCACCGTCAACATTTCTTGTAATGTGTATGCAGCACCATAAGCTTCAAGTGCCCACACTTCCATTTCCCCAAATCGTTGACCACCAAATTGCGCTTTACCGCCGAGTGGTTGTTGTGTTACCAAACTATACGAACCTGTCGAACGTGCATGCATTTTGTCATCAACCAAGTGATTTAATTTCAGCATGTACATGTAACCAACAGTCACGGGTCTTGAAAATTGTTTTCCGGTTCGGCCATCATGCAAAATCATTTGACCCGATTCTGGCAAATCCGCCATCTTCAACAATTTTCTAATTTCAGCTTCAGATGCACCATCAAATACCGGTGTTGAAACTGGCACGCCATTTTGTAAATTGCGCGCTAATTCCATTACTTCAACATCTGTTAATGCTTCAACATTTAATTTTTGACCAATGCTGACGTCATATAATTTTGTTAAATATTCACGAAGCGTATGCATCGATGATTGTTTTTCTAATAACGCACCGATTTTGCGACCCAAACCTTTTGCCGCCCAACCCAAATGCGTTTCTAAAACTTGACCGATGTTCATACGAGATGGTACGCCCAATGGATTTAATACAATATCAACGGGTGTTCCATCTTCTAAATACGGCATATCTTCCACAGGAACAATAGTTGAAATAACCCCTTTGTTTCCATGACGTCCCGCCATTTTATCGCCAGGTTGCACGCGACGTTTTACTGCTAAATAAACTTTAACAATTTTAATAACGCCCGGCGCTAAATCATCACCTTGAATTAATTTCATGCGCATCGCTTTTAATTTTTCATCTCGTTCTGAATGCAACGATTGAAATTTTTGATGCGACGCTTCTAATTTCTGATTTGCTTTATCATCACGTAAACGAATTGCAAACCATTTATCACGCGCTAATTCATGCAAATATTCTTTTGTAATTTTCGAACCTGATTTTAATTTATCTGGTCCGCCATCAACAACATGACCCACTAATAATTTTTCAAGTCCAGAAAATAAAGCTTCTTCACGAATGCGCAATTCATCATCTAAATCTTTTTGCATTTGCGTCATTTGTTCTTCTTCAACTTGCAATGCACGCGCATCTTTTTTAATTCCGTCGCGAATAAATACGCGAACATCAATTACTGTTCCTGTTACGCCAGGCGGAACACGTAATGAAGAATCTTTTACATCGGATGCTTTTTCGCCGAAAATCGCGCGTAATAATTTTTCTTCTGGTGTTAATTGTGTTTCACCTTTTGGTGTCACTTTACCAACTAAAATATCACCAGGATTTACTTCAGCGCCGATGTAAACAATTCCAGATTCATCTAATTTTGATAATGCACCTTCACCGACATTTGGAATATCAGACGTAATTTCTTCTGGTCCCAATTTTGTATCACGTGAAATACACGTTAAATCTTGAATATGAATTGAAGTGAAGCGATCATCAATTACTAAATTTTCAGAAATTAAAATCGAGTCTTCAAAGTTATAACCATTCCACGGCATAAACGCGACCATCAAATTTTGTCCGAGTGATAATTCACCCAAATCAGTTGATGGGCCATCTGCCAACACATCGCCTATTTGCACTTTGTCGCCAATGTTTACAATTGGACGTTGATTAATACAAGTGTTTTGATTTGAACGTGTGTATTTGGTGAGATTATAAATGTCGATGCCCATGTCTTCATCATCACGCAATGCAGATGAATCAACACGCACAACAATACGTGATGCATCAACTGCATCAACAACACCAGGACGTTTTGCAGCAATCGTTACACCAGAATCGACAGCAACTAAACGTTCCATTCCTGTTCCGACTAAAGGTTTTTCAGGACAAATGGTTGGAACGGCTTGACGTTGCATGTTTGATCCCATCAACGCACGGTTCGCATCGTCATGTTCCAAAAATGGAATTAATGATGCAGCAACCGAAACAATTTGACGCGGCGACACATCCATAAAATTAACTTTATCGGATGTCGTTAATGTAAATTCACCTTTGTGACGCGCAGAAACTAATTCATCTAACAATTTTCCTTTGTTATCTAAATTGGTACTCGCTTGCGCAATATAATAATCACCTTCTTCAATTGCAGATAAATATTCCACATCATTTGTTACGCGACCATCAACAACGCGACGATATGGACTTTCTAAAAATCCGAATGAATTTGTGCGCGCGTAAACTGATAACGAATTAATTAATCCAATGTTTGGACCTTCAGGTGTTTCAATTGGACAAACACGACCGTAATGCGTTGGATGCACGTCGCGCACTTCAAATCCCGCGCGTTCGCGAGTTAATCCGCCAGGTCCAAGTGCCGAAACGCGACGTTTGTGCGTCACTTCGGATAATGGATTATTTTGATCCATAAATTGTGATAATTGACTTGATCCGAAAAATTCTTTGATCGCAGCTGAAACTGGTTTTGCATTGACTAAATCTTGCGGCATTAATGTATCAACATCAGCAAGACTTAAACGATCTTTCACTGCACGTTCAACACGAACCAATCCAACACGGAATTGATTTTCAGTCATTTCACCAACGCTACGTACGCGACGATTTCCTAAATGATCAATATCATCTACTTCACCTTGACCATCACGAATATTTACTAATACACGTAAAACATCGACGATATCTTCTTTTGATAATACGCCAGAGCCTGTTAAATCTTCGCGACCAACTCGACGATTAAATTTCATGCGACCAACAGCAGATAAATCATAACGATCATTTGTAAAAAATAAACTTTCAAATAATGTTTCTGCAGAATCTTTTGTGGGTGGTTCACCCGGACGCATGATGCGATAAATCTCAACTAATGCATCCATGGTTGATGCAGTTGTATCTAATTTTAATGTGTCAGAAATATATGCACCACGTTCAATTTCATTAATGTAAAGTGTGTCAATTGCGGTCACACCTGCAGCGCGCAATGCAGCAATTAATTCTAAAGTGATTGTTTGATTTGCTTCTGCAATCACTTCGCCTGTTGTTTTATCAACAATTGCTTTTGCTAATACGCGGCCGACTAAATAATCTTCTGTTACTTCTAATTTTTTAATATGTGCTTTTTCAATGCGACGAATATGACGCGCTGAAATACGACGATCTGCTTCAACAATTATTTCGCCTTTTTCATCGATAATATTCATTGCAGCTAATTCACCGCGCAAACGATGCGGCACTAAATCTAAAACGATTTTATCTTTTTCAATATGAAAAACATTATTTTCATAAAATAACGCTAACATTTCTTCTGTGTTGTAACCTAATGCGCGCAGAACAATTGTTGCGGGTAATTTACGACGACGATCAATACGTACAAATAAACAATCTTTCGGATCAAATTCAAAATCTAACCATGAACCACGGTAAGGAATAATACGTGCGGAATATAATAATTTTCCGGACGAATGTGTTTTACCTTTATCGTGTTCGAAAAACACACCGGGCGAACGATGTAATTGAGAAACGACAACACGTTCTGTGCCATTAATGACAAGGCTGCCGGTTTGTGTCATCAAAGGCATTTCGCCCATGTAAACTTCTTGTTCTTTAATTGCTTTAATTGCAGAATTATCTTTTGCTAATTCTCTATCGAAAACAACTAAACGCATTTTAACTTTTAACGCGCCGGCAAATGTTAAGCCGCGCAATTTACATTCTTTCACATCGAATAATGGTTCGCCTAATGTGTAAGAAACATATTCTAAACGTGCATTGCCTGAATAACTTTCAATGGGAAATACAGATTTGAAAGCGGATTGCAAACCGACGTCGAGTCTTTTTTCTGCAGGAATATTTGCTTGTAAAAATTGTTCGTACGAATCTAATTGAATGCTGAGCAAATAAGGCATTTGCATAACTTCGGATTGACTTTCGCCCAAGCGTAATCTAACGCGTTTTTTTTCCGATCCTGAAGTTACTGTGTATCGATCATTTGTATGCTTGGTCGTCATATCGGAGCTGCCTCTAAATTATCAAGTTACTATGTGAGCAAATTCCACAAAACAAAAAATCCCAGGCGACAAAAATTGCCGTCCGGGATATTTTTTTATAAATTATTTAACTTCAACAGTTGCGCCTGCGTCCGTTAATTTTTTCTTGATATCTTCCGCTTCTGCTTTTGATACACCTTCTTTTACAACAGCAGGTACTGCTTCAACCATGTCTTTCGCTTCTTTCAAGCCCAAACCGGTTACTGCACGGATAACTTTAATCACTTCGATTTTGTTTGCACCGAAGCCAGTCATCACAACATTGAATTCCGTTTTTTCTTCAACTGCTGCACCCGCTGCTGCTGCAGGACCCGCAACCGCTACTGCTGCTGCCGCAGAAACGCCAAATTTTTCTTCCATCATTTTTACTAAATCACAAACATCCATTACACTCATGTTTGCAACTGCATCTAAGATTTGATCTTTTGATAATTGTGTCATTGTAAAATACCTCAAGTTGATTTAATTTTTACGCTGCTTTCTTTTTTTCGCCGACTGCATGAAACACACGCGCTGTTTTTGCTGGCACTTCATTCATCGTGCGAACAAATTTAGTTACAGGCGCTTTCATTACAGCAACTAATTGTGTTAATGCTTCGTGCAATGTTGGTAAACTAGCAACTGCTTTTAATTGATTAGCAGGTAATAATTTTCCAGACAATGCGAGTCCGCGCACAGTTAATTGTTCGGCAAATTCAAAATCACGCATCACGCGTGCAGCAGCACCTGGATCTTCTTGTGAAAAAAGTAGCACAATCGGACCTGTTAATACTTCTGATAAACAAGCGAATTCAGTATCTTTCAACGCTCTGCGTGATAATGTGTTGCGATAAACGCCGACAGAGACTTTTGATTTCCGCGCATTTTTTCGCAATGTATTCATCATCGAGACAGTTGATCCACGATACTCAGCAGCGATAGCGGATAAAGCAGAACCTGCAATTCCCGATATTTCTGCAACGATTGCTTTTTTATCTTCTAAATTTAAAGCCACGTCACTTCTCCTCATCTACGTAGGAAATTAAATGCTTCCGCATACCTACGGTCTTCGACGACACAAAAAAGTGTCGCACGAAATCTTTTATGTATTTAAAGATGCTAAATCCACATGAATCGCAGGGCCCATTGTTGAAGAAATAATTAATTTCTTCAGATAAATGCCTTTTGCGCTTGCGGGTTTTGCTCTTTTTACATCAACTAATAATGCTTCTAAGTTTTGTTTAATTGCATCTGGTTTAAAACTTACTTTTCCAACTGAGCAATGCACGATGCCATTTTTATCAGTGCGATAACGCACTTGACCGCTTTTTGCATTTTTCACTGCAGCTGCAGCATCATTTGAAACAGTGCCCACTTTTGGATTGGGCATTAAACCTTTTGGTCCTAAAATTTGACCTAATTGTCCGACAATGCGCATTGCGTCTGGTGTTGCGATTACAACATCAGCGTCTAATTTGCCTGTTTTAACAATTTCAGCTAAATCTTCGAAGCCAACAATATCAGCACCAGCTGCTTTTGCAGCATCAGCTTGTGCACCTTGTGCAAATACCGCAACACGCACTTTTTTTCCAGTGCCGTTTGGTAATTGTGTTGCGCCACGCACAGCTTGTTCTGATTTATTGCCGTCAATTCCCAACACCAATGCAACATCTACACTTTCGTCAAATTTTGCAGTCGCACATTTTTTTACAAGTTCAACTGCTGCTACGATCGGATGTTGTTTACCCAAAACTAATTCTGCTCTTACGGGTGTTTGTTTTTTTGAATGCTTACTCACGTGATTTAACTCCTTCAACATCAATACCCATGCTACGCGCAGTGCCTGCGATAGTACGAATTGCTGCTTCTAAATCTGCAGCGGTTAAATCAGGTGCTTTTATATTTGCAATTTCTTCTAATTGTTTGCGTGTTGCTTTGCCTACTTTTGCAGTGTTTGGTGTTGCGCTTCCGCTTTTTCCACCGAGCACAATTTTACTTAATAACACCGAAGCTGGTGGTGTTTTTGTAATAAAAGTAAAACTACGATCTGAATAAACAGTAATAATTACTGGTGTTGGTAACCCTTTTTCGAGACCTTGTGTTTTTGCATTAAATGCTTTGCAAAATTCCATGATGTTCACACCATGTTGACCTAATGCAGGGCCAACTGGTGGCGCTGGATTTGCTTCGCCCGCTTTTACTTGCAGCTTAATATAAGCTTGAATCTTTTTTGCCATGTTTTTTCTCGCTGTTTGGGTGCAAACGCTTTTTAAAAAAGCTCCCCGTTTTGTAGCGTTAACCGTTAACAGTTAACAGTTAACCGTGTCAGAAGCACGATTACGGTTAACGAATAACGGTTAACGGTTAACTTTTCTCTACTTGCCCAAATTCCAATTCAACCGGCGTTGCACGCCCGAAAATAGAAACAGAAACACGCAGACGATTTTTTTCGTAATTTACATCTTCAACAACACCATTGAAATCAGCAAATGGACCATCAGTCACACGCACCACTTCACCTGGTTCAAATAAAACTTTTGGTCTTGGTTTGCTTTCGCCTTCTTCAACACGACGCAAAATATTCGCCGCTTCTTTATCGCTAATTGGCGCTGGTTTTTCAGCAGTTCCGCCAATAAAACCTAAAACTTTTGGCACGCTTTTTACTAAATGCCAAGTATCGTTATCCATTTCCATTTGAATTAAAACATATCCTGGAAAAAATTTTCGTTCGCTTTTGCGTTTTTGACCGCCGCGCATTTCAACTACTTCTTCGGTCGGAACAATAATTTCACCGAAACGGTGTTCAGCATTTTTTAATTTAATGCGCTCGCCCAATGCTTTCACAACATAATTTTCAAAACCGGAATAAGCATGAATGACATACCATCTTTTTTTGATTTCTTCCGTCATTTTTACCCCTGACCTGTAAGCCAACCAACAAATTTATAAAACAGGGTATCTGCTCCCCACAAAACAAGCGCTGTAAATACAACCATCGCAACAACCACTAAAGTTGTTTGAACGGTTTCTTGTCGTGTTGGCCAAACTACTTTGCGTAATTCAACACGCGCACCTTTTGCAAATGTCCAAACTACATGACCAATACTAGTTTGAAATGCAACCAACAATGCCAACACAAAAATAACAATTCCGATCGCTGTGCGTATCGCTAATGCAACGTCAGCAAAATAAGTGTTGGCAACTATACCACCAATTACGAGAAAAAAAACAATTGTCCATTTCAGTCCGTTGAATTGCGATGCTTCTTGCGCCGCTCCGTGACCAATTTCTCTTACGTTGTTTTTCTGATTCATCGCGTGATTTACCTAAATGTACAACTTTTCATTCACAGGCCAGGAGGGACTCGAACCCCCAACCAACGGTTTTGGAGACCGCTACTCTACCAATTGAGCTACTGGCCTAAAACGTTATTCGTTAACCGTTATTCGTTAACCGTGTCTGAGGTACATTTTAATTAATACCTCTGATTCGGTTAACAGTTAACGTACTTACGCTAATATTTTCGCCACAACACCCGCACCAACTGTTCTGCCACCTTCTCTGATAGCAAATCTTAAGC
>MGXU01000006.1 GCA_001801815.1 Gammaproteobacteria bacterium RIFCSPHIGHO2_12_FULL_36_30
CACGGCCTTCTCCTTGCAGTTTTGATTTCTAGCGAAACCAAACGTACAGGATTAAGTCGTGTCGTTCAAATTAATTTAAAAGTTGAGAATGGCGTTAATAAAAGAATGTTGCATGGACGTTCTGGATTTATGGGAAATAGAAAATTAATAAGACATCACATCATGCTGTCTGAAACCATTGGAATTTGCGATGCGTAATGCGATTATTTTTGATTTAGGTGGTGTAATAGAAAGAATTAACCCGAAACAAGTGGCGCAAGAATTTCGCGCGCTTGGAATGAGCGACCCAAGTCAGTTTTTTAGTCTGTATGGTCAATCCGATATTTGTTCCGACTTTGAAACAGGGAAAATACAAGAGAGTCAGTTTGTTGATCATCTTAAAACAGTGTGTAGTCCAGGTATTTCATCAGAAACAGTAATTCAGGCTTGGTGTACTAATTTATGTGGAGTTCCTGCTGAAACCATAACAGTGTTAAAAACACTTCGAGAAAATGGGTTTCGTTTATTTGTACTTTCTAATACAAATCCTATTCACGCAAGAGAAATTGAAACGCGTTTTAATAAAGTACACGACATTAATTTTCATTCTATGTTTGAAAAAGTTTACTATTCGTTTGAGGTGGGTTTGAGAAAACCAGATGATGCGATTTATCAGCATGTTCTGAACGATGCTAAATTAAATCCAGAGCTTTGCGTTTATATCGACGATTTAGAAGTAAATTTAAAATCCCCAGAAAGATTAGGGCTGCGCTGCGTACATCATCAGACAAATGCGAGCATAGATAACTTACACGCGTGGTCAACACATGAATAATCACTGCAAACTGCCACTTGGCTCCGACAATAATGCTTATCGCTTTCCTGTTTCTGTGAAAGGAGTGTTTTTTCTGGATAATGGAAAAATTCCATTACTGCTCAATGAACGCGACGAATTTGAATTGCCGGGTGGAAAACTAGAACTGAATGAGCAACCAGAAAAATGTTTGATCAGAGAAATTAAAGAAGAAACAAATTTAAATATTACAACAGAACAAATTATTGATTCATGGATTTATCATATTGATGATGAGCGACACGTATTGATTGTGACATATGGTTGCATTATCACAGATAAAAAAATTAATTTAATTCATAGTAATGAACATAAAAAATTAGAGCAGTTTTCTATTCATGAAGTTAATAATTTGAAAATGCCTAGTGGATATCTACAGTCTATTCAGAGATGGGCAAAATTTATAAACATCCTCTGAGTTATTGCATATGTCCAATTTTTTCAGCCCATAAAAAGTGTGGTATTTTCGCTGGATTTAGATATTAAAAATGAGGAATGAAATATGCGAATTGAAATTTTTGATTTAGACGGTACTTTGACAAACGAAGGATACCCACTTTGGAATTTAATTACTGAAAAAGCGGTTCTAAATCGTGATGAGTTTATCAGGATTGCGCAAGAGTGGAAATTAGATGTTACAAATAACCCACACAAATATCCCAATAAGAGAACAGCCTCGAAAGAAATGACTGAATTAGGTATTCGCATGTTTCGCCCAGAATTTAGCAATGCCAAGGCTGTACGCGCTATCGCGAAAGATGCTGGACATTTTATACATGAGGTGGGGGGTATTCGTTTAGATGCCATAAGCTACTTAAGATGCAGAATAAATCAGGGATTTTCATGTGTTATTTCTACCGCCAGTTATTTAGAGGGCGCTCAGGGATTTATGGATTGCTTGGCTGAGCTACGTCTTTTATCAAAAGATGATGTTGGTAAAATAATTTTTTGTGGCACTAGAACCAAATGGGATACATCAACTGTTGTTCATACGAACGCGGACGATGGAAAGACTGAAGAATTACAAAGAGTTTTTTGTAGGGACATAAAAGATTTATCTGGTAGTATTCACGCTGTTTTTGGAGATGATCCAGAAATAAACGACCGATCATTACTTATGTTGGGGTCACATAGCTTTGCTATTCCAACAACAAGAAACACACATGCAAGTTTACCCGATAATTGCGTGTGGGCTACATGGGAGCAAATTCTTGCAAATAAAGATAACATAGCCAACTTCCATAAAAATTTAATGCTTCCAAATAAACCAGCTGACTCCACCCCTTCAGTGGAGAAACAAGAATACGCCAGTCCCGGAATAAGATTGTAGAAGCAGAAAAGAGACTGTAAATCATGCTTAAATGACTTCATTTCGGTCTTTATATAATTTGATTTTATTTTCAGCGCGAAATATTGCTGTCTTGTTAGATAACTCAATTTGAATAAAACAACTTTTCAACAAATGTAATTAATTTTTTCTTTTGTTTGTCATTGAGTTTGGCATATGCTTTCAAAAGATGTGCCAAGCTATTATCTGTTGTATAGAAAAACGCAGATGGTACTTTCAGTATTTTTGCTATTCTTTGAACCATGCCAAAATCAGGTGAGTGCTTGCCTTTCTCATATTGATTCATGCGAGCGCTAGCGCCAAACTCATCAATACCAGCTGCAATACCAAGCTTTTTTTGAGATATACCAGCCTCAATGCGTGCTTCTTTCAAACGTTTGCTGATGGGTGATCTAGTCACTGTTAGCCTGCAATTTTCATTGTCTACAAGCTAAGATTCCCTTAGTTTTTCTTGACGGAATACTAAGACTTCCTTAGTATCATCAACGATGAGCGAATGATTAGAGATTGGACATTTTCAGGCAAATGCGCAGTTACAGTACTGCAAAAGAATTTCAAGAGAAAACATATGAGGAAATTATCAATATTTTATGTGATAACTTTTGTTTCGATATTTTTTGCGCTTTTTATCACATGTGAACAATCATTGGCTAGTGAAACACAAACCAATTCTCCAGCAGAAATTGCACTCATTCAATCAGCCCATAAAGCTTATGTAATGAAAAATTATGCTGAGTCATTAAATTTATATAAAAAAGCGGCTCCAGGTGATGTTACTGGTTGGGTGGATGATATTATTTCCGCGATGTATGCTGATCAGTCAGTTGTTAAAACATGGGATCCCAATGCGATTGTATATTGGGGTAAAAAAGCCTTGAAAAAAATAGGCATTAGCTCGCCATCGATTGTTGATACGAAATATGAAATGGGTGTCGCTTATGATGACATTGGAGTGAATTACTCCAGAAAACATGACAATGTAGCTGCCTTTCAATCTTATAAAGCAGCAGCAAAAATGGGAAATCTTGAGGCAGCATATAATTTAGCATTTTTATACGGGGAAGGTTATGGAGCAATTCAGAATTACAAAAAATCATAAGCAGAAGGTTTAAATACGCATAATGAACAAATTGCTGAAAAACAGAAAAATATTGTCGCGCAGTATTTATGGGCACATGGATCATTACTTCAAGCAAAATGCTTAGCTAAAAAATATTACAAACTATATGTACCGCAAAATTCCCAGCAATAATAAACTTGTAAGGTTTTTTTTAAAAAAAGAGGTGCGATGATGTATCTATTGTTATTATTAATTTTCCTCGGGTTATTAGGCTTTGAGGCATTTAGAACAATGGTAGTGTATTGTGTAATTACAATCTTTATTTTATTAATTATATCTGTTGGAATTTATTGGTTATATCATTCTGGAAATCTTTTGTTGTGTTTGGGTTATTTGGTGTTATCTGCAATCTGTTTTTTTGTAACAATTGGATTAATAAAACTCTTGCAACCTATTGTTACCGATCTTATTGAGCTGAAGACTCTAAACTTCAAACCGATCGCACTTTTTTTGACACATATTAAAAAATTTAATAAAACCTTAATATATTTATTCTTGCAAAGAAAAATATAGTATGTTAAAAATAAAATCCAATTAATTTTTATTTAAAAAATTATGAAACGAAACGACGACAAACAATCTAAAAACGCAGCACCGAATGCAAATCGTTCGGCAGTTGTACTTTGTCGCGCAACTTATTTTTATTTCTATTTTGGCTGTTAAGCAGCCAATCATATTATTTTCCTACATATTTTTGATTTAACACAAGCAGTCTAACAAAATGTTTTGCATTAATTTTTGTGCGTGCATTTTTGTAGACATTATTTATTAATTTTATTTTTTAACGAGGTATTTATGCCGGCATTCGGACCTGGAAATACAGGATCATGGGGACAAGGTAGTCTTAGTCAGGAAGATCAAGAAAAAATAAGGATTAAAAGAGAAAATGCAGTACAGCATTTAGTAACGTGTACTGTCGCTCATCTAACTGAACTTAAAACAAAACTAATTCAGTTGGAGAATCAACGAAAACTGAAATGCCCAAGACTTGTTCCTAACAGGATGTGGTGGTCAATAGTGAGCGAGTCTTCGGATACTGCATTGCTTGAAAAAGTTATTGAAGCTATCAAAAAAGAAAATAGCCCAACAACAAAAACAATAGTGGATGCATTATCGAAGTCTGGTATTGCCACCTACGATGTTGTTAGTGCATCGCATTTACTTCAAGAAATTGAAGAGCGCGTGAGGGACATTGCGTTAATTCAGGAAATGCAATGTAAAAAATAACTATCAACCCGCGCCCAGGGAGGGCGTGCATTTAGCTGGTTTTGTGTCTGCATAAATGTATGTGTTATGATCATTTAAACGCATTCTTGCGAGACAGACATGGAAATATTAATCATTGGTGCTGGTAATATTGGTACTGCAATCGCACATCTTTTGCAAAATCACGCTGATTATAAAGTTGTTTTAGCAGATCGTATTTTTTCACATGCATTAGATAAAAAAATTAAAACAGAAACTTGTGACGTAAACGATGATGCAGCATTTACAGCACTTTTAAAATCACATTCATTTTCTGCTGTGATTTCAAGCTTGCCTTATCATGCAAATGTAATGATTGCAAAAAAAGCCCGTGAATATAATTTACATTATTTTGATTTAACAGAAGATGTAAAAACAACCGCTGCAATTTTAGAAATTTCAAAAGGTGCAAAAACAGTTTTTATTCCACAGTGTGGTTTAGCACCAGGTTTTATTAATATTGCAGCACATCATTTAATGCAAGGATATGATGAAATTGATTCTGTTTTATTACGCGTTGGTGCGCTGCCGCAATTTCCAAATAATGCATTGCAATACGCATTAACTTGGTCGACAGATGGATTAATTAATGAATATGGAAATCCATGCGAAGCAATTGTTGATGGACAATATACAATTGTAGAACCGCTAGATCATTTAGAAAATATAATTATTGATGGCGTTGCTTATGAAGCATTTAATACATCAGGTGGTTTGAGCA
Source organism: Gammaproteobacteria bacterium RIFCSPHIGHO2_12_FULL_36_30 (assembly GCA_001801815.1). Lineage (GTDB taxonomy): Bacteria > Pseudomonadota > Gammaproteobacteria > Coxiellales > Coxiellaceae > 2-02-FULL-42-43. The sequence goes on from MGXU01000006.1 coordinate 5,267, forward strand.
CAATGTGGAAATCGTGCATTGGTAAAGTGAAAAACTTAAATTATAAAACGCTTCGATATCCAGGACATTGCGAAAAAATAAAATTTTTAATGAATGATTTAAAATTAAATAAGCATCGCGATATTTTGAAAACTATTTTTGAAGATGCAATTCCAAAAACACAACAGGATGTTGTTGTTGTTTATGTTTCGCTAATCGGAAAGAAAAACAATAAAATATCTGAAGTCAGTTATGCAAAACAATTATATCCTGCAAAATTAGATAAAAAATTATTTACCGCAATACAATTATCAACTGCAAGTGGTATTTGTGCAGTTGCAGATTTAGTGTTAACAAAACAATATGATTTGCATGGATTTGTTACACAAGAACAATTTGCCTTTCAAGATGTAATTGATAATCGATTTGGACATTATTATGCGTAAATTATCCGTCAAAGAAATATTTAAACAATTAAATTTAACCGATAAAACAAATAGCGGACATTGTGCTGGTGGAAAATGGATTGCGTCAAAAAATATGAAGACGATTGATTCATTTAATCCTGCAACAAAAGAACGTTTAGCAAGTGTTGCTGTTTGTTCTGCGAAAGAATGCCAACAAACAATTCATGCTGCGCACAAAGCATTTTTATCGTGGCGCACAGTGCCAGCTCCAAAACGTGGAGAATTAATTCGACAAATTGGAAATGAATTACGTGCGCAAAAAAAAGAACTTGCAGCATTAATTACTTTGGAAATGGGAAAAATTTATCAAGAAGCATTGGGCGAAGTGCAAGAAATGATTGATATGGCTGATTTTTCAGTCGGACAATCGCGCATGTTATATGGTTTGTCGATGCATTCTGAAAGACCGCAACATAAAATGATTGAGCAATGGCATCCGCTCGGTGTTGTTGGTGTGATTTCTGCATTTAATTTTCCAGTTGCTGTTTGGGCGTGGAATGCATTTTTAGCTGTAATTGCGGGCAATACAGTTGTTTGGAAACCGTCTTCAAAAACTCCATTGTGCGCAATTGCAGTGCAACATATTTGTAATAAAGTGATGAAAGAAAATAATATGCCAGGAATTTTTTCGCTGACTTTTTTTCATGATAAAAATGCTGCGAATGCATTTTTAGATACGCCACTGTTACCATTAATTTCTTTTACAGGTTCAACAAATGTTGGACGTCATGTTGGCGAACGTGTTGCAAAAAGAATTGGCAGAAGTTTATTAGAAATGGGCGGAAATAATGCAATTATTGTCGATGAAAGTGCGGATTTGTCTTTAGTTGTTCCTGCAATTTTATTTAGTGCGGTTGGAACAGCGGGGCAGCGTTGCACAACGGTGCGTCGTGTCATCATTCATCATAATATTTATGACACTGTTATCAAAAAATTAATTCATGCTTACAATCAAATTAAAATTGGTAATCCACTGGATGCAAAAACAGTGATGGGCCCGTTAGTTGATCAATCTGCAGTTGATGCATATCTTTCAGCAATTAAAAAAGCAAAATTTGCTGGTGGAAAAATTTTAGTAGGTGGAAAAACGCTAGAAAAATCGGGATATTTTGTTACGCCAACGATTATTGCTGCAGAAAATAAGTGGAATATTGTTCAAGAAGAAACATTCGCGCCAATATTGTACGCAATGAAATATAAAAATTTTTCTGATGCAATTAAAATGCAAAATGAATCTGAATATGGTTTATCTTCATCATTTTTTACAAATGATTTAAAACGATCAGAGCAATTTCTTTCTGCAATCGGTAGTGATTGTGGAATTGCCAATATTAATATCGGCACATCGGGCGCAGAAATTGGCGGCGCATTTGGTGGAGAAAAAAATACCGGCGGCGGTAGAGAAGCAGGATCAGATGCTTGGAAAACTTATATGCGTCGGCAAACCAACACCATTAATTGGGGTGATGATTTGCCTTTAGCGCAAGGAATTAAATTTTAATGAAACACTGGCGCCACTCTCGACAACTCATCCATCAATGTTTTTGTGCGTTGCGAAAAAACACCCGCTGTTAAATCTGGAAATTTATTTTCTGTACGCGCAACAATTGTTTCCAACGCTGAAGCATTTTGTATTCGAATTTCAGATTCTAATAATGTTAATCCACTTATTTTATTTTCTTTGCAATTTGATTTTTTTCCTTGTCTTGCAAGTATTCCTTGTTCCAGTTCTAATTCCTTTTTTCGCATGTTAATAGCAAAACCAGCGCTGGTTTTCCAAAGATCTTGCATGAGTGTTGCGCCACGCATTTTTTCTAATGATAATCCGGAAGAAAAATTTACCCACATCGGTTTAGAAATACGTGAAAAAAACGTAGTAATTAACATAAATATTGCTTTGGCAATCGACCATCTTTTTGTTGGATCTTCACATATTAAATTTTCTTTTACTTCTGTTAGCGTTTGATGTTCTGGTACTAAATCTTCAATTATTTCATTTTGATTTAAAAACATTATATACATGCTGCGTAATAAAATACCGAGAGCATAAATATCATGTGTTGGTGATGCAATGTGAAAATCAGCATCGCCAAATAACTCAGGTGCGTGTTGTCGATAGCGTTTTTTATTTTCATCGGTGCTGGCAATATAAATATCTCTATGCGCGTGTATTTTTGTAGCAAAACCAAAATCAATTACAAACGCTTTTTCACGATCATCGTGACTCACCAATGGATTAAAACATGTTCCCAGCACAACATTGTCAGATTTTAAATCGCCATGCACTATATGATGTTGCGTGTGTAATTGATTAATTGAATCCGCTGTTTTTATCCAGGAAAAGAAAACATCTTTTAATGTGCCATAGTAAAAATTAGCGAGTGTTTTTCCCTCAAAATAAGGCATTAAAACGTAGTGGGGAATTGTAGAATTTTTTGGATCGCCCGATAATATTCCTAGCCCATAAATTTTTTGACACCATTTTGCTTCTTGCTGAAAAAGCGATCCATAACCATATCGACCATGAAATAACATTTCACCTTTGACGGCGAGTTTTGTTTGATCATCAGCTTCGAAGCAATATACTTCACCGTAAGCGCCGCTGCCAAGCATTTTGCATCGTTGATAGATTTTTTCATAAAACATAAATGCATTGCCACCATCATATTCTGAAAAAGTGGGCGCTGCTAATAATTTTATTTGCAATGAAACTTCAATTGTCATATGTGCTCCCGAAATAAAAAAATACCACGACAAAAAAACGTCAGCATTTTTTATAATTGTTTAAAAGAATGGGCCCACTAGGACTCGAACCTAGGACCAAGGGATTATGAGTCCCCTGCTCTAACCAACTGAGCTATGAGCCCGTAAATCTTCGTCTTTTGACTTTATGCTGCGTTGTAATTCTCGTTCGTATTGTCATTTACAAAATCGTAAACTCCAATACTCACTCGAATTACGCCTTGCCTAAAGTCAAAATACTCGATTTAATTCGGCAGTACTATAACAAGAGAAAATAAAAATTTATATCCGTGTTTTTAAATTTATTTATCACCTTCACGATCTAAAAAGCTTTGCATTTTTTCAGCGCGTGTGGGGTGACGCAATTTACGTAACGCTTTTGCCTCAATTTGACGAATACGTTCACGCGTTACATCAAATTGTTTTCCAACTTCTTCCAATGTGTGATCGGTATTCATATCAATACCAAAACGCATACGCAAAACTTTTGCTTCGCGTGGCGTTAAGCTCGACAACACTTCGCGCATTGCTTCGCGCAAACCAGAATTAGTTGCAAAATCAACCGGTGATTCGATATTGGTATCTTCAATAAAATCACCCAAACTAGAATCTTCATCTTCACCAATCGGCGTTTCCATTGAAATCGGTTCTTTCGCAATTTTTAAAACTTTGCGAATTTTATCTTCCGGCATATCCATATGTTTACTTAATTCTTCAGGCGTTGGTTCCAATCCTGTTTCCTGCATAATTTGCCGACTAATTCGATTTAATTTATTAATCGTTTCAATCATGTGAACTGGAATTCGAATCGTGCGCGCTTGATCTGCAATCGAACGCGTAATCGCTTGACGAATCCACCATGTTGCATAAGTTGAAAATTTATATCCGCGACGATATTCGAATTTATCAACCGCTTTCATCAAACCAATATTGCCTTCTTGAATTAAATCTAAAAATTGTAATCCACGATTCGTATATTTTTTCGCAATTGAAATAACCAAACGCAAATTCGCTTCGATCATTTCTTTTTTCGCGCGACGTGATTTTGCTTCGCCAATTGAAACGCGACGATTAATTTCTTTTACATCATGAATTGTTAAATTACTTGATTCTTCAATCAACGCTAATTTTTTTTGTGCGCGTTGAATATCTCTTTTGTGATGTGTTAATAATGCAGCCGATTTTGGATGTGCTTTGATAAAAGTATCCAACCATTTTTCATTCGATTCATTATTTGAAAATGCATGAATAAAATCTTTACGCGACACTTTTGCATCAACAACACAATGACGCATAATAATTCTTTCTTGCTCGCGAGTTTCGCGCAATAAATTACGCAGACGCATTGTTTGGCGAATAAATTGTTTGATCGATAATTTAAATTTGGAATAATGTTCTGCAACTGCATCACGTGTTTTGCTGGTTGTTTTGTGATTTTTTCCATATTTTTTAATTGCAGTAATATATTTTGCAAATAATGTTTCGAGAATTGACATTTGTTCTGCAGTGTAAATTGGATCAGGTCCATTATCACCAAAAGCATCTTCTTCTTCATCAACACTTTCAGCAACCACCTCCTCCTCTTCTTTTTCTTCTTTTTCCTCTTCCTCATCCTCATCTTTGCCTGCTGTTTTTGCAGATTTTGATTTGGATTTTGCAGTTAATGCAGCGAGCGCCGCTTCTTCTTGCGCTGCCGCAATAGCTGCCAATTCTAATTCTTTAATCGCTGCAAGACTCGCTGCATTTGCAGCAACTAGCGCAACACGCGCAGCAACTTCTTCATCCGATTCAAAATAGCCAGAAATAATATCGCTTAAACGACCTTGCAGCCCGACAATTTTGTGATAGCGTTTGATAAATGATTCGATTATTTCAGGATAATAAACTAATGCGCCCATTACTTGACGAATGCCACTTTCAATTCGTTTTGCAATTTCAATTTCACCTTCACGCGTGAGCAATTCAACACTGCCCATTTCGCGCATGTACATTCGAACGGGATCTGTTGTGCGATTTTCAGTTGCAATTGCTTCGATAACTTCGGTAATTTCTTCTTCATCGTCATCGCTATTATCAAGTAATAATTCGTCATTATCGGGTGGTACTTCGTATACGCGAATGCCCATTTCGTTCAGACGGTCAATAATACTTTCCATTTGATTCGGATCAACAAAATCATTCGGTAATAAATTCAATAAATCTTCATGCGTGAGATAACCTTTGCGTTTCGCTTCTTGTGTTAACGCATTAAAACCAGTGGTTGCAGAAGTGGTTTGTTCTTGTGTTTGATCTGGTGGAGTGACTGATTTTGACGCTGGTTTTTTAGGTGCCATAGAGTTACTCGCAGAGGTGGTCTTGATAAACCTAGCATTCTAGCGCTTTAGTGTAATTTATGCCAGGCTTTCTCACTCAATTATTGCTGTAGTTGTTGCATGTTTTTTAGCCAATAATAGCTGTAATAATTGCTTTTCTTCATTATCTAATTCATTTAATTTTGCTTTCGCAATTAAATGAGATAATTGATGTGCTTGATCTTGTTCGTGCAGACGTTGTAGTGCGCCGATAAATTCTGCTGCTTGACCTTCTGTTGGAATATGTAAAGGCAGTGCGGCTATTTTTGCAAATAGTGCGCGCGTGACTTCATCTTCAATTGATTCGAATAATTCACCGACATGTGAAATGGAATTTGCTGTGCATCGTTCAATTAAATCTATCAATAATAATTTTTCTGCTGTTTTTTCAGCAAATTTTAATGTAGGTGATTTTGATGCAAGTTGTGCGAGTGATGGATTTTGCAATAATAATTGAATTGCCATTTGCACAGGATTTAATGTTGTGCGCATTTTTTTTGGTGATGATGAAATGGTTGCCGCACGCGTTTCTTCTTTTTTTACAGATAATTCTGCTAAATCGGTTCGCTGAATATGTAATCGTGTTGCTAGTTCATCTAGTAATAAATTTTTGTAAATACCTTGTGGCATGGTTGCGATATGATCGTTTGCTGTTTTTGCAAACGCTGCTTTTCCAGCAATTGAATTGCTAGGAAATTCTTTTTCAAGTTGATCGAAAAATACAGTGGGCAAAGCAGTTGCGTTATCAATTAATTTTTCAAATGCAGCTTTACCAATTTTTCGAACACAACTATCTGGATCTTCTGTTGTAGGTAAAAATAAAAAACGAAAATTAATTCCATCGCGCAATAATGGCAAACTAAATATTAATGCTTTCCACGCTGCTTTTTGTCCCGCATTATCACCATCAAAACAAAAAATAATATCAGATGTGTAACGTAATAATAATTGAATATGTTTTGCATTTAATGCAGTGCCTAATGTTGCAACAGCATAACTAATTTCGTGTTGTGCAAGTGAAATAACATCTAAATAACCTTCAACAACGAGCGCGCGATTTAATTTGCGATGATGTTGACACACTTCATATAAACCATACAACGTTTGATTCTTGTGAAAAATAGGTGTTTCCGGCGAATTTAAATATTTTGGAATTTCATTTGTTAATGTGCGTCCACCAAAACCAATTGTTTTTCCGCGCACGTCGCGAATGGGAAATAAAATGCGATTGCGAAAACGATCATAATAAGTCCCAAGATTTTTTTCAATTAGCATTCCAGCAGTTGCTAATGCTTCGCGCTCCATTTTATTTTTTGCGCTTTGTGATAAAAATTCCCACGCATTCGGCGCAAAACCAATGCCAAATTCTTTTGCAATTTTTCCAGTTAATCCGCGATTTTTTAAATATTCAATTGCGGTGGGAGATTTTTTTAATTCTTTTTCATATAAAGTTTGTGCGTTATATAATTGTGTATACAGTATTTCATAATTTTCAGTTTCAGCATCATTTGCTTCTACTGGAATTGTCATTCCTAATTGTTGCGCTAAATCAGTCACCGCATCCACAAAAGATAAATGATCATATTCCATTAAAAAACCAATTGCATTTCCATGTGCGCCACATCCAAAACAATAATAAAATTGTTTAGATTGACTGACAGAAAATGAGGGTGTTTTTTCTGCGTGAAAAGGGCAACATGCTGTGTTTGAATCGCCGCGTTTTTTTAATTCAACGCGTGATCCGACGATTGCAACAATATCGGTTCGCGCGACGACATCTTGGATAAAGTTTTTGGGGATTCTACTCTTCATGCGAAGTAGTGTAACACTAAACGAGTTTAGATTTTATCTTCTCGCTGACTTTTGACATGTCCGCGCGACCTTGAATTTTAGGTTTAACGGCAGCCATGATCGCACCCATTTCTTTAATGGTTTTTGCGCCAGTTGTTTGAATTGCTTCTTGAATTATTTTATCGAGTTCCGCATCACTTAATTGTTGTGGCAAATAATGCATTAATTGTGTGATTTCATGTTCTTCTTTTTCTGCTAATTCAATGCGTTTTGCATCACGAAATTGTGCAACAGATTCGCGACGTTGTTTAATCATTTTATTTAAGATTGCAAAAACATCAGCATCGATCAGTGTAACGCGTTCATCTACTTCTTTTTGTTTCATCGCTGCTAATAACATACGAATAGTGCTTAAACGCAGCGCATCTTTCGCGCGCATAGCATCTTTCATATCTTCAGTGATTTTTAATTTGAGCGCGCAATCCGTCATAACGTTTCCTACGTAAATGAAATGATTAGAGGCGAATACGTTCTTTATCGAGTGTTTCTTGCTCTTTTTGCAATTTTTTTGCAAAGCGTTTTACTGCCGCTGCATGTTTGCGTTTGCGTTTGGTAGTTGGTTTTTCATAGTATTCCATTTGACGCAATTTAGTTGGAATACCTGCTTTTTCGCAAGCACGTTTAAAGCGACGTAACGCAACGTCGAATGAACCAGTTTCTTGAATATCCACAGTTGGCATGTGTTTTTAACCCTTTATTTGTCCAAAAAGATTGATTAGATCGGGAATCTTAATAGTTTTGCCTCAATAAAGCAACGTCAATTTTCTGAATACTCTGTACATTTGGATAACTAGCGTAAATTTCAGTATAATCAATCTGGTCGTAATGTGATTGATACAAGGAGAGTTGTGATGAGTAAGTATGGAAAATTACATCCTGTTGCATTTGGATTTGCATGGGGAGTGATTTCAGGTATTGGTTGGATGTTATTGTGTTGGGCTGGCGCTCGTTGGGGTTTTGGATTGTCTTTGATTGGTCAAATGAGCGCTGTGTATTACCATTTGGCACCTACTTTTGTCGGTGGATTGTGGGGATTGTGGTGGGGTTTTCTTGATTTATTTGTGTTTGGTATATTTGTAGCTCTAGTTTACAACTGCTGTTGTTGTTATTTCTGTTCAGAATCCTGTGATACATCATGTAAATAATACACAAAAGTGGGCGTGAGTATGAACTCATACCCACTATATTTTAGGTGATATTAACCCATGCCGTTACGCTCCATTCGCGAGTTTATCAAATTAGAATCCAGCGCCGGTGTTATTTTAGTGATGACAGCACTGCTCGCAATTATTGTTGATAATTCATCATTTGCTAATTATTACCATTCATTTTTTTATACCCCAATCAAAATTTCTTTTGGAAATATTCATCTGGAAAAACCTATTTTGCTTTGGATTAATGATGGATTCATGACTATTTTTTTCTTGCTGATCGGTTTGGAAATTAAGCGAGAAATGTTGGAAGGCGAATTAAATTCAATTTCAAAAATTAGTTTACCAGCAATCACTGCATTGGGTGGCATGATTGGACCTGCCGCTATTTATCTTTTTATTAATTGGCACGATCCAATTGCAATTAAAGGTTGGGCAATTCCAATTGCAACAGACACCGCATTTTCATTAGCGATTTTATCGTTGCTTGGTAATAAAATTCCCGTCAGTTTAAAAATATTTTTAACAGCGTTTGCTATTTTTGATGATATCGGTGCAATTATTATTATGGCTGTTTTTTACAGCACAGATATTTCATTTTTATTATTATTGTGTGCGTTATTATTAATTTGTATTTTAGCATTGTTTAATTATTTAGAAGTAAAACGATTAGGACCTTATTTTTTTATTGGATTTATTTTGTGGTTATGTGTTTTAAATTCTGGCGTGCATGCAACATTAGCAGGAATTGTTTTAGCATTTTTTATTCCGCTTAAAAATAAAAAGAATCCAGACAATTCCCCATTGCGCAGATTAGAAAAAAAATTACACCCATGGGTTGCGTTTTGTATTTTACCAATCTTTGCATTTGCAAATGCCGGCGTTTCATTTTTAGGAATAACGCCAGCGCATTTATTATCTTCTGTGCCATTAGGTATTGCGCTCGGATTATTTTTTGGAAAACAAATTGGCATTTGGCTTGCTGCAACATTTGCGGTAAAAATGGGTGTATCGCGCTTACCAAGCGAAATAACATATACAGCGTTATATGGCGTTGCATTAATTGCTGGCGTTGGTTTTACAATGAGTTTATTTATCGGCACATTAGCGTTTCATTCCGTTGCGCCATACAGCGCATACGTTCGAATAGGTGTTTTATTTGGATCTTTATGTTCTGGATTTTTAGGTTATTTGATTCTACGAGCAGTTTACACAAAAAAATAATTTATCCGCGGGGGTGTGTGTGAGAGAAAAATTCAGGTAATATGCACGAAATTATTTGGAGTACTGTATGTCATCTCAAAACCCACAAACCACTTATCTAAAAGCTTACACACCACCCGATTTTTTAATTGAAAAAGTACATTTACATTTTGATATACAAGATGATCAAACGATTGTGAAATCCATTTTAAATATTGTGCGCAATCCAAAAACAAAACATGCTGGTGCGCCATTAATTTTAGATGGTGAAGAATTAAAATTACAAGCAATTTATATTGATGGAAAAGCATTAACAGAAAATCAATTTGAAAAAACAGATACGCATTTAACCATTAAAAATGTGTCTGATCAATTTGCATTAGAAACTCACGTTGTTATTTTCCCGAAAAAAAATACATCATTAATGGGATTGTATCAATCGCGCAATAATATTTGCACGCAATGTGAAGCAGAAGGATTTCGTCGCATCACCTATTTTTTAGATCGCCCTGATGTGATGTCCTATTTCACAACCACCATTTCAGCAGATAAAAAGAAATATCCATTTTTATTATCAAATGGAAATTTAGTTGAAGAAAAAAATTTAGAGCATGATCGTCATTGGGTGCATTGGAAAGATCCATCAAAAAAACCCTGTTATTTGTTTGCATTAGTCGTAGGTGATTTTGATTTAATTACCGATAAATTTGTGACGATGAAAAAACGCAGCGTAGATTTAGATTTATATTTAGAAAAAGGATTTTTAGATCAAGGTGCGCACGCAATGATTGCGCTTAAAAAAGCGATGAAATGGGATGAAGAAAAATACGGTCGTGAATATGATTTAGATCGTTACATGATTGTTGCAGTCAGTGATTTCAATATGGGGGCGATGGAAAATAAAGGATTAAATATTTTTAATACCAAATATATTTTAGCAAAACCAAGTACGGCAACTGATACTGATTATATTAATATTGAACGTGTGATCGCGCATGAATATTTTCACAATTGGTCTGGCAATCGCATTACATGTCGTGATTGGTTTCAATTAACATTGAAAGAAGGATTAACTGTTTTTCGTGATCAATCTTTTACAGAAGATACAACATCAAAAGGCGTTGCGCGAATTGATGTCGTGAATACATTACGTAATCATCAATTTCCAGAAGATGCAGGTCCGATGGCGCATCCAATTCGTCCTGATAGTTATATGAAAATTGATAATTTTTATACGGTGACTGTTTATGAAAAAGGTGCTGAAGTGATTCGCATGGTGAAAACATTATTATCGCCAAGCGTTTTTCGAAAAGGAATGGATTTATATTTTTCGCGTTTTGATGGACAAGCTGTGACGACAGATGATTTTATTGCGGTGATGCAAGAAGCATCAGGAAAAGATTTGTCACAATTTTTGCGTTGGTATAATCAAGCAGGAACACCTGTATTGCGTGTGAAAACACATTATGATGCAAATAAAAAAATATTTGATGTCATTATTAAACAAAGTTGTCCGCCAACGCCAGGACAAGAAAATAAATTACCAATGCATATGCCATTTGCAATTGGTTTGGTTGGTGCTGATTGTGTCGATTTAGATCTACAATTACAGGGTGAAAATGAAATTACAAAAGGCACAAAAATTTTAGAACTGAAAAAACCAGAAGAAACATTTACATTTATTAATATGAAAGAAGATCCGACACCATCGTTGTTGCGACATTTTTCTGCGCCTGTTGAATTACAATATAATTATACGAATGAACAATTAGCATTATTATTGCAGTGTGATTCGGATGCGTTTTGTCGATGGGAAGCGGGGCAGCGATTATTTGTAAACATGATTGAAATTGTCGCGAAAGATATTGCTGCAAAAAAGACACCAACGGTGAATTTATTATTACTAGATAGTTTTGAAAAATTATTATCAAAACCAATGCAGGATAAAAATTTATTAGCACGCCTTTTAGTTTTCCCCTCATTAAAATATTTATTAACACGTATTCAAAAAATTGATCTTGATATTATTTATCAAGCAAAAGTTTTTCTTGAAAATGCATTAGCAAAAAAACTTGAGACATTGTGGTTTTCTGTGTTGAAGGAAAATCAATTATCGGGTCATTATAAATTTGATATTAATGATGCCGGACATCGTCGTTTAAAAAATATTTGTTTATATTATTTGATGAAGACTAGCGAGAAACAATATGTGGATATTGCTTATCACGAAGCAATTAAAGCGAATAATATGACAGATCAATTAGGCGGTTTAGTTGCATTGAATGATCATGATGTTCCGCAACGTGAAGAAGCACTCGCTGCTTTTTATCATCAATATCAGCATGAACCATTAGTGGTAAATAAATGGCTTACGTTGCAAGCAAGTTCAACTTTGCCCAATACAATTGAAGCGGTAAAAAATTTAATTCATAACAACGCATTTGATATTAAAAATCCAAATAATGTTTTTGCACTGCTTGTTACATTTGGTGAAAATACATTACGTTTTAACGAAATAAATGGCGCAGGCTATCAATTACTCGCCGATCAGGTTCTAGTAATCGACAAAAATAATCCGCAAGTTGCTGCGCGCATTGTGCAACCACTCACACATTGGAAAAAATTAGATGTTGTGCGTGGCGCATTAATGAAAGCAGAATTAACTCGGCTCTTGGAATCAAAAAAATTGTCGGGGAATGTGTTTGAGATTGTGAGTAAAAGTTTGCTGTAATTTTATTTCCGTCCACACAAAATATATTTCACGAGCGGATCAAGCACACAATATTTATTATTACGACAACGATACACAAAATCTTTTTTTTCAAGCGCAACGATGGATTGTTTTGCGCTTGATAATGCCATGCGAGAAAAATTTAAAAATGCGTCATTTAAAATAGATTCAGTTGCGCCATACCGTGCGAGTGAAATAAGCATTTTTATCTGATTTTCACTTAAATTTTCAATTTCGCGCAATACAGTTGATTTTTCACCGAGCGCATAATCATCCCAAGTGTCGATAACTTTTTTGCTATTGAAAATATTTTTTTCAGTCCACAACCGATGACATAATGTGTTGACATAATACGGATGACAATCAGTGCATTCAAAAATTGCTTCGATTGCATGTATTTCTAGTTTTTGTTTCCATGTTTGTTGGGCTTGTTTTTGTATAAACGGAACGTATTCGTTGCGATCAATGCGCTCTAATGTTAAACGATCACATAATTTGTATAAAGGTCTGTGACTATCGCTAAACATTTTTTCTAACAGGTGACGATTGCTGCCAGAAAATAAAAAAGATAAATTTTTTGATTGTTGTGCAACAAATCTAATTGCGCCTTCAATTTGTTCTGAACCTGGCATTTGCGCGAGACGTTGAAATTCATCTAAAAATAAAACTGCATTTTTTTTCTTTTTTTGCAGTAACTCATCAACACTTTGCAACGCATTGAGCAATGCTTGCGGTCTCACTTTTTCTTTTGTAATAGATACTTGTACTTTTGTATTTACAATATTAAAGCCGATGCTTAATGCGGTGAAAAATGCTGAGATTGCTTTTAATGCTTTTTCGGGTGTGTTTTCGCATAACGCAATAATTTCTCCGATGCCACCCATAATGGTATTTTCAACATCTTCAACTGTTGCGAGCGGAAATAAATCTAAATGCACGTAAGGAATCTGTAAATTTTCCAACACTTGAATTCCTAAGCTTGTTTTTCCATATCGGCGTGGCGAAATAATCAGGGTAGGTCTCACATCTATAATTTGGTTTTTGAGATGCTCTTGCTCTTTTATTCGATTACAAAAATTTTTACCGAGCGCTAATTTTTGCGGGAATGATCTTTCTGTTAGCATTGGGATTTCCTGATTACATAATTTATGCTGCATAGTTTATGCTGCATATTTTATGCAGTCAAGTTGATTATGAATCAATATTCTATCTATTTGATTTAAAATAATAAATTTATTTTAGATGAGACAATTCTTACTTTTTTATCACTATATACTTTATGCTGCATAGTTTATGCAGTAATATAATTGAGGATTTCTGTTGGGGTGTGTGCAATAAAATCTGCACCCCATTCTTGAAAATCAGTACTAGGCGGATGATAACCGTAAGTGACCGCAACGCTTTTCATATTGGCTGCTTTTGCAGCCATGATATCCGTTTTTAAATCACCAATATAAATTGTATCTTCTGGTGCGATGAGCATTTTTTTGCAAGCATATAATAATGGTGCGGGATCAGGTTTTATTTTTTCAAGTGTGTCGCCCATCACAATACATTTTGCACGTTTGTCTAATTCAAAATGTTTTGTTACGGATTTTGTTAACCAAGTTGGTTTGCTGGTAACAATTCCCCATGGAATTTTTTTTTCATCTAATGTATCCAATACTAATTTTATGCCAGGAAAAAAAATTGTATGTTGTGTGGAATTTTTATTATAAGTACGCAAAAAATCTTCTCGAATCGCTTCAAATTTAGGATCAGATTCTTCGATATTAAATGCAAATGAAATCATTCTTCTGCTTTCACCGTATACTTCTTTTCGAAATAAATCAAAATCAAGCGCTGGTTTTCTTGAGCGCGCTAATATTAAATTAATTGCGTACGCAAAATCACGCGCGGTATCTAATAATGTGCCATCTAAGTCAAAAAGAATTGCTTTCACGATATTTTCCGAAAATAAATTAAATAATTTACATCTACAGAATCACTCAACTCAAATTTATTTTTTACTGGGTGATAAGTAATGCCTTTTAAACCCCGTAAAATAAAATTATTTTTTTCTGCCCACCGCATTAATTCAGAAGGCTTAATAAATTTTTGATAATGATGCGTGCCTTTGGGTAATAAATTTAAAATATATTCTGCGCCGACAATTGCAGATAAAAAAGATTTTACATTGCGATTGATGGTTGATAAAAATAAATAGCCTTGTGGTTTTAATAATTGTGATGCGGATTGAATAATGGAAATTGGATCGGGCACGTGTTCTAACATTTCCATGCAAGTAATGATATCAAATTGTGCAGGATTATTTTTTGCGAATTCCTCCGCGCTTGATAATGTATAATTAATTTTTAAATCTGATTTTTCTGCATGTTGTTTTGCAATTGCAATCGCATCATGACTCATATCAATACCAGTTGCATTTGCGTTTAATTTTGCAAGTGATTCTGTTAAAATTCCGCCGCCACAACCAATATCAAGTACATTTTTTCCGCTAATTTCAGCATGTTTTTGAATATATTCTAAACGCAGCGGATTTAATGCATGCAATGGTTTCATTGGACCATTTATATCCCACCATTCTTTTGCCATCGCGCTGAATTTTGCGATTTCGGATGTGTCGATGTTGTTTGTTGGGATATTCATAATTTTTAATTTTGTTTCTGTAAATTGGTTCACTGCAAAACGCCCTTGTTCCAATCGCTGCGCTCATTTCACGCGGGCTTCTGTGACATCGCTCCTATTATTTGCACGGCTTGCAATCAAATACATCAGGTTCTGGTTGCAAAGTAACATGATGAATATGAAAATCATCTTCTAATATTTTGGTTAATTTTTTCAAAATAATTTCCCAGCTACTGATTTCGTGAATATTGATATGCGCTGAAATCGCGACACTTCCTGATGATAATGTCCAAATATGCAAATCGTGAATTTTTAAAACACCATCAACCATTAATAATTTTGCAGAAACAGTTTCTAAATTAATATGCACAGGAACACCTTCCATTAAAATGCGCATTGATTCGCGCAAAATACGAAAGCTAGAAATAATAATTAAAATGCCTATTAAAATAGATAAAATGGGATCAATTGGAAACCATCCGGTAAAATAAACCACAGCACCTGCAACTAATGCAGAAAATGATCCTAATAAATCACTTAATACATGCAATAAAGCAGCGCGAATATTAATGGTGCGTTCTGCTTTTGAAAGTAATGCGGCAACAATTAAATTAATGATCATTCCAAAAAATGCAATGATCATAACTGTTACGCCATTCACTTTAATGGGCGAGTGAATGCGTTCAATTGCTTCAACAATAATAAAAAGAGAAATAATAAAAAGTATTAAACTGCTTACCCATGCCGCTAAAACTTCGGCGCGACCCATTCCGTAGCTGTGTGTTTTTGATGCAGGCTTTTTTGCAATCCATGCTGCGAATGCTGCGATTCCTAATGCTAATGCATCGGAGATCATGTGACCTGCATCGCCTAATAATGCGAGTGAACCAGCTTGTAAACCAGTTAATGCTTCGATGCAAGCGTAAATTAAAATAATGGAAAGCGCGATCCATAATATTTTGGAGTGGGAGTGTGAGTGGGTGTGTGCCATGTTTTGATTGCTCGCTCCGATTTTGCGCTCACGCTTACGCATGAGCTTCTGAAAGTCGCTCCGCTTATTTTAGTGTGTGGTACAAAGCATTTTGCGCAAATAAACCTAATCGTTTTATTAATGGTTGCTTTATTTTAAATTCTAATTCGTAAATATCAAATTCATCTTTTTTACTTAATAAATAATCATCGCTAGTTTGTAAAGTATCGACAAGATTTTTTTCTACGCATTGTGATGCGAACCAATGTTCGCCAGTCGCAACTTCATCAATGATCACATTTTTACGATTATTTTTTACAAATGATTTAAATAAATCATGCGTTTCATTTACTTCACTTTGTAATTTTTCACGACCTTCTTCAGTATTTTTTCCGAAGATAGTGAGTGTGCGTTTATATTCACCCGCAGTAATTTGTTCGAAATCAATATTATTTTTTTGCAGTAAGCGATGTAAATTCGGTAATTGTGCAATTACGCCAATCGATCCGATAATTGAAAAAGGTGCAGCAATAATTTCATTTGCAACACACGCCATCATGTAACCACCGCTTGCTGCAACTTTATCAATCGCTGCTACTAAATAAATTTTCGCATCACGCAATCGTTGCAATTGTGAACTCGCTAAACCATATGCGTTAACTAAACCACCACCACTTTCTAAACGTAATAAAACGCGATCATCTGATTTTGCTGTTAATAAAATTGCTGTAATACTTTCGCGTAAATCATCGACAGCTGATGCTTTAATATCACCATCAAAATTCACGACAAAAATACGTTTTTTGATTTCATCTTTTTTCTTATTTTCTTTCGCAGCTTTTTTATGTGCCGCCTTTAACGCTTTTTTTTCAGCTTTTAATTGAATGGCTTCATTGACCATTTCGGTCATTTCGTCGTATTTCTCATTTAATTTTTTAATTTGCAACGATCCATTTTCTTCTGCTTTGGCTTTTGCTTTTAGCGCTAAAATAAGCACTAAAACAGCGATAATGGCAATGACAATTGTGGCAGTTTTTGCGAGAAAAAGACCATATTCTGTGATAAATGACATGTGAATTTCCTAATGATTTTTGAAAGAAAGACATTCTACCTGAATTTAGTTAACTTAACAGCAGAGCACTATTTTATGGCCAACTTATATCAGTTACAATGGAACTCAGACGTTTTCCGAATCTTCGCGGAGTTTTGTAATGGAACATTTATTATCCTTCATTGGTTTTACTGATGAGTATATTTTACATTTATTAATTTTGCTGATTGTCGTTGCTTTGCTGGTGACATATGTCTGGGACGTGACACAAAAAGAAAATGCAATTTTGCATAATTATCCTGTTATTGGTCATATTCGCGGAATCGCAGAACATTTAGGTGTTTATTTACGACAATATTTTTATGCACGCGATCGAGAAGAAATGCCATTCAATCGCGATCAACGAGAATGGATTTATCACGCATCAAAAGATGTTGATACAACAGTTGGTTTTGGATCAACGCGCGATTTACGTCCACTCGGAACAGTGATGTTTGTTGATGCTCCATTTCCAACGTTAAATCAAGATGCAGTTGCAACACATCCCATTACATTTGGTTCGCAAACAAAAAATCCTTACACCGCTTCTTCCGTTATTAATATTTCTGCAATGAGTTATGGTGCGTTATCAAAAAATGCAGTTTTAGCTTTATCGTACGGCGCAAAAATGGCGGGATGTTGGTTAAATACCGGTGAAGGTGGAATTTCTGATTATCATCTTGCGGGCGGTTGCGATTTGATTGCGCAAATTGGCACTGCAAAATACGGGTTTTTAGATGACAATGGAAATTTTTCTGATGAGCGTTTGCGATTTCACGCCTCAAATCCCAATATTAAAATGTTTGAAATAAAATTAAGCCAAGGTGCAAAACCTGGCAAGGGTGGAATTTTACCTGCAATAAAAGTAACGCCAGAAATTGCAAAAATTCGTGGTATTCCGATGGGTGAAGATTCGATTAGTCCAAATCGTCATCCTGAAATTGGAAATTCAGCACAATTACTCGAATTTATAAAACATGTTCGTGATGTCACTGAAAAACCAACTGGATTTAAAGTAGTTTTAGGTGGTTTTGAATGGTTGGATGAATTATTTTCATTAATTGTTGAGCGCGGAATTGAATGCGCGCCTGATTTTATTACATTAGATGGTGCAGAAGGTGGAACAGGCGCAGCGCCAGAATCATTAGCAGATTATGTTGGATTATCAATTAATGAAACATTGCCTGTTTTAGTGGATAAATTAAAAGAATATGGTTTGCGTGATCGTGTAAAAGTAATTGCTGCTGGAAAAATGGTAACAGCGGGCGCAGTTACAAAAGCATTATGCATGGGCGCTGATTTTGTAAATTCCGCGCGCGGATTTTTATTTTCATTAGGATGTATTCAAGCGTTGCGTTGCAATAATAATACTTGTCCAACAGGAATTACAACGCATAATCCAGCGCGTGTTAAAGGGTTAGATGTAAAAACAAAAGCGTTGCACGTTGCAAATTATGTGCGGCGTGTTAATTATGAAGTGGGTGTAATTAGTCATTCGTGTGGTGTGCGTGAACCACGTGAATTAACGCGTAAACATGCAAGAATTGTAACGGGTGCAGGTGTTTCAAAATCATTAGCAGAAATATATCCTGAATAATGATGTAAACTTGTCCTAGCGCAACTTGCTTAAATCGATCTTTTGTTACAGTGGAATTGTATTTTCGCTGTCACGAGGTCGATATGAAGTTGATTTTGATGCTTGCTTTTAGCGTGTTATTGGTTTCTTCGTCGAGCTTTGCGTGTTGTGTTTGTTTGACTTGCTAAAAGGAATTTAAAAAATAAATCAAGGAGTGATTATGCCAAGTTCACCAAATCTACCGCCGCCAAGAAACGATACAGCTGTTTTTATGGATGAAGCTAGAGTTCTCATTCCTAATTCAGAAATTAATTCTGCGGGTTCGATTATTGTTTATCGTCAATTACTCAAACAAATCGCGTGGAATTTTAGTTTTCATTTATTCGATCTTGCAAGAATTACTTTTCCAATCGTAGCATTGTTAGGTAAAACACTGCGCGAAATATTTGATTTAAAAAATTATGATTTAGAACCTTCAGAATCAATTCAAAAAACATGGTTGGGATTTATTATTTTAGGAATTTCATTACTCGCTGCAATTATCGCAAAAACAGTTAATTATTATCATCCACATTTTGCTGCACAAGATGTTATATTTAATATTTTTTCAGGTGTTTATTTAATTTATGCATTAGACTTAATTTCAAGTTCAGGCAGTATCAGCCCGATACCGATAGGATGGTTGATCGCTATCATTGCACTAGGTTTACCCGGACTCGTTTTATTTTTTTCAAAATTTAAATCATCTGATTCAGGCGAGCAAATTATTTTTAGTTTAGAAGATTTGAATCGTCTTAATCCAGCGCGTTTTAATACACAAAGTAAAATTATTAATGGAATAAATGCAGTTGATGCAATGAAACGTGCTTTTGATGCGATGTTTTCATTAGCATGGACAATTATTCGCGAAGTAATTGGCAAGACAATGCCACTTGATACTTGGATAATGGGATTAATTGCACTGATGTTAGTGCCAGCTGGAAAAATTGGATATGAAGCAAGTAATCATCCGAAATGTTATCATGTATATGCTGCATCAACTAAATTTGTGAAAGAAATTTCATTGGATTATTATACTTATTCGGGCATTTTTTATTTAATAGCTGTTTTTAGCTGGTGCGATGAAAAAACTTTTTGTTTGGATGATCATTCTCGAACAACATTATCTTACGCGTCATTTTTTATGTCTGGAACTTTAGCGCTTTTTGCAGCTGCTACAACACAAATTGATTTTAAAAAACGATATGATAAAAATGTGGCGCTTGAAAAAATAATTTCGTCTGTTCCTGGTAAAACATATTCGGCAGCGCAATATGTTGCTGGTGGTTGCAGAGCGGCGATTAGTAACGCAAACGCATACTGTAAATTTCTTTATTATAGAATTTCGGATTGTTGTAAACGTGATCAAGGGGTTGATTACCGCCCCATTTAATTTTTTTACTACAATTTCTTGACAAGTCTCATTGCCAGTCTTAGAGTCACTCATAAAATTTTTTCAGTTCGAGGTGAGCTGAAATTGTTCAATTGCAGGGATTCTGCCCATGATTAAATTACGGCATGTTTTTTTAATCGGATTTACACTTTTATTAACTGGATTATTGTCTGGTTGTCATTTTGCTATTTTAGATCCAAAAGGTGTAATTGCCGCGAGTGAAAAAAAATTATTCGTCGATTCTATTTTCTTGATGCTATTGGTTGTTGTTCCTGTCATTTTTTTGTCTTGGATTATTCCATATCGTTATCGCGCAAGTAATACAAAAGCCGCATATAAACCTGATTGGGGCCACAGCACAATTATGGAAATAATTTGGTGGACCATCCCCTGCATTATTATTTTGATTTTATCGATTTGGACATGGATTTATACGCATAAATTAGATCCATATCGTCCATTAGCTGCAGATGAAAATACAGTCATGATTGAAGCAGTCGCGCTTGATTGGAAATGGTTGTTTATTTATCCGCAACAACATATCGCAGTCATTAATTATTTAGAAATTCCAGTTAATAAACCTGTACGATTATTTATTACATCTGATGCGCCGATGAATTCGCTTGAAATTCCGCGTTTAGCTGGACAAATTTATGCGATGACAGGAATGCAAACAAAATTAAATTTAATTGCAACTTCAATTGGCGAATATACAGGTTTATCTACAAATTTTAGCGGTGATGGATTTTCTGGCATGCATTTTAAAGTAAATGTTGTGTCAGAATCTGATTTTGATAAATGGGTGAAGACTGCGCAACAATCTCCAACGCATTTATCACAAGAAGTGTATAACCAAGTGAGAAAACCAAGCGAAAATAATCCAGTGCAATATTTTTCAGCGCCTGTTCCAGGATTATTTAGCGAAACAGTTATTAAATATATGGGACCCATGCAAGGAATGGTATTGGGATATGCAAGCACAGCACAAGGTCGCGCGGCAAAACAAGGTTAAGAGAAATTTATGACACTGGATCATTTTTTATTTGGAAAATTAACGCTCGCTGACATTCCCTATCAAAATCCAATTATTATGGGTGCGGGTGGAGCGATGGTGTTGATTGCTTTGTTTGTTATTGGATTAATTACGTATTATAAAAAATGGCATTATTTATGGCATGATTGGCTAACATCAATCGATCATAAAAAAATTGGCATCATGTATATTATTCTTTCTGGCGTGATGTTATTGCGCGGATTTTCAGATGCAATCATGATGCGTTCGCAACAAGCAATGGCGGATGGTGCGCATTTAGGTTACTTGCCGCCAGATCATTTCGATCAAATTTTTACTGCGCATGGTGTGATCATGATTTTTTTCGTGGCGATGCCGATGATGTTTGGTTTACTAAACATGGCAATACCATTGCAAATTGGCGCGCGCGATGTCGCGTTTCCCTATTTAAATTCTTTGAGTTTATGGTTAACAGTTGTTGGTTCGATGTTAGTAAATATTTCATTAATCATCGGTGAATTTGCAAAAACAGGTTGGCTCGCATATCCACCATTATCTGGTATTACATATAGTCCTGGTGTTGGTGTCGATTATTATATTTGGGCACTGCAAATTGCAGGTGTTGGAAGTTTATTATCCGGAATTAATTTTATGGTAACCATTTTAAAAATGCGTTGCCCTGGAATGACGATGATGAAAATGCCAGTGTTCGCATGGGCTTCATTCAGCGCAATGATTTTAGTTGCGCTTGCATTTCCAATTTTAACTGCAACATTAGGAATGTTATTTTTAGATCGCTTTTTCGGAATGCATTTTTTCTCCGCTGGGTATGGTGGAAATGCAATGATGTATATCAATTTAATTTGGGCGTGGGGACATCCTGAAGTTTATATTTTAATTTTACCTGCGTTTGGAATTTTTTCTGAAGTCGTTCCCACATTTTGTCGAAAAAAATTATTTGGTTACACAACGATGATTTATGCAACGATTGCAATTACATTTTTATCATTCATCGTTTGGTTGCATCACTTTTTTACGATGGGCGCAGGCGCAAATGTAAATGCGTTTTTCGGAATCGCTACAATGATTATTGCAATTCCAACCGGTGTAAAAGTTTTTAATTGGTTATTTACGATGTATCGCGGACGCATTACATTTTCATCGCCTATGTTGTGGACCATTGGTTTTATTAGTACGTTTGCAATTGGCGGAATGACGGGTGTTGTAATGTCTTTGCCACCAGTTGATTTTCAATTACATAATAGCGTGTTTTTAGTTGCACATTTCCATAATGTCATTATCGGTGGTGTTGTGTTCGGATATTTTGCGGGCGTGACATATTGGTTTCCAAAAGTATTTGGTTTTCGTTTGGATGAGAAATGGGGCAAGCGTTCGTTTTGGTTTTGGATAGTTGGATTTTATGTTGCATTTATGCCGTTGTATGCGTTGGGATTAATGGGCATGACTCGTCGTCTTGATCATTATCCAGCTGGAAATGGTTGGCATCCGTTGTTGATGATTGCAGCAGCTGGTGCAGCAATTATTGGTGTTGGTATTTTCTGTCAAGTTGTTCAAGTGATTGTGAGTATTCGTGATCGCAAAGCACCTTTATCGGCTGATCCATGGATTAATGGACGCACGCTCGAATGGTCTATTCCATCGCCCGCGCCATTTTATAATTTTGCAGTAACGCCTGTTGTGCATCATCGCGATGCGTATTGGGAAATGAAAGAAAAACACGAAATGAATCCGAATTTGGAATTGCAATCGCATTACGCAGATATTCATATGCCGAGAAATACTGGCGTAGGATTTATTATTGCAATGTTTAGTGGTGTTTTTGGTTTTGGAATGGTGTGGGATATTCCTTGGATGATTGGCGGTGGATTAATTGGAATTTTTGCAACTGTCATTGGCCGCACATTTAATTCAAATACTGATTATTATTTAAAATCAGATGAAATTATGAAAATGGAAAAAGAAAGAATTGAGGCGGGAGCGATATTACAGAAGCCTGCGTGAAGCGTAGCGTAACAAGGGCGTTTTGCAGTGAACCATCTACAACGACAAATATTTAATTTACATTTTAATTTAAAGTAGAGAATAAAATGACAGCAATAGCAACAACCGATCATCACGATCATCACCCCGATACAGATAGTATTGATGTATTTGGTTTTTGGATTTACATCATGACCGACTGCATTTTGTTTGCGACATTATTTGCTGCATTTGCAGTGTTAAATACTCATAATGCCGCAGGTCCAACACTAAAAGAAATTTTTAGTTTGCCTTATGTTTTTACTGAAACCATGTTTTTATTAGCAAGTAGTTTTACATATGGTCTTGCAATGTTAGGTTTTTATAAAAAAAGTAAAGCACGCGCATTAACTTGGTTGATCGTTACTTTTTTCTTAGGATTATCTTTCGTTATAATGGAAGTGCACGAATTTATTCATTTATACGCTGACGGAAACAGTTGGCATATTAGCGCTGCATTATCGTCATTCTTTACATTAGTTGGAACGCACGGTACACACGTTTCAATTGGTTTAATTTGGATGTTGATCATGATGTTTCAATTAATCAAATACGGCGTGTCACCACAAATTAATAGACGATTAACTTATCTCGGATTATTTTGGCACTTTTTAGATATTGTTTGGATTTTTGTATTTACAATTGTGTATTTGATGAGTTCGATTTAAAAATGTTAACCGTTATGCGTTATGCGTTATGCGTTATTCGCACGATAGTTGACACCAAGATTTAAAGATCGAAGCATCTTTCCGGTTAACGGTTAACGGTTAACGGTTAACGGTTAATGAATATTTATTTAGGAATTTCAGTATGGCAGACCATTCAACAACATCAACAATTAAATACGGCGCGAAATTAAAAACATTAAAATCGTACATGACCGGTTTAATTTTATCTTTAATTTTAACCGGCATCGCTTTTACGCTTGTCGGCAAGCATTTATTAGACACCGCAGGTTTATATATTTCACTCACCGCATTAGCAGTCGCACAATTATTTGCGCAAGTGATTTGTTTTTTACGACTCAACACAACAGCAGAAGGTCGCTGGAACACCATGCCATTTATTTTCACATTTATCATCGTCGGTGTTTTGGTCGGTGGTTCTTTGTGGATTATGTATAATTTGAATATTAACATGATGTAATTTTACAAAAACCCGAATATCTTTTTGTATTTTCACGCGTATAATTAATTTCTCAAATTCAAAAGAATTGTGGAGAGCGCGATGGAAACTGCAACAGAAACAATATTCAATCACTCACAGATTATTATTTATCGCAACAAAAGTGGCGATGTGAAATTAGATGTGCGTTTGGATGGCGAGACGGTTTGGTTGACGCAGAAGATGATGGCGCAGTTATTTGATTGCAGCACAGATAATATTGGGTTACATCTTAAGAATATTTTTAAAGAAGGTGAGTTGGCTGAAACCTCAGTTACCGAGTTTTCCTCGGTAACTGCTTCTGACGGAAAAAATTACAGAATAAAGCACTATAACCTTGATGCGATTATTTCAGTGGGCTATAGAGTGAATTCAGCGCGTGCCACTCAATTCCGCATCTGGGCAACCAAGACACTGAAAGAATACATCATCAAAGGTTTTGTTTTAGATGACGAACGTCTCAAAAACCCTGATTCACCCTTCGATTACTTTGAAGAATTAACACGCCGCATTCAAGATATTCGCACATCCGAAAAAAGATTTTATCGCAAGCTCACCGATATTTATGCATTAAGCGTTGATTATGATCCCGCCAATGAAACGAGTATTCAGTTTTTTAAAACAGTTCAAAATAAAATGCATTGGGCAATCACAGGAAAAACAGCTGCAGAAATTATTGCAAGCAGAGCGAATTGTGAAAAATCAAATATGGGTTTAACAAATTGGCGTGGCGATATTCCAAGAAAAGATGATGTCGTCATTGCAAAAAATTATCTTGATGAAAATGAATTACGCGCATTAAATAATTTGGTAGAACAGTATTTACTTTTTGCTGAAGGGCAAGCCATGCAAAGAATTCCAATGTGCATGAAAGATTGGATTGAAAAATTGCATGGATTTCTAGAATTAAATGATAGAAATATTTTGACTCACGCAGGAAAAATATCGCACGAACTCGCAAAAGAATTGGCTGAAAATGAATATAAAAAATTTCATCAGCAAAAATTAAAATTAAACTCGGAATCAGAAAGTGATTTTGATAAGATAATCGCAGAAATCGAAAAGAGAAAATATTGAAATATAGAAATGAGACGTAACCCATTCAAAAAATTGAAACCGTTGCTTAATTTAAATAAATACAGTGACTGTTGGCAAAGTCATATATTCACGATATTTATTCTTAACGAGTAATCTCATAAATCTGATGCACGAAATTCTTTACATCTAAATCACCGGTATAAATCATCCCTGCTTTTTTAACCACATTTTGAGATGCAATATTCTCAGGCAAAATAGTTGCTAATATTTTTTTAAAATGATGTTTTTTAAATCCAAGTTCAATGCATGCGCGAACTGCTTCTGTTGCATATCCTTTCCCCCAAAATGGTTCATCAAAAATATATCCAGTTTCAATTTCACCATCAAGATCGGGATGCTGATTTACAAAATAACGCAGCACACAAGATCCTGCAAATAGCTGAGTCGATCTTTCAATTACCACAAAAAAACCAAATCCGTATTTTTCCCAATGCGCAATACATTCATCAATCCGCTGCATGGTTCTTTCCTTCGTAAATGTACTGCCATCATAAATATATTTCATCACTGCAGGATTACGATACATTTCATATAATCGATCAGCATCGCTTTTTTCTATTCGACGTAATATTAAACGTGATGTTTCTATCATTTTTTACTCCCCACTAAATTATTCTAAGAAATAAGTCTCACGCAGGAAATTATAAAATATTGGTCGGTACAAAACTGAATAATTTTTTTTGATGCGCAATTAAATAAATAATTCCAATAAAAAGCCAAATAGTACCTAAAATATGTGTATCTTCATTCAATCCATAAAAAACCCACATGACAATCACAAATCCAAAAATCGGCGCAATGAGATAGCGAAAATAGTTTTTATTTATTTCTAATTTATTTCTATTTGAAAAATAAAACCACACAACACTTAAATTTAATAATGCAAATCCGAATAGCGCGCCATAATTCACTAAATTTGCAATTTGATCAATGCTGGAAAAATTCCCAATAATAAAACTGATCGCCATAATTAAAATAATATTCCAATGGGGTGTTTTATACTTCTCATTAATTGCACCAAATAACTTTTTATTCAAAACACCATCACGTCCCATTCCAAATAATAATCGCGCGGTTGCAGCAGTTGCAACCATGTTAAATACCATCATACTGAGAATAAATCCAAGTGAATAAAATAAAGCAAATGCATGTCCACCCGTAATATTGGAGACATAAAATAAAGTGGTTGCTTGAAAAGTTTGACTGTTAATTAATTGATGCCAATTTGGAATTGCTAATACACCCAAATAACCGGTGACGATCATTGTAATGCCGCCAATAATAATACACAGTGTAATGGCTTTTGGAATATCTTTGATTGGATTTTTTGCCTCTTCTGCTAATGTTGTGATGGCATCAAATCCTAAATAACTAGCAACTGCTAATGATGTTGCATTAATGAGTGATGAGATATTGAAGAAATGAAATGGTTTCATTGTAAATAATCTTCCAGTTCCAATTGGAAGCGTATGAATTGCATGTGCCCATACAATAAAACTTGCAATCACTACTATTTCTGCAATCACCAACATCATTAAACCTACAGATGCAATTATTTTAATGCCTCGTAAATTAATTGCTCCACTTGCAAGAATAAAAATAAATAAAATAAGTGAATAAGAAATATTAGGTAGTAATTGATGAATATAAACAGAAGCACTCATTGATGTGACGGTAGTAATTAATAAATAATCGAGTAATAAAACCCATCCGCCGATAAATCCAATCTTTGGATGCCACGCTCGCGCAATAAAATTATAGAGGGAACCGGATAGTGGAAAATGTCGCACCATCACAGCATAACTCATTGCTGTTAAAAAAATCGCAATTCCTGCAATTAAAAAAGGTAACGCAACTGTGCCACCCGATAGCGCTAAAACAAAACCAAAAATAATTGCGGGGGATAATGGAATCATATAATTTAAACCAAACGCGGTGAGTTGCCACAAACCAAGACTGCGTTTGAGTTGTTGCGTGTAACCAAATTTTTCGATGTGCGAGATGGACATTGGATGATACTATGTCAAAGCTATTGATATGCTGGTTAGTATAATCAATTATGAATTATTTTCCATTCATAAAATCCCAACAAATAATCTTACTATTTTTATCCATGTATAAGAATATTTCCCATTAAATTTATCGTACATTAATTTTAAGTCGCCATCCTCAGCTTTTTCGAACGCAGTAAAAATAAGATTAAAATCATTTATTGGAATCATATTTTTTAAATTTTCAATAATCGCATTATCAATTTGTTTTAATCCTTTGAGTTTTTCAATATGACTGATGATTGTTCCAATCACTAATCCGCGTTTTTCAGCAATTGACTCAATTGATAATTTTTCTTTTAGCATTTCTAGTGTTGTAATATGAGTAGGAATGCTTGTTTTTCTTTTGGGTTTGATTATTTTTGTTTTACATCCTTCAAAACGCTCTATTAATATTTTTTTCTGACACTCATTTTTTTCTGTTTCGGATAATGTTTTTAAATAATCAACGTGAATTTCTGAATCATTTTTAAAAAATGTATCTTGCTGTAGAATTTTAGGATTTATTTTTAATGCCATTTCATTTAAGTTCAACAATTTTAAACCATGTAAACTGCGCACGCGTGATAATGCAACGTAACCCATTCCAGGTTCAAACGCATCGCCTAAATCTATTTCCGCTGCATCTAATGTCATACCTTGACTTTTATGAATCGTAATCGCCCATGCAAGACGAAGTGGTACTTGTGTTATCGTTGCACGTACAATTCCATTTTCTTCATAATTCCATGATTCTGGGCGGGCGATAATTATTTCATTTGAAAAAGTTTTAACGACAGGCCAACCTTCATCTTTATCAAAACTATCAACGACACATCTCGTGCCATTCACATATTGTCCATATATATCATTTTTGATAAACATGACTTCAGCGCCGATTTTTAATTTTAAATGTTCCAGTGCAAGACAACTTTTTTTTAATCCTTCTACTAAAATATTAAAACCATCCGTTTTCATTTTAAATATTTTTTCTTTGCCAGGAAGATTAGCAAGCTCGCGTGAATTTATCGCGTCAACATCGATATTATGTGAATATAATTTGGTAGCTTTAGTTGAACCTTGCGGTTCTTTTTTGTAACGAGTGCGTAACGGAACTTTTGTGTGTTCTCCCGCGGTACCGCTACGAATATCATTTAAAATACCGAGTAATTGATCATCACCTTGACGATGTTGTTCATGCAAATAACACACATGAAAATTGCCATTTTTCCAAGCAGGCGCTTCATAAGCAAATTGTATTTCTTTTTGTGAATTAGCATTCACCGGCGGCAATTGAAAAAAATCACCGCATAAAACAATTTGCATATCGGCAAACGTATTGTCAGAATTTAAAATATAACGCGCAATGTTATCAACCATATCCAGTTGATGTTTATGCAACATAGATATTTCATCAATGATCAACACTTTTGTTTTTTTATAATTACGTTTGATGCGATCTTTTGTGAGTAATTTTTCTAAATCATGTTGCGTCAAATTATCTTTCACGCCAATGCCTGACCACGAATGAATTGTTGTGCCTTGCAAATGTGTTGCGGCAATACCGGTTGATGCAGTAACTGCCACGCTGACATTATTTTCTTTGAGATAACTAATATATTTATTTAATAAATATGTTTTACCCGAACCAGCAGCGCCAGTGAGAAAAATATTTTTTCCCATTTTTAATAAATGAAATGCTTCGGATTGCAACATGGTTTTTTCCGTTCTTTAAATTTCCAATGGATGAAAAAATTTTGACTGCTTGCAATTATAAGATGATTTAGATAAAAAAGAACCTCGGGTTTTTGAAAAATATAATAATTAACTAATGAATTAAATGCTCGAACAGTCTTATAGAAACAACGATGAATCAATGTGTTGTACAGTTTAGAATGTTACTTTTTAACGTCAAATGTTTGCAATTAACGAAATAAAGTAACATACTTACATGATGAGCCAAACACAAATACAACGTGTCCTAAAATTGTTTCGCAAAACAACAACGATACGCACCTCTGATTTAAAAGAAAAAGATATTCCGTACAGTGTGCTGGCTCGGATGGTTTCTGCTGGATTACTGCAAAAAGTGTCACGCGGACTTTATCGTCAATCAAACACACAGATGTCAGAAAAAGAGGAAATGGTGAATATTGCATTGCGTGTGCCACAAGCCATTTTTTGTCTTTTTACGGCGCTGCAATTTCATGAGCTCACAACACAATTGCCGCGAGAAATTTGGATTGCAATGCCGCAAGGAAGTCATAAACCAAAAATTGATTATCCACCGCTTCAAATGATTCAGTTGACGAAAAAAATATATGATGTGGGTATTGATACTGTCATCGTGGATCAAGTACCAATTAGAATATATAATCCCGCAAAAACAGTTGTTGATTGTTTTAAATTTAGAAATAAAATTGGTTTAGACGTAGCGCTTGAAGCATTAAAAGATGCGCTTCATCAAAAAAAAGTCACGAGTGATGAATTGTATTATTTTGCAAAAATAGAACGAGTGGTGAAAATTATTTTGCCATATATGGAAGCAATGCTATGACAAAGAAAAATATAGCGGAATCTGTGAGAGCACGATTGCTTAATATCACTCATAATTCAAAACAATCTGGTTTTGAAAATATTTTACTACGCTTTATGTTAGAGCGACTTTTATATCGCATCGGACAATCTCGTTATCAAAAACAGTTTTTATTGAAAGGCGCGATGCTATTTGCATTGTGGTATGACATGCCACATCGTCAAACGCGTGATTTAGATTTATTGGCATTTGGCGACAACGATCTTTTGGTCATGAAAAAAATATTTCAAGAAATAGCAACGCTTTCGTTTGATGACGGCATTATTTTTGATGTAGAGCGCATTACTGTTGTGCGCATTTTAGAAGAAACATCGTATGTTGGCGTTAAAGTTACAATTCCTGCGGAGCTGGCTAAAGCAACTAATAAAATACAAATCGATGTGGGTTTTGGGGATGCTGTGACGCCTGGTCCAGTTGATTCGCAATACCCAGTGCTAATAAAAGAATTTCCTTCGCCGCAACTACAAACTTATCCCGTGTATACCGTTGTGGCTGAAAAATTGCATGCAATCGCTTTTCATGGTGCTGCAAATAGTCGCGTAAAAGATTATTTAGATTTATTTGTTATTTTTGAGCGAGAACAACTTAATCAACAATTGTTACAAAAAGCAATTACCGCAACGTTTGCAAGACGCGGTACTGTAATATCAAAAATACCCTTGATTGGTTTAACCGATGAATTTGCAAATAATCCATTAAAAAAAACAATGTGGTCTGCTTTTTTAAGAAAAAATCAGTTGGCAGATAAATCATTTCAGTCTGTTGTTAAAACATTGCGAGGAAAATTGCAGCCGATTTTGGATGCCGCTGTCCAATAAAAAAGATCGACACAGGAATTTGCGAAACAAGTTGTTTTGCAATTAACAGAAAAATATTTGGGTCGTGGCAGATTCGAACTGCCGACCAACGGATTAAAAGTCCGCTGCTCTACCGACTGAGCTAACGACCCAGAACGTGCGTGGAAAGATTGTCATGATACCCAACCCACATAAAATCGCAAGCGCTTTTTCTCGCAAAAACACGGTATTGTATTGATTTGCAAGATCATTAATAATCACATTTCGCCCAAAATAATAGGCATAAAGCTATGCGCGCGCAACATGCTGCTTTTACATTGATTGAATTAATGTTAGCGCTCGCGATTAGCGTTATTTTAATCACAATGGGATATCCTGCGTACGTACATTATCAAACTCGCGCCGAACGCAATCGCGCCGAAGTCGCATTAATGCAATTATCTGGCAAAATGGAAAATTATTTTGAAGAAAATGATAGTTATATTGGCGCGACTATTGATGAATTAAATGCAAATCATTTGGTTGACGGTTTGCATTATCAATTAGCCATTGCAGACACAACAGATTCGCATTATCAAATTCAAGCTATTCCGCAAGATGTACAAGCAGCACGAGATGTAAATTGTGAAACGTTATCGCTTACCGACACGAATGCACGCAGCATTTCAGGCGATGGCGATGTAAAACAATGTTGGATGTAATGCGCAAACTCGCGTAAAATTTAGTTTTAAAGGAAATAATATGTCATTTGAAACAAATCCACTCATCGAAAAAATCCGCAATTTAACCGAGCGAAATGATTCGCTTCGGAGGACGCTTTGACTTCGACGCAAAAAAATTGCGTTTACTCGAAGTGCGTCGTGAATTAGAAAATCCCGAAATTTGGAATCAACCAGACAAAGCACAAGCACTTGGAAAAGAACGCGCGCAATTAGAAAATAATGTTGAAGGTTTAGAAAAAATTTCACAGCGTTTAAAAGATGCGGCGGAATTATTTGAAATTGCAAAATCTGAAAATGACGAATCTTTATTTCAAGAAATTAAAAATGATGTTGATGATATTGCATTGCAAGTTGAGCAATTAGAATTTCAACGCATGTTTTCAGGCGAAATGGATTCGCATAATGCATTTGTAGAAATTCAATCTGGTTCTGGCGGAACGGAAGCGCAAGATTGGGCGGAAATGTTATTGCGTATGTATACGCGGTGGTGCAATCAACATCATTTTCGAGTGACGATAGAATCTATTTCTGCGGGTGATGTTGCTGGAATAAAAAATGCGGTGATTTATGTTGAGGGTAGTTATGCATTTGGTTGGTTGCGCACCGAAACCGGCGTGCATCGTTTAGTGCGTAAATCACCTTTTGATTCTAATAATAAACGCCATACGTCTTTTGCATCTGTATTTATTTCACCTGAAATTGATGACGATATTGAAATTGAAATTAATATGGCTGATGTGCGCGTTGATACATTTCGCGCGAGTGGCGCAGGTGGTCAGCACGTTAATAAAACGGATTCCGCCATTCGCATGACGCACGAACCAACAGGAATTGTAGTGCAATGTCAAAGTGATCGCTCACAACATAAAAATCGCGCGAGCGCATTAAAACAATTAAAAGCAAAATTATATGAATTAGAAATGCAAAAAAAACGCGAAGCACAATCTGCAATTGAAGATACCAAAATGGATATTTCGTGGGGCAGTCAAATTCGCTCTTATGTTTTAGATCAATCTCGTATTAAAGATTTGCGAACGGGTGTTGAAAGAATGGATACGCAAAAAGTTTTGGATGGTGATTTGGATGAATTTATTGAGGCGACGCTGAAGAGGCAGGCGGGTTAATTTCATATTATGTTAATAAAAATATAGTAATATTACTCAAGGTTGTTGTTACTCGGAGAATAATTAGTGAGACCAGATGATCAGACCAAGTTGTTATACGAACGATTATTCGACCGGTGGTGCCGACAATCATTAAGTAAATCTACAGGTATTAAGAGAGTCGCAGTTGTAGCTTCGTTATTTGTTGCGGCGGGTAGAACGCCTAACAATCCGCTATTGATTTATGTTCTCCACAGGATGATGGAAGTAGGTATTTATAAAACACTTACAAGAACTATTTCCTATACAACAAATCATGTGCAGCTCCTTGTAACCATTTACAACGATTTATTATTGCACGATGATCATTCTGATTTTGCAAAACAAAAAAAATTAACGCCAATGTTAAGTAAAATCATTGCGAATATTGTGTGTGATTATAAGCAAAAAAAGAATAAGCTGACTTCAAGCGCAGAAAGCGAATCGCTGTTGAACTATCTCGGATCTTCGGATGATTCAACAAAAGCTGTTGAATTAAAATTAAATATTCTATTAGATTATCTAATTCAAGAAGAAGACGGTGTACTTTGCAATGAAGGAAGAACCTTATTTAACACCGCGGTTGGTTATTTAGGTCAACCAGACAAAGATTTCGTCATGTATTGTATCGGCACACCAAAATTGTTTGATATATTATTTCCCGATGATGCTCAATTTAGCCGAAAGAAAATGATATTTTCATCGATTCCAGAAATTGCTAATGCAAAAGATGTGAAGGACGCGCGAACTGCAGTTAAGAAAATAATGAGGATTGCTGCAAAGGCAGCAGTACAGGGAGCGAAGATAGATGTGTTGGAGCGCAATTCACTTTTTGCTGATCTTCAGAAGAAAAAAACAGGATTGTGTTTCGATGTGCTAGAAAATGTTAGATCATTCTTGTCAGCAACTCAAACGACAGTTGTTCCGTATCAACCAAAATAATACACGTTTAATTATTCGCCCGAATCATCTTATTTAAAAACGGCACTGCAATAAAACAAATAATGCAACATGCTAGCGATAACATCGCATATAGAAGAAAAGCATGTCCGTAAATTTGATCCATAGTCTGAATTGCAGTGATATGTTTTGGAATTGCTGCATAACCTGCAATCACACCCGCTAATTTTTCACCTAAACCTAACGCAACAAACCAAACACCCATCATTAATCCGACTAATTCTCGTGGCATATAAACTGTTACCATTGCTAATCCAACTGGCGATAATAATAATTCGCCGACGGTAATAAAAAAATAAGCAAACACGATATATAACATATTTGTCATGCCAGCTGCGGTCGTGTGTTTTGTTCCGCTGTATGCAATTAAAAATGCAACGACAAGTGCTAACATCGCATAAGCAAATTTACTGGGTATGCCAGGATTTTTATTTTTCTTGGATAATCGTTGCCATAAAGCTGCAAAACAAGGGCCCAGCAACACAATAAAAATAGATTCTAAACTGATAAATAAAGGTGTTGGTAAAACAAAATCAAAAATATGTCGACCGACTGCGCGTTCAATATATAAATTCATCGAGAAAAATAATTGAAAAAAGATCGCCCAAAATACAATAGAAATAATGGTGAGAAAAATGCACGCCAACATTTTATTGCGAATTGTTGCAGTATAATGAAACGCATACAGCATCAATCCAAGAAAAATAATGCAGCCGCCACCTAACATTAATTCACTTGCAAATGCACGGTGACGAATAATTTCATAAGAAATAATTGTGAGGATAACAGCAGCGAGATATACGATAGTTACAGTGAGTGGGTTTTTTTTTGCGACAGATGGTTTGACGCAACGAAATTGATTTGCATTTTTCAAATAATATAAACCAAATACAAATGTAATTGTGCCGACTAATAATCCGATGCTCGCTATTACAAATGGAACATGCCAACCAAAATATCGAACAAGATAACCTGACGTAGCGGATGATAATAATGCCCCGACGTTAATGCCGACATAAAAAATGGTGTATCCTTTTTCGCGATAAGGATCATTTTGATGATAAAAATCGCCTAAATAACTTGAAATATTTGGTTTAAAAAATCCATTGCCAATCGAAATCATTGCGAGCGCAACATAAAATAAATGTTCATGCGGCAAAGATAATAATGCATAACCAATTGCTAATAAAAATCCACCGAGTGTGACAGCATGTTCGTAATCTAAAACACGGCTTGCAATATATCCACCAAAAATAGGCATAATATATGCAATTGCTGAAAAAGCGCCTAAAATTGCATAACTTTTTGCATCTGAAAATCCAAATACTTTATTGGTCATATACAAAACAAGCAAAGCTTGAATCATGTACCAACCGAAACGTTCCCACATTTCAGTCATAAAAAAAACAGGAATAACGGCGGGTTGTTGTGCTGAAAAAGTGTGGTTATCCTTCGACGTTACTTGCATAATATGCGCTCTCATCCGCTGAAAAAATAAAGACTCAACCTAAGACTTTCAGTGGTTATTGTCAAGTGTTCTTAAAAGGAAGAAAGCGATTATGTCAATTTGGAAAATGCCGATTACGCTACCGTTAATTACAGAACGTTCAAAAAATACATTTGTAGAATTTGTTGGAATTATTTTTACTGAAATTGGTGATGATTATTTAAAAGCAACGCTGCCGGTGGATCATCGCACAAAACAACCTTTGGGATTATTAAATGGTGGTGTTTCTGCAGCATTAGCAGAGTCAGTTGCAAGCACTGCAGCAAATTATTGTGTTGATCAATCAATTTGTTATTGTGTAGGCTTAGAAATTAATGCAAATCATTTGCGTCCCGCTGTTTCTGGAATTGTCACAGCGACTGCAAAACCACTGCATTTAGGCAATAAAACACAAGTGTGGGAAATTAAGATTGAAAATGAAGCGGGAAAATTGGTGTGTGTTTCGAGGATGACGATGGCGGTGGTGAATAGGGTAAAATAGTTGACAAATTGTCAACTTATGCTATACTGATCAAATAAGATCAAGGAAAGTTTACAATGCATGTGATTTCAAGGAAGCCATTTATGGAGGCTGCAAAAAAATATCCTAATCAGGCCGAAGCTATTCAAAATGCATATATTATATTGAGAAAAGGTGTTTTTAAAACGCCAGAGATATTGAAAAAGGTATTTCCATCATTAGATAATTTTAAGTACAAGAAAAAATGGTGGATTATTGATATTGGCGGTAATCATTTAAGATTGATGGCATTTATTGAGTTTCGTGATAATCGTATGTATGTTAAACACATTGTAACTCACGCCGAATATGATAAGTTGTGTAAAAAATATATAAGCGCAGGTGATTAACATGGGTTTTGCAATGATTAAAAAACAAGCTCATGCTTTATTTTATAAAGCCGGTTTTATTTTTCGCATTAAAACTGAAGATGATTATGAAAATGCGCTTGCATTAATGGAAGAATTGATTGAGGAGTATGATGAATATCGTCCCTTGATTGATATGCTGTCGCATAGCATTGAGATATGGGAAGAAAAATCAAAGTCATTTTTTGAATTTAATAAATGTATTTACAATAAAGACGTAGGTGTTGCTGTATTAAAAACACTCATGGATCAATATCAATTAGGTGTTGCAGATTTTCCTGAAATTGGTTCGAAGTCACTAGTATCAAAAATTTTAAATCGCCAAAGACGTTTCACTATTGATCACCTTCGAGCGTTGTGTAAACGCTTCAATCTTAATCCTACTATATTTTTTTAAAGGGCATTATTGTGAATGAAAATAAAATAAATGAAACAGTTGTTGTGCTCGACGAAAACGAACAAATCAATCAGCGCAAATCAAAATTGGCAGCGATGCGCGAACAGGGAATTGCTTATCCAAATGATTTTGTGCGTGACACATTAGCGCAAGATATTCATAGCAATTATGAAATGTTTGATCATGATGCATTAGAAACAAAAAAAATTCGTGTCACAATTGCGGGACGCATGATGACGCGTCGCGTGATGGGAAAAGCAGCGTTTGCTCATTTGCAAGATATGTCTGGAAAAATACAATTGTATATTGCGCGTGATAGTTTGCCGGAAGGTTTGTACGATCAATTTAAACATTGGGATTTAGGCGATATTATTGGCGCAAGCGGTATTGTTTTTAAAACAAAAACAAATGAATTATCGGTGAAAGTGGATCAATTAAGAATATTAACAAAAGCATTGCGTCCACTGCCGGATAAATATCATGGATTATCCGATCAAGAACAACGTTTTCGTCAGCGCTATGTTGATTTAATTGTAAATGATGATGCAAAAAGAATATTTCATATTCGCTCAAAAATGGTTGCAGAAATTCGCCGCTTTTTAGACGATCATCGTTTTATGGAAGTTGAAACACCAATGATGCAAGTGCAAGCGGGTGGCGCAACCGCAAAACCATTTAAAACACATCATAATGCAATGGATATGGAATTATTTTTACGAATCGCGCCAGAATTATATTTAAAAAGATTAGTTGTTGGTGGATTTGAAAAAGTCTACGAAATTAATCGCAATTTTCGCAACGAAGGAATTTCAACGCGACATAATCCTGAATTTACTATGTTGGAATTTTATCAAGCGTATGCAACGTATCATGATTTAATGGATTTAACAGAAAATTTATTTCGTTATTTAGCAGAAAAAGTTTTAGGGCAAACGCACATTACATATCAAGGAACGCAAATTGATTTTTCAAAACCATTTACGCGTATCACAATGAAAAAATCAATCATGCAAAAAAATCCTGAAATAACAGAAAAAGAATTAGATGATTTAAATGCGGCGAAAAAATTAGCGCAGAAATTTAAAATTGATTTATTGCCGACAATGCAATTAGGCGCAATACAATTAGCATTATTTGAAAAATTAGTTGAGCGTGAATTAAAACAACCAACTTTTATTACAGAATATCCTGCTGAAGTTTCACCTCTCGCGCGCGCAAATGATAAAAATGCTTTTATTACTGATCGTTTTGAATTTTTTTGTGGCGGACAAGAAATTGCAAATGGATTTTCAGAATTAAATGATCCAGAAGATCAAGCGAATCGCTTTCATGCGCAATTAAAAGCGCGTGATGCAGGCGATCATGAAGCGATGCCATTTGATCAAGATTATATTACTGCATTGGAATATGGATTAGCGCCAACAGCGGGCGAGGGAATTGGTATTGATCGACTTGTGATGTTATTTGCAGATTGTGCTTCGATTCGGGATGTGATTTTGTTTCCGTTATTGAGACAAAAAGTGTGAGTGTGGATGTGAAAACCGTTCACAGTTACTGATCGCTGATTAATTTATTTCCAAAATGCCAATCGGGATGCGGGTTTGTTGTTGGTGTAGCCGTACCTGTTTTTCCATCATCAACTGGCGCTTCAGGCTGACCATCCGACATGATATTGTTGTGATGCGGCGGCGTTTGAACGGCATTGCTGTCATTCATTTTTTCCGGCGCCATTTGTTGTTCGCGATCTTGAGCGGTTTGCTGCATGCACATTTCTATTTTTTGCATGCAATCA
Organism: Gammaproteobacteria bacterium RIFCSPHIGHO2_12_FULL_36_30; assembly: GCA_001801815.1. Classification (GTDB taxonomy): domain Bacteria; phylum Pseudomonadota; class Gammaproteobacteria; order Coxiellales; family Coxiellaceae; genus 2-02-FULL-42-43. The sequence continues at coordinate 43,562 of MGXU01000006.1, forward strand.
CTCGCTGAAATTTCATTATTTTTACATTGCATTTGTATTTGCTGGCAGTCGACATTAGTTGTTGTTGGTTGAATAACATTAGCGTAAACAACAGTGCCGAATAACATCGTCATAACTATTATTATTTTTCTGCCAGTGTTTTTCATATTTTTTTACCTTTACTTTATTGCTGCGTTTGTTTTTGTTGCATTTTCATCGCATTTTTCGCTTCCTTGTTACAAGCACGTTGAGCTTTTCTCATACATTTGTGCGTTCCAACTTCATTGCTACACATTTTCTTTGCGTTTGTCATGCAAGTTTTTGTGCCGTTTTGCATCGCCGTGTTCGCAAGTGCACTAAATGTTAAACCAGCGCACACACCAGCTAACACTAACAATTTTAATTTTTTCATAACATCTTCCTTAATGTTGTTGAGGGGGATTTCCATCGCTATTATAAAACATCTGATCTTGAATAACCGCTAAAATTTCATACGTATTTTCGGTGAATTTCACTGCTTCAACAACCACCCCCATAATTTCATTTTTACTGTTTTTTAAGGGATTTCCAGGATTAAGTGTTTGATCGCTTTGTATTTTTAATGAATGCAAATGCCTTTTTAGTGTACCAAGATGTTCTGTGCGTGCAATAATTTCTTGTCCGACATAACATCCTTTTGTAAAACTAACACCACCTAATTTTTCCAAACCAATCATTTGCGGCGTAAATAATAAACTTGTTTCAGGATATAAAATACAAAGTTCATCTGCGATATTATTTTTTTTCCAAATTGTTTCATCAGAATTTATTTCTGTGTTTGAAAAATTATTTTTTTCAGCTAGAATTAATTGTCTATTTTTATTGGGTAATTGAATTGTGATCGCATTTAAAAGTTGCTCCTTCAGAAGCTCGCGCGGCAGCGTGAACGCAAAAATAAAAAATTTATTTTCAAGCGCAATACTTACTTTCGAAAACACCGCGTATTTTTCCAAATGATTTTTCACAATATCCAACATACTCTTCGGCAAAATAAATAAAAAATCATCATGCCATTTCACAACCCAAAAATTTGCAACCATTCGACCTTTATGATCGCAAACTGCTGCAAGTGAATATTCGCCATGCAGCGATATTTTTTGCATATCGCACGTCAATTGCCCTTGTAAAAATTCCTGCGCTTTTGCGCCAGTGAATTTTAAAGCTGAAAAACTATTTAATTGTGTTATCACTCTCACCCCATTTAATCACACTTGCATTTTCTGCTTAATAACATAGCATATCAAAGAATTAATTAGGTAAAATTACATAATGTACGATAATGACGCTTTAACATTAACTACTTTAAAACCAGGCGTATTGAAATTAGCACGCCGACGTCGTATGTTTATGGCGTGGTCTGTTTGGTTTGTCGCAGCCGCTTTCACTTTATTTCAATTTTTTCTGCAACTATCCTCTGGCGTTATGATTGATGCGCTCATGAAAAGTTTTTCATTAGCAGCATTTGGTGCAGGTATTTTAGCGGGCAGTTATTATTATATTTATACCGCATTGCAAATTCCTGCTGGTTTATTATTAGATCGATATGGTCCTCGCATAATTTTAAGTGTTGGTGCATTTATTGTTTGTATTGGTTGTTTTTTATTTTCTATCGCAAACACTATGTCACTTGCATTATTAGGTCGTATTTTAATGGGTGGCGGTTCTGCATTTGCATTTGTTGGCTGCATGAATTTAATTTCCATTTGGTTTCCGCAACGTAAATTTACATTGATGGCTTCAATGGTTGAAACAGCAGGTATGTTTGCTGCATTGATGGGAAATTTTTGGCTTGCATATTACGTTCAAAAAATTGGATGGCGTGATTGCATGCTATTTTCAGGTTTATTTGCAGGTGTTTTATCATTATCCTTATTTTTAATTGTGCGCAATACACCGCGACGAAAAAAAGGCAAAGTAAGTACAATGTCATTTTATTTATTGTGGAGTGGATTAAAAAGTTTATTGCACAACCCTCTTGCGTGGATAAATGGAATTTATTCTGGCTTGATGTTTAGTGTTGTGACTGTTTTTACAGCATTGTGGGGTATTCCATTTCTTCAAGAATCGCATCACATCGATTTACAAAAAGCGAGTCTTGTTGCTTCTACTTTATATGTTGGATTTGCAATTGCAAGTCCCATTATTGGATTGTTAGATGGAAAAACAAATTGGCGTCGACGAATTATGATTGGTAATCCTGCATGCGCCTCACTATTTTTATTTATTATTATTTTAGATACTTCGTTATCACTAACGGCAATTTCAATTTTATTATTTTTAACAGGATTATGTATTAGTAGTGAAGTGATGGCATTTGCAATTGCAAATGAAATGGTTGCTTCCGGAAATCGTGCAACGAGTATTGGATTTATGAATATGCTATGCGTGATTTTTGCGCTTATTTTACAGCCTTTTGTGGGGTTTTTAATTAGTGAATTAAAAAATGTTCCGGATTATTTTCAGATCGCAATGAGTGTTGTGCCATTTTTATTAATTGGCGCTGTTGTGATTGCATTTTTCTTACCGAACAGAAAAAATAAATCCCTTTAAATAATTTGTTTCGTCAATCGCAGGGTGAACAGGATGATCTGCTGCTTGATGACATTGTTCCAAAACGGATAATTCTTTTTTTGTTGCAACACCCGCTTTGCGAATACAATTTAATAAATCATCGCGCGATAAATGCATAGAACAAGATGCAGAAAATAAAATCCCATCTTGATTTAATAATTGCAGCGCTACTTCATTTAATTGTCGATATTTTTTTTCGCCAGCTGAGATATCTTTTTTTCTTTTAATTAATGCAGGCGGATCTAAAATAACAATATCAAATTTTTCGTTTTGCGCGATTAATTTTTGCATTAATTCTAATGCATCTCCGCACAGCGTTTTTATATTTTTCAGCGAATTTAACGTTGCATTTTTTTCTAATAAATCTAAAGCGGGTTGTGATCGATCAATTGCAATTACTTCATTTGCATTTTTCGCACAAGGAATTGAAAATGCGCCACAATAACTAAATACATCCAATACACGTTTATTTTTGCAATAAGTTGCTATACGTTCACGATTAAAACGATGATCGTAAAACCAACCTGTTTTTTGTCCTGTTAATAATGATGTGTGATAAATGCAATTATTTTCTTTGACTTCAATAAAATCGGGCAAAGCATCGCCTAATACTTCAGTGTAGGAATTTAATCCTTCATTTTGTCTTTCAGTGCTATCGCATTTTAATAGAATCGTTTTTGGTTGAAATGTTTTTTGAATCGCTTCAATTAAATTAGATTTTAAATTTTCCATTCCCGCTGTATTAATTTGCACGACAATGATTTCATTAAATTGATCAATTACAACGCCAGGCAAACGATCGCTTTCACCAAAAACAATTCGCGCAAAGTGATCTGGAAATAATGTCTTGCGTTTTGATTGCGCGATTTTAATTTTTTCAATAAAAAAATCAGTATTGATTTTATCAGTTGGTTTAAGCGATAAAACGCGAATGCATAATAAACAATGTGGATTGATATAACCGATTGCAACAGGATTTCCAAATGCCGCATGAATTTGAACGAGTTCGCCAACAGAAAAATTTTTTAAGGGAGATCGCTGCGCATCAATGTCATTGCTAAAAATCCACAAATGACTTGCTTTGATGCGCCGCTCTGCATCTTTTTTTAAATAGAGGGATTTCACGCCAACTGTTCTTTAATACGCGCTTTTTTACCTTGTAATTCACGTAAATAATACAATTTTGCACGACGTACTGCGCCGCGACGCACCACTTTCACGCTGTGAACCATTGGGCTATATGTTTGAAATACACGTTCAACACCTTCACCGTGTGATATTTTGCGAACAGTAAATGCAGAATTTAAACCGCGATTACGAATGGCGATTACGTCACCTTCGAATGCTTGTAAACGTTCGCGTTCACCTTCTTTTACTTTGTATTGCACGATAATCGCATCGCCCGCTTTAAAATCAGGGATTTTTTTGTCGCCCATTTGTGTGGCGTTGATAGCGTCAATTAAGTTACTCATGGTTTTCATTTCCTGTTACGAATTATTGGTGGGTAGTATAGTGTCATCGACGATAATTTGCAGCAATTTTCTTTCGTCATCTGTTAGAATTCGCTTTTTTAATAAATCTGGACGTTTTTGCCACGTATTTTTAAGCGATTCCTTTTGTCGCCAAGCGGCAATTGCAGCGTGATCACCATTTTGCAGTACAGTTGGTACGCTCATGCCATCTATTTTTTCAGGGCGAGTGTAATGCGGATGATCCAATAATCCATTTTCAAAAGAATCTTGCGCTGCGGAATTTTCATCGCCTAATGCGTTCGGTAACAAACGGGTAATCGCATCAATCATCACCATTGCAGGTAATTCGCCGCCACTTAATACATAATCACCGATTGAATATTCTTCATCGACATCTTTTAATAATACGCGCTCATCTATTCCTTCGTAACGTCCCGCAATTAAAATAAGCCTATTTTCAGGGGTTTTTGAGAACTCACGAATTTTTTTTTGTGTAAGTGGTTTGCCTTGTGGTGATAAATAAATTACCGTGGCTTTTGAATTATCTGCTGCACGTGCAGCTGAAATTGCATCGTGCAATGGTTGATATTCCATGACCATTCCAGGTCCGCCGCCATAAGGTCTATCATCAACACGTTTGTGAATATCCTTTGTAAAATCACGTGGATTCCAGCATTTTATTTCAATAATTTTTTCAATTGAAGCGCGACCGGTGATGCCGAATTTTAAAGCATCAAAAATCTCGGGAAAAATAGTGATAATGTCAAACTTCATTGCTATTCCCATTCCACAATAATTATTTTTTTTCCCAAATCAATTTCTTTTACAACTGATTTTAAATAAGGAATATAAATATTATTTTTTGTGACAATGACATCATTTGAGCCTGTTTCAAATAAATGATCGACAATGCCAAGTGATTTTCCTGCTGTATTAATTACATTTAATCCAATTAAATCAGACCAATAATATTCATTTTTTTTAAGTGTTGGTAAATCTGCGCGATCAACGGCAATGGTTTTTCCTTTTAATAATAATGCTTGATCGCGATCGTGAGTGTTTTCAATTTTGACGACGAATCCATTGCCGTGCGGTTGAAATGAATCGTATTTTACAGGTTTGAAATGATCTTTATTTTTTTTATCGACTTGAATTTGCCAGTTTTGATAATTGAAAATATTTTCTTTGGGATCGGTAAAAGAAATTAAGTGCGACCAACCTTTGACGCCGAAGGCGTCGCCGATCGCACCTACAATAATTTTTTTATTAATTTGTGCCTTCACTTTCGCTCGGCTTTTGAGCTTCTTCAGTAGGTGCTGCTGCAGCTTCTTTTTCAGCTGATTCTTTTGCAGCCGCTGCTTCAGCTTTCGCCTTTGCTTTTGCAGATTTAATTGAAGCTTCGATTTGTGCTGTTTTCAATTCAGCTTTTGTTGGAGCAGGTTTATTCACCGCAACACCTGATTTTACAGTCTTTAATAACAAATCAACACGAGGTGATGCGATTGCGCCACAGCCAACCCAATAACCAATACGTTCTTGATTTAATTCTAAAGTGGTTTCAGGGCCACGCGCCATCGGATTATAAAAGCCAAGACGTTCGATAAAACGACCGCTATTTGCTTTACGCGAATCAGCAACAACAACATGATAAAAAGGCGATTTTTTCGCTCCGGCACGTGCTAAACGGATAACAACCATTCTTTTATTCCTCTGAAATTCAAAATTTTATTCAACGAAGAGCGACATTCTACGTAAAAATGTTCAAGATGTGAAGCATTGAGTTCATTTTTAGATGTACATTTCACTATTAAAAATTTATGCTCACTCGCAGATAATGTGATTGAAAAAATTGTTGAGTGATGAAAAGCGATGACCGTCTCTTTTTCCGCTCGAAAATGAACCATCCCTGGTTCGGTCCCGCGTCTATCGTGACGCTACTCGCTACAAAAGAGACAGTCATCACTTTCCATCACAACTTATTTAATACAATCACATTATCCACTCGCTCGTTTAAAATTTTATTTAAATTTATTCGGTAACTGACTCAACAATTCCGGCGGCAATTGATCTTTGAATTGCTCCAATTGCTTCATCCGTTTTTCCATTTTATTGCCGCCAAATTTTTTCAACATTTTTTGCATTTGCAGAAATTGTTTTAATAATTTTCCGATATCTTGCAACGTTGTTCCAGATCCTTTTGCAATACGTTGTTTGCGCGAACCATTAATTAAAGCTGGAAAACGCCGCTCTTTTTGCGTCATTGATAAAATAATCGCTTCCATTTGCACAAGCGCTTTATCATCCATCATCGCAGCCGCACCTTTTGGAATCTTTGCAAAGCCCGGAATTTTATCCATAATGGATTGCATGCTTCCCATTTTTTTCATTTGATTTAATTGCGCTAAAAAATCGTTAAAATCAAATCGTTTTCCCGATTGCAATTTTTTTGCAATTTTGTCCGCTTCTTTTTTATCAACCTTTTGCTTAACGGATTCGACTAAACTGACAATATCGCCCATGCCCAAAATGCGCGATGCAGCGCGTTCAGGATGAAATACAACAAGACCATCCATTTTTTCACTGGTACCGATAAATTTAATTGGTTTTCCAGTAATAATTCGCATCGATAATGCAGCGCCGCCGCGTGCATCACCATCTGTTTTTGTTAAAACAATTCCCGTTAATGCTAATTGTTCGTTAAATGTTTTGGCGATATTTGCAGCGTCTTGCCCTGCCATGCTGTCAACAACCAATAATGTTTCTGTCGGTTGCGCAGCTTTACTAATCGCTTGAATTTCTTGCATCATGTCATGATCAATATGCAAACGACCCGCAGTATCAATAATCAACACATCCAGAAAATGTTTCTTTGCATAATCAATTGCATTTTTTACAATATCGAGTGGTTTATCTTGTGGCGTTGATGGAAAATGTTGAACGTTAATTTGCTTTGCTAATGTTGCTAATTGTTCTAATGCAGCAGGGCGATAAATATCAACTGATGTCATTAGCACTAATTTTTTTTGCGTGTCAGATAATAATTTTGCTAATTTCGCAGTCGTCGTTGTTTTACCAGAACCTTGCAAACCCGCCATTAAAATAATTACTGGTTTTTGCGCACGTAAATTAATTTCAGTTGTTTCGCCGCCTAAAACAGCGGTTAATTCATCTTGTACAATTTTGACAAATGCATCTTCAGGACGCACTTGTTTTATAATTGTTTGGCCAATTGCTTTTTCCGTGACGCTATCAATAAATGTTTTTACAACAGGCAGCGCAACATCCGCCTCAATTAACGCACGACGAATATCGCCAATCGCTTCTTTAATATTATCTTCCGTAAAACGATGAATCCCACGCAATGTTTCAAGTGTTTTTGAAAGGCGATTGGTTAATTGATTAAACATATGGATGACTCGCTGAGTGTACAATTGGTTGGGATTATAGGTTGATATGGGTTGAATGACAACGATATGCTATTCTAAATGTATACATATGATATGGATTTTTACAGCATGTATATCACCATCTTAATTTTGTTAATTATATTAGCCGCATTTTTTTCAGCATCTGAAACTGGCATGATGGCAGTGAATCGATATCGCTTACGTCATTTATCTAAAAAAGCGCATCCTCGCGCAAAACGCGCATTAAAATTATTAGAAAGACCGGATCGTTTGCTCGGCGTGACACTAATGGGAAATACATTTGCTGAAATTTTTGCATCAGCAATTGCAACGATTGTTGCGCTTAAATTTTTTGGCGATGCAGGCGTATTAATTTTTTCATTAATATTAACATTCGTGATTTTGGTTTTTGGAGAAATTGCGCCAAAAACGTTAGCAGCATTATATTCACAACGCATCGCGTTATTGGTTGCAATGCCACTGACCATTTTATTAAAAATATTTTATCCATTAGTTTGGATTGTGAATTTTTTAGCGAATGGTGTTTTAAGAATATTTGGAATTCATGTTCGTAAAGCAGAACACGAACCATTATCAATTGATGAATTACGTTCTGTTGTGCACGAAGCAACAGGAAAAACATCTTTGCATTATCAAGAAATGTTATTGCGTGTTTTAGATTTACAACAATTATCGGTTGAAGAAATTATGGTACCGAAAAATGAAATTTACGGAATTGATTTGGATTGGGATTGGAATCAAATTATTACGCAATTAACAAAAAGTTCGCATGCCTATTTACCTGTTTATCGCGAACATATTGATAAAATTTACGGAATGTTAACGTTGCGACAAGCATTAGTTTTGATGAGCAAACCTGATTTCTCGCAAGATGATTTGTTGCCCTTAGTTCAAGAAGTTTATTTTATTCCTGAAGGTGCATTACTGCATCAACAAGTATTAAATTTTCAAAAAGAAAAAAAACATGTTGGGTTGGTCGTGGATGAATATGGTGATATTCAAGGCATGTTAACGCTGCGTGATTTATTGGAAGAAATTGCGGGTGATTTTGCAATGAGCGCTGTTGAAATTGAACGATTTATTTCGAAACAAGAAGATGGCAATGTGTTAGTGGACGGTGGTATTAGTATTCGCGTATTAAATCGTTTAACTGGCTGGCATTTTCCTGTGAATGGTCCGCGCACATTAAGCGGATTAATTATCGATTACCTAGAAAATATTCCGCGCAATATGGTTTGTGTTTGTATCGGTGAATATCGTGTTGAAGTAATATCTGTTTCGCATAATACGATTCAGCAGGTGAGGGTGTTGAAATAAAAATTTATGATTGTCATTCGCGAGCCAACGTTACAAGACGAAGAAAAATTTTTGAGTGCGATGCATCGCAGTGTGCAATTGCATTATCTATGGGTTAAAGCACCGCAAACATCAGAAGAATTTCAAACGTATATAAAAAAATCACAACAAGAAAATCAAAAATCCCTTTTGGTATTAAAAAATAATGAAATTGCAGGCGTTTTTAATGTTAGCGAAATTGTGCGTGGATATTTTCAAAATGCCTTTTTAGGATTTTATGCAATTTCAGGTTTTGAGAATAAAGGCGTCATGAGTGTTGGATTAAAATTAGTTTTGAAATATTTTTTTGAAGAATTAAAATTACATCGCATTGAGGCAAATATTCAGCCTGAAAATATACAATCAATTCATTTAGTAAAGAAAAATAAATTTCGTTATGAAGGATTTTCACCGCGTTACTTAAAAATCAATGATGAGTGGTGTGGACATGAACATTGGGTCTTAACTTTTGAAGAGTATATTCAAGATAATCCAGAAATAATTAAAAAAGATTTTGTTGATATTGTTGCTTATAATCCACAATGGGTTGAAATGGCAAAAAATGAAATTGAAAAAATAAAAAAATTATTTCCTGATAGTTTGATTGTAGATATTCAGCATGTTGGAAGTACTGCAATTCCAGATATTCAAGCAAAACCCATAATTGACATTCAAATTGCTGTAAATTCTTTAAATTCTGCGAAAATAATTTCAATTCCATTATTGCAAAAATTAAATTATGAATATTGGGCGGATAATCCAGACAAAACCAGATTATTTTTCGTAAAAGGCATGCCACCTTACGGAGAAAAAAGAACGCACCATGTTCATATTGTTGAATTAGATTCACATCATTGGCGAGATAAAATCGCATTTCGAGATTTGTTGCGTGCGCATCCAGATGTTGCAAAAGAATATGAAATATTAAAAAATGATTTAGCAAAAAGATATAGATATGATCGTGAAAAATATACAGATGAAAAAGCAGATTTTATTAAAAAAATCCTGAAATAGAAAACGCTAGACCATTTTCCCGGCGTCGGGCAAATGGTCACTTGCACTAATTACCATTCTTAAGATATAGTCCACAAAATCTATTTTGGTAAGCCTATATGAAATATTCCGCACTACTAACTGATTATTATCAATTAAGCATGGCATATGGTTATTGGCAATCGGGAATACATAATCAAGAAGCAGTATTTCATTTATTTTTTCGACGAAATCCTGCGCATGGAGATTATGTTGTTGCATCTGGTTTGGAATCGGTTGTTGAATTTTTAAATCAATTTCAATTTACAGATGATGATATTGATTATATTAAATCGCTCAATAATCCTATTTTTTCAAATGATTTTTTAAAATATTTAAAAACACTTCGTTTTACAGGTGATATTGATGCAGTGCCAGAAGGTTCAGTTGTATTTCCAAATGAACCATTGTTGCGAATTAAAGCGCCCTTATTATTGTGTCAATTATTAGAAACCCCCATTATTAATTTAATTAATTTTTCTTCTACAGTTGCGACAATAGCGTCTCGTATGCGCACAATTGTGGGTGATGATTTATTATTGGAATTTGGTTTGCGCCGCGCACAAGGACCGGATGGTGGTTTAACTGCAAGTCGTGCCGCTTATTTAGGTGGTTTTGATGCAACATCAAATATGCTAGCCGGCAAGCATTTTAATATTCCTGTGTCTGGCACAATGGCGCACGCTTGGATTATGGCATTTGATAGTGAATTAACTGCGTTTGAAGAATATGCACGTTCATTACCTGATAATGTAATTTTATTAGTTGACACCTATGATTCAAGAACGGGTGTTGATCATGCAATCCTAGTCGCAAAACAACTTAAAAAACAAAATAGAAAATTAAATGGTGTGCGTTTAGATTCAGGTGATTTATCAATTTTATCGCATATTGCGCGTGAAAAATTAAATGTCGCTGGATTTTCTGACGTAAAAATTTATGTAAGCGGCGATTTAACAGAAGAAAAAATTACAGATTTAAAATTAAATGGTGCGCCGATTGATGGTTGGGGTGTTGGCACGCATTTATCAACTGCATCTGCGCAGCCTGCTTTAGATATGGTTTATAAATTAAGCGCCATACAAAAAAATTCCGCATGGCAATATAAATTAAAACGATCGGACAATCAGAGAAAAACAAGCGATCCCGGTATTTTACAAGTGCGGCGTTATTTTCAAGAAAAAAAATGGTTGCGTGATTTAATTTATGATGTTGATTTGGGAATTTTACAAACAGAAAAAAATTCCACAGAACAATCACAAGATTTATTAATGCCACTTTTTATAAATGGAAAATTATTAAATAAACAACCCACATTGTCTCAAAAAAGAAATTATTGCAGAGAACAAATAAAAGAATTTAATGCGTCAAAAGGAACTGGATATTCTGTACAACGTGATTCACATTTATTAGCGTTAAAAGAAACATTATCGGTGATCAATAAATGATGCCAGACAACGCAGCATTACTTTTAATTGATTTGCAAAATGATTTTTGCCCGGACGGTAGTTTAGGAGTTGCAGAAGGTGATCGTGTTATTCCTATCGCAAATAAATTAATACCGTATTTTAAAAAAATTATTGCAACACAAGATTGGCATCCAAAAAATCACATGAGTTTTATTTCTTTGTGGCCAGTGCACTGTGTTCAAAATACTGTTGGCGCAGAGTTGCATTCTAAATTAAATATTTCGCACATCACAAAAATTTTTAAAAAAGGAATAGATCAAAATATCGATAGTTATAGCGCTTTTTATGATAACGAACATTTGAAAAGCACTGGCTTAACAAATTGGTTGCGCGAAAAAAATATTTCTATTTTATATGTGATGGGATTAGCAACTGATTATTGCGTAAAATTTTCTTGCTTAGATGCAATTGCTGATGGTTTTTCTGTTTATTTAATTGAAGATGGGTGTCGTGGTGTGAATGTAGAAAAAAATGATGTTGAAAACGCATTGCAGGAAATGAAAAATAAAGGCGTGAAATTTATTCATTCAAAAGCACTACAATAAAAAACACGGTATTGATTTTATTTCTGCGTGAGATACGATCTCACTCATGATGCAAAAAAATAATGGTCTCACTTTACTAGAATGTTTAATCGCAATCGCCATCAGCTGTATTTTACTTTTTTCTGCAATAACAGCTTATCAAACGTGGGTTCGAACAAATCAAATCAAAACGCTGGTTGATCAATTTACTGATGTGTTGGAATATGCGCGCGATTCTGCAATTACTTTGAATGCAACAATTATTTTTTGTCCTGACAATGGCGATGGAACTTGTGGTTCACATTGGACGGCAGGGCAAATTATTGTGAATGAAACAAATCAAAACATATTGCGAACTTTGCCGGCGATGCCAAATCAATATCACTTATATTGGAAAAGTACATTGGGTGATTCAAGCGAATTGCGTTGGCGAGCTGATGGATTTACGCGTGGCCAACAAGGCAGTTTTTTAATTTGCGCTGCAAAACAGCATGCGCAATCTGCGCAAATAATCATTTTGCGAACAGGTCGATTGCGAGTAATTATTGGAAAAATTGCTGCTTGCAAGATGACCTGATAAATCGTTCATGTTACATTACCGAACATCACACGACCTATTTGGAGTGAAAAAGTGACTACACGATTTATGTTATTAGGACCGCCCGGCGCTGGAAAAGGAACGCAAGCGCAAATGCTTGCGGCACATTTTCATATTCTTCAAATTTCAACGGGTGATATGTTGCGCGCCGCAATTAAAAATAACACGCCGCTTGGAAAAGAAGTGAAACAAGTGATGGATTCGGGGCGTTTGGTTTCAGATGAAATTATGATTAATGTTGTGAAAGAGCGTATTTCGCAATCGGATTGTAAGCTTGGTTTTTTATTAGATGGATTTCCAAGAACGATTGCGCAAGCAAATGCATTACGCGATCAGCAAATACGATTAGATCATGTGATTAATATTGATGTGCCAGATAAAGAAATTATTTTACGAATAAGTGGGCGATGGATTCATCCTGCATCAGGTCGTACTTACCATATTGTATTTAATCCCCCAAAACATGCTGGTTTTGATGATGTAACGGGCGAGCCTTTAATTCAACGTGAAGATGATCGCGAAGAAACAGTGCGAAAACGATTAGCAGTTTATCGCGAACAAACATTACCTTTACTTAAATATTATCAAGAATGGCAATTGAGCGGAGATAAAAACGCGCCATGTTTTCATTCGATCAATGGCGTTGGAACACCGCATGAAGTTCAGAGAAGAATTTTGAAAGCAATTCAGGAGAAGCCAACATGTCAGTTCAAGAATTAACTGCAGCTAACTTTGATGTAATGGTTGAATCAAATGAATTATTGGTTATTGATTTTTGGGCGGAGTGGTGTGGGCCTTGCAAAGCATTTTCAAAAATAATGACTGACGTTGCAAAAGAATATCAAGATGTGGTTTTTGCCAGTGTGAATATTGAAAATGAAAAAGCATTGGCGGAAGAGTTTGCGGTGCGTTCTATTCCGTTTGTGATGATCATCAAAAAGCGCGCGGTGGTTTATGCGGATTCTGGCTTGTTATCTGCAGTTTCATTGCGTGAGTTATTAGATCAAGCGAAGGCGCTAAAAGCGTAGCGTTTTACCATTAAAAAAGCCGTTAATAATACTTACTTAACGGCTTTCGTCTATCCTGCTAAATTATTTCTTTTTAGCTGGACGACCTCTTTTTTTACGACCACGTTTTTTAGCAACTTTTTTAGTTGCTTTTCTTTTTTTACGTTTCGTAGTTTTTTTCTTTTTAGCATGACCCTTCTTTGCTTTAGAAGTTTTTGCTGCTTTACGTCTTTTTGCTGGCATTCTAATTTCTCCCTAAATTTAGTTTAAAAAGACAACACTTTTATTTTACAATGAAAATCAACAAGATCAAACTTTTTGATCATGTTTTTGTCTTTTTTCGCATTTTTTTTCAATTTTATTCATTTTTTTGATTAATTTTGAGTGTGTGATAGTGTTTATGGGGTATTTTTTATTAATTTAGGAGCAAAATAATGGTTGTGAGAACGAATTTTTTAATTAAATGTTGGATATTGAGTTTATGTTTTATGATTTTTTCATCGTTTGCATTTGCAGAAACGACGATGAACACACAGTCCGTTGCAGGATATTGGCAAACAATAAATAAAAAAACAAAAAAACCATCTTCAATTATTCATATCAAACAAAATGGGGAGTTTTACGAAGGTAGAATCATTAAAACATTTCCAAGTCCGGGTGAGAGTAAAACGAAAATATGTGTTGGTTGCACTGGCGCACAAAAGGGCAAGCCTATTTTAGGATTAACCATTATTAAGAACATGGTTTGTCAGTCTAGAGCTTGCGAACATGGTACTATTTTAGATCCACGAGATGGAAAGTTGTATCATGCAACCATGCATTTGATTAACCAAGGCATGGCGCTAAAGGTGCGTGGTTATGTTGGTATACCATTGTTTGGAAAAACAGTTGTTTGGCAGCGCGTATCGCACTAAGTCATGTTAAAATTAAAAGCATGTGATTAATTTAGGGGGTGAGTTATGTCGTTCATTGTGATTTTAGCAAGTTTGGCTATTCAATGGTTTTTGAATTTTAATAGCGCGCAATACGAATTTCATTGGGCGAATAAATATAGTCAATGGATGATGAATCGAAAACTTTCCGTGATTGAAAAAGGTCACGGATTTTTTACCGTATTATTTTTAGTATTGCCCGCAGTGATTATGGTGAGTTTAATTTTCACGATTGTTTATCATGTGTTGGGTCATATCGGATATTTAATTTTAAGTTTATTATTATTGTGGTATTGCACTGATGTTGCAATGTTAAAAAAATCATCTGCATTTAGCGCACCAGATTTATTTTTAAAAAGTTATCAAAAATTATTCGCGCCGTTGATTTGGTATTTTGTTTTAGGACCAGTTGGTTTAGCGTTATATATAATAGTTGCAACCTTACGCGCGCAATTACCCGATCAAAAATATTTTGTATTAACGCAAGGTGTATTAGATTGGGTGCCCATTCGCGTTTTAGGATTAACTTTTGCATTAGCCGGTAATTTTGGCGCTGTTTTTAAAGTATGGGCGAGCGAATTATTTAAAAATGTATCAGATAATCAAAATCAAGTTGTCAAATTCGGTGAATCAGCATTAGCGCCTGATGCAGATGCGATGAGTTTGTTGCATCGCTCACTATTAATATGGGTGGTGATTATGGCGTTGATTACGGTGGGAAGTTGGTTTGGTTAGACCCTATTTTTCTATCGTTTTTATTATTTTATTAACATCATCTTCAACAGAAATAGAATCAACTACGAGCGTGGCAACTTCTTCATAGAAGTGATCGCGCTCAACATGTTGTTTATCTAAAAATGTTTTTAAATTAGCAATTGGAAGCAATGAAATGCGACCACTTTGCATTCGTTTCATTTGTAATTCTGTTGACACTTTTAAATAAATAACAAATTCAGAAGATAATAATTTTCTATTTTTTTCAGTCGCAATTACTGATTCTTCTGGCACAACAACAATATTTTCTTTGTTAATTAAATGAGAAATAATTTCGGTTTCACAGTGATGGAATGATTCTTCACCTTGTTTTCCTAAAATTTCATTTAAAGTTCGACCGATGTAACGTTCTAAACTTGGATTCGCATCAACAAATTGCCAACCTAATTTTTTAGCTAACGCTTCACTCAATAATGCTTTGCCCGCGCCCATGTGTCCAATGACAAAAATGCGTTTTGGTTTGCTCATGTTTATTCTCCGCGCGAACTTAATTCGGTCAACATAATAACATAAGTTTTTGACAAAATTACACTGTAATTAAATCAATAAGTTGCATAATTCTTCTGGATAATTGCTTGTGCAAACAGCAATTCACCTGCTGTAATGATGTTAAGGTTAGCAATTAAGCAGATCAACATGACCATCACCAACCTCCAAAAATCTTTCTGGGCGATGACGCTGTCATCTTTTTTCGGTGCGTTGATTGCGGTCAGTATTAAAGCGTTATCATTTCATACTTCAATTTCAGTGATTTTTTTCTTTACGCGAATTTTTTTATTGTTAGGTGTTATTCCAACTTTTATGCGTTATCGCTCGACATTATTTGAAATTCATAATTGGTTCGGCATGATTATTATGTCCGTATTATATGTCGCCGCGTTTTATTGTTACTTTTATTCATTAGCATTAGTGCCGCTTGCGATTTCAAGTTTATTAATTAATTCCGCGCCATTATATGTTCCGATCATCGCATTTTTTGTTTTAAAAGACATGGCGATTAAATCGAAAATTTTGTGGCTCACAATGTTGATTAGTTTTGCAGGTGTTATTTTAGTTTTATCACCAAATGGAAAAGCGCATTATTCATTTGTTGGTTTTGTATTAGCATTTTTATCAGGTATTTTATTAGCGGCATCGCAAGTTTTTACAAAATGGGTAACGAAAAATCACCAGCCGCATCATATTGCTTTTTTCCAGACAATAATGAGTATTATCATTACTTTTTTCCCCGCATTTTTTATTGTGGCACATCATGGCGTTGATTATCTTTCAGGATTATTTACATTTAATAATACCGCCATGCTAATTTTATGCGGAATTTCCAGCTGGATTTATCAATTGTATCGCGCGAAAGCAATGACATTTGCATCTGTTTCATTTGCAATGCCGTTTGGATATTTAGGTGTTGTGTTTGTTGGAATTTTAGATTTAATTTTTTGGGATGTGTTGCCGGATGCAATTAGCATTATCGGAATGATTGTTGTAATGATCGGTGTTATTTTATCGCTTAAATTAAGCAAAAAAGTTGCTGAGCAATCGGATCCGTTGGTGTGATCTTATCAATTTACATAAGATTCTGATCTGCATAATCAATGAGCTAAACATCTTGAAGCATTACCTTTTAAGCATTGGGATTGGCGTTAGATTTTGTTGTTTTTATTTCTTATTCTCGAAATAATATCAAGTGCGACTAATATAATAATCGGTAAAATAAATAATGCGCCACTGATTATTACAATCCACCATGAAATATGACCACCCAATAATTTTAACGCCAGCGTTAAGAAAAAAAATAATGCGAACAGGAATGGTAACAGAATCATAACTCATCCAAATAAAATTAATGTGATATTTTCGCTTGCTTTGAATATAAAAAATAAATAAATAGTGTTGACAGAATAACAATTATTCCGCCAATCATTGTCATCATAATTCTATCGAACGCAATAAAGTTTTGATATTTTCCAAGCAAATGTGTAAATCCCAGCACAAATAACTCAATAAATAATGTTCTTAAAAAATACGAAAACCCAAGTGCAAATATTAAAAATAAAAATACAACTAATAATGAAAAATTAATCCAAAATTCTGCTGGCATGACATAATTAAATAAAAATACGATAAAAAGTGCACCAACTGTGTTAACTAAAATTCTTTTTAAAGAAGTTGCAATTGTTTTACCTTGCGCGCTTTGAATGATCATTAAAATAGTGAGTCCAATCCAATATACATAAGAAAAGTGAAAATGATTTTTTAAATAATATGCAACGCAAAATGCAATAACGAGTGATAGCGTGACAATAAGCGCAGATTCATTGTTATGCGTAAATTTTTCTGGAACTAATAGTTGTTTTTTCTTATCAAGTAACATATTAAAGAAAATAAAAATAATCCATAAAATACCACCGTCTAATAAATACAAAATTGCATAGTGAATATTAAAGGGCAGGGCAGTAAAAATAAAAAACATCGCGGCGCCCGATACAAAAATACTTTTTTGATTTTGTGTCTTTGATAAATAAAATGCGAGTGCTGCATAAACAATAGTGATTATTTGAGATGGATAAAAAAAATAAAATCCGAAAATGCCACCTAAAATAATTGAAATAATAATTATCGCAGAGCCTAATGCAACATGTGAAACAGATTTTTTCTCAATAGAGAATGTTGCGGCTGCAGACATCACTGCCATATTAAAAAGAATTAATAATGTATTATTTGACGCACCGATTAATTTAAAAAAAGCGGTTGCCATTAAACAAAATGCTGTGATTTTAATGGATTCTAGAATAAAACTTTTGTGATTGATATTATTCACCAAAAATACCCATTGTTTTTTTAGAAATTATTTTCCCATCTAACCCGCCATCCCCTGAATAAATAATTGCACCCCACTCCAAATCACAGACACCCCAATCGCCAATAAAATAAAAGCAGATAAAGATGAAACCATTGTGCTGCCAGTTTTTCCTAACACTTTAAAAATAGTTGCAGCATAACGGTAACAAACAAATACCAAAACAAAAATTGCGATAATGGCGAGTGCAATCGCGATGTAATGATCAACCATATATAATTCTTGATGTGCTTGTGTTGCGAGTGCAATCGTAATTGCAATACTTCCAGCGCCGGCAGTGAGCGGCATTGTCAACGGAAAAAAAGCAAGACCCATAATGTCATCGCTGTTTGTTGTATTCGTTTTTACTTCTTCTTTCGGCGGATTTAACATGCGCCATGCAATCGAAAAAACAACTAAACCACCTGCAACGCGAATATCAGCAGCTTGCAAACCAAATAAACTTAACAAATAAGGTCCGATTAATAGTGTTCCAAGCAATAACATTGTTCCGTACAAAGTGACCAGCGTCGCTAATTTTTTTCGTTGTTCGTCAGTCGCATATTTTGTCAGACTAAAAAAAGCAGATGACATTGCAACGGGATTTACCATTGGAAATAAAGCAATAAAAGCATAAAGGAAATATTTAAGTAGCATGGATTCACCTTTTGATGTCGATTATGTGTCCATCTTACACTTTTTGTTATTAAAAGGTGTAAGAATTTAACCTTTTTTCTATGGAACCTTTCGCACGTTTTGTGCTATCTTTCCACCGCAAATGTTATAATACCCCGTACAATTCGCACTGATATACATTATGAGGAATCCGATGAGCGATCCACTGCAATTTTCCCACCAGGATTGCGATCCGCAAGAGACGCAAGAATGGAAAGATGCGCTGGATTCTGTGCTCGCATTTGAAGGAACGGATCGCGCGCAGTTTCTATTAAAAACATTGATGGCGTATGCAAATCAACATGGCGTTTCTGCACCTGGCGGAATTAATACACCGCTTGTAAATACGATTCCCGCAAATGCAGAAGCAAAAATGCCCGCAGCAGATATTCCTTTATTTGAAACACTAACAAATTGTATGCGTTGGAATGCAATTGCAATGGTGATGCGCGCTGGAAAAGTTTCCGCAGAATTAGGCGGACATATTGCAAGTTTTGGTTCGATCGCAACTTTATTTGAAATTGGTTTACATTATTTTTTTCACGGACAAAATAAAAATCACGGCGGCGATTTAATTTATTTTCAAGGACATTCTTCGCCAGGAATTTATGCGCGTGCATTTTTAGAAGATAGATTAAACGAAAAACAACTTGATGGATTTCGTCAGGAATTATCAAAAAAAGGAATTTCATCTTATCCGCATCCATGGTTAATGCCGAATTTTTGGCAATTTCCAACTGTATCGATGGGATTAGGTCCGTTGATGTCAATTTATCAAGCGAGTTTTTTAAAATATTTACAACGTCGTGGATTTGCAAATACTGAAGATCGACACGTGTGGACCTTTTGCGGCGATGGCGAATTAGGTGAACCAGAATCATTAGGTGCATTAAATATTGCAGCGCGCGAACAATTAGATAATTTAATTTTTGTGATTAATTGTAATTTACAAAGATTGGATGGTCCCGTTTGGGGAAATGGAAATATTATTCAAGAATATGAAGGTGTTTTTCGCGGTGCTGGATGGAACGTTATTAAAATAATTTGGGGATCAGGTTGGGATGCATTATTTGAAAAAGATAAAAATGGATTATTATTGCAGCGAATTAGCGAATGTGTCGATGGCGAATTTCAAAAATTTTCAGCAAATGACGGCGCATATTTTCGCGAAGTATTTTTTGGAAAATCGCCAGAATTATTAGCGTTAGTTGCAGATCTTTCTGATGAACAATTAAAAATACAATTATTAGATGGTGGACACGATCCACAAAAAGTATACGCTGCGTACGCAGCAGCTGTTGCACATCAACATCAACCCACCGTTATTTTAGCGAAAACAGTAAAAGGTTTTGGCATGGGCAAAAGTGGTGAAGCATTAAATGTTGCGCATCAAACAAAAAAAATGCCTATCGATGATTTAAAACATTTTCGCGAACGTTTTGGTTTAGATTTATCAGATGATGATATTACGAAATTAAAATTTTACAAACCGAAAAAAGATTCACCCGAAATGAAATTTTTATTTCAGCAACGCGAAAAACTCGGTGGATTTTTACCAACGCGCGATGAAAAATGTGAAAAATTAAAAACACCAGAATTATCCGCATTTCAAGCTATTTTAGATGGTTCTGGTGATCGTGAAATTTCAAGCACAATGGCGTACGTGAGAATTTTATCTGTTTTATTAAAAGATAATAATATTAAAGATCGCGTTGTGCCAATTGTTGCAGATGAATCGCGCACATTTGGCATGGAAGGATTATTTCGACAAATTGGAATTTATTCTCCGATCGGTCAACGTTATCAACCAGAAGATAAACAACAATTAATGTATTATCGCGAAGACGAAAAGGGACAATTATTGCAAGAAGGAATTTCAGAAGCAGGCGCAATGTCAGCATGGATTGCAGCAGCAACTTCTTATTCCACAAATCATGTCCCGATGATTCCATTTTATATTTATTATTCTATGTTTGGTTATCAGCGTTTTGGTGATTTGGTTTGGGCAGCAGGTGATATGCGTGCACGCGGATTTATTTTAGGCGCAACGGCAGGGCGTACAACATTAGCGGGCGAAGGTTTGCAACATCAAGATGGTCATAATTATATGATGTTTAGTGTGGTGCCAGATTGTGTTTCATACGATCCTACTTTTTCCTACGAATTAGCGGTAATTATTCAAGATGGTTTAAAACGCATGTATGAAAATCAGGAAGATATTTTTTATTACATTACATTGATGAATGAAAATTATCATCATCCAAAAATGCCTGAAAATTGTGAAGCTGGAATTTTGAAAGGAATATATTTATTTCAAGAAAATAAAAAATCATCGGTGCAATTGTTGGGCGCTGGCACAATTTTAACTGAAGTGATTAAAGCGGCTGATATTTTGAAAAAAGAATTTAATGTTGAAAGTAATGTGTGGAGTGTGACAAGCTTTAATGAATTACGAAAAGACATGGAAACTATTGCACGTAAAAATCGTTTAAATCCCGATAAAAAACACGAATTATGCTACGTTGAAAAATGTTTTGAAAATAATACCGCGCCAATTGTTGCTGCAACTGATTACATGAAATTAAATGCAAATCAAATTCGCGATGCAATTCATGCGCCATATTATGTTTTAGGAACAGATGGTTTTGGACGAAGCGATACGCGCGAAGCATTGCGTGATTTTTTTGAAGTGGATGCAAAAATGATTGTATACACCGCGCTTTATGCATTAGCAGAAAAAGGCGATTATTCTCGCGAAAAATTAATGATTGCGCGTGAAAAATTAAATATTGGTTTTGATCGTGCTGAACCAATAAAAGTGTGAATGAGAAAAATGTTAACCGTTGAAGTAGCGAGCGCGTGTTGTGGTTATGGATGGTTTAAGTGAAGCTTTTGTGTCAGGGATGACACAAGAGAGCCTACACGGAAGTATTTACGGCGTCTTCACTTAAACTATCCTAACCAAAACACAGAGCGAGCGGATGAAACTTTTGTTGAATGAGCGGAATAAAGAATTATGGCAAAACAAATTAAAATTCCCGACATTGGCACCGCCAATCAAGTCGACGTCATCGCCGTATTAATTAAGGTCGGCGATAAAATTGCTGTCGAAACACCTTTAATTACACTAGAAGGTGATAAAGCGAGCATGGATGTTCCATCATCTGATGCAGGTGTTGTTGAATCTATTTCAGTAAAAGTGGGCGATAAAGTTTCTGAAGGAACAGTAATTTGTGTGATCAGCGGAACTACGAATGAAGTTGTCGCAAAACCTTCAACAGCACACCCACCAGAAAAAAAATCTGTCAGCGAACCAACTCCTGCGTCAAACAGGGAGCCGCGCGCGTCAGCAAGCGAGAACGCAGTATCAATCCACGCCAGTCCATCAATCCGTCGCATCGCTCACGAATTAGATATTAATTTAAATAATATCAAAGGCACAGGCGAAAAAAATCGCATCACAAAAGACGACATTAAAAATTATTTATCACGCGGAAGCACTGGAAACGCAGGCTTTTCTGTATTGCCGCAACCCGTCATTGATTTTTCAAAATTCGGCGCAATTGAATCGCAAGCATTATCTAAAATTAAAAAAATATCCGGTGCGAATTTACATCGCAATTGGGTTTCAATTCCACACGTCACACAATTTATTGAAGCTGACATTACTGAATTAGAAAAATTTCGCCAAGAAAATAAAAATAAAGCTGCAAAAAAAGGATTTAAATTAACGCCGCTTGTTTTTATTATGAAAGCAGTTGTGGCGGGATTAAAAAAATTCCCGAATTTTAATGCATCACTTGATCCAACTGGCGAACAATTAATTATGAAAAAATATTTTCATATTGGCGTTGCAGTTGACACGCCAAATGGTTTAGTTGTTCCTGTCATTCGCGATGTGGATAAAAAAGGTATTTTTGATTTAGCAAAAGAATTAGATGCAATCAGCGCAAAAGCACGCGAAAAAGGTTTGGCATTAACTGACATGCAAGGCGGATGCTTCTCCATTTCAAGTTTAGGTGGAATTGGCGGCACTGCATTTACGCCAATTATTAATGCACCTGAAGTTGCAATTTTAGGTGTGTCACAATCATCATTAAAACCGATTTATCAAGATGATAATTTTACACCGCGTTTGATGTTACCATTATCGTTATCATATGATCATCGCGTCATTGATGGTGCAGAAGGTGCGCGATTTGCAGTATATTTATCACAATGTTTATCTGATATTAGAACATTATTATTGTAGAGGATTTTTTTATGACAGACACATTACACGCAGAAGTAGTCGTTTTAGGCAGCGGTCCCGGCGGATATTCAGCTGCATTTCGCGCTGCAGATTTAGGCAAAAAAGTAATTTTAATTGAACGTCATGATGTAATTGGCGGTGTATGTTTGAATGTAGGTTGCATTCCATCAAAAGCATTATTGCATATTGCAAAAGTAATTGATGATGCGGCAGATGTTTCAACACACGGCGTTGAATTTGGAAAACCAAAATTAGATATCAATAAAATTCGCGATTATAAAAATTCTATTATCAAAAAATTAACCGGCGGTTTGGCGATGATGGCAAAACAACGCGGCGTGCAAATTGTCACAGGTTATGGAGAATTTACTGATTCTAAAAAAATTATTGTTACCAAAGATAACAAAAAAACTGAAATTACATTTGATAATTGCATTATCGCTGCAGGATCATTACCCGTTAAATTACCTTTTATTCCAGATGATCCACGCGTTTTAGATTCAACGAGTGCATTAGAATTGGGAAAAACAGATGGTGAAATGTTAATTCTCGGCGGCGGTATTATTGGTTTAGAAATGGCAACGGTTTATCACGCACTCGGTTCAAAAATTTCTGTTGTTGAAATGTTGGATCAATTAATTCCAGGCGCTGATCGCGATGTTGTTATGCCTTTGCATAAACGCCTTGAAAAACGCTATCAAAGTATCATGCTTAAAACGAGCGTGACAAAAGTTGAGGCGAAAAAAGATGGTTTGTGGGTGACATTTGATGGCGAAAATGTTCCAAAAGAAAATCCAAAAAAATTCGATCGTATTTTAGTTGCAGTTGGTCGTCGTCCAAATGGAAAATTAATTGGTGCTGAAAAGGCAGGTGTAAAAGTTGATGAACGCGGATTTATTCCTGTTGATCATCAATTGAAAACAAATGTTGCAGGAATTTATGCAATTGGTGATATTGCAGGAAATCCAATGTTAGCGCATAAAGCGTCGAGCGAAGCACATATTGCTGCTGAAGTAATCGCCGGCAAAAAACATTATTTCGAACCAAAATGTATTCCATCCGTTGCATACACTGATCCTGAAATTGCATGGGCAGGAATGACAGAGTCGCAAGCTGCAGCATCACAAATAACAGTTCAAAAAGCAGTGTTTCCTTGGGCTGCATCCGGTCGCGCATTATCTATCGATCGCACAGAAGGATTTACAAAATTAATTTTTGACGATAAGCGTCGCATTGTTGGTGGCGCAATTGTTGGCGTCAACGCAGGCGAATTAATTTCTGAAATTGCGCTCGCAATTGAAATGGGTTGTGATGTAGAAGACATTGCATTAACAATTCATCCGCATCCAACATTATCTGAATCAATTAAAATGGCTGCAGAAGTGTTTGAAGGAACAGTAACTGATTTATATATTCCAAAGAAAAAATGATTTTTGTTGTTTGGCGTATTTTGAATTAAATATCTAACCAGGAGGGATGATGTATGTCACGCAACCCAAACTATTTACTTGAGGTCGGAAAAGCTGATCAACAGCGCTTAGAAATTTTACATAAAATTTACAGTCCTTTTACCGTTGAATTTCTAAAAAATGCCGGTTTGAAAACAGGAATGCATGTTGCTGAAGTGGGTTGTGGTGAAGGTGATATGTCCTGCTTGTTCGCACAACTTGTCGGATCAGCTGGAAAAGTTACTGCAGCTGATATTAGCGAAGTTCAATTAAAAATTGCCGAAGCAAAAGCAAAAAAACTTAAGTTAACCAACATCGAATTTAAACAAATTTCGGTAAACGAATTCTCAAAACTCAATCAAAAATTTGATCTCGTTTATTCAAAATGGGTTTTGATTTTTGTAAAAAATGCATTTGACGGTTTACGACAAATGTATGACAGTTTAAAACCCGGCGGTATTTTATCTTGTGAAGAATGTAGCGCAAGTCGCACTAATGTTTTTTCATCTCCGCAAACTGATTGCATAGATTTTTTTTGCAAATTAATGTCAACTAATTTTCATGCGATGGGTTTGGATGGTTATTCAGGTGATAAAATGTATTCTTATTTTGAAAAATTACAATGTAAATCATTGCAAATCAAAATGCATCAACCTGTTTTGTTAACGCCAGAAGAAAAAATGGCTTATCGTTTAACCTATATTTCAACTAAAAAAACCACATTAGAATTAAAAACATTTAGTGAAGCAATGATGGATGATATGATTCAACAGGCAGAATTATTCGAACAGCAAGATGGCTTTATTGCTTCAGTTAGAAATGTATTGGTGAGCGGAAGAAAATAATTTTCACAATGAGTGATGTTGGGAAACCCGATTTTATTCCAACCCGTAATAATGCGGCGTATCAGTTTCTGTTAAGTACACACGTGTTTGGACATCGAATTTCGTCATGCAATCAGCAAAATGTTCTTTTATTGTTTGCAATAACAAAGTACCAACGCGTTTTTTTAATTCATCGCTACGTCCTGGCAGCATTCTAATTGTCAACATAATATAAGCATTTTTTTTATCACCATCTGCAATAATAAAATTTCCATGCTTCACAATAGTTGATCGACAAGTTCTCAAATCAGTATTAATTTCTTTTACCAAAAAATGATGCATATTTAACACAAATGATTTTATTTCTGAATCAATTGGTAAATTAGATGTATATTCAAGCGTGATTATTGGCATGTTTTCCTCCCAATGAAAACAAAAGATAGCACAGTTTATGGTTTCTTTACAACGGCGCTCCTATCACCCACAATACAATTTATGCGAATTTTTATGGTAGAGGTCAATGATTATGAAAATAATTTGTATCGGTCGAAATTATTCAGAACATGTAAAAGAATTAAATTCTGCAATGCCAGATGATTTAGTTTTCTTTTTAAAACCTGAAACAGCATTATTATTAAATAATAAACCATTTCATTTACCTCAATTTTCATGTGATATTCATCACGAAATTGAAATTGTTTTAAAAATAAAGAAGGATGGAAAAAAAGTTGATGAAAAAGATGCGGATAATTTTTATGATGAATTAACAGTCGGTATTGATTTTACCGCACGCGATATTCAAAAAATATTAAAAGAAAAAAGTTTGCCGTGGGAAAAAGCAAAAGCATTTGATGATTCTGCTGTGGTTGGAAAATTTATTTCGAAAAAAACTTTGCCCGCAATGAATAATTTAAATTTTCACTTAAATATTAATAATAAAACTGTGCAAAAAGGAAATACTCGCGATTTATTATTTTCATTTGATAAAATTATTTCACATGTTTCGCAATATATGACATTAAAAGAAGATGATTTAATTTATACTGGAACGCCAGCAGGTGTTGGCGCTGTAAAATCGAGTGATGTGTTGGAAGGGTTTTTGGAAGATCAAAAATTATTGTTGTGTGAGATACTACAATAATTAAACTATGATATTATTAATGTCATTATAAAATTTCCAAGGATTTTCACATGAAAAAATATTTCAAATTATTTTTCACATTTTTCTCAGCATTTTTATTAGCAAGCTGCGTGCGAATTTCATCGACATCGGTATCGCAAGTTAGCGCGCCGAATACTTCGAATAAAATGGCGCTTCGTATTTATAAAGAATTACCGGTTTATGCACAAGCTGCAAAAATGCAGTGGAAGCCGATTCAAATGAATGTGCCAATGAAAATTGGAAAACATGATAATCATATTCCTATTATTCGCGCACGATTAATCGCATTACATTTTTTACCGGCGGGCGATGATCAAAATACATTATTTAATTCACAATTATCACACGCAATTTCGCAATTTCAATTTTGCAATGGATTAAATCAAACCGGCGTGATCGATCAAGCAACATTAAACGCATTAAATATTACACCCGCGCAACGTTATAATGAATTAGTGCGCAGCATGAATGATTGGGCAAAATATCCCGAAGATGCAAATAGTCGTTATGTGCAAGTAAATATTCCAAGTTATACAATGCATTTAGTTTCGCATGGCGAAAATATTTTGCATATGCGCGTAATTGTCGGTCGTCCTTCGCGTCCAACGCCGACGATGACATCTAAAATAACAACGATTGTATTTAATCCAACGTGGACGGTGCCAAAAACAATTTTGTCGCGTGATGTTATTCCCGGCATGCGCGAAAATCCAAATTATTTAAAAGAACATTATGATATGCGCGTTTACGCAAATTATGAAAAAAATGCGCCGGAAATTAATCCGTCAACGATTAATTGGCAAACAGCAACTTTAAGTACTTTTCCTTATCGCGTTACAGCACCCGCAAGTGACGTAAATCCGCTTGGACGTATTAAATTTATTTTTGAAAATGATCAAGATATTTATATGCATGGTACGCCAGACACAGCTTTATTTGCGCAACATTATCGCGCAAAAAGTTCTGGCTGCATTCGTCTTGAAAATCCAATGGCACTCGTTGAATATTTTTATGTGGATAATAATGATTTAAATGCTGAATTAGTAAATCAATATTTATCAACACGCGAAACAAAATATATTCAATTGCGAAACCCCATGCCAGTTTATATTACTTATATTCCTGCGTGGATTGATAATGACGGTCATGCACATTTTTCACAAAATATTTATGATAGAAGTGGTGCATCAGCAAATACGGAATCTACTGATACTTTTAATGATGGGAATTTCTTTGGGAATGTTTACTTTTGATCCCAGATCGGCTATACTATGACTAGTCTGACTAGATTTGGAGCAAAACTGATGAATCATGCGTGGGCATTACAAGACGCAAAAGCACATTTTAGCGAAGTTGTAAAAAAAGCTGAAAATGAAGGTCCACAAATCGTCTCGGTTCGTGGAAATCCAACTGTTGTGATTATTTCACAAGATGAATATCTCGCACTTATCACACGTCACGAGACAATAGTTGATTTCTTTCAAAATTCGCCTCTGAAGGGCATGCGTTTTAATATCAAACGAGATAAATCACTGAATAGAGATGTTGATTTATGAACTATCTCTTAGATACAAATGTTATTTCTGAATTGGTGAGCGCAAAACCAGATGCGCATGTTGTGCGGTGGATGAATCAAATTCCAACGCATGTATTTTTTCTCAGTGTTTTGACAATGGGCGAGATACGCAAAGGAATTGAAAAAATTTCAGATCAAAAAAGAAAACAAAAAATATTATTGTGGTTTGAGCACGAGTTACCACGCACATTTTATAACCGAATTTTACCCATCACAATAGAGATTTCTGATCGATGGGGAAGATTACAGTATCAAGTGAAAAGACCGCTGCCTGCGATTGATAGTTTACTTGCTGCAACCGCACTGCACCATGATATGGCATTAGTGACTCGTAATACAAAAGATTTCCATGATTGCGCAGGTCTTGAAATAATTAATCCTTGGAAAGAAGTCGCTTAATGTAAATTTGCTCGCGCACAGCACCACACATCCACTTTTCTAACACCCACATTTTTTAATAAATGTGCAATTTCAGAAACAGTATTCCCTGTTGTCATGACGTCATCCAAAATCACAACTTGTTTTTCTGAAAATGCATAAGATAATCCAAATGCATTATCAACATTATTTTTTCTTTTATGCGCCGGTAAACTCGATTGTGCCTGCGTGTTTTTAATGCGAATACATTTTTTTGTATCAACAGGAATATTAAAATATTTTCCGATCGGCTTTGCAATTTCAAGTGCTTGATTAAATCCACGTTCTTTTAATCGCGAAAAATGCAATGGTACAGGAATAATTAAGTCGGGTAATGTGCTCGCAGAATAAAATTGTTCGATAAAATCTATAAAACATTGCGCAAATAATTGCGCAATCATTAAATTGCCGTGAAATTTTAATTGCCAAATCATCATTGAAATCGGTGGTGCGTAATCAAATAATGCAAATGTATTATCAAATGGTGGTGGATTTGCAATACATTGTCCGCAGTGTAATTGATTTTCTGATGTGAGTGGCAAACCACATTGTCTGCAAGCCGATTGATAATGTGGTAGACAATCAAAACAATTTTCACATATTAATTTTTGATTATTGCTTTCTAAATCACATAATAAACATTGATGCGGAAAAAGTTGTTGGGCAAATTTTTTTAATGTTGGGCGCATGTTATCACCTAAATATTTTAGATGAGATAGCCTAGCATTTTAAAAAAATTCGTAGTACCGTGTTTCGTGTTATTTAAATAAATTGGTTGGAGATGATAATGAGACGCACACCCCAAGATGAAACAAATTTTTATGAACAGAAATTGATTGGTGATAATACTGATGATGGTGTCGATGTTGATGCGAGAGAAGAAACTGTTGGTAAGTTAAGAGTAAAAATCGCAGCAGGTGCATTTATTATTGCTGCGGGAACAGCAGCAACAACTTATTTTTTAACAAGATGACGCCATTCTCAACTTTCCGCCTTCACCAACAAATCAAATTGAAGCGGTGGATTGCCAAGTTGTTTGTTAATGAAAATGCAAACTGTGTGCG
>MGXU01000007.1 GCA_001801815.1 Gammaproteobacteria bacterium RIFCSPHIGHO2_12_FULL_36_30
GTGACATTAAAACTTTCGGTTAATGATTCACCGACCGCCAATGCTTGCACAGCAGCTTTTGAATTATCAACTTGATATGAATAAACACCACTTGTGCTATTTAAACTAAAGACACCAAATGCTGCAACATCAGATGTTGCAAAGGTGTGTGTATCACTTGTATCAACATCAGCAACTCCTAATGTGCCACTTAAAATAGAGCCTGCATCTTCTGCGGTAGATTCAAAAACAGCCGCCAATTCAGGCGCAGAATTCACGTGAACTGGTGGTGTCGCATTATCTGTCGTACTATCTGTAGGAGTAGTAGAAGATGTGGACTGATTGCCGCCACTTTGCGCCTGCGGATTCGATGCATTACCATTTTGAATAAATACACCCGCAGCAGATGAGATTGCTGAAGCTTGATCAGATGGCGCTACATTCTCATGCGCCGCTCTTTCAATTGCTCTTTCACCAAGAGATGCATCCGAAGCGCCAGAACGTGCTACTTGCTCTGCATTTTCTGCGCCTGGTGATTTTGTATATATTTCTTGTTCACTGATAGGAATTGCTTGTTTAATAAAATCAACAGAAGCGACTGGTTTTTCCGCTGCATTTGCTTCCGCTTCAATTGCACCAATCACGCCAGCATGCGCTTTGCCCGCAACAACCTGAGCATCATCCGCAACAATTGCTGCTTTTGAAATAATTTGTGGATTATTTTGCGCTACCACGTTTTCACTAGTAACACGCGAACCTTGATTTTCTTCAATGATTTTTGTTGTGTTAGCAAAATCTGATTTATCTTTTGCAGTGAGCCCAGTGATTTCACCACCATGCTGACCTTGATTAATTTTATCATTACCTTGGCTGCTGATATTATCACCGCGAGCATCTTGCGGCAAAGTCGAAATGTGTTTTACGCTTTCATGTTTCAGAACGCGTTCATCACTTCCGTTATCTTCGTTAGACGGAACATTGGGGAAAATTGTTTTGTTGTCGTCAGCCACAATATCACCTTATCATGTCGCTCATTCACACACTATGCATGAATAGACCACTCCTACGTAGTTAAT
This sequence comes from Gammaproteobacteria bacterium RIFCSPHIGHO2_12_FULL_36_30, assembly GCA_001801815.1. Taxonomy (GTDB): domain Bacteria; phylum Pseudomonadota; class Gammaproteobacteria; order Coxiellales; family Coxiellaceae; genus 2-02-FULL-42-43. Next base: position 1,056 of record MGXU01000007.1, read on the forward strand.
TATAGTTGGTATATATGGAATTGCTGAGAAATGGTGAAAATAATTAAAAAAATGATGAAAAACAATGTGTTATAATATATTTTCCTGCTAGAATAACTATTTAAATCGCACCTAAAAAACAATGAGTTACAATTATGAATCCCACTTCTAATTATAGCATTTTTAGCTATTTTGGTAATGCCAATGACAACGTAAAAGTGCAAGGCGATTATGATGAAAAAAGTTTTTTATCACTTCAACAAAAAATTTCAAGAAATTTATCTGTCCCGCTTTTTTTCTTAAAACAAACACACAGCAATGATGTTTATATTTTAAAAAATACAATCAAAAAACCACTCGATTTATTTCGCTACGAAGGTGATGCAATTATTACGCAAGAAAAAAATATTGGAATTGGCGTTGTGACTGCAGATTGTTTACCTATTATTTTACATGATAAAAAAAACAATGTGATTGCTGTTATTCATGCAGGATGGCGTGGACTCGTCAAAAAAATTATTACAGCAACTATCACAAAAATGTGTAACAATTTTAAAACGGATGCGAATGATCTCACTGTTTTTTTAGGACCATCTGCCGGTGTGTGTTGTTATGAAGTGCAAAATGATTTTTTACAATATTTTCCGAAAAATATTTTAGAAAAAAAAATAATAGAGCAGCGCGCAGAAAAACTTTTTTTTAATCAGCAAAGCGCTACAATAGCAGAATTATTAGAAAATAAAATAACACTTAAAAAAATAGATATAAAAAATAATGTTTGTACAATATGCACAAGAGGATTTTGTTCTGCACGAAATGAAAAAGAAAATGCAGGACGGCAACCCACAGTTGCTTTTTTATTTTAAAATGGATTGCATATAAAAATGACAACACAAGTAAAAACACTTTACCGGCTCGCAGAAAAAGAACCGAAACTTATTTCACTCATGTTATTAAGTGCTTTTGCAGTGATGGGTGCAATTATCATGACGCCTGCACTGCCAAAAATCGCAGATCATTTTTCAAAAAGTGTAGGCGTTACACAATTAGCTGTGACAAGTTTTTTATTAGGATATGCAATCGGTCAATTAATTTACGGACCGCTTGCTAATCGTTTTGGCAGAAAACCAGCACTATATGTTGGTATTGTAATTGCAAGTTTAGGCTCTATTTTTAGTATTTTATCATCACCAACTAATTCATTTTCACTTTTAATTTTAGGACGATTTTTAGAAGCGATTGGATCAAGCGCGGGATTAGCAGTGAGCTTTACCATTATCAATGATTTTTATTTTGAAAAAGATGCGCGAAAAATTACCGCGGCATTAATGTTAGCATTTGCGATTGTTCCTGGTGTTGCAATTGCGGCAGGTGGTTTGCTCGTACAGTTTTTAAATTGGCGTGCGTGTTTTTATTTTTTATTATTATATGGTTTTTTCTTACTTTATTATGTATCCACATTGCCAGAAACATTACAAAAAAAAGATATGAGCGCAACACAAAGTCGCGCAATTCTTCACAACTATAAAGAAAAATTTTGCAATAAAAAATTAATTGGTTTTGCAATGCTTTCTGGATTTTCCAGTGCGTGCGTTTATGTGTTTGGTGCAGAAGGCCCATTTATTGGTATTCATATTTTACATGTTTTGCCGGCAATTTATGGATTATTAGGACTAACTCCGTATATCGGTACATTGCTTGGCAGTATTATTGCGATGCGCATTGCAGAGTTAAATCCAATCACTATTCTCAAAAGTGCTTTTTTTATAGAGTTATTTGCATCTCTTATCATGTTAATTCTTTTTTTGGGTCACCATGTTTCCTTGTGGACATTATTAATTCCGATGGGAATATTTTGTATTGGGCATCCTATTATGTCATCAACAGGAATTTCATTATCTATGCAACAAAATCCTGATAAAGCTAATACATCTGCAGTAATGAATTTTGCGGCGATGAGCATGCCAGTTGTGATGACATTATTGTTAAGTGAAATGCATATCGGTGCGCCATGGATTTTACCGGTAGTGATGTTGATTGCGCTGATGTTGATGTGTGCGACTTATCAGCTAATTCGAGAATAAATTTTTTGTACTTATGGAGCCATTTCATGATTCATCTTACCCCGCATTATATTAATGGTAAATTAATTGCTGGTGACGGCGACAAAAAATTTCCTATTTATAATCCCGCAATCGGTGAAATGACAGCGCAAGTGCCGCGTGCGACTAAAAAAGAAATTGAAGATGCAGTAAACGCTGCAAAACAAGCATTTTTATTATGGTCGTGCGTCACACCATTAAAAAGAGCGCGTGTATTATTTAATTTTAAATATTTACTTGAAAAAAATATTGAAAAAATCGCAACATTATTAACTGCAGAACATGGTAAAACATTAGATGATGCAAAAGGTGAAGTAGGGCGTGCAATTGAATTAGTTGAATTTTCTTGCGGCACGCCGCATTTATTACAGGGAAATTATTCCGAAAATGTTGGGCCTGATATTGATACTTACACAATGAAACAAGCACTCGGTGTTTGTGTTGGCATTTCGCCATTTAATTTTCCTGTGATGATTTCAACATGGATGTTTGTGCCGGCAATTGCTTGTGGCAATACTTTTATTTTAAAACCATCTGAAAAAGATCCATCTACAACTTTGTTATTAGCAGAATTAATGAGCGAAGCAGGATTGCCAGATGGCGTTTTAAATATTATTCACGGCGATAAAGAAACGGTAGATGCTTTAATTACACATGATGATATTGCTGCCGTCAGCGCAGTTGGTTCAACGCCCGTTGCAAAATCAATTTATGAAAAAGCAATTGCACATGGCAAACGTGCTCACACATTTGGTGGCGCAAAAAATCATGCTGTTGTCATGCCCGATGCAGATATAAATGAAACAGTAGATGCAATTTTAGGTGCAGCATTTGGTGCAGCGGGTGAGCGGTGTATGGCATTATCAGTTGCAGTTGCAGTAACTGATATTGTTGCAGATGCCTTAATTTCAAGATTAAAATTAAAAATTCCGCAATTAAAAATTGCGTCAGGCATGGAAAATAATGTTGACATGGGCCCATTAATTACAAAAGAACATTTAGCGAATGTAAAAAATTATATTGATATTGGCATAAAAGAAAATGCCACATTAGTCGTTGACGGTAGAAAAATTCTCGATGATGAAAAAGGTTTTTTTATGGGTGGTTGTTTGTTTGATCATGTCAAAAAAAATATGCGCATTTACCAAGAAGAAATTTTTGGACCAGTATTATGTGTGATGCGCGTTAATAATCTTGACGAAGCGATTCAATTAATTAATGAAAATAATTATGGAAATGGTGTTGCCATATTTACAAATGATGGCGGCGTAGCAAAAACATTTTCATCAAAAGTTACTGTTGGCATGATCGGAATTAATGTTCCCATTCCAGTTCCTGTTGCTTATCATACTTTTGGCGGTTGGAAAAAATCTATTTTTGGCGATATCACAATGCACGGCGCTGAAAATGTGCATTTTTATACGCGATCAAAAACAGTTACTGTGCGTTGGCCAAAAAATAAAAAAATAAAAAATACTTATCATATGGTGAGTCATTAATATGAAAAAAATTGGATTTATCGGTTTAGGCCACATGGGCAATCCCATGGTACAAAATTTATTAAAAAATAATTTTGAAGTATTTGTATTTGATGTTGTTGATACAGCAATAAAACCATTAACTGCACTTGGCGCGAAACAAGCAAAAAACCCTGCAGAAATAGCACAAAATGCAGATGCAATAATTACAATGTTGCAAACAGGCGATCAAGTTAAAGAGTGTTGTTTAGGTGAGCAGGGGATTTTTTCACATTTAAAATCAAATGCATTATTTATTGATTGCTCATCGATTGATGTGCAAACATCACGTGAATTACATGTAATTGCAAAGGCAAAAAATATTTTAATGTGTGATGCGCCAGTTTCAGGTGGAGTTCTTGCAGCAGAAAATGCGACGCTCACTTTTATGGTGGGAGGAGATGAAAAAAATTTTCAATTAATAAAAAATATTTTAAATGTGATGGGAAAAAAAATAATTTATGCAGGATTAGCAGGCAGTGGCGTTGCAGCAAAAATTTGTAATAATATGTTACTTGCAATTTCTATGATTGGAGTTTGTGAAGCATTTACCCTTGCAGAAAAATTAGGATTAGAAGCGCAAAAATTATTTGAAATTAGTTCTAACGCATCAGGACAGTGTTGGTCGTTAAATCAATATTGCCCATCACCGAATATTTTACCAAATGTTCCATCAAGTCATAATTACAAACCTGGATTTACAGCAAAAATGATGTTAAAAGATTTACGATTAAGTCAAGACGCTGCAGAAAAGACACATGCCGTAACGCCACTCGGAAAACACGCGATGGAATTGTATGAACAATTTGTAAAATTAAATAAAAATGAAATTGATTTTTCAGGTATTATTCAAATGTTAAAAAAAACGTCGAAGTGAAATGATCGCCCGACGTTATTTACCAATCACCGCTTGAAATTAATTATTCAACAATCGTCTTTGCAATCTCGATAATTTGATTTCGCAACCACCGATGTCCTGCATCGTTATCAAAACGCTTATGCCAATACAGAAAAAATTCAACTTCAGGAATTTTAAAAGGCAATTCTTTTATAATATATTGATGATTATCTTCGTAAAGTATCGTCACACTTTTTAACATCGTTGCAATTATTTCATTTGATTTTTCAACTAATTTAAAAGTCGGTATTACAAATGGTGAACTAATTTGAAAATCACGTTGCACACCTAATTTTTCAAGTACACCTTCGATAATTGGAGTAAAACTCGGAATGCTTGGACAAACGACAATATGCTTATATGCAAGATAATCATCTAAAGTTATTTTTTTCTTTTTTGCGAGAGGGTGATGACGATTCATTATACAGGTTATTTTATCCTTAAAAATAAGTTGTTTTCGAATCGCAGGTGGCAAACTGGCTGATTTCCCAAGCGCTAATGCATATTCTTCTTTTTCAAATGGTTCGACATTAGCGAATTTAGGATCTGAAACGACAATCACTTTTATGTTAGGTGCTTTCTGTGTTAACACACAAATTAATTTTGGTATGATCAGTGCAGACAAATAATCTGACATCGCAATTTTAAAAATCCGTTTTGAAGTTTCAGGATTAAATTGCTGCCCGCAAGTAATAAGATTACCTAAATCTTCTAATACACGATGTAATTTTGGCTGCAATTCCTTTGCAAAGCCCGTCAAAATCATATGATTTTTTTCGCGCAATAATAATTCGTCTTTAAATATTTCGCGCAGTTGCTGCAAATTATTACTCATCGCTGCCTGCGTGATAAATATTTTTCGTGCAGCATTCGTAACGCTTTGTTCCGCCAGTAACATTTCTAGCGCTATTAATAAATTTAAATTAACTCGATATAAATCCATACAATTAATCCACAGAATGAATAATGGTCATTAGTATACATGATAATACTAATAAGTAAAATAAATTTTACAAATATGCTATCGATCGCAATAATGACGCACCTGTCGATCAAAGTATTAAAGTGGAGTGTGTTATGTTTATCGTGATTATATTATCTGGAATATTAGGTTTAATGTGTACAGATCTTTTTGTGCCTTCATTGCCGAGCATCGCGCATGCGTTCCACGAAACGCAAAATCATGTACAGCTCACTATTAGCTTATTTTTAGCGGGTTTTACATTATCGCAACTTTTTTACGGTCCTATTTCAGATTATCTTGGTCGTAAATTACCATTGATGACCGGCGTGTTACTTTTTATTATTGGCTCTACCGTTTGTGTTTTTGCAGCTTCATTTGATCTGCTCTGCGTTGGTCGTATTATTCAAGGTATTGGTGTTGGTGCGGGATTATCTTTGGCGCGGGTTATTTTACGAGATGTATATCAAGGAACACAGCTCGCAATAAAAACAGCGAGGGTTGGTGTATTTATTTCACTTACACCAGCGATCGCACCATTTATTGGTGGAATATTACAGCAACGATTTGGATATCATTCGTGTTTTACATTTATGTTGTGTTATGGTTTATTACTATTGTTTCTGATTTTATTTTACTTTCAAGAAACTATTCAAATTAAAAATAAAAGTTTCACTGTAAAACATACAATTACTGAATACAGCAATTTATTAAAAAATTATTTTTTTATGCGTTATGTTTTTATTTCTGGTCTTGCTTTTGCCGCAATTATTTTATATGCCAATGTTATGCCATTTATAATTCAAGATGAATTAAAATTGTCTGCTGTGAAAAATGGAATCATTATATTGCTCGCAGCTTTTGGAATTAGTTTTGGATCATTTATCAGTAGTCGCATTGTGAAAAAAATCAGCTCTGAACGCCTAATTTATTTTGGATTACAATTTTTTTTGGTGTGCGGGTTATTATTGTGTATTACAGATTACCTTTTTGGAACGACATTAGTTTGTTTAATTCCTTTAATTTTTTTCATTGCAATCGCCTGCGGATTTATTTTTCCAAATGCAGTTGCACTCTGCTTTTCAAGCATTAAATGCAATATTGGTATTGCAGGTGCAATTTACGGATCATCACAAATTTTTGTTGCAATGCTCGCTAATTTTTTACTGAACGCAATTGCGCACCAAGATCAAATGTTGCTTGGAGCATTATATTTTTCACTTGGGTTGTGTGGTTTGATTGCTTGTTATCAAAGACAGCCTTGCATGCAGGCTTATAAATTAAATAATTAGATTGGGAGTAAAGAAATGATATTATATGTTAATGATAGAGTCTGTAATATTTTCACTTAAAATAAAATTGGAAACGGAGCATGAAAAAACAACTTGATTGGTTTGATGATAAACGATTATTGTCATTGGTTCGAAAAGGTGATTATGCACATGCAGGTGAAATTGAGGCGATCGATTATGTATTTTCATCCATTAGCAAAAATAAACACCGCCAGATTTTAGATGTGGGATGTGGATTAGGTGGTACAGCGGAATATATTCAACAGCATGATTTTGGATACGTCACTGGTTTTGATATAGATACTAATGCTATTATTTATGCGAAAGAAAAATATCCAGCAGTTGAATTTTATACTTGTGATGCTATTAATGCAGAAAAATTATTACCACACAAAAAATATGATTTAATTTATTCGTTTAATTCTTTTTTTGCATTTTCAGACAAATTACGTGTATTGCAAAATTTGGCTGTTTTAGCAAAACCAAGAGCACAATTAATTATTTTTGATTACATACATCGCGCGCAAGAAAATAAAAGTGCCGCGCTCAAAAATAATATTATGGAAATGTCATTTACCCCTGTTAACTTGGATCATTTAGAGAAAATGATGTTGGAAACAAAATGGAAAATAAAAAAAATAGAAAATTTAGATCATGAATTTCAAAAATGGTATTGTGATTTTCTCAGTAAAATTACTCAACATAAAGAAAACATTGTTTCAGAATTTAATGAAGAAGCTTATTTAAAACTATTGTCTACTTTCACCGGCATTTACAATGCGCTCAATGATAAAATAATTGGTGGTGGTGTTATGTATGCTGAACTCAACATTACATGACATATGAATATAAAATTAAACGATATTGATATTGAGATTATTCAAAAAAATATTAAGCATGTTCACTTGCGTGTGCACCAACCTTTTGGTCACGTAAAAGTATCTGTACCGAAAAAAATGACAATAGAAAATATTCGCCTTTTTCTAATTTCAAGATTCAATTGGATTTTGCGTCAAAAAAATAAAATAGATTTACAGACCCGTGCACCAATAAAAGAATATATTGACGGCGAACATCATTATTTTAATGGTGAAAAATTTTTATTAACCGTAATTGAAAAAGAAAGTATGCCATGCGTGATTGCATCGCATGATAAGCTTTTGATGCAAGTTCGAAGGGGTGCGACAAAGGAAAAAAGACAAGCAATATTAGAAAAATGGTATCGCTTGCAATTAAAAGAAAAAATAGATGCATTAATTTTGATATGGGAAAAGAAAATAAATGTTTCTGTTTCCCACTTCACAATAAAAAAAATGAAAACAAGGTGGGGTAGTTGCTCGCCTAAATCACGTTCAATTCGATTGAACTTGGAATTAATAAAAAAACCATTTGAGTGTCTTGAGTATGTTCTTGTGCATGAGCTGATTCATTTGCTTGAACCGTCACATAATCGGCGGTTTGTTTCCTTGATGGATCAGTTTTTACCGACATGGCGTTTTTGTAAAAAAAAATTAATATGTTAGGAGAGAGTGAGCACGAGAATTTTACACACAATGTTTCAAGAGTCCGTAATCTTGAAACATCTTTAAAATACAGCATTTTTTGATAAATTCAACTATACGTTGTTTAACAATACTCGGAAATAATTTTTTTGCTTCTCGGTTCTTTACACTATTTTTTACAATGAAACTGAAGTGGTTAATATCTAATCAGAAAACTGTCGTGCATTAATTATGGGTTTTCTACTTCTACTCTTTCGGAAAGATTACAATCTTGAATATAATAAAAGGTAAATCTTAGATAAAACGAGGAAATCATGTCAATTCAACAATTTTGGGAACATTTTTCAAAACAAGATACTGAAAAAGCAATCGCTGTATTTGAGTTATTATCAACATCAGATAAGAGCGCCATTTTTTCCGAGCTTTTTCAAAAAAGTGCATTTGCAAGAAATCCGATGGCTATTTCTATTTTATATAGAGAATTACATGACGGGAAAACGTTTGACGATTTTTATCATGCCTGGTTTCCGCCAAGAGAGTATTGCAATGAAATAAAAAAAGGTGGGGAAATTTTTCAATTAGGATGTCCTGCGCCAACCCGTGTTTATAATGCGATTAATAGGGAAAATTCGAAGGAAGTGTTGTCCATTGGGTTTACCTGGGTTGATAGTGAAAAACAAGGTAAAGAAATGGCTGATTATATGCAACAAATAGACCAGGATAAAATAAATCAAATTAGGCATGAAAATATTTCACATGTCGCGAAAAAAATTAGTTCAACATTATATGAATTTAAAACAAGCGATAATTTGGGTGTGCCATTTCAAAAAAATAAGTAAAACATGAAAACAGATTCATCGATTGAATTCTACAAGCAATGAGACGCTAAAGAGTTGATCGAATGGATTGTGTTTCGCATGACGAGGTTGAATTGACATAAGCGCCATTTTTCCCTACTCATATTGTACCCTTTGTTTTGGCTGATCTGTAATCATAAACCCAGTTGAAATCGACCCTTATGCGTATCAAAAACATATTTTCTTTTTAATGTAACTATTTTCGTATTAATTTTCATTTTTATTTTAATGCTCGAATTGGTGAGCCATTCAAAAAAGCAACAATATTCTCAACAGCTTCTCCAAAAAATATATGATAATTTTCTTGAGTTACGTAACCCAGATGTGGAGTCACAACAACATTTTTTAATTGGCGTAAAACATGGTCGCTAGGCAACGGCTCTATTTCAAAAACATCCAGACCCGCCCCTGCAATCCAATTTTCCTTTAACGCCTGAATTAAAGCTACTTGATCGACAATTTGTGCGCGTGATGTATTGATAAGATAACTAGTACGCTTCATACATTTTAAATCATCCGCCATTAATAAATGACGTGTGCGATCACTTAATACTAAATGAATAGAAATAAAATCACTCTCTCGCAACAACTCTTGTTTTGATTTTGCAAAAGAAATTTCGAGCGCTTCTGTTCTGTCAGCGGTTAAATTTTCACTCCAAGCCATCACTTGCATACCGAATGCTTTTGCAACAGGAACCATCAAAGAACCTATTTTTCCAAGTCCAAGCAAGCCCAGTGTTTTTCCTTTTAAACCGACACCCACAGTACTTTGCCAAATACCGCTGGATTTAATTGCGTTATTTTCCAACGAAATATTTCGTGCGAGATTCAAAATTAAACCCCACGTTAATTCCATTGGTGGCTCTTTGTGGCTTGCTGTTCCACAAACAACAACGCCAAATTTTTTTGCTGTCTCCAAGTCAATCGATGCATTTCTTGGACCTGATGTGATTAATAGTTTTAATTTTGGAAGATGTTCAAATAATGATTTTGTAAAAGGTGTTCTTTCACGCATAATAACGATAATTTCTTTATCATGAAGCGCAGAAATTAATTCTGCTTCATTTTTAAAATGATTAGGAAATACAATGATGTCGATTTTGTCGGACAGGACTGACCAATCAGCAATTTTCAGCGCAATATTTTGATAATCATCCAAGATGGCGCAACGAAATTTTGTCATCAATAATTCCCTCTATCTCGGGGCGTGCCGGGATACGTGCGCAGAATTGCACCCTCTGCTAAAGACTCTTTTTTATGATGCATTTTCTCCCTCTCATCATTGTAAATTCATGTTCCGACAATTTTCATTTTCTTCATAAATGAAGAAAAATATCTCGCTGTAATGCAAACACTTATTGCCAAACCTATTAGCATACCTATGCGAATACCGACCGGACCACCTTTAAAATAATAGCCAATTAACGCAGCCAATAAGGTGCCAATTAAACAATAACCAATAATGGAAGAAAGCATAGTTCCTTTGGTGCTATGCATACCACGCAGAGCACCGGATAATAAATATTTTGCCATATCAAAAAATAAAGCAATGCTGGTGATCACAATAAAAATTTTCGCTAAATGTGTAACCGCAGGAGGCCCATTAGCGATAAACAAATGAATATAAACTCCAGAAAAAATATTAATAGGAAATACCAAAAGCGCTATGATAGTCATGCCAAGATAGAAGGCGGATTTCATCACCTGCCGAACATGCGCTTCATAAGCAAATATGTCGGACTTACTTTTTTTAGCAATCATGATTGCGGTCGCTTGACTCAAAGCGTACGGCAACATAATTAAAAATATTCTAAACTGGCTTGCAATTTGTTGAGCAGCAAGTGCGTAAACATAAAAATGCCCTATCATTAAAGTGGCAATAGAAGCGCCTACTAATTCTCCGCCGTATTGAATGGACGTTGGCCAACCCATCCTGAATAAAAATTTGGCGTCCTCAATAAAATCATTTTTGTTACACTTCACCAATTTTACTTTATGTGCGCAGCAGAATTTTATATAACCCATCAACATCAAACATCGTGTCCAATAAGCAATATCAAATCCTAAAGCAACGCCTTTCAAATCCCATCCCCAAAAATGGGTAAATGCGTAGACCAACACTGCGCCTAACAGTAATTGAAGAAAAGCAGAAATAGAAACAAAATGCGTTTTTTCAAAAATGATTAATGTTTGACTCAGAACACTACTCAGATAAAGTGGTGGCATTCCAAATACAATAAAATAAAAAAATTGATCTGCGATGCCAGAAATATTTTTTGATTGTCCCAGAAGTGGCAGCAAAGCCCCGCATGCTAAAATCAGCACTATGACCACAACCGACAGCATTAAACTAATCCACACGCTCGCAGAAAAATATCTAGAAAATCTTTCTTTGTCGTTGAACAATTGTGCTGCTTTAACCAAGAAAACCAGCAAAAATGAACAAGTCAGCATGTATAAAGTCATATATAAGGGAGCTGCTAACCCATATGCTGATAAAGTGTTTATATCTAATCGCGCTACGATAAAAACAGAGACAATTTCAAGCAGCACCACCGTCATCCTAGAGACAATCATGGGGTAACTCAGCTGGATTAATTTTTTAATCATTGGTAGTTTTCTGCTTAATAACTTACTTTATCAAAAAATAAATTGAAAAAATCAAACAAGTCCATACTTGCAAATGTAAAATAACATGCAGTGTGTTTGGAATAACATTATCACCACGCGCAGGCAAGAAATGATATGTGTTATAGAATTTTAAAAATTCTCTTTTGTGTTTTTCTGAGCTGGTAAAAAAATATGGTGTCCACCAACTCAAAATTACTCCGACGCTTAGAAAAAAATAAAAACAAAAGATAGTGAGTCTTGCAGAAAGAGGAAATTGCAAATCATGATAATAAATTAAAGTAAGCACTAACGGAATAAAAACCCACGCTCCATTAATGATCGAACCCAGTATTCGTCTAGCATTACTCTCGTATTTTTTCAATGCTTCAAGATCATTCAATGATGGAACTGAAATCCAATCATGGAGCAACATAAACGCAAGTAAAATAAATTGCAAAACAATAAAAAACAACATATCAACCTCATCAATCTAATGCTTTAATAATTGACGTGTAAAACTTTATTTTTCATCAGTTATCGCCGGAAGCGGCGCACTCAAATTCGCATTGCCAATCGGTATTTCGCCAAAGTTGTAAGGATTGACTCCTTCGATACACGCAATATTAATGCCGTATTGATTTGGATTACTTCTGCGTTTGTGATGAGTATAAATTCCACATGTTTTACAAAAATAATGCTCAGCGACTTTGGTGTTCCATTGATATAAAGTTAAATTATTTTCGCCTTTGATTACTTTTAAATTGGTAATGGGCACCATCGCCATCACAGCACCCTTTCGTTTACACAAAGAACAATTACAGCGACGAATGTTTTCTAAACCATTATCGAATTGCACCGCAACTTCTACAGCACCACAATGACATTGTAAAATTCTTTGTTCTGACATATTAATTTTATCCTAATATTTTTAATATTTCAGGCGCAATTTTTTCTGCAAATATTTTATGTCCTTCTTCATCCAAGTGAAGTCCATCAACATCACTAAATTGTACGAAAGGCGCCATATTAAAATAATAACAATTTTCCTGCTTTGCCATTTTTGAAAAATGAGCGTCAAATTCTTTAGATCGTTTAACGCCATTTTCAAACATATTTATATCACCATAAAATTCACCCGCATTATCGTGTGTTAATGTTGGATAACCAACCAATAAAACTTTGGGTGGTGATTGCATGTCAGAACCATATTTTGTTGCTTGAATCATTTGAATTAATTCTGCTAAGCCATTCACAATATCATCAACTGAGCGATTAAATATTTTTTTCAAATCATTTCCGCCCAACATTAAAACAACTAAATCCAATGGGGAATGTGTATACAAGCATGGCAATAAATAATTTTTACCATTTCGATCTGGTGGAATATCTGAATCAACATTCGTGGTGCGACCATTCAATCCTTCTTCAATGACATAATAATTATCACCCAGCAATTTTTGTAGTCGACCTGTCCAGCGAATATCTCTTGAATAACGCTCCATGTATTGCGTTTGTAAATTATATTTTCCAGCGACGTAGCCCCATGTGTTTGAGTCGCCATAACAAAGAATGTTTTTCATCAAGTCCTCTTGGTGATATTTTATGATTTTAAGAGAAATTTTCTTAAGTCTACTGCTAATTTAATTCATGGCAGTTTTTTCAAGATACTTTTTAAATTTATTAAATAACCTACCCCGAGTGCTTTTATTAACATCATGCGGACCAAAATTTGCAGAGACCGCATCATATAAATCTGCCGCATGTGAAATTTGAATACGGCGATTATTGTTCATTGTACCCTGATTATTCTCTTCCCATTGTTCTAATATCGCGACGGATATATTTTTTATAAGCATATTTTTAGCGGAAATATTTTTTAAACAAACGCCATAGGTTCCATCCATAACATAATCCCAATGCTCATTCATCATTTTATCAACACCCGCATCTATTATATTATTACTGTCATCAAAACAATAATCGAATACATCTTTTACATCATCCACTTCCATCAACGCTTGGCGCAAGTCGTTAAAAAAATCTGATTTCATTTTCTCAGAAACTTCTATGTATGACATGCTTTTCAAATATTGACTTGCTTTCACTGCAAAATTGACAAGCGATGGATGATAATAAAAACTTTCATTTTCAGCTATATTGGTAGCACCGAAAATTTTTGTTTGCAAAACAACTTCATGGGTTATGCTATGTGAATGTTTTGGAATGCAAGCATGATCAATTAATGCCTGAATTTGTTCCGCAGAAATATCAGTTTGGTTAGCAAGCTGGTTTATGGTGAGATAATTTGATTCGATATAACTTACACAATCTGTCGCGGAATAATTTTTTAACATATTTTTCTCCTAACAAAAACACCATGCCCATTATCATTGAGATACGGAATTATCATTGTATTTACATCTCCATTTTTTTTGAAGGTGAAATGAATCACACCTTGCTTCGGAAAAAACATTGGGAGGTTCATTCCATATTCATTTTTCCAGTATGCTTGAAAGATATTATTTTTACACGGCGTTAATTTCCATACAATATTCGCGGGACCAATTTTAAGTGTTAGATGATTACCCTTTTTTGCCATCACAAGATTGCCATAAACTAAATTATGATAAATACCCGCATACTTTTTTAGATTAATTTTTTTGATCACCTGACATTGATCAGGAGTGGACATCGCTTTTTTTACATAATTCGTGAACTTTTTTTCTTGCTGCAAATATATTTTACTCCAATCTTCCAGCGGTGTTTTATTTAAATAAAGATCGAAAAATTTTTGATACAATGCTTCAGGAACTTTATTTCCCCATGTGTTGGTCAAAATAACAATTCCAATTTTTTTCGCTGGAATATATGCCATTAATGCATGCATACCTCTTCCACCGCCACTATGATAAAGCGTAACGTATGGTTTATATTCTTGTGTGTCAATAAACCATCCTTCGCCGTAAAATTTTTCGGTTTCACCATTTAAATTATCATCAGCGGATGAAGTTTTTATCGCAGTTTGTGGAGAATGAATAAATTCCATATTCTTTTTACCGATTAATTGTTTTCCGCGGATCTCACCATTGTTCATATTAAAAATAAGCCATTTTGCCATATCACGAGCACTTGATTTTATACCGCCACTTGCATTTGCGCCCTTTTCAAGTGTTTCTAACTTTGCAGCATAAGCAGAATTTTTTGGATAAGAATAAATTTTTCCAGAAAAATATTCGAATCGTTGAGAAACATTTTTCAATAAATGTAATTTCGTTTCACTTTCAACATAAGTATGGCGCATATCAAGCGGCACGAGTAATTGTTGACGCAAAAAAACTGAATATTTTTGATGTGCGGTGTCTGCAATAAGTTTTCCAGCAAATGCGGGGAAAATATCTTCATAAGAAAATTGTGTTCTAAATTTTGAAACAGGTTTAATGAAACGTAATGAGTAAATAATATGTTCCAAACTATATCCAAAACTACCCATTGTATCTGTCGCATCTTCCGGCAAACCGCTGTCATGTGCAATTAAATCTCGCATTTCAAATTCTTTTGTTGCTTCAGGATCGTAAAGCTTAAATGCGGGATATAGTTTTGTAATTTTTGTATTCCAGGTATATTTTCCTTGATCAATTTGTATTGCTAATAATGCTGCCGTGAATGATTTGGTGCACGACGCAATACTAAAAATAGTGTCAGGCGTAACGAGTGCTCCTTTTGTATTACGCTCACCGAATCCTTTTGCATAAATAATCTTATTATCTTGAACGATGGCAATAGCCATCCCAGGAACATGCCATTCCTTTTGAGTTTGCATAGCATAGGTTGTGAATTTCGATAAGATTTCTTTCATTGACATTTTTGAGTCAGTAATATTTTCTGCAAAACATGATGAAAAAGCTACTGCGATCAAACCAGCTAAAATAAGCCTAAGACTTTTTGCTTTGGTGAATGACATCAAAAAAATTTTCATATTTCTATTTTAATCCCAATTACATTTTTTCACACAATATCTTCAAAATATGCTGAACTAACGGACTTTTTGAAAATAAATAATTATAATGATTTTGTGTTAAACGATTAATTTGCACCACTAACAAAATATGTTTTTTTGGAACCCAAACAAATGTAGAGCTGTAACCAAAGGTCACGCCCGCATAAGAATAAATATCTCCATATTGTTTAGTTTGCAACATAAAAATAGCGGAACCATAATATTGATGTGCAGGTTGATTTATTCCAACCGGAACAGGAACAAAAGTTAAAAATTGTTTTAATTCTTTTGGCGCTAATACTTTTTTCTGAATAAGCAGAGCATTAATCCATTTAACCAAATCGGCTGCATTCATAAATGCTGATCCTGCTGCACCAAAATTACTGGGTTTCATATCGGTGATATCAACATTTCCTCGGTATCCGTGCACCATTTTTTTAATTTGCGCAGAAGAATAATCATCATTGCTAAATATGGTATGAGAAAGATTATTAGGATTAAATATTTTATTCTCAAAAACAGTTAGTAAGGGTTTTCCAGTTATTTTTTCAATAATTTTTCCAAGTAGTAGATAATTCGTGTTTGAATATGACCAACCCTGGCCTGGTTTAAATTGTATAGGAAGTTGATATGCGATACGAACAAGTTCTTCTGTCGTAAACCCAGGTTGAACTTTTGTTTCATAATTTTTCTGAACAATTTTATTTTGTTCTGCGTTTGGAATGCCGCTTGTCATATTCAGCATTTCTTTAATCGTAACATTACCCCATTTTTTATATTGCGGAAAATATTTTTCAAGCTTATCGCTTAATTTTAATTTTCGCTCCTCTTCTAATTTTAAAATGGTAACGCTGACAAATGTTTTAGTGATGCTGCCAACACCAAATAACATATTGCTTGTAATTGGCACACCATCCTTTATTTTATTATTACCACTTAATATCTGAATATGGTTTTTTGGAGAAACAATATAAAGACTCAGTGCGGGTATATTATTCTGATACTGCCATTGACGTACATATTGAATAATTTTATTTTGAGTATCGGCATGAACAGAAAAACTTAAAAAAAATAATAGCGAAATTAGAATTGTTTTTGGAAAAATAAATTTATTTTTCATCGTGACTCACCTTGAAATTATTTTTACGAAACCCGGTGTTGGAAGTGCGAATGATACATAATAGCACTTTATGCACTTTCACCCACTTTTCTACGATTCACTTCGAGACATTCTACAATAAAAACTACCATGTTAATGTACAACTGTGATTTTATTTTACTGATACACTAAATGGGTTATCGCGCCACTGCGAGAAATTCAATGACAGACATTTTTGAAATTAAGACTGCTACGATAAATAAAAAATCTGTGCGTGGAAAAAGTGTGGAGCAGAAAATTAAGTGAAGACTTATTCACTTCTTAAGGTAATTTCTCCAACAGGTCGTTGGAGATTTATGTGATATGCCAAAATCATGTCGTTACTAAAACTGCATCAGCTTTTCGTTTTCTTTTTGGTTCGATTGTAATAGTATAAATTTTTATTTTCTAAAATTATTCAGCATGACTTTTTGACGAGGCATTATGAGAAAAATTACACATTTGTTTTTAATCGCAATAATTTTCTCATCAGCAGCATGTGCTAATACATATAATCCAACACAACTGCAACAGTTTCAAACAACCGGCTCTTGTCCAGGTTGTGATTTGACGGATTATAATTATCTTAATGTTAATGCTGGAGTTGAAACGCCATTTGACTTACAAGGCGCTAACTTATCTGGTACCACAATGCAAACGGTAAATAACACACTATCGAATTTCTCTGATGCAACAGGTATAGGAACAGCTTTTTTGGGATGTTATTCGCAAACTAACTTTAAAAACGCAGTTTTAATTAACGCTGGCTTTGAATATACAGATTTGACTTATTCAAATTTTACTGGCGCTAATGTTACGGGTGCGGATTTTTCGAATGCAGATCTTTATGGAGCAAAAGGTATTAATTTGTCTGAAGCGTCTTCTGTTTGTAATGCGATATTGCCGGATGGCTCCACAGGAGCATGCAGTTAACAAAAAGTTACATTTATTTTTTAGCAAGATATTTACTGACATAAATATTCATTGTTTTCTCTGCCAGGCTGTGCGCTGTGCTTCCGTTTTTTCTTCTTGTATTGAATTACTTTTTTAACGTTAGAATCCAATGGATTTTTTAAATCATTATCAAGCGTGCAGTATCTTGCGTGAAGTGCGACAAAACCCCGCTCTAATTGGTTCCGTCTCAATTCGTAGTTAATTAATTTTTCTTTAGCGTTAGATTTTATTCATGAAATCGATAAGTAAAACCGAGTTGCATAATATTGTCATCTAACTGAACCGCATGTGTGGAGTGGTAACTATTATATGGCGCTCCACCTAATACTCCTGAGCTTCCCATCGAAGATGAAGGTAACGCTACGAATAAATACTCTATCATGATGTGCCAGCGTGTAGCCAAAGCGTACTCAGTTCCCGCGCCAACAGTCCAGCCATAGACTGTATTGTTCAATGATCCATTTTCATAATAATCCAAATTATGTTGGGTGATATTTTGTGAGTATTGTTGACATGCAATCGCTAAGCCGCCGGTGATGTAAGGAAGAAAAGCGTGTATTGCATAACCCAATCTTGGGCGCACAGTTACCAACCAGTTAAGCGCATAGGATGATGTCAGCGTGTAAGTATTACTGCTTGGCGCAGGACCTGTGACAACACCAGTAGAATCTGTTGTATTTCCCCCGAGATAATCTACGTTAACTATGATGCCAGGTACCCAATGTTTGACTTGATAGTTATAACCAATCCGCGCACCACCTAAAAAGCTTTGCGGCTGAAGTGGCTTATTACCAAATGGCGTCAGGAATGTGTCATCTCCCGTTCCGTCCGTGAGCCAGTCACCAAGGAGTGTGATGTGTTGATTTGCTTCACCCCAGCCAACGCCAATGTTTGCGCCGACATAGAAGCCACGCCATGAGCTTGGTGTTTCAGCATGCGTTGAATGATTAGCAAAAATGATGGGAGTTGTGGCAATGCCAGCGAACAGGATCAGTAGGCGAATACGACACATCGTGATTCGACAAATGATTTTCTGTAGATATCTTGCGACAAAATAGTTCATAGCAGTGCCATTCCTTTGGCTCGTTAATAACAACCTCAGTTAGATAGATATTATGGATTTATTTTTGGTGATTACGCTACTTATTTTTGTATCAGTGGAAATATTATCCAGCATTATGGACAAAAAGGTTTCTGGAATTGTTGTGCGAGTCTGTCAAAGCAGTGTTAGATCAAACAATCAAAAAAGAATATACGATTTAATTGTATGCTTAATTTTACAGATCTCGTTCAACAAAGATTTATCATATGTCATATCAATATCGCTGATGACATAACCAATATTATCTTTTGTTTTTAAATATTGACCCAATAAATTAACATGGTGATTCGCCAACACTTGATTGATCTGCGCTAAAATTCCAGGAACATTATCGTGCAAATGAATTAGTCGATGCGTATTATTTAATTTCGATAATTGTATATTCGGAAAATTAACGCTTTGCATCGAATCACCTGTATTCACATAATCAATAATGCGTCGCGCTACAAATTCACCAATATTAAATTGCGCTTCTTCTGTATTCCCACCAATATGCGGTGTTAAAATAACATTTGAAAAATCACGCAATGGTGTAATAAATTCTTCTTGAGTTTGAATTGGTTCGTGTGGAAAAACATCAATCGCAGCGCCTAATATTTTACCGTTTTTTAACGCGTTAACTAATGCGTCCACATTCACCACATTGCCACGACTTAAATTAATAAAGACAACATTCTTTTTCATTTGTTGAAATTGTGCATGATCAATCATATTTTCATTTTGTTTTCGACCGTCAACATGAACGCTCACGATGTCTGATAATTGTAATAATTCATCTAAGCTATGACATTTTTTTGAATTACCCAATTGAAGTTTTTCCATTACATCATAATAAAAAACTTGCATGCCTAACGATTCTGCGATAACTGATAATTGCGATCCTATATTTCCATAACCAATAATGCCCAGTTTTTTTCCACGCACTTCATGACAATCATTTGCTGATTTATCCCACAATCCGTTATGCAAACTTAAATTTTTGCTGGCTATTTTGCGCATTAACATAATAATTTCACCAATCACCATTTCAACAACACTGCGTGTATTGCTATACGGTGCATTAAAAACACATACACCATTTTTAGTTGCAGTTTCTAAATCAATTTGATTTATGCCAACACAAAATGCGCCGACACACATTAAATTTTTAGCACTCATTAATATTTTTTTAGAAATAATTGTTTTAGAGCGAATTCCTAAAACATTCACATCTTGAATTTTCTCGCATAATTCTACTTCATTTAAACTACCTTTAAATGTCTCAACACTAAAACCCTCGTTTTCTAGAAGCTTAACGCCGCAAGAATGTATATTTTCCAACAGCAAAATTTTAATTTGATTGCGTGGCATCGAAGTTGATTGTGGATAATCATTCATATATAAATACTCATCAAAATTTTTAAGAATGTGATCTGCTTTCGCAGTAACTTTTTCACGACGCACATTTTCAGTAAAGGCAAAAAAAACATGTGCGGCATTTGCTTTTCGAATTTCGTAATCTGTTATGCCATCCCCTATCACACAAACTTCGCCCGTTAAATGTAAACTTTTAACAAGTTTAACCTTGCCTTGATTTTGTGATAATGGATTATTATCATCTAAGCCAATTACATTTCCTTGCGCATCAAAATGAAATGTATTTGCAAAAACATGTTCGTCTTTTATTCCAAATTGTTTTACAACCGGAATAATATATTCTTTAAATCCGCTAGAAACGATATAAATATGATCAGAAAATTTTTTTAAGAATGGCGCATTTTGCAGAAATGAATTTGTAATTTGGTTTTTTAACTGATTAATTAATTTTTCTATATGTTTTTTATTTGCTTTTAATAACGTTAAACGACGCGTTAAACTCTCGTTTAATGGAATACGACCATCCATACCACCACTGGTAATTTCGCGAATTTCATTTACAATTTTCTCACGTTGTGGATGATTTTCTAATGCAATAATTGCCAATTCATCCAACGCCTCTGTTTGAATAAATGTGCTATCAAAATCTATAATTAATGTTTTGTTTTTCATGTATTTTATTAAATGATTATCTTAAATTAATTTGACTATTCTGCAGATTTCGCCAACCATATACAATATTATTAATGCGGAGAATGAATATATGTCCGATTTCCAAAATAATTGGACAGAGTCAGCGCATCGCACACGAAAATTATTGTCTGAATTTATTGGTGTGTTTGGTCTTACTTTCATTTTATCAGGCGGTGCAGCGCTATTAAGTCATTATGGAAAAGGAACGCCCATTGTCATGGTGACATTGTTGTCACTTGTTTCTGCGCTTTGGTTAGTGTGTGCAGTTTTCTTTTTAGGCGATATTTCAGCGCATTTTAATCCCGCAATAACATTAGCATTTGCTTTGCGTGGTGATATGAAATGGAAATTGGCAACTCTATATTTTTTTATGCAATTTTTTGCTGCAGCAGTTGGATCTTACGCAGCGCTTTTCTTATTCGGCGATCATGGAAATTTAGCGGCAACCATTCCGCATGCAGGACATACATGGGGTACCGTTGGTTTTGAAGCGATTATTACTTTTGGACTAGTGTTGATGGTGTTAGCAATGGCGCATGGTCCAAAATTATCCGGACAATATATTCCATTTGCAGTGGGTGCTTATGTTCTTGCATGGGGAACGATGGGTGGTTTATTTGATGGCGCTTCGATGAATCCTGCGCGCACTTTTGGTCCTGATTTAGCGATCAATAATTTATCCACTTGTTGGATTTATATTTTAGGTCCTTGTCTTGGTGCAATTATTGCAGTGGGTGCTGCACATGTGTTGCGTGGTTCATCCAAAAAACAGCAATGCATTTAATCCTGCTGGTCGTTTCCTGATGACATGCAGTTTGACTTTTATGACATAATGTCATGCAGCGAACCAGAAGATTTTGGACGGGCTTTTCAATATGGAAACACATTTCGCATTTATTTTATTTGTTATTTTATTGGCATTGATATTTGATTTTACCAATGGATTTCATGACGCTGGCAATTCCATCGCAACCATCGTAGCAACAAAAGTACTAACGCCATTACAAGCAGTAATTTGGGCTGCATTTTTTAATTTTATTGCATTTTTATTTTTTAAATTATCAGTTGCGAGCACAATTGGGTCAGGATTAATTCATGTGGATTATGTCAGTCCGTATCTTATTTTTTCTGCTGTTGTGAGTGCTATTATCTGGAATATGTTAACTTGGTATTATGGTTTACCATCTAGTTCATCACATGCATTGATTGGTGGATTGGCTGGTGCCGCACTTGGAAAAGGCGGCATACATGCGCTGAGATTATCGGGCTTTACGAAAGTCATTGTTGCCATTATTTTATCTCCGTTAATTGGAATGTTGATTGGATTTGTGCTCACCGTTATTGTCAATAAATTTACGCGCAAAAATACGCAAGCAACAAATCATCGCTGGTTTAAGCACATTCAACTCATTTCTTCAGCGGCGTTGAGTCTAACGCATGGTGGAAATGATGCGCAAAAAACAATGGGAATTATTGCAATATTATTGTATTCAAGTTCGATGCTGGGCAATCATTTTTATATTCCTTTTTGGGTTGTCATTTCTTGTCAAGCGGTCATTGCATTGGGCACATTAATGGGCGGTTGGCGCATCGTACACACGATGGGAAAAAAGATCGCACAACTAAATACACTGCGAGGCACTTGTGCAGAAGCAGGTGCTGCTATTGTCATTTTTGCTGCAACAGATTTTGGTGTGCCCATTTCAACAACACAAACTGTGACAGGATCGATTGCGGGAGTTGGTCTGTCAAAAAGTTTTTTTGGAGTGCATTGGCCAACGATGAATAAAATATTTCTCACGTGGGTTGTCACCATTCCTGTGACTGGATTGATTGCTGCAGGGATTGTGATATTAAAGTAAGCTGTAAGCACTTAAAATTTTATACATGCACATTATTTTTTATCAAAAATTTTATAAATTCATGCTGCGATAATGGCATAACATCTTTTTGAATTTTAGTATTAATTAATGCGGCAACATGTTTGTCTAGATGTTCATGCAGTAAACCACTCATATGTGATGATGCAATTAAAATAAGATGTTGATAAACGTTTTGATTTCTGCCCTGATTTAATGTGTGTGCGATTTCTCTGGCAAAATCATTCATCTCAACTGTTTTTGGATCAGTGTGAGGCGAATAAGAACCACCAGATGTACCATCTGCTTGATAATGTCCTGCTTTATCTGTCGCTACGTTATTTTCAACATGATTCATTTCTTTTATCAGTGTGATTTCTTCTACACTTTTATCCAAACGATAAATGCGGCATGAATTTGAATTTGCAGTTACTATCCAAGTCATAAAACCCTCGTTGTTATGTTTTCTTAAAAAATAAAATTATTAAATCCATTTTTTCTTGCGAAAATAAATTACCATAAACGTAATACTCGCAACCATCATTGCTGCAACACTACCAAATCCCCAATGTGATTTCATAAGTGGAATATTTGGCAAATTCATTCCATAAATACTTGCGAGCGCAGTAATTGGAATAAAAATAGTTGTGATAATGGTTAACGTTTTCATAATTTCATTCATGCGAATGGTTAATCCGGATAAATACATATCAAGCATGCTAGATAACATATCGCGAAATGTTTCGATCGTGTCAATTGCTTGCATTGTATGATCATATACGTCGCGTAAATAAACACGCGTATTTTTTGTAATTAATATTTCTTCTGCATATAACAAATGACTAATTGCTTCACGCATCGGCCAAATTGCTTTTCGCAAAACTAATATTTGACGTTTTAATCGATAAATTGTGCGTGCGTTTTGTGGTGTTGGCGATGAAATGATGCGTGATTCAACGGTTTCAATTTGCTCGCCCAAACCTTCGAGCACAATAAAATATTCATCAACAATCGCATCAATTAATCGATACGCCAAATAATCTATCGTTTGTTGACGCAACCTTTGATCACCTGACATTTGTAATTTTTCTAGAATAGGATTAAAAATATTTGTGCCTGATTCGAGAAAAGATAAAACAAATTTTTTCCCAACAATAATGCTAACTTGTTCAACAGAAAAAATTAATTTTTTACTATTCCAATTTAAAATTTTTAAAGTAATAAATAAATAATTTTCAAACTCTTCCACTTTTGGACGTTGCTCTACATTTAAAATATCTTCAACCGTGAGTGGGTGAATCGTAAATTTTTCAGTGATATTTTTAATACGGTCCACATCAGATAAACCATCAATACTAATCCACATCATTTGTTCTGAACTTTGTGCTGCTGTGATTTGATCTATTGACGCATCCGCTATAACTTGACAATGATTCGCATCAAACGTCGTTAATGTTACGACCATTTTTTTATCTTTTTGAGTTCCAGTATAAATGGCAGTCCCAGGCGCCTGCCCTGCTTTTTTCACCCGCTGCTGTAAATCGTCAAACATGGATTTCTCCTATTGTTTGGGTATATTATCGCTTACCAAAGATTGAAAAGCGATGAGTACAGAACCGCATGTTAAAATCATTAATCATCGGAAAAAAAACTTTTGCGAGCAATTTAATTCAAGCACCACTAGCGGGCGTGAGTTGTGCACCATTTCGTGAATTAGTTTGGCAATTTGGTGGCATTGCTTATTGCTGTACTGAAATGTTATCTGCATTACATATTGCAAATGGAATTGATCGCAGTCCACGTTATCAAGCGCGATCATCAATTGAAAAAAATTTATGTTGGCAATTATCTAGCAATAAACCAGATATTTTGGCACGCGCAAGTGAATATGCAATTAAAAATAATGCGAATATTTTAGATTTAAATTGCGGATGTCCACAACCTAAAATTCGAAAAAAAGGATGTGGCAGTCAATTATTAAGTGATGAAAAAAAATTATCACAATTAATTAATGCAATGAAGCAAGATAATGTAACGCCGATTACAGTGAAAATGCGCATTGATGCAGGACACGGTGAATTTTGTGAAATTGCTGTTGCAAAAATGTTAGAAGAAGCTGGTGCGAATGCAATTATTATTCATGGTCGACATTGGACGCATGATTATGATATCGCTTGTCAACTTGATGCAATTGCAAAAGTAGTTGCGAGTGTAAAAATTCCCGTGATTGGAAATGGCGATATTAATAACGCAACATCATTAAATAATTTTTTTGAAAAAACAAATTGCGCGGGATTTATGATTGGCAGAGCGAGTGTTGGACAACCTTGGTTGTTTCAACAAATTACTTCTGCATTATCAGGCAAAACATTTCAACCACCTGCATCATCTGAAATAGGAAAATTATTTCTGCAGCACATTAATGGATTAATTGCATTTGACGGCGAGCGTAATGCAATTTTTCAATCACGTAAATTCGGAAAATATTATGCTCGTAATTTAAAAAATAAAAATGAATTTCTGTCAAAATTATATGAAATTCATTCTTTTTTATTGCTTGAAAAAATAGTAAAAGATTATTTTAATCCTTAATATCTACACCTGATCCTGGAATGTCAGATAATTCTTTTATTTCTTTATGCAGCGAATAATTTAAAATAATTCTAATAATCACTAAAACGCCTAAGATACCTAAAGATTGAAAATTTGGTGCAATGGTTGTTTCAATTACATCACTCGCAATAAAAAATTCTAAACCCAGCATAATGATTCGTGCAAAATCAAGACGAATTGTTCTTAAGTTTATTTTATTCACAAAACGATATATCGCATAGCGATATATTGCGATGATAGCGCCAATCAAGATTGCGATTGTCCCAAATGTTGAAATAATCAGCTTAACAATCACAAAAAAATGTTTTAGATATTCTCCAATGATCAATAGCGGCGGAGCAACTTGATTCATATTGGCAAGATCGTGAAATGCGCTCATTGGAATATCCTTATGCAAATTACCAAAATTAATATTTCATTTTCATCGCTTTTTCCCAAGCGAAAATGATATTGTTTGCTTCGTTTTGTAACGTCCAATGTGAAATATGTGTAAATGCGCTTCTTGCCATCGCTTTTCTTTTTTCTGGATTATTCAACAGAAAACGCATCGCATCGCATAATGAAGAAACAGTACTACGGTCAATTAATAAGCCTTCTATTTTTTCCGATATTAAATCATCAACGCAGCCCGCATGTTTGTTTGCAATAATCGGCAATCCAGCTGCCATTGCTTCATTTACAACTAATCCCCACGGTTCTTTATGTGAAGGCAAAACAAATACGTCAGCGGCGTGATATGTGCTCCATAATTCATCACCGTGTAATTTTCCAAAATAAGTAATTTTATTATTACGATTTGTGGCTTGCCATATTTCGCTATCTAAATCACCCGTACCGACGATCCAGAGTCTTGCTTTGGGATGATGCATTAATTCAAATGCAGATATTAATTCGCGTATACCTTTCCATGCTACGAGTCGACCGACAAATAAAAAAACTATATCGTCTGGTTGTGTATTATAGCTCAGTCGTAATTCATCGCGTTTTGCAGCGTCAATTTGCTTCACAAAATTCTGAATATATGCAACATCCACCGTCATTTGTTCTTTAATAATTTTTTTATTACTCACACCATAATAATTTAAATAGCGTGCTTGCCTTGTACCACTCGGTAAAAACATTTTTGGAAATTTAAATAAAATGGGATAAAAAATTTTTTTAACTGTTTTTTTTAAGCGAGATGTTGGCATACCGAGTGGTGTGTCAGAATCAACAGCAACAGGAACGAAAAAAAATCGAGATGCCAAAATAATTGATACGGTAAACGAATGACCCCACCCTGCAATTTGCACCAATCGATATTTTCTTTTAAAAAAAATATCCGCAAATAATGTTGCTTTTGATTTGAGAATGCTAAAAGTAATATTATATGTTTTTAAATCCCATTTTTGGGTCAAATTTTCGGTTAAAAAAATAATGTCGCATCGCTTGTTGATATCAACAAAACCACGTTCTAACAAATCCAAAATATAAGGAGTTGGTTCTACAAAAATCATGAGGATTTTTTTATTATGTTGATTCACGCGCTTCTTCCCTAACCTAGCAATCATCTTCATTTTTTATTATAGCGTTTTTGGAGATGGGATTGTAGAGTTGGTTTGCGTGCACACAACCGATGCTGAAATATTCTAACCCACATTTTTGTACTAATTGTGGATCATATATGTTGCGCCCATCAAAAATTACTGGGGATTTTAAGCTATTTTTAATTTTATTAAAATCAGGATTTTTAAATTCATCCCATTCAGTAATTACTGCCAGAGCATCTGCATTTTTTAGCGCATGTTCCGCAGTTTCACACAAGATTAAATTTTTTTGAGCTCTATATTCATAAGCAATATTATTCATTGCCATTGGATCATATGCTTGCGCAATTACATTTGCTTGTAATAACTTTTCGATCAAGGCTCGACTTGATGCGCTTCGTATATCGTCTGTATTTGGTTTAAATGCAAGACCCCATAACGCAATGGTTTTCCCAGATAATTTCTGATTAAAATAGGAAGATATTTTTTGGAATAATAATTGTTGCTGTTGATTATTGATGCGTAATACGGCATTTAAAATATGGGGTTTATAACCATGTTCAAGTGATATATTTTTTAGTGCTAACACATCTTTTGGAAGACAAGAGCCGCCAAAACCACAGCCCGCATTTAAAAACTTTTCATTAATACGCGAGTCACTACCAATTCCACGCTTAATTTGATGAATGTTAGCACCTGTTCGCTCGGCAATTTGACTAATTTCATTTATAAAACTTATTTTCATTGCTAGAAAAGCATTTGCCGCATATTTTGTTAATTCAGCAGATGCGGGATCCATCATGATCAATGAATATTTTTTTTGTGTCAGCGGCAAATATAGTTCTTTCATTAGTAAAATTGCTTTTTGACTTTGTGCACCAATGATTATTCTATCTGGCATTAAGCAATCTTTTACCGCACATCCTTCTCGCAAAAATTCCGGATTAGAAACAACATCGAACTGAATATTATTGTTGCGTTCATTTAATTTTTTGGAAATTATCAGCTGTACTAATTTAGTAGTGCCAACCGGAACAGTCGATTTATTCACTATGCAACGGTAGTCCGTCATCAATTCGCCAATCCTTTTTGCAACTGCCTCAACATATTGCAAATCTGCAGAACCATTTTCTTTTGACGGTGTCCCAACAGCAATAATTTGTACTACCGCATGACTGACCGCTTGTTGAAAATTATCTGTAAAATATATCCGCCCAAGATCTAAATTTTTTTGCAATAACGCCTCAAGGTTTTCTTCATAAATTGGCAGCTTACCTTTTTCTAACTGCAAAATTTTTTCTTTATTAATATCAACACAGCAAACTTCATGTCCCAATTCAGCAAAACAAATCCCAGAAATAAGACCTACATAACCAGCACCATAAATAGAAATTTTCATTGCTTTAGCCAAAATGGTTTTCAAAATCATAACAAGAATGTAATTTAACCATTATAAAATATAAAAGTAAAAAATTGTCGTCAAAAGAAGTATCTGATAGTCTAAAGAAATTTTAACAATTAAGATGGCTATTATGTCTATTTTGATTACAGGTGCCGCAGGTTTTGTTGGTTTTTTTATGTCATTAAAATTGCTTGCGCAAGGAAGAGAGGTAATTGGTGTTGATAATATCAATAATTATTATGATATTGAACTTAAAAAAAATCGCCTAAAGCAACTCAACAAACACCCTACTTTTACTTTTTTAAAAATAGATATCACTGATCGTGTTGCGATCGAAAAAATTTTTGCTGAAAATAATATTGATATGGTAATTCATTTTGCTGCACAGGCTGGTGTGAGATATTCAGTATCACACCCACATGTTTATGGTGATGTTAATTTAGTTGGTTTTTTAAATGTCTTAGAAGCAAGTCGTCAGCATCATATCAAACATTTTATTTTCGCATCTTCCAGTTCGGTGTATGGTGCAAATATAGAGATACCATTTTCTGAAGATGGTGAAACGCACCGCCCACTTTCTTTATACGCCGCAACAAAAAAAGCAAATGAATTGATGGCGTATAGTTATGCCCATTTATACAAACTACCTTGTACTGGTTTGCGTTTTTTTACCGTATATGGGCCATGGGGAAGGCCAGATATGGCTTTGTTTAGCTTCACAAATGATATATTGTCTGAAAAACCAATTACGGTATTTAATAATGGAGAAATGTTGCGTGATTTTACTTATATCGATGATGTAATTGAAGGCGTATCAAGAATAATAAATCTACCTTCAATTAATTCTGATGTGCCATATCGAGTTTATAATTTAGGAAATAATAATCCAGTACAGCTAAAATATTTTATTGAAGTGCTTGAAAAAAACTTAGGAAAAAAAGCAAATATTCATTTTCAATCTATGCACGCTGCTGATGTAGTGAATACGTATGCAAATATGACAGCACTTGAAAAAGTTGCAGGACAATTACCTCATACTACAATTGAAGTTGGCGTAGCGCGATTTGTGGAGTGGTATAAACAGTATTATCAGGTAGCAATATTCTGTTAAGTCGCAGAGTATTTTAGTCCAATTATCTCACATACTCATCTAATGATAAAATCAGCGAGGAAACCATCTTTATTTTTTCCCATGTATCGTGAAGTTCTAAGTTATTTTTTTCAATAATGCTATTTGAAATATTTTGATACATTTTTTTGTAGGATTCATATTTGTTAATTTTGGCTCTTCGTATTATGCGAGCACTATTTTCGGCACAATAATAATTTCCATTATTGATTTTTGCTGTATTTTTTCCTGATCTCAATTCAATATATTCTTGCATACCAATACGAGAGCTTCCTGTATGTGAAAGTGTTAGACTTAGTGTGGCATTATTTTCCAATGTTACAATAGTAACAATATCATTGTTTTTTGTTTTATGTGCAAATGATGTTAGTACAGGACTAAAATTATTTAAAAATAAAAAATGATCAATCCAGTGGCACCCATTGGAAATAATCGCACTACACGAATTAGGCCAGCGATACCAATGAAATTCAGGTAGTGATTCTTCGTAAATAACCGCAAAATAAGAAATAGGATCACCTTTCATTATCTGGAAATCTTCAAGCATGTAATCATTAAAACGATGATATCGGCGTTGGAAACAAGCATAATATTTTGCCGATGATTGTTGCAAAGCTAAAATAACATTTTCTAGCTCAAGGTAGGTTGTCATTAATGGCTTTTCAACAACAACGTCAATATTGTTTTTTAGACCAGTAATTGCAATATCAGCGTGTGTATGATGATATCCTGCGATAAAATAAACATCTTGTTTTGAATTTGGTCGTGGATAAGGACAAGTATCGTAATAAATATTTTTTTGTGACGGTATTAATTGTGTTGGATCAATTTCATGAATAGTTGTAATTTTAATTTTTTTATTTAGATTTGGTAGCAACATAGTTTTAGCATAATTACCATAACCAAATAATGCCGCTGTTTTTCGTATTGATGATATAGAAAATATTTTCTTTGTAGATTGTACTTCTGAGACTATGCTTGGCGTTTTTATTACAATATATTTTTTCTCGTGTGTAGGAATAGATTGTAATATTTCTATCATTTTTTCATGAATTGCATTAGTGATGGAAGAAACAGGCAATCCAGAATATGGTGACCATGCAAAAAAGGAGCCCCACCATTTTTGTTGATCATATTGCCTACACCAAATAATATGGTCCTTAGAAAGCCATGTATAATCCTTCTGACTTATTGTGAACGCCAATTTTTCATGTATCACTATTCTTTCAACGCATGCCGAATGATTGGGTGCAATAAAACACACCATTTGTTTGACTGAAAATAAATTTGAAGAAGACTCAAGTATTTCGCCAATACCGATTGAGAAATATTTTTCATTTCGTGCGTTCTCACGCAAACGACTCAACACCTTTTGAACGACGCTTTTGAAGCCAATTTCTCGATAGTAATTATAAAGATTACGAAGAGATTTTTTGCGAATAAAATATTGATTGTCAATTCTTTCTAGATTAAAAATTGCTTGTATTCTAATACGGATTGAGTTTGAAAGTAGATAACTATCCAAGATGTTATACCACTTGTTTTTTATAAGCAGATTCATTTAATATCACTAGTAAGTAATTTTGTTTAGGAGTTGTGAGTGCCATTAAATAATATTTTATTAATAATAACAACGGAAATGCGCTCTGTTTTAAGGTTATTACATCTAACAAAATATATTACTATTATTCGAGATAAATTGGATCGGCTATGCGGAAGAGTGGGCTATGAGTTTAAATTTGATAAAGCGCTAACCGAATTAATACGAAAAGGTGATACTGTATGGGATATAGGCGCCAATATCGGTTTATATACCATGAAATTTTCTGACTTGGTTGGATCGTCGTCTGGGTATGTATATGCTTTCGAACCTGTCCCAACTTGTTTCCATGCATTACAAAAAAATTGCATAGGCAAAAAAAACATTTGTCTTTTTAACATTGCGCTTGGTAAAACAGAGACTATTCTTCCGATGAATATTAATGTTGATCCATTAGGTGCCACTCATTCGTTGGTTTGCTCATCATCAAACACAGTATTACAAAAAGTGGATGTTAAAGTAATGTCGGGAGATGAAATAATTCGAATTAGGCAAGCATCAGTTCCTCACATAATAAAAATTGATGTTGAAGGTTTTGAAGAAGAGGTGTTGCTAGGACTACAATCATGTCTGAAAAATATTAAATGTCGAGCAGTAGTTTGTGAAATTCACTTTGCAATATTAAATGATCGAGGAGAACGATTTGCGCCAATTAGAATTCAAAGAATGCTCCAAGGACTGGGTTTTAAGGTGAAATGGATTGATGCGTCTCATTTTGGTGCCTACAGATAATATTCGAAAATGCTAAAACTTGCTCGTTAGAAAATCGGGGGTTTTTAAGCGTGGCAATATTTTTTTCTAAATGAGATTTATTTAGCATGGAGCAAATCACAAGACCTCGTTTATTTATTTGTACCGCATAACTTAGCATTAATTCGCACACTTCTTTCGTTTTCAAAGGCCACAATCCAAAACTACACAAGGCATTTTTATGATTAGTTATAATTTTTTGTATACGTTCTAAACATGCAAAAGTACTATGTGTGATATAAACACCATTTTTATTATGTATTTTATTTTCATTTTTTAGCAGTATGTTGTTGGAAAATTGCGATAGTAAATTAGGATAACCTAATATTTCCGCATAATTAATAGTCTCAATTTGAGTGGCTAAACCATATGTACGTATTTTCCCCTCTTTTTTTATTGCTTCTAACTGCTCAATTAATTCAAGCGATAAATCTTCTTTTAAGTATTCATGCAAAAAGAGAATGTCAATGTAATCGGTTTTCAAATCAGTTAAACTTTTTTCAATACTTATTTTCATTTGTTGATATGAAATTGGGCTACGCATTAATGTTTTTCCGGCAATGTTGGCGCTTTTGGCTACAATATTTCTCATCCATGGAAAAATGGCAATTGTTTTTTGTGCCAGCGGTTTGAATGCTTTAATAACATTAGATGAATAACTTGATACAATTCCGACTTTTGTTGCAATCACTATTTGCTGTCGATGTGTTGACACAGCTTTACCTAGACAAGCCTCTGCTTCGCCATATCCATAAGAAGGAGCAACATCAAAGTGTGTTATCCCACTATCAAGAGCAGTTTTAATGACAGCAATCGATTGTTTCGCACTAACTCTCCCAGCAATTCCCGAACAACCAAATGCTAAATTTGATGACTCTGGTAAATCTGGCGATATTTTTTTATAATGCATGTAGATTCTCTGCCATTTGCGATTAATTTAATCATGGAGTATTTATGAATTTTCTTAGCATTGCAACGACGTTAATGCGAGGAAACATACACTATGCGCTCGGACGATTCTATTTCGTTAGACGGTTCTATAGTTTTTATAAAAAAGGTATTGAAAAACTATCTAAAAATAGAATGGAATTTTTTTCTACGTCTAAAAGTACTTTGTTTCCCCAAATATCTGTTGAGAACTCTGTTAACAATTTAAAAAAAACAGCGGTATCTTTTGGATTTGGTTTGCCTGAGGAAGTTACTCGAGAAATTTACGGATTTGCGACAAAGGAAAAATGTCTGCGAAGCGGAGACCGTAAAGAATTTTTATTTTCTGAGGTAGAATTTGGAAAGCTCATAGCCGATGGTAGCGCTGTCGTTTTAGGTTTTGTAAATGAAGCATTGCGATGTGAGGCTGTAAGGCGCATAACAGAAGATCCTATTTTATTAACAGTTTGTGCGAAATATTTAGGTTATATACCAAAAAAGATTGAAGCACGACTCTTTTGGAGTTTTGTGACACAAGAATCTGACATTATGCGAAGAGAAAAATGGCAAACAACAAAATACCATTTTGATGTTGATGGTTTTAATTTTATTTATGTGAATTTTTATATTACGCCAGTAACCCGATACTCTGGTGCGCATGTTATGATGAAATATTCACATCATCACAAACCATACCGTATGCTTTTACATTCCGCCACACAGAAGGATGAGGCAATATTAAAATATTTTGGTAGCGATAACGAAATTATTATTGAAGGACCGGCAGGCCTAGGATTTGTACAAGACTCATCTTGTTATCATAAGGCGCTAGCCCCCATTACTGACAATAGACTGATGTTGCAACTACGAATAAAATAATTTCACTCATTCTTTTCTTTCATTTTCATTTCCATGTATTTTACATCAACTAAAAAATACCTCCACCCACCCTGTAATAAATGATAAATCAGGCCCTCTTTTCCGTCCATAAAACCAAAACGTAAAAAATAACGATATATAAAGTATAAAAACGGTTTAGACAAAAGCGGGAGTCGATTCCAGATATTTTGTCGAACCCATTTTTTTCTTTCAACTTGAATTTTAAAACTCAATCCTTTAGATTTTATGCGATAAGTTTTTGCTCTTCGCAAGTCTTCAGCTTCAAGATCTGTGTATTTGTTATGTTTTTCAGTCCAAGATGTAATTCCTTTTAGGTTATGATCAACAAAGTCGTTTTTTAATTTTCCAACGAGACCCTGCACTGTTACATGTTCATTAATAGCCTCATCTAATATTGCTGTTTTTGGTTGAAATAGCCGCAACAAATAACATGGATAATATCCGCCATATTTTATCCAGCGATTCATAAAAATAGCACGTCGATTGATATAATATCCAAAAATATTGTTAATTTTTATAACCTTTAATATTTCACTTTTTGTTTCTTCCAATAAATATTCATCCGCATCCAAAAAAAACATCCACTCAGTTATACTTTTGCAATAATCAATCGCAAACTGTCTTTGATTTTTATAGTCATCAAATTTTCTAAAAATAATTTCTGTACCAAGTTGTTGTGCAATTTCAACTGTTTTATCTTGGGAATATGAATCTAAAACAATTATTTTATCCGCAAAGCCCAAGACATTTTTAATTGCACGTTCGATGTGAATTTCTTCGTTGTAAGTTAAAATTACAACAACTAATTTGTATTGCATTTTTATCCTTGTAATACAGCCAGTGTGTCTCTTGCTGATTTTTCCCATGAAAGTTGATTACTTATCGTTTTACTGTAATTTGACAATTTTAAATAATCACTTTCACTATTAATAACAGAAATAATTTTTTCAGATAGCGCTGCAAAATCATATGGCTGAAAAAAAATACCATTTTCGCCAAGTAATTCTCGATTGCTTGGTATATTTGCAGCAATAACAGGCAAACCATAATACATTGCTTCAATTAAAGTAAAACCAATCGATTCGCATAAAGAAGGGAAGACAAATAAATCTAATGTTGAATACAAATCGCGAAGCTTTGTTTCAGATGACTCGCCGTAATTTTCAATTACATCGCCAACATTATATTTTTCAATCATCGATTTAATATGTTGAAATGGCGCATGGTTTGTATTGAGTGTTAAAACTAATTTAAAATCTATTTTTTTTGACTTCAAATTTGCTGCGGCTTTCAATAAAACTCCAAAATTTTTTTGCACGCCGTATTTTGTAATATAACCAATTCGCCAAGTTTTGTTTTGCGGATAATGTTTCGGTTCGCAATGTCCTTCAGCCAATCCTGTTCCTGGCAGAATAACCGCCATTTTATTTTTCTCAATTTTTAATTGAGAAATAATTTCATCAGCTAATGCTTTTGTTGGTGCAGTAACAATATCCGCTTTCTCTATCGATGAAAAAACCCATTTTTTTCGTATTTCCCAAGCAATTTTTTGACGAAGTGAAGTATTGTATTTGAAGTGTAGCGAAATAAATTCTTTTGAAAAATAACCAGCATGCAGGATTGATAAAAAAGTTTTGCAACGTAATTTTCTAAATGGCAATGTATTTATTTGAGAATATATGCAATCAATATTCATTTTTTTAATTAGTTTTGGTAAGTAAATCTCATTCCAAAAAAGTAAATGTAATGAACTTTTTTTAATCCAAGGAAAAGTTAATACCGTAACATGATTGTTAGTATTAATTTTATCGCGCAATAATTCATCTATCACTACAATCCAATGGATGGTATTATCTTGCTGTATCATTTCATTAAATGTACGCGTAAAAACAACAAGTCCACCACCTTCTTTAATTGTAATTGCATTAATTAATACATTTTTCATGTGCGCACTCTATATTTTTAAGCAAATTATTCATCTCGCCTATACTCATTCTTTCAGCATCAAAACTATTGAGCTCTTTATCAAGTGAATCATTCATTGTGTTTTTTTCTCTTTGAATCAATACATATTCATTCTGAATTTTAGTAAATGGTATTTCGTCTACGCTAATCAACGTTTCGTTTAGTCGTTCCCCTGCTCTTTTGCCAATAATTTCAATATTATTAGAAATGCATGACGCAAGATCAAACATATTCACCGCTTTTACTTTTTTGATTACAATACCAGTATCCAAATGATTTTCAGATTGTTCGATTGCTTTTTGTATTAAATTTGCAGCATCTTTTGGCAGAAACATAAAACGATTCATTTTCGGATCTGTTATCTTTAACGTTTTATTTTCACTTTTTAAATCTAACCATCGTGAAATAACTGAACCATAACTTCCAGCAACATTACAAAACCGACAAATAATAAATTTATTTTTTTCATCATTCGCTTCCAGAAAAAGATGTTCCATTAAATTTTTAGTATGCCCATAAATACTGTTGCTTAAACATGCTTTATCACTGCTAATGCCAATAGTGATTGGAACATTAACGATGCGCGCCGCATCAATGATATTCATACTACCAAGCACATTTATTTTAATTGCAAGCGATGGTTGCTTTTCAGCAATATCAATATATTTTAATGCAGCAGCATGAATTACAATATCGGGTCTTATTGTTGAAAATGTATTTATTAATTCTTCTTTATTTTCGATAGACCCAGTTATCAACTTTACTGCTGGAAATGTAGCTTGTAGTGTGGCTTGTTTTTCTTTATTTCTATCGTAACTTATAAAAGAATATCGATCATAAAATGTATTAATAAAAGCTCTGCCAACTGTTCCTGATCCACCGGTGATTAAAACTTTTTTCATATATATCTTTTTATGCGTTGAATTATTCCTAAAAAATCCCATTTTCCAATAATAATATTTTCAAAATCTTCTAAAGTATAATCGTTTTGTATGTTTAATCTAGGTAATGCAAAATGATTGTTATTTTTACTTAGCACAGCGTGATGTGCTGCAGCTGCATAATGATATCCTGTTTGTGCCACATAGCGCTGCACTTTTCTTGAATATTTTCCAAACGTATAAGCAAAATGAGCGCATTTTTTTTGTAATTTTTCTTCAATAGTAGTTTTTGATCGTACTAATTCTGATTGAACGTTATCATCAGGGTATTTTGTTAAATCAATATGATCAACGCCATGCGATCCAATTTCCCAACCTGATGTATCTAATGTTTTTACTTCATCCCACGTTAAAAATGATTCGCTTGGATAATGTCCTAAATCTGGTCGAGATAATTTTCGTTCTTTCTCACCGATCCAACCAGTATTGATGTAGACAGTTGCTGTTGCATTTTCTGCTTGTAAAATAGGCAAAACAATATCATGCAAACATGAATACCCATCATCAAAAGTAAGCGCAACTCGGATAATATTTTTTTTTGTAGTATTGGTTAATAGCTCTGTTAATGAAATTATTTCCGCATTTTTTTTTAACCACTGAATTTGTTTTTTAAAATTTTCTTCAGAAATTGCCCATGGGCCATTGCCTACTGAGTGATAAATTAAAATTATTTTTCGGGGGTTATTTTTTTTTGAAAAAACTGGGTAAAATTTTGCGATTTTTCGTTTCCAATGTATGGAATTCACGCAAGACATCCTTATTTTATATAGTATTGACTACTCTGTGTGTGATATATACTTCTCAATGATGTTTAAATTTACTTTTCAGGTAGATCATGCCGTATATCACCCCCACTAACGTCCAGAAGTAAATAAATTCTTGTCCCGCTGATGAATCCCATGAATCTTCCGCAATGGATTGAAGCAATATTCCAATAATTGCCCCTAGTGTAATACCCATCGCAACTTTATCAGACCCATTCAAGCGAAGATAAAATGGAATTATGTACCAAAAAAATGAAATTAAAATTGCTGCATAGAAGCATAAACCAACCAATCCTGTTTCTTCCACTATAGCGAATTGTGCGTTCCCCTTTTCTCTGCTTACATCACTAGGCTTATATTGATCATTAGAACTAGTTTTTCCAATAGAGACAAAAAATCCACCACCTATCAACCCGCCCTTTTTTGCCTGTTCGTAAGATTTGTGCCAAACCATCTCTCTAGATTGCAGTAAGGAGTTAGCAGTATGGCTAATCTTGGTGCTGTGGTGTTTAAAAATATGCTTAAATGCAATAGATTCTAAATAGCTCGTTGGCATCATGATGAGCAAGAGTGAAATAAAGAAAAATGCAGATAGACCGATAATAATTTTCTTTGATAATGACAAACTGATAAAGAAAAAATACGCACTGCATAAGAAAATAGCTAAGGCGGTGCGTGAGCATGATAATAGTAAAAAATGAATTGCTATGATTAATATCACTATCCAAATTAAACATCGAAGTTTTTTTTGTCTACCTTGATATATTTTCAATAAAATTAATGGCATCGTCATCGCCACCATAGACCCAAATGTGTTTGAATTACCAGATAAACCACCATACAAAGTAAGATGTGTAAGGTTGTTATTGCCAACTTTTCCAGCAATCCCTGATAGCATTACAATCAATAAGAGTAAAAACAAATAATCTAAGCTTCGTGCATACCCAAATTTTATCACCCATAAACTTCCCGCTGATAGCATGATAATAATATTAAAGGCAAATACGACACTTTTTGAGAAAGACAACAGCGGCATTTCTGACCAGGCTGTTGTTGATACACACCAAGCAAAATAAAACAAAAGTAGTGCTACATGTCG
The DNA here is from genome assembly GCA_001801815.1 of Gammaproteobacteria bacterium RIFCSPHIGHO2_12_FULL_36_30. Taxonomy (GTDB): domain Bacteria; phylum Pseudomonadota; class Gammaproteobacteria; order Coxiellales; family Coxiellaceae; genus 2-02-FULL-42-43. The sequence continues at coordinate 39,489 of MGXU01000007.1, forward strand.
ATGATTTATATGTATCAAACACTTTCTATTCAAGAATAGGTACAAAAATAAAAGACAATCAAACACCCAACGCAATTCAAAACCACCTATTTTACTTAAAAAGATTGTGCTGACGCCGATAAAAAAAACTACCGTTAGCGGAAAACAAATTTCAAAAAATGATCTTCTTCGAATATACACTTTTAAGTGATCCTTGAGTATTTTTCACGTAAATAATAAATTGTTATTTCATTCATCATCATTTTTGTGAAGATTGTACTTTATCTATTAGTGAGCTGCCACTTTTGTGTTGACGCAACCCAGAGGCTATGTAAGCATATCCAACATATTGGCTCGCAATGTTCTACATACAGGAATTAAAGCATCATAAATAGCGTGAAACACATTAGATCTAGTAATGATACTATAACCTCACTACAAGCGTTACGCGCTTGTGCCGCCCTTTTAGTAGTTTTGTATCATATGGGATTGTCTAACTACCAAACAAAAAACGCTTATTTTACGCATTTTTTTAATTTTGGTTTTTCGGGTGTTGACATTTTTTTTGTGTTAAGCGGATTTATTATTTATTATTCTACGATTAGAAAACCGAACCTGACAGCATTTGAATTTTTATTACGGCGCTTAATTCGAATTTTTCCAATTTACTGGGTTGCAATTATTGCAACATTGGCCGCATTTTCAATACAAATTTTTTACCCAACCTTATTTACTTCGCATCAACTCGTTTATGATGCCGTTAAAACGGGTGGCGCTGCTTTTATTCTTAATTCATTTTTATTACTGCCTTTCGCCCATCCATCACTACTCGCCGTGTCATGGACGTTGAGTTTTGAAATGCTTTTCTATTTGTTATTTGGCTTGTTTTTTTTTCGTTCCAAAAAGTTGTTCTTGGTGATATTAGTTTTTTGGGTGTGCGCTTGTTTTTTTGCTTTGCCTATTTATCATATTAACTATTTTTCAAATAGCAGCGGTGCATTTTTACCTGTTTTGAATCCAATCGTTTCCGAATTTTTGTTTGGTTGCTTTGTAGCCATACTCGCTGTTAAAAACAATCATGCGTATTCGAAAACAGCGCTAATATTGGGAGTGATCTTTTTTAGCATATCTGTTATCGCCCACGCTGAAGGGAATGTGTATTCTGAATTTTCTTATGGTTTACCTGCCGCGTTTATTATTTATGGATTTTCAGGCATGCAATTTAATATCCCATCATTTTTTACTTACTTGGGCGATGCTTCTTACTCTATCTACATATTTCATGTTCCAATGTTGTCATTCTTAGGAAAAAGCACTTTTTTATTCGAAAAAATTGGAAACACTTCTGCTTCGATACTTATTTTGATCGCCATCGTATTAATTTCTTGTTTAATTCATAGCTACATTGAGAATCCATTGTTAAAATTTTTTAGAAAAAAGCTGCTACCCTATAAGGAAAAGAAAGTAATAGAAATTGCCGAGCTATCTCCCACTTGATAAAGTTAAATTACAGATTTTCCATGATATGCAGATAACAATTTCTCCGCATGTTTTTCCCAAGTGAAATGACTTAATACATATTCTTTGCCCGCACTCGCAATTTCTCGCATGTTGTCACACTGTGTTATTATTACCTGAAGTACCATTTTTAAATTGTTTATATCTTGTGGTCTCACTAAAAATCCTGTTTTGTAATCTCGAATAAATGCTTGTGCCCCTTGTCCTTTAACGCCAATCGTCAATAAACCATGCGCCATTGCTTCTACATAAGCAATACCAAATGCTTCTCGATATGAAGGCAAGCAGAATATATCCGATTTTTCCAAGTTTGCATAAACTTTATCATGCGGACAATTTCCCTTGAATATCACTTGATTATCTAAACGAAGTTGATTTACCAGTTTTTCTAAATATTTTTTTTGATCTCCATCGCCAATAATTGTATACGACCAATTTTCTATACCTTGATTTTTTAACAAAGCTAATGCTTGTATTGTTAAATCAATTCCTTTTCCTTCATGTAAATTGCTGACGCTAATTATGCGGATAGATTTATTTTTTTCAAAGGATTTTTTAGTCATCGAACCTGTTGGTAATTGAAATCCATTATGAATAACGCAGCTATGTTGGTTATTTTTCATGATATTTGAAAAATGCTTTTGCAAAGGTTCGCCAACATAAATAATTTTATTTGCTTCGCCCAACATTTTTCGAAACATTTTTCCTGAGTTGCTTTTCCAAGCCCTTGGACACATGTCAATACCATGAATAGTTACAACCGCAGGAATATTTAATTTTTTTGATGCGTTTACAGCAGCTAATCCGCAAATTTCACCGTGAGCGTGAATAATGTCAAATTGATGCAACTGATGCAATTTTTTAATTACAGGTACAATTGTTTTAATGTAAGAAAAATTTGAAAAGCTACGCATGTAATGCCGTGGAATTGAAAGATAACGTACATTTTTTATTTCAACAGGAAATTGCTCAAGATCGATTGATTTTGTAAAAAATGGTTTCCAAGTTTGTGTATTTAATACGATAGATTCAACACCAATTTTCTGTAATGCTTCTAGCGGATGCCATAAATATAAATTTCGATTTGCATTTAAAGAAAGTGGGAAATCTGAGGTAATCCACAATATTTTTAAACTCACACAATTTTCCTAGAGATCAGTTTTGATAAAATTTTTCCACGCAGATTGAAAGTAAAGATCTCAGCATTTCGCAAAAAGATAATGTCACCCCCCATCTTTTTTTTAAATGCAGCAACACCCGGATTTTTTATTTCATCAATACCCTCTAAATCATATCGAGCGCAGTTTTTTTCGCATGCCCATTCAATCACAGCCCACTGTAAGTATTCGCTTAATCGATATTTAGAATATTTTCTATTCATCGCGCCAAACATGTAATGACAATTTTTTCCAATACGTACGATAAATACACCAGCCGCTATTATATTATCTATCTTTACCAAAAATAATTTTGCTTCGGCGCCATTTTTATCACTATGTTCTAATAAGTAGTGTAAAAAACTTTGTTTATACTGAAATTGAAATTTTTTACTACTCCCAATAGACATACATAAGTAATAAAATTGAGAAATGTCTTGGTTTTCAGTGGCAATAATAGTTTGAACACCAGAGCGTTGTGCGCTTCGCACACCATAACGCCATTGCTTATCTAAAGCTGCCCATAGTTTTTCTTTTCCCTGCTGAAGATCAATCCAAATTGTTTTTCGTAACTCTGATGCTTCGTTGATGTGAATTGATTCCCAAGGCGAAGAAATGCAAAGTGAATTATTGCTTTTTTTTAATTGATTTAAAAAATCACTTTCAATATTTTTCCAATCAACATCAAGTGATAACGCTGGCCCTTGTGGAATCCACCCTACTTTTAAAAATGATCTTAATCCCCTGTTTTCAACTCGCATTAATGCTAGCAATTTGTCTTCATTGTAAAGTGCTAAACGTTGATCGGTAATGCCATAAATTTCATGCTTAGCATTACCCCATAATGCAGATTGCAAAGGGTGACCACCAATAGAAGCTAGTAATGCATCCCATTCGTGTGGAGTATGATTAGATACCCAGCGCATCACATAAATACCTTTTGATAATCATTATTTGCTTGCGATAAATTATCATGAGAACCCACATCCAACCAATATTCACGTATTGGAAAAGTTGCTACAAATTGATTTTTTTTCACTAACTCAAGTAATAATGTTGGCATATCGTAAAAGATATTTTTTTCTGGAAAATAATTTAAAACAGCGGGACTTAACACATAAATCCCAGCATTCACAAAATAAGAATGTGTTGGTTTTTCTTCAATCATAATTAAATTGTGACTGCTAGAGTCAATTTTGATAACACCGTACGGAATAGTATTTTGATATTGTCGTACGCAAACTGTAGCAATTGGATGGTGTAAATGAAAATGATGAAATTCTAAAATTTGCTCGAAATTTAAATTAGTCATAATATCGGCATTAATGACAAAAAATGGATGCGTTGGTTTTTCAGATAATAAGTTTAAACTACCCACCGTACCCATTGGGTGATTTTCTTGTAAATAATGAATATCAACACCCCATTTTTCACCATTTCCAAAGTAATCTTGAATCATAGTTGCTTTATAATTTACAGAAAAATAAAAATGATAAAAACCATTGCTAATAAAATTTTCTAACAAAATTTCTAGAATAGGTTTGTTTCCAATTTTAACCAATGGTTTTGGATAATCTAATGTGAGTGGATGTAAGCGAGTACCTAAACCACCCGCCATAAAAATAACCCAATTTTCACGTTGTTTCTTCGCGGTTAAATGATTCAATGTTTCCAATCCAACCACTTCATTTTTCTCATTTATAATGGGAAAATGTAAAATGCCTAAATTTTGCATTTTCATAAGCAGTTGCTCTTTGCTTTCAGTTTCACGTGCTGTTTTGGGATTTTTATTCATGATATCGAAAACAGGCACTTCTAAATTTCCGTGTCTTAACAAATGTCTTCTGATATCGCCATCTGTTACAACGCCTAACAAGTGTTGATTTCCATCCGTTACTAATAAAACACGCAACGCTTCTTTATCTATTTTTTCAATTGCAAACATAACTGTGTCATCTGGCGATATTAAAACTTGCTTCCATGCACCGTCTGTCATTACACTAATTCCAATGTTTGAATTTGTTTCGCTGGCACCCCAGCAACTCGACTATTTTTCGGCAAATTTTCAACAACTACAGCGCCTGCTGCAATGAGAGAATTTGCACCAACACTAATTCCCTGAATAATAGTAGCGCCCGCACCAATATGACAATTATCTTCTATCACGACTTCGCCAGATAGCACAGCACCAGGTGCAATATGAACATGATTTCCAATTGCGCAATCATGATCAATAGATGCTGATGTATTAATAATTGTGTTACATCCTATTCTTGTTCCAGTTAAAACGGTAGTGCGTGCTAATAGTTGCGACCCTTCACCAATAACAACATCAACAGAATAATAACTTGTTGGGTGAATAACGGTATAAAAATCATAACCCATTTTTTTTAATTTTTTAAATTGTTCGCTGCGTAATGCAGGAATATTGACCGAACCAATACCGTTTGCTAATAAAATATTTTTAGCACTATATTTTTTTAATATTATTTCTTGATCAAAAATAGAAAATTCTAGCAATGCAGTACCAATTAATTTTTTATCTATTTCTAAAAATCCACCAATTTCAATTTTAGAGTTTTGCTGCAAACATTCTAACAACACTTTTGCGTGTCCACCCGCCCCAATAATAAAAATAGGTTTATTCATTAATTAACTCACCTATTTTGTAATCATGCGTTGCAAAACGATCAAGATAATCCCAATAATACATGGGTGAAATACCATTTCCTGGACGCTGCAAACAAATATTTTTCTTTGAAAAAATATCGCCTTTTTTTATTGCTTGAGTTGCAATTAAACTTTTTCGCGCAATTAATTTTGTTTCCAATTCTTTTTTCGTTGGTATTTTTAGTGGGCTTCCCAATGCTAATTCTATCTCTCTAATTCCCGCTACCATATTTTTTAATTCGCTCGGTTCAAGTGATGCTTTATGATCGGGGCCTGGTAAAGATCGATCAAGTGTAAAATGTTTTTCAATTATTGTTGCGCCCATTGCAACTGCTGCAAGTGGAATTGAAATACCGGTAGTGTGATCTGAATACCCAACAGGCAAATTAAAGGCTGATTTTAATGTATTCATCGCGCGTAAATTAACACCGCTAAAATCAGCCGGATAATCGGACGTGCAATGTAATAAAGTTACTTTTTGTTTTAGTTTTTCTTGTCCTTGCGATGAAGAATATGCTCGCATAAAAGTATTTTTAGAAGGTATTTCTTCTGACTGTATTAATCCAAATGCAATGACCGCAAGCGCTTCTTCAATTTCGCCCAGCGTTGACATCCCTGTTGATAAAATAATATTGGGTTGATATTTTGCAATTTGCAATAACAGCGGCGCAGTTGTTATTTCACCAGAAGAAATTTTTATTGTTGTTAATTTCATGTCTCGTAATAAAAAATCAGCACTCGTTGCATCAAATGGTGTTGATAAAAATTCAATATTTTGTTTTTCACAATGTGTTTTTAAAATAAAGTGATTTTCATGCGTTAATTCTAATTTTTTCAGCATGGCATATTGTGATTCAGTGGGATCGGTAGACCGCATTTGATAATTTGCTTTGGGTGCAGAAGTTGATACCAATTCTTCAGTGCGAAATGTTTGAAATTTAACAATATCAGCACCAGCCTCTGCTGCTGCATCAATTAATTGCAGCGCTAATTTAATATCACCATTATGATTGACGCCAGCTTCTGCAATGATAGTTGTTTTTTGGAATGTCATATTCGTGACCCGCCATGTCATAAAATTTCTTCTGAGTAATTTTTTTTAATTCCACATTTTTTATACTCTTTTTAATTTTTTCTGCTGTGTTTCCCGAATCATACGGCGAAATTGTTTTTTTCACAATATTTTTAAATTCTGGCGAAAGTGCTTTTTTGATCGCCATTTCAATTTCATCCATAAAAATACCGCATTGAATAATTGAATCTGCAAATAACCGCCCTTCTTGTCGATTGCCAATATTAACCGTCGGCTTATGCAAAGTTGGCGCTTCAATAATACCGCTTGATGAATTTCCAATGATCACATCACAATATTGCATTGTACTTAAATAATTTAAATCACCCATACTTGTAAATGCTTTTGCACGATTAATATTTTTTTCGCAATATAAATCAATTTGCTGATTAATCAATCGCCCCGCTTCGTCTGCATTTGATTTTGTAAAAATAATTTTTGCTTGTAAAAATGCATCTAGCGCAGAGAATAAATAGCGTAATTCATCTTTAATTTTATCGAGCGATAAAGTTGCTGGATGATATGTTACTAAAAAAGTTGGGGTTGAAAATTGAAAGTTCAACATTACTTCTAATTTTTTTTTCGTCAATAAATTTGTTTTTTTAATTCTCTCAACACCAAGCGCACCGTAATTAAAAACTCGATCTGGGGATTCGCCTAATTGAATAATACGATGTCGATAAACTTCAGTTGCTGCAAAATGCAGATGCGACATTTTAGTAATAGCGTGACGTATGCCATCATCAATCGCACCTTGTGTTAATTCACCGCCATGAATATGTGCAACAGGGATTTTTAAAATCATTGCTGTTTGAACTGCAGCTAATATCTCAAATCGATCACCCAGAACAACAATTACATCTGGTTTTAAGCGTTCAAATGCATCAGCGAAACCTAAAATACCGATGCCAATTGATTTTGCAACTCCGATTGCTGTATCACTCGATAAAAGCATTTCTATTTTTGCATCAATTTCAAAGCAATCGTTTTCAATCTCAAGATAAGTTAAGCCAAATTCGGATGATAAATGCATACCGGTAACAATAAGTTGTAATTGCAAATCAACATCTAATTTTATTTCGTTAAGTAAATTTTTAAGTAAACCATATTCAGCACGTGTACCAGTCACAACCGCAATTTTACGCCGCGACTGTTTCTTTGTAGACACATCTCTCTCCTAAAATTGCGCTACTCGGAACATTAATAATTTGTTTTGCAATTTTTTCTACAGTTGACAAATCCATGTGAGGTGCATCTTGATACATTTTGAGCTGATGCATTAATTCCCAAATTGGACGAACGCCAATTTTTTCATTATTTAATTTTACTAATAATTCATCTCGCATCATTTTATCTTCGACAAAAATAGCATTTAACCAATAATTACTTTTTGAAAATAGCGGCTCATTTAAAAAACGAACACCTTTAATTTTTGAAAATGCTTCTTGATAACTTTTTGCTAATTTTCTTTTCACATCTAAAAAATAGGGTAATTTTTCTAATTGTGCACAACCTAATGCTGCATTTAAATTTGGAAGGCGATAATTATATCCAACTTCGTCATGTTGATATAAATAAGCATGTGGAATTTTTGCAGTCGTTGTAATATGTTTTGCTCGCCGCGCAATTTTTTCATCATCCGTTAAAATTGCACCACCACCACCTGTTGTAATAATTTTATTTCCATTAAAACTTAAGGCGCCGACTAAACCATGGTGTCCAACATGTCTTTTTTTATAATATGAACCCAGCGCTTCTGTTGCATCTTCAATTAATTTAAGATGATATTTTTTAGATAATTCTATCAGTGGATCAAGATCAACTGGATGACCAAAAGTATGCATAACACATAATGCGCGAATAGGCCTCTGCGTTAATCGGTTATAACAAATTTCTTTTTTAATGATTGCAATATCGTGTAAATAATTTTCCAATTTTTCAACATCAATTCCCAAATATTTTTCTTCGCAATCAATAAAATGTGGGACGGCACCGCAATAATGCAATGCGTTACAAGTTGCAACAAATGTTAATGTAGGAACTAATACTTCATCTGCTGGCAAAATACCTGCTAATAAATAGCAAATATGCAAAGCTGCTGTTCCATTTACAGCAACAACAGCATGTTTAGCGCCAGTAAAATCCGCTAATTCTTTTTCAAAACGATCAACAAATTTTCCGACAGATGAAACCCAGCCACTGTCTAAACATTCTTTGATGTATTGCCATTCATTTCCGGAAAATTGGGGTTCGTGAAGCGCAATAATATTTCCAGTTTCATTTGACATATGATCGTGAATAACATCAATAATGTTTTTATACATTGTACACCGTCGATTTATATAATTTTTTATTTTCTTGATGCAAAAACCATTCTATTGTTTTTTGTAAGCCGCGTTGAAATCCTTCAATTCCTGAATATTCTGGTTTCCAATCTGTTAAACGTTTTATTTTATTATTGTCAGCCCATAAACGTTCAACTTCACTTTTTGTTGGACGAATTCTTTGTATGTCCTCGATAATTTCAATATCAACATTCATTAATTCAGCAATCATTTTGACAGTATCGCCCATTGAAATTTCAAAATTACTGCCAACATTCATTATTTCGCCAACTGAATTTTCAGACTCAGCAACAGCCACAAATGCTTTTGCAGTATCTGTTACAAAAGTAAAATCACGAGTGGGGTGTAATGTGCCCAATTTTATTTTTGTAGATTGATTTGCTATTTGAGAAATCACTGTTGGAATAAATGCACGCGCTGATTGTCTTGGTCCGAATGTATTAAATGGGCGAATAATGCTAACCGGTACGCCAAATGAATTATAAAATGACATTGCAATTTGATCGGCGCCTATTTTACTCGCAGAATAAGGTGATTGACCTTGCAGTGGATGCGCTTCATCAATTGGCACATAACGTGCTGTTCCATATACTTCACTTGTAGACGTATGTACGACTTTTGAAATATTTAATTCGCGTGCCGCTTGTACAATATTTAATGTGCCTTTTATATTTGTGTCAACATAAGTATCGGGTGAATGATACGAATAAGGAATGCCGATTAATGCCGCTAAATGCAGAACAATATCACATCCTTGCATCGCTGTTTTTACGCCATGTGGATCACGAATATCGCCCATCACCACTTCAATATTATTTTTTATTTCAGATGATAAACTGTCTAGCCATCCCCATGTACCGAATGAATTATAAAAAACAAATGCTTTGACTTTGCATCCCAGATTAACTAAATGCTCTACGAGGTGAGAGCCGATAAATCCATCGGCGCCGGTGATGAATATTTTTTGTTTTGTTATTTGCATACACTACTTTAATAAACAGCTAATGTGTTTCATAAAACCAACTTTATTAATAGGATTTTTATTTCCCATAATACTAACTGCTTCAGCACCTGCTACATTTCCAATAAAGGCAATGAGTTCTGATGGCGCATTATGATATGCATATAAGCTAGAAATAGCTAATACCGCATCGCCTGCCCCAACACGATCAACAACTGCTGTTGCAAAAGCAGGTACTTTATAAATTGACTCTGATTGTTTGCACGCAAAAGCGCCGTCTTTCCCGTTGGTAATCATTGCTTGATCGTAGTCATGTTCCGAAATTAAACGATTCAATTGTTCCGAAACTGATAAATGCTTTTGTCGATAATTTAATTGCAACTCTCTTGACGCCACCACCACATAATTCGCTTTTTTATATTTTGAGATACAATTAAACCCATTGTTGCCTGCGTTAGCTTGTGTATTCACCGCCAGATATTTTGAATGTTGTGTTAAAAAATCTATCGCTTTATCATTTAATAATCCATGACCATAATCTGCGACAATGACAATATCATGATCTTTTAATAATCGCTCCATTTTTGATATTAATTCGTTTTGTTGATCATTCTCTAAAAAATCATCATTGATTTCATATTCCTCAAATAGTTTCTGGCGTAAATATTCATCTAAAAAACGTGTTTTCACAATTGTTGGCGAATTTTTTTTATATATTTTTTCTAAACTGACATTTTTTGAAATACTGTTATGAATCATATTTTCATGTTCTGCATTTCCACCTAAATAGGTTAAACAAGTAATATGTTCGCAGAAATCACTTAAGTGATTTGCCATCGCTAGAATACCGCCCGCATATAATTCGCGATGCTTGTATTTTGCTACCAATGTTGGCTCTTTTCCTGATTTACCGATAACTTCTGCAAAACGATACGCATCAATGATAGTTTCACCGATTAGCAACACCCTTAATTTTTTTGATTTTTCTAAATAAGATGAAATTTCTTGAAAATTATATTTCGTTTTGAAATCGTTAAGATATGAAATTGTCTCTTTAGAAAATGGTGAGAAAAATTCATTCAGTAAAGACGAAGAACTGAAAGTGACTTCACTTGTAAATAATATTTTACCGCCTGCAGCGCGAACTGTTTCGGCTTCAATATCAATTTTTCCAGTAATATCATTTTCGCTATTTTTATACTCATCACCCTTTGCATAAATAAAAGGTTTAATTAATTGAATTGCTTCAACTGCTGTTGGCCAATGATTAATAATGACAAAATCGACGCAATCAAGTGCTGCAATTGCTTCTGCGCGTAATGTTTCAGTAAATCGAGGTCTATTAGGACCTTTATTTACAAAACGATCTGGTGTAATCGTAACAACCAAAATATCACCGTATTTTTTTGCAGCCTGAAAATGTTTAATGTGACCTATATGCAATAGATCAAATACCCCATGTGATTGCACAACGCGTTTCGCTTTATTAACTCTATTTTTTAAATCAGAAAAATCAATAATTTTATTTTTGATCATTAACTCTGGATCCATTAATTCAACCATTACCCACTTCCTGTTTTTGCAATTTCATTATTCCGAGAACAAAAATTGATTTCTAAGCCAAAATTGATCGCACATTTTAATATAAAATTTTTCAGGATCTGATCTTAATAAATGACGATGGGGGAGCATTGAAAAAGTCAGTGAATTTTCTAACAATGAACGAAATGGGTTATTTTTTTCTTTATATTCCTGACGGAAAATAAAACTTTCCATTTCTGAAACAGCCTCCAAAATCTCATCTGCATTATTATCAACAATCTCCCAATTATTCTCTTCAAACGTTTTATTTAAATTATGGATTCCTAAGATTTTCCTATCTAGTTCCTTCAGAGATATAAAATGATTTTTTGTTTTGTCAAAAATCTTTTTGATAATAAACAGATTGCATGGGTACCAATATTGTAGCTGGTGTTGAAGCGGTGCTACATTCACAAATAATATCGGCTTGCGAAAAATTTGAGCTACACCATCTAATCCAGCAGAAGTCGAAATAAAAAATTGGCAATGCGCTGTAAGATAAATATCCAAAAAATCGGAGCGTAATTGATTTTTAGCATAATCAATAATTTTTGGGTTCTTTATATTGAATGCTTTTGCAACCGCTTTTCCCATTCGAATCACATAATAGCCTTTGTTTGCTAAATACAAGGCGGCTTTGGAAAAATTTTGAATGTCGCAGTCTCGATAAAAATGATATGACCAATCTTTTTTGGGGTAGTGTCTGCTCAAATAGGTCGCATCACGCACATACAAACATACATACCGTGCTCCGATAGGAATTCCCAATGTTAACAACAACTGCCTACCGCGTTGTAGCTCAATATTCGTGAAAGACAAATGAGTATTAAATTTTTTAAAATATCCTTCAACATCTTCATTACCAGCGCCTGTTTCAAATTTTTTAAGTGCGCTATTCTTATATTTATCGCGAAAAATAAATTGCATAACATTATCAACTTGCATAATAATTTTTGTAAAAGGAAGAATCCGTATCACTCTTTTCCACATGATGTGTAATTGTACGTTACATATCGGAGCATTCAATAAATAAAAAAAATATTTAACTTTTTTTTCTTTTCGTTTTATTTCATCCAAATGGCATAACAATAGCTCAGTGTTCATTGCGTAATGCCCTATTCGATCTGAGCACAACCTAATAAATTTAATTTTTACAAATGGAAATATCAAAATTAGAAACAATGAGCATGGTAATGCGATAAAAAGAAACGGGAAGTGTGGTAATTTCTTTATTGTTCTCAAACTTAAACCAAAAATGCGCTTAGTGAGAGCTCTTTTCTTAATTATCCTATGATCCACACTCATTCACCTCGCAAGCTTGTTTTGCGGGTTTTGCCAGTAATTTATAGTGTTTTTTTAAAAATGCGGGGGAAATACGTATGGACACATTCTCGTAGGACGTTTCTCCCAAAGCAAGATTAAGAGGAAGGTTCCCCCAAAATAATAATTGCAAGTCTTTCATCTCACGCGTTTCAGCTGTTGGTTTTGTGAGATAGCTCAGCATTTCTTTGACAACAGATAAAATTTCATCAGGCGTATTTTCAACAAATACCCAGTTTTTTCTTGCAAACTCCCGCATAATGGGATCTCTATGATTTGTATATTTCCCTGATAGAATAAAATAAGCATAGTCCTGATATTGTTCTTTGTAAGAAACAAGCATTTTTGTCGTTGTGCACATAACATTTTTTGGTATTAAAAACGTCCATTCTAAGTAGCTTGTCTGTTGAAAAAAAATGGTATTGGTAGCGATAACAGGACGATTCAGCATGCGTGGCACCCCATCAAGGCCAGAAGAGGTTCCTATAAAGAAAAAACAATGGGCAGATAAATAGATGTCTAAAAAATCTGATTTCAGTGGATGATTTGCATAATCAATGAATCTAGAATCACCAATATCCAAAGGATTTTCTACAAGCTTACCCATCCTAATCACGTAGAAACCATTTTGTATTAAAAATTTAATAGCAGGAATATAATTTTTAATATCCGCATTTCTAAAATTCTCGTTATACCATGCCGAATCAGGCATTGTAACTTTTAAATATTCGTCATCCCTTACAAAAATACAAACAAATTGACTGCTTTCGGGAATGCCTAGTTTTCTTTTCAAATCCCCGCCTAATTTTTTTTCTTCCTCGGTAAAAAATAAAAATCGATCTTTATTTTTCTGAAAATTCCATCTGTCATATCCACCCTCAGTATCCTCAAACATTTTTTTAAATGGAGAATAATATTTTTCTTTCAATACTATTATTAGAATATCATTTACATGCGCCCAAAATGCGCCCCATGGTGGTAATATCCTGATAACTCTCGACCACATTTTATAAAGAAACATATTACAAATCGGAACATGAGTTTGTGTGTAATAAAAATGAATACTGTTGTTTTCTTCTGGATAAGTATTATGTTTCAGTGCGCATAATAGTAGGTGTGTATTTAATGTAAAATGCCCTATTCGCGATGATTTCAATTGGATTAGTCGTATTTTAATAAATGGCCACAATAATATTATGATCAGTGCGACAAAAATAGAAAGTGCTCGTCTCACCATTCGAAGAACTGCTTCGCCAACACCCTGTGTTTTTATGACATTAATAAAACGTTTCGCGTATTGAATTAGCATATATCTTCCTAAAATTACCAAGCAGACACACCGCCATCAGCATATAATACCTGTCCAGTAACATATCGTGATGCATCGCTTGCTAAAAACAACATCGGACCAACAATATCAATTTTTTCAGCCATTCTGCCCATTGGTACACGCGCAGAATATTTTTCATTGAATTCATTATCTTGACCACTTGATACGCCGCCGGGACAAAGTGCATTAACACGTACACCAAACTCACCCCACAAAGCTGCTAAATGTTTGGTTAATCCAATCACCCCTGCTTTTGAAGCTGTATAGACCGCCGGTGTATTAATTTCTCCGCCCAAATAATGCGAACCTTTATAAATACGTTGATCGGGACCTAGCAAGCTATAGAGTGATGCAGTTTGAATAATCGCACCATGTTTTTTTTCAACCATATATTTCCCAACAGCCTGCGCTACTAAAAACATACCGTCTAAATTGACAGACATGATTTCACGCCAGAGATTTATCGAATAATCAGGAAAAGGTGTAAAAAAAGCACGTGTATCTTTTGTTTTAGTTGCGGCATTATTTAATAAAACATCAATCTGTGAGAAACGCAAAATTATTTTTTCTACAGAATTTTGTACTGATTTGGTATCGGAAACATCGCATTGTATAAAAATAAAATTGTTTTTATCGTATTTTTTTGTAATTTCTGACTCTAGATTTTTTAGATTATCAGTATGTGAATCAAGACATGCGACTTTTGCACCCAGCGCACTTAATGCATTACAGAATTCAGATCCCAAAATGCCAGCAGCACCTGTCACGACAATCACTTTTTTATCTAACCTGAATAAATTTTTATAGACGTCCATTTACACTAAATCCCTGCGATTTTTTGCTAATATCCGCACCAAAGCTAAATCTATTGGTGTGTCAATATCGATCGACCGTTCTTCTGGCATAACATACAATAGGGTATGATCAGATACAATAGACGATTGTTGAAATAGCGCGTTACGTTTCCAAATGTAGATTGACGCATTCATATCGTAACAAGATGGTGTGTCTTGTCGTCTTATGACTGGAATTTCAGTTTTCTTACTCAGTTTTGCGAAATTAGCGTTATCGGTTTCAACTATATTAAAGTAAGGAGATTTACGTGAAGGATATCCCGTGATTAGATTCATTGCTCGATTATTTTTTAAAAATAATGCAAGCGATGCTTTCAGATCATCAACAGTGCGTAATGGTGCTGTCGCATCTAAATCAACAATAATATCAAATTTAGTTTTTGCAATAATTTCAGCTTGAGAAACGGCATGTTGAATTACAGGGATTTTCGCAGCAGTTGATGTGGCCAATTCTAGTGGACGTTCAATCACATAATCTGCACCCCATTTTTTTGCAACCGAAAGAATTTTTTTTGAATCACTGCTCACAGCAACCATATCAAATAATCTTGATTTTTTAGCTTGCAAAATACTATGTGCAATGAGTGGTTTCCTTCGCAATGAAATTAAATTTTTATTTTTGACACCTTGCGATCCACCGCGCGCGCAAATAGTACAGAGAACTTTCATAATGTAATCCATTTTTTGTCACGCGCAGATTTTTCTATTGTTGTTATTAATTTCATGACAGCTAATCCTTGCAGATAATCACACATATCAGTGAAATTTTTTTGTATAATCAGCTCATGTTGTTTTGTATATGTTTGTTCTATGGCGTTTTTTACTTGAAGTTCGACTTCGCCATTTACAATTAAAGTACCTTCAATTAAATCTAATAAAATAGTACGGTGTTTTTTTGTTTGGATTAATATTTTTCGAATTGGTGTTCGACTTAAGTAATCGATCTGAACATTGATAATGGGGCAATTTTCACAGCGCATCAAAATTGAATAAATATCATCGCTATTAATTTCAAGCGCACTGAAGTGTCCGCCGATTGCAGTTACTTCAATACATTTTCCACATATCCATAAAATATAGTCTAGCTCGTGACTGAGATCACGTAGTACACCCCCGCCTGACTCTTTTTTTGCTGAATAACATTGTTGATAAACAATATTTTTTCTCCAATCAGGTAGGTATGAACCTGCATGCACTGAGAACGAAACAAGCTCATCACCCTGTAATAAATTTCTTAAATATTGTAATAAAGGATGGAAGCGAAGATTATAAGAAATGTAAATATTGTTATGCGACTTAAGTTCTGGATATTCAAGTTGAGAAAATAGCGGTTTTTCAATTAAAATTGTTCCTTGAAAATTAAGTGATATAATTTTTTTCAGCGTTACGTAGTGCAAATGCGTTGCATTGGCAATAATAATTTTATCAAAGGAATTTTTTTCTAATGCTTCCTCTATCGTATCATGACGTGCGTAAAATTGAATTTTCTGCGCGGTAACAATTGATACTGTTGATCCAAATCGCGATAAAATGTCGGCATGTCGACTACCAATAGATCCATAACCAATGATTAACACCGACATACTGACCTCACTACAATCAATTTTTTCTTTTTACGGAGAAAATTTGTTGTGAATTACTACATAAAAATTTTTTTATGAACGTGATCTAACGTTCATGATATGGCAACAAGAGCGCTAATCCAGTTCCAGACTGATGCCCAACTGAGGTAGCATCCAATTTTGGTAATGTGATATTACGCCAAAAGTCAACCATAGAGCTAACCAAAATATCATCAAATATCAATAAAATGTTACGCTCATTTTTAAGTCCTAAAATATTTTGAAAAATTGTATTTTCAAAAATTCCATTATGTGGACCGTCAATAAAAATGATATCTGTATTTTCGAATAAATCTTTACGTAAAAACCAAATTTCTTGCTGAGTAAGATCTTCTACGTATTGAGTCCAACGCTTATCTTTTTGAATAAATTCTTGAACAAATTGTTGATGGACATTGTTATGAAACCACCCAGTACAGGTTTCAATTGGAAAAATATCCCATGTTGATACGGATTTAATATTTTCCAAGCGTAGCCATGACCAAAGCGAATCTCCAGCAGCTGTGCCTATCTCTACAATTCTTTCTGCGTTAATAACATTCGCAATCGCTGTCAATAGTAAATAATGATTATTGTAATCATAAAGAACTTTCAATTCTGATGGTATTTCGCGAAACTTAGAATTTTCATACCACTCATTCTCTAAAACATGAACAGCTTTATTCAAAATGTCATGAAGATAGCTCGAGGGTGGTGATACGCTATGAGAATATTCCATAAAGGTGAAGTCAACTCCTGGAGTTGTGAAGTTAAAGCTTGAGCTATTATTCCATTCTGGATATTGCAGTCGATTTTCTCTAATCTGTTTTAGTAATGCATCTTTGAAACCGATCCGTCTTACGTAATTTTTAAGGACAGATGACAATAACTTTCGCTTTATGGTTGAGATATTCATTTAATGGATCCTTTCTTTATTTTTTATCCTGAGAAATCTCATGATGCATGATACGAGCGATCACGGATCGTTGAAAATATTTTGGGAAATGTTTTAAATAGCGACGAAAAGCTATTATCTGAATGCTTAATGGGCACTCAAATAATATGCGCCATAATGCCCTGATACCCCAAAAAAAACTTACTGTGTAAATATTCCAAAATTCACTGATAGTATGTTCAGCCATCTGCTTATTAATATAGTGTTCATATTTATCCGCAAAAACACTTCCACCAACGCGCTGATGAAATTTTTTTATATTATATATACCATTAAATTCTTTTACATCTCTGTAATATACCAGTCCCATTTTCCTTTGAATTTTGTGGGCTTGATTTGAGTGATGACGCCAATACAATGCTGCGTTTGGATCAAATCCTGAATCTCCACAAACAGCAAATTTAAATAGCTGACTTAGATCATTATTTTTATCAAATCCACCACAATCCAAAACCAAATCAGATTTGATGGAAAGCAAACCTCCGGGGAAACCAATTTTATTTCCACCATCCATGAAGTTTTGCGCCAATAAAATTCCATTCGTATATTTTTCCCGTTGACTATAATTTTTAAGATGTGCTGTTTCGTCGATATTTATTTCACTTAATTCATTGACGAGTACAACAGATGGGGCAGCCGTGCAACATTTTTCATTTTGTGTAAAAAGTTGCACCATTTTTTCAGTATAATCACAGCTAATAAAGTCGTCGTACGATAAAAAATAAACATAATCTCCAACAGAACAAAATAACCCTGCATTCCACAGAAGAGGAATAGGATCTTGCAAAAGCTTTGCCGAAGGATTGTAAAGATGTTCTTTAGTACAAATAAGTTTAGAATTTTTATGCGTCAGAAAGTAGTGCCAAATCAAACCGCTTACCTTGCCGTCAGCACCATTATTAATCAAAACAACCTCTGTGTTTTTATAGCGTTGATTAAAAACTGAATGCAAACTTTCTTCAATAAAACGAATATTGGCATCATAGATAGTTAAAATAATAGTAAATATCGGTACCGAAGAATAATGCTCATCACTGTGAACAAATAAATCGTAATCAATCTTTGAAAGAATTTTAATAATTTTTTGGGTTATTGGGTGCGTGCTGTATCGAACTCGATTTTTTATTTTTTCTCCCGAGAGAATATTTTCTGAAAGAAACATTAATCTTCCCTTTTGTTCTTCTCAAAATTCACGCCATTCTAATGTTAAGTGAGTTTGTTGTCTAGACACTAATAATCAAAAAAGCTAAGCAAGCCACCAACGATTTTCTCTCGCCCAGCGAATTGTTTTTTCTACCCCTTCTTTTAATTTAATTTTTGCTTTCCAGTTTAGCAAAGTTTCTGCTTTTTCAGCATTAGGAACACGCCTTGGAATATCTTCATACATTTCCCCATATTCTTTTTTTGTATTAAATTCTGTTGAAGTAATTTGTTTTCCTGAACATTCAATAATTATATTGATGAGTTCATTAATCGAGTTTTCATTTTGATTCCCCAAATTAAATGCTTCACCCACTGCTTTATCTGATTGCCAAACCGATATTAATCCATCGATAATATCCGATATATAGGTGAAACATCGTGTTTGCTTTCCGTTATCATAAAGATAAGGACTTTTGCCATTTAAAATTTGGTATATTGATTTTGACGCTACATATATTGGACTTTGTCTTGGCCCGTATACATTAAAAAATCTGACTATACTAAAAGGGAATTTATTTTTTCGATACAAACCATACAGCATATGTTCACACACCGCTTTGCTTGTACTATAAGACCATCTATCCACTGAGGTTGAGCCCAAAACACGATCACTTGTTTCCATCCAAGGGACTTCAGGATTTTTTCCATAAATTTCGCTGGTACTTGAAAAAATAAATCTTGTTTTATGTTGTGAAGCTAAATGCAATAGTTTTTTTGTTCCATTAACCGTGACATCAATTAAATGTAATGGATCACTCATATAATTTTGAACACCGACAACTGACGCAAGATGATAAATCACATCTGCATTGGACTGATAATATTCTCTCAAAAATTGATCATCCGTTATGTCTCCTTGCAAATAATGAAATTTTTTATGCGAGCTCACATTTTTTAGATTATTACATTTCTTGATTGGAATAATATCACATGCATATATTTCATTTCCAAGTTCAAGCGTGCGTTCTACTAAATGACTTCCAATAAAACCAGCGGCCCCTGTGATCATTATTTTTGACGTCATATTCTACCAACCCCCTTATACGTAAACCCTAATGATTTGATGTTGTTTATTTCTGTTTTGTTAAAAAATCTTCTACCGTCAAAGATTAATGCATTTTTGTTTGTTAACCTTAATAGATTTTCTAAGGAAAAATTTATAATCTCATCATGTCCTGCAAAATAAGCAACACAATCTACATTCGTAACGCAGTCCGAGATGCTTGATGACATTTCAATTCCCGTTAAACTAAAGGCATCTTCTTGTGTTAATAGCGGATCATATATTCTAACGGTGTATCCTAACGATAAGAGTTTTTCTATCGCTGGTTTGGTTGGTGTGAAGCGACAGTCACTGGTATTATTTTTAAATGATAAGCCTAGCACACCAATTGATATTTCTTCCGATTTTTTTGATAAGTTTTGAAAATAGCGATCAATTAAGCATACCGAATACTCCGGCATTGATTCATTCACCTTTCTTGATACAGCTGGTATTTTAAGATCAATACCCAGTCTATTACCCATTGCGTGTAAAAACCAAGGGTCTTTAGTAAGACAATATCCACCAACACCGAGCGATGGAAGCAAAATATTGACATTTGAATTATTTTTTTTGAGTGTATTAGCAGCAGCAATTACTTCTAGCACATCAATATTAAGTTTGTCCGAAATTTTTGCTAATTCATTCCCCAAAGCTATATTAACATCTACCCATAAATTATCAGCTAATTTAACTAGCTCGGCAGTCGTTGTATTTTCTACAATTATTGTTTCAACGTTGAGCGCTTCAATCCAAAACTGTGATGCGGCAAGCGCAGCCTCTTGATTAATACCACCAATTATTACGGGTAGCGTTGTTAAATCTGCTAGTGCACGCCCTTCTGCTAAACGCTCTGGGCAGAAAGCCAATAATAAATTTTTATTCGAAAGTTGTGGCCAAACAAAATCTCTACTGGTTCCTGGAGGCAGGGTGCTTTTTAAAATTAATAACTGATCTTTTTGTAAATAAGGTTTAATGCGATCCAAAGCCTGAGATAAATGATTTAAATCAGCATCTCCAGAATCATTTAGTGGGCTTCCAACCGTAACTAAAATAACGTCCGATTCTTTTATTGCATCGCACTCTTTTGTGATAGTTAACCTTCGTGAATCAATACCAGCTTTGACGAGATGTGCTAAACCTGGCTCATGAAATGGGGGGAATCCATTATTAATAGATTTGATAATATGATCATTTAATTCAATTCCAGTAACACAATATCCTTGGGAAGCTAAGTATGAACCAATAATGCACCCAATATAACCGAAGCCAACAATTGTTATTTTTTTATTTTTTTGCTTCATTGTGATTTATTTAGTGTTAATGAAATTGTACGCATGAGCATCCTCTATTTTGTTCTGTATGTAAATAAATTGTATGATGCGCTGAATCTCGAGATGCCAACACATTGACCTTATCCCAAATATTTTTTGAATTTTTTCTATATTGAGTACGCTATTAGGTGGTCTTTTAGCAGGTAAAGGATACTCGCTTGACGATATAGGATGAATTATTTTTGTTTTAATATTATCAACAGAAACCTTACTCTCTACTGATGATAATATATTACATGCAAATGTATACCACGAAACACATGGAAAATCGCTATAGTGATATACACCCCATAACGCCTCATTTTTTTCAAAAGTCACATGGATAATATTTATAATGACACTTGCAACAGATGCAGCCGATGTTGGACAACCTATTTGGTCATCTACAACAGAAATTTCCTCTTGTTTTGTAAATAAATGACACATCGTTTTTACAAAATTAGTTCTATATTCGCTAAATATCCAGCTCACACGTAAAATGATATGTTTATGCCAAAGGTTTTGTAATTCTTTTTCACCAGCAAGTTTGCTTATACCATAAATGCTCAACGGGTTTCTACTGTCTGTTTCGACATACGATGTCTTCTTTTTACCATCAAAGACATAATCAGTAGAAATATGTATTAATGGGATGTCATATCGTTTACAACAAAGCGCTAAGTTTTTTACTGCATATTGGTTAACTGCATATGCAGTAACTTGATCTTGTTCCGCGGCGTCTACTGCTGTATAGGCCGCTGCGTTAATTACAAAATCCATTGCATGATTGCGTTGAAAAAAAAGGTCAACCGCAAAGCTATCTATAATGTCTAAATCTCTTCTGGATATGGCAATATACTTGATATTGGTTTTATTACACAATTCAATCAACGAAAGACCGACTTGACCTGCAGCGCCTATAATTAAAATATTTGGCATTATACTTCTTATTTCCTATAAAAAAAATTATTATCAACATCACATAAATTCTTTGCGTGTCGATCTTTGTTGGATAAGTCAGGATTTTGAATAGGCCACTGCACGTTGATTTGAGAATCGTTCCACAAAATAGAGCGATCATTTTGCGGGTTGTACTCCGATCCACACACTTTGTATAACAAATGGGTACCATTTTCAAGAACGCAGTAGCCATGCGCAAAACCAATCGGTATCCACAACATCATATGATTTTCACCACTTAAAATAATACCAACCCATTTCCCGTAAGTTGGAGAGCCCTGACGAATATCAACCGCTACATCAAATACTTTTCCTTGCACAACTTGCACTAATTTTCCTTGTGCGTGTGGATTACATTGAAAATGCAAGCCGCGAATTACGCCTGCTTTTGAAAATGAGTGGTTATCTTGCATAAAATTCACATCAATGCCATTTATTTTAAATTCAGATGCTTTATAAGTTTCCATAAAAAATCCTCGCTCATCTGTAGATACTTTTGACTCAACGAGAATTACTCCTGGAATTTCCAACGATTTAAAAACAAACGACATTATAAATCTCTTATATCTAGTATTTAACTAAGTGATAACTCTGGATTTTCAACGAGCCTGTCTTGTCCCAAAAATTGCAAAGACGTGTTCTCTATAAGAGAGTATAAAAAACAGCCATAACTATTATTTCGACCGTATTTTTCCGCTTGTTTTAGCAATTGTGCGGTATCAGTAAAACCCATTCTCCATGAAATCTCTTCAAGACACGCTATTTTAAGGCCTTGACGACGCTCGATAATTTCAACATATTGTCCTGCTTCGATAAGAGCGTTATGTGTTCCAACATCCATCCACGCTATTCCGCGACTTAAAAATGTTACTTTTAATCGTTTTTCTTTTAAATAAATTTTATTAATATCGGTAATTTCAAGTTCATTTCTAGCGGATGGGCGCAATGCTTTTGCAATTTGAATTGCATATGCATCGTATATATATAAACCGGGAACAGCATAATTTGAATCAGGCTCTAGTGGCTTTTCGATGATATCTTTTATTTTTCGATTTTCATCAAATGAAATAACGCCGTAACGTTCCGGATCACTGACATAGTAACCGAAAATGGTTGCGCCGATATTACATTGCACGGAAGCTTGCAACAATTTTGCTAAACCTTGTCCATAAAAAATATTATCTCCCAAGATTAAGCAAACAGAATCATTTCCAATAAAATCTTCAGCAATAATCAACGATTCAGCAATACCATTCGGCGATGATTGAATTTGATATTGCAGTGAAATTCCCCACTGCGCTCCATTACCCAACTGTTGCTTAAAAAGCTGTATGTCTTTTTCATTCGTAATAATTAATATTTCATGTATTCCAGCAAGCATCAATACGGACAGTGGATAATAAATAAGCGGTTTATCATAAACAGGCAAAAGTGATTTGTTGACACTAAAGGTGAGTGGATATAATCGTGAACCAGTTCCTCCAGCAAGCAAAATCCCTTTTGTCTTTTTTGCTGACATAATGTCCCCTGCGTACCGAGAGAAATAAAACACATCCCTCTGTTAAAAAAATTTATTTCCAATACTGCCAAAATTATTTTTTCTTGTCCATCAGTATAAAATTTTTTTGCGCCATCAGCAGTTACAAAAAAGTATTGTTAATATATACCAATTCCATCTGAAACTGCGAATTACATAAATATTAGGTGAGGTACAGCATAATCAAGAAAAATAAAAATAATTTTAGTATAAATATTGTTGTGAGAAAACGTGTTATAGCTTTTAAACATTTACAGCAAATCATCATTTGTATATTATTCCAATGTTTTTATAAAAACAGGTAAAATAAATTGTTGCTGTGTGCGTGATTCAATCAATTATTTTTTCTTGGGGTAACCTTCTCGCATGAACTGCAAAACAAAGTTTTTAGCAACTACAGCGTTAACTAATTTTTGGGATATAACTCAACCAATTGTATTCTTAGGCGATTGGTGTGTAAAAAGCGAAGAGGAGCTGAAAAAAGCAGGGGTTCACGGAGAATTTTTAAGTGCGGATTCAACTGACTCTAGCTGCTCAAAAGAAGCATTTTACTATACAAATAAAGTTTATGAATCCCTCTTGCCAAAAATTTCTGAGTGGTTAAACAACATTCATCAGGAGACATACTCTCTGCAATATTGGAGAATGATAGTAGGTCCGTTTTTGCTCTGGTATATACAAGTTGTTCATCATCGTTTTGTGCATTTAAAGGCGGCATTTCAACTATATCCTAATATCAAAACGTTTGGTCTTGCCTCACATTCCTTTTTGACACCGATTGACACATCTGAATTTTATTTTTTTGCATCGGAGAGCGATGCATGGAATTTGCAATTAATAACACAGATCTTGGAGTGTACTTCTATGACCTCATTGAGGTATTTCCCGCATTACTGGGAGGCAGAACTAGCGTGCCGCGAAAAAAAATTATCGAATATTGTAAAATATAAAAATTCAACTCAATTAAAATTAAATATATTAAAGTATTTTTTGAAAATATGGCCATTTCGTAAAGTTGGACTTGCTTGTTGTATGCATGAATTTAGCAAGAGAAATATTTTAAAATTAATAATAAGGTCGGGTTTTAGAATATTTCCTGTCGTTGAAATGCAAACAATGCGTTTTGAGCAAGAAAGAAAATATAATGTCGATTCTCAATTACGCCAAAGCTTAAAAAACTTATTAATTGGTGATGGGTTTATTGATTTAATCTTAAAAACTTTAGTTGTAAATATGCCGCTCAATTTTGTTGAGCATTACAAACAGGAAATAGATAGAAGCAAGAAACATTTTCCATATAAAATTGATGCTGTGATCAGCACAACATGGATGCAACATGATTTACTTAAAATGTGGGGTGCATATCAAAAAAGTGAATTTTCTACAAAGTTGGTTAATATACAGCACGGGGGTGGTTATGGCATGGTGAACTATTGCACTTACGAGATATTAGAGCGAAAAAACTGTGATGTTTTTATTTCTTGGGGATGGACAGAAACAAAAGAAATTTTACCAGCCTCATCTATTCTGGCTTGTGAACGTTTTTTTGACAACAAGAAAAATAGATTACTAGAAAAAAATCCATCTCGAGCACTTTGGATAGCGAATGAAATAGTAAGATACACCCCATATATTTCCAGTTATTATCAAAGCCCTCGATCCCATTACTTGGAATGGCAGTCACGTTTTTTTCATTCTCTATCAAAATATACCGCCTCACAAGTTACAATGCGTTTAATGCCCGCATCTAAAAAAGTTGAGATTGTTAAAAAATATATGCCTAATTTGAACATCTATGCACCAAAAGAGAAAGGATCTTTTTTTAATCAGCTTCGTGGGGTAAAAATTTTACTATGCGACACTCTCAACACAACTTTTTTGTATGCTTTTGTGTTTAATGTTCCTGTACTAATTTTTGCTTCACAGAAATTTTGGACGGTGCGACAAGAGGTTTCTGCTGATTTTAACGAATTAAAACGATTACATATATATCATGATACACCAGAGTCAGCAGCAAACTGGTTAAATGAAAATTATGATAATATTGATAAAATTTGGCACACTAAGGAAATTCAGTTAATCAGAAAAAATTTTGTTGATCGTTTTGCTAGAGTAAATGTAAATTGGGTTATTGAGTGGAAAAATATTCTGTTAAATTTGTGAGTTATCATAATGAAATATGCAGCAACTATTCCTCACGGTATTATGTTCCATCATTTTCATAACGATTTTCATTATCGCGGTCAAGGATCTATTGATTCAGCTGAATTTGAAAAGTTGTTACTATTTGTTGGTGTCGAAAGAATTATTAACCCGGAGACATGGGTTGAACGTCTTAGCAATAATTCTTTAAAAGAAGATGATGTGTGCCTTACATTTGATGATGGATTGTTGTGTCAATTTGATATCGCACTCCCTATTCTAAAAAAATATAACTTAAAGGCCTTTTGGTTTGTATATTCTTGTGTTTTTGAATCCGGAATTGGAGAATTTGAAATATACCGTGTTTTTCGAACCAAATATTTCAACACCATTGATGATTTTTATGGTGAGTTTCTTAAATTAATTAACAGTTCACCCTATTTCAAAAAATCAAAAAACGCCGTTAGTGAATTTGATATTGATGCTTATCGAAAAATATTTCCTTTTTATTCTGAAAATGATGTTATTTTTAGAGTAATTAGAGACAGAGCGCTCACCAAAGATGAGTTTAATCATGTTATGGAAACACTGATGGGTTTGTATAAAATAAATAAGAAAAATTTGTGTGAAAATATTTGGATGCATGATGATCACATAAGACAATTGTCCGATCAGGGTCATCATATAGGATTACATTCATATACCCACCCAACCGCCCTATCCGACCTTCCATATGTAGAGCAAGAAAATGAATATTTGAAAAATTTTTCACATTTGAAAAAGATTTGTGGTAAATCTCCTATTTCCATGGCACACCCAGTCAATTCATATAACGAAAACACCATAAAAATTTTAAAAAAAATTGGTATTGAATGTGGATTTCAATCTAACATGCAGATGAGAACAAAATCCACAGAAATTAAATATGAACTCCCACGAGAAGATCATACTAATATTTTAAAAACCATAAAAAATATTTGATATAAATAAATTACATGATAAACTCCTCAATTCGATATTATTGCGTTTGTTACAAGGATTTTTTCGCGTTAAAAGATTTTTAAAAAACAGGGAGTAACAATATGTTGGATGTTGTCGAAAATCAAAATAAAATTACAGTCAATGCGTATGATAAAAAATACAAGGAGGGTTATGGGTTGCAATATCCTGAAGGGCATGTTATTCGTTTTCATCGATATATTTTAGAACATGACCTAAACATAAAAGGTGGAAATATACTTGATTATGGATGCGGAAACGGATCTCATTTGCAATATTTTCGTGATAACAATTTTGTACCGTTTGGTTGTGATACAAGCGAAACAGCCATCGCGCAGTGCAAAAAACGTTTACCTGAACATGCAGATCAATTTTTTGTTACTCCTGAATTACCGAATCTATCGGAGTATTTCTCTCAGAAATTTGATTTGATATTTTCAAATCAAGTTTTGTATTTTTTTAATGACAAACAATTATCAAATATTTTAAAGCAGTTCCATTCGTTGCTTAAAGAGGATGGAATATTATTTGCAACCATGATGGCCCCGAATAATTATTATTCTCGTTACGCTAAAGAAAAAGAAGATGGGTTGACCCGCATTGAATTATTCACAGATCGTTTGCACGAAATTAATTATATTAATTTCAAAACACGTGAAGAAGTAAATGAATTTTTTACAAAACAGGGGTTTAAAAAATTGCATATTGGTTGGTACTCTTGTGTTATTCGAGAACAAGACGGTCCAAGCGATCATTGGCTATTTGTTGGAAAAAAAATATAATTTGTTTTTTAAATTGGAAGTATGGATTTATGGATAGTATTACCGCAGTAAGGGTTTCTGATACGAACGCAGTCAATTCTCGGAATGAAGCTTCTAAAATCAATAGCCATAATGAATGGGATAAACTGTCAGAGATCATCGTTGGAACAGCTAAAGGTTCCATGGGGGTGATGACATGGACAAAGCCTTATCCCATTCCAGAGGGTGTGCTTGATCATTCTTATTCGCTAGCGAGAAAAGCATTTCCGGAATGGTTTTTAGATGAAGTGTCGGAAGACTTAGAGGGTCTTTGTGATGTACTAAAGCAATTTGGCGCTGTAGTCCATCGACCAGATCCGCATGACATATCAAAAATGTATTCAAGCCCGTTTTGGTCCTCAACTGGAAATAATATTTATAATACACGCGACTTACACTTAGTTGTTGGAAATAATGTTATTGAAAGCCCATCACACCTGAGATGTCGATATTTTGAAGCTTCCGCACTTTACCCTATTTTTTACGATTACCTTAAGCAAGGTTTTCGTTGGATTGCTGCACCAAAACCAAGATTAATTGGTGAGATTTCATCGCCATATTATCGTGATGAAAATGAAAAAAAATTATCTCCTGAGGATTTACGTTACCAAGAGCTAACGAATGGGAGAGTAGAAAAATTGTATCAGCTAAACGAAAGAGAAATTTTATTTGAAGCCGCAAATACCCTAAGAATGGGAAAAGATTTGTTGTATTTAGTTTCCTCATCTGGAAATTATTTAGGGGCAAAATGGTTACAATCTGTATTGGGCGATGAATATAGAGTGCATACTACAGAAGAAATATATCGTTCAAGTCACATCGATTCCACAGCGATGTGTTTACGGCCTGGACTTGTGATGCTAAACAGTATTCGAGTCAATGAAAAAAATTGCCCTGCTCTTTTTGATAAATGGGACAAAATTTATTTTAGTGATGTTGCACCAACCTCAGAACAAGAATTAGAGTTTCAAAAAAACGTTAGAGATCCGATCGCGGCTCAACTAAAAACATTAGGTTTTGAAACAACGCTTTCTGATATGTCTTCTCCATGGGTTGGTATGAATTTTCTTTCATTGGATCCAAACACAGTCATTGTGGATCAACGCCAAAAAAACTTAATTCGTATTTTAGAGCAAAGGAAGTTTATCGTTGTCCCAATACAAATGCGGCATATTTACACTCAAGGAGGTGGCATACACTGTGCAACTTTGGACACCGTCAGAGAGAGCAAGCTAGAAAGTTATTTTGATTGAACTACCAATTTACGGAAGACTGCTTTTGCCTCCACATCAGTAGTCTCACAAAGAAATAATTTTTTGTCGATGTTCGAGGGCAATAACTCGCTCGACAACGCTTTTCTTATTAAAGTACGCAACTCTTGTAAATTCTTCGCAAAATTAAAAATTTCGTGCGGTGCAATATGTTTTTTGAGTGGAAAATGTAACCAATCATAACTAATAACAGGTATTCCAGATTTCACGCAATCCATGAAAACCGTTGAGAAATACATAATTGCTGCAGCCGCACCATTTAATAGGTCTGAAATATTTTCTTTGTAATTATATTCTACCTGTACATCAATCATATTATTTTTATACAGTTTTTTAATATGGTTTCTGTGTAATGTGATATGGTCGAGAGGATGGAATCGGATAATTAATTTTGCACCCGCAACTGCCACCTCTCTTGCAATGCTTAGTAATTGTGAATCAGTTTCTACGTAAAATCTATTTTTTTTATCGACTTGAGCATAAAGTGGGGAAAAATAAACAACAAAAGATTTCCTATTATTTTTTTTTGCAGTGTGGTGATTAACAACTGTCTTATTAGTAGCAGGATGGATAATTATCGCTCGCTTTTTCGCTGACGAAACTAAAAAATTGCGCCAAAATTCTCCATACACAATATATGAAGAAACCTGGCTATCTAAAAATTGATAATAATCTCCTAATATTCCGTGTTGCAGCAAAATTGTGGGAATACCCTTTTCTCGGGCAATAGATAGTGCATAAGCTTCAAAAGCATTGTTTCCAACAATAATTGCTGAGGGATTTTCTAATGCAAACCAACGCAAGTGTAAACTTGTTGCATATAGACCAGCGGGCAAATGAATTAAAAAAAAATCTTTTAACAACGCATCTTTCAAAAATAATTTCCGCGCGATTACATTAACATTACACATAGGAAGCAAAGCAATATATTTTTCTATTTCACTTTTTACAAAATTAATCTCACCTTTCGAGGGAATTAAATTTTCTTTACCATAATCATATAAATTAAAAAAGAAGCGCTTTTTTTTTACCAATGGTTTTCCGCCAGTCAAGACATCATCGATTAAAAAATTAAAACTATGCGGAAAAAATGGCTCGTAAAACAATCCAATATTGGTATAGTTTCTTCCATACGAAACAAACCATAGATTATTTTTATCTCGCCTAACTTTTCTCTTAAAAAAATGAGAGATAAAAATGCGTCGTCGATGAAACCGATCAATTCTGTTTAAAATCCAGCTGGTATGTTGCATTAATTCAGATAAAGAAAAAAATGATGTGAAAAATATTCGTAGTCTTCTGAAAAATTTATTTTTTTCGGTAGGAGGTGGTGGAAATTCTACAATTAAAACAGATCTGTCGATCTTGCATAAATCAGATAGAATTTTAGCATATCGAGAATAGCAGTAAAACCTGCATAAGGTGTAATGCTTATTTATCAAAAAATAGTAGAGGTGTATAATCTGAAAAATTTCAAAAATTCTGGATATAACCATTTCTTTAAAAATAGACAGTTGCTTGACACCACGAAATTTAGGCTCATTCTGAAAAATCTGATCTGCAAAATCACACGCCATTTTTTTCTTTTCATCAAATTCACCAAGTAATTCATCGATAAAAAATATGTTTTTATATTTATTTGCTATCATACTGTCTGGCGCACACTCCAAAAGTAAACCAACAGTATTTTCTGTTGGGCCTGGTAAGAAGTCTGCGTCTGTAACGATCTCAATAATTTTCATTCTATTTTTTCAACAAAAACCAAGTAAGATCATCACACGGAAATAGATTATCTCTGCGATAACAAAAGCCATAATTAATTAATTTTAATTCTTTATATTTATCAAGCATTTCACCCGCAAAATCTCGTTTATATAATTTTTCACTCCATCCTCTGTAAGGT
Organism: Gammaproteobacteria bacterium RIFCSPHIGHO2_12_FULL_36_30; assembly: GCA_001801815.1. GTDB lineage: Bacteria > Pseudomonadota > Gammaproteobacteria > Coxiellales > Coxiellaceae > 2-02-FULL-42-43. Next base: position 70,002 of record MGXU01000007.1, read on the forward strand.
ATTTCAACTGGTGTTGGATTATAATATTCAGCGATACAGATATATTTTGAAGACGATTGATAAATCGTATCGTACACTCTTTGTAAATAATCTGGATTAATGTGAATCAAAACACCTTTAGATAAGACAAAATCTCGCTGATAATCCAATTCAAATTCCAAAATAGATTGATGATAAATCTTAGAAATCCCATTTTTTTTCAGCGCCAAAACTGCCTTTTCGTTAATTTCAATTGCCGAAAGTTCGACATCGGGGATAAGTTGTTGAATAGCGGTTAAATTGAGCCCTATATTTGAGCCAAACTCTAAAACAGATTTTATTCCTTTTGTTGATGCAAAAACTTTAGAAAAAAAAGATAAGTTCGATGCTGCAATATTAAGACTATCATTTCTCTCTGCGTAAGAAATACCAAAATCTCCAGCCCAAAATTTTTCTTGCTCAGTTGCAAAATTTTTCATAAATATCCTTTTAAAGAAACGTATTCCACTGTGCCGGTTGACCACGCTTGACAGCATATTTTACAATTTTGCCAATAATATCAAAATAATATTTTGGAGCCAATCCATATCCCGGTCTAATACTACGAACAGCATCTTCAGTAATGATTTCACCTTCTTTCAAATCTTTTACAAAATAAAGTGAACGTCGAAATTGTTTTGATTTTTCTTCAATTTCACTTGCTGAATATTTTACAACACCTAATGCATTCCAAGCTTTTTCAGATTCTTCTACTAACATTTTTAATTCGTGTGGTTCTAATGAAAAATCGGAATCAACACCACCATCTGCTCTGCACAATGTAAAATGTTTTTCAATAACAGTGGCACCCAATGTAACTGCAGCAAGTGGAACGCCAATCCCCATTGTGTGATCTGATAATCCAACTTGGCAATCAAACATTTCTGATAAATGCGGAATTGTTTTCAAATTTGCATCTTCTGCGCGCGCAGGATAGGCGCTCGTACATTTTAATAAAACAAAATTGACGCAACCATTTTCTCGCAAAGTTTTTACCATCAATTGCAAATCTTGTAAGTCAGCCATGCCTGTTGAAACGATCACTGGCTTCCCTGTTTGCGCAACTTTTTTTAATAACCTCACATCTGTATTTTCAAATGATGCAATTTTGTATGCTGGAACATTCAGTGTTTCTAAAAAATCAACCGCTGTTTCATCAAACGGTGTACTAAAACAAATTAATCCTAATTCTTTTGCACGCTGCATAATTGGTGCGTGCCACTCCCAAGGCGTATGCGCTTCTTCATAAAGATCATATAAATGTCGTCCAGACCAAAGACTATTTTTATCCATAATTTTAAAATCATCAAAATCAACTTTTAATGTCATTGTATCGGCAGTATAGGTTTGTAATTTAATCGCGTGGGCGCCTGCTTTTGCAGCTGCTTCCACAATTTCCAATGCGCGACCTAAAGATTGATTATGATTTCCTGACATTTCTGCAATAATGAAAGGGCGTTGATTTCTTCCGATCACCACATCTGAAATTTTAAAATTTTTCATAATGAATCCATTCTAATTATTTATTATTTTCTCAAAATGAGTAGTTTTGTTAATAAAACCGGCTTTTAAAAATAATTTTTGTGATACGATGTTTGCTGATTTTACCTTTGCAATAATATGTCTGCAGTGATAATTTTTCATCACCCATTCTATGCCTTGAGCCAAAATTTTTGTACCATAGCCTTTGCCATGCACACCAGGATTAATATAAATACTCACTTCAGCAAAGTCTTTTTCAAAATCAAAACGAACTACACCAATCAATTCCTTCTTAAAATTTTTTGCAATTAAAAGTTGCCGACTAGCATTTTTCAATAAACTATTAAACCAAGTTTTATGCTCATCAAATATTATTTCTTCTGATGAAAAGGAGTTTTTTCTTATCGCGGGGTGATTTCTTAAATGAAATATTGACTTAACATCATCTGGTGTCGCCTTTTTCAGATAAATTTCAGCCATTATCTTTTTTGACACTCTTTTCGTGCCACCACCATCTACTAAATTTTTAGCATTTTCTGATAATTTTTTCAATTTTTGCGGATTTAAAATTAATGCATTAATTGACGAAGTAATTAATTTTGTAGATACTTTTTTTAGTTCACCGAGATACTGTGCTGCGTTCATTGCAGCAAGAGCATTTGCCACAGATAATTGATTTTCTGCGACAGTAATAATTAAACTGGGTAATCCTAAAAAACACCGTTCCCAACTATTAGTCCCACCAGCACCAATGCATAAATCAGCTTGCTTCATTAACTCTACTATATTTTCCACTTCTTGATAAAAGTAAATAAATTTGTGACGATCAAAATTTTTTTCAATTGCCATCGATCTGCTATTATTTTTCCCTAAAACCACATTTACAATCCCAGAAAACTTACTTTCTATAATACCTCTTAATACCATTTGAATAATGTTAACAGAGTCGCCACCGCCAAAAAAAACAAAAATATTTTGTAATAAATTTTTATTATTACTGCGCTGCTTAATTTTTAAAAATTCTGAGCGTAATAAAACATATTTTGTTCCCAACAATAATTCACACGAAGCTGGAACTAAATTTTTATAACGATCAGACTGTAATTGCAAATTCTGATCCAATAATAAATCACAATCATGGTTTCTATTAGCTAAATCGTCAATGACCATTATTTTTTTACACAAAGTGCGCATGTGTTTTTCCCAGACGCTATCTAGCGAATAATGATCAATAATCAGTAAATCTACTTGCATTGATTGTAGAAAAAACGCTGTTTCATCTGCATCTTGTTGCTGAGATACCCAAAGCCATTGACTGTATTTATCAGAATAAATTTGCTTCTGATACAGCTCTGCATCATCAAAACATAACTCTTTTAATTCATATTTATTTTTTAAAATAACATGATTTAAACTTCCTGGGTATTTCCGACAAACAAACAAAACATGATGTCCTTCCGATCGCAAGACATTAGCCAATGTCAAGCATCGCATAATATGCCCAGCTCCGATTAATGTAGAGGCATCAGTTCTAAACGCAATATTCATGTATGTTTAAGTATTCTTTGTTTGATAAAGCAATCGATATTTTAACTCAGCTAAACCCCAATCACTGATGTTGTCAATATCCTGTACTTGATAGTCAGACAATACTATCCCGCTTGTTTTCTCAGAAAATAATGACTTTCTTTCCATAAAAGTTTTCACACGCGCCCAGTAGAACTGACCTGCGTCATGATACGCAGACTCTAAATCTTGTGATCGCGTCAAAATATATTCTGGATTAAAAAAACTAATTTTCTCTTCTTGGAAACGCAATGCGCGTTGAATTGGAAATGAAAATCGAACAACCGGAAGAATAATATCAATATCTTTATTCTGAAGTAGCTTATTAAACGCTGCCATTAAACTATCTAAACTCACTAAAGGCGCTGTTGGATATAGACAACACAAGTATTTTGGAAAAAATTGTCGCGCATGATATTCACTGACCACTCCAAATAAAACGTCAGCTGTTGTTGCAAAATCATCAGCTGTTTTAGTAGAACGCATAAACGGTACTTTAGCACCGTATTTTTTCGATATTTCTGCAATTTCATCATCATCAGTTGAAACCATTACCTCATCAAACAAACCCGATTGCAAAGCAAGTTCAATCGAGTAAGCGATAATCGGTTTTCCACAAAAATCTCGAATATTTTTTCGTGGGATACGTTTGCTTCCGCCGCGCGCAGGTATTACTGCAAGATTCATGATAAACAATCCTTTAATTTTTCAATAATATAATACTGATCTCGATCAGATAAATCATAAAATAGTGGCAAAGTAACCGCACGCGAGTAATAATATTCTGCGTTTGGAAAATCACCGATTTTAAATCCCATTTTTTGATAGTAAGGTTGTGTATGCACAGGAATGTAATGCACATTAACACCAATTCTTGCGTTACGTAATTTTTCAAAAACTGCTGCGCGATTTTCTGCTTGAATTACATATAAATGCCAGCTAGATTCATTTAATTGAGAATGTAGCGGTAACGTGATCGGAAGATCTGAAAGTTCTTCATGATATCGATTAGCTAAATAACGTCTTCGATTAATAAATTTTTCGATACTGTTTAACTGTGTTACTCCCAATGCTGCTTGAATATCAGTTAATCGATAATTATAACCCAAATCAATTTGTTGATAATACCAATCGCCTTCTGATAATTTTGTCATATCATTTTGATTTCGTGTCATGCCATGACTACGCAATTGTAGCATTTTCTCATATAAATTAGTTTGATTTGTAACTGTCATACCACCTTCACCTGTCGTGATAATTTTAACAGGATGAAAACTAAATACAGTAATATCTGAATAAATACATGAACCCACTTTTTTATTTTTATAATCCGCACCAATAGCATGCGATGCATCTTCAATAACAAAACAGCCATATTGTTTTGCTAATTTGAAAATTTTTTCCATATCGCAAGATTGACCAGAAAAATGTATGGGTAAAATAATTTTTGGTAATTTTCCTATTTTTTCAGCCTTTTTGAGTTTTTCTGCAAGCAAATTAGGACACATGTTTAATGTGTTAGGATCAATATCAACAAAATCAACTGTCGCGCCACAATACAATGCGCAATTAGCAGACGCTAAAAAAGTATTGGGTGACGTCCATAAAATATCTTGATCACCTAATCCTAATGCACGACAAGCTAAATGCAAAGCGGCGGTTGCATTGCATGCACTCACGGCATATTTTGCACCAACATAATTTGCAATAGTTTCTTCAAATTTTACAACAATAGGTCCCTGCGTTAACCAATCTGATTTTAGAACATTTAAAACAGAGGCAATATCTTCAGCATTAATATTTTGACGACCATAAGGAATCATGCTGGTACCACGCAACCATTGAGCTCAGCAATTTCATCGACACTTAAAAAATGCGGATTAGTTTCAGAACTATATTCAAATGTATCATGTATTGATTTTCCTTTTTCACCCAGTTTGTTAATAAAATAATTTACCTCTTCAATAAATCTAATTGTTGGCTTAATAGTATAATGATCGTGAAAATCAATTACCAATCTTGCGTCATCTTTTGGGCACATTACTTCATGTAGTTTTTCACCAGGACGAATTCCAACTACATGCTGAGAAAGATCAGGCGCGAGTGCTGATGCTAAATCAACGATACGAATAGAAGGAATTTTCGGTACAAAAATTTCTCCACCATGCATGCGATTAAAACTACGAAATACAAATTGAATACCTTGTTCAAGCGGCAACCAAAAACGTGTCATGCGTACATCGGTGATTGGCAATGATTTTGCACCTTCTCGTATTAATTTATTAAAGTATGGTACAACCGAACCTCGCGATCCCGCGACATTACCGTACCGCACTACAGAAAATTTTGTGCAATGTCCGCCAGCGATGTTATTTGCTGCAACAAATAATTTATCTGACGCAAGCTTCGACGCACCATAAAGATTAATGGGGTTAACAGCTTTGTCTGTGGATAATGCAATTACCTTTTCAACTTCGTTTGCAAGTGCTGCATGAATTACATTTTGTGCACCATTAATATTTGTTTTAATGCATTCCATCGGATTATATTCTGCAGCAGGAACTTGTTTTAGAGCAGCCGCATGAATCACATAATCAACACCACGCATTGCTTGTGTTAATCTTTCTGAATCACGCACATCGCCCAAAAAATAACGCATGCAATCAGAATTAAATTGTTGGCTCATTTCGTACTGTTTTAATTCATCTCGCGAAAAAATAATCAAACGCTTAGGTTGATATGCTTTCAAAATCATTTCAACACACTTTTTCCCAAAGCTGCCTGTGCCACCAGTGATTAAAATTGATTTATTATCAAGCATAAGGTCATCCTTAAATCATCTTGTCATTACTACATCATTTGAGAGACAGAATTAAATCATCGCAACATCTTATCAACGCCCTCGCAATCTTCTTATCTTTCAAATCCTCAACCGCCTGATTAATATCCTCTAACAAATATTTTTTACTGATTAATTTTTCCAATGGTAACAATTTTTTGTGATAATAATCATTAAATTTTCGAATATCTTGATCTGGAACACTATCACCACCCCAGGTACCACAAATATGTTTTCCACAGATTAATTCGAATGGGTCAAGCGATATTTTTTCATGTGCAGGGGGATGTGATGCAAAAATACATTTTCCACCAAGCCGTTTTGTGATTTCAAATGCCAATTCAATCGTTTTACAACTACCCGCTGATTCAAAACAAAAATCAACACCAACATTATTTGTTAATTTTTTTATTTCATCTTGCGTATTTTGATTTGCTGGATTAATCACATGCGTTGCACCTAATTCTTTTGCTAATAATAATTTTTCTGCATTAATATCAATTGCAATAATTTTCTCAAAATGCCTTAATTTTGAGGATAAAAGTGCGCTCAAACCAATTCCACCTAATCCAACAAAACCAACTGTACCAGTAAATTTTTCTGGCACTGCATTTAAAACCATTCCTAATCCTGTTGGAATTGCGCAACCATATAAAACAGCTAATTCATCAGGTGTGTGAATGGGTTTTTTTGTTAATCGATTCTCAGAAATAATTGCATAGTCGCTAAATGTAGTTACCGCGCCTGAATTAATAATTAACCCATCTTGCGTGTGATATTGAGATGCACCGCCATCTAATCCATCACCTTTAATCCAACCCAGCACAACTGTATCATTTTTTTTTATTTTTGTAACACCTTCACCAACTTCGACAACAGTCCCGACACCTTCATGTCCTAATAAATGTGGTAAATATTTATCTTCACCGCGAAGGCCAGAAATTTCCATTAATTGGCTGTGACATAATCCTGCAAATAATATTTTAACAAGTACCTGACCCCTTTTTAATGTTGGAATTAAAATATTATTCAGTAAAACAAGCGGTTTATTTTGTTCTATTAATACAGCAGCAGTCATCATATTAAAATGGTCCCTTAAACCAATCACCTGGTACATCATGCGGGCGATTAGATACGGGCATCGCAGGAATTTTTACATTCAACATTTTCGCAACACGCTGCACAATATCTTCTGCTGTTGGATGATAATATTTTGTTAAACCAAAACTGGTTGGTTCTGGATTATCAGGATTGGCAATTAATTGTGGCGCAGATTGTAATTCAGAAAATAAATTGCAACTGACGCGTGAAATGATTTCGCTCGCAACAGAGCACATTGGTTGACTTGTGTCTAATGCTAAAATACGCTTTGTTTTTCGAACCGAATTAAAAATGGTTTCAAAATCTATCGGGCGAATGGATCGCAAATCAACCACTTCACAATCAATATTAAATTGTGATAAATAATTTGCAGCGCACATTGCTTCAACTGTCATATATGACATTCCAATTAATGAAATATCTTTTCCTGCGTGCACTATTTTTGCTTTTCCTAATTCTATTTCGTAATTTTCATCCGGCACTTCGCTGATACTATTATGCAACCAACGATGTTCTAAAAACACAACTGGATTTTGATCACGAATACTCGACAGTAACAAACCTTTTGCATCATACGCAGATGTTGGCGATACCACTTTTAATCCCGGAATATGCGCAAACCACGATTGCAAATTTTGCGAATGCGTTGGACCTTGTCCGAAGCCGCGACCCATAATTAATCGAATCACAATTGGCACAGAATTTTGCGCGCCAAACATGTAATGCCATTTCGCTGCAGAATTAACGAGCTGATCCATTGCTAATAAAAAAAAGTCTAGTCTTTGATGTGACATGACAGATGGAAATCCACCTAACGCCAATCCAACAGCAACACCTGTCATTGCATTTTCAGATGTGGGCATATCAAATACGCGATGCTCGCCAAATTTTTTTTGTAAATTTTGTGTGGTTCCAAAAATATTTTTTGGATCATCAGTTCCTAAACCATAACAAACTAATTTATTATTTTCTTGCATTGCAATGTGCATTGCTTCATTAATAGCAGCCGTAAAAGTTAATTGACGCATGCGATTTCCTCTCGCAATTTTTTTGCATATTCTCCAGTGATCGCTTCAATTTTATCTGGAAATGCAGACTTTTCTGCAAAATCAAAAGCAGCAATAATTTCTTGTGCAATATCCATTTTCATTTTTTCAAATTGATTTTCAGAAATAATATTTTTTTGTAAACATTTTTTATAAAAAAAATTGATGGAATCTTTTTTAACCCAAGATTCATATTCTTCAACGGTTCGATAACCAATATCATTATCAAAATTAGGACCGCAATGTTCTCGATAACGATAATTATAAATTTCAACAAAACCAACACCATTTTTATTTCGAACATAATCTGTCATTTTTTGCAACGCATCAACGCAGGCTAAAACATCATAACCATCTTCAACACAATCTGTTTTTGCACCGATTGCACGCACCATTTCAAAAATTTTTCGATTCATCGGTTGACGTTTATGCAATGGGGTATACACTGAATACAAATTATTTTCACAAATAAACAATATGGGTAATTTTTTTAATACTGCAAAATTTAATGACTCGTAAAACACACCTTCTTCAATTGCGCCATCGCCTAAATAAATACAACTAATTTTATCACTGCCCGCAAGCGAAATTGATAAACCCAAACCAACGCCGATCGGAATTGTGTTTCCAACAATCGCGGTGCTTCCCATAAATCCGACACTTTGGTCAATTAAATGCATTGAGCCACCACGTCCGCGACAACAGCCCGTTGCTTTTCCGTGAATTTCTGCAATCATTGCATTTAAATTTCCACCTTTTGCTAAATAATGTGCGTGTGCACGGTGTGAGCTCACCGCAAAATCTTTTTTTTGCAACACAAAACCACTTGCAACTGCAGCCGCTTCTTGGCCAATTGATAAATGCACTGGCGTTCGCATTTTTTGTTTTGAATAATTATCTGCGATTGCTTCTTCGATCATGCGGATGCGAAGCATATTATATAATAAATTTATTTTCATGGGATGAACCAATAATAATCACCAGTATATCCAACTTCTTTAAATAATTTTTTCCATTCATCAACATGTAACACAGTTTTTGCAGTTAAATTCCAATCTTCCATGCGTTTTTTTTCTGCATCATCATGATATGCATCAACAGTAATAAAACTATGTTTTCGTTTTACGCGTTCAATTTCTTTTAATGCTTTTATTAATTCTGGTTTTTCTAAATTATGTAATGTTGTAATTGAAATCACACAATCAAAACTCTTGTCAGGAAATGGCAGTTGTGTTGCACAAGCAACACTACAATCTTTTTTTACAGAATCCATTGCGTTTTCAATCGCATATTTCGAAATATCAATTCCTTTTACGGTAATACCCGGAATTAAACGCTGCATGTCATGTAACATAAAACCTTTTGCACATCCAATATCTAAAACAGCACTTTTATCACTTAAATTATAGTGTTTTTTAAAATCAGGAATCACGGGTTCCCAATATTTTGGATTATAATTAAAACCACCATAACCTTGATCACGAGAGCCATCAAAAAAATCCTTTCCAAATTGTCGCGCTACTGCACGGTCTTCTGGTGTTTTTGTTTTGCCGCGCTCTTCTACATTGCGTTTTGTACGAGGGTAGTTTGCCAATAAATCAATTTCAATCCCCATGAAAACTCCAACTGTCTAATTCAACAATCCATGATTCTGTTGCAAAAAATCTGCTCCAATTTTAATATAAATATCATTTACACTGATTGGATAATTTTTTTTATAGTTTTTCCAATAATGCATTTGCTGCAATTTTATTTCACTTGTTTCATGCCATTCATTCGTTAAGTAACCCTCCATTTCCTTAACGACTTCCAGCAGCTCATCCTCATTATTCTCTACCATCGTCAAATTCTGTTTTGCAAGCTCCATTAAAACATTATTTGATGCAAGTGAGCGACAAATTTCTGCGGTTTCACTTAATGTCAAAAACTGATTTGTCTCTATATTTTTAAGCAATTTTGGAATAAATAGCGTGCAAGGATACCACATTAACGTTTCTCCTAATCTCGGTGATATATTAGTTAGCAACACGGGTTTTCTAAAAATTTGCGAGACACAATCTAATCCAGTGCAGGTTGAAATACAAAAAAAACAATTTGCTGATAAATAAATATCCATAAAATCGGATCGCAAGGGATGATTTGCGTAATCAATCACACAAGGATGTCCGACATCAAACGATTGGTTTACATATTTTCCCATTCGAAGGATGTAATAGCCTTTATTTGCCAGATAGAGCGCTGCCTTTCTATAAGATGCAACACTTGCGTCACGATGATTATGGTAACTCCAATCCTTTTCTGGATAATGCCGATTCAAGTAAGCAGAATCTCTAACCACCAAACAAATAAATTGCGCATTATCAGCAATTCCTAACTGACGCATAATATTCCTTGCTTGTATTATTTCTTTTTCTGTGAAAAATAAGTGTGGCTTTTCAATTTTCTTTAGAAATCCATTTTTATCAATAGTACCAGTAGCACAGGATTCATACATTCTTTTTATTACATCATCTCGATATGATTTTCTGATAATCCATGACAAGCATTGATCCACTTGGATTGCTAATCTTGCAAATGGAAAAATAGGGATTACTCGACCCCACATCTTATACAATTGTATATTACATGGCTTTGACATGTTGTAGAATATCGTTTTGATTTTTTGATCTAAGTTATTTAATTCGAGAGCACAAAGCATCAGCTCAGTTGTCAACGAATAATGACCGATTCGAAAAGATTGCAACCCGACTATCCTGATTTTTATAAATGGTGATAGTAACACCAACATGAGTGCGACAGGGAAAGAAATTACATAAAGCAATCTGCGTAGGAAAGCTGTTAAAACGCGTTTTATAATTTTCAACATACAAAAAATTCTTTTATCATTGAAACAACGTAAGTTACTTCTTTATCCCTTAACTCAGGACAAACCGGCAAACTCAACATTTGTTCCATTAATTTTTCCGCAACCGGAAAATCACCCATTTTATAATTTAAATTTTTTGCTGCCGGCTGTAAATGTAATGGGATAGGATAATGAACACGTGTATCGATTCCATTTTCTTTTAAATAATATGCTAACGTATCACGCTTTTCGGTTAAAATAACAAAATTATGATATACAGAAAATAAATTGTCTGGATCTGAAGGCACCATCACCACATCTCTTAAAGCATCTTGATATCGAAATGCATTTCTTCTACGTACAGCATTCCATTCGTCTAAATGATTTAATCCAAGCGACACAATTTTCGCTTGCACACTATCCATTCGTGAATTCAAGCCCCACATTGCACACGTGTCACGATCTTTTAGACCATGGTTACGCAATAATTTTAATTGTTCATAATAATCTTTATTGTTTGTTGTAATAATTCCAGCGTCTCCGTACGCATGCAAGTTTTTTAATGGATGTAAACTAAAGCAACCAAAATCGCCAATTGTTCCTGTGAATTTTCCATCATATGATGCGCCAATCGATTGCGCTGCATCTTCAATCACAAATAAATTATATGCTCGTGCAATTTTTGTAATCGCATTCATTTCGGCAGGGCGACCCGTTAAATGAACTGGCAATATTGCTTTAGTTTTTTTTGTTATTAATTTTTCAATGTTGCTTACATCGATATTTAAATCATTACATACATCGCAAAAAACAGGCGTTGCACCAACAGCCGCAACCGCTCCTGCTGATGCAATAAATGAATTAACAGGAATAATAACTTCATCACCTGCACCAATATTTAAAACTTTTAATGCCAAAATAATTGCGTCTGTGCCATTTGCTAATGTTAAAACATAGGGGCAATTTAAATAATCAGATAATCCTTTTTCTAATTTTTCTACATATTCGCCTAAAATATATGAGCCTGATGAAAACACCTCATCAACGCCTTTTAAAATCTCATCTCGCTGCAAAACGTAGCGCTTTTGAAAGTTAACAAAAGGAATGGTTAATTTATTTTCTGTGATAACGCTCATGCATAAAATTCCTTAATAAGATCTATCATATAATCTAAATCATCCTGCGAAATAAATTCATGTACGGGTAATGATAATGTTTGCGAACAAATTTTTTCTGTTTTTGGAAAATCACCCTGCTTATATCCATATGCTTTTGCTGCAGGCTGTAAATGCATTGGAATAGGATAATGTATTTTTGCATCAACACCATTTTCAATTAAATAATTTTTTAGCTCATCACGATTTTCGCATCGAACAGAATACAAATGGTAAACTTGTTTAATATCATTTTCTCTTGTTGGAATAATAATTTCAGGTATGGTTTTTAAGCCGTGATCTAAATAATTTGCATTACGAATTCGAGACTCAGTGATATAATTTAATTTAGTTGATAAAACATGATCAGCAACCACCGCTTGAATTGTGTCTAAACGTGAATTATAAGAAAATAAAACGCACTCGTCACGACCTTTTAATCCGTGATTGCGTATTAACTGCAATTGATTTGCAATTTCGTCAGAGTGAGTTGTAATAATGCCACCATCGCCCCATACATTTAAATTTTTAAGCGGATGAAAACTAAAACAACCAATATCTCCTAATGTTCCGGCAAATTTATTTTTATACGTTGCTTGAATTGCATGACACGCATCTTCCACAACAAATAAATTATATTTTTTTGCAATTAAATTAATCTCATCCATGTGACATGGTTTTCCAGCCCAATGCACTGGTATAATTGCTTTTGTTCTTGCTGTAATTTTTGACTCAATTTCTGCGGGATTAATATTATAATCATCTAAAATATCTGCGAAAACAGGTTTTGCACCTGCCGTTACGATTGCGCCAATCGTTGCATAAAAAGTAAATGGTGTTGTAATAATTTCATCACCTTCTTTAATTTCTAATGCTTTTAAGCTTAAAAACAAGGCATCTGTACCACTGCCAACTCCAATTGCATGTCGTGCATTTATTATAATTTTAAATTTTTCTTCAAACTCATCAACTGCTTTTCCCAACGTAAAATCATTACCCATCACAACGTTTTTTATTTTTTGTAAAATTACATCACAATCTGAAAATTGCTGCGATAAATAATTGTGATTGATATTTAATTTGTTGTCTTGTTGGTATTGTTTTGGTAAAAAGTTTATGACCGTCATAAGCAATCTATCCTTATTTTTTAACAAAAATCATAAATTCCATGCTAACGCGGGTGTACCGACCGCGGTTTAATGCACCAGCATGTAATAATCTTTCATGAAATAGTACTGCATCGCCCGGTTGAGTGTTAAGAAGAATGGAAGGTAAACCATCTTCGTCTTCATCAATTTTAGGTTTGATAAAACTATGACGAAATTCACCATGATATCGCCATTTCTTTTTTTGTGAATTGGGTACAACTTTTAAACCATTTAAACTAGGCTCACAACATAAAGCAACCCAAACTTTAATTGCCTTCATATTCTCTGGCGGTGCTACACCATGTCCCAATTCAAGAAACCAAGAATCCGCATGAAAAGGTCCTACATCACCAGGTTGATTTGGCCTTACTAATCTCCAATCTATTTCTTCATAACCTATTTTTTCTTCATCAACGATAATAATAGATCCATATTCCGCTTCAATTTTTTTTATTAATGACATTGACCTAATTTTTGCAACAATATTTTTCGGAAGCATTCTAGCTTCTTTTGCCCATGTGGACCCATGATCTAAAAGATGCGCTAGTTCATGATAACGTTTAATGCCTATTTCAGAAAATTGTTGCCAATGTTCTTTACTTTTTTGTTTGATTCGATTTAACCATTGTTCTTCAATAAAACAAATAATCTGTTGTAATTCATCTTGCTGAAATTTAAATTCGTGAAAATAACCACATCCCTTTTCTAGTATTTCATCCACACTCAATTTTAAATCCATTTCCATTTATTTTTCTCTGGTTAGATTTTATGAATATATTCTAAAGGTAGATTTTTAATAGTATCTACATTGTTACGCACCCATTCTACTGTTTTATTTATTCCTTGCTCTAAACTCACGGCGGGTTTCCATGACAATTCTTTTTCAGCTCTATTCGTTTTCATGCTGTACAAAGCATCTTTTCCAGGTCGATCAGAAGTTATCTGCGCAAATAAATCAAAATCAACATTCATATTTTCACAAATTTTTTCAACTAAATGTTTAATTGAAATCGTTTCACCTACAGAAAAATGATAAGTTTCTCCACATTGTCCATTTTTAATTGCACAATCAATTCCACTTGCCACATCATCACCATAAATAAATGCACGTTGCGATAATCCCCCGCCATGCAATTGCAATTTTTTTCTAAGTAGGCAATATAAAATAGTACGAGGAATAATGCGATATAATTGCTGATGCGGTCCATAAAAATTTGCAAATCGTGTTAAAACAACTGGAAATTGGTATTGTTGATAAAATGCTTTTAAGCTCATATCAATTGCTGCATGTGAAACTGCGTATGGTGTTGATGGATTAAAAAATTGATTCTCATCAACTGCACCATTTGTATTGCCATATACTTCAGGTGTTGAAACACGAATATATTTTTCCAAAAAATCGCACTGTCTTAAATAATTATGTAAACGCACTTTTGAAACAAAATTAGTTTGATACCACTGCTCTGGATTTTTCCAACTTTCAGCAACCATTCCCTGCCCCACTAAATCCACAATATAATTCGGCTTTTCTTTTTCAATTAGCGCAATCAATTCATTAAAATGTGAATTAATGTCGTATTGAAAAAATTGAAATAATTTTTTATTAAGATTATTTGAATAAGATAACAAAACTGGATTCGGCTCTGTTGAACGACTTGCGCCAATTACATTTTGTTCACGCGTTAATAAATAATTAACTAACGATGACCCAGCAAAAGAATTACTACCTAAAATTAAATATTTCAAACGCCTACACCTAAATTTTTCATTGTTTTTAAATTATAAAAACGCTCTTCGTTTTTTAATCGACCCTGTTGAAACTGTGCAACCATTTCGGCAATAGCATTTTCTACTGTTTTTTTAGGCTTGAAATTACTTTGTAATAATTTATCAGAACATAAACGATAACAACGTGGATCGTTTGATGGTGTAATTTTAATTTCTGCTTTTACATATTTTTGAACTAATTGTGCAATTTCCAAAATCGATAAATTTTCAAATCCAGCATTGTAAATTCCACTAATACTTTTATTTTCTAATAAAAATAAATACAAATCAGTAATATCATCGATGTGGATATTCGGACGAACCTGATCACCGCCAAATACGGTCATCACACCATTTGTTAACGCTTGAATCGTCATCATATTAACAGACACATCCAAACGCATTCTATTTGAAAGTCCGCACACCGTTGCAGGACGAACAATTTGCATAATGATTTTATCTGCATAACTTAACAAAACACGCTCGGTTACCATTTTTGTTTTATTGTACTCAGTTAATGGATTAAGCGGTAAATTTTCTGTTACTTTTTCTGCATCATTCACGCCATAAACGCTACCTGATGACGCATAAATAAATTGTTTTACATTATTTGAAATCGCCATTTCACATAAACGCATCGTTGCAAGCGGTCCAATTTCCCAACTTAATTTTGGATTTAAATCAGAACAGGGGTCATTTGCAACGGATGCCAAATGAATAATTGCATCAATATTTTTAAACCATTCTTGTTTTGGTTCGCGAATATCAGCCTTCATTACTGTTAAATTTTCATGCGGCTCTAAATAATTTCCAAACCATTGTGTATCAACTACAATTACTTTATAGCTATTTTTAAGTAGTTTTGGCACTAAAACTGTGCCTTTGTATCCGCATCCACCCGTCACTAAAATTTTCATATTTTTTCCTCAACACAACATTCTTTCAAGCGATCGGTTAAATAATGCAACATAAAAGCGTGACCAATTTCAACTTGACCATAATCAGTTGAATTGAGCCACAAATTATAATGTCCAATTTGACGCAGTGCATTATTTTCCGAAAATCCACTGAGCGTAATAATTTTTGCATTTTTATTTTTTGCAACATGAACTGCATTGACAATATTTTGCGATCTACCTGAGCTACTAATTGCAATTAACACATCTTCTTTCTGAATAAAACGTGAAAGTTGTTTTGCATAAATATGTTCATAACCATAATCATTTGAAATACAAGTTGTAACTGCTGGATCTAACATCGCAGTTGCTTTCATCCTTGCCATATTTAAAAAATCAATTACTGCATGACTTGCGATTGCAGCACTCCCACCATTTCCTGCTATGTATACAGCACCATTTTGATTGCGACAGTGGATTAAAATTTGGAGTATGGATTGCATACCGCTTTCAATAGGTAAGTTTTCATGAGTTTCTGTAGTGATTTTAGTATTGATTAATGTATTTGAAAAAAGCGTGATGCAGGATGCGAGTGTAATTGAACTGAATTTAATTTCATTTAAGTCGAGACAGTCCATGTTTTTCTAATCCTTTATTTGTTTTTCACAAACATCGTAAACTCTATGCTTACTCGAGTATTATTACTTTTATTTAATGCACCACCATGCAATAGTTTATCGTGAAATACAATAGCATCACCTGGTTTTGTATTAACTAGTATCACTGGTAATTTTGTTTCATCTTCATCAATTTGCGGTTTTGAAAAACCATCACGATATTCACCATGATATTCCCAATTTTTTTTCTGTGAGTGCGGAACAATGCGTAAACCATTTAAACCAGGCTCACAATAAATAGCGATCCATACTTTAACACGCGTAACATTTGGTGGCGTTGTACCATGATCTAAATCCCAAAACCAGGCGTCTGCATGTAGCGGCCCCACATCTGAAGGTTGATTTGGTCGAACTAAACGCCAATAAATTTCTTCACGACCAATATTTTCTTCATCAGAAATTTCAAATTTTCCATAAATATTTTCTAGTGATTTAATCAATGAAGTTGAGCGAATATAATTAATTGCATTTTGAGGCAAAATTCTATTTTTTTTTGGCCATAGAGTTGAATGGTCAATTAAATGTGATAACTGATGATATTGAGTCATTTCAGTTGCAGAAAATTTTTCTGCGTACTGTGACGCAACCTGATTAATATTGTCAAGCCATTGTGTTTTTATTAATGTGCGAACAATATCTAATTCATTTGGCTGAAAATAAAATCCTAAATGGTAACCTTGCTCTATTTCTAACTCATCGAGTACATTTATTTTTAATTCATTCATTACTATCTCCAGAAACAGCATTTGAAAAAATAAATTCTTTACTTCCAACTACCTCATTAAACGTGCCTTTAGCAACAATTTTGCCTTTTTCTAGTTTATAAATAACATCGCAATGTTGAATAGTTGATAATCGGTGCGCAATAACAATTAATGTTTTCACGCCATGCAGTTTTTTAATAGCGTTAATCACTTCATGTTCTGTTTCATTATCTAAAGATGAAGTTGCTTCATCCATCACGATAATTTCACGCTCATAATATAATGCACGTGCTAATGCAACACGTTGACGTTGACCACCTGATAAACGCACACCATTTTCACCAATCAAAGTATTAACACCATCTGGCAAATCAGAAATTACTTCGGATAGTTGCGCCATTTCAATGGCATGAAATAATTTTTGATCATCAATTTCATTATCTTCGGTGCCCATTGCAATATTACGTTTTAATGTGTCGTCTAATAAAAAAATGGATTGTGGGATGTAAGCAAAATTATTGAGCCATGCGCGTAAATTTTTTATTGGCAGATCATCAACTAGTAAGTTTCCAAAATCAGGGGTTAATAATCCCAATATAACGCTGACCAATGTGCTTTTTCCAGCGCCCGAGGGACCAATTAATCCAATTGATTGCCCACGAAAAAGTGTTAGCTCGATATTATGCAAAGCATCATGTTTTGCATGTTGGTAATGAAATGTAACGTTATTAACAGAAAGTTGTGAAAAAAATTGACGTTCACCTGTATTTATATCACTGAGATTTGTTTTGTATTGCCCCTCAATTGCATAAATTTCATCATAAAGCATATTAGTTACATAGCCCGAACCTCTTAATTGACTAAACTGACTAATTAACTGGCTGATTGTTGGCAATAATCGAATACATGCTGCAGCAAAAATTCCCAAGGTCGGTATCATGCTGACTGGACTTGTTCCAACGAACAATGCGCCTAACACCAAGGTAACTAGAAAAATAGACGCTGCCGATTCTACAGCATAACGCGGGATCACTTGCAATGAATAAGAATTTGCGATGGCATTCGAATAGTCTCGCGTAATGACTTTTACTTTATTTAAAAAAAAGGATTCCCTTCCTAAGACGCGAATTTCCTTCAATCCACCAAGTGCTTGTAATACTGATTTGTTAATTTCACCTCCAAATATAGCAATTGTCTCCCCCATTTTAGTAATACTGCTTTTCATAAAAATTTCGTATGCACCAAAAATCAATCCAATCAAGATAGTAAGAAAAAGCGTGGCTATTGGATGCATAAAGACGAGACAAATAATAACACCAAAAATAACCAAGAATGATGAGAGAATATTTAGTGAGGCGGCTACAACATTATTTGAAAAATTACCCGCTAGTGAAACTTTATTCATTATATAGGCTGAATTTTGCTTAAGATGAAATGCATAAGCCGCATTTTGATATCCTGATACTAATCGCATTTGCAATCGTACAGAAAACAGCGCTGTAAAGTTAGAAATTTTTTTTTGTGAGTAAATTCCCCAAAAAGCCTTAAAAATAAAGGCGAGGACAAGACCCGCTCCGATAAAAAAAATAATTTCATTTTCATTGAAATGTCCCAGTATGCGCTGGATATCCAGCGGTAATTTGTGCATCATGCTAGTAAAATTAACGATAAATAGCAGGAAAATACCAACCAAGCCAATACCAACCACATCCAACAATGATGCAGAAAAAAAAATGAGGAATAGAACAGGGAACCCACGTCTTGCGTTGATATCCAATAAAAATAGACACCGTCTGAGAAACTTTTTCATGATTTATTAAGTTTCCACTTATTTATTTTTTTCCATAATGATAGTGATAATTTGTATAATCATAATTATATCCAAACCCAGATTTCTGCTGTTTCAATGTATTAAATACAATACCAGAAAGTATGACACCCGCCTTTTCCAACATGTTTTTTGCATGCTGCACTTCTTTCATCTGATCCTTCCCAATACCAACAACCATGAAATTAATTGATGAATAGCGTAATATTAACGCTGGATCTGTAACAGCAAGAATGGGTGGGGTATCGATTAGAACAAAATCATAACGGTTACTCAGCAATTGAATTAACTCACCTACCATTTTCTGAGACAGTAGTTCAGACGGGTTGTTTGGATAAATGCCAGTGGCAATAAAATCCAATCTTTCTGGGATCACATTCTGAATAATTTTGTCAAGTGGTGCGTCGTTTTTCAAATAATTCGATAATCCGGGTGCTTTTATTTTCCCAAAGCACTGGCTTAATTTACCAAGGCGCATATCAGCATCGACAACGATGACTCGTTTTTCTAACTCTGACAAAAGCGTTGATAAATTACTTGAAAGGAAGCTTTTACCAATGGATGGGCTGCATCCAGTGATGGCAATTACATTATTTTTTGCTTCCATCGATATCATTTGAATGGTTGTTCGTAAACTGCGAATGCTTTCTATTGATATATCATTGGCGTTATCACGTGCCAGCAAGAATGGATTGTTATGGGCGTACAGCTTGTCGTGCTTAATTTTTTTGTTATAATCCATCTGCTTTTGACTATATGGGATGATGGCAGAAACAGGAATACCAAGCTTATGCTCAACATCACTAGGATCTTCAACTATTGGTGACAACGCATGTCTCACAAAGACCACAACAAGTGAAATCATTAAACCAATAAGAGTGCTCGTAAAAATAATCGCCCTTTTTTGAACTGGAATGCGTGAAACTGGGTAAGACGCCATACTCAGAATTCGCACGCTACTAACTGTGCTTGCCTTCATCATTTCCATACTTTGTGCGTCCTTTACTAAAGCAGTGTAAATACCTGCTTGAATTCTAGCATCACGTTGCATGTCATCTTCTTTTTCACCCCTTATTGGAAATTGATTAAGTTGCGCTTTGATTTTTGTTATTTGAGATTTCACTTCATTTTCTTTTTGCGTGATCGCAATAACCAACGGATGGACTGGAGTATATTTTTGCAATAAAATCATTTTCTTAAATTTCAATTTCTCTAAAATTTTTTGTAAGCTAGAAATTCTAACTGCCAAAATTTGACCGTATGATTTTGAATTAAATACACCCGTTTTAACGCTATATTTATCAAGTCTAGATTCTGCAGTTTGCAAGTGGTGTTCTGAAATAGGTAACTGATGGGAAATAAACTGGAGTGTTTTAGCAGCTTCTTGTGATTTTACTTTCATATTTTTTGCAACTGCAACAACCAAAATATGATTTAGCAACTTTTGCGCTTGCTCTGGACTGTCAGTGGTATAACGCAATTGCAATATCCCGGTATTATCACCTTCCGATTTAATATGTAAATTACTTGCCATACCATTTGCTACATCAGACACCGGTTGTTTCACCACATCAAATTGCTCACCAGGCCGCGCATTTATTGAATTCACTCGAATTTGAAGTGGTGCTGAAGAATAAGTTGTCGATTCTAATTGGCCAACTACACCATCTAAGATTTTTTTTCCATCCTCTGTTGTCAAAGAATATTGATTGTCGCTCTTAATCTTCACAATTAATGGCTTCGCTAATAAATCATTTGGTACGTTCAAAAGAGAAACTATAATATTACCGGTGTTAATTCGCTGCAATCTAGCCACTACTCGCGCAAATAGATCTTGGAAATGGGGCGAAACAGAAATATCTAGTTTTAATTGACGAACCACTTCACCTAATAAATATGGGGTTTGCAATAAAACAGTTTCAACATCTGCGGATGATGCTTGTTGCGATACCAAACCTGATAAAACTGCACTTGTCCCACCATTAGATCCTGAAACAGCAAGACCACCATCTACCGCAACCATCGCAATAGATTGGTAGACTGGCGGTCTTGTTTGTGCATAATATATTCCGAAAACTAGGAAAATTACTGTCAGAATCACAATTATTTTATAACTGTGTTTTATTAAATTTAGAATTTGTTTTAAATCAATTTCAACATTTTCAGATTGTTTAGAAGTTACATTTAAATGCCGCTGAGTTGATCTTTCCATTATTTAACTCATCCCATAACCCATTTACAAAGTATTTACTGTCGACTGAACTGTTTGATTCGCACTAAAGCTTGGTAGCAATTGATTAATCACGCGGTTCCAGTTTGTAATACCAAGTGGTGATACATAAACAATATCGTTATTTCTTAGAATAAATCTTTGCGCCACCATCATTGCCTGTGGTGATTTTGCATTGAGTGCAAATACAGTCAACCGTTTCAAATTTCCGCGAATCACATAAATACGAGAAGTATTAGCAGTACTCACGCTAGTACCACCAACAAAGTTCATTGCGTCCAATAACGAAGTAGGTTTGTCGGTGAGTGGAATTGTTCGCTGACCACCCAATTCTCCCATCACTTGTATTTCCTGACTTCTAAATTGAACAACACGCACTGTCACTTGTGGATTACGAATATACTTTGAAAGTTTTTTTGCAATAACAATTTGAATTTGGGGCAATGTCAAGCCAGCAACATGAACTGTTCCTGCGAGTGGAAAAGAAATCGTACCTTGAAAACTGACTAGAAAACCAGATTGTGTAGGAGAACTCATTTGTGTGGTCGGCGTTGTGAGTTCAGCATGCTGCCACACAATCACATTTAAAATATCATAAGGTCCAATACAATAAGGTGGTGGCGGTTCATCGTGTTGCACAATCCATGTCGGATTTAATTGAATTAATTTCGTTTGAACAACATGTCCATTAACATAATACTGTGGTGCTGGATTTTGCGGATCCATGTAAGTGCCGAGTAACGTGCACCCAGGCAAAACTAATACAGTCAATAATAAAAAAATCCGTCTTATCCATTCCATAACTTAGTCTGCCACAATCCCCAATTCTTTTTTATTGATTCAAAAACATTTTCGAATATTGCTTGTTCTTTTCGATAAGGATCAACTATTTCTTCATTAGACCATTTTCCAAGATTGAAAATCTTACCACGGCTACTTGGAAAAGCAAACGCTAATTTTTCTTTCTGCCACGTCTCCATTGTAAAAATAATTTCAGCGTGTGCAACATCATTTTTATCAATTTGCTTTGCAGAATGTTTGCTTGCATCAATTTGAAATTGATTTAAAATAATCTGCATTTCTGGTGCGATGGATTCTGACTGCATTGCATGAATCCCTGCAGAAGCAACTTGAATTCCTGAAAAACCTTTTTTAATTAGTTGATCACGCGCCCAATATTCTGCAACTGGACTTCTACAAATATTTCCGACACACACAAACAAAATATTTTTAAACATTTGAACACCCCGCTGCTATGTGCTAAAACTGTATGCCCGTTAAAAGAAGAAGTAAATGAGATTTTATAATATGGATTTTTATTATTTTTCACACTTCTTGCAAATATGGATATTGCCTCCAGGTTTAAATTTATTGTTGATGGGTGTTGGACTAATATTTTTGACACGCACACAATATCTGGGAAAAAGTTTAATTGCGATTTCCGGTATTAGCTTTTGGTTGTTTTGCACGCCAGCTGTTGCACAATTATTAATAAATTATTTACAAGAACAGTATCCACGATTACAAGTAGGTCAAATAACAAAAAAAAAATCGAGTGCTATTATTGTGTTGGGCGGTGGTCATACAATCTCCACCGAAACGAGTAGTGGTTATATTTTAAGTGGTTCTACCGAATTTAGATTACGATATGCAGTCTATCTGTATCGTCATACACATTTTCCAATTATCGTATCCGGCGGTGCAACACATAAATCCTCTCCAGCTGAATCTCACTTTATGAAGGTAGAAATGAAAAACTATTTTAAAACACCAGTTGCCTGGCAGGAAAATCAAAGTATTAATACGAGAGATGAAGGAAATCTCATGGTGCCTATATTAGAAAAACACAATATAAGAATAGCTTATTTAATTACAAATGCTTGGCATATGCCGCGTGCCATGTATACATTTCATTATTCTTTTAGACATACAGATATTAAAATCATCGCGGCCCCGATGGGATATAGTACGTTTCAAAGAAATCAAGGGGTATTAAATTTTTTACCATCTCTTGGTGGGTTAGATACAAGTGAGTTAGCAATACATGAATATATTGGAATATTAGCATATCGCCTAAATAATTTAATTTGAAATACACAAACGGAATACGGTAAACAGTGCACGCATGAGTTTTAAAAAAAATATATTTGCTAATTATTGTGGTCATTTTTATACCTTATTTGTTTGTATCACAATTGTACCTCTATATTTACAATATCTTGGTGCTGCTGCTTTTGGTTTAATTAGTATATATGTCATGCTGCAGTCTTGGTTAAGCTTGCTTAATATTGGATTAACGCCCGCAATGTCACGAGAAGTTACCTGTCTTCGTGATCGAAAGAACGGTTTTTTTAAAATTAAAAAATTACTACGCAGTTTAGAAATTATTTTTTTGTTTATTAATCTATTGATAATGCTCGGCGTAGCGCTTTGCAGTTACTGGATAACGCACCATTGGTTAAAAGTACAAAATTTATCTTACATTGAGGTAATACATTGCGTCATGCTAATGGGGGTAATGGTTAGCTTTCGTTTTTTCGCTGATCTTTACCGCGCGGGCATTATGGGTTTGGAGCAACAGGTTTGGTTAAATGGTGTTGGTATCATTCTTACCACGTTGCGATACTGCGGCGCTTATATTTTGTTGCGCTGGGTAACAAGAACTCCCGTGCATTTTTTTGAGTATCAACTATTGATCGCCGTGATTGAACCAATTTTATTAGGGTTGAAATGCTATAATATTATACCTACTTCGGTAAATTATTTATTAGGTTTTACTATCTCATGGGATTTGATTAGAAAAATATTTCCTTTTGCGTGTAGTCTTTTTTACACTGCATTTCTTTGGATATTGCTGTCTCAATCAGACAAACTTATTCTGTCTCATGTTTTATCTTTAACAAACTACGGATATTTTGGATTGGTTACGATTATATCAGGTGGAATATTGCAATTTTCAATGCCAATTAATTTAGCACTTTTACCGAGAATGACACGTCTATTGTCGCAAGGAAAAAAAGAAGAAATGCTACAACTCTATCGAAATGTAACGCAAATTGTGGTTGTTATTATGCTGCCGCTGATAGGCATCATCGCGATTTTTAGTACTCATGTTATCTATATTTGGACGGGGAATAAAATAGCCGCGAACTGGGCTGGCCCTATCCTTTTTTGGTATTCGCTCGGAAATGGATTTTTTGCTATTTCATTTTTTCCATTCTATCTGCAGTATGTACACGGTAAACTAAAATTACAGGTCATCATTGATACCTTATTTACGCTAATTTCTTTCCCGTTAATTGTTTTTTTTGCTTATCATTACGGCGCCAAAGGA
Source organism: Gammaproteobacteria bacterium RIFCSPHIGHO2_12_FULL_36_30 (assembly GCA_001801815.1). Taxonomy (GTDB): domain Bacteria; phylum Pseudomonadota; class Gammaproteobacteria; order Coxiellales; family Coxiellaceae; genus 2-02-FULL-42-43. Next base: position 94,637 of record MGXU01000007.1, read on the forward strand.
ACTGCAATCATCTGGTTTATAACGCGCAGTATATTATTTCTCATTTGGGCTCCGATCGTACATTATAAATATGCACCAGGTCTCCATTGGAAATGGCTTATGAAAGATATTTTTCCAATCGCAGCAACAACATTAGTAGTATTATGTTTTATTAAAAAAATCCATGTTGATTTTGAATTGATAAGCAGAGATGAAGGCTTTATAATCCTGTGCGGTTTTACTTTTATTGTATTAATGGCTAGTGCGGCTGCCTCGAGTACATGTCGACATTTTTTTTCAAAATTTATTCGTGAGAGAAGGAATTCTGTTGCATGATGGCAAGGACAGAGGCACAAATTGTAGAAAGCTGGTTACACACAGAATCTCCACTCGTTAGTGTCATATGCATTACATATAATCATGAACCTTATATCGCCGACGCAATTGAAAGTTTTTTAAAACAAAAAACCACTTTTCCATTTGAAATTATTATACATGATGATGCTTCCACAGATAAAACATCTGAGATTGTAAAAAGCTATACTGAAAAGTATCCCCGTATTATTAAACCCATTTTTCAAAAAGAAAATCAGTCATCACAATTTAAAAAAAATGTTTTACTACCCATCATCTTAACTGCTGTCTCTTATGCGCGAGGAAAATTTATTGCATATTGTGATGGTGATGATTATTGGACTGACGAAAATAAACTTGAAATTCAAATTGCAGTGATGCAAAAAAATCCAAATTGCGATATGAGTTTTCATCCGGTGTTTCGTAAGAGCAGCGATAGAAAAAAACGAAATAGAATTATTGCCAAACATAGCTCGCAGAATAAAATATTTTTTACAAAGCAGCTTGTTTTAGGTGCGGCACAATTTTGCCCAACAACATCTTTTATTTTTAAAAGCAATATATTTAAATCTATACCACAGTGGTTATTTGATGCACCTTGTACTGATTATTTTTTACAAATACTTGCCTCACTTAGAGGAGGCGCCATTTACATCAGCAGAGTCATGGCTGTATACAGAGCTTTTTCTCTTGGGTCATGGTCAGGAAGAATGACAAAAGAAGAAAACTTGGTTAATGATTATTTTGTTGGGATGTTACAATCACTTAAAGATATTAATTTACATACTGCATATCAATATGATAAAGAAATTGCCATTATCACCAAGAAACTTTGTTTTTATATGTGTATTAACCCAACACTTTCGTTAAAAAGAAGAAAAAAAATTTTTAGTGAAAATAAAAAACTGCTCAATATAAGCAGAAGAATATTGTGGTTTCTACTCTTTAACAATACAAAATTACCTCGATTTTTTTTTAATGCAAAAAACTATATTTTTCATTAGAGTAAATACATGGCGAGAAAATGTGCGCAATAACCGGCATTATTAGCAATATCTTTGAATATAATCAATCACGATTTTTAAATCCAATATTATCCGCAATGCATCACCGCGGACCTGACGCAACAGCGCAAGAAACTTTTAATCATGCCGGATGCTTTGGACATAATCGTCTTTCAATTATTGATTTAAATGAACGCGCAACACAACCAATGTGGGATGCATCACATCGTTATTGTTTAACATTTAATGGTGAAATTTATAATTATCTTTTAATAAAAAAAGAATTAATACAGTCAGGACATTTTTTTCGAACAGAATCTGACAGTGAAGTATTAATTGAAGCATGGGCAGAATGGGGGATCAATGCGATTGAAAAATTAGTCGGTATGTTTGCATTTGCAGTTTGGGATAATCATCTTAAACATCTATTTTTAGTACGTGATCGCATGGGTGAAAAGCCCTTATTTTATGCGCCGATTAATAAAAATTTTAAAAATGGTTTAGTTTTTGCTTCTGAATTAAAAGGATTAACACGATACCCTTTTATTGAAAAGAAATTATCCATGACAGCGTTAAATCATTACATTAGTTTTAATTATACATCAACTAATGATTGCATTTTTGAAGGCATTTACAAACTACCTCCTGCATCTTATTTATTTTATAATTTAAATACGCATGAATATAAAATTTCACAATATTGGATATTAGAAAATTATTTTAAAAATAAAAAAATAATTAGCGCGCCAGACGCACAGGATCAATTAAATTCTTTATTAAAAAATTCTGTTGCAGAGCAATCAATAGCTGATGTTCCATTGGGCGCATTTTTATCTGGCGGAATTGATTCATCATCTATTGTTGCGAATATGTCACATAATAATGCGAATCAAGTGAACACATTTAGTATTGGATTTAAAGAAAAAACATACAGTGAATTAGAAAATAGCCAAAAAGTTGCCGATTATTTATCTGTAAAACATCATGCAGAAATTTTATTTCCAAATATATCTAATCAATTATCAAAAATTGTATGTGCATTTGACGAACCATTTGCAGATACATCAATGATTCCAACTTATCTTTTGTCAAAATTTTCTAAGGAATTTGTAAAGGTGAGTTTGTCAGGTGATGGAGGTGATGAATTATTCGGCGGATATATTACTTATCAAGCAGATCGGTATCATCAAATATTTAAATATTTACCAACTACTGCAAAAAAATTATTAATGAGCTTGATAAATTATTTACCCACTTCATTTAATAAAATTAGCCTTGACTATAAAGCAAAACAATTTTTGCGTGGATCTTTTTTGACTGCGCAACAAGCACATTTAAGTTGGCGTGAGATTTTTAATGCGCAACAAAAAAATAAATTATTTAAAAGTGAGTTTCATCTAAATAATTTCAATAACAGTAATTTGGATTGGTTTAATAATGTTTCTGACTGTCATTATCTTGATCAAGCTATGTATGTCGATATGAAAACATGGCTGACTGATGATATTTTAGTAAAAGTAGATCAGGCTAGCATGGCACATTCTTTGGAAGTCAGAGCGCCATTTTTAGATCATCGTTTAGTAGAATTTGCAGCGAGTTTGCCCGTTTCTTATAAACTAAATAAAAAAATTTTAAAAAATAGTCAGAATAAAACATTGCCTGCTTTTGTTTTACAGCAATCTAAAAAAGGTTTTAATAGTCCAGTTTCACATTGGCTAAAAAATGATTTATTTTCTATGGCGTACGATATTACCACAAGCCGAAATTTAACAAATTTTTTTGATAAAATGGCAATTGAAAAACTATGGCTTGAGCATCAGAATAGCGTGTGCGACAATGGCTACCGTTTATTTAATTTATTGTGTTTAGGTTTGTGGCTGCAAGGACGTCATGTTTAATCAAGCTATTTCTATCATAGTTCCTGCTTACAATGAAGAAAACGCAATTGTTGAAACTGTTAATGAAATTAATATTGTTTGTAAAAATGCAAAAATAAATACGTATGAAATTATTATTGTGAATGATGGTTCAACCGATAACACAGCTGAAAAATTAAAACAAACAAACGCGATGATTATTAATCATCCGCACAATATTGGTTATGGAAAATCTTTAAAAGATGGGATTAAAGCAGCGCAATATGACACGATTGTGATTACCGATGCCGATTGTACTTACCCTTTTGACCAAACACCTAAACTACTTGAGGAATATCAAAAGGGATTTGATATGGTTGTAGGTGCACGCACTGGAAAACATTATCAAGAATCAATAGTAAAGGCACCCTTACGTCGTATTTTACGAGGTATTGTTGAATTTGCAGCGGAGCGTAAAATTCCTGATATTAATTCTGGATTAAGAATATTTAGCAAAACTAAAATTACACCGATGTTATCTCGATTATGTAATACATTTAGTTTTACAACTTCAATGACATTGGGTTTTATGATGTCGGGTTTTTTTGTTAAATATGTTGAGATTCCTTATCATGAACGAAATGGAAAAACTAAAGTAAAATTATTGAAAGATTCATTGCGCACGATGCAATATATTTTGCAGGCGATTAATTACTACAATCCCATTAAAATTTTCTTATTATTTACTGGTTTTTGTTTATTTCTATCCTTTTGGTTTTTTGTGATTGCGTTAATTACTCACTTAAAAACATTATTTGTATTTGGTGTTGGAACAGCGTTGTGCGGTTTAATGGTTTTGTGTTTTGGGTTGTTGGCTGATTTGTTGAAGCAGATTATGGATAGTAAGGCGGGATAATTCATGTCACAAAAAAATTATGCCCTACAAAACTCAGGTGGTTATATTGATAATTTTATTTTAGAAAAACGTCTTGAAATGTATAAGATTTTTTCCAACGAATTTCCTGAACATGGTTATGAAAGTATTCTTGATGTTGGTGTTACTGCTGAAAAGAATGCTATTTCAGCTAATTTTTTTGAGGAAAATTTTCCGGATAAGAAAAAAATTATAGCACTATCAAATCAAGATGGTTCTTTTTTAGAGGCAATTTATCCAGGTTTAAAATTTCAATCGGGCAATGCAAAGCAACTTCCGTTTAAAGATAATAGTATCGATGTTGTTTTTTCATCTGCTGTCATTGAGCATGTTGGATCATTAGACGAACAAGCAAAAATGATTAAAGAATGTTTTAGAGTTTGTAAAAAAGGCGTGTTTATAACAACACCGAATCGGTGGTTTCCAATTGATCCTCACACTTTTATTCCATTTATTCATTGGCTGCCAAAAAAATGGCACAGAAGTATTTTAAAAAAAATAGGATTGCAATTTTTTGCTTTAGAAGAAAATTTAAATCTTCTAGAAACAAAGGCAATTCAAAAGATATGCGAAAGTTTATATATAAAAAATGTTATCATAAAAAAATTAATTACTTTTGGATTTATTAGTAATTTAATAATTATTATCAGAAAATAAGATGGTACTTTCTTAATTTTTTCAACTAAAGCAATAAGTCAAACTGATAATAACTTAATTTACTATGAAAAATAAAATTTTAAAATGGATTTGGGTATTTTTTTAAATATAGGTGCGCTATTTTAGTTGAAGCTGCCGCCGTTAAGTGGCCATTGTTTTGTACCCCTACATTACGCATATTATCAAAATATATTGGTATCTTTTTAATTTCTGAAAAACAAGTTTTGTTGTCACACATTACTTTGCTGGAATCAATAAGGATAAGGGTAGGAAATTTTCGTTTTAAGCCTATAATCATTTTTCTTGAAGGATCTTGTATTTTATGCACTAAAGATACTTTTATTTTACAGGTCAAATTAAGATTAAATGCTTCGGAAATAATTGGGCATTTTGGATTTAAATATAAGGGGGGGGGGTGTGTCCAAAATAATCACAGGAATTGCTGATTGGCTAGTAATAATACTTAATGCGGTTATTAATCCTTTTCTGAGTAAAGAATAGTCTTCACTTTTACATAACTTAACATTCACTAAGTCATTATTATAAGCAGCCCATATTCCGCCCATCACAACATATTTAAAATCATGTTTTTTTATGATATTTGTTATAGCAGAATTGCGAGCACGCATCGCCTTTGTTTCATACGATGGAGATGAAACTCCTGGTAAATAAGCAGCGGCACCAAGAGTAACTACATACCCCTTTAATTTTGCTCGCTTTAACATATCACTAATCATATTAATGTCTGCAGCCGCGTGGGAATCTCCAACAAGCAATACTTTTGTTCGGCTTTTTGTCTTGTCGCCAATAAAACAATCTTTTTCTGGTGTTGGTTTTTCTGGATCTCCACCAAAACAATCCCCCAACACACTGTACCCTGGAGTAATAGATAAATTATAAATTTTATCTATTTTATTGCTAAATCGACGTTCGTAGCCATGTGTCACTCGCACAAAAAACATAAAAGTAATCGCACAAAGAATCGGTATAACCAAAAGATAAATGAAAGTTTTACTGAAGCTAAATTTTTTAGTTTTTCTAAATGGGTTCTCAATAAACTTCCATGAAAGAAATGCTAGCAAAATAGATACAAGAAAGATTAGCAGTTTAATTTGAGCAGTCATTTGAATATTTAGATCATGCGTATAAGCAAGAATAGGCCAGTGCCAAAGATAGAGAGAATAAGAGATCAACCCAATAAAATAAAATACACGAGAACTCAATAAGCTACTTACTATTGTTTCATGATGTGTTCCAGAATAAATAAGCAGCAGCGTCCCAAAACAAGTTATCACTTCCCAACAACCTGATAATGCACTATTAGGGTTGGTAAAGCACGTAGTAAAAATAATCACCGATAAGCCAAATAATGAACACCATTGATTCCAAACGTTAGTCAAGCGAGGGATTTTCAAACCATACAACGCAAACATACAACCAAACAACAGTTCAAATGCTCTGGAGGTTGGTGAATAAAATGCGACACTAGTGTGGCCATAGATCCATAGACAGACTGAACTTAAGGCAGAAATTACAGTAATAAGACCCAATACAATACAAAATGTTTTCCTTGAAAGAAATTTTATTCCATAAAAAAGCAGAAGCGGCCAAAATATATAAAACTGTTCCTCTACTCCTAAAGACCATATATGAATCAACGGGACGTAGTGGGTATTATCTTGAAAATAACCAGTAGGCACTATTCTCCAGAAGTAAATATTAGCAACAGATGTCAAGGAGGCAAGAAGCGATGAGCTATAATGCGCAAGGTCTTGCGGAAGTAAAATAATAACGGCAACTAGGGTCGTAAAAAAAAGCACCGTTAACAAAGCCGGGAGAATTCTGCGCATCCGACGAAGATAGAAGATACGGAATTGAAAATTACCATTTATAATATCTCTGTTAATAATTGATGTTATCAAAAAACCAGATATAACAAAAAAAATATCTACGCCCAAGAGTCCACCAGAAACACAAGTGATGCCAAGATGAAAAAAAATAACTAGCAGGACTGCTATAGCCCGCATTCCTTGAATGTCTTTTCGATATGTATTTTTCTTCATAAGAAAATCTTAATCGAGTATTGATTGATAGATGTGTATCAGCTATAAACAAGAACAAATCTTTCAGGTTGAAACCTCAGTATGCTTATTTTCAAATAAGCTGCATATAATTACTACAGGCTAAAAAAAGAAATTTGTTATCATGTCGATGAAAATGCTATCATCATTCTTTTGCGTAGCCAAGGAAGATAAAAATCGGGGATCATGCAACAGCAATATTCTCATTAAAAAAATAAATGGCCACTTCTTTAAAAAAAAAATATCTGCATAAAACTCCATACACCATTCTTGCTTTAGTGGTTATTTTTTTTCTCTGTTCGCATACACCCAATACCGGATACGATACACCTTCATATGTTCAATTTAGCATTGTGAGACCTCCTATTTATCCATTATTTATTTGGCTTTTTCACTGGGCAGGTAAATATCAATTTCAATTCGTCATGTGGGCACAAAGTATTTTAACATTTTCATCTTTACTCTATGCGAGATATTGGCTTATAAAAAATTTAAAGGTATCTGATTTCTTAATTTTTTTTGTATTTTTATTTGTCTTAATCACTATCTGCTTTCATTTTCAAATGTGGTACATAGAATCAGAAGGTCTATCATTTCCGTTTTTTATATTTACATTTTTTTTATTAATGCGGTGTGTTCAGGAATTCAATATAAAAAGAATCGTGTACTTAGCATTGTGGGTTGCGCTTTTGATATTAACAAGGCTACAATTTTATTATTTTTATGGTGTTTTTATATTATTGTGTGGGTGGTATTTATGGAGAAAAGTACCAATAAAATCCATGGGCATTTGTGTTTTAATATTGTTAGGATCAATTTTATTAACCTTTTTAGCTGACAGAAGTTATCATTATCTTAAGCAAGGTGTTTTTGAAGGTGAGCCTACTTCCGGTGTGCAGTTTGTTATTCAACCTCTTTTTTTAGCAAACACAAATGCAATTGATTATTTTAAAAATGCAACTCAAAAAGCAATCGTTCAAAAAATGCTGTATAAAATCAGGGAACAAAAATTAAACCAAACTGTTTCTGCCTTAAAAACATTTAAGTTGCAGCATTACGAATATGCTTATGAAGAATATAATAAAAATTATTTATCGATACAGTCAATTGTATATAATACTTTTACTGATCTAACTGCCGCAAAACAAAATAAAATTACACTATCTATTGCAAAAATATTAACTTGTTATGAAATGAAGAGGAATTTCTATTTTTATTGCTGGAAAGTAATCGATTCAATGGGTGGAGTACCGTGGTTTTTATTTTTTTGTTTATTATTATTTTCTACCGCTTTTAAGATTTTTAGAAACAGAAATGATAATTTAAATTTGACGCAAGTGCTTGTCGCATCAGCAGTTGTAATTACTTTCTGTAACGCACTACTTGTGGCAGTCGTTGAACCTGCTCTCCCTCCTTATTTTTGCTACACACAATTTTTGCTTTACTGCTTAGTCGCCCTCTTTGCTGATAGGATTTTTTTTAAAACATAATGGGTAACGTGTCACTGAAAATTTTAGTAGTAATAGAAAAAAACACTTGGATGGATATTCATCTTGCAAATAGTCTTGAATCAATGGGACACATAGTAACTCGCTTCTACTATGGTGATTGCATAGGTGAGTTCTATGGAGTAAGTCGACACAACGAACGAAAAAAAAAGAACAACTCATTATTTAATTTGGTAAAAAATCTAAAAAAAGAGCAAGATCTTAATTTGATTTTTTGTTGTGTTTATGACGATTTTTTGTTACCAAAATATGCAAAAGCATTATCAATGCTAAATATTCCGATGGTAAATTACAATGTTGATATGCCAACTCATTGGTTTCGACAAATTCGTACAGCAAAATATTTTGACATTGTATTATGCGCTCATCAGAATAATATGGGGCATTTAAAAAAATATGCGAAAAAAGTTCTTTACTTCCCAATGGCCGCACAACAATCACATCTTATTTATACTGCATCACAATTAGAGAAAAAATATGATGTTACATTTTTAGGAATGGCTTATCCCTATAGACAACAGATACTATCTGAATTAATAAAATCAGATATACCGCTATTTATTTTTGGGAAAAACTGGAACTCTGATCAATCAAATGTTTATGTAAAAAATATTTCTGAAACATTATATTATATGTTTCATTATGCTTGGCCGCGATTTAAAGCAGAGGGGTTGATCAGTTTGTGGAAAGCATTTCTAAATCGCTTTTGTTTAAAACATGACACAAAACCCATTCCCTTTATTCCTCAAAAGGCAATTAAAGGCGTGCTATCTCAAACTGAATTATCAGCTCTATTTTATCAATCTAAAATTAATATTGGCTTTACTCGATATGCAAATTTTCATCACAATAAACCGGGTCAATGCCAAATGAAATTGCGTGATTTTGAAGTCCCAATGGCTGGTGGTTTTTATTTAGTTGAGAAAGCACCGGGATATGAGCAAGAATTTATTGATGGTGAAGAAGTAGTCACATGGAAAACTACTGCGGATTTATTAGAAAAAATTCGTTATTACCTCAAGCATGATATAGAAAGAGATGCAATTGCTCTACGAGGACAAAAAAGAGCACTACAAGATCACACGTGGGAAAAAAGATTTAACATCTTATTTGTGGAATTGGGATTTTTAAATAAAAATGGGGGGTGAAATTGAATGACATCACTTCTTTTTGTAGATGCTTGTATGTAATTATTCATTGCTATATGCTCTCTCGCTGAAAAACATTATGTTGTTCATCTAAAAGGAATTGTCTATGCAGGGAAAAACTGCTTTAACGATAACATCATTTTCAAACAGCGATATTTTTTCGTCAAATAAAATTATTTATATTTTTTTGTTACTATTCTGTCTTCAACTTCCTTCATTGGCACCTATTATCAGATATCTTCATATTGGCATGTATTGGTTTTTACCATCTTATTTGATTATTTTTGTTATTTTCTATTTTTTTTTATTATCTAAATCGTTACAATCATTATACTTTCAAAAATTACTAGACTCATCTTTTACTACATTAATATTATTGCTATTTCTTCTCATAATAAATGCAATTTTATACCATCATGAGCTTGTCTTACAGTCTATTGGTCGCGGAACTGATGCTCGTGATGCGCTAACTTTCACAGGTTATAATTTAGTACATGGTTACTTCCCATATTCGCACTTAACATATTTAAAGAATCCTGAAAGCGCAGGTCCTGGTCTCATCATTTTTGCACTTCCTTTTACTTATAGTGGATCATATGGTTTATTAATACCATTGCTAATCACTACGTCAGCTTTTGCTATCAAAATAATTACGCGTAGTGCATTCAATACAAATTTATATTTACTTTGTTTATTCTCATCCCCTGCTGTCATGCAATTCTTAGCTGAAGCAAATGATTATCTTATTATTGGGCTAGTATATGGCTTAATAGCGGTAGTGCTTTTTTATTTTTGGGGGAAAAACTGGTTGTATGATATTAGTTTTATTGTTTTTATTGGAGTACTAGCTACTGCACGATTAAATTTTTTTTATTTAGCGCCACTGCTTGGTTTTTTTATTTGGAAAAGAAATAAAAAACAAGGGATATATTTTGCATTAACAGGTTTGCTGATCACGCTATCAATACATATTGGATTTTATTTATGGAATCCACATCACTATACACCTTTGTATGTAATACATTATGCGCGTTATACATTTAACAATGCTTATGGCTTAAGCATATTAATATCTGCTTGTGTACTTTCAGGAATAATAACTATTGCAGCTGTAAAAAATACCTTGGGATCATGGTTATTTTTTTTGTGGCTTTGTTTAACTACCCCATTAGCGGTTGGCGCTCTTTTTTGCTTAATGAACGAGCACTGGAATATTCAAGGAATTGGGCTTGGTTATATCACTTTAACCGCACCCATTTTAATTATGTGGATTAGCATGTGTCACAAAAATAAAATTTAATTCAAGTTTTTTTTAGAGCACAGGATATCGCAATAGACTTCAGATGAGTTTAGAATATTTCTGTGATCTGTTCCCAGTTCTAAAAGTACCAATCTGTTAGCTTTATTTAGCCGGTAGAAAAAATATTCTTTCGTATAAAAAAACTCAACGAGGTCTTCGGCTCTATAACCTAATACATTCATCATACTGGGACAATACTCGAACCATACCACACAGTCCGGGTTTTGCTCCAAAGTTTTTTCCATTCCTCGGCACACTGCCAGCTCGTATCCCTGCACATCAATTTTTATAAATGAGATCGGGGTTATCATTTGATATTTTGTTTTTAGTAAATGATCTATGGTAATGACAGATACCATTTGTGCTTGAATATTATCACTCATCTGGGCACGAAACTTATCTGTCAACACGCGATGATCTCCGTGATGAGCATCATTTTCCCACAATTCTAACCCTCCTGTTTTGTCACCTACCGCTGTCGCATGAATATTTATTTTGTCAGCAAAACAATAGCGCTTCACCACCCTTTTTAGCATATTAACATTTCGCATTTCAGGTTCAAATGCGAGTACTTTGTATGGCGAAGTAATTGCTTGTGCATAAATACAAGCTGTATATCCAATATTCGAACCAATATCTAAAATATAGCCGTTTTGAAAAAACTCAGGGTAATTTCTAACAAGTTTTGCGCTGCAATCTTCAACATATTTTTTATAAAAAAAGTATGTTGAAATAAATGCAGACTGCACCCAAGCAAAATTTAATAAACCAGCTCGATTTATTCTTTTGTATAGTGATAGAAAAATAGCAATTAATCGATCTTTTCGTGTCGATGGACTCACGAATAATCTTGATTTTATTTCACTTAAAAAACGCCAAATAAATTGCAATCCGGTTTTAAAATTTGGCAACCCGGATTCACCAGCGACACGCTGTCCTTCTATTGTCGGAAATTCCACAATATTCATGCTATTTTTAAAAGCACGAATTGTCATTTGATATTCAATTGTATGATCATAAGCATTTAACTGTAGTTTTTTACCTGCTTCTCGCGTAATCGCCCTGTAACCATTAATTGAATCCGTTATAAATGATCCGCTTCGTCTAAAGAAAATATTGGCAAGTATATTAAATGCGTTATTTACCCATTTTCTCCATTTAAAGATCAAATGATCTTCTTCATTTACTGCGCCTTTCATCATACGTGACGCAATCACGAGGTCCGCCCCTTTTTCTAACTCTAAACGAAATCGTGCTAAATCATTTGGATCTTCATTGCCATCTGGGGAAAAAAAAATATAAGCATCCGCATCAATTTTTTCGATTGCATCTTGGAAAGCTTTTCCTCTCCCTGTCACGTTTTGTGTTAAAACAGGAATTCCTCTTTGTCTATAATATTCAACAGTGCCATCAGTTGATCCGCCATCAATCAGATAAATTTCATCATAAGAGTTTTTATCTTGTTTTTCTACTATAGGCTGAATAATTTTTACACATTCAATTTCATTGCGCGCCAATATACAAAGTGCAATTTTTTTTCTTCCTATCCGTGACATACCAAACCCCAAAAAATAGACATATAAATCACATAGCGTACAGTAATTCACTATGCTTTAATAAGCAAATATTATTAAGTCCTATAAAATATCGGGGATATTTTGGAATCGAATAAATACAAAATAAATTTTAAGATTGAATATCAACAATGGTTGCAATATTTTTCGTCTGTAGAAAAGCCAAATTTGTCTCAATCTTGGCATTATGGCGATGCCAAAATGAAAAGCCACCGCTGGAAAATAATTCGGGCTATCGTCAGCGAAAATGAAAAGCCAATAGCTCTGATTCAAGTATGGTATAAAAAAATTTTATTTTTCAAATTTGCTAGAATTAGTTATGGTCCTTTGTGGATTATTCCAACTCCGTCATTAGAACAAATTCAAGCTATATTTTACATTATTAAAAAACAATGGTGTTTGAAAAAATTGTGCGTGTTATCAATTGCACCTAATCTCAAAAATTCATCAGAAAATAATAATGTATTGGAAAATTTAGGCTTTTTCAAACGCAAAGGTATGCAATATGAATCTGGATTAATTGATTTAACACAATCTATAGAAACGTTACGTTGCAACCTTCGTCAAAATTGGCGCAATCAATTAAATTTTGCTGAAAAAAAGGAATTAATATTTACGGTTAGCGATTATGATTCTGATTTCCAGTGGCTTATAGCTTGTTTTAATACATTTCGAAACGAGAAAAATTTCTATGGTCACTCAGTAAAATTATTGAGGGCATTATGGCAGTCTAATACCGAATATCAGAAAACCAATGTAGGATTTGTAACTCATCATAATGAAAAGGTAGCGGGTATATTAATTGCTCAATCAGGAGCATCATGCGTTCCACTGATAATCTGGGTAAACAAAAATGGTCGTAAATTGAATGCGGGAAATTTTTTATTATGGAATAGTGTATTGTACTCAAAAAAACAAGGTACTTTATGGTTTGATCTTGGCAGCATCATCAACAACACATTTAAAACAGGGCTACCTCACATACCATTTCAGCTCATTGGTGAATATTATGGATTTATTTAATTCTACTTTATTTCTTCGCGGTTAAATTATCTTACTTATTTGTATGTTGTACAGTCCAAATATATTCTGAATATAACATATTATGCACAAACTACTCAGAATACCATCTGGGTATTCTTAAAATCACAATATCACAATTTTTTTTTGCTCAATCAGTTTATTTGCGACTACAAAACATTCTGGTGTATCTAGTCCCAAACAATAACCATCAATAATATAAGAATTTAATGGTACATTTTCACGCAATAATTTTGGAAAAATGTCTTTTCCAAAATCACAAAATTGATCTGATGGTATATGGTCAATTATCTCTGGCGCTAATAAATAAACACCGGCATTTACATATGGCGAAAGAATACCATTTTTCCCTTCAACAAATTCCGTTATATATAAGTGATTGTCAAGAAGCGCCTTCCCCCCAGCAATTCCTGTGTGCGTATTTAATCGATCATCAAATACTGCAATTGTGACCTTATTCTTTTTTCTATAATGTGTTTCAATAAAATCATTTAAATCAAAATTAAATAAATTATCTGCATAAATGACTAAGGTGTGGGAATCTTTTGAAGTTTGATTTGAGATATTTTTTAATGCGCCGGCTGTGCCCATAATATTTTTTTCATATACAAATTTTATTTGTAAATTTGAAATCTGTTTAGAAAAATTTTCTATTTTGCGCTGCATTAATTTGTGTTTATAATGTAAATTAATCCATACTGGATTGGGTTGTGCAAAACGATTAATCCATCGCAAGTTTCTAAAAATAATTGCCTCATTAGCAATCGGCATAAGTGGTTTTGGCAATCCATTTGCAATCTTTGCAATACGCAAACTTTTTCCTGCGGCTAACAATAAAGTATTTAATGCTGGCATTTTATTTTCATTTTTCATTAATAAAGATTAAAAATAATTGTATATTGAGTATAATTTTTATTTTTATCAACCCATTAATTCCGTCTCAACCATTTTTATTTTTTCTAGGAAATTTCCATCCGAACCAAAGATTGTTAACATTATTTGAATTAATAGTTTTTCATCATAGTGTAAACAGCATTTTTCAAATTGTAAAAATATATCTATCATATTATTTTCATTATAATGCAATTTTCCATTCACCCTGAAAATCTTCTTCTGTATCGTCTCACTCAACGCTTCCTTCTCATAAAACAATTCCTCATACATCTTCTCACCCGGTCTTAATCCTGTAAAAACAATACCAATATCATCAATATTTTTTCCAGACAATTTAATTAAATGTTTCGCTAAATCCACAATTTTTATAGGTTGGCCCATATCCAACACAAAAATCTCACCACCTTCACCTAACGCGCCTGCCTGCAATATTAACTGTGCTGCTTCTTTAATTGTCATAAAATATCGCGTTATATCAGGATGCGTAACAGTAATAGGACCACCACTTGCAATTTGTTTCTTAAATAATGGAATAACACTACCTGTTGAGCCAATTACATTGCCAAAACGCACAGCAATAAAACGTGTTTTTGAAATTGCATTACAGCTTTGACAAAATAATTCAGCAATTCGCTTTGTTGCGCCCATAATATTAGTTGGGTTAACTGCTTTATCACTTGAAACTAAAACAAATTTCTTTATGTTATTTTCAATAGCAGATTCAGCTAGTATTTTTGTACCAAAAACATTATTTTTAACCGCTTGGAACGGCTGAAATTCTAAAATAGGAACATGTTTATAAGCAGCTGCATGAAAAACAATATCAGGTTTATGTTTCTGCATCACATAATTTACAGCACTTTTATCTGTGATAGTTAACAACTCAATATGAATATTATCTGCTCCAATATCTTGCAATTCTTTTTCTATTTGATACAAATTAAATTCTGAGTGATCAATAATAATTAATTTTTTTGGATTAAGTTGTAATATTTGATGGCATAATTCAGAACCAATTGATCCACCACCGCCACTCACCAAAACGACTTGATTGTCTAAAAATGTTTTTATACCATCCCAATCTAATTGCACAGGATCTCGTCCTAATAAATCTTCTAAAGACACTTCGCGTGGCTGAAAATGAGCATCTTGATTTTCTTTAAATTCAGATAAAGAAGGGAGTACGCGAACCTGAACATTAATCTGTTCACACATCTCAACTATTTTTCTCAATGCTGTCGTTTTAATAGATGGAATTGCAATAACGACCAATTCAATTTTTTCATTTTTTACTATTTCAGAAAGCTGCGCCACTTTTCCAACAATGGGCACGCTTCGAATTTCTTTTCCTTTTAGTGTCACATCATCATCTAAACAGGCGATGGGTTGATATTGCTTTTCTGGCCAACGAGTAATTTCACGCAAGAAAAGCTCCGCCCCTTTTCCTGCACCGATAATTAATATCCGTTTTAACGCTGCAGTTGCTGTTTGTTTATCACCAGTATATCGAATGATAAATCGACTTAAACCCAAAATTAAAATTAACCATAATGGATAAATAAACCAAATACTCACAGGAACAGTAATTAAATCATGCAATAAAAAAAGAATGCCGATATTTACTATCCATGCAAAAAAAATTGCTTTTGTAAGACGAAATAACTCAGGTGAAGAAAAAAATCGCCACAATGGGCGATAAGTTTTGTAATACCAATAGAAAAAAATGTGCGTGGCAACAATAAGACTTTGTACTTTTAAGCTATGCTCCAACACCCTTAACGAAGCTGCACTTAAATCAAATCTCACGAAAAAAGCGACCCACCATGCGAGTATCACCGCACAAATATCATGCGTAAAAACAATGGGAACGGAATATTTACGTAGGAATTTAAGATCCATCATCTAATATTGCGTCCTTACAATATCTATCATCAAACAACTCTAACCAATATTGTATTGTCGTGTAATAAAAAACCATGCTAGCCAAAAAATACTAGCTATTGTAACAAAATAAAGAATCATTAAAATATCATTGTGTAAATGGGAATAAATATCAACCGCAGGCAAGCAAATAAGTAGATTAATGACAAAAATACTTAACGTCATATGTTTATGTGTAACTCCTGCTTGCGTTAACCGCTGATAAGCATGCTCACGATGCGCTTGCTTCCAATTTTTTTTCTGAATCATACGATAAATTAACGTATAGCTTGCATCACCAATAAAAACACTTAATAAAATCCACCAAAAAGGAAATGATAACTGATGATAGTTATTTGTAATCCACATTAAATCAGCAAAAATAAATCCTAAAAAACCACTACCGACATCACCCATAAAAATTTTTGCAGGTGGCCAATTAAAAAATAAAAACCCCAATACAGAAAATGTGAGGGCAAAACAAATAAATGAAATGGCATAAAAACCGTGAGATATTAAAATACATCCTGCGACAAAACTGACAAAAACAGCCTCCATGCCAGCTAAACCATCAATTCCATCCATAAAATTATATAAATTTACAAACCACACAGTAATAAAAACCGCTAAAATAGAACATAGAACAGGCGCATAAAAAATATGTCCGTTAAAATTCAAAAAAGAAACGCCATGCAACCACGCGATACTCCAAATAGCCGATAAAAGATGAATGGTAGCTCTCCATAATGCATTGACACTCAACACATCATCGCAATATCCAATAACTGCAATTGGAACACCACCCAATAGCGACATAAATATTTTCAGCTGAATAAAATGGGTAAAATATAGTATAAAAACGACCGTATAAAATAAAAAAACAAACACTAAACCACCACCTCTTGGCGTTGGTAAGGCGTGCGAACTACGCTGATTTGGAACATCCACTATATTTTTTTTCAGTGAAAATTGGCGTACTAAAAATGTAAAGAATAACGATAAAGCAAACAATGTAAAAGCGACGACGACAAATATCATTATTTACCTTTTGATTTCTAGAGATAATGTATCTTTAATACCAAGTATGACCGAATTGTAACTCATTTTTTAGTAATTGTGATCAATAAATTAATTAGCTGCTATTCTCATATTTTAATCAGAACAACTTAAACTTATTACTTACTTTAATAAAAGCATCTGGTAAAATTTTATTTTATATGAAAACATGAAGACGATTGGATGACAAAAAAAATTCTGATTTTGAGTTTTTATTTTCCACCTGATTTATGCGCCGGTTCTTTTCGCGCAAAAGCATTGATTGAATCACTAGAACCAATGGCGCAAGCAGAAAATCTTCAAATTGATATTATTACTACATTACCTAATCGATATGCAAATTTTCAAGCAAGCGCACACGAGACAGAAACAAAAGGTTGCGCAACAATTTATCGCGTTAAGATACCAGCACATCAAAGCGGTTTCATTGATCAAGCCAAAGCATTTACATACTATTTTTTTAAAGCGTTAAAAATAACACGAAATAAAAAATATGATGTAGTGTATGCAACTTCATCTCGACTCTTTACTGCTTTTTTAGGTGCACGTATTGCTACAAAGAAAAAAATACCTCTTTTTTTAGATATACGAGATATTTTTACTGATACGATGCAATCCATTTTGAAATTTCCGTTGAAATTATGCCTTCCATTTTTTAACTATATTGAGTTTTATACAATCAAAAAAGCACATGCTCTTAATTTGGTTTCAAATGGATTCCTCCCATACTTTAAACCCAATAAAGAATGCAAAGTGACTACTATTTCACATGGTGTTGACCTTTGCTTTCGAGATATTCAATCAGACACACAAAAAAAACGTGCTATTAAACGAGTGTTATATGCGGGTAATATTGGACAAGGTCAGGGAATTGAAAAAATAATTCCGGCTTTAGCACATACTTTTAAAAAGCAGTGTGAATTTTATATTATTGGCAGTGGTGGTCAACAAAAAGAATTAGAAAAGTCATGTCGTGATTTAGAAAATGTAAAAATTTTTTCGCCAGTTGATCGAGAAACATTAATTCAATATTATAAAGATGCTGATATTCTATTTTTACACTTAAATAATTTATCTGCCTTTAATAAAGTATTACCATCTAAAATATTTGAATATGCAATGACAGGAAAGCCGATTTTAGCGGGTGTATCTGGTTATGCTGCAGATTTTTTAAATTTCGAAGTATCGAACAGTTATATTTTCCAACCATGCAATCTAAAAGAAGCAATAACACAGCTCAACTACATATTAGAAAATAATATAAAAATCGAAAATAGAGATGCGTTTTATGAAAAATTTAATCGTGAAAAATTGATGCGTAGACTGGCAGCAAAAATTATTTCAAGTACGACATCTTAATCTAGTTGACGTACATAACGATGCTTAATTTGGCGTAGCAGCCCATTAAAACGTTTCGATATCCATCTTAAATTGCGCACATTGAAAAATAAAATAAATTTCAGCCATATTTCAGCATTATTAAGTGCAAATAAAATTCGATGGCGTCTATAATTTCCGTAATTATTTATGACTTTACATCGCGCAGAAACACCTAATGTTTGAAATCCCCAATCAAATTGCATAGCAAAATAAAGCGGCTGAGAATAAACAACTAAATCAAAATCATTTTTCTTTACCTGTTGAAATTGATTTTTAGTTAAATCAAAAATAAAAGTTATTTGCAAGTCTGGGACACGAATATACATTGGTTTCAAAAATAATTTAATCAAAAATTTGTAGTAACGCTTATGGATTCGTAGATACAAACTGTTAAAAGCTTTGTTTAATTCTTCTAGCATTACAATATCTGGTTGTGAATAACTCATTGTAGTTTGCATATTAAATTTATCATGATATTTGGTGAGTGCTAATGTATTATTATGTTGTTCATTGATCGTGTGTTCATCACCTGGATACATTACCAACACATCGTTAGGTCGACTTTTATTTTTAAAATATTCACAAACGGAGAGCGGTTGATTTGCATATTTATTTATATATTTATTATCCTCAGCAGAAAAATAAATCATGCTTGCAAATGGGATTGTTTTGTTTGCTTGCAGTGCAATGTGAGCATTGTAAACTTTTTTTAATAGCGATTGCGCCATTTTTGGTAAATGAGTCTGATAGTCACTATAACCATTATAGCCAGCCATCGAAAATTGGTTGAGTAAGATATCAATTTTTCCCAATTTTTTCTTTATTACCTTGGTATCATACGAATTTATTTCTGCATCATTTAAATTAAGCACTGTTTGAGTGTTGTTACATATACCCAAAATGGAATCCATTTGCCCTACTTGGTAATTCCACACGATAGTATTGGCAGTTATTTTTACAAATTGTTTATGTGGCAAGCGAACAATATTTTTGTACCCCATTTTTTTCAATGCAATTGGCAATTTATCGCTATTATTTTTTTGGAATAAAATAGTAACGCTTTCTTTAAAAGAATCGGGTAATGATTTTAAAGTAGGTATGTGAAAATGATCTGGATGCTCATGTGAAATCCAAATATAATCAATTGAATTAAACCATTGATTATCAAAATAGGCTTCTGGAAACAATGACCATGAGTCATTAAATGCTTTTCCAAATAGCCAAGGATCAGACCATATCACAGCATCACTTGTAGTTACTATAACTGATGCGTGCGATACAAATTTGACCTTCATGTTACGTTGCCTGCTAGTAATGTTAATTTTTCATTAATCTGACATAGTTTATTAGAAAAGAGAAGTGTAGCAATTTGTCTTTTATGAGTAAGGTGATTTATATTGATTTTTAATGATCTCGTTCCATACAAAAACCCAAATGTACTCACATAGAAATTTTCAACAATGGTGCATTTATTATCTATTTCAAATTGAATCTCATCATAATTTTTCAACATAATTCTTATCTTTCTTTCTGAATCAAAAGTGATTTTACAATCAGGATGTAAGTGAAAATAGATATAAGCATTATCAACTGACCTATTAATATAATCTGATATTGTAATTTTGTTTTCTGAAATTTCCCATGCTCGCTCATGATATAAATTTTTTTGAAATCTGGAATAACCATCATGAGAAGCTTTTATAAAATAAGAATTATTTTTTTCATCAACATTTATATTTTTAATTCTTGCTCTTTTTCCAACACGAAATCCACTCCAGATTTCTGATGAATTTTTTTCATTGATAACGACTGTATTATGTGCAGAAGTGCCTCGCTCAAATAATCTTCGATCAGAATTTCCATAGCAAGATGTACCTAAATTAACAAATACTGGAATATCATCTATCATTAATTCAAAAGATAGAACATCAGCATGCCCATGACCTGGCAAATAATCAGAGCCAATATTTCCTACGTCAGCAATTAATTTAAATCGACTGTTTTTTACGACAATATAGCCTGAATCTGAAAAATGTTTTATACCATTTTCTTCTGGTAATATTTTATAATCAAGATTAAGTGCCTGCGAGAAAATTTTTTCTGGGGTCGCTGCAATATCATTTGCAGCATCATTAAAATAGCTTATTTCATGATTTGATCTCTTCATTGCATTTAACCATTGCAGCATTTTTTCAACTTCACCACTCCAAATAAATTCTTTTTTGTAAAATTTAAAAATGATATTCAAATCTAATAAATCTTCTAAAATAATATTATGGTACATTGTACTTAATTCAAAATGTCCACCATCGTTAAGAATTTGCTCTTTTATTTCTTTTTTTAATCCTTGAAAACCTTTTTGAAACCATTTCTGTGATTCGTCTGTATCAAAAAATAATCCTGCTATACATAATGATTTATAATTTTCAAATAAATGGTTTCCCAGTAAATGATGCTCACATTTTTTGTTTAAAAATCGCGCTTGTAAATATAGAAAATGTATTATTTTCTCAGATAAATTATTTCCTGAAAGTGCATATTTAATAATATTTACAATTCGCAGTGAAATAGGAAATGCTTCCCATCCAATTCCTAAAAAGGGTGGGTTTTCATCAACGCATCGTTTCAATAATTGGTATGCAATTTTTTTCTGATCCAAATCCGCCGCATTTAATGCATCAAAATAATGTAAATTATACAACCATAATTTTTCCAATGTCTTATCATTCCATATATTTTTATTAGAAATGTCTGCTGCGTGATTTAAAAATTCAGCATCATTATTTTTGAAATAAATTTTTTCTTTTAAAATAAAATGACATGGCGATACGCTTTTTGTTTTATTAAGATTAATTTTTTGAATATCAATAGAAACTGATGGTTTATAAAAAAAATAATATAATCTAAAAAAAATTTGTTTTAACTTTAAATATTTTATTGTGTGGAAATACAATAAAAACTTTTTCATCTTCTTAAATACTCTGCAATTTCAATTGAGATGCGCGATACTTCCATAATTTCGTTAAATGGGACAGGTGATGATTGTCCATTTTTTATAGCACCAACAAATGCTTGCACACATTCTACTTGACCTTTATTTTGTTTAAATAGTTTTTTTCTTTTAAAATTTGAAAATCCAAATCCAATTAATTTTTTAAAATTATCCAATTGTAAAATTTTACCATCACAAAAAATTTCCAATTTTTCTTTTGAAAATTTTTTATTACCATTAGATAAATAATGAATGGTCCCGCATGAACCATCTTCAAAACTTAATGTGATTGTTGCGTTGTCATCCTGTGTTTCATAATCAGATTTTAAACAAATAGCATGCCAATTTTTAATTGGACTTCCAGATAAATATCGTAATAAATCGATAAAATGACAAGCCTCACCAATAATACGTCCGCCACCAACGTGAATATCTTGCGACCAATGTGTTTTCGAAATAAAACCCGCATTAACAGTCATAATAAAAGATTTTAAGGATTTTTCACTGCTTAATAATGTTTTAATAGTTCGTGTCAGCGGTGAAAAGCGACGATTAAATCCAATCATCAATAAATTATTTTTGCTATTTTGATAAACGGATTTTATTTTTTCAAGATCATTTAAATTAGTTGCAAGTGGTTTTTCAACAAAGACATGTTTATTATTTTCTAACGCACAAATAACTTGTTCGGCATGTGCATTATGTCTTGTTGCAATCACCACAACATTTAATTTTGCATCATCAAAAATAGTTTTCTGATCTGTTAATGCATTTTGAAATCCGCATTTTTTTGCCAGTTGTTTTGCACTTATTCCTTCGCTTGAAACAACACTCTGTAATAATACACCTGCTTTTTGAAATGCTGGCGCCAATATCATTCCCGCGTAATTACCTGCACCTAAAAATCCCGCTGAAATATTTTCTAATGCTGCATCACTACTTTTTTTATTTTCAATTACTATCGATGTTTTTATTTTTTCAGAAAAATTTTCAGTAGAATAATCAATTAAAATTCCCAAAACTGATTTATTTTTTTCTAAATCAGCATACGCATCAAAAATATAATCAATGCTAACTCGTTTTGAAATAAGTGGTTTTACATTTAATAATTTTTGCGACATCATATCCAACACAGCTTCAAAATTTCGCTGCTCGGTCCAACGCACGAATCCAATTGGATAATCTAATCCTAACTTTTCATAATTTTCATCATATCGACCTGGACCATAAGAACATGATACTTGAAAACTTAATTCTTTTTCATAAAAATCAGCGCGAGAAAATGTATTTCCAATCACGCCAATTAAAATAATGCGGGCGCGTTTGCGACAAATAGTGGCTGCTTGATGTAATAATGTATCGCTGTTTGTAGCGGCTGTAATAATAACTGCATCAATTCCATTCCCACGCGAAAAAATTTCAGCATCTAAAATAATATTATCAGGATGTGAAATTTCTGCACCAAATTCTTTTGCTAATGCACATTTTTCACTATCAAAATCAACACCCAATACACGACAACCGTGTGCTTTTAATAATTGCACGGTCAATAAACCAATTAACCCTAATCCAAAAACAACATAACGCTCACCCAACGTGGGTTGCGATAAACGAATACCCTGTAAGCTTATTGCAGAAACAACTACAAAAGCAGCCTCTTCATCGCTTACAGTATCTGGAATTTTTGCGCAACAATTTTTTGGAACGCGTACAATTTCTGCGTGATGGCCATTCGAGATCACGCGATCACCGACAGAAAATCCAACAATATTTTTACCCACTTCAATCACGTGACCAACATTACAATATCCCAATGCAATCGGTTTATCTAATTTTGCTCTAACGGCATTTAATGTTGCATATAATCCATCTGTTTTTATTTTTTCAAAAACCATTTTTACTTTATCAGGTTGCTGTTTTATTTTTCCCAACAAATTTGCTTTACCAAATTCAAGCAACATTCTTTCTGTTCCAGCAGAAACTAATGTTTTTGTTGTTTCTATTAATAATGTGCTGGCCATATTTTTAGGACACGGCACATCTTCTAAAATAGTTTCGCCAGAATTAAGCGATTGCAAAACTTGTAGCATATTCTTTTCCTATTAATCCAACCGCGTCGATTAATTTTCCGCTTGTTAATGTTATAATTTTTTCTTTGGTAAATGCAGAATGCGCAACCAATATAATAACCACATCAGCTGCACTTAACGCTTCATCTAATGAAGTTAATAATACATTTTTGTAAGGTGATAAAGATTTTGGCAGCTCTGCAATATGAGGTTCCACTACTAAAATTTTCCCCGATGTTTTTTCTGCTAATTGATTTACGATCATTAATGCAGGACTTTCGCGTAAGTCATCTACATCTTTTTTAAATGAAATTCCTAAACAAGCAATCGTTGGTTGTTGTAATGTACTTGCAATTTTTAGCACATTTTGAAGCACATATCTTGCTTTATAATCATTTACTTCACGTGCAGTGCGAATTAATTTTGCTTGGCTCGGATTGGATGCAACAATAAACCAAGGATCAACTGCAATGCAATGTCCACCAACACCAGGACCTGGTTGTAAAATTTTCACGCGCGGATGACGATTTGCGAGTGCAATTAATTCCCATACATTAATATTTTCTGCATCACAAATCATCGACAATTCATTTGCAAAAGCAATATTGACGTCTCGAAATGCATTTTCTGTAAGCTTTGTCATTTCAGCTGTTTTTGCAGTCGTTGCAATGCATTCACCTGTTACAAATAATTTATAAAATGCAATTGCTTTTTGTGTTGAAGCACTATCAATGCCACCAACAACACGATCATTTTCAATTAATTCTCGAATAATTTGTCCTGGCATTACGCGCTCAGGACAATATGCTAAATAAATATCACTTAATTCGGGGCGTAATTGTAAAATCCATTTTTTTGCTAGTTCTGTTGTGCCAACAGGCGATGTAGATTCAATAATGACTAAATTGTTTTTTTGTAATTGTGACGCAATGGATTCTATAGCTATTTTTACGTAAGAAATATCAGGTTCATTTTTTTCAGTGACTGGTGTTGGAACAGTAACAATATAAATATCTGCTGTTGGAATAGATAATTGTGCGGATAATTTTCCACTTATTACTGCATCATGCACTATTTTTTCTAATCCTGGCTCATGTAAATGCACTTTTCCTGCGTTAATGGTATTAACAACACGTTGTTGAATATCACATCCAATTACACGATGACCGCGTGACGCTAATAACGCTGCCGAAGGCAAACCAATATAACCCAATCCAACAAAACAAATTATATTATCCATATTATTAATCCGTTAATCGATAATTAATACCAATCTCTAATGTTTGAGAATGAAATCCACCGCTCACTGCCATTAAATATCCTGTTGATGCTTGTAATGCAAACACGGAATTTATTTGATATTGCAAACCAACAATCGGTTCAACTAATGCGCCACCACCGATACTTAATCCCCCGCCTCCCCCTGTTCCACCCAAAATTTCAGAAAATAATTGAATGGGTGTTTTTAAAATTGGTTGTGTAATCGCGCCAAGGCCGAACATACCTGAAGTATATCCACCTGTATTTTGACCTTTATATGCGAATGCCACTTGTCCTGTTACATATAAATAATGCAGCAGATAATAATCAAAATCGATATCGAGTAATTGCATAGTAGGATTAATGGTGCCATCACTTGAACGCGGCTCAAAATAAGTTTGATTTAAAATACGAATTCGCCATGCATGTTGATCGGAATGCAACGCATTATGATTTGAAAAATAATATTTTAATAATACACTCGCTTGCTTCGCAGCAAAATCACCTTGCGGCGCATCAAGATATCCACCATCAATTTCTACACCAATTGAATGCAAACGATATTCCAAACCCAATAATGGATTATATAAAAATCCACCACCTGTATTTACATTTCCACCACCACCTGATCCAGCTGCCATTTTAATTGAACCGCTAAAATAAGGGGAATGGAATAATGGAAATTGATATCCGATTCCCAATAATTCATCTGCATATCCATTTTCATTTCCATGAAATGCGCCAGAAAAATTAAAAAATAAAAAAAATCGTTTCGAAATAAAATGTCCGAATTCTGCACCCAACATTTCCATATGTGCATTCATCGCTTGATTTGCAAGATTTAAAACACCATTATTGAAAAAATATATTTTTGAAAGTGCGGCGATATAATTTTGTGAATCATGATTTCCCGCTGAAAATGAAATAGCATTAAATGCGCAACCCATCATCAATCCAAATTGATCACTGGAAATTTGACCATCTACAAAATCAATATAGCTGTAATAAATTTCCGCATATAATTTTCCAAAATCATATTGCAAGCCTGCGTAAGGCTCATAAAATAATCCACCGCCGACTGGAACAGAATGTCCACCACCGCCGCCAACACGCGCACCCACATCCCATTTAAATTGCGAAAACAAATGATGTTGCACACCACCTTCCAAAGCTAGTGCAAAATATCCGCCCTTTTCACCTGCAACAGAACTATATAATCCCACGCCACCGTAAAACCAATTATTAAAATCTGCCAATCCGCGCACACCCAACACACCCATTGGTTTAATACCATTTGGCATTTTCCATTGTTCATAACTGATGCCAGGATAAATATTAGGTTGTTTCGCAAACGTAAAACTGGGCAAAAAACAAAGTGAGCAAATCAAAAAATAAATACTTTTTTTAATTTTCTTGATCATGATGTAATCCTGTCATCGAAAACATTCGTGATTGTATTACAATTATTCTTTTTACGCATGTATTTCATTTGTGTTGCTAAAGAAAAAAAGTTATGGAAATATAGGCGAGATTAACAAAGCCATTCAACGCAATTTTTCGCATGATGGAACAAAGCGATCACTATGACAAAATCAAATAATAATCCAAAACATATTGCTATTGTCATGGATGGTAATGGACGTTGGGCAAAACAACGTTTGATGCCGCGCATTGCTGGGCATCGATCTGGTGTTAAATCTGTTCGAATGGTAATCGATTTTTGTGTGGAAAATAATATTGAAGTATTATCACTGTTTGCGCTGAGTGTTGAAAATTTTCAAGCGCGTCCAAAGTTAGAAGTTCAGTTTTTAACAGCATTATTATCTGATTCGTTATTAAAAAATTTAGATGATATGCATCGTAATCGTGTTCGAATTCGCATTGTCGGAGATCTATCTGTTTTTAACCACGGCGCACAATTAGAAATGCGACGAGCGGAGACTGTAACGAAAGACAATAATGGGCTCAACTTAGTAATTGCGATCAATTACAGTGGGCGCTGGGATATTTTGCAGGCAACACAACGATTTGCTCAACACATAATTGATCAAAAAATTAATATTGCAACTACAACCGAACAAGATTTTGCACCGTTTTTATGTTTACATGATTTACCAGAACCTGATTTATTAATTCGCACCAGCGGTGAACAGCGCATTAGTAATTTTATGTTGTGGCAATTAGCTTACACTGAACTTTTTTTTACGAATGCATGCTGGCCTGATTTTGATGAGCAAATTCTCAATACCGCCATTGCAACTTTTCAAAAACGTGATAGACGATTTGGAAAAATCGCTGAAAAAATTTAATCTATTTTTAAAATCTTTGCGCTCGCTCGTTTAATATTTTTTATATACAACTCCTATTTTTATAAAACCAGTAATAATTCATTCCATTGTGTAGTATATCGCGGACTGCGACGCGCTGATTTTACCGACCACAATTTCTGTGTTCCTTCTGCCGCAAGGAATAAAGATTTTTTGCCCCATTGCTCATTCATAACATCCAATAAATTCATCAATATTTTATTATCATCATTATTTTTATTTTCAAATAAATCATTTTGTTTGATATTTTCATCTATTAAATTTAATAAAATCACACCGACTTTTTGATAATCATAATTTGATTTAAATAATTTTTTTAGTAAATCGTGTGCGATTGTTGTAATTAAAACAGTATCATTACTTGGCAATAATAATATTTTCTGATCACTCGCACTATAAAATGGTTTTGTTTTATTAAATAAACTGGTGCGCAAATAAACACAGATCCCTTGTGCTTTTATTTTTTGTAGTCGTGCTTTTTTGCAAGCATTCGCACAATAAGTACTCACCGCTTCTAATAAATCAGATAATGTGGTCACCGGTTTTCCAAATGATCGCGAACACATAATATTTTTTACAGAATGCACTTCCTCTAATGATAAACAGGAAATGCCATTTAATTCATTTATAATACGCATCATCATCACACCAAATCTTTTCTTTAAATAGGTTGATGGAGTTGCGCATAATTGTGATGTCATATGAATTTTAGAATAATGTAATTGCGTTGCAGTTTGTTTTCCAATTCCCCAAATTTCTTCAACTGGAAATGTCTGTAAAATAATTTCTCGAGCATTTTCTGATCGTAAATCATAAATACCCGATGTCAAATTTTGTTTTGCAAGATGGCTCGCCATTTTCGCTAATGTTTTGGTAGGCGCAATACCAATTGAAACAGGAATGCCGATATTTTTCCAAATAGTTTCTTTTATTTTTTTTGCATACTCTACTACATTAATTGACATTTTATCTAATCGTAAAAATGCTTCATCAATAGAATAAATTTCGCTATCCAAACAAAAATCAAATAATGTTGTCATCACACGTTTTGAAATATCACCATATAATTCAAAATTAGATGAAAAAATATGAACGTGATTTTGTCGGCATAATTTTTCAATCTGAAAATAAGGTTGTCCCATTTTAATGCCAAGTAATTTTGCTTCATTCGAGCGCGCAACTACACAACCATCATTGCTTGACAAAACAATCGTTGGCTTGTTGATTAATCGTGGATTAAAAATACGCTCACACGAAACGAAAAAATTATTGCAATCGACGAGTGCAAAACAAGTTTGATTAAAACGAGTGGATAACATTGGTCACCACGCCCCAAATATTTAAATCTTGCATTTCTTTAATTGCAATCGGTTTAAATGCTGGATTTTCAGGCATTAGATACACAGCATCTTTTTCTTTCTTTAATCGCTTCACGGTTAATTCACCATCAATTGCCGCAATTACAATTTTTCCATCAACAGGATCAATACTGCGATCCACAATTAAAATATCATTTGGAAAAATACCAATGTCTTTCATTGATTCACCTGAAACGCGCACTAAAAAAGTGCTCGTCGGATTTTTAATTAAATGTGTATTTAAATCTAATTGCACTTCAATATGATCATCCGCAGGCGACGGAAATCCAGCAGCCACTTTATTGCTAAACAAAGGTAACTGAAATCCCTTTGTTTCAAGATAAGACACCACTTGATCAATCATCCCAACTGGAATACGCATCACTTTTGTTGTATCTTGATATTTTCCAGTTCCAATTGGACGCCCTGCGCCACGTCTTTTACCACCATGTTTCATAAAAACCTCGTTTGAATTTTGTTACATTATTCAAAATAGCAAATTCTATGCGAGAACGCAATGAAAATGTTAATCAAGATTCGTATACCAAAATCTGCAACCCCAAATGATCTATTAAATCTAATAATTTCATTGCGATAGAATTTGGTTTTCGCACACCCTGTTCCCACTGTTTCACTGTATTGGGACTCGTGTTTAAATAAGCTGCTAAAACAGGCTGACTAATATTAAAACGTTTGCGTAATTTTTTAATTTGCGGTGCGGTGTACTGCTTCACCGGCGGCAAACATAACGCATCAAATTCTGCCATTGTTTTTGCATCAATAAGTCCCGCTCTGTGCAAACCAACCGCTGAATCATGAACAGTCTCTAATATTTTATTTGGTTTTTTCTTCGATATTTTATGTAACTTCATATAATTCACCTTTTTTAATCGCATTTTTTATCTCAATTTCAGAATACAAAAACAACTGTTTTGATAGTGCTTTTAATGCATCTAATTCCTTTGTAGTAATATTTTCAATTTCATTTTTTGAAAATCCGTAAATAAAAAATGATTTATCGTCTGCAATAAATGCCACAATCAATCTTGCTCCGCCACGTTTACCTTTTCCGCCCAAAGCGATTCGCTGCTTAAATAAACGACCACCCAAACTTGCCTCAACTTGTCCATTTTCCATATCAATAATAATATCGCGTAAATTCTGATCCTTGATACCCGATTTTTTAGTCCACTTTGCAAATGAACGAGTTTTAAATATTCTCATTTTATATGTACCTCTTTGAATTATACCTCAATGAGGTATATTTTTCCACATAATATTTAAATTATTTCCCAACTTAACGGTAAAATTTTCCTGTATATCATATTTGAAATATGTAACGTTATTCAAAATAACAAATTACTTAAAGAAATGCAACAACATTTAGGAAACTTTAAATAAAACAAATTTACATATACAATCGTGACAACAAACAGAAGCAGCAAAATAAAAATGAAAACCTCCAACTCAGTTTTTACCAATTTAATTTCTATATTAAATGATTGTAAATATCACGATGGAACCGGCATCGGCGAAAAATTAAATATTACGCGAAGCGCTGTGTGGAAAGCGATTCAAAAATTAGAATTGTATGGCATTGAAGTGGATTCGATAAAAGGTAAAGGGTATGCATTTATGCAGCCATTAATATTACTTGATAAAAAAATAATTAAAAAAGAAATTAAAAATAAAAATATCGAGATTGATATTTTTGAAACTTTAGATTCAACTAATGAATATTTAAAATCATTTTTAAACGATAAAAAAATAAAAATTTGTTTGGCGGAACAACAAACGCAAGGCAAAGGCAGACTGAATCGACATTGGCACTCACCATTTGGTTTAAATATTTATTTTTCGCTGTTGTATACATTTCATCAAGATATCAGTGAGCTTGCGGGCTTAAGTTTAGTGGTGAGTTTAGCCGTTGTAAAAACATTACAATCTTACTTACCCAAAAAATTAACAGTAAAATGGCCGAACGATATTTTTTATGATGACAAAAAATTATCGGGCATTCTAATTGAAACGCAAGCTGAAACGAATGGCGGCTGTTCTGTGATTATCGGTATTGGAATGAATGTCAATATGATTACCGATAAAACACAAGAAATATCGCAAGCATGGACCTCATTGCGCAGCATTACCAATAATAATTTTGATCGTAATTTAATTTGTACATCACTTACTAATAATTTAATACATTATCTCGAACAATTTAATCAACATGGATTAACTTATTTTCAAAATGAATGGAATGCAGTGGATTGTTTGTATAATAAAAAGATTACGGTTAAAAATACAAAAACAAAAATAGGCGGTGTTGCAAAAGGTATTAATGATCATGGGTTTTTATTAATAAAAACAGATGATGGTAAAACGATTGCGGTTTCATCGGGTGATGCGAGTATTGTTAAATAATTTTCTGATATCCAATATCCTTGATGCATCAGCTTGATATAAAATAATTCGGTTTTGTCGCAAATTTTTTATTCATCCATTAAAAACCGTAGATGAGTTTCAGTGGACACAATTATGCTGCTAATGAATAAAATTGTTCAAAAATATTTATATTGTTACTGTTCTGATGCTGACCTTTTTGTAACATGTGATGCAATTCAATTCCGATGAATGTTGCGCTTGCAGAGTAGAAAGATTTAAAACCCATCATTGATTTCGTTATTTTTTTAATAAACCGATAATCTTGTTCAACGATACTATTTAAATATTTTATCTGTCGAATTGCAATTTTATTCTTTTTGTTTAAATTTTTGTTAATTGATTTTAGTGCTGCATTGTTGGAACCACTTTTATCAATCGCACGATCTCTGGTTTTTCTGCATATCCGATTGCTTTAGAAAAGAAGTGTTTCGCTGCGACTTTATCTTACATACCAAAATAAATGTTATTGAAGAATTAGCAAATATTACAAAAAATGCAATCAAAGCGATTAAATTTTGATGACAGTTTTTTTGAAAACTGTTACTATATTCAAAATAGTGGATTTTATAAGTGAACGTAAATTTCGAGAGTTGAAATTGGTATACTAAGTGATATAATTATAAGTGATGACAGGGAGTTTTATGCGAATATTGGCGACTCGTTATTTTTCTAGATGGGCGCAACATGACAGGTTAAGTAAAGATAAAATTTGTAAAGCTGTGTTTGAGCTGCAAAATGGTCTGCATGATGGCAACTTAGGCGGAAGTATTTACAAAAAGCGAATTGGAATTGGGAATCGTGGAAAAAGAGACAGTGTAAGAACGATTATAGCTTTTCAGATTTCCAATAATGTTTTTTGTTTATACGGGTATCCCAAAAATGAGCGTGACAACATTGATCATGATGAGCTCAATGCTTTTAAAAAAGCAGCAAAATATTATTTAAATTTAAACAATATGGAAATTGATCGTTTAATTAAAATGGGTGAGTTGATCGAGGTGAAAAGCCATGAATAGAAAAATAGCCAAAAAGAAGATTGCAAAAAAAATCAATAAAAAAGAAAAATCATTTAAATATTTAAAACCGCTCGAAGCGGTGCACGAAATGGCGAACGGTCTTTATGATGCCGGCATTATTGATGCGACAACGATGCGTGAATTTGATGTGATGTGTTTGCCAAAAGTAAAAGTGTTAACGCCTGCTGAAATCAAACAAATTCGCTTAAAGGAAAAAATAAGTCAGGCTGTTTTCGCCGCTTATTTGAATATAACAACTTCAACGGTAAAACAATGGGAGATCGGTGAGAAACATCCACGCGGAACATCATTAAAATTACTTAATTTAGTGCATGACAAAGGGATTGAAATTTTGGTGTAATGAAACTTTCATATTGATATGTCGCTTATAAGCTGACAAAACAATTATTAACGAATTATCACTCGTTGAACTGCCTCTTTCCACCCAGCATAAAATTTTTCTCTATCCTGATTTGAAAATTGTGGAGAAAATATTTTTTCTTGCGAATTAAATTGCGCAACATCTTGCAGATTTTTATATAGTCCAATTCCTAATCCCGCTAGAAATGCTGCACCTAATGCAGTTGTTTCAATACATTTTGGACGTTCGACCGGTAAATTCAGCATGTTTGATAAAAATTGTAGTAACCAATTATTTTTTGACATGCCACCATCAACTTTCAACATCTGTAATGGTTTTTTATAATCATCGGAAATTGCGTGAATTAAATCGGTGGTTTGATAACAAACTGATTCGAGTGCAGCACGCACAATATGACAAATATGAGTATCGCGTGTGATTCCAAAAATCGCAGCGCGTGCATTAGGATTCCAATAGGGTGCGCCCAATCCTGTAAATGCAGGCACAAAATAAACACCATTAGTATTTTCAATTTCGTTGCAATATTTTTCGCAAGTCTCTGGCGATGAAATTAATTTTAAATTTTCATGCAGCCATTTAACAGCAACACCCGCTGAAAAAATAGAACCTTCTAATGCGTAGGTTACTTTATTATTTAAACGATAAGCAATTGTGGATAATAATCCGTGACGTGATTTTACCACTGTTTTTCCAGTGTTTAATACAATAAAACATCCTGTGCCATATGTGCTTTTAATCATGCCTTCTTGAAAACAAGCTTGACCAATTGTTGCGGCTTGTTGATCACCTGCAATTCCTGTGATGGGAATTTCAACATTAAATAATGATTTTTCTGTTGTGCCAAAATGCGCACTGCAATCTTTTACGTCGGGCAATAATTTTTTGGGTATATTAAAAAGCGATAGTAATTCATCATCCCAATTTTGAGTGTGAATATTAAATAATAATGTGCGCGACGCATTCGTTGCATCTGTTAAAAAACTTTTTCCGCCCGTTAATTTCCACAATAAAAATGTATCAATTGTGCCAAATGCTAATTCTCCATTTTCAGCACGTTTTCTTGCACCCACAACATGATCTAAAATCCAATTAATTTTTGTTGCAGAAAAATAAGGATCAATTAATAATCCTGTTTTATTAGAAACATATTCTACATTATTTTTATTGTCAGATAATTTTTTACAAAGATCAGCGGTTCTACGATCCTGCCAAACGATTGCGGGGTAAATTAGCTCGCCCGTTTTTTTATCCCAAATAATAGTGGTTTCGCGCTGATTGGTAATGCCAATCGCTGCAATATTTTTTGCAGAAATTTTTGCGTTTTTAATTGCATTTTTACAACATAGTAAAGTTGTTTTCCAAATTTCAGCAGGATCATGCTCAACCCATCCATCATGCGGATAATATTGTTGAATAGGAATTTGATGCGATCCACAATTTTCACCTTTTACATTAAAAACAATTGCTCGCGAACTGCTGGTACCTTGATCAATTGCAAGAAGATAAGAATGTGTTACACTGTTTTGCGGTTCCATTCGGAGCATCCTATATGCAATCTCTTAATAAAAGCCATTATGTTGTGGATCATCCAAAACCAGATGATCTTATTTTCGCATTCAATGATCAAACCATTTATTTAATCGATGAAAAACACTTGCCCGCGTGGCATAAAGTATCACATTATTTTAATGCTGATGCTACTTTTTATTGTTTTGTAGAATCTGAAAAGGTGCGGTATTTGATTGCTGAAAATCATATCATTATTGATAATCCAGTTTTTAAAAAAGTAAATATAAAAAATATCGCGCCTGTTTTTGATGATCATCTTTTATTATTAGCAAAAAAAGCGAGTCATTTATGTTATTGGCGAAAAACACATAAATATTGCGGATTGTGCGGCACAAAAAATAATGACAAAAAGGAAGAACAAGCATTTATTTGTCCGAAATGCCAACACATTACTTATCCACGCATTTCACCGTGTATTATTGTTTTAATAACACATGGCGAAAAAATATTACTTGCGCGATCTCCACATTTTCCTGAAAAAAGATACAGCACGCTCGCAGGATTTGTTGAGCCTGGTGAATCACTCGAGCAAACTTTACATCGTGAAGTGAAAGAAGAAGTAGGTGTTACTATTTCAAATATTACTTACTTTGGATCGCAACCGTGGCCATTTCCAGATTCTTTAATGATTGGATTTCATGCAGATTATGTTAGCGGTGAAATTGTAATTGATGGAATTGAAATTGAAGATGCGCAGTGGTTTGATATGAATAAATTACCTGAATTACCACCACCGCTTAGTATTGGAAGACTCATGATTGATGCTTATATTAAGACGCATTTAAAGTAATTTTTTGATGTGTATGAACAGGCATAATTTTTCGAATATGATGTAATTTTTTTAAATCAATATCCGCATAAATAATGCCATTTCCAGGTTGTGTTATTTCAGCAACAACTGTTCCCCACGGTTCAATAATCATGCTATGTCCATAAGTTTTTCTGCCATTTGCGTGTGCACCACCTTGACATGCACCAATCATATAAGAAAAAGTTTCAACCGCACGCGCGCGCATTAATAATTGCCAATGTGCTTCACCTGTTTTGACTGTAAATGCAGTGGGAATGGTAATTATTTCGGCGCCTTTATTTTGCAATGCGGTAAATAAAGCGGGAAAACGAATATCATAACAAACCGCTAACCCTAATTTTCCAAATGGCGAATCAATAACGATCACTTTATTTCCGGCTTCTGTTGTATCAGATTCTTTGTAACTTTCAGTTTCTGAGATCACCGCATCAAACAAATGCATTTTATCGTAGCGCGCAACAATTTCACCGCGATCATTATAAACCATGCATGCAGCACGAATTTTATTTTTATCGTCACATTCAATCGGAATGGTTCCTGCAACAATCCACGCTTGATTTTGTGATGCAAATTGCGAAAGTGCGTCTTGAATTTTTCCAATACCGTGTTTTTCTTTTATGTTTAATAAATCAGTTTTTTTATTTGTCATTACAGCAAACATTTCAGGCAGCACAATTAATTTTGCGCCGCGTAATGCTGCTTTTTGAATAAGCCCTGCTACTGTTTTTAAATTTTCATCTACATTATCGGATGAACATAATTGAATTGCTGCGACGGTTGCCATATGCAAATTGCCTGTATATTTGTCTGCTGCTATAATACTTTCTTGTCGAGCTACCCTTAAGAAAAGTACATCTCAAACAGATATCTTATCTGGTTCAGATAATCAGTATCACTACTTTTTACTGTTTTTTCAATACATTGCTTTTGAGTTATTACCATGTCGCACTGTCAAAAACGTTTTGCCTTATTAAAAAATCCGCCATTTTTTGCGTATATGGTAGGTTTTTTATTCGCTGCGATTGGGAATGGTCTAGGTTATATCGCAATGAGCTGGATTGTAGTTGCGCGTCACGGCGGCGTCACTTCAATGGCAATTTTGATGGCTTGTTTTTGGGGGCCCAATGTTATTTTAAGTCCGATCATGGGTGTGCTTGCTGATCGCATTTCACGAAAAACAATTATGACATTTTCTAATTTTATTCGCGCGCTGATTTTTATTATTTTTAGTATCTATTTAACAAAACATTTTAGTGTAAATATAGTTTACGTCATGATGTTTTGTGTTGGTATTTCGTTTAGTGCATTTTTCTCAAGTGTGTATGGATTTATGCGCGAATTGGTTCCTGCAAAAGATTTAATGTATGCCAATTCTATGATTGATATGATTTACGAAACAGGTAATTTAATCGGGATGGGATCAGCTGGATTGTTAATTGCGTGGACATCTACAGAAACAGCCATTTTTATTAATGGCATTGCTTTTTTAATTGCAACCGTCACAATGATAATCATTCCTAAAAAAGTATTAATTCATGGCGGTAAAAAAAGCATTCAAAAAATTCGTATCATAAAAGATTTTCACGACGGATTATTATATTTATGGAATCGAAAAAAATTAATGTCGATTTACACAATTCAATTATTAATTTTTATTACCTATTTAACAACGCCGTTATTATTAGTGCCGTTTAGCAAGGATATTTTGAACGCCACAGTTGAGCAATTCGGTATTATTGAAGCATTTGCATCGATCGGTATTGTCATCGGCGGAATTTTTCTACCATGGCTCGCTGAAAAATTTGGTTTAATTCGCACGATTTTATTTTTCTGTTTTGTATTAGCAATTGTATTTGCGATTTTTGGATTTAATCGATCAATTCATTTCGCAACAGGATTTTATTTTATTATTGGTTTTGCAGGTGCGGTGTGGCCGCTCATTATTACGCGAGCACAATCACTCACTGATATTGATTTTCAAGGACGCGTGCAATCGACATTTAATAGTTTATCCGGAATGATGATGATGGTTTTTTATTTTAGTGTTGGAACACTCGGAAATTATTTTGGTGTTGCGCATTTATATTTAATTGAAGTCATGATTACGATTGTTGCGATTTTATTTTTAATTCAAAATAGAAAGAATTTTTAGGAAAAATAATATGAAATATGATGTGATTATTGTGGGCGGCGGACCAACCGGTATTGCACTTGGAATTGAATTAGGTTTGAATAATATTAAAACGCTGATTCTTGAAAAACATGAAAATCCACTACTTTCTCCGCGTGCACAATC
The DNA here is from genome assembly GCA_001801815.1 of Gammaproteobacteria bacterium RIFCSPHIGHO2_12_FULL_36_30. Taxonomy (GTDB): domain Bacteria; phylum Pseudomonadota; class Gammaproteobacteria; order Coxiellales; family Coxiellaceae; genus 2-02-FULL-42-43. The sequence goes on from MGXU01000007.1 coordinate 131,845, forward strand.
ACTGAATGAACGCTCAATGGAATTTTTCATGCGTTGGAAAATTGCTGATAAATTGCGGAACAATGTTTTATTTCCAAAAGATTATCCGATGCGTGGAGTTTGGTGCTCGAAATTAAATGGTGAAACTTATGCGAGTGCAGGTTCGCAAGAAAAATCTAAAGAAAATTTGGCTGCTCAAAAATCAATTCGTATTCCGCTTTATATTACTGAAAATATTTTACGAGAACGATTAAAGGATTTTAATTGTGTGACATTTTTAAAAAAACATGTTGTTGAATCTGTTGTGTTTGAAAATAACGAAATTAAAGTGTTGGCAAAAAATAAAGATGGTCAATCTATTTCTGAATATTTTGCAAAATATGTTGTAGGTTGTGATGGCGCAAATAGTATTACAAGGCAATGTGCTGATATTGGATTTGATGGGTTAGCGCCAAAAAGACGAGTGATTAATTTATTATTTGAAGCGCCAGATTTAGATAAAAAAATTACAGTTGAAAAGGGATTTATTTATTACATCATGGGAAATAAAATGCCTGCGCCAATGGGACCGGTCGATTTAACAAAAGGTATTTGGTATGCGCAGATTTTTTATGCGGGTGATGAAACCGATGTGAATAAAATTAATTTTGATTCTTTACTGGATGAAATTACAGGCTTACATTTTGATAAGAAAATTTTAAATGCGCATTTTTGGGATATGCAAATTCAATTAGCTGATCATTTTGCAAAGGATAATCGACTATTTTTAGTGGGTGATTCTGCACATGCATTTGCACCGACTGGTGGTTTTGGATTAAATACAGGTTTTGGTGATGTTACAAATTTAGCTTGGAAATTAGCTTCCGTTATTCAAAATAATAATTCTAGCGATATATTAAATTCATATGAATCAGAAAGACGCCCTATCGCGCTTCGTAATTTAAAAGCAGCGGAAAAAAATGCGGCGGATGCGGTAGCTGTTCGAACGCAATTTCCACCCGACAAAGATCCGAAAAAATTTGCAGATGAAAATGCACGTATTGCAAAACAACATTCACATTCTGCCGGTATTGCTTTGGGTTACACTTATGATCAAAATAAAAAACCAATGTCGCAATCAGAATATATTCCTACTTGTCAACCAGGGTATTTTTTACCACATCATGCGATTGATGGAAAATCTATTTATGATAAATTATCTCCGACACATTGGACTTTAATTGTTTGTGGGAAAGAAAAAATCAAAATGCAGCATAAACAATTAAAAATTTTACATGTTCCAGAAAATACTTATCCCTCGCGTTATATTTTAATTCGTCCGGATTGGCATATTGCGATGGCGGGAAATAGCGTAGATTCTGTGATGGATTTTTTCAAATAAATTATTTTTAAACTTTCCATCCCATGTGCAATTTTTTGTGTTTGCGTGCACACTCACGCAAATACAAATTAATTAATGTTTGGTATGGGATATCATGATCATCTGCGAGCAATTTAAAATAATCAATTGTGTCAGTATCCAATCGAATGGTTACTTGTTTTTTTAAATTATGAATATAGGGATTCTTTTTTGCTTTTGAAAAATCATATTCCTTTTTCATAAATACTCACCTCGATACTGTAAACTTTCTTTCTTGGTTGCTTTTCTGGCAGATATTATTCGTATAATACCATCATTTCTTCGGTAGCAATGAATGACGACCAATATACGAGAAACAATGCTCAAACCCAAAATAGCAAATCTATCTTCGTCATCTGAATGCACTGAATCATGTATCACTTTCGCATTTTCATCATAAAACACGGTTTCCGCTTCGTCAAAACTTATCCCATGTTTTTTCTTATTGGTTGATGCTTTTGATGCATCCCATTCAAAGGTAATGTTACTCATAATTATATTATAACTACATTGTAGTATTTTTCAAGTATTATAAACATTTACTATTATCAGTTATAACTAATAACTGGTATATTCGATTTTTCTGTATCTTTTCTCGCAATGCAAGCGGTCAATCTCGCCCAACAATTGTAAAGTGTATTTTGTAAATTTTTTTGTGACAATAATGGACGCCGCTCGTTGTTTAAAGCTAACAAGGTATTTTGCAAATTCTCAACCTCTTCTTTTCTTTCACAAAGTTTCTGTAAGAAGGAAAAAGAAATCAATATTGCAGCAGGAACAGCAATCAAAGCAGAAAGCGCAAACATAATTCCAGCACCAGTGTTTAGCCACACACAATTTCCAAGAAATTCCTGCAAATCTGTCGCATTATTAGTTACGTTCGCTGCAATAAAGGAATGTAATTTTGTAAAGCTTTCCGGCTTACAAAATTCCTTCATAATATGGCAAATTGCATACAATCGTGTGAGATTATAATTTGCAAGATTATCGAGAAATGCATCATTTCCATCTAGCGGACTTGATTCTCCTATAATAGCCCAAGTTCCGCCTATCGGCCCATAATTGTAAGATGGTTTGCAATTTGTCCATGCTTCATTTTTAAAATTTGTGTTATTCCCAATGCCTAATTTGTTTACATCATGCGGTGCTAAAAAATTTATTACAAAACCAATACTAACAAAAGTTGCAGTGACTGTTGTGATGCATGCAATTATTTTTAAATCATCTTTGGTAATTTTCATAAACACCTCGTCTTTTATATTCAAAATAAAAAATGAAGGAATGATTTACATTCATTCATATTCGCCGAATTTCTTCAGGGCGAAAAAAAATGAACGCATCGATGAATAGTATTTTTGCGAATAAAATGTGTGCGCAAAAATGCTGAAGCATTTGGTGTGCTCAATTTTATCTTCTCCTATCCGGACTATACCGTCGGCTCTGGCATTAAACCAGATCTGCTTTTTGTGCATTAAATCACAAATCGCTCGCGGGCTTTTTTATTTCAAAATAAAAATACCGCCGGTGGGGAATTGCGCCCCGCCCTGAAGATAATGGTGCACAAGCTAAACCGATTGATCGTGATTGTCAACACCTACCGCCGTTAACCACTCTGACGTTGGTAAAACTAATTTCCGCTCTTTTAAACTGAAAAGACCAATAGTAAATTCTGCTTCGCAACAAACTTCTCCATCACGAATCATTTTTTGTGATAACTTTCCGATTTTATTTTTGTAATATAATATTTGCGTTTCAATAATTATTTTTTCGCGCAACCGAATTTCTTTTAAAAAACGTAAATGAATTTCAAGAATGGTTGGACCTAAACCTGTTTCTTTTATTTTTTTTAATCCATAACCATTATTCGTGATAAATTCCCATCGCGCTTCTTCAAATAACATAAAATATTGCGCATTATTCATGTGACCAAATACATCAAGGTGGTTTTCTTTGATCATTACAGAATAAAAATATGTTTTATTCATAAGCACTTCTCATTTTTATTAACAGCACACAATTACGCAAGCGCTGCATCTCGCTTATTTAAAAATCCATAAAAAGCAATACAATGAAGAATAGTCACGCTTAAAAAAATCAAAGATAATCTCATCAAATCATTTATATCAATAAAACTAATTAAAAACATACCTATCGAAGCAATACCAAGACCAAAGCAAATTAAAACTGATGTGGCAATTCCGGCATATTGTGGAAATATTTTTAATGAGCGAAGTGATAATGTCGGAAATAAAATACCAAGACAATAACAAATCATCATGACGGGTAAAACTAAATTAAATAAATCAAATTTTCCGAAGTGTGCTAATAATAATTGCAAGGTTGAACTTAATACTAATAATATTAATCCCATTTGTGATAAATGATGCACATGCCATTTTTTAATTAAAAATCGATTCGTTAATGTTCCTGAAAAATAACAAACACCAATTAATAATGCGCTATTCCCATAAACAATCGCGGTGCGATGTAAAATATTTTGCACGATGAATGAACCAACCGTTGCATATGTCATTAATTGAATTTGACAACAGCCAACTAAAAAAATTGAAACAATAAAAACACGATGCGTTAATAATTCTTTATAAGTTCTATATAAACGTTTAGGTGAAAATGAATTCCGCAGCACAATACTTTCTTCAACAAACACAGCATATAAACAAAAAAATATAAATCCCATAATAGCATATGCAATAAAATTCGCTTTCCATCCTAAATGATGCTGCAAAATCCCACCAATAAATGGACCAATAATCGGACCTATGCCATACGACAATGAGGTATACAACATTGCAACATTAAATTCATGCCCTTTAAAATGGTCAATAATAATTGCACGACATCCAATGGTAAAAGTCGCCGCTAAAAAACCTTGTATAAAGCGAATTATTAATAATTGTTCTATCGAATGACAAAATATCGCAGCAATGCTAACAGCAATATAAAATATTAATGCAAATAGTATAACGCTTCGTCTTCCTAAAATATCCAATAAAAATCCGCTGACAAAACCACCAATTGCAAATCCAATTAAAGTGGATGTGACGGTATTTTTAATAACGGAAACTGACGTTGCAAAATAATGTGCGAGTGCCGGCATCGATGGTGTATATAAATCAAAATTAAATCCCGGCATAAGATTTAAAAGCGGAACCAGAATAATAATCAATTTTAAATAATCTTCTTTTTTTATTGTAATAAAACTGTTGTTGAGAAAATTTTTCATTTTAATCTCGGGTTTTTAATTGTTCATCATTAACAATGATATAACTTCTTAATTGTTATTATATAAATGAAGTTTTGATTTCTATATTTGATAACATCAGATAAGAATACAGGGTCAGAAAAGAGTAGTCCATCAAGACACGGCTGCGAAATAAAATACCGTATTTCTACGATGTTTCTGATATGAATTTTTTTTGGTATAGTTTGCAAAATTCAAAATTAAGTCGAGGTAAAAATGCGTTTTGTCGATGCAGCTCAAAAGTACTTTACGGAAAATTATCCTAGTCAAGCATTGTCGGGAGCATGCGCTGTGCTAACTGGTTCTACAGTTGTATTCAATATCATCAAAATGTCTGCTCCAGATGCAGCAACCGCGACAGGTAACTTTTTTCAAAAAAATATACTTGGTCCTGTTTTCACAGAAGATTATGCAACACTCGGCTTTCCACTTTTCAACTCTTTGATTGGAATCTCTGTATTGGTATTGCTTGGAAATGCAATGGATACAGTGACAGAAAAAACGTGTGGGCTTGTGTCAAAATTACAAAACGTTGGTTATCTTCCAAAACTAGGCGATCAGCGTGTATTTTTATTTTTGACATTTTATGTTTATTATCCGACATTGCCTTTTTCAAAATCAGAAGCGGCGGTATTTATTGCGTTGCAATTGATACTACAAACAGGAAATAATGCACTACAATTATCATCAGAAACAAAAATTAATGATTTTTCACTCACACTAAAAGCAGCCTATGCCAATATTGCATTTTGTGCGCTAATGCCTGTGATCGCGAAAATGATATTTGTTATCGCTCAATTTATTTTTTATTTTTGTGAATTGATATGGAAAGATGGCATGAAAAATGCAATCAATACTATAAAAGATTTTCCTAATAAATATCGATTTATGTATAACTACCTATGTTTAAAACATTTAAGTGCGGAACAGTTAGTGCCTAGCATTCCAACACATCCATAAAAAGCGCAGACTATGATGAAATATTCATGTCTGCGCAAAATATCAGGTTTATTCTTTATGTTCACAAGATGTATGACATTCCATATTTGCCAAACGCTTTTTCATTTGCGCAGGTGTTACATCTTCAATGTGTGTTGCAATATACCAATGATGACCAAATGGGTCTTCAATTCCACCCGCACGGTCACCATAAAATTGATCTGCTGTTGGACGCGTAATTTTAGCACCCAAATCAACAGCGCGTTCAATCACCGCATCAACATCTTTCATGTACACATGAATTCCAACTGGTGGACGTTGATTTGCTTGTGGAGCAAACGAATTCATTTGCGGGCATTCATCACCCATCATGAATTTTGAATCACCAATTTGTAATTCAGCATGTCCTACTTTTCCCGCTTCTTTTGTCATGCTTGGCATGCACATTTTTACTTTTGCGCCAAACGCCTTTTTATAAAATTCAATTGCTTTCATACCTTGTTTTACAATTAAATAGGGTGTGATGCTATGATATCCTTTTGGAATTACTGATACTTTTTTTGTTTTTTTTGTTAATTTTTTTACTGGTTTTTTTGCAGCTTTTTTAGCTGTTTTTTTCATTTTAGCCATGATTATTTCCTCATTCATTTTAATTACGAAAAATAAATTATTTTTTCGTGTTGCCTATTGTAACGATAAAAAAAATATTCTCAAGGAATTTACTACGTTACCACAACCGTATCTTCAGGAATGCTGACAGGTACATCAATTAACACTGGATAATCTTTTAGGAGTGTTGTGAAAAAATATCCTAACAATAAAGTAAATGACAATACAAACATCGTGATGTGAATTCCAAAATGATGTTGAAACGATGGTAAAAAAATCGTGCCAATAAATGCGCCGAATTTTGCAATACCAGATGCTAAACCATGCCCCGTTCCACGAATGCGCGAAGGATAAATTTCCGCGGGTAATAAATAAGTAGTTGTGCCGGGACCCATGTTTACAAAAACATTATACGTTAAAAATCCTAGTAAAATAATTGGATAAACAGATTCAATTTTTAAATAATAACTACTCGATAATAAAAATAATCCTAAAAATGCACCCGCAAATCCCATTTTTTGTAATCCAACACGTGAAACTTTATCGATAACAAAAATAGAAATAAATGCGCCTAACGCAACAAAAATATTTAAGAAAATAGTATTTTCAACAATTGTTTTTGTATCTGTTACAAAATTTCCGGTTGTTGCCAAGTGTAATGCACCTAAAATATCAGGCGTAAATAATCCGACACTATAATAAGAAATATCCATTAATGCCCATGACAGACATAATGCAATTGTTGCTTTTAAATAACGCGGACTAAATAAAGGTCGGTATCCTAATTGTGCTTTTTTGTCATGTATTGCAATGCGCTGATTTGCTTTCCATATAAAACTTTCTGGTAATCTTGATCGTAATAATAAAGCAAGCAACGCGGGCAATGCGCCAAATGCAAACATTAATCGCCATGCATTAATATGTGGATCATGTGAAAAAATAAAATAAGATACAGCAATACCAACAGGTGATGCCAAACAATTAATAAACATAGCACCTGCCATTAATTTTCCACGCGAACTATTCGGTGCCATTTCAGATAAATATGCTGCGCAAATTGGATAATCTGCACCAACACCAAATCCAACTAAAAAACGAAAAAAACAAAGTGAATACACATTCCATGAAATTGCGGATAATAAAGTTGCAACCACAAATAAAATAAAATTAAAAACGAGCATGGTTTTTCGGCCAACGCGATCAGTAATATAGCCAATCAAAATTGCACCAACTGCTGCACCAATAGGTGCTGCGGCTTGCGCTATTCCTAACCACAACGGAGATAATAAAAAACTTTTTTTGAATAACGGTTCTGCAACGGATGTGACATATAAATCAAAACCGTCTACAAACAAACCCAACGCGCAGACAACCCATATTCGGATCAATAAATTTTTTGTCATGTCAATATCCTATCAACATAATCATGCTACTATACGCATTCTATCAAAAAAGCCGGGTAAAAAAATAATGAAAAAAATAAAAGTAGTCGAAAAGACATTTCTCTTTTTTGTTTTTTTATTTTTAATATCGTGTTTAGGGCAAATGTCATCGGACGTATATTTACCGGCGCTACCAACAATTCGAAATGCATTTGATACCACCGAAAATTGGATGCAATGCTCACTTGCTATTTATATGTTAGGTTTTTCTCTATCACATTTAATTTATGGTCCCATTTCTGATGATGTCGGCAGAAAAAAACCATTGGTTATTGGTATTGGTATTTGTATTATTGGCACATTATGTTGTCGTTTTTCAACTGGTATTGAATTATTAATTATCGGGCGATTATTACAAGGCATTGGTGCGGGCGCCGGAGCTGCACTTTTCTTATCAATATTACGCGACGTGTATCACGGCAATCAATTGGCAAAAATCAGCTCTTTTCTCGCTATTTCACGCGTTATTTTATTAGCATGCTCGCCATTGATTGGCGGTTATTTGATGCACTTTTTTGAATGGCAAGCTTGTTTTACTTTTTTATTAATTTATGCTGGTATTTGTTTTATTGCGTCTGCTTTTATTTTTAAAGAAAGTAACCCTTACGCACATTTAGAAAAAACAACTTTTCTGCGTATGGCAAAAAATATCAATATGCTGTTATCGCATCGTATTTTTATGGGTTATGCATTTTGTGTCATGCTCGCATTCGGTGGAATTCTAGCGTGGTTAACAACATTGCCTTTTTTATTACAAGACGTTGTTGGTTTAACGCCGATTCAATTTGGGTGGGTTGCTGCGATTGCGGGATTATTTTTTATCGTTGGTGGTATTATCAACGGATTGTTTGTCGAGCGATTTGGCTTACATAAAATGCTGAAAATTGGTCTTTGGATTATGTTGCTCGGTAGTGTTGTGATGCTCGTATTTGGATTAATGCATATTTTGGATACATTAGTTATTATGATTCCCGTCGTAATTTATATCATTGGTTCTAGTTTTATTTTTTCAAATGCCTACGCCGGTGCAATGCATCCATTTGCGATGATGGCAGGAACAGCAGGCGCGGTATTTGGTTTTCTACAAATTTTAGGCGGCGCAACCAGCAGTTTTTTAATGTCACTAATGCACAATTATAATCAAATACCACTGTCGATTGTTTTATTATGCAGCGCTGTTATTGCGTTAATACTTTTTTCGCAAATTGAAACTGTAAAATCATATTCACTGGAACCCCAATAAAATAAAAAAATAAAGCGCATTTCATGAACATGCCTTGTTGCAAATTTAATATATTAATGCAGTGCAATAAGAACAAATTAGTTGTCAGCAGTGCTGGATTAATATTTGGATAACAGTACGACAAAATCATCACGGTTGATAATAATAAAAATTCAAGACCACCTGAAAAACGACTTAAATAAAAGCGCCTTGTGTGTGCCTGCACAGCAAAAACCATTAACGCAGCTGTTACACGTAAAATAATAATATAAATATATAACAGATGAAATAAATCAAATTTTGCTGCAAATACAGTTAACATAAAAATAAAATAAATATTATCTAAACTGTGATCTAAAAAAGCGCCAAATTCAGATGATTGTTGTGTTAAACGTGCATGCATGCCATCAAGTGCATCTAGTACAAACCAAATAAAATTAAAAATGATCCAGTAAATATATGCGATGGGTGTTTGAATGAAATAAAGTAAAACTGTGCCAGTCATTGCTGAAAAAAATCCCAACACAGTAATTTGATTCGGTGTAATACTTTTTGGAATAAGCGGTGCAATAGGAGATAATACAAAATACATAAAACGATAAATATAATCATTGTAATCGGGTGGCACGACATTATTTTTTGTTTCCATATTAAACCACCTCCATCGCCTTCATCTTCTCATAAATTATCTTTGCTCTTTCATATTGAAAACGATTATCGATTTCACTCCACAATAAATCAGGTATTTTTAGACAAAAAACATCGGTAAAAGCTGTCATTGCAACCAATCCATGTTCATCATAATGACCGCGATGCAACAGCGTAGGATCTTGTTCTAATTGATGTGTGAGCTGCTTAAAATCACGCAACGATAATTTACTGATTCCAACAAATTCACCTGCAATTTCATCTGATTCTAAATGATTTTTATTTTTACTCATGCGAATTAATTTTAAATCATGCGCTTGTACATAAACTTCATCTGTCGAAAATGTTGCGCCACTTAATAAAATTATATTATTTTGTACATGATGCACGATATATTCAATTGCTCTTTGTTCATAAATTAAATCTGACTCTACAATTAAAAAATCTTCTTTTACATGATCTTTTGCGCAATATAAAGAAAATAAACTGCCATAATTTTGATAATGTGCATTATAAATTGTATTAATTTTTTTATTTTCTTTTGCAAGCGCTTCATAAAATTCAGCAGCATAACCTGTCACAATTAAAATATTTTGCACGCCACACGCTTGTAATTTTTCAATGGATTGTTGAATAAGAGTTTGATCACCCAGTGTAATAAAACCTTTAGGTAATGCATGAAATTCGCGTATACGTGACCCAGTTCCTGCCGCTAAAATAACTGCCTGCATAATTTATTTTTTCCCGAAATAAAGTAATCGATCTTTAAAGTGCGATAAAAAACGATTAAATGATGTGATGCGCGTATCCGTTAAATATTCCATCGTTAAAACAACACGTATTTCATTTTTTGAAAGCGGTGTTACTTCGTGCCACAATACATCGCCATCAAAAATAACAAGTGTTCCAGGATGTGTAAAAACTTCTATTGGATTTTTACGACGATTAAATTTATTTGATCCGGGATAACACATTAATTTTGATGTTTTTGAATCTTGAATTAATCCTAATAAAACGGTGTAGCGTTTTCCGCGATAAAAAGATTTATCATAATGCACACCAATATGATCACCTGCTTCTGTATAACAATATAATGCGACAGCATGTAAATCATCGGCAGGCGATACAGTAAGTGATGCGCCCACAATTTTTTCAATAAAATTTTTCATAACAGCAGAATGATATAATGCAAATAAATGTGGCGCATGATGTGATAAATCATGGCTGCCAACACTACCCGATTTTTTAAATGATCCCACCTTAACGCGATGCATTATGGGAATACAATTTTGTACTTCAGATAAAAAAATATGTTGAATAAAATCAGCGGGCACAAAATTATTAATAATTAATAATTTTTTTTCTTGAAATTGTTTTGAATAAAAAGCCAGATTAGAATTATTCGCAATACGATCTTCAATTTCACTAAGTGGTGATGCAATCACGTCCATGCGCTTTTCCATATTAATTCTGTATCGTGATTTTATCTGATTTTAGATCGTTTGCAATCATCTGCGCTTTTCTAAAGTACACACCTATGTTAATCTAAATAAAACAAGAGGGATCTTGTTATGCAAAATAATATCAAAAATATTGTTGTTATTGGTGGTGGAACAGCAGGATGGATGACAGCAACTTATATTGCAAAATCACTTAATTTTACCGTTAATATTATCGTCATTGAATCTGCAACTCATGCACCGATTGGTGTTGGCGAAGCAACCATTCCAACTATAAAAACAGAATTTTTTGATCGATTAGGAATACCTGAATCGGAATGGATGCCGAAATTAGGCGGCACGTTCAAATTAGGCATTAAATATGCAAATTGGAAAAAATCCATCGAAGAAGGTGGTGATTATTATTATCATGTATTTGGCGAAATTCCTTTAATTGACGAAGTTCCACTTTCTTCTGTGTGGATTAAAAATTATTTAGAAGGAAAAACAAAAAAATCATTTGCGTCTTCTTGCTTTGCATCACACGTTGCATTTGATCATCACTTATCTCCCAAATTATTAGATGGCACAAAAATACAACCTTACGCATATCATTTTGATGCACTATTAGTTGCACAGTTTTTAAAAGAATGGGCGATTAAACATCATATTCATCATGTGATTGATAAATTAATTTCTGCAAAACAAGATGAGCAAGGCAATATAACGTGCGTGATCGGCGAAAGTGGAAAAGAATATCATGGCGATTTATTTATTGATTGTTCTGGTTTTGCAGGATTTTTAATTGACAAAGTATATCAAGAACCGATTGTGCCATTTAGCGATTTTTTATTAACGGATAGAGCAATTGCGATTAATTTGCCTGAAAATCCAGAAGAAAATGGTATTCGCTCTTATACAACTGCAACCGCATTAAAGGCAGGATGGGTTTGGGAAATTCCATTATACGCTCGATCTGGAAATGGATATGTATATTCAAGCCAATTTACAAATGATGATGATGCACAAAAAGAATTGATACTGCATTTTGGAAAACGCGCAGAGAATATTGCAACGCGTCCTATTAAATTTCAATCTCGTCGCCATCAACGTTCATGGATAAAAAATTGTGTCGCGATTGGTTTATCGAGCAGTTTTTTAGAGCCACTCGAATCATCGACCATTTATTTTATTTATGCGGCACTTTATCAACTTATTAAATGTTTTCCACAAAAAAATATTGATCCAATTTTGCGAGATAAATTTAATCAAAAAATAAATTATATGATCGATGATAATAAAGATTTTATTGCGATGCATTTTAAAACCGCGCAACGTGAAGACACACCATTTTGGAAAGTAAATAAATATGAAACCAAAATCCCTGAATCACTTAATATAATATTAAAAAAACATAAATCTGGTTTACCAATTAAACGTCCAACGGTTGATAATAATAATCTCTACCCTACTTTCAAATCTCTATTTCAAAACTTTTGGACAGAAACCAACTATCAATGTATCCTATGTGGCGTTGGTTATTATCCAAATAATGCATATCCACTATTACAATATCGCGACGATATTATAAAAGCTGGAAATATATTATTTGATAATATCCATAAACGCGCTGAGGAGCTCAAAAAAATATTGCCAACTCATTATCAATATTTAAAAAATCAAATGAAAGATTGTGACACGATGAAATCCACCGAATATGACGCTGTTGAAACATAAGGCTAATACATAATGCAAGTGCAGTTTTTAGGAGCAACTCAAACTGTCACTGGTTCAAAATATTATATTCACACTGCAAAATTAAATATTTTGGTTGATTGCGGCTTATTTCAAGGCTTAAAAGAATTAAGACTAAAAAATTGGGATGTATTTCCAATTGATCCGAAAAAATTAAATTATGTTTTTTTAACACATGCGCACATTGATCATAGTGGCTATATTCCACTGTTGGTAAAAAATGGATTTCGTGGAAAAATTTTTTGTAGTGAAGCAACGCGAGATTTGTGCAGCATTTTATTACCAGATAGCGGATATTTACAGGAAGAAGAAGCGCACTATGCAAATTTAAAAGGTTATTCTAAACATAAACCAGCGCTGCCACTTTACACAAAAGAAGATGCAGAAATATCATTACAGTATTTTCAAACTGTTCCTTTTGAAAAAAAATTGATATTGGATGATTTACAATTTTCTTTTCATTACGCCGGACATATTTTAGGTGCATCACTTATTAAATTTGAACATCAGAAAATTTCTATTTTATTTTCAGGCGATCTTGGACGACCGAACGATCCAATTATGTATCCACCAAAAAATCCGCCGCAAGCTGATTATTTAGTGATTGAATCAACATATGGTGATCGATTGCATCCTGATATCGATCCAACTATTTTGCTCGCAAAAATTATTAATAAAACTGCAAAACGCGGTGGTGTAATATTAATTCCTTCTTTTGCGGTCGGACGAGCACAATTAATGCTTTTTTATATTCATCAGCTCAAAGCTGAAAATAAAATTCCCAATATTCCCGTATTTATTGATAGTCCGATGGCAACTGATGCAACTAAGATTTTTTATCAACATATTCCAGAACACAGATTAAACTCAGATGAAACAATGGCGGTCTGTCAAACTGCGACATATATGCACACTAAAGAAGAATCTATGTCACTAAACAATAAAAATATGCCCATGATTATCATTTCGGCAAGCGGAATGGTAACGGGTGGCCGCATTTTACATCACGTTAGAAATTTTGGACAAAGTCATCGCAATACAATTGTTTTCTGTGGTTATCAAGCTGCAGGCACACGCGGTGAACAAATAGCAAACCACGCAAAAAATGTAAAAATTTTTGGGCAAGAAATACCAATTCATGCTGAAGTAGTACAATTAGAAAATATGTCAGCACATGCTGATTACGCTGAAATACTAACATGGTTAAGTCATTTGCATGCAGCGCCTAAAAAAATATTTATTACACACGGCGAAAATAATGCATCATCATCACTCAAAGAAAAAATTGAACAGCGATTTCACTGGAATTGCTACATTCCAGCATATGGCTATACTGAAAAATTAACTTGATGTATTATGTCAACTTATTCTCAACAAAAGGATTGAAAAATGAAACGACTACTGCCAACACTGGCAATTACATTGCTGTGCAGTGCTTCTATTTATGCTGCAGCAACAATGAATACCGAAGCTGATAAATTATCGTACGCAATGGGTTTTAAAACTGGGCAAGCGATGAAACAACAATCAATTGTAATCAATACACAAGATTTTACACAAGGCTTGCAAGATGGTTATACTGCACAAAAACCAGCAATTTCTGAAGATGAAATGCAAGCAACCTTAACAACAATGCAACAAGACATGGTGAAAAAAATGCAGCAAAAATTTACTGAAGTATCCGCAAAAAATTTAATTGATGGTCAACAATTTTTAGCAAAAAATGCAAAAGAAGCGGGCGTTGTCACTCTGCCTTCTGGTTTGCAATATAAAATTATTACACCAGGCAACGGTGATTCCCCAACTGCAAACGATACTGTAACTGTAAATTACGAAGGAAAATTAATTAATGGAACAGTGTTTGATAGTTCATACAAACGCGGTCAACCTGCTACTTTTAAAGTGGGTCAAGTGATTGCGGGTTGGCAAGAAGCGTTAAAATTAATGAAACCAGGTGCAACATGGATGCTTTATATTCCAGCGAATTTAGCATATGGTCCACAAGGATCGATGGGTGCAATTGGTCCGAATGAAGCATTGATTTTCAAAGTTGATTTAATTTCTGTGAAAAAATAATTATTATGGAAAAGCTTTTTCAACTTTTACAAAAATCCGGCGACTCCAAAAAATATTTGTGGCTATTAAATCGTATTATTAATCACACGGTACGATTTAATAAGCCACACGGATTTCAAGTGATCAAAATTGCATCTGATTACGTACAAACATTTGCACCGTATCACAAGAAAAATTTTAATCATATACGCGGAATTCATGCGTGTGCTATTGCAACAATCGGCGAATTAGCGGCTGGATTATTATTAATGAAGGATTTTTCACCAAAAGAATATCGCATTATTATGTCATCATTGCATGTTGATTATCAGTATCAAGCAAAAAAAGATATTGTTGCAACCGCAACATTAACAGGTGACGAAAAAGAAAGTATTGTGCAACGCTTAAAAACAACGCCTAAAACAACGCAAATCATCACATCTGAAATTAAAGATTGTGATCAGCAGATTGTTGCGATCATGCAAACGACTTGGCAAATTAAATCATGGGGCGATGTACAAACAAAAGTTAAATGACACAGTAAGTTCCAATCGCAATCGTTTTACTATACGGCAAATGATAAAATTCAATATTTAAATTAGCTGAATAATTTCGCATTAAAAATGCAAATAATCTTTCTTGCCAATAAAACCACAATGTTTTTTTACGCCGTGATGCAACAATATTCGGCGCTTCAATCATATACATGACGGTATCAAAATCAATATTAAACGGTAATAATTTTTTATCATTAGCTACATATAATGCTTTTGGAATAGAAATATAATCCATAAATCCATAACATAATGTTAGCTGGCAAATATTTTTATCAACACAACTATATTCATATCGATCATTCGACGCAATGTAAGGAATATTTGAAATCTGATAATTAACAATCAAAATATTTTTAGGCAATGCATGATTGAGCTTTAAAAAACGTAAAAAACTGCTGCCAGCGCTATCATACACATCGGTAATTAAAATAGCGGTTGAATCGACGCGTTGCATATTTTTCGAATGTAAATCTGCAAATATTTTAGTTAAATCTTCTTTTTTTGTGTAATAAAAATCTTTTAAATATTCCATGCCTTTAGTCCAAGTATACATAATAAAGGCAATAACTAATGCAAACATGATTGGAATCCATCCGCCTGCAAATAATTTTTGAAGATTAGCGCCTAAAAAAGCAACGTCAATCAAAATAAAAAGTATAAAGAAAAATAAAATGCGTGCTTGACTCCAACGCCATTTTTCATATGCAACAAACATAATCATAAATGTTGTTAAAATCATTACTAAATTGACAGCGATACCATATGCATGTGCAATCGCATTTGAATTTTTAAAGATAAGAATCAAAATTAATGTACCAACTGCCAAAATAAAATTCATTTGCGGCACATAAATTTGTCCATACATCGATTCTGATGTTTGTCGAATTGGTAATCTTGGATACAATCCTAATAAAACTGCTTGTTTTGTGAGGGAAAATGTTGCTGAAATCACAGCCTGAGATGCGATCACCGTTGCAAGCGTTGCAATCACAACCAATGGAATTAAAAATGAAGATGGTGCCATCATATAAAATGGATTACTAATTGCGACGGGATGATTTAATAAATATGCACCTTGTCCAAAATAATTAATTAATAATCCAGGTAATACAACACAAAACCAACTAAGCTGAATTGGTTTTATACCAAAATGCCCTAAATCTGCATATAAAGCTTCGCCGCCCGTTACCACTAAAAAAACACCGCCTAATAATGTATAGCCATGAAAACCATTAATTTGTAAAAATCGAAAAGCAAAATAAGGATTAAGTGCTGATAATACATTTGGATAATATAAAATTTGAAAAAAACCTAAAATTGCTAACACACTAAACCAAACAATTAACATTGGGCCAAATAAAAACCCAATTTTTGCTGTTCCAAGATATTGAAATAAAAATAATGCAAGCAAAATAACAAAAGAAATGGGTAACACCCAATCTGATAAACCAGGTGAAATAACACTTAAACCTTCAACCGCACTCATCACAGAAATCGCAGGTGTCAACATTCCATCACCCAACATTAACCCTGCACCAAAAATACCTAAAATAAAAAATAAATTTAAACTGTAGCCACGTTTTTTCTTTAATAGTGCTAATAAAGCGAGAATACCGCCTTCACCTTTATTATCGGCACGCAACACAATACAAAGATATTTTATCGAAACAATTAAGATAAGCGCCCAAAATATCAGCGACAAAACACCAAATACATCAACTGAGTTAATCGGCAAATCACCTAATGTAACACTCATCGCATAAAGTGGACTGGTGCCAATATCACCGTAAATAATGCCAAGCGCTGCAACAGATAATGCAATTAATGTTTGTTTCTGGATAACGTTTTGCACGGTAAAAAATCCTTTTTGTCGTGTAAAAGCAGTATATCATTAAGCAAGATTGTTTGCAGATAGGTAATGATTATATTGAATCGATGTGTCGCGAGGTTTTTTGAGATACGACGTCAATCTTGCCCAACAGCCCTTTTCTTGAGTTGATTGCACAGCAACTGCTGACGGTGTTTTCGCACGCCCAAACAATAATTCCAATACCAATTTTGCATAATACGCATAATCTCGCACAAACATCGGTACGGCTAATATTAATGTCAATCCAATACCAGCGATAATATATCCTTTATTCTCATCAGTTAAATTTTCTTTTTGTGATATTTGTAACAGTGTGTGCACAATTGCTGGAAAAACAGCTAAAGAATTTCCGGTTGAACTAATCACACCAAAACATTTAATTAAAAAAATGCCGATGTGATGATTATTTTGTTGTGTGTCATCTTGTGATTGTGTTTTTTTATATTTCGCCTGCATTGTTTTATGCAAAAAATTAGGTGCGACCGTGAAAAAAGTACACAATGTAAGACCAGACATTCCAACGAAAAGCGCTTTAGCAAAAGTTCCCCATTCAAAATTAAAATCACCTTTATCATAAAATGCTGCCATCATGTTAATTAATGCCATTGCGCAACTAATCAGAAATGTGACAAATAGATTCAGAAAAATATCTTTTCTATTTCTACGATAATATTCCATTGCATAAGGATCTTTTTTTAACGCACGCTTAATTCGAATTTGTGTCAATGCTTGTTGCGCTTGAAACGCGCAATAACAAATAGCAGAGCAAACACCAACAATATAAGCTAACACTTTAAATATTATTTCGCGAATATGTGAAGGTTGATCTGTAAATAATGCGGTAATTTGACGCGTGACGCCAAGCACACCTACTTCACCTCGAAACCAAGCACCCAACATTCCGCCTGGCATTAATGCGAGCAAAATGATTAATAAAAAAATGGGTAAATTTCCATTTTCATCACGCAATAAATTCAGATTTTTTTTAACAGCACTGCGAATACGACATAATTCAGCAACACTATCTTTTGAACTAATGATAGTTAAAATTGCATCTGTCACACAAAATGATGCAGCGCCTGTTACCGTAAAAATGGATGCCCATTGCTGATTATTTTGTTTTATAAAAGGCTCTGATAATAAAAATTGCAATGCATCTCGTGTCACAACATATCGAAACGTGCAGGATAATGCTCTTCCGCCTAATAAGAAAAAAGTGACAGCGCGAACATAGCGAGAATAATGAACTGATGTTGTTGATGATCTTTCTATTTCTTGTAATACAACAACTTCTTGTCCAGCTTTTTTTGCTGTTTCAATAATGTCATTTACTTTTTTTAATAATTCTTGGGTTGTAAGATTGCTGACGTCTGCGACATCCTGCAATGGATTGGATAGTAAACGTTCTTCACGTGTCACAGTATATTGCCTGCAATGCTAGTCCATTTGCAAAATACAGTTACTGATTTTCATTGTACCATAAAATTATAATGCGTAGCGCTGCCATATTGGCAATGTTCGCCGCATATTTTTTAAAAATTTCCACAAACCCACATTCGCTTCTTGATGTCCAAATGGATCGGTCACAATAATGGGAAAACCAATACCCAATCCAAACAATCCTGGCGCAATAATCCCATTTGATTGATCATAGTCATGTAATGATATATCTGCGATTGAAATATGGCGCGGGCAAAAACCAATTGCATAAATTGCTTTTGTGCATTGCGGTAAAAATTGTTCGATATTTTTTTCTGTTGATTGATGTCGTGAAATTTGCGGCAAACATTTTTTTGAAATATTTTCTCGCACCCACTCCGCTGTTTCACCTTTTAGTCCCGTATCATCATACAAAATCCAATCATCCATTAAAACAGCATAACGCAATGGCGATTGATAAAAATTCACAACCTTTTTCACACCCGCTTCAATTAAATTGCGAATGGCGATCATCGCGGAATGTGAACTGCCGAAAATCGCAACAACATCATTTTCGTTACATATTTTTTTTAATTCACTTGGCGTTAATGCAATTTCTAATTTTATTTCTTCAGGGTTTTTATAATGTAATGATTTTGGTTCAGCGCCTGTTGCTAGAATTACTTTTTCTGCACAAAAATAATTTTTTTCGGTGTGCAATTGCCAACAGCCTGCATCGATTGATAATTCGGTGACAATTGTTTTTTGAGCTGCAACTTTTTTTTGTAAATGATTTGTGATGAATTGCAGTGGATCTGTTACATTTTTTAATTGCGTAAAATGATTATGATCTAGCGCATCAAATGCAAAATCACATGATTTTTTTTTATAATCAAAACTATCGACTTCATGCAAGAATTTGTGAAATAGTGCGACACGTGTATTGCTATTCACTTCACCCCAATGACGTCCAAAATCACCAACTTGAAAATAGGGATCAATCCACAGAATATCTTTTCCAGAAATGCCTGCATCTAACAATAATCCAACTGCGGCAATGCCAGCAGGTCCTGCGCCGACAACTGCCCATGCAAATGGTTTTTTTTGTGACATAATTTTACTCGGGAATTTTTGGAAAAAATATGCGTTTATGATAGGCTATTGGCATTATGAATTCACCTCATTTTGAATTTTTTGTTGGGCAAGGTTTGGATGTGCATGCATTAAAACCCCTCGATCATGATCACACTATTCCGCTCTGCGGTATTGTAGTGCCCTGTCGTTTTCAAATTATTGCGCATTCAGATGGTGATGTTGCATTGCATGCGCTTGTTGATGCGTTACTCGGCGCAATTGGTGCGGGCGATATTGGCGAGCATTTTCCGCCGAGTGATTTAAAATGGAAAAATGCAGATTCGATGCAATTTGTAAAACATGCAATGCAATTATGCGCTGAAAAACAGGCTATTTTAGTGAATGTAGATATTACCATTATTGCTGAAAAGCCAAAAATCTCAACATATAAAAATGCGATGAAAGGAAAATTAGTGGAAATACTTGGAATTGATCTTGATCGCATTAACATTAAAGCAACCACGACTGAAAAATTAGGTTTTTTAGGACGGTCAGAAGGAATTGCAGCACAAGCTATTGTCAGCGTTAAAGTACCTATAAAACAAGCATGAAAATTACTGCGCCTGCAAAGTTAAATTTATTTTTACATATTACTGGGCGACGCGATGACGGATATCATTTATTAGAAAGTTTATTTGTATTTACTGAGTTTGGTGATATTGTCGACATAAAATCTGATAAAACATTATCACTCGTTATTGACGGGCCTTTTGCTGAAACATTAAAAAATGAATCTATAGAAAATAATATTGCGTATCGCGCTGCCCTACTTCTTCAAAAAAAATATCGTGTTCTGGACGGTGCTAAAATTCATTTAATAAAAAATATTCCGATTGGCGCAGGTTTAGGTGGTGGCTCATCTGATGCCGCAGCTGTTTTAAAGGGATTAAATCAGCTATGGAATTTAAATTTAAATTTAGAAACATTATGCGAAATTGGGCTGTTATTAGGTGCTGATATTCCAGCGTGCATTATTGCAAAACCGGCAATTATTTCTGGGATTGGTGAAACGATAACGCCTTTTGAATTGCCATTTTCAATACCAGTTTTGCTGGTTAATCCAAATTTGCCATTAGCAACTTCAGCTGTTTTTCAAGCGTATAAAAATAATCATCAACCTTTTACCGTGTGTTTAAATCAAAAAATAAATACCGCAAATTATACAGTATTGATTGATTCGCTTGCTGCAGCGCATAACGATCTTCAAACTTCAGCACTGCAGTTACTATCGGAAATTCAAACGATTTTAATACTTTTGCGGCAACAATCTGGATGTGATTTAGCAAGAATGAGCGGAAGTGGAGCGACTTGTTTTGCCTTATTTTCAGACTTTTCTGCTGCAGAATCAGCAATGAAAATAATCACAAAAAACCACCCTACTTTTTGGATTCAATTATCTAGTATTCAATGTTCTACGTAGAACATTTGAGTAATAGCCGCAATCTATTACTGAATGTTATTTAAAAAAATCTTTATTTTTCAAAATGTTATATAAATATTTCTATTAATGGTCGGTCATTATGTAATAAGTTGTCCGGCGGTCCGGATGTCTTGTGAGCATTTCGCTCAATCAGCGTCCGGAGTTCCGGACAACTAAAAGGTTATTGTGTTTTAGATTTGTCCGGAGTTCCGGACAATTGAAATAATAATTGTGCTTCATTAAGCTAGATCTTTGGACAAATGAAAACCATTTCATCATCATGCTTGGCGTCCGGATGTCCGGACAATTTAACAAGATCATATATCTATTCTCCAAACCTGACAATGTAAATACTCTATTTCGGAACAAGTCCGGAACTCCGGACATATTTAATATTTACTAGCGCTTTAGTTTATTATGTCCGGAGTGCCGGACAACTTCATCAGCTTAAAATTCACGATTCGCAGCCGGTCAGAATGTGGTGTCCGGATGTCCGGACAAAACGATAAGAACATTAAAAAAACAATCGCCAAGAGTAGATTCGCATTTTTGAATCTTTGCGCTCACTCGCGACAATGTAACTGAAAAAAATAAATTGAGATGTAAAGATATGACCTATTGCTTTTTCCGCTCGAAAATGAACCATCCCTGGTTCGGTCCCGCGTCTGTCGTGACGCTACTCGCTGCAAAAGCAATAGGTCATATCTTCACATCAACTTAATATAATATTTTCAGTTACATTATCGCTCGCTCGTTTAAGATTTGTGTGGTGCGAAACTTTTAATTGATAAAACCGTCCAGACCTCCGGACAAAATATCACCCTGTGCATATGTGCGTAACTATTCAAAAAATATTACATTCTGACCGACCATAAAACCACATACTGACCGACCACTTATTACATTCTGACCGGCAAATCATTACATTCTGACCGGCCTATATATAACTAGTATAACTACAATAACTGTTAGTAACTATCCTGTGTGTATGTGGACGCAAAAACGCGTCCACATACACACAGGATAGTTACAAATTAATTTTTAAGGATTAAAAATTTGCAAATATCCATAAATTTTGTTATTTTTAAATAAACATAAGGAATTTGGCAAAAGGGAGCTTTCATGTCTGCCAACGATATTTTGCAGGAACTGTATTCCAAAGGTTCTAGGTCGCTCGAAATTCTTCGAAAGAATGCTGTCAATCCGCATGATGTCAAAGTACTGAAGCAGTGGGGCATTTCTGATGCTGCCACTATGATTGGCAGAACACCACAAACATTACGCAATCTCGAAGAATCCGGAAAAATTAAATCACCTCGCAAAATTCAAAATGGAAAACGCATCGAACGCGTTTACAGCTTAAAAGAAATAAATGAAATTCGCGAATTATTTAAATTACGCCCATCAAAACCAATCGGCGCAAAACCAATCACAATTGGAATTGTAAATTTTAAAGGTGGAGTAGGGAAATCATTTACATCACTCACCTTATCACAATCACTCGCATTAAAAGGCTACAAAGTTTTATTAGTGGATGGCGACAGTCAAGGTACATCAACCCATCAAGGTGGTGGATTAATTCCTGATTTGCATGTGAAACCCGATCAAACATTATTAAATATTTTAATCGGCGAAAGCGACGATATTTCAAAATGCATTATTAACACACACTGGGACGGCCTTGATTTAATTCCCGCAAATTTAACGCTCTACAATGCAGAAATGATTATTCCCAATCAAATTTATCAACATCGCCAAGAAACTGGAAAAATTTTACCGTTTTACACACGCTTAAAAAATGCATTAGACAGTGTTTCTGATCATTACGATGTTATTATTATCGACACGCCACCGTCATTAGGTTTTATTACATTAAATGTATTATTTGCAGTAAATGGATTAATGATTCCACTGTTGCCATCTGAAGTTGATTATTGCAGCACCATTCAATTTTTAAACATGGCGCAAGAATCTTTAAATCGTTTACCGAAAATAAATTATCAATTTGTGCGATTACTCATTAGTCGTCACAAACCATCTTCTATGCAGGCAAAAACAATGGAAGGTGCAATACGACAAGTATTTGGCTCATCCGTTATGACAAATTTTATGATTGAAACTGAAGCCGTTTCAAAAGCATCGGCTGATATGAAAACTATTCACGAAGTTGAAGCACACCCTAACGATAAAAAAACATTTAAACGCGCGACTGATCACGCCAATCAAGTTGCAGAAGAATTAGAATTGTTATTAAAAATGGCGTGGGGTGCATCGGATAAAAACACACCAGTGATAACAGAATACAGCGAGGTTAACTAATGTCACGGAAGAAACCACAATCAGCGATGGCGGCATTATTGGATTTTACAGAATTATCCACGGCAGAACCATCAACGCTAATTGCCGAAACTCGCCCTTGGGATGCGCAGTCATTTGTGCCTGCGTCAGAAAACACGGTATTGACACATTCTACAAATAGTTTAATTTCTATTGATCCGGATGATTGTATTTTATGGCCGTTTTCAGACAGACCATCCGATGAGTTAGGTGATATGGATTTACTCACAATATCTTTAAAAGAACATGGACAACAAGAGCCTATTTTAGTGCGTAAAAATAGGCAAAAAACGCATCATCATTATGAAATTATTTTTGGTCAACGCAGATGGCGTGCTGCACAAGCTGCAAAAATAAAATTAATTGCAATGTGTAAAGAGATTAGCGATCAACAAGCGTCTTTATTTCAAAAAGAAGAAAATGAAAATAGAAAGGAATTAAGTGATTATGCGCGTGCAATGAGTTATCGCGCACAAATTGACGGCGGTGTTTATAAAAACGAAACAGACTTAAGCAAAACATTAGGTATTAGTAAACAAGCATTAAATGATTTGATGTCTTATTTGCGCGTACCTGAAACATTGCGCGAAGCAATTGGACATTTTAAAAATTTGTCAAAAAAAATGGTGATTAGATTAGCGGCGCTTTCAAAAGATAAAGAAATGTTAGATATATTATTGCATTTAGCACCTAAAATTAGCGATCAAACGATTACAACAACAACATTAGATAAACATATTCAAAGTTTTTTATCGCCGGGAATTAAAAAAAATAAATTACTACAATCCGTTTTTGAAAAAAAGAGTTTGTCGGGGGAAGTGCAATATAAGACAGTGATACAACACTCAGGTGATGTATCACTGCTTATTAATCGGAATTTTATTAATGCAGCGCAAGCTGAAACGTTGCATCTAAAATTTTCTGAATTTTTAGATGGATTTTTAAAGTAAGGTGTAACAGATCAGCGCCTCTTTGTCTGAACTGGTAAAACGTCGAGGTTGATGCGATTTTTTGTGATAAATTGAGTTGAAAGCGCAGGTGTACTGATCAGTCCATCGAGCATTTCAACGAAATTTATCGCGAAAAAGCGCGCAACATCGGCGTTTGGTGTGTAGGGTGATTTGTAGTAGGGTGATTAGGATGGAATCGTTTTTAATACCACATATTCCGCACGATAAAAGAATTATTCCGAACGATATGATTCGCTCATCGCTTTTTACCATCGCAAATCATAATAGCGAAAGAACGTATTTAAAAAATAAAAAAATCTCTTCATTTTTATCAACTGATATTATTTATACTGGTGAAGAACTGCGACAAGATGATGAAGATGTTTGGCTGCAATTAATTTATTTAGCTTCGCAGTCGCAAGAAAATGAGATTACTTTTAAACCCTATACTTTTTTATCGCAAATTGGCTGGGCGCAGCGCACACAATATCGCGATCGATTAAAAGCATCATTAACGCGTATGTCCGCAACCACGCTTGAAATTTATAATCACAATTTTGAAAAAGGACTTGGGTTTTCTTTGGTGAGAAAATTTGAATGGTATAGCGATGATAAACAATTAAGTCATTGGAAAGTGTGGCTTGAGCCTGAAGTCGTAAAATTGTATAGTGAGCTTGGAAAAATGTATTCTAAAATTCATTGGGATCAGCGCAAACAATTAAAACCACTGGCAAAATGGTTACACGCATTTTATTCATCACACGCAGAACCAGAACCCATTCCATTATTAAAATTAATGTCGTTATCAGGCTCCAAAACAAAAAATACAAAACATTTTAAAGAAATGCTACGCGATGCATTTTTAGAATTAGTGCGCATTGGTTTTTTAAATAATGATGTGTGTATTGATGAGCATTATTTTGTGAGTGTTTCTCGTGTGAAAGAAAAATATAAATTAGTTGAGTCGCGGTCTAATGCAGCGAGCGAAATAAAAAATCCATGATGATCTTTCGCCGAGTTTGAATTTTTAGCGAGATGGTCGTTATTTTTTTAGGAAAAATTGACACGAAGTCAATTTTAGTCGATACGAGTCACGACGTCACGTTGAGACGGCCTAAAAAAATCGATCATCGAGCGTTAAAAAATTCATACGAGAAGAAAGATCATCTGGATTTTTATTGAGCAAGCGGAAACGAAGATTATAATCTGGATAATATAATGCAACCAACAACATCAATTTCAATGGGCTTAGACGCTATTTTTTCAGCAGACAAAGCTGACATAACAGAAAAAAAATTAGTTGGCACAAATCAAATTTTATTATCTCATATTATTCCATCTCCATTTCAAGCGCGTAAAAATTTTTCAACCAGTGCGATTGAAGAATTAGCATCCAGCATTGTACAGCATGGTTTATTACAACCGATTATTGTGCGCGCCATTGCAGAAAATAAATATGAATTATTGGCGGGCGAGCGAAGATTAAAAGCATTGCAATATTTAAATAAAATAACAGCGCCCGCGATTATTTGTGATGCAAATGATGAAGCTGCAATGGCATTTGGATTAATTGAAAATATCCAACGTGAAAATTTAAATGCAATTGAAGAAGCGGCCGCTTACGATCGATTATTAAATGAATTTCATTTATCCCATGATCAATTAGCAGAAAAAATGGGAAAATCGCGCTCGCATATGACCAATATGTTGCGCATTCATCGTTTACCCACAACCATAAAACAATTTGTTATTGAAGAAAAATTATCGGCAGGACATGCGCGTGCAATTTTAGCATTACCCATCGAGCGTCACATTGAAATTGCACAACTGATTATTCAGCGTGAATTATCTGTTCGTCAAACAGAAGAATTTATTAAACGCCTTTTAGAAAATGATCAAAATA
Organism: Gammaproteobacteria bacterium RIFCSPHIGHO2_12_FULL_36_30; assembly: GCA_001801815.1. GTDB lineage: Bacteria > Pseudomonadota > Gammaproteobacteria > Coxiellales > Coxiellaceae > 2-02-FULL-42-43. The sequence continues at coordinate 158,184 of MGXU01000007.1, forward strand.
CATTTGAAAATAAGCCTTTTTTAATCACACCTGAATTAAAAAATAATTTAAATCACTGGCAAGCACAATTAACTCAAAAATATTCCGCGGAAATTAAAGTGAATATTAATACTGAGGGTAGGGGACGTGTACAGTTAGAAGTGAATTCACCAGACGCGCTGTCTTTGTTGATTGAAAAATTAATTAATTAGTTTCTATTAACATTGCTTTTTCATTGCATTGATAATCTACTTTGTTGTAGTATTCGAAAAATTTTTGAATATGACAGAAAGGTATTGCGATGAGAGATAGAAAATTTATTGGTATTACAGGTTCGTCTGGTTCTGGGAAAACAACTGCTGCCAAAAATCTTGCAGCGCATTACGAAAATCTTGGTGTCGCATGCGAAGTTATTTCATTGGATAATTTTTACCGAATTGATCTTCCACATGACGGCACCACAAACTGGGATCATCCGGATTCGTTTGACCATAAACTTTTTATACAATTTTTAAATGATTTGAACCTGAATGAATCTGCTGAATATCCAGAATATGATTTTGCAACTTCATCTCGTAAAAAAGATACAGCAAACCAAACAAAACCAAAAACAAAATTATTTATTTTTGAAGGTATTTTTGCGCATCACGAACCTATTGCTCATTTATATCAAGCAAAAATTTTTGTTGATACAGATTCTGCGATCTGTTTTGAACGACGCAAGATAAGAGATGTGGCTGAGCGTAATTTTACAGAAGAGCAAGTTATTTCTTGGTGGAATAAATCTGTTTTCCCAATGTATCAAGAACATATTTTACCAAAAAAAGATTTAGCGCATATTGTTCTCACTAATGATAATGAGCATAGTGAGAATTTGAATTTTGATATGTCGCTTCTGATCGAAAATTTAAATAAACTTTTGATAAATGAAAATAAAACTACACATGCACAAATTCGATATATATTAATGCCGCCTGTCCCACCTATATGTTCTCAGGAAGCGCTACCAGCAAGTGCGCCAGGATTAAATATATCCAAGCAATAAGTTATAATTTGGCTAAATAGAAGTTTAATTTCTAATCCGTCAAATTTATCATAACTATTGAAAAGTATAAATAAAATGCATAGCTTTTCAAATCATGCTTAATTTATATTAAATATGTTCATCATTACAGCGGCGATACCACTGAAAATAAACAACCCACTGTAAGAATACAAAAATAAAATACATCATCGCTAAATGAAATAAATTATTCATCGTTGCATGACTAACAATAAAAATACCAACAGCAGTTAAAAATGCCCACATCGCAACTTGTATTGCCATTGCAATTCCAGCACAATTCGGCATCAATTTTAAATTGGCGCCAATAATATTTGGCGTGATTAATCCAACCGTAATATTCAGCATAATCATCGGTGGCAACAGAGTCCACAAATTAAGGGATGCAACAAAATAAAAAATCCATGCAATTAATACAGCTGATAATAATATAAAAAATGCAACACGATAAATATTTTCTGATGACATAAAACGCAGTAAATATCGACATAATAATGTTCCAGACAAATATCCAGTGCTGACAATCAAGGCAGTTTCTCCATAAATTCCTGCACTGAAATGCATTTTATTTTCAACAATAAATGGACCGATAGTAGGGTAGAGCATTAATTCAATATTACTTAACGTGACAACAAAAACACCCGCAACAAAACTTTTATTCTTCAGTATATTTAAATAATTTAAAAAAATTTTATTTATAAAGAGTGGTTGTTTTTCAGAAATACTTTCGTCAATCATAATGAACATTGCAAAAAATAAAATAAACGCAACAATAGCGAACATAATAAAATTTTCTTGCCATCCAAAATGAGTTTGCAAAGTACCGCCGATAAAAGGGCCGAATACTGCGCCGCAGCTGTAAGCAAGAGATGCATAAAGCATGGCAATCGCATATCGATTTCCAATGACGCGATCAATAATTAATGTGCGACAACCAATCGTCACTGTTGAAACCATAAAACCTTGTAAAAAACGCATACTATAAAATTCAAAAAAGGTATGACTATCTATTGCAATTAAACTGGCAATAGTATATCCAAAAAGTCCAAATATAATAACTGGTTTACGTCCAAATGCATCAATGAATGCACCAAAAATAATACACCCCATACTCCAGCCAAAAATATTAATTGCAATGGTGCTTTTAACAGTTGCATACGAAACTGAGAAATAATGTGCAATAGCAGGCATAGACGGTGCATACATATCAATATTAATGCCAGCGAGAAAATTTAGCATTGCGGCAATAATAATAAATACAGATAAATAAGTTTCACTTTCAATTTTGATCATCGATTGATTTAAAATTTTTGATAGCATAAAAATCTAATATTAAATTAATGCAATTTCTTTCCATTCGGCACTTTTGGATCAACTGTAATTAAACAAATCGCGCCATTCGCATCTGAAAATCCAACCAATAAAAATTGCGATACAAATCCCGCAATGTTTTTTTCACCTAAATTAATGCAACCTACAATTAATTTTCCAATCAATGATTCTAATGTGTAATGATGTGTGACTTGGGCTGATGTTTGTAAAACACCAATTTCATTCCCAAAATCAGCCCATATTTTATAGGCTTGTTTTTTTGCTTTTGGAAATGCTTCTGCTTTTATAATTGTGCCAGAGCGCAAATTTACTTTTTCAAATTCGTCGAATGAGATTGCCATTTTTCATTTACCTTATAATTTTTTGTTTGTATTAATATTTTAAAAATACGATGTAAGATAGATGAAAGAGGGTCATTTTTTAAATACAATTTATTAATCGTAATAGCAAATACAATGTTTGATTTTGGAATCCACACAATTTCTGTCTCATATCCAAATGTTTGCCCTTCATAATCCCAATAGTGTCCAACAATTTTTGAATAGGTGCGCCAAATTCCCAGTCCATATTGATGGTATTTTTGTTTTAGATTTTTAACTGGTTTTCCAGTTCTTGTATCAACAACTGATTTTAACTGTACTAACTGCTTTTCATCGAGAAAGTTAGAATTAAAAACTATTCTCATAAACTTTACCAAGTCAGTCGAGTTAGAAATTACAGCGCCTGATGCGCCAGCAATGGAGGCATTAATATCAGTTACATTTTTGTTATTAAAATATCCAGGCATTAAATGCTTGAAAATGGCGGATTGTGTGTTTTCGGAAGGATAGTATGTATTTTTTAAATCAATATTCTCACTTCTAAAAAATCTGTTATTTAATACCTGATCAATAGGTAATTTTTCAATTTTTGCAATTAACATGCCCAATAAAATATAATTAGTATCTGAATAATGCCAACCGCATCCAGGTTTAAAATAAGGTTTGTAATTAGCGGCAATTTCTAAAAAATAATCTTGATTCCATTGCTTTTTAGGATTAGTAAAAATTGGTTGAAATTGCTGATTGGAAAAATAATTCAAATAATTATAAATACCACTCGTCATATTCATTAATTGTTTAATAGTAATATTTTTCCACTGATTCAGTATTTTTTTTGGTGCCCAATAACCATATTTTTTTATTGTTTCGCCGATAGTATCATTAATTGAAATTATTCCTGATTGCTGTAGTTTTAATAAATAAACAGAAACCATAAATTTAGTAATACTTGCAACACGGAATAAACTGTCGGAATTGATCGGGTATTTTTTTTCTTGTTGTAATGATTGTGCCTGATAAGTTCTGATGTGTGGTTCATTTGGTAAGCTCACAGATAAAGCAATTGATGGTATTTGATACAATGCAATATCATGGTGCATTTCAGTTTCTAATTTATGCTTCAATGTATCCGAAAATGCAGAAACCGGCACAATCAAAAATATGGTGATGAAAATTAAAAATATTGTTTTAATTTTTCTCATACCATTCTCCGTTGCAAAGTACAGTTACATGATCCGCCGATCCATAAATCGCTTGTTTTTCAGACTTAAAATAAGCCCAATAACGATCGCCATACGAAAAATGCCACCATTCAGTTGGGTAATTTATAAAACCATGTTCTTGCATGATCTTCAATAATAATTGACGATTATTTTTTGCCTTTTCTGAAATAGTATTGCAATTTGTTAAACATAATCCAGGATCAACAACCGCCCAATCTTTTGCTGTCATTCCCATATCAATAAATTCACCATGCTGATCGATAATTTCAATATCAATTGCACCGCCGGTATTGTGTGCGGGAATGTTGGGTGTCCCATCAAAATTAATAACTGGTGATGCGAGTCGTGTGGTTTCATGAAATCGTGTTTCGTGTGATGTATTCGGTAATCGCGCAGAAACACGCTGATAAATATCATCAAATAATATTTTTTGGACAATTAAACTTCGAAATCCTTCGTATAATTTAAAACGAAATCCATGTGGTAATTTTTTTTGAGCAACGCATAATTTTTGAAAAACACTTTTGCGAATTTTAGTGTAATCATTTTTTGTTAAGTCGCATTCGGGAGTGGGTCCAAATAAAATTTCAGTTTGATTTTTTAAATCAATTAATGGTTCGCCACATTCTCGAATCGGAACACTTAAAATTTCTGGATCGGCAATATAAATTATTTTTTTCATTTCTTTATTTTATCATAACAAAAGCAATTTGTGAGGTGATCGTTCACCATTCCAGTCGCTTGCATAAATGCATAACAAATTGTGCTGCCAACAAAAGAAAAACCGCGCTTTTTTAAATCTTTAGATAAGGCATCTGATATTTCGGTTATAGTGGGAATTTCCGCGTGATTTTTCCATTTATTTTTAATGGGGTTATTATCAACAAACTTCCATAGATAATCAGAAAAATTTCCAAATTCATTTTTTATTTCTAAATAAGATTTCGCATTTTGAATTGTAGATTTTATTTTTAATTTATTTCGAATAATACGCGCATCTAATAATAAAGATTGAAATTTCTTTTCATCATAACGCGCAATTTTTTCTGCATCAAAATTATCAAACGCTAAACGATAATTTTCTCTGCGTTTTAATATCGTCAACCAATTTAATCCCGCTTGCGCACCTTCTAAAATTAAAAATTCAAATAATAATTGATCATCATAAATTGGAATGCCCCATTCATAATCGTGATAACGAATATAAATGGGATCATCGGTGACCCATGCGCAGCGGGATTTTTTATTTTTTCTCATGCGCAAGCAACCATTCTTTCCGCGCTATCCCACCCGCATAACCACCCATTTTTCCATCTGTATTAATTACACGATGACATGGAATAATAATGGCGAGTTTGTTTGCGCCATTTGCATTTGCAACTGCACGAAAAGCTTTTGGTTTTTTAATTGCTTTTGCAGTGTCTAAATAAGATTGTGTTTTGCCGGGTGAAATTTTTTGTAATGTTTTCCAAACATTTTTTTGAAAATCAGAACCAATTAATTTCATCGGCGTTGTAAAATTAAAATCTTTTCCAGAAAAATAATTTTTTAATTCTTTTTCTATTTTTTTAAGAATAATATTTTTACCGGAGACAATGTTTGATCGCACCTCATTTTTTAAATTTTTAATTTCGCGATCACATTTTTTACAATCAGTAAATTCTAATAAATATAAATATTTTTCATCAGCGATTGCGATCATTTGACCTAATTTTGTGTCTATTAATAATGATTTTAAAGTTTGATTCATTGCTTAACACCTAAAAATTATATTTTAAGTGCAATTTATATGTTATTTCCATCTATTTTGCACTTAAAATATAATGACAACAAATTATTAATATGCACATTACGGCGTTTTACTTTTTAATTAGTTTACCAATATAAAATCCTTTACAGTCGCGATTATACCAAACACCTCGCGTTACACCATTTCGCGTTAATTTATAAATATTATAATGAATAACGTCGTGCGAAATATGATTCTTTTCTGCAATAAAATGACCATGCATAAAATAAATGCCATGTTTTATTTTTATATGAAACGTAAAATGATTTAGATAAAGATGATGATTAGTGATAACGCCATATTTTAATTCATAATGAACATTACCAACAAAAGTGCCGGGTTCATGTTGTTTGCAATATAAAGTTGAAATTGTTTTTTTATTTGGAATTGCAGCGTAATAAGTGGATTGCCAAATTTGAGAAGCGTTGGCGATTGTGATAAAAAATAAAGTAAAAAAATAAATAATGTTACGCATAATAACAACTATCATAAGAAGCAGATTTATTTCAAGATATTATTTAAAATTTCAATTATATCAATATACTTAAGTTAGATTAACATTACTCAATCCAATTGCTTTTGCACATTGCATAAAAAAAGTAAAAGAAAATTTTCCAAGATTAATTGTTTTATTTAAATTAACGGCTGGTTTATCGACACCAATTTTTTTTAATGCGAGATGTAGATCTTCATAACCTATACCCCGTCTCGTGAGCTCAGCTTTTAATATATTGGTCGCGTTTTTTTCCCACTCAGTTTTAATCACCACATTTCCCCATGTAAATAATTCGCTTACAAATATAACCCCATCGTTCTAAAAGAGTCAAAAAACTGTTGTTACAGTTTCTATAAATGTTATAATAATAACTAATTAGATTTTTAAAAAACTAATTGACAATTTGTAGTTTATAAGCTACAATTAAAAATAAGGAAATGATATGAAAATTTTACGCTATTACCAAACGAGCAGCGGGAAAGAACCATTCCAAGAATGGCTTGAAAAGTTAAAAGATTCTGTCGCTGTTTTACAAATTACTAAACGTGTTCGGAGATTAATATTAGGAAATCGTGGTGACTCCGCATCTGTTGGTGAAGGCGTTTTTGAATTAAGAATTCATATTGGACCGGGATATCGCGTATATTATGCTGAGCAAGGTAAAGAATTGGTTATTTTATTATTTGGTGGAGACAAAGGTTCGCAACAACGCGATATCGACAAAGCGATAGCATACTGGAAAGATTATTTGGGGCGATATTATGAAAAAAATTAACATGAAAAAAGTTAAAAGTATGACGGGTGATTATGATGCGTGGTTAATGTCATATCTCAAAAATAAAAAAACAGCTTGTGCTTATTTACAAGCAGCTTTAGATGATTACCAAACAGATCATGATAGAGAAGCATTTATGCTTGCAATGAAAGATATTACACGAGCACAAGGCGGCATTGGAAAATTATCTTCAAAGACACATTTAAATCGCGAACATCTTTATCGTTTGTTATCCAGCAAAGGAAATCCAACGCTGGATACATTAACTACCATTTTAAAAAAATTTGGTTTTCGAATTAAATTGGCTGTGATTTAATTATAATAAACATCTTGTTTTATATGACCGCGAGCGGCAATATTACGCTAATCGATCTATTTTACACGCATTGAAGAGTAAATCATGTCCCGCACGCAATCAAAATTATTAGCTAATATGTCAAAAGAAATACGAGGTGAGCAGGTTAGTGCATCTTGGAGAAAATACATATTATCAGATGATGAAAAAACACAAACAAGATATGTCTTAAAAACAAATGCAGAAACACCCAATAAAATTGTTAATTTTGTTATTATAAAATTAACATGTGGGAGTTTATTTCTCGCTGTTATGCAACGATCTCTAGAAGCCTTTAATGGGCTAAAGCAAAAACTCGCCGAAAATAATTTGCTACATTTTTTGATGGAATATACAAAATCATCTGCTGAAACCCAGTATTCTCAGATGATTTTTATTATGACAGCTGAAATGGGCGTGCATGCTAAAATTACCAAAGCATTGAATGAACTAGAACCTAAAATGTCGGAAATTATGCCAGATTTTTGTACGGTTTTTGGAATAAATTTGGAACAAGAATATTTATTGCCGAAGTGGATTTTGTATGATTACGCCACAAATTTACAAAGAGTGCGAAAATATTTTAATGGTGCCTCTAAGGGTGATATTAAATATTTTTTACTAGAATTTGGCTTATCTTTCGATCTTAAAATATTTATGCTGACATCTTCAGCAGCTGTGCGAGATAGTCTTAGTTTTGATGCAGTTGAAGAAACTACGCAGGGTTTATTTGGCAAAATAATCTTTTCTTTCTCGCAAGATGCAACAGCAGCATTGCAAAAACTACATTCGTTTGGTGGAAGACTCCGTTTGATCGAAGAGCAAGGTAGCGAAATCAGGCAGTTTATAAATGATTTCATTCATTGTGTTGGGAACACGCTCATCAATCGTCATCCCGGCGCATTTATGACTGTTTTAGTGAGACGGTATCCGGAATTCTTTCAACCCGCAGTAGTTTCTGCGCTGATCCCATCACAACCAGGGGATCGGAAAAATGCACAAGCATTAGAAGAGATTGGTTTTCTTTCAAATGAAATTCCAGATCGTATGTTGTGTTTTTTCAGTAAAGAAATTATGGATAATCCTCTGGTTGATCTGACCACTATTGGTGTTGATGGAAATCTTGCGGAAGCAAAAAGAATTGATGAGAGTAGTTTTATTCGTGCTGTTGTGGATGGAAATTTTGTGAGTCCGCTGACACGAAGACCAATGACGCGTGAATTATATCAGCCTGATTTATTTCTCAAAGCAGAAATTGATGAGTTTGTTGCAAGAGCATTGCTTGAGGCGGATGAAAAAAAAATGAGATTGCGTTTTAATTAAGGGAAATAAAATATGCCAACGGAATTACCTTTTGTTATCGAACACAACGGCGAATATGATTTATCACACGGTTTTTTACCCAAAAAAGATCCGATTAAAACATTACCAGAAATTTTTCATGCATGGGAAAAATGTGTGCATGCATTGCCGAAATTATTTTTAAGTGATCAATTGCGTGAACATATTTTATCGTTGCCTGATTTTCCAATTGCTGAATTAAAAACAGAAGCAGAATTTGAACGCGCGATGATGATGCTATCGTATTTGGGACACGCTTTTGTTTGGCACTATGCAAATCCCGTTGATCATTTACCTGAAAAATTATCTGCGCCTTGGGTTTCAATTGCAAAACATATTGGTCGACCACCCGTGCTTTCGTATGCATCGTATGCTTTGTATAATTGGTATCGTTTGGATGCACAAAAACCCATAGAATTAGGCAATATTGCACTGTTGCAAAATTTTTTAGGTGGCGAAGATGAAGAATGGTTTATTTTAATTCATGTTGATATTGAAGCAAAAGCAATTCCTGCAATGCAAGCGATATCACCTGCAATTCAAGCTGCAAAAAATAAAAATTTTGCATCACTTATTCAACATTTAAAAATAATTTCAGAATCGTTAAAAAATATGTGCGATACACTTGATCGCATGCCAGAACGTTGTGATCCGTATATTTATTTTAATCGTGTTCGTCCTTATATTCACGGATGGAAAGATAATCCCGCGTTGCCGAACGGATTAATTTACGATAATGAATTTAATAATCAACCACAATTTTTAAAAGGTGAAACCGGTGCGCAAAGCAGTATTATTCCATGTTTAGATGCATTACTTGGTATTGAACACGCAGAAAATAAATTAAAACAACATTTAATTGAAATGCAAAATTATATGCCGCCGCAACATCGCGCATTTTTAATTTCGTTGCAAAAAAATAATTTTGTACGTGATGTTGTTTTGGAAAATAAACACAATGATGAATTAAAAAATCTTTATAATAATTGCGTTGCGCTGATTGCACGTTTTAGAAAAACGCATGTTGGTTTCGCAGCGCATTATATTCAAAAACAAAGCCAAACAACACTCGCTAACCCAACGCAAGTTGGCACAGGTGGCACGCCGTTTATGCAGTATCTCAATAATCATTTACAAGAGACTGAAACGTACATGATTCGTTGATATATCGCCGTAAATTGTACGGTGAAAAAAGGTGACATCCGCGAAAAATGACCGTATGATCAGAAACGCCTAACGTGCCATTGTTTTTACTCGCCCGCCAAGGTTTTTATTAACAACAGAGACTGAACATCATGAATCAATCTAAAATTTATATCGGAAATTTGTCATATAATACAACAGAAGATGAACTTCGCGAATTTTTCGCACAATTTGGAAATATCGATGATATTAAATTAATCATCGACTTTAATACAGGTCGCTCGAAAGGGTTTGGTTTTGTAACGTACACATCAGCACAAGATTGCGAAACGGCTGTTGCAAAATCAAATGGTGTTGAATTAAGCGGCAGAAAATTAAAAGTAAATATTGCACGAGATGATAATCGCACAGGTCCAAGACCACCAGCTGGCGGTGCGAGACGTCCAAGTAGTGGTCGATCATTTGGTAGAGATCGTGACGGAAGTGGTGATCGCGGTTAATTTATTTATCGTAAAATCAGGGGTTTTTATTAAAAATCCCTGTTTGTTTTTTAAAATAAAGAATAACATTTCTTTATTTTTGGAATGGCCTCCATCATAGGCAAACAAAGTTTTGAATTTTAGCAAAACGCCTATTCAATGTAATACAAAATAGAATCTGTACCCTATAATTATGACATCAACTACGAATAATGCTTTTTTACATTTTGGATTAGACCCATCTATTTTATCTGCGATTGCAGAATTGGGTTATGAAACAGCAACACCCATTCAGGAACAAAGTATTCCTATTTTAATGAACGGCGAAGATTTAGTTGCGCAAGCAAAAACAGGCACGGGAAAAACAGCGGCATTTGCATTGCCAATTTTAACAGGCTTAGATAAAACATTGCGCGCACCACAAGCTTTAATTTTAGTGCCGACGCGCGAATTAGCCATTCAAGTTGCAGAAGCATTTCAAAGTTATGCAAAACATATTAATGGATTTTCTGTTACGCCAATTTATGGTGGACAAGATTTTGGTGCGCAATTGCGTTCCATAAAACGCGGCACACAAGTGATTGTGGGAACACCGGGTCGTTTAATGGATCACATGCGTCGCAAAACATTATCATTACAAAATTTAAAAACAATTGTTTTAGATGAAGCGGATGAAATGTTGAAAATGGGATTTGCAGATGACGTGGAATGGATTTTGGGTCAAGTGACGTCACCGCATCAAACTGCCTTATTTTCAGCAACATTACCACCATCGATTCAGAAAATTGCACAAAAATATTTAAAAGATGCGAAAAAAATTCAAATTAAATCACAAACAAATACGGTTGATGCGATTGAACAATCTTATGTGACTGTGATGAATCGCAGCCAAAAACTCGATGTATTAACGCGATTTTTAGAAGTTGAAGAAAATCAAGCAACGATTATTTTTACACGCACCAAAACAGAATCAACTGAACTTGCAGAAAAATTACAAGCGCGCGGATATAGCGCAGCAGCATTAAATGGCGACATGAGTCAAAATGCACGTGAAAAAACAATTAATCGCTTAAAAAAAGGTGATTTAGATGTATTAATTGCAACTGATGTTGCGGCGCGTGGTATTGATGTTGAACGTATTAGTCATGTTATCAATTATGATATTCCACATGATGTCGATTCCTATGTGCATCGTATTGGAAGAACTGGAAGAGCAGGGCGAACAGGAAAAGCAATTTTATTTGTTGTGCCACGCGAAATGCGCTTGTTTAAAGATATTGAACATCATATTAATAAATCTATTCCGCGTATCGATCCACCATCACTCAAAGAAATTCAAGAAAAAAGATCATCGCAATTATCAGAAAAAATTGTGAATGCCATTCGCACTAAAGGAAAACAAATTGAACCGTTTGTTGCATTGGTTATGGAATTAACCGAAAAAGAATCTTTATCCGCAAAAGAAGTTGCGGCTGCATTAATTTATTTACAAGAAAAAGAAACTGCAGTTGCAGATTTTGCATCTGAAAAATCTTTTGATCATTCATCTTCTGAAAAACATTCTCGCCGAGATAAAAAATTCGGCGGTGGTGAAGGTAGACGCAATCGTTTTGGCGGTGATCGTGATCGCTCTCGCGGAAAATCACGTCGTCCATTTGGTGAATTTCGTGATGCAAAAAGTGGATCAGGTCCAAAAGGTGCGCCGAATAAATCAGATCGATTTGAAAGATCAGATAGATCGGATCGATCGGAAAGATCGGAAAAACCAGCGCGATTTGAGCGTTCAGAAAAATTTCCACGTTCAGATTCAGGCGATAGAAAATTTTCAACTGATTTTAAAAGATCAAAACCGTCACGTGATTTCTCTGATTCAAAAAGCCCGAGAGATTTTAAAGACAAAGATGATCGAAAAAATAAAGGCGAGCGAAAAGAATTTTCACCCAGCAAACCATTTGAGCGTCGTTCGCGCCCACCGAGAAGTTTTAAATAATTTTTTCATATTTTTCGTGGCTTTCTTTACTAAATTCTGTCAGCACTGCTGACAGTGTACCTTGACTAGAAGTGATAATGATCCGGTAGCCCTGCTAACACTGGCTGCGGAATAGTTGAGATACATCGTTCTGCAAATTGCAGTGATTTTACTTCGTGCAATGTTTCTGCATCATCCACTCTTTTCTGTATGTCCTTCGCTTGATTTATTTTGTCAGCATTAAGCCATAACTTATTAACAAAAAAACCAGCCCAAGTTCTCGTTGAGGATTCTTTATTGATGTAAATCTCTAGATCCCAGTAAATTTTAAATCTTATCCTGATAAATTCTTCTTGCTCCGCAACAATTTTTTTTAGTGTATCGCTGTTCTTGTACTCTACTGTTTGTTTAATATGATCTAAAAAATCACGGTTTTTAGTTTTTTCAGCAATTCCTTTTAATTCTTCAAATGTCATATTTTTATTTTTTACGATTGTAAGTAACATGTCATTTTTATCACCTGTCTTCATTGATTTGGCGATTACTCCTAAAAAATAAGCTTTAAATGCGATAGGTAACATACCACGTTCAGGAAAACAGTCTGGTTTTGCAAATATACTAGAACTAATGGTCTTTATATCACCATCATTAAATCCATATAATCCGATCAAACAACACAAGAATTCTTTTTTGACATAAGACAGTGTTTCAAAATCATTAGACGACATGTGTGTAATGGTTAATGTATGCAATACTCTTTTTACTATAGCATTTGTTATTCTTGCGCTATCTAAAAAGAAACGAAAAATAGTCAAGTTTGTAGGAGTTAACCATGCAATCAGTTTTGCGATATCATTGATTTCAAAATGTAGATTGTTTGTTAAGAAATTAATTGCATCGATATGATTTGGAGAAAAATCAGCATTTAAAAAAAATAATCTTAGATTCTCATCATAAATTTCATTTAGTTTATGTAGTGCTTTTAGAATAGGATAATATTTTTCAATAAATTTTTTGCGATTCGCAGTAAATCCATACATTTCAATGTCGATAAAAGTATTATGAGTGTATGCATCTGCTAACAAATTAATGTGTGATGAGTATGTCTTTAATCTCCATACTTTCTTCACTTCAGGATAAACTAATTGTAAATATAATAACGCTTTTACTGTCTTGTTTGTTGCTATGATGTTCGCAGAATAAAACATCTCTTTCCCTTCAAGATACTGATCCGTTACATCTTTGCCGTTACTATCCCAATAATCAAGACTGGCTTGGCTTACATTTCTTCCACGCGTTAAAGTCAACGCCATGCCAGGATCCAATACAACCATGTTTTTTCTTTTTTCCCTTTTATTTTTTTTATTAGTTACAACGACATTTCCTGAAACAGCTGCATCGCACAGGATTTTTCTATGTCGATAGTACACATTGATTATTTTTTTGATCATGGCGGTTGTTGTTGGGTTGCTGCCTTGCACAAACTTCATCAAAACACCTTCATGATATAATATCGCGGGAAATTTAGGGTTTAATATTGTGAGCAAACGTTGTGTTCTTTCTGGCGCATCTAATGCTGCATCCGTTTCGTCATCCTGCGCTATCCTTACTTTATACGCTAACTGGTAAGCCTTGTGTGCATATACTTGATTATTAGCACCTGATTTGAAGAACCCCCATTCTTTTGGATTGTACTTCTTTTCAGCAAATTCACTAAATTTCATTTTTCTCTCATGTGATTTTAATTATCTCAGTGCCTGCACAATTTAAAATTAATTTTTTGTACATATCATTGAATTTGTAACATTTTACAGTTTATGAATATATTGATTTATTTTTTTCAATATATCAGAAAACTTTGGTTGCCGACCAAAATAAATAGCTGATTTTTTTTCAAATTCTAAGGCGTATAATTTTCTGGTTTTTTCATTTGATAGTAAAAATGCTTCGTTCTTTTTAATATCCATTTCATCTTGAGCGCGAAAACGTTTTTTCTTATGTTCAAAATATTCCGCTGTTCCAATAAAATCTAAAACACGCTTTTGATCTAGCAATTGGTAAATATCATAATAATGACGAAGAAAATTAATTGGCATTTGTTGATTTTTTTGCTGCAATCTAAATTTAGTTGAAATTGTTTGTAATTTTTCAACAAATGTATATTCCGGATAATAACATTTTATTTTTCTGGCACGATTATCGATTATTTGTATATTCAGTGATATCACTTTATCAAATGCCCATGAACTAATATCACATCCTATATTCGGTGTTGTTTGATCAAATCCAAGTTCTAATATCACACCTGATTTAAGCGAAGGAATATTTGAAAAAAATGAATAATATTCTCCACGGATACCAGCGTTTCACATTTTCTGTTTATCGTCAAAATTATGATCGCGATAAAACTTCATATCGGGAATGTTCAGTTCAGTTGCAATCTGATTAAAAAAATTTGCGCGCTCCGCAATATGATTATTTTTGTCATGATTTTTTCCTATTTTTACAGCTAGTTTTGGATCAGGAAAAATTTGCACATCGATATCTTCGCTGAATCGCTCGATAATATTAAAACCTTTTGATAAAGATGTCCCACCTTTTAATTCAAAATTAAAATTCTGTTGTTGCAATCCCCATAAACAATGCATCAGCCAATAATCTTTTTCAACAATAATCGGCAAAACGCCCCTTTCTTTCGCAACTACTTCAAATAATTGCTTTACATCAGATAGTTTATGTAAAAACTGAGCCATGTGTAACACCTAAAAATTTTTTGGTAGCCACTTTGCCGTATTTTTTTGCTGCAATTCTAGCTATTTTTAATAAAGCTGGCGAGAGTAAACTTTTTATTTTTGTTTTGAGTGCATCAGAATCTTCATCAAATAATTCATCAGCGTTATTAAGCAAATCTACTAGCAAATATGCTTTGGTCATTTTTTTTGGAAAGCCATAAGCGGGTCTTCGAAAATCAAATTCTTGATTTGCTAATTTAAAAATACCGTGACGTTTATGATTATAAACAATTGTGCGATTGTAAACCTGCGTTAGTCCCAACCCGAGTGCATTATAAGCATTCCAAGACACTAACAAAAATTGATTATCTTTCAAAAAAGCTTTTACTAAAACATTTTCATTGGGCGGCAATGTACCAAAACGAGATGTTTTCGGTGCGTAATATAATCCAGGCGCCACTTTTTCTAAGACACCGCGATCAGATAACGTAATCAAATCACGATCAACCGCTTTCGAGTGCGCAAGCAAATCTTCTCGGCGATATACATAGCCTAATTTCAAATGGTGAGATAATTTTTGAGAGCTCGTGGTTTGCATAAATTCATTATAGATCAATTTTGAATTGATGCAAGTTTTTTTTGTAAAAATTCATGCAGATTAAACTATAACTTGTTGATATTTCAGTAAATATATAATTGCTATTTTAACAATATATTGTATTGATGATAGGGCGCTATCGTATTTTAATACTATTGTCTACACAATCTAAAATTTATTTTTTCATGCGAAACTTTTTGTGTTGAACGAATAACATTAATATCAAGTCCACCGCGTCGTGTAAATCGTCCGTAAACTGTTAATGATGTGGGATCGCAATATTTTTTCACATCCATAAAAATACGCTCGATAGATGTTTCACTAAATTCATTACAATCACGAAATGAAATAATATATTTTAATAATCCCTCACGATTTATTTTTTTGCCATGATATTCAATTTGAATGCTGCCCCAATCGGGTTGATTGGTCACTAAACAATTTGCTTTTAAAAGATCAGAACATAATTTTTCAGTGACGATGGAATCTTCAACACATAAAAATGCGGGATTTAATTGATAGACAGAACATTCAACATCTAAATCATCAATACAAATTCCATCAAAACTAGAAAATAATTTTTGCTCTTGAAATTCTTTTAATAAAATAATATTAATTTCAACAGGTGCGTGAATGCGAGTTTCAATATCATTTTGAATCGTTTTTTTCAGCGTTTTAATATCTTTTATTTTTGTATTATTAAAAGAATTAAAATATAATTTCATCGATTTTGATTCAATAATATTGTCTGATTCGCATCCGTAAATAATTTCTGCAATTGCAACGATGGGTTTTCCGTTTTCATTTAACCAAGATACTTCGTAATGATTCCAAATATCGCAGCCAAAAAATGGCAGTGGATGAGTAACATTAATTTTATCGCGATTCAGTTGTCGCGGGATAGGAAATAATTTATCAGGATTATAATGTGAATCGTATTGTGCTTTTTTGCCGAGTTCGGATTGTTCAGGATGTGTTTTGGTTTGCATGATGTTCCCTAAATTAAATAGATTTTCTATCACATATTTCTCAGCATTTCAATTTCACATAATAATACTGTATGATTATGTACAGTAAACACAGAGAAAATAACATGCCGCATCCCATTCCATCCACACCAGAACAACAAAAAATTCGTGCATTGTCAGATCGTTTAGTTGCATTGCAACAACCCATTCGTATTTTAGATGCGATTAAATGGGACGATGATATTAAAGCTGATTTTTTTAAAAATAAATTTGAAAAATTACCGAAAGTTGATGTGGAATATTATCAAAAGCATCCGCTGCCTTTTGATGCAGATGAATTAACTGCTCAATTTCATGCACTCATTCGTGAAATTAAAAATGACTTAGGGCAATTTACTGGCATTTCAAAAATTATGATTCGTTTATGTGAAGAATATTGCCAAGCCATTTTAATGATTAAATCTCGAGGAAAACCACTGTTTTCAGAATTATCAATGGAATTATATGGCGCACCTGATGATGCATTTTATCCAAATGGTCCAAGATTAAGTGATTTAGGAACGTTGCTTGGAAAAATTTTAGAAAATTTAGTAATAGAAATGGCATCAGATGCCGATGAAAAAAAATATTCTGCACAAGAAGCAGTGCAAATTTTACAATTTAAATTATCAGAATATTTTCATCGCAATGATCATGTGACAGTTGCATTGGCTGATAATATTGTTGCGGACGCTTCAGCGGGTGCGGATTGTATTAAGCTTAATCGCAATGTGAAATTCAGTGATCGTGATTTGCGTTATCTTGAAGTGCATGAGGGATGGGTGCATGTTGGCACAACATTAAATGGATTGGCACAGCCGATTTGTACTTTTTTGGCGAAAGGTTCACCTACATCCAGCATTACACAAGAAGGATTAGCGGTTACCGCAGAAATTTTTTCATTTTCATCTTATCCGACTCGCATGTTGAAAATTACCAACCGAGTTCGCGCGTTAAATCTAGTACAATCGGGTGGAAATTTTATTGATGTATTTCGATTTTTTCGCGAACAAGGACGAAGTGAAGAGGAAAGTTATCATTACAGTGTGCGTGTATTTCGCGGTAGCACACCAACAGGTGGACCATTTACAAAAGATTTATCTTACACAAAAGGATTTTTATTAATTTATAATTATATTCGATTGGCGGTGCGCGCAGGATTAATTGATCGCGTACCCCTATTTTTTATAGGAAAAACACTGATCGAAGATATTCCAACGTTGCATGAATTAAAGCAACAGGGATTAATTGAACCTGCACGTTATATTCCGCCACAATTTAAAGATTTGGCGGCATTGAGTTCGTGGATGGGATTTTCGCTATTTTTAAATCAATTTGATTTAGACGCAGTAGCATCGCATTATGGATATATTTTAAGAAAATAAAGACGCGAAAACTCGCGTCTTAGAAAGTTATTTTTTCTGTTTTTTTCTTAATTTTTTAGGACCGTGTGGACCTCTTCCTCTTGGCATAATGCGCACCTTTAGTTTGTCTATCAGCGGCTATTTAACCGAGATTGTGTCGTAAAATCAATACATTTCTGTACTGTTCTTTATGATGCTATACAATTAGTACATATATATTATAATATATGCTACAATGTAGCTACAAATACGAAAAAGAGGAATGACCAATGACTGATGCTGTTATTCGTGCGCGAATCGGTGCAAATATTAAAATAAAAGCCACAAAACTTTTTCAC
Organism: Gammaproteobacteria bacterium RIFCSPHIGHO2_12_FULL_36_30; assembly: GCA_001801815.1. Classification (GTDB taxonomy): domain Bacteria; phylum Pseudomonadota; class Gammaproteobacteria; order Coxiellales; family Coxiellaceae; genus 2-02-FULL-42-43. The sequence continues at coordinate 176,466 of MGXU01000007.1, forward strand.
CATATGGGATTAAGTATGAGTGATGCAATTCGTTTATTTCTTTATCAGAGTATTGCAGAAAAAGGATTACCATTTCATGTTAATATTCCAAATGAAAAAACAGCCACAACATTGAGAGAAATCAGAAAACATCCAAAACGACTCAAAAAAACATCTTTGAAACAATTAGAAAAGGATTGGAATGAGTAGGGTTCGTGAGATTGTGAGATCAACTCAGTTTAAGCGGGATTTTAAAAAAATAAGCGCTTCAGGACGATATAGTGTTTCTGATTTTTTAGAGGTTGTGAATTTATTGGCGCACGATATTCCATTACCGCAAAAGAATCGAGATCACGCGCTGACTGGTGAATGGAAAGGTTTTCGTGAGTGCCACATTAAACCGGATTGGTTGCTTATTTATGAAAAACCACAAGGACAGTTGATATTGGTTTTAGCTCGCACTGGATCACATAGCGAATTATTTTAATATTGTAATGATGGTGAAATTACATGGATATTTTTCAAATTATTATTAATCTCGGCACATTGACCCTGTTAGAAATTATTTTGGGGATCGACAATCTTGTATTTATTGCGATCGTTAGTAATCGTGTTGCAGAAACAAAACAAAAATCAGCAAGACAAATAGGATTAGCGCTCGCGCTGTTTGGTCGATTTGCGCTGCTGCTGATGATTATGTGGATTATTAAATTAAGTGCCCCGCTATTTGAAGTATTCTCAAAATCATTTTCAGGACGTGATATTTTTATGATCGCGGGTGGTTTATTTTTATTGGTAAAAGCAACGTGGGAAATTCACGAAGAATTTCAGCCGGTAGAATCCTTACATTTTGGAAAACTAAAAAAACATATCAGCTTTATGTCAGCTATTATTCAAATTATTATTTTCGATATTATATTTTCATTAGACAGTATTTTAACTGCGGTCGGATTAACGCAACATTTGTGGATTATGATGATTGCCATCACAATCGCTGTAATTATCATGTTAATTGCAAGTGAACCACTCAGTCGATTTATTAAAAATAATCCATCCATTAAAATGTTGGCGTTAAGCTTCCTATTATTAATCGGAACTGTATTGGTTGCTGATGGTTTTGGTTATGTCATTCCAAAAGGATATATTTATTTCGCCATTTTCTTCTCGCTTTTTTTGGAAGGGCTCAATACATATCGCTCGCGGCGAGCTAGAAAAAAATAATTTAAAGTGTTTAACTTTCTCATTATTTTAAAAACGTTACTTTTCCAGTGCGCAAATGGTACATTGCACCAACAATTTTTACTTGATCTGTTTTTACTAACTCTTGAATTAATGGGCTTTGCATTGGAATTAATTTAACAACACGTTTTACGTTATCTTCCGCAGCCGCATTAATAAATTTTGAATTATTACATTCTTTTTTTCCAAATGTTTTTGTTGCATCAGAAATTGCGGGTTGAATTTTATTAAGCAACTGTGTGAGGTGTCCGAGTTCTACTTTTTCACATGCACCTTTAACTGCGCCGCATGAGCCATGTCCCAACACAACAATTAATTTTGCACCAGTAACTTTTGTTGCATATTCCATTCCTGCCAATACATCTTTATCAATTACATTTGCTGCAACACGCGTTACAAAAATATTCCCAACATTTTGATCAAAAATAATTTCAGGTGGAACGCGTGAATCAATACAACTTAATATAATAGCGATGGGATGTTGTGATTGCGCTGTTGACTCAGCATGTTCTAAAAAATCAATTTTATGTTGCTTCTGATTTACAAAACGCTCATTACCACGTATTAAACGTTGCAGCGCATCATCAGGTGTGAATTTTTTTTGAATGGTTTTGGTAACAAGTGGTGTATGCACTTCTGCTAAAATTGCAGAACAATTCACTATTAAGAAAAATAAAAATAAAATCCGTTTCATCGTCCATTCCTTTTTTTCAGCGTTTCATCCATGTTACCATGTTAAAAAAATAAATGAGGAAAATAAAATGACTATTCACGCATATGCAGCATATCATGCTAAAAGATCATTAAAACCATTTGAATATACGCCGAATGCAATATCTGCCGATGAAGTTGAAGTTGCTGTAACGCATTGCGGAATTTGTCATAGTGATGTGCACTTGGTGGATAATGATTGGAATATTTCTGAATTTCCGCTTGTGCCAGGACATGAAATTATTGGAAATGTTGTTGCAATGGGATCAAAAGTTTCAGAATTTAAAATGGGTCAGCGCGTTGGAATTGGTTGGCAATGTTTTAGTTGTTTAGAATGCGATTCATGTCGTCGCGGTGAAGAAAATTTATGTACTAAATCACAAGGTGTTGCTGTGCGACATTATGGCGGATTTGCAGATCGCGTTCGATCACATGCGCGTTTTGTTTTTTCAATCCCAGAAAAATTATCATCTGAAAATGCTGCGCCATTATTGTGTGGTGGTGTGACAGTGTATTCGCCGTTTCGTATTTATAATGTAAAACCCTACATGAAAGTGGGTGTTATTGGCATCGGCGGATTGGGACATTTAGCATTGCAATTTGCAAATGCATTTGGATATGAAGTCACTGCATTTTCACATGATGCAAGCAAAGAATCAGAAGCAAAAGAATTTGGCGCGCATCATTTTGTGAATTCAAAAGATGATGATGCACTTGACGCACATCAAAATACATTTAATTTTATTTTATCAACTGCAGATGCTGCTTTAAATTGGCAAAAATATGTTTCACTATTACGCGCACATGGAAAATTATGTTTTGTCGGTGCAGCAGGTTCAGTCACTGTTGCAATTGGATCTTTAATTCACGGCGATAAATCTGTTTGTGGTAGTGTAATTGGTGGACCACTCATGATTAAAGAAATGCTGGATTTTGCGGCACGTCATGATATTCATGCAAAAACACAATTGATGCCGATGAGCGATGCATCCAATGCACTTGATTTGGTGCGACATAATAAAGCGCGGTATCGGATTGTGTTGGAAAATAAATAATGTTGCATTATGTTTATATGATTGAATGTGTGAACGGTAGTTATTACACGGGATATACAATAGATGTTACGCGACGTTATCAAGAACATGTCGCCGGCAGTTCAAAATCAAAATACACACGTGCATTTCCACCGAAAAAATTAGTGGCTGTTTGGAAATTTAAAAATAAATCGGAGGCGTTGCGATTTGAATTAGAAATAAAAGCGTTGACGAAAGTGGAAAAGGAAAAGATTGTTAAAAGCGTTTCAGAAGTCGAGCACTAGCGAAGTGCGAAACCAGAAAAGTTTTCTGATGGAAATTTAATGTTGGTTTTTGTGGTTGGTAAATGCAAATAGTATTTTCGAATCTTGTGATTTATTTTATTCACTAGAATTGCTAAATCACCATTTCCACCATTACTTTGTGCAACCGCAATAATGACATGTTCACTCGGTATCCAAACATAATGTGTGTTATAGGCAATGGTTGCACCAGCATACCACCACATTTTTCCAATGCCAGGTTCGTAACTTAATCCTAAACCCATTGCATAACATGCAGAGCTTGATGTAGGTAAGCATTGTGTTGCAATGTTTGTTACTGGTTTTCCATTTATTGTTTGTACAGCATTTTGCTCAAGATTTAAATGCGAAACGGGTGTGGGTGAAAACACAGGCGTTACCAATTTGTTATGATATAAAGCGTTAGTTAATCGAGCGAGTGTATTCATGTTACCAACTAAAGCGCCAGCACTTGCAGCCCATGATAAATTATCATCCGTTAAATCAGCCCATTCACTTTGCCAAAAAGGTATATGATGTTTGTTATTAAAATATCCATGAAACATATTGTGAAGTATTTCCGCATTATTATTTTTTATAAAATAATGCACGTAAATATTATTGTTTGATGCGCGAAAGGGATTAAAAATATATTGATTAAGTGCTTGATGAAAAGTTAAGCCGGTATAATGTTCGACAATTAATCCTAAAATAATATAATTCGTGTTTGAATAATACCACGCTGTTCCTGCAGGAAAACAACCCTGAGAGGCTGTGCAACCTTTGTTTGTTCTCGCGGCAGCTATATCAACCAAACTTCTCATTGAATTCATTTTTTTGGGATTATAAATACTGATACTATCGCTAGTATAACTTGAAATTCCACTTGTCATATTCATTAATTGAATTAACGTAATATTTTTCCACGATTGTGGCCATGGATCATTTGCATTTTTTATAAAATGTTCTGGCAACACTTCTTGCAAAGTATCATGCACATTTAAATCACCATCTTGCTGCAATTTAAAAATTAACAATGATGTATATTCTTTTGTAACCGATCCCCATTGCATCATCATTTGTGTTGTTGCTGGATTTGATTTGCCAAAACGTTGTGTGCCAACAACATAATCGCGCGGCTTATTTTCACCAGGTAATAACACACTTAATTGCACACCAGATAAATGCGAGCTCATTTTATTTTGTGTTAAAAATTGTTGAATGGTGTTTTGTAGTTGCATATCCAATGGATCTGCAAATATCGTCGTTGCAAAAAAGCCAAATGCAACAATCAACAATATTTTCATAATCATTTTCATAAAACGTTTCATTTATACGATTCGCTATTATTCTTGAAGACAGACCGAGACGTCCATTTGATTGTCATTGAGCAATGAGTGCAAAATTTAACCTATTTTGATTTGAAATACAACAAACTATTTTTAAAATAGTTTATGACCAACAATAATAAAATTATTGTTTATCAATATGTTGTTGAAATATTATGTGAGTGAAAAAGGTAGGGTTATCAAAACAAGAGTATTGATTGGCATATATTTGACATAATCCGTCAATAATTATATATTATATATAATTATTGACGGATTATGTCATATGTCTACTAAAGCACAACAATTTTTTTTTCAACACCCGATTTTTAGTTTTAAACAATTTGTTAGGGCAATGCAGCATTCAGAAAATACCTGTAGTGTGATGTTGAATCATCATTTAAAGACCGGGAATATTGTTCGCATCAAACAAAGTTTATATGCCGCTATTCCATCTGGAGCTAATCCTCAAAAATTTTCCATTGATCCTTACAGCATTATCAGTAATCTTTGCAACGATGCTTTAATTGCTTATCATACTGCTTTGCAATTCCATGGTCTTGCATATTCATTCCACTTCCAACATATATTTCAAACGACTAAAGAAATACGCAGTTTTCAATTTCGACAAGATAGATTTAAAGTCACGCAATTTTCAAAATTCCTACCAAAATCAAAATATTTTATTTTTTCAGAAAAAATAGATCATCATGGTTTTTTAATTCGTGTTACTAATATTGAACGCACAATAGTAGATACACTGGATCGTATTAATTTAAGTGGTGGGTTAGAAGAAGTGTGGCGCTCATTGCAGAATATTCAAAGTGCCAATGTGAAAAATATTATTGACTATGCTATTTTATTAAAAAATTCGACAACAATCGCAAAAGTTGGATTGTATTTACGACTACATCAAAAGCAATGGGCAATATCAGAAAAATATTTTGAAAAATTAAAAAAATATTTGCCACAATCGGTACATTATCTAGATCGTAATCATAGAATAAATGGAAAATTTATTAAAGAATGGCATATAGTTGTACCCAATGAATTAATGAATGAACAATGGGAAGAAATTCTCGATATGAGTGACATATGAACATTTCAAAAGAAACATTATTAGCTGAATCCAATCGAGCAGGTTTTCGAGCAGAAATTTTAGAAAAAGTAATTCGTCTCATAGATCTATTAAACGCGTTCTCAAACGATATTTTTTTAAAATCACGTATCGCATTAAAAGGCGGAACCGCGTTAAACTTATTTTATTTTGATTTACCAAGACTCAGTGTGGATATTGATTTAAATTATATTGGCAATATTCATCGTGAACAAATGCTCTTAGAAAAACCAAAATTAATATCAACGATTGAAAAAATTTGTAGTGATAAAAAATATAAAACACTGCGCCAACCCAGTGAACATGCTGGTGGAAAATGGGTCTTAAGTTATAAAAGCAAACTCATTCAACAAGGCCAACTGGAAATTGATTTAAATTTTATTTCGCGCGTATCTTTATGGAAAGTGACCCACCTTAATTCTATTCAAATCGGGAATTACCAAGCCAATAAAATTCCTGTTTTAGATTATTACGATTTAATAGGTGGGAAGTTATCTGCTTTGTTTTCCAGACATAAAAGTAGAGATTTATTTGATACCTATACTATTTTTACCCATTCTAAAAAATTAGATATGGAAAAAATGAAGTGTGCATTTTTAATTTATGGCGCTGCATCCAGAACAGATATCAGAAAAATTTCGCTTGATCACCTGAATTTTGATGCCAATGAATTAAAAAATATGTTGCTGCCCGTGTTAAGAAACGAAGAGATAAAAGAAGCAAAAAATTTAAAATCATGGGCTAAAAAATTAATAAATATCTGTAAAGAAAATCTTTCTGATATTATTGCTTTTAATCATAACGAATTAGATTTTTTAACAAATGTTATTGATCATGGAAAAATAATACCGGAATTGATTACAAAAGATAAAAATATTATAAATGCAATTCATATGCATCCTGTGTTGTTATGGAAAATAATAAATGTAAAAAAATATAATAATACAAGAGAATAAATGATCTATACTTATCGACTCGCTGACGCTCGCAGCTCCCTGTCAAGTATGAGCAGTTAAAATTTCACATCGTGCTTGCAATGCATCAGATAAAATTGGTAAACAAATTTCTAGCGTTTCTTTTATTTGGTATGGCGGATTAATTATTAAGAGACCGCAGGAAGATAATTTTTCTGTTTCGGTAATTTCGTTTAATGAGAAATGAATAATTAAATTTTCGACATGAAGTGATTCGATGTGATCGTAAAAATCATTGACGGCATCATGATCTTTGATGGGATACCAAATCATAAAGTGTCCGGAACGCCAATGTTTTAAGGCTTTTTTGAGTGATTGGAAGATTTGATCGAACTCATCTGTTGCTTCAAATGGTGGATCAATTAATACGAGACCGCGTTTTTGTTTGGGCGGAAGGAATGCTTTCATTCCTAAGTAACCGTCTGTGTGATGAATGGCAATATTTTTTGCGCGCGGCATATTTTCTTTTAGTGTATTAATATCTTCTTTGTGTAATTCACATAAAATAATTTGATCCTGTTCACGCGATAAAGATTCTGCAATAAAAGGTGATCCTGGGTAAAAATGTAATTCATCTTTCGTATTATATTTTTTTATGATGAATAAATATTGTTGAATTTCTTCAGGAAAATTTTTTTCATCAGATAACAATAATTTTGCAATTCCATTTTGATATTCCTGTTTTTTTTGCGCTTCCTCAGAATCTAATTCGTATAATCCAATCCCAGCATGCGTGTCTAAAAAACAAAATGGCGTTTCTTTTCGTTGCAGAGCTTGCACAATAATCGTTAAAACAAGATGTTTTATCACATCTGAAAAACTGCCTGCGTGATATTTGTGTCTATAATTCATGTGAGGTGCGCCGCATCAATAAAATAAACAACAAAAATAAGCGCCCAGATCATTAACATCGGATGCACTTCTTTTATTCTGCCCGTTAATAATTTAATCAATACATAACTAATAAATCCCAAACCAATACCATCTGAAATTGAAAATGTCAGTGGAATCATAACAGCGGTGATGACGCTTGGAATAGTTTCCGTCATATTTTCCCAGTTAAAATGCGTAAAGCTTTTCATCATTAAACAACCGACAAATAATAATGCGCTTGCAGTTGCGTACGGTGGAATTGTTTTTGCAAGTGGTGAGAAAAATAAACAAATTAAAAATAATATTGAAACAGTGACGGAAGTGAGACCCGTTTTTCCACCCGCGCGAATACCTGCTGCGCTTTCGCAATACGGACTTAAGCTTGATGTGCCGAATAAACCGCCCGCCATGCTTGCAACGCTCGTTGCCAATAATCCTTTCGATAGCGCTTTTCCATCTTGTTTTGACGATCGAAATAAACCTGCTTGATATAAAATTCCGACAAAAGTTCCTGTGCTATCAAATAACGAAACTAAAAAAAATGCAAAAACAACTGAAAATCCAGCGTGTGTAAATAATCCATTAAAATTTAAATGAAAGAATGTAGGTGAAAGTGACGGCGGCATTGAAACAATTCCATCAAATTGTGCATGACCTGTTAACATTCCAATGACAGTGATTGCAATAATTCCAATAATAATGGCACCTTTTACGCGTAAATAATCGAGCGCTGCAATCAAACAAAATCCTAAAAAAAATAAAAGTGTGGTGATGGAATTAATATTACCAAGCGCTAATAATGTATGTGGGTCTGATTGAATTAATCCACCACTGCGCAATCCTAACATTGCAATAAAAAATCCTAAGCCAGCTGCAATCGCCATATTCATCGTTTCTGGAATAGCATCAATTAACCATCGCCTAAATGGAGTGGCGGCAATTAAGAAAAATAAAAATCCTGAAATAAAAACTGCGCCGAGCGCAGTTTGCCATGAATATCCTAAACCCTTTACAACAACAAAAGAAAAATAAGTATTTAATGCCATTGCGGGTGCAACTGCGATTGGGTAATTTGATAAAACACCGGTTAAAAAGCAGGCGAGGGAGGTGACTAAACAAGTTGCAACAAATACTGCGCCCATATTCATGCCAGCGCGTGATAAAATAGCTGGATTTACTAGCATAATATATGCCATCGTTAAAAATGTTGAAACGCCAGCGATCATTTCTGATTTGATGGTGACGTTGCGTTTGGATAGTTGAAAAATTTTTTCAAGTAATGACATAAGATTCTCGACATAGGTTATTTTTTATAGGAGATTTACACTTTCTAAAAAATTCGGATCTGTCTCCGCTCGCTTTTCTGTTATGACAGAGTGTTGTGCTCGGAGACGCCGTGAATACATCCCTGTAGGCTCGTCTTCGCCATCCATAGGCTTAGACGCTCCTCACACAACACTCTGTCACAACAGAACGCTCGCTACATCAGATGATTCTTTGGAAAATGTAAAGATTCTATTTTATTGCTAAATTAACATAATGGAATGCTCGCAGCAATTTGGAGTTGCAATGATTACCAAGGAAAAATGGCAACAATTATCTGTACGTTTATTACGTGTTGGCATTCGCGAAGATGATTTAATCGAAAAATTTATTTTAGGTTCAGGTGCGGGCGGGCAAAAAATAAATAAAACGAGCTCGTGTGTGTGGATAAAACATATTCCAACTGGTATAACGGTGAAATGTCAGCAAGGACGTTCGCGCGAAATGAATCGTTATTATGCGCGTATGCGTTTATATGAAAAATTAGATTTTTTATTGCGAAAAGAAAAAAGTGATCAGCAACAAGCGATTAATAAAATTCGTCGTCAAAAAAAACGGCGATCGCGACGTTTAAAACAAAAAATATTGGATGATAAAAAATATCAGTCTAATCGAAAAAAATCGCGGCAAAAACCGTTGGAGTAAATTGTGGAATATGTTGCAAAATGGCCGAATAAAAAAGGCGATATTGAATGGGATGCAGTTGAAAATAATACATGGACGCAATTAATAACAAGACAAAATGATGTTGTGCAAAATCGCGCGTGTGATGAATATTTAGAAGGGTTGCACGCACTGCAATTACCAAAAAATTCTGTTCCGCAATTATCTCAAGTGAATACAATATTAAAAAAAACAGGATGGGAAATGATACCAGTGAATGGCACCGTTTTAATTACTGAATTTTTTACATTATTAAAAAATAGAAAATTTCCAGTTGCGAATTTTATTCGTATTCCAGAGGAATTAGATTATTTGCAGCAGCCTGATGTGTTTCATGAATTATTTGGTCATGGACCATTATTATTAAATCAATTATATGCTGATTTTATGCAATGGTATGGCAATATGGCGCTGCAATTTAGCCCAAAAAAGCGAAAAGTGCTTAGCCGATTATTTTGGTATATGATTGAATTTGGATTATTAAAAACAAAAAATGGATTGCGGATTTTTGGTGGCGGAATTTTATCTTCATTTGCAGAAACGGTTTTTTGTTTGGAATCAGATAAACCGAAACGTATTCCATTTGACTTAAAAACAGTGTTAAAAACAGATTATGATTATAAACATATTCAGCCGAATTATTTTATTTTAAATAGTTTAGATGAATTATTTAAATTGCAGTCGGATCCGTTATTGGTGGAATTGATTGATAAAGATGATAGTGAAATTCATGATACGTTTATTAATTGTTAAGAGGTTTTTATGAGTGAACATTGCGAAAGTTGTCATATTGGAATGCCATTATTATCGGCAGAAAATATTACCGAACAATTAAAAAAATTATCGGAGTGGCATTTTAATACAGAGAAAAATTTAATTGAAAAAACATTTCAATTTAAGGGTTATTATCAGGTGATGGCGTTTGTGAATGCGATTGCTTGGATGGCGCATCAAGAAAAACATCATCCTGATTTAATCGTCAGTTATAATCGCGTGATTGTGCAATATCAAACGCATGAAGCGGGTGGTGTGACGAAAAATGATTTGATTTGTGCGCGGTTGGTTGAAGCGTTAATTGCGGTGAATTAAAAAATACTATAGTAATAGAATAAAAATTTTATTTTCAAGAAAAATTTTTGCAAAACACGGTATTGAATAGTTTTATTTTTTATTCATATAATGCCGCAAAACAGGGGAGATGTATGCGTAATTATTTTTTGTTTCTGATCGGTCTTGTTTCGTGTTTTGTAATGAATTTAACCTTTGCATGTGGATTGATCGATGTGCCATTAAAATTTTATTCGCATCATTTGGGCTCTTATAATATTTCTTTGACGGATACTTTAACTGCTATTGCAGACAAACAGGCTGATCAGAATGGGAATGTAAAACCATACTACAAAAGGCCATGGCTTCGTAAATGTCCTAAGCATATTGGCTCTTATGGTAGTTGTATTGAATTTACTGTTTATCCTATCATGCATAAAAATTTTGTGAGCGTGACTTATCACAAAGCGCCTAAAAATAATATTATGTGGTGGATTGAAAAATATAATGGCGGTAATCCTAATCGTGGGGAAGTGCGGATCATTACGGACAGTTCGGAATCCCAATATGTGTATACCACCGATCATGAAAAGATTTTTTGTGGGCCTTATCCAGTATCGTAAAAGTAACAAAAGAATTGTTTTATAAAAAACTATTTTTATTTTTGTAAGTTGATGGTAAGATGCCACTTGGTATTTTTTAAGTATGTTAAAAAGTATTTTAAAAAATGTAGTTTTAGTAACAATTTGTATGGATTAATTTTATGGCAAGAGAAACAGGTCGCGTTAAATGGTTTAACGATGATAAAGGCTTTGGATTTATTGAACGTGAACAAGGCGGTGATGTATTCGTACATTACAAAGCTATCAATTCACAAGGACGTAAATCACTTCGTGAAAACGATCGTGTAGAATTCACCGTTGTTAAAGGTGAAAAAGGCTTCCAAGCGGAAGACGTCACGGTTATTACCGAATAATAAAACAAAATCAAATTTGTTTTAACGAGAACACAATCTTTCAGCAATGGGAGATTGTGTTTTTTTGCGTTTAGTAATTATTGATTATTATGTGTAATCCACATGATCTATCCCATAAGCGTGAATTATCGTCCCGTTGGTCGTTTGAATATCAACGTTTGCATCTGTGCTGGTGAAAGTAATGCGACCACTATTATTAGTATAGCTACTTGAAGATGATACTATAGTCCAGTTAGTACCGAGTGCGCCCACGCTGTTTAGTTGGATGCTATCTGTTCCAGAACCACTACTACCTGATACATTACCGTAAAAGTTAACGGTACCAGCATCAGTCCACGACATAACTAGTTTGTCATTACCTGCACCACCTTGTATTGTATCTGTTCCACCAACGCTTCCGTGATCTGCGTAGATAATATCGTTACCCGCACCCGAATTGACGATATTGTTTCCACTACCAGTGTAGATTGTATCGGCACCAGCGCCAGTGGTTGCTGTGTCATTACCAGCACCTAAATCAATCATATTGGCACCGCTAGTTGACATGGTAATAACGTCATCACCCCCTTCCATGTAAATGTTCGCAATTGCAGATCCGCCAGAGCCATTTACTGTGTCAGCACCTTCTCCGCCATAAATTGTGACGGTATCAGATGATCTTGTGCTGCCCAATAGAAAAGTATCATCGCCAGCATCACCATGTAAAGTAGCATTACCACGACTAGGATTGATCGTGTCATCACCTGCACCACCGTAAATTACATCAATACCGGCTCCACCGCTTAATGTGTCATCACCCGAACCACCGTACAACGTACCACCGCTATTGCTGGTTCTCATATTGACGTTCACATCATCCGCTCCGTATGCTGTACCCGCCACATTTACAAGTCCAGTACCCTCAACCATAACGTGATCTGCAGCATTCACAGCAGTGGTATTCAAAGTAAGTGTATTCGTACCTTGATCAACCCAAAGAATATTGTTATCAGTTGTTGCCATAAAATTGTGATCTACAGTTAATGTGCTATTTGCATCAAATTGGATGGCATCAATACCAGTTTTATTTGCTAATTTAGCAGTAGTAACTGTTGCTGCATTGGTGAATTCTAACGTATCAAAACCAGCGCCAGCACTAATGACATCAGCCGCAGCAAAGTTGTTATTCGTTGTTAAGAAAGTATCGTTGCTGAGACCTGTTGCGAAAGCATCGGTACTGCTAGTTAATGTTTTAGTATCTGCTTCATCTGGTACATTAATTATGACAGTTTGTGCAGTCGTTACAGCGCCATCACCATCGTTAACGGTGATGCTAATTGTGCGTGTATCAGTTGGATTATCTGATGTGTTGCGATAAGTTAATGCTTGTATTAACGCATCAACTGCTTCTGGTGTCGCAGCAAGGAAATTAAAAGTCACATTCAAACTTGCACCGTTTGCGCCATTTGTTGTGATTGTACCAAGTGCGCTGCCTTGGTAACTCACTGTTGAGCCTGAAACACTGATTTGTCCTGCGCCTGTACCTTGATTTGCGATACCCAATTGATCTTGTGCGCTTCCACCTGATGAATAAGTAATCGTTAACATACCGCCAGTTAAACTTGGGTTATCGACGTCACTAAAAACTACATCGCTATCGATAATTTGTGACGCAGTGTTCAAAGCATTTTCTGACAAAGTAACTGAGCTCGATAACCCTAAAAGTGTGGGCGCATCATTCGCACCAATAATTGTCACAACTACATTTGCATCACTCGTTGCGCCTTGCGAATCAGTTACGCGGAAAGTTAATGTGTCTAGCATCGTTTGACCAGCGCCCAACGCTTGCACAGCAAGACTAGCATTTGGTGTGTAAGTGTAAGCGCCTGTTGATGCATCAGTGATAATGAAAGAACCGTAAGCACCGTCCGTAACAACAGAATAAGTATGCGTATCATTTGTGTCTACATCAGTTGCAGAAAGAGTGCCTGATGCCTGAAAATCTTCAACTACGGATTTCACACTTGCGATTGCAGTTGGAGCGTCGTTTGTTCCGGTAATCGTAATTGAAATGGCTTTGCTATCACTTCCACCCTGACCATCATCAACCGTGACATTAAAACTTTCGGTTAATGATTCACCCACCGCCAATGCTTGCACAGCCGCTTTACTATTATCAACTTGATATGAATAAACACCACTCGTGTTATTTAAACTAAAGATTCCAAATGCTGCAACATCAGCTGTTGCAAAGGTGTGTGTATCACTTGCATCAACATCAGCAACTGATAATGTGCCACTTAAAATAGAGCCTGCATCTTCTGCAACACTTCTTGAAACAGCAGATAATACTGGCGCATCATTGGTTCCCGTGATCGTAATTGAAATGGCTTTGCTATCACTTCCACCCTGACCATCATCAACCGTGACATTAAAACTTTCGGTTAATGATTCACCGACCGCCAATGCTTGCACAGCAGCTTTTGAATTATCAACTTGATATGAATAAACA
>MGXU01000008.1 GCA_001801815.1 Gammaproteobacteria bacterium RIFCSPHIGHO2_12_FULL_36_30
GCCACCCATAGTATTGCTACTACTGTGCTGCCGCTCGACTTGCATGTGTTAAGCACGCCGTTAGCGTTCAATCTGAGCCAGAATCAAACTCTTCAGTTGAAACTAGCTGTGACTAATTTAAGAAAGTCACAAAATCTTATTTGCCTAAGCTTGCGCCTAGGACTTGTATACTCAAGTAATTGACTATTACTAAGACCCACACAAACTGCTTTTGGATCTGTTTCCAGATCCTGATGTTCAAATTTTTAAAGAGCGATTCCCATAGCGGGAAGGAGGATCATTTTACTCAGTTTCATTTGCTTGTCAACAATGTTTTTTGATTTTTTTCAAAAAGTTGCTGTGAGCATTTCTTATTCAAAAAATGACTGTTTCCAATCAATTTTTATCACATCCGATGTGGGGACGAACTCTACCGATGCTTTAAAACAAAGGCAAGCGCTTTTTGTTTTAAATTTATTTTAAAATGACGCGCGCAAACTTTCGCTTGCCCACTTGATAGACATGTTCTTTTCCAACAGCAATCATTTGTTTGGAATTATCAACACGCTCACCATCTATTTTCACAGCGCCCGCATCAACCATTCGAATACCATCCGATGTACTCGACACTAAACCCGCCGCTTTTAATAAATGTGCAATTCCCATTTCACCATGCAATGTCATTAATTCTAAATTTTCCGGTGTTTCATTTTTTTGAAAACGATTAACAAAATTTTCTTGCGAGATTGAAGCAGCAGATTCGCCATGAAAACGCGCAACTAATTCCTGCGCTAATTCAAATTTAATATCACGTGGATTTTTTCCGTCTTTCATCGCGACTCGCAATTTTTCAATTTCCGAATTAGAACGAAAACTTAATAATTCAAAATAACGCCACATTAAATCATCTGAAACAGACATAATTTTTCCAAACATATCATCAGGCGCATCAGTAATCCCAATATAATTTCCAAGCGACTTCGACATTTTTTGCACGCCATCCAAACCTTCTAATATCGGCATGGTAATAACACATTGCTGTTTTTGTCCAAAATGTTTTTGTAATTCGCGTCCTACTAATAAATTAAATTTTTGATCTGTACCGCCTAATTCAACATCCGCTTTCATTTCAACAGAATCGTATCCTTGCACTAATGGATATAAAACTTCATGAATAGCAATCGGCTGATTTGCAGCATAACGTTTACTAAAATCATCTCGCTCTAAAATGCGCGCAATCGTATATAAAGAAGCTAATCCAATTAAATCCGCAGCAGATTTTTTTCCCATCCATTCAGAATTAAACATCACCGTTGTTTTTTTGCGATCTAAAATTTTAAAAACTTGATCAGTGTATGATTTTGCATTTATCGCAATTTCTTCGGCAGATAATGGTTTTCGCGTAACATTACGACCCGATGGATCACCAATCATCGCCGTAAAATCGCCAATTAAAAATAAAATATCGTGACCTAATTCTTGAAATTGTCGCAATTTATTTATTACAACTGTGTGACCCAAATGCAAATCAGATGCAGTCGGATCAATTCCCAATTTTACACGCAGCGGTTTTTTATTTTTTAATCGCTCGATTAAATTATCTTCGCCGATTAATTCACTTATGCCGCGTCGAATTGTTTCTAACATTTTCTAAACTCCAGTTGAAGTTTCGCATTTTTGAATCTTTGCTCTCACTCGCTGGATAATGTAACTGAAAAAAACAAATTGAGATGTAAAGATATGACCTGTCTCTTTTTCCGCTCAAAGATGAACCATCCATGGTTCGGTCCCTCGTCAATCCTGACGCTATTCGCTACAAAAGAGACAGGTCACATCTTTCCATCAACTTAATATAATATTTTCAGTTACATTATCGCTCGCTCGTTTAAGATTTGTGTGATGCGAAACACCTATTCTAAAAAAAAGTTGACCGTCACTCTCATCATGGTAAGGTTATGTCTTTCATTTGCAATATCAAGGATTTTATAATGGATCGCACAAAATGGACATCCAATAAATATTTACATTACATTATTATTCTCGGTCTCGGCGTCATTATAGGTTACTTTTTTAAAAATCACACGCAAACTTTATCTGAAAAAAAATCGCTGCCAGAAATGTCGCAAAAAAAGGCAACGCCAATCATGGGTGAAATAAAAAAAATAATAACGCCCGACACAAATAAAACACAAACACTCACAATTAAACACGGCGACATATTAGCAACTTTATTTTATCGCGCAGGTCTGCCCAATACTTTGTGGATTGATATTTTAAAATCACATCTCGCTGCAAAATATTTAGATCATTTACAAATTGGACATTCACTTCAAATCACAACAAATACTGCACATCAATTTGTTTCATTACAATACGGCATTGATCTTGCGCGATCATTAAAAATTCAAGATGAAAATAATCATTACGTTGCGAACATAATTCAAAAGCCAATGACAAAAACGCTGGAATTTAAATCAAGTACGATTCATCATAGTTTATATCAAGCAGAAGAAGCAGCAAGATTACCTCTGGATTTACAGCATCAACTCAATACAATGTTTTCAAATAGCAAAATTATTCATGAAATTCAACCTGGCGATCGCTTAGAAGTCTTATATCACGAATATTTTGTGAACGATGAAAAAGATAAACCAGGTCACATTGTCGCTGCTGAAATTACAAATGGAAAACAACATTATCGCGTCGTGAGATTCACAGCACCAGATGATAAAACCGGTTATTACAAGGCAAATGGTGAAGGCACATTACCAAAATTTATGCGCATTCCATTACATTATGTGCGCATTGGTTCACGATTTAATTATCATCGTTACGATCCTATTTTACATCGCATACAACCACATTTAGGCGTTGATTTTGATGCGCCGATGGGAACACCGGTTCACGCAATTGGAAATGGTGTCGTTGTTTTTTGCGGGCAAATGCGCGGCTATGGAAATGTTTTAATTGTAAAATACGGCAATATTTATAAATCGTTATATGCGCATTTAGAAAAATTTGCCTATCACATTAAGGATGATGAGCGCGTAAAAAAAGGTGAAACAATTGGTTTTGTTGGCATGACAGGTTGGACAACCGGTCCGCATTTGCATTTTGCAGTTTTTAAAAATGGTGTTGCCGTCAATCCACTCACCGTACAATTTCCACATGAATCACCCATTCCAGAACAATACCGTCATGCATTTTTTGATAAAACTGATCACTGGTTCCATGAGATGAAAATGTATGAGCATGCAAAATTAGCGAGCAAATAGTGTGAGCAATTTATATATTGGGTTAATGTCAGGAACAAGCATGGACGGAATCGACGCCGCACTTGTTTCGTTTGATAATAATCAAACTAACTTAATTGATACAGTATCCATTCACATTCCAGAAAAAATAAAATCTGCATTAAAAATTTTATCTCACGGCGAAAATATTAATATCAAATTAATCGGCGAAACCGATACGCAAATGGGAAATTTATTTGCAGATGTAGTATTAGCATTATTAAAAAAAACAAATAGTGATGCAAAAAATATTGTTGCGATTGGTTCACACGGACAAACAATTTATCATCATCCCAATTCAGAAAATCCTTTTACTATGCAAATTGGCGATGCAAACATTATTGCTGCACGCACAAAAATAACAACCGTCGCAGATTTTCGTCGTCGCGATATCGCGCACGGCGGACAAGGTGCGCCACTCGTACCAAAATTTCATGATTATTTATTTCGAAACAGAACCGCCGATCAATTTGTTGTAAATATCGGTGGCATTGCCAATATTACTTATTTGCCTGTGGAGCAAAATAAAAATATTATTGGATTTGATACGGGCCCAGGAAATACATTATTAGATTTATGGTGTGAAAAAAATTGTAACAAATCATTTGATCAAAATGGTGAGTGGGCACGCAGCGGAAAATCAAATGCTGATTTGCTCGATATTTTTTTGGATGACGATTACTTTAAAAAATCATTTCCAAAAAGCACAGGTAAAGAATATTTTAATTTAACTTGGTTGGAAAAAAAATTAAGTGCATCTAAAAAAAATATTTCGCCACAAGATATTCAAAACACATTAACAGAGTTAACAGCAACAACAATTGTAACCGCTGTTTTTCACACTCCCACTCCCACCATTTACATCTGCGGCGGCGGCGCATTTAATTTATTTTTAATGGAAAGATTGCATGCGAATTTACCGAACACAACAATTCACACAACCGAAAAAATCGGCATCAATCCAAAATGGATGGAAGCCATTGCATTTGCTTGGCTCGCAAAACAAACTCTCGAAAAAAAATCGGGGAATTGCATTAGCGTGACAGGCGCAAAAGAAGAATGTATTTTGGGAGGAATTTACTGCTAAAATAATTAAATATTACGCTTAATAAAAAGGGAAATGCAAATGCGGGATGAGACTACCCCCGAACAAATAGTTTTTGCCTTTTCGGTGGATTATGATGGATGTATTAGCCCCGCTGAATTTTCCGATAAAAATGTCGAACAAAATATTCATACTGCAAATCTTATACGACACTTTCTTGACGCAGTTAAAAACAAAATAAAAGATAAAAATAATGTAAAAATAATTGTTCGTCTGCTGATTGGATCAGCCAGACAATCTAAGCTCGTGGATGAATTTAATAGGCTCGGGAATCAAAATGGATCTTGTTTTATCGCTTTTGATATTCTTCTCGATCGACTTAAAACAGCATGTGAAAATGATCCGACACTTTCACAACATGAATTAGACATTGATATTTTTCCTTTGCTGCTGGAAGATATACAAAGAAACTTAACAATTGGCACCACATTTCGCAGGAGAGAAGTTTATACACAAGAGTTCACGCGACAATGCATCGCAAAACATGTGCCTGGAGACGGGAGTAAACGAGTCTTATTGCGCACACAAATGCATTGCATGGCATCTCTATTTCCAGATGCCGAAATTGATTTTCAATTTTTTGATGATCGAAAAAATCTGTTAGACCCGCTATTAACATTTTTCTCATCTTGTCCTCAATGCATTCCAAAAATTAAATTCACTGCATATCAATATGAATGTGGGGACTTAATAAGATCATATGATCACATCATTGGGTGTGGGTACATTGATTATGATTACCCAAAAAATACTAATTTCTTTTATGGCTGGATCATGCGGCAAGCAGTCACCCTCCCCCCATTAACTTTATATGCTGACGTGACGATTAGAAAAATATTTGAATTAACAGATCAAAAGAAACGTGACTTACAATATAAATTATTAACACCGATGGCATTGAATCAAAAGATTTTGACAGAGACACAAACCGTATTAAATAAATTACATTGCGGCTTATTTGATTATTTTTACCGAACTAAAGATTTAGAGAAAATGAAACTTTGTGCGCAAAATGGAATGATCGACAGCATTACATCATTTGAACAATTACAAATATTATGCATGCATTATTTAGAAAAAGATCAATGCGAAAGTTTTACTTTTATTTCAAAAGTTATTTCGCGATGTGTTGACGCACATGAAGACCATAAAAGTTTTACAATAGCAATCATTACGATTTTTGAAAATGCTAAACAGCAAAAAAAATTATTGCGTCATCAATTAGCAATGTTATCAAGACATACTACACAACATTTCCAAATTGATTTAATAAGCAAATTATCTTCTTTAGAACAAGCTCATATTACATTAGATGAATATGAAACAATGCGCAGAGCAATCAATTTAGTTAACACAAAATTTTTAGAAAGTTTATTTTCTACAGCTTTTCACGCCATAGGCACTTATTTAATAGGACATCATGAAAACTACACTCGTGACTATCTAAGAGAAAATCCGAAAATTTTATTAGAATTTATTGCGCGCTCAGAATTTCATCTACTATTTAACATTATTAAACACACTAACATTTCAAAAGAAGAAATCACAAGTGATACATATACAAAACTTTTTTTAAACATGATTAATTTATCATGGGTATCATTAAATGAAATACATAAGCTAGTTGAAATAGCTGCCGATTGGTTTAATGAAAATTTTAAGCAATTTCTAATGACTCAAAATACTGAGCAATTTATATGCTGGGCATACAAACATGACGATGTTGTTTTTGCGTTTAAGAACTTACTAAGCAAAGAAAAATGGGGGTTATTATTTCAACAGGCAATTCAAAAGCGCTCCGTTGACTTTATATTGAAACTGCAAAAAGAAAAAATTGATTTTATGCCACTGTTACCAGCAGATCAGCTACATAAAATTTTAGAATGGCTGTTTAAAGATAACAAAACAAAACTCGAAGACAAATTAATAGCATGCAACTATCTTGTTGCGCGATCATTATTAGAAATAAAATATCACGAATGTGTTTCTAATTTACTATCCCATATTTTTTCTAACGACCGTCTTATCATTACTGATTTTTGCAAGTTGTCGCTTGATTTTTTTGCATTTGTTGAGCTAGGTGATTTAAAACAAAAAGTGGCTGAATTCTTCGATATTATCGAACCATGCAAAGAACTTACTATAACGCATTGTGAAACATTAGATGCTTTTATTAAACACATCCCACAATCAAAAAATAATGATCCAGAACTTTTTATCTATTTATTTCAGGAATTCTTAGGGGAAACAAAAAAAAGAATGTCGGGATGTTACAAAGGAACACTTAATCCACACGATAGCGTAAGAAAAAAAATAGATGGTCATACCAAAAGAATTCAACAAAAACATTCCATCACGTCGCCAGAATCATCAGTCCAAACGAAATACACACGCCGTGTAGAATTATTTGAATTATTAAATTTAATGTTATCGCTACGTGCAGATATAAAAAGCAATGAAGTGGTTCTGCTTTGGCTTAAATGGTCACAGCTTCCGCGAGGTTTTAATGCTGGCAGCGTGCGAACAGCGATAGAGTTACTGACATCAAATTATTGCGGTTTATTTCCAAAAAATTCTGATCAAAAATTTATTGAGAGAGAATTAGATGTTAGTTGGCAAGCATCACCTGCACATTAATTCCTTTAATTGTCGGCGAATCCAAAACATTTTTTAAATAATCTGATAATAAAATTTCAACGACACATTTATTTTCTGATGAGGCATGGCGAAAAAATAATTCACCGGATTTTTTGCGGATGGCAAAACCAAGATGTGAAACATGTAAGTTTGTTCCAATTTTTTCTCTTAAATTCCAATTCGGTCGCACAATTTCAATAATACTTTCGTGTGGGATTTGATTAAAAATAAATTCGCGCGGATTTTTTGCAGAATCAAATAATGTTGTTAAGGGCAAATAAGCAATTCGCGCAATTTCTTTTTTAAATTTTTCTGAATATTTTTTTAATAATTTTTTTCGCGCGTCAGTTTCATTTTCAGATTTTTTTAAAAACCAATTGGGTTTGTCAATTTCACCTTCTGCAAAAATCGCGATGGGATTTTTTTTCTCATCGAGAATTTCACATGTCACATCCCGCACAATATTATTTTTTCGATTTTGCGGATTCCAATCTAAACTCATAAAGTGAAAACGATTTTCATATTTCGCTTCAGCATGATAATAATTTATTTGTAATAATTTTTTTTGGAATTCAGATAAATTGTGCGAAAGAGAAAGTGCTAAAATATTATTTACAAATGTCACGCAATCAAATCCATCGAAGCGATATAACGGTGCTGAATCAAATTCAGCATCAGTCCCTTCGCCTTGAGGATTGGTAATGTAAGGTTTTTCTAAAAAAGAATGGGACAAGTGGTCAATAGATTTCGTTAGCGATGATAGAAGATATTCCGTTTTATTTGGCATATAAATTATCAGATTAGATTTGAAATTGTCGTCGTTCTTCCATTACATCATACCTGTTCAGTTCAATACGAGAACAACAAAATACATACAGCAAAATGGACATAACAAGAGCAAATGGCAACATCATCGCAAGAATACCCACCACAGAACTTTCTCCATGAGGGGCGGCGGTCGCGTTCTTAAAGTGGAAGAAACTGGATTGCATTTTTTCGCTCCACAAAATTGATTGACGCTATCGTATATCATCAACCTTAAAAAAATCTGAAATGATGGTGTATAATAAAAAATAATTTACGAATGGAATCGAGCACGCTGTGAAAAAAATATTTTTTCTGATTTTATTATTGCTCAACACAAACATTTTGGCGCAATGGAATAATCCTCATCCTGGAAAATCCGATCAAAACACACTCTTCAGTGCATTTGCCGGCGCACCTAAAACGCTCGATCCTGCGCGTTCTTATTCATCCGACGAAACGCAGATTATAGCACAAATTTACGAGCCGCCGCTGCAATATGACTATCTAAAACGTCCATATCAGCTTGTTCCGCTAACTTTAGAAGAGATGCCAACGATTACTTACATTAAAAAAGATGGAAAAATTATTTATACAATTTACGATTTGAAAATTAAACCCGGAATTTATTATCAACCACATCCCGCACTTTCAAACAAGCGCGAATTAACAGCTGAAGATTATGTATATCAAATAAAACGACTTGCAAGTCCTGCAGTCAGCTCACCAATTTTCGGCGTGATGAGTGAATATATTGTTGGCTTTAAAGAATATGCAAAAAAATTACAAGCTGAATATCAAAAAAATCACGTGCTCGACTTGCGACAATTTCCACTCGCAGGCGTAACGGTCATTAATAAATATGAATATCAAATTAAAATTCACGGTGTATATCCGCAATTTATTTATTGGTTAGCAATGCCATTTTTTTCGCCGATGCCTTATGAAGCAGATTTATTTTATTCGCAACCCGGCATGAAAGAAAAAAATATGACACTCGATTGGTATCCAGTTGGAACAGGACCGTATTTACTAAAAGAAAATAATCCAAATTCGCAAATGGTGTTAGCAAAAAATCCAAATTTTCACGGCGAAATTCATCCTACGACATATGAACCAATGCCAGCAGTTGATAAAGTTATTTTAAGTTTAGATAAAGAAAGTATTCCGCGCTGGAATAAATTTTTGCAAGGATATTATGATCGCTCTGGCATTACAGCAGATAGTTTTGATTCTGCTATTCGTTTAAATAAAAATGGTCAACCCGAATTAACGCAAGCGATGAAAGAAAAGGGGATTCGTTTAGAAACAACCATTAATCCTTCTGTTTTTTATATTGGTTTTAATATGCTAGATGATGTTGTTGGTGGCAATGCAGAAAAAAATAAAAAATTGCGGCAGGCCATTTCAATTGCAATTGATTACGAAGAATATATTCAATTATTTTTAAATGGCCGCGGTGTTGCAGCACAAGGTCCCATTCCTCCCGGCATATTTGGTTACGAAAAAAATAATATTAATAAAGTTGTTTATTTTTATGATGGAAAAAATATAAAACGAAAACCCATTGCCGAAGCAAAAAAATTAATGGTTGAAGCAGGATATCCAAATGGCATTGATCCTAAAACAGGAAAAGCATTAGTATTAAATTACGATGTGACATCAACAGGAAATCCCGATGATAAATCACAATTAAATTGGATGCGAAAACAATTTGCAAAATTAGGAATATCATTAAATATTCGTCACACAGAATATAATCGCTTTCAAGATAAAGTACGCACGGGCAATGCACAAATTTTTTCTTGGGGATGGTTAGCGGATTATCCCGATCCAGAAAATTTTTTATTTTTATTATATTCTGCAAATGGAAAAGTAAAACATGGTGGAGAAAATGCAACAAATTATTCTAATCCAAAAGCAGATGCATTATTTGATGAAATAAAAAATATGCCAAATGGTGAAAAAAGATTAACAAAAATCCGAGAATATTTATTGCTTGTGCAAGATGATTCGCCGTGGATTTGGGGTGTTCATCCAATTGATTTTACTTTATCGCATCAATGGGTCGCGCCAATAAAACCAAACGCCATGGCAAATAATTCATTAAAATATCAAAAAATAAATCCAACACTGCGCGCACAATTGCGAGAAAAATGGAATAAACCAATTTTGTGGCCGTTGTGGATTTTGATTGGATTTTTAATTTTGATTTTTATTCCGTTGATTACTACTTATTGGCGACGAGAAAATAAACCGGTCATAAAGAAGATCTGAGCGAGCGAAATAAAAAAGCCAGATTGATCTTTCGCCGAGTTTGAATTTTTAGCGAGATGGTCACAATTTTTTTAGGCAAAATTGACACGAAGTCAATTTTAGTCGATACGAGTCACGACGTCACGTTGAGACGGCCTAAAAAAATCGACCATCGAGCGTTAAAAAAATTCACACGAGGAGAAAGATCAATCTGGATTTTTTATTGAGCAAGCGGTGTCTGCAAACATCGATACGGTCACACTTCCATCACTACTAAATCCATGTTAAATTCATTCGCATTTCACAATTCAATTACAAGGACGTGATATGAAAAAAATTATTTTTATTTTTTTAATCTTATTTACAAATAATATTTTTGCAGCGCCGAAAGAAATTATTATTATTCGTCATGCTGACAAATGGGAACAAAAAAATCCTGGCCCATTTTTATCACCAAAAGGTCAATTACGCGCAGAAAAATTTGTTTCATATTATTTATCGCATTTTAAAAAACCAGATTTTATTTTTGCATCTAATCCTGTAACAAACGCAGCCGATTTAGATACTGGTCATTCTTATCGCCCAATACAAACTGTCATGCCATTAGCAAATCAATTAGCATTTCAAAATCCAAATGGTTATCCGATCAACGCTAATTATGCAGACAATCAATATGCTGAATTAGCAAAATCATTATTAACCAATCCACAATATAATAATAAAATTATTTTAATTTGTTGGCATCACGGTTTAGCAGATGCGCTTGCTACATCATTAGGTGTTACACAACAATTAAAAAAATGGCACGGCGATGATTTTGATCAAGTGTTTGTGTTGAAATATAATCACGATGGAAAATTAGCACATTTTCAAATTTTAAAAAAGCAATATCCAGTGCATCGTAATCCGACATGGGCGGAATTAGCACGCTCTTAATTGAATATAATGCTTAATTTTTATAAAAAATAAATGGCTCATTTTCGAGCGGAAAAAAATAATGCGAGCTTCGGTCTTGATTGGTATCTCGTCAACAGTATTAAATTTGGTTTAAATTATATTTATGCAAATGCATCACCATCCGCAAATGGATTGAATCGTATTGTGAATATTATTGCGCTTCGAATGCAAGCACGATTCGGTTAACGTCAATTATGATGCACCGCAAACGCTTCAACTTGCACCGGCCCAACAGTATCGGAATCTAAAAATTCTGCTTTTTCAATTACCGGGCTTTCGCACACTTCAGATTTTTGCGCGACGATCACACATGCAATTTTAAATTTAGTGCGTGCATAACGAATTTTTATATAACCAATATTTTGCTGAATACTAGGATCAAAAATCGTTAAACGTTTGCTTGTATCTAATGCTAACACTGCGCTGTCTTGACGCAAATTATCCATCATTGCAAATTTTAATTTTTGTGAAGCAAAATAATTTTGTAATTTGCTCAAATCAACACGCACTGCTTGCGTACCTCGTTTGGCAGGAACTGAAAAATATTTGTAAACCATTTCATTTTTTTTCGGCATCATTACGGTTGGTGATTTGGTGAGCGCACATCCTGTTATACCTAACACAACCGCAACGCAAAAGAATATTTTTTTCATATGATCCCTCAATAGAAAAATCTAATTAGAATTTATTTAATCTACCTTATATTTGACTGGAAGGTAAAGAAAATTGACAATGACCATCTTTATCTGGCGCGCTTGGTATCAATTTTGGGCATGTCATGTTACCAACATCATCATATAACACTTCACCGTGCACACCATGAAAGCAGGATGTTAACATTGTGCCTTTCGGACTTGTCACGATCGATCTAAAACCCAGCAATTCTTCGGCGGGAATATTTTTTTCGTCTGCGTGTGAACTATTGATAATAAATGTTCGTGGGTGTTCATAATTATTAGTTCTAAGATTGTAGGTGAAATATGATTTTCCGGATGATGTATCATAATGAAAATCGTAATATTCGCAACTCACTGCAAAAGCGCTCAACGAATAACATCCCAATAACATTGCAAACCAAATCAATTTTTTCATTACATCCTCACATCAAAAAATCTGTTCTCGTGACAAGACACATGGGGTAATTTATAGTATATGAATCAAATTTATGCCAAAAGACAGTGTAACTAGCTGAATTATCAAAAGGGATTTTAATGCTTGCTTATATTATCCGCCGTATTATTTACGCCATTCCAATTTTAATCGGCGTTAATCTCATTACGTTTGCATTATTTTTTATGGTGAATTCGCCTGATGATATGGCGCGCATGCAGTTAGGACAAAAACATGTGACGCCCGAAGCAATTTTGCAGTGGAAAATAAAGGAAGGTTATAACAAACCACTTTTTTATAATGCAGAAAATATGGGAATAAAAAAAATTACTGACACTTTATTTTTTACAAAATCTTTTGAATTATTTACTTTTCATTTTGGACAATCTGATCAAGGACGAAATATTTCACATGATATTTATGAGCGCATGTGGCCAAGTTTAGCGTTAGCCATTCCCAGTTTATTTGTTGGATTATTTATAAATATCACGTACGCATTATTAATTGCTTTATTTCGCGGAACATTCTTTGATCGTTTTTCAATGATTATTTGTGTTGTGATGATGTCAGTGTCAGGTTTATTTTATATTATTATCGGGCAATTTTTATTAGGAAAATTATTAAATTTAGTGCCGATTTCTGGATATCATTCAGGATGGGATGCAATTAAATTTTTAATTTTGCCGGTTTTAATTGGAATGATCAGCGGAATTGGCGCAGGCACAAGATGGTATCGTACAATTTTTCTAGAAGAAATTCACCGCGATTATGTTCGTACAGCGCGATCAAAAGGATTATCTGAAATTGTCGTTTTATTTAAACATGTTTTGAAAAATGCATTAATTCCAATATTAACTGGCATTGTTGTAATTATTCCTACTTTATTTATGGGCAGTTTAATTATGGAATCTTTTTTTGGCATTCCAGGATTAGGAAGTTACACAATCGATGCGATTCAACAACAAGATTTTGATATTGTGCGCGTGATGGTTTTTTTAGGAACTATTTTTTATATTCTGGGATTAATTTTAACAGATATTTCTTATACGATGGTTGATCCAAGAATTAAATTGTGAAATTCCTTGGGCTAACGCCCAAGGTTCTCTCCAACTGACGAAGTCAACACAAATATTTGGAGAGAACCCTAGGCGTTAGCCTGGGGAATTTATATTTTTACAAACGGGTAACAAAAAATGAAACTAGACTTTCTTCCAAGCGACTATCTTATCTGGTTTCTATTTTTCATGTGCATCATTGCTGCATTTTGGATTCGCACGCAACCTCATTATTGCGAACCATGGAAACAAGTATTTCGAAAAAAAACGGCGATTATTTCATGCATTGTTTTATGTATTTATATTATTGTTGGATTATTAGATTCAATTCATTTGAATATTGCGAATCAACAAAAAAGTGTTTTAGATTTATTAATTAGAAATTTAAATGCACATGATGAAACAACTTACACTGCGCCTTTTTCAACAGCACATCTTCATGTTTTCGGCACCAATAAAATTGGTCAAGATATGCTGTACGAAACAATTAAAAGTATTCGCACAGGATTAATTATCGGAACTTTAACTACAGTTTTTATGTTGCCATTTGCATTATTTTTAGGAATGATCGCGGGGTATTTTGGTGGATTTGTCGATGATGCAATTCAATATTTATATACAACATTAAGTTCTATTCCTGGTGTATTATTAATTACTGCAATGGTTTTAGTCATGCAAGTTTTTATTTCTAATCATGCAAGTTTATTTCCAACAATTGCTGATCGCGCAGATGCAAGATTATTATCGTTGTGTTTTATTTTAGGAATAACCAGTTGGGCAAGCTTGTGCCGATTTTTGCGCGCTGAAACATTAAAATTACGCGAACAAGATTTTGTAACGGCATCAATTGCAATGGGCGCGCGCCGCATGTCAATTATTATTCGTCATATTTTGCCGAACGTAATGCATATTGTAATCATTACCATTGTTTTAGATTTTAGCGGATTAGTTTTAGCAGAAGCAATTTTATCTTATGTCGGTGTTGGCGTTGATCCCACTACACCAAGCTGGGGAAATATGATTAACACATCACGTTTAGAATTAGCACGTGAACCAATGGTGTGGTGGCCATTATTAGCGGCATTAATTTTTATGTTTTTTTTAGTGCTCGCTGCAAATTTATTTGCAGATAATGTGCGAGATGCATTTGATCCGCGAGTGAATTAATTCTTACGTGTTTTCTAAAAACACGGTATTGCAACAAATTTAAAATCAGTTACTATTCTCATTCTTATTATGTTGCGGACAACACATATGAATCAGATAACATTTGCTGATATTCAATCTAAAATTTTTAACATGCGTGAGCAAGAAGTCATTATTGATAGTGATGTAGCTGAACTGTATAGCGTTTCCACTAAACATATCAATCAAGCTGTCAAGCGTAACCAGCGGAGATTTCCAGAGGGGTATATTCTGCCATTAGAAAATCATGAGTGGGAATTAATGAAGTCACAATTTGTGACTTCACCGGTTCTTGGCGGCGGCAAGGTCAAAATACCCAATGCTTTTACAGAAAAAGGTCTTTACATGTTAGCCACTATTCTAAAAAGTGACCAAGCAATTGAAACTACTATTGCCATTATTGAAGCTTACTCAAAACTAAGAGATTTATCTAAAAATATAAAACAATTATCTTCTGCTAATGACGAACAACAGAAAAAAGGTTTTTTACAGAAAAGCGGAGAAATAATTACTAATCTTCTCGACAAGGATGCATTTTCTAACGAAAGTGAAACAACAATTGAATTAAATTTTGCTGTATTAAAGTTAAAACATGTCGTTAAGAAAAACACTCAACATTAAAACTTAAAAACTCGCACTTTTTTAATCCTCTGCTATACTTCGATCAAGTGGTTTTTTTAAGGGGAAAGAAATGCGTGGGATACTTGAGTTAATTGTTGCGAATAAAAAAGCAGCTACAGCGGGTGCTGTCGTATTGACACTAGCTGCTTTAGCTCATCATTTTGGAAAAGAAAAAATCATGGGTGTCGCAAATAGCATGTTTCGAAATAAAAAAGATGATGATTTTGTTCACGTAACCCCACCAACAACACCAACAAAAAAATAAATTTTAGTTTAAATTAATTGTTTGTCCTTGTAGTTGGTTTACTGCAAAACGCCCTTGTTACGCTACGCTGCACGCGTGCTTCTGTAACATCATTCCACTCAAACACTCGCAAGATCCCCTTTTTTCTCCAGCCATTCTTTTCTATCACCCGCACGTTTTTTCGCAAGCAACATATCCATAATATTTTCTTCTTTAGTATTATCACTCAACGTTAATTGCACTAAACGTCTTGTTTCAGGCGACATAGTAGTTTCGCGCAATTGCAACGGATTCATTTCGCCCAATCCTTTAAAGCGCTGGATATTAACTTTGCCTTTTAACTCTTCAGCTTGAATTCGATTTAATGTTCCTTCTTTTTCATCTTCATCTAAAGCGTAAAAAATATTTTTACCAACATCAATTCGAAATAATGGCGGCATCGCAACATAAACATGCCCTGCTTTTACCAGCGGACGAAAATGTTTTAAAAATAATGCGCATAATAATGTTGCAATGTGCGCGCCGTCAGAATCCGCATCTGCTAAAATACAAATTTTTCCATAGCGCAACGATTCTAAATCATCAGAACCAGGATCAACACCAATCGCAACGGCAATATCATGCACTTCAGTTGATGCCAACACTTCTTCGCTCGACACTTCCCATGTATTTAAAATTTTTCCGCGCAACGGCATGACCGCTTGAAAAGTTCTGTCGCGCGCTTGTTTTGCAGAACCACCCGCAGAATCACCTTCCACTAAAAATAATTCCGAACGTGTTGAATCCTGATCCGAACAATCTGTTAATTTTCCAGGCAACGCAGGACCACTTGTTACTTTTTTTCGCGTAACCATTTTTTCTGTGCGCATTCTTTTTTGCGCATTTGCAATAAATAATTCGACTAATTGTTTTCCAATTTCAACATGCTGATTCAACCACAAACTCAACGCATCTTTTACAACACCATTCACAAAAACCGCAGCTTGTCTTGCTGTTAATCTTTCTTTTGTTTGTCCTGCAAATTGTGCATGTTGTAATTTAATCGATAAAATATAACGACATTGTTCCCAAATATCTTCTGCCGTTAATTTAATTCCGCGTGATAATAATTTATGAATATCACAAAATTCGCGCACAGCTTCCATCATGCCGGCACGCAAGCCATTTACATGTGTTCCACCTTGCGCGGTCGGAATTAAATTTACATAACTTTCCGCAACACTTTCTTCACCGTTTGGCAACCAAGTTAACGCCCAATCCACCGTTTCACTTTCACCTGTAAAATGACCCATAAAAGGTTCTGTTGGTAATTGTTCGTATTTATGCAAACTATCTAATAAATAAGATTTCAAACCATCTTCATAACACCACGATTTTTTTTCATTCTTTTTTTCATCTAAAAAATTCACAGTTAAACCAGGACACAGAACTGCTTTTGCGCGCAACGTTGCTAATAAGTTCGGTAAATTAAATTTAACTTCATCAAAATATTTTTCATCAGGATGAAAATGAATGAATGTACCGCTTTCGCGTTTATCGCATTGATCAACAACTTTTAATTTTCCTTCAGCTTCACCATTTTTAAATAACATTTGATAAATTTTGCCATTTTTTTTCACACGTACTGTTAAATTTTTTGATAAAGCATTCACAACAGAAATTCCAACGCCATGCAAACCACCCGAAAATTCATATGTTTTTTTCGAAAATTTTGCGCCAGAATGCAAACGCGTTAAAATTAATTCAACACCCGAAACTTTATGTTCAGAATGAACATCAACCGGCATACCACGACCATCATCATTCACACTGAGTGAACCATCTTTGTAAAGCACAACATCAATTTGTTTTGCATGTCCTGCAATTGCTTCATCGACACTATTATCTAATGCTTCATGCGCCAAATGATTTGGATGCGAAGTGTCTGTATACATTCCAGGATTGCGACGAACAGGATCAAGCCCAGTTAATACTTCAATCGCTTCAGCTGTATAAGCATCATTTTGTTTGCCTGCCATAAAAAACTCCTTATTGCGAAAATGGGCATCTTGGCGTAGTCTACACCGACTTAAACTATCAATTATCTATTATGAGATTTATTTATACCACAATTTATTATTTAATCATGCCTTTTATCTTGATTCGATTATTATGGCGATCACGACGAGCAGCAGATTATCGCAAGAGGTGGAATGAACGATTTGGTTATATCACACCTATCGCGCAGGGAAAAACTATTTGGATTCACGCTGTTTCAGTTGGCGAAACATTAGCCGCGATTCCGCTCGTTAAAAAATTAATCGAAAAATATTATCGTGATTATCAATTTATTGTAACAACCACTACACCGTCTGGTTCTGCATTAGTCTTAAAGAATTTAGGCAATTTGGTAACACATGTTTATGCACCATTTGATGTGCCAAATGCTGTTGCACGTTTTTTAAAAAGATCACGCG
Organism: Gammaproteobacteria bacterium RIFCSPHIGHO2_12_FULL_36_30; assembly: GCA_001801815.1. Taxonomy (GTDB): domain Bacteria; phylum Pseudomonadota; class Gammaproteobacteria; order Coxiellales; family Coxiellaceae; genus 2-02-FULL-42-43. Next base: position 17,703 of record MGXU01000008.1, read on the forward strand.
TGAAATTATGTATTATCATGGAAACAGAAATGTGGCCAAATTTATTAACCATTTGTCACAAACAAAATATCCCTATTATTTTAGCGAATGGTCGTTTATCAGAACGATCCAGTTTGCGTTATCAATTAATTTCTCGTTTAACAAAACAAATGCTCGACACATATCACACGGTTGCAACACAAGGTGTTTTGGATGGTGAGCGATATTTGCAATTGGGTTTAGATCCAAAAAAATTAGTAGTGACAGGTAATATCAAATTTGATGTGCATATTCCGAATGAATTTATTCGGCAAGGAAAATCGATTCGCGAACAAATCGGAATTGATCGCCGTGTTTTTATTGCTGCCAGCACACATGACGGTGAAGAACAAATTATTTTAAATGCATTCAAAAAAATTCGTGCAGAAATTCCCAATTTATTTTTAATTTTAGTACCACGTCATTCTGATCGGTTTCAAAAAGTTGCAGATTTATGCCGTCAAATGAAATTTGAAATTAATATGCGATCACAACAAACACCTATCACAGAACATTCTGATATTTTATTGGTTGACACCATCGGTGAATTGCTAATGATTTATGCAGCAGCTGATATTGCTTTTGTTGGTGGAAGTTTAGTGCCAACGGGCGGACATAATGTTATCGAACCTGCAGCATTAGGTTTACCAATTTTAACTGGACCGCATTTACATAATTTCACTGAGATTAGTAAATTATTACAAAATGCAGGCGCTGCGCAAATTGTAAATAATTCATCAGAAATCGCAGATGCTGTCATCGCACTTTGTTCTGCAAAAGAATTGCGCGAAAAGATCGGAAAATGCGCGAAAGAAACGATTGAAGCAAATCGAGGGGCGTTGCAGAAACATTTAGAATGTGTTGAAAGGTGTTTAAACTTCCATCGGATCAACATCTAAAATCCATTTTAATCCAGAAATCTTTTTTTCTTTTTCATTTATTTCCAAAAATCTTTCTAATGATTTTTTTATTTCATTACGATTCGCAGATTGCATCATTAATTGCATACGAAAAACGCCGGCTTTTTTTTCCATCGCAAATGGAAATGGGCCAATAATTTCAACATGGTTGGAAGCAGATGTGATTTGTTTTTTAGCGTGTTCCAAAAAATCTCGCGCGTAATTTTTATTTTTTGATTCTGCGCGCAGTAAAACCATATTCATATAAGGCGGTAATTGTGCTTTTAATCTTTCATCTAATAAAGTATCCGCAAATGAAAAATAATTTTCATCAAATAATTTTTTTAGTAATGGATGATCAGGTTGATGTGTTTGAATAAAAACTTCGCCTACTTTTTCAGCACGTCCCGCACGACCCGCAACTTGAATTAAAGATTGTCCTAATCTTTCGATCGCACGAAAATCACTGGAAAATAAAGCATGGTCAACATCAATTGCCGCAACCAATGTTACATGCTCAAAATGATGCCCCTTCACCAACATTTGTGTTCCGATTAAAATATCAATTTCACGATTGTGAACCTGTGCCAATTTTTTTTCGAGCGCAGAAAAAGTTTTTACACTATCACGATCAACACGACTGATTTTTTTATCGGGAAATAATTGTGATAATGTTTGTTCTAATTGTTCTGTTCCAATTCCCATCACCATTAATTCATTTTGTTTACACGATGGACAAATGCGAATCCACGGTGATTGATATCCGCAATGATGGCACAATAATCTTTTCGGATTGTCATGCGCTGTCACGCGCGCATCGCAATGCGGACAAATCGCAGCAAAACCACATTGATGACAAAGTAAAACTGGTGCATAACCACGACGATTTAAAAATAATAAAATTTGATTATTATTTTTTAAATGTTTTTGCATTACAGAAATTAATGCGGGACTTAATCCATTTTGTAATTTTTCATTACAAATATTATGTAATGTAATTGGTGGTAGCGTTGCATTTCCAGCGCGTTCAGATAATGTAAATAAAATATATTTATTTTGTTTTACATTTTTCCAACTTTCAAGTGATGGTGTTGCTGTTCCTAAAACCACTGGGATTTCAGATATTTTTGCACGCATAACTGCAACATCACGCGCAGAATAACGAAATCCACTGTGTTGTTTAAATGATAAATCATGTTCTTCATCAACAATAATCACACCAATATTTTTCAATGGCGCAAAAACTGCAGAGCGCGTTCCAATCACAATACAAGGTAAATCTTCAGTTGCTTTCAACCACGCTTCCGATCTTTTTTTATCGGTTAACCCTGAATGCAATAATAAAACAGGAACATGAAAACGTTCTTCAAATCTTTTTACGGTTTGTGGCGTTAAAGAAATTTCAGGAACTAAAACCAACGCTTGTTTATTTTCTTTTAAAATTTTTTCAATCACGCGCAAATAAATTTCTGTTTTTCCACTGCCAGTCACACCTGCTAATAAAAATGGTTGGAATTTTTTAGTGTGAGAAATAATATCAATTGCATTTTCTTGTTCTGCAGTTAATTTGAATGTTGGTTTTTCACGCTCAATCTCAGCGATTTTCACACCCACACTCGCACCCACACTTCCTTCCCGAATTTTTTTCGGCAACGTTCCCAAAATAACATCACCAATCGGATGTTGATAATAATCACTTGCCCAGTGATAAAGTGATAATAATTTTTCATTAAGTAATGCATTTTCATCAACGACTGCAGCAACAGATTTTAATTTATTTGCGGGAAATGCAGACTTTTCTGCTAATCCCACAATCACTCCAATTAATTCGCGACGACCGAATGGAATTTTTACGCGCTGACCAGGATGCCACGCGCATTTATTTTCGCCGGACAAATAATCAAATGTGCGACGTAAAGGTGTTTTTACAGCGATTTGTAAAATAGCGGGTTCTGATTTCATGCATTCATTATCCAAGATTTTTATGATAATGTAACGCACTTAACCTGTTTAGCATTGAGGATTTTATGAGCAAATTTTCCACGAACGAATTTAAAGGCGGATTAAAAGTGATGATCGATCATGATCCGTACAATATTTTAGAAAACGAATATGTCAAACCCGGTAAAGGCCAAGCATTTAATCGCGTAAAATTACGTAATTTAAAAACAGGTCGCATTTTAGAACGTACATTTAAATCAGGTGATGTGCTCGATGGCGCAGATGTTGTTGAATGTGATATGCAATATTTATATTGTGATGGTGAATACTGGCATTTTATGAATCCAACCACATTCGAACAAATTTCTGCAAATGCAACTGCGGTTGGCGATACAAAACCTTGGTTAAAAGAACAAGATGTTTACATCATGACATTATGGAATGGTACACCACTCACAATTGAAGCGCCAAATACAGTCACATTAAAAATTACAGAAACTGATCCTGGTATTCGTGGCGATACTGCAACTGGCGGCACAAAACCTGCAACTTTAGAAACTGGCGCAGTCGTTCGCGTGCCTTTATTTTTGGAAGAAGGTGATGTGATTAAAGTTGATACGCGTAAAGGTGAATATTTATCGCGTGTTAATAAAGCATGAAAGCGTTATCCGTTATTCGTTATCCGTTATCCGCGGTGCAAGACAGCAGGAGCGGAAGTGGATGCGCGAGCGACCACGCCAATACTTGGCAACCCACCGCATCACAAAAAAACTTACAATCACGCGCAGAATTATATAAAAAAATCCGCGCGTTTTTTGCTGAAAAAAATATATTAGAAGTTGAAACGCCATTACTTTGCCAACACACAGTTACCGATCCACATATAGAAAGTTTTATCGTTCCAAGTAATCATAAAAAATATTATTTGCAAACTTCACCTGAATACGCGATGAAAAGATTACTCGCTGCAGGCAGCGGTGCAATTTATCAAATCACAAAATCATTTCGCGTCGGCGAAGTGGGACATCAACATAATCCTGAATTTACTATGTTAGAGTGGTATCGTCCTGAATTTAATCATCACGATTTAATGAATGAAATTGATTTATTTTTACAATTTACAATTGAAACGCAACCAGCAGAAAAAATTTCATATCGAAATTTATTTTTGCAGTATTTAAATATTGATCCATTACAAGTTAATTTAGAAGGTTTGAAAAAATTAATTTCAGAAAAAAATATTCAGGTAGATGCAAAAAATTTTGATCACGATACCTGCCTACAAATTTTATTATCACACTTAATTGAACCTGAAATGGGTATTAAAAAACCATTATTTTTATATGATTTTCCTAAAACACAAGCAGCACTTGCAAAAATTAATGGTGAAGTTGCGGAACGATTTGAGCTGTATATTAATGGTTCTGAAATTGCAAATGGCTTTCATGAATTAACTGACGCAATAGAACAACAAAAGCGGTTTGAAAAAAATCAAGGTGATCGAAAAAATAATCAGCAAACGATTCCAGAAATAGATCACTATTTTATTGACGCATTAAAATTAGGATTGCCAAATTGCGCTGGTGTTGCAATTGGAGTTGATCGCCTATTAATGTATTATGCTAAAATAAATAATATTCAGGATGTGATTTCTTTTTCATTTGACAGAGCATAACTTACTGGACGTAACTATGTTTTCTAGAAAGCAAATTATAGTGTTTTGGCTTTCGATTATATCGATTTATATCATTGCTTGGTTTACACAATCACATTTTCTACTACCCTCTGATTCACTTTGGCAATTACAAATGTCTCGTGGTGTTTTGCATGGCGGAACGTATTTAAAGAATTTTTTTGAAATTACACCACCATTATTTCTCTATTTAACTATTCCTGAAATTGCAATTGAAAAAATTTTTTCAGTTTCTCATGTTGTCGGTTTATATATTTATATTTTCATACTATCCACTTTTCTTTTATGTATTTGTTATAACCTGCTTAGAAAAATATTTTCAAAAAATGATATCGGGTTTGCCCTTGTCTTACTCATCGGTATTTCATTTATCTTTCTTATATTACCTTTAAGCGCATTTGGTGAGCGTGAACATTATTTTGTTTTATTAAGCATGCCATACTTTTTATTACTGGTGTGTCGAATTAGAAATATAAAAGTGTCAACACCATTCGCCGTAATGATTGGTCTGTTAGGCGCTGCTGGTTTTTTTATTAAACCTTATTTTCTTGCAGCTTTTATACTTGCAGAATTATATACAATATTCACTTCGCGCAAACAAAAAAAATATTGTTGGAGACCGGAAACGTTTAGCGTAATAATATTTTTAGTGTTCTATACTATCTGTATTTTTATTTTTTTTAAACCTTATGTATTCACAATTCTGCCAATCACGTTACGCTTTTATTATCAATCTTATGGAAAATCCTGGGGAGCAACTTTTGATTCTTCTGTTATCTTTTTTCTCCTGTTAGCTATTTTTCTTGGGTTTTTTTACAGAAAAAATTCTTATGCAAATTTCCTAGCTTTGCTTACTTTTGCATTAATTGGTAATTTTGTTGCTTATGGTGCGCAGAAAATTCCTTGGTACTACCATATATTTCCAGCACTTTCGATTGCTCTGTTATCTATGTTGTTACTACTTTGTATTTTAAAAAAAAATAATCACAGTATTCTTGTGACACTAGCAGTTGCTTTCTTCCTATTTTATTTTCCAATTAGCTATATAAGCTTCATATATGCATACAGTATTTCTTTAAAGAAACAACTTGGTCCATTAATTTACTTTTTACATAAAACTGAATTTCACCGACCGGTTTATTTTTTATCAGCAGAAACACCTTACTTTCTTTCGGTGATCAATTATGCTGGTGCATATCATCCGTCACATTTTAATTTTTTAGTATGGATGCGAGATTATTATAATATTCACTTCGTAACACATCGAACTTTACAACAAAAAAGGGATGCAAATTATTTAACTGGTATACTTGCGACTGATTTTAATCACTATAAACCGGATTTAGTTTTTGTTGACATGGGATACACGCATACAAAAAATGGCTATGGAATTCATATAAATTATTTGCGTTTTTTACTACAAAATAAAAAATTTAAATCAGCGTGGAAAAAATATCACTTTTTAATGTCAATTCATGCAAAAAATCTTTATGCATTTAATATTTACGAGCGAAATGGAAAACGATCTGTTGTTTTGCCAATAACATCACCTAATTGTAAAGCGTTTTCAGCTTGCAATGCAGAATTCCATACGACAGCATTATGTTCGCACAAAATAATCACTGTTGAACCTAATCTAAAATGACCAATCTCACCCCCTTTTTGAAAAATAATTTTTTGATCATCATAATTCCATGTTTGTATTATGCGATTCTTTTGTGGAGAAACGATTCCGTGCCAATTCATTGCAACACTTCCAACAATCATTGCACCCACCGCAATTAACGCAACATTTCCAATTTCAGTTTCAAAAATACAAATGACACGTTCATTGCGCGAAAATAAATTTGAAATATTCTTAACAGAATACGGATTCACAGAAAATAATTTTCCAGGAACATAAATCATTTTTTTTAATCGTCCAGTAATTGGCATATGAAAACGATGATAATCTTTTGGCGATAAATAGGCTGTTAAAAAATTTCCATTTTCAAAATGTTGTGATGTTTCTAAATCACCACCACATAAATCTTTTAAATTAAAATATGCGCCCTTCGCTTGCAGCAATAAATCATTTTTAATTTCTCCCATTTCACTGACGCAACCATCAACAGGACTCACAATACAATTTTCTTCTTCTGAAATGGTGCGCACACCTGATTTTAGTTCGCGCGTAAAAAAATCATTGAATGTTTTAAATTGCATGTAATCTGAAATTTTCGCTTCATCCATATTTACGCGATAACGTTCGATAAATTTTTTAATTCCAAAAGTGGTCAGCGCGCCTAATTTTGCATTGGCTAATTTTCCCATTAAATGAGACAAGAAATGTTGTGGAATAAGATTTTGTTGCCATGATTTCATTGCTATAATCAACCTTGTGTTATGAATTTCGCAAGGATATCACTTTGGAAATATATTTAGTAGGTGGTGCTGTACGAGACGAACTTTTAGGCAAACCAATCAAGGAGCGTGATTGGGTTGTAGTTGGTAGCACACCAGAAGAAATGATCAAACAAGGTTTTCAGCCTGTCGGTAAAGATTTCCCTGTTTTTTTACATCCTAAAACACACGAAGAATATGCGCTTGCACGCACAGAACGTAAAACTGGCAAAGGTTATAAAGGTTTTCATTTTTATGCAACGCCTGATGTGGCATTAATCGATGATTTAATTCGTCGTGATTTAACAATTAATGCAATGGCAAAAAATAAAATCACAGGCGAAATAATTGATCCGCACGGCGGGCAAAAAGATTTGCAAAAAAAATTATTGCGACATGTTTCGCCTGCGTTTTCAGAAGATCCTGTGCGCATTTTGCGTGTTGCGCGATTTGCATGTCAATTTCCTGATTTTAATGTGTGCCCCGAAACAAATCATTTAATGCAAGTGATGGTTAAAGTGGGTGAAGTCGATGCGCTTGTTGCAGAACGTGTATGGAAAGAATTATCGCGCGCATTATTATCAGAAAATCCGCAAAGATTTTTTGATACATTAAAAAATTGCGATGCATTATTTATTTTATTTCCAGAATTTAAAAACAAAATAGATTTTTTTGCATTAAATAATGCAGTAAAAATAAATGCGCCGGGAACGGTTCGATTTTCTGCGTTATTATATTATTTATCACGCGATCAAATTCAATCTGTTTGTAAACGTTTTCGCGTGCCGAGTGAATTTTCTGAATTGGCTTTGTTAGTTTCTAAATTTAATGATGCTTATCAAAACTTAGATGAAAAAAATGCTGAGCAATTATTATTTATTTTAAAAAATATTGATGCGTTTCGCAGACCAGAAAGATTTTTAGAATGGATGATGACGTGTCATGCGATTAATCAGAAAAATAATCATAAAAAAATATTACTAAACGCATTAGCTGCTGCAAAAAGCGTTGATTTAAAACCATTGCTTGAAAAAAATTTGCAAGGGAAAGAGTTTGCGGATGCGTTACATCAATTGCAATTAGAATCAATCACCGCATCGTTCTCTTGAAATTCCACCTGATTTAACTCAGCTTCAATTTCTTGTATCGTTGGCAAACTCAATTTTAATTTTTCTGGAATTGCTTTTGTTAATTGATATGCTGAAACGCCGATTGGTTTATCAATTCCTTTTAATGCATATTCCGCATCAACCTTATCTCTAGATTTACACAAAAGTAATCCGATAGTTTGTTTGTCTTCCGGCATTTTTATAAAATCATCCACAAGATTTAAATAAAAATTCAATTGGCCTGCGTGCTCTGGTTTGAATTTAGTTGATTTTAATTCTATGACAACATAGCAATGTAATTTTAAATGGTAAAACAGCATATCAATAAAATATTCTGAATCATTAAATTCAATTGGAACTTGTTTACCAACAAATGCAAAACCTTTTCCTAATTCTAATAAAAATTTTGTGATATGCGGTAATGACGCATGCTCAATTTCCTTTTCTTGCGCATCATCATGCAATCCGAGAAAATCAAAATTATACGGATTTTTTAAAATTTCTTGCGCTAAAATTGATTGCGGTGATGGAAGTTGCGTCAAAAAATTAGACGCTTTGTTTTCTTCAACAGCTTGTTGTTGATAAAGATCACGCTTTACATACAACTCCAATGTTGAGCGAGACCAGCCTTCAGATATAGTTTTATGAATATACCATTCGCGTTCTTCTAACTTCTTGATTTTATGAATTAAAAAGACAATATGTCCCCACGGCAATTGGTGCACAGGCTGTGCACCTATTTCACGAAAATGTGGGTATTTTTCAGCGAAAATTCTCATACGTTTCAGATTGGTTACAGAAAATCCATGCGTTTCAGGAAATGCATTTTGCAAATCAAGTGAAATTGTTTCGATCAATCCGCTTCCCCAGGATGAATTTTTCTGCTTTTCAAGAAGTTGATGTCCGATATACCAATACAACCCAATCACTTCACGATTGACTGACATGGCCGCTTTCAGTTGCGCCGTTTTTACTTTTTCTTTTAAGTGATTAATTAATTCAACATAATCAGAATCTAATTTGATTTCATTCATATGATCCTCACACAAAACGATCCGCAATCAACGCAACAAATAAAATCATCAAATACGTAATTGAAAAACGAAAAACTTGCATCGCAACTTTCGCATCATCTGTGCGCAATAAACGAATTGCCCATTGCAAAAAACGTGCGCCTAATAAAATTGCAGAAATGAAATAAATCCAACCTGACATTCCAATTGCAAATGGTAATAATGAAATTGCAAATAATAATATTGTGTACAATAAAATATTTATTTTCGTAAAGCGAATTCCGTGCGTGACAGGCAACATCGGCACATCTGCTTTTGCATATTCATCAACACGATAAATTGCAAGCGCCCAGAAATGTGGCGGCGTCCACACAAAAATAATTAATAATAAAATGATTGCGCCAGGATCAATATGTCCTGTCATTGCAACCCAACCTAATAATGGCGGCGCAGCACCTGCGAATCCACCAATCACAATATTTTGTGGTGTTGCATGTTTTAAATAAAGCGAATAAATTCCGGCGTAACCAATTAATGTTAAAAAAGTTAAAATTGCGGTTAATAAATTAACGTAAGCAATTAAAATAAATATGCCGACAATAAATAAAATGCTCGCAAAAATAATCGCGTTCTTTGTTTTAATCGTACCTTGCGCAATGGGTCGATTTTCTGTGCGATGCATTAAACGATCAATGTGACGATCAACCAAATGATTTACTGCTGCGGCACTTCCAGCAACCAATGCAATACCGATATTTCCTAGAAAAAAAATTATCCATGAAAAATGATCAGGTGTTGCTAAACACATACCGACCATGCTGGTTAAAATCATCAGCATGACAACGCGCGGTTTACATAATGTAATATAATCAAGATTCATTTAATAATCCGAGAATCGCGGAGAGTGCGTGATGATGTTGATATAAAAAAATATTCATAACTGGAATCATCATCACAAATAACATCACAAATGGAATCATCACCCAGACTAATTCAGCGCCGAAAATAGATTTTGGTTTTTCAAATGCAATCAATGCGCCAATCACTAAAACAAAAACAATACACGCGGTGATGCTTGATAAATAAAATACATAATCGCGTAAATGAGCGTTTGCGTGATCTAAAAATGATAAATAATGAGATATCATCACCCTCTCCTTGTGCTAAATAAGGTGGATCATTAAATCACAATAGGTAAATAAAACAAGTTGTGGTTTTTCATTATCCACTGCTTTTCAACCCGCTTATTTTTGCGGTATGTTGTCATTCATTATTAACAGCTTGAATCGCTTCAGCAGCATGATAAGGTCCGTTAAAAACTTTGATTACAATTTTTTTGATTGGGAATTGTGATAAAAATATTTTGTCTTGCGCAAGCTGATCAACAAACCATTGTGATAATGTTTCAATCGAAATATTTTCAAGTGGCATTAAAATCACATCACTTTTTAATAACCACATTGATTGATGATTAAAAATAATTTCATAATGATCGCCATCTTCATTAATTTTTAAATACGGTGATTGTGTCGGCATCAAACAATGCAAACTTAAATCGCGACAAAGTTGTGTTAATTTTTCTGCGACGTCGCGATAATCAAAAGTAATTCCTGCTTCTTGCAATTCAGCAGTGAGTGCAACTTCTAATGTATAATTATGTCCGTGTAATGGTTCGCGATCAGTTGCAGAAAAAATTGTAAAATGTCCCGCGGAAAATTTAAACTTTCCTTGATTGAAATATAATGTTGTTTCTTTTTTCATAACGCATGCACCTTATTCATCTCCACAAAACCCATTAATGATTGCACATAATTTTTTGTTAATCCCATCACCTTAAATAATTCACCCATTTCGCTCGGTAATGTGAGTTGTAAAATTTGTTGATTTTGTAAAAATCGTTTTTTTTCATCTGTTGTATTATTTACAAATGACAATAATTCTGTGTTCATTAAAAAAGCTGCTTGATTTGTAAATCCATTTACAGAAAATCCTTGATCTGCAGCGCTTTCTGCAACCGCTGTAAAATCAACATGTGCGGTGATATCTTGAATTCCAGGAAAAATAAGTGGGTTTGCATGAGAACGATGTCGATAATGACACATCACGGTTCCTGCAGAACGATCAGAATGATAATATTCGTGGCGCGGAAAACCATAATCTAAAATTAAAACAACACCGCGCGATAAAATAGTTGCAACACTTTTTATCCAGCCCGACAAAAATAAATTAATTTCAGAATAATAATTTTCTGCAAAAACAATTTCATATTTTTTAATCGCAGAAATTAATTCTGGGTTTTCTTTTTCGAGAATACAATTTACTAATTGATTATTTTCAACCGCAACGCCACATTCTTTAATTCCATTATTGATTTTAAATAAATGAATCGGCATTGCATCTAATACTTCATTAGCAAGCACAACACCTTGAATTGGTTTTTCTGGTAATTGTTCTAGCCAAATAACGCGATCCAATAATTCAGGAATTTTATTTTGAATTGTTTCGCGCTGAACTGATTTTAAAAATCCGCTTAACTCTAAAATATAATAATGATTCGGTAATTGATTTTTTTCTTTTAATGCGAATAAAATATCAGCGGCCATTATTCCGCTGCCCGCACCAAATTCAAAAATATCACCGCCATTTAAATTTTCTAAAATTTCTGCGCATTGATTTGCAAGGCAATAAGAAAATAAGGGTGAAATTTCAGGTGCTGTGACAAAATCACCGTTTTTACCAAATTTTTTTAAAGCGTTTTGATAATATCCTAATTGCGGTGTGTACAATGCTAATTGCATGTAACGCGCAAAAGAAATCGCGCCGGATTTTTTTATTTCGGTCACGATAAGCGATAATAATTGATCGGATAATTGCTTGGCTTCAGAATCAGGAATCGGTAAAGTATTATTCACAATTAAACTCACGTTAAAATTAGGAGTTTCGCACATTCTAAAAATTCCGATCTTCGCGCCGCTCGCTTTTCTGTTGTTATGTAATGTTGTGTTCGGAGACGCCGTGAATACATC
>MGXU01000009.1 GCA_001801815.1 Gammaproteobacteria bacterium RIFCSPHIGHO2_12_FULL_36_30
TGCCCCATTGCAATGGAAGATGGCTTAAGATTTGCTATCAGAGAAGGTGGCAGAACAGTTGGTGCGGGTGTTGTGGCGAAAATATTAGCGTAATTTTTTAAACTTGGAAAAATTTTATGGCAATTGTAACTAAAAACCAGCGTATCAGAATTCGCTTAAAAGCATTTGATCACAAGCTGATTGATCATTCGATTAGAGAAATTGTGAATACCGCAAAGCGTACTGGCGCGCGTATTATTGGCCCAATTCCTTTGCCAACTAAAATTGAGCGTTACACAATTTTGGTTTCGCCGCACGTTGATAAACATGCGCGTGATCAATATGAAATTAGAACGCACAAACGTTTGGTTGATATTTTGCAGCCAACAGAAAAAACAGTTGATGCATTAATGAAATTAGATTTAGCAGCTGGTGTTGATGTTCACATTAGCGTTGAGTAATTGATTTTTTGGAGTTAAGAAAATGTCATTGGGTTTAGTAGGACAAAAAAAAGGTATGACGCGCGTATTCACAGAAGCAGGTGAATCTATTCCTGTTACTGTAATTGAAATTATTCCAAATCGCGTCACACAAATTAAAACAAATGAAACGGATGGTTATTCTGCTGTGCAAGTTACAACAGGCAGCAAAAAATCATCGCATGTTAATAAAGCAATGACAGGTCATTACGCAAAAGCAGCTGTTGAAGCAGGTGAAATCATTCGTGAATTTCGTATTGATCCAACCATTGCAGCAAACATGAAAATAGGTGATGCATTATCAGTTGATTTATTTACAGCAGGACAAAATGTTGATGTGCAAGGCACTGCAAAAGGTAAAGGTTTTGCCGGCGTAATTAAGCGATATCATTTCACCATGCAAGATGCAACGCACGGTAATTCATTATCACATCGTGCTCCAGGTTCAACAGGTCAACGTCAAACACCCGGCCGTGTATTTAAAGGCAAAAAAATGGCGGGACATTTAGGAAATGTTTTACGTAGCGCAACTAATCAAACAGTCATTGAAGTAAATAAAGAATTAAATTACGTGTTGGTAAAAGGTGCAATTCCAGGTGCGCCAGGTGGGTATGTGATTTTAAAACCAACCGTTAAAAAAAGAAAAGCAGCAGGTCCAAGTGGTCACAAAAAAGAACACGCTGACAAATCTGCAAAACCAAAAGTAGAAGCAAAAGCTGAAAAACCAGCTGAGAAAAAAGGAGCAGCTAAATAATGAAAGTAGAAGTGAAAGGTGGCTCTCCAGTTGAAGTATCTGATGCTGTGTTTGGCTGCGAATATAATGAAGGTTTGGTTCATCAATTAGTAACTGCGCATATGGCAGCAGGTCGTCAAGGATCTAAAGCACAATTAACACGTGCTGAAGTGCGTGGCGGTGGTGCGAAACCTTGGAAACAGAAAGGTACGGGTCGTGCACGCGCTGGAACATCACGTGGTCCTTTGTGGAGAAGCGGTGGTGTTACATTTGCAGCAGACACAAGAGATTTTTCTCAAAAATTAAATAAAAAAATGTATCGCAAAGGAATTAAAGTTATTTTGTCAGAATTAATTCGCAAAGATCGTTTTGTGTTGGCAAAAGAAATTAATTTACCCGCTGCAAAAACAAAAGAATTAATTACGTATTTAAAAACAATGGAATTAGAAAAAGTATTAATTGTTTCTGTAGAAGAAAATCGTAATTTGTATTTAGCGTCACGTAATTTACATAAAGTTGCAGTGTGTGATTACAAACATATTGATCCAGTTAGTTTGCTCGCATACGACAAAGTTTTATTTACTGTTGATGCACTGAAAAAGATTGAAGGAGATTTAGCATGAGTAGTGAAAAATTATTAAAAGTATTACTTGCGCCACATCTTTCTGAAAAAGCAAAAGATCAATATATTTTTAAAGTTGCAAAATGTGCTACAAAACACGATATAAAAGCAGCAGTTGAAAAATTATTTGAAGTAAATGTGAAATCAGTTAACGTTGTGAACATGAAAAAAGCAAGAGCAAATGATATTGCTCGCACAATTGGAAGACAAGCAACATGGAAAAAAGCGTATGTGATGTTGCAAGACGGACAGCAAATTAATTTAGCGTAATTGTAGATTTGGAGCATGTGATGCCATTAGTAAAATCTAACCCAACGTCACCAGGACGTCGGTTTGTAATAAAAGTAGTAACACCAGAATTGCATAAGGGAAAACCTTTTGAAGCATTGTTACAACCAAAAACACGTATCAATGGTCGTAATAATATTGGTCGTTTGACTGTTGAGCGTCGCGGCGGCGGACACAAAAGACAATATCGTGTGATTGATTTCAAAAGAGATAAAGATGGAATTGCTGCGCGTGTTGAACGTTTAGAATACGATCCAAATCGTAGCGCACATTTAGCATTATTGCTGTACGCGGACGGAGAAAGACGGTACATTATCGCACCTAAAGATTTACATGCGGGTGATGAAGTTTTGTCGGGCGAAAATGTGCCGATTAAACCAGGTAACACGATGCGTTTGCAAAATATTCCAATGGGTTCGACGATTCATTGTGTTGAATTAAAGCCTGGAAAAGGCGCGCAAATGATTCGCAGCGCGGGAACTTCTGCGCAATTAGCTGCAAAAGATGGTTTGTATGCAGTGTTGCGTTTACGTTCTGGTGAAATGCGCAAAGTATTAGTTGATTGTCGCGCAACGATTGGTGAAGTGTGTAACTCAGAACATAATCTGCGTTCACTTGGTAAAGCTGGCGCAGTAAGATGGCGCGGTATTCGTCCAACCGTTCGTGGTGTCGCGATGAATCCAGTAGATCACCCACATGGTGGTGGTGAAGGTAAAACTTCTGGTGGTCGTCATCCAGTAAGTCCGTCTGGCGTACCAACGAAAGGTTACAAAACAAGAAAAAATAAATTTACAAATAAGATGATTGTGAGAGATAGACGTAAAAAATAAAATTAAGTAGCGTCTGCTTTTAAGCAGACCATTAAGCAACATACAGAAGCCCGCGTGAAGGGAACAAAGTGACCGAAACAAGGGCGTAAAACGTAAAAGAGGAATAGATGCCAAGATCAGTAAAAAAAGGCCCATTCGTAGATGTTAATTTACGAAAAAAAGTTGCAAAGGCTAGCAAAGAAGGTTCAAAACGTCCCATTGTAACTTGGTCAAGACGTTCGATGATCGTGCCTGAAATGATTGGCGTCACGATTGCAATCCACAATGGTCGCGCACACGTGCCGATTTACATTAGTGAAAATATGATTGGTCATAAACTCGGTGAATTTGCTGCAACACGTACATTTCGTCAGCATTCTGGCGATCGCAAAACAAAAGAAGCAGAAGCAGCAGCGGGTGGTCCAGCAGGCGCGCCAGGTGCAGCACCTGCAGCAGCAGCAAAACCAGCTAAAAAAGACGATAAAAAATAGAGGTAATGTGTAATGGAAGTTTCAGCTAAATTTATTCGTGCAGGTGTTCCAGCACAAAAAGCGCGTTTGGTCGCTGATCAAATTCGCGGAAAATCTGCAGAAGCAGCGGTTGAATTATTAAAATTTAGCCCAAAAACAGCAGCAAAATACGTAAAAAAAGTGGTTGATTCTGCTATTGCAAATGCTGCAGAAAATAATGGTATTGATTTAGATGATTTAATTGTAAAAACAATTTGCGTCAACGAAGGTCCTGTGATGAAACGTTTTCAAGCGCGTGCACGTGGACGTGGAAATCAAATTTTAAAAAGAAGTTGTCATATTACTGTGACAGTTGCGAACGAGTAAGTGGAGTAATAAATAATGGGTCAAAAAGTCAATCCAACCGGTATACGACTTGGGATTACAGAAACGTGGAAATCAATGTGGTTTGCACATACAGATTACGCAGATTATTTAAATGCTGATTTAAAAGTAAGAGAATATCTTACTAAAAAATTAGCGGGTGCATCTGTTTCGCGTATTCAAATTGATCGTCCAGCGCGAAATGCAAAAATTGCAATTCATTCTGCACGTCCCGGCGTAATTATCGGTAAAAAAGGAAATGACGTTGATACATTACGCAAAGAAGTTTCGAAAATTATGAATGTGCCTGTGCATATTACGATTGAAGAAATTCGTAAACCAGAATTAGATGCAAAGTTAGTTGCAGAAGGTATTGCGCAACAATTAGAAAGGCGTATTATGTTCCGCCGCGCAATGAAAAAAGCAATGCAATCAACATTAAAACATGGTGCGCAAGGCGTTAAAGTTTCATTAAGTGGACGTTTGGGCGGTGCGGAAATTGCACGTAACGAATGGGCACGCGAAGGTCGCGTACCATTACATACATTTCGTGCAGATATTGATTACGCAACAGCCATTGCGAAAACAACGTACGGAATTATTGGCGTTAAAGTTTGGATTTTTAAAGGCGAAATTCAAGCAGCTGAAATTGAACCAACTGAAACAGCCGTCGATGTAACGGAGATATAAAATGCTGCAGCCAAAAGCGAGAAAATATAGAAAAGCATTCAAAGGCAGAAATCGCGGGAATGCAAGCAGCGGTAACGCAGTAACGTTTGGTGAATTTGGTTTGAAATCAACTGAACGTGGTCGCATTACAGCGCGTCAAATTGAAGCGGCACGTCGTGCTATTTCGCGTCACATTAAACGTGGCGGAAAAGTAATGATTCGCATTTTTCCTGATAAACCAATCAGCAAAAAGCCGTTAGAAGTGCGTCAAGGTAAAGGTAAAGGTAACGTTGAATATTGGGTTGCAGAAGTGAAACCTGGTTGCGTTATGTTTGAATTAGAAGGTGTAACAAAAGATATTGCAACTGAAGCGTTTGCATTAGCAGCTGCGAAATTACCATTAAAATCTATTTTTGTTCAAAGAACGGTGATGTAAAAAAATGAATACAGAAGAATTAAGAAAAAAAAATAAAGCAGAATTAAATGAAACACTGCTCACATTATTGAAAGAGCAATTTCAATTAAGAATGCAAAAAGGTGTGACGGAAAATCCGAAAACACATTTATTTAAAAATATTCGCAAAGATATTGCGCGTGTAAAAACAATTTTGGTTGAAAAACAATGACTGAACAAACAAAAAAAATTGTACGTACATTAGTTGGAACTGTTGTTAGCGATAAAATGCAAAAAAGCGCAACAGTATTAGTTGAACGTCGTGTGAAACATCCGAAATACGGAAAATTCGTTAAACGTTCTACAAAATTTCATGTGCACGATGAAAATAATACGTGTCGTGTTGGTGATGTAGTTTTGATTCGTGAATCAAAACCTATTTCAAAAACAAAATCATGGGTTTTTGTTGAAGTTCATAAATTATAACGCCAGGGAATCGCGTTAGGGAGCCGCGCGCGTTAGCGAGCGATTTTACATTAGAGGGTTAAAAAATGATTCAAGTCCAAACCGTCCTCGAAGTCGCCGACAACAGCGGTGCACGCAAAGTGCAATGTATTAAAGTATTAGGCGGTTCAAAAAGACGTTACGCCGGCATCGGCGATGTAATTAAAGTCAGCGTGAAAGATGCAATTCCACGTGGCAAAGTAAAAAAAGGTGAAGTCATGGACGCAGTTGTTGTGCGCACTGCAAAAGGCGTTCGTCGTCCTGATGGTTCAGTCATTCGTTTCGACAGCAACGCTGTAGTTTTGCTGAGTAAACAATTAGAACCCATCGGCACACGTATTTTCGGACCCGTAACACGTGAATTACGTGCAACTAGTTTTATGAAAATTGTTTCCTTGGCATTAGAAGTTTTGTAGTTGAGTGATGTTACAGAAGCCCGCGTGCAGTGAGCGCAGCTCACGGAACAAGGGCGTTTTGCAGGATATAAAAATTATGAACAAGATTAAGAAGAACGACACAGTAATTATTCTAACGGGCAAAGACAAAAACCGCTCCGGCAAAGTAATTAAAATGGTCGGCGTTGAACGCGTTTTGGTTGAAGGTATTAACATTGTAAAGAAAAATGTAAAACCAAATCCGAACAAAAGAATTCAAGGCGGAATTGTTGAAAAAGAAGCTTCCATTCACGTATCGAATGTTGCTTTATTAAATCCAATGACAAAAAAAGCAGACAGAGTTGGATTTAAAACATTAGAAGCAACAGTGCAAGGCGAAAAACCAAGAAAAGTTCGTTACTTTAAATCAAATAACGAATTGGTAGATGTAATTAATTAATTTTTGGATTAGTGAAATGACTGCAACATTACAAAAAAAATATTTCGGCGAAATTGTAAAATCGCTGCAAAAAGAATTTGGATTTTCTAGTGCGATGGCTGTGCCGCGCATTACAAAAATTACATTGAATATGGGTTTAGGCGAAGCAGTTGAAGATAAAAAAGTAATGAATTTTGCATTGGATGACATGGCAAAAATTGCAGGTCAAACACCCATTACAACTTATTCAAAAAAATCAATCGCTGGATTTAAAATTCGTGATAATTATCCGATTGGTTGCAAAGTTACTTTACGTCGTCAAAAAATGTATGAATTTTTAGAACGTTTAATTTCAATTGCCATTCCACGTATTCGAGATTTTCGTGGTTTCAGTGTAAAAGCATTTGATGGACGCGGTAATTATAGTTTAGGTATTAAAGAGCAAATTGTATTTCCAGAAATTCAATACGACAAAATTGATCGTTTGCGCGGAATGGATATTACAATTACAACATCAGCAAAAAATGATGCTGAGGCACGTGCATTATTAAAAGCATTCGGATTTCCATTAAAAGGTAATTAAACATGGCAAAAACAAGTGTAAAAGTACGCAATAAAAGAAGAATTATTTTAACTGCGCGTATGAAAGGCACGAGAAAAGCAATTAAAGAAACGATTCGTCTTGACGAAGAAAATCGTGATGATGCAGTTGATAAATTACAAAAACGTCGTCGCAACGAAAGTTATATTCGTATTCGTAATCGTTGCAGACAATGTGGAAGAAGTCGTGGCACGCTAAGACGTTTTGGTTTATGTCGTATTCATTTACGTGAAGCGGCAATGCGTGGTGATGTTCCAGGTTTAAGAAAAGCGAGTTGGTAGGAAAGAACCGTTTTGTTGGATAAATTTAAACGTCCAGTTTTGAGGTAAGGTTGAATGAAAATTTAATTTGAAAGCGCAGGCATACTTGAATCTGTATGTCGAGCATTTCAAATTAATATTTTCATTCAAGATTACCCAAAAATGGGCGTTTCTAGAAAAGTACTGTGAGATTAATATGAGTTTACAAGATCCAATTGCAGATATGTTGATTAGAATTAAAAACGCGCAAGCTGTTTCTAAAAAAGCAGTTGCAATGCCGCGCTCGACAATTAAAATTGCAATTGCAAAAGTTTTAGAAGACGAAGGTTATATTCTTGGTTTTGCTGAAGATGAATTAGCTGGAAATCCTGGAATGACAATTGAATTAAAATATTTTGAAGGTCGTCCTGTTATTTCTCGTTTAGAAAGAGTAAGTCGTTCTAGTTTACGTGTTTACCAATCTAAAGATGAGTTACCGATTGTTGATAATGGTTTGGGTATTGCTATTGTTTCTACATCGCAAGGTGTAATGACAGCGCAAAACGCACGCAAGATTGGTCAAGGCGGCGAAGTATTGTGTATTGTGAGCTAGGAGAAAACGGTGTCGAGTAGAATTGCAAAAAATCCTATTAAAATTCCAGCTGGCGTTGATGTAAAAATTACAGGCCAAGATATTGTTGTAAAGGGAAAGTTAGGTGAATTAAAAAAAGTATTGCCTACGTTAGTAAAATTAGTGCAAACAGATGATCATCTTCAAGTAACTGCTGCGAATGATGAAGCGCAAGCAGATATGGAAGCAGGAACAGTTCGCGCAATTGTAAATAATATGGTTGTTGGTGTATCAACTGGTTTTACAAAAAAATTAGTGATGATCGGCGTCGGTTATCGTGCAAAAGTTCAAGGTAATGCTTTGGACATTTCAGTTGGTTTATCGCATCCAATGGTAATGCAAATGCCAAAAGGTGTTAGCGTTGATTGTCCGACTAATACTGAAATTGTTTTAAAAGGTTCAGACAAACATTTAATCGCACAAGTTGCTGCAAATATTCGCGCAGTGCGTCCGCCAGAACCTTACAAAGGCAAAGGCATTCGTTATGAAGGCGAACAAATAACTCTTAAAGAGGGTAAGAAGAAATAATGGCTACTTTAAGCAAACAAGCATCACGTATTCGCAGAGCAGGTCGCACAAGACATCACATTCGTCGTTTAGATGTGAATCGTTTGAGTGTGTATCGTTCTTCCAATCATATTTACGCGCAAGTATTTTCACCTTGCGGCGCAACTGTTTTAGTTTCTGCATCCACTTTGGATAAAGATATTAAAGCGGATGTAAAACACGGTGGTAATGTAAAAGCCGCAACATTAATCGGCACATTATTAGCAAAACGTTGCAAAGACGCTGGCATTACAAAATGCGCATTTGATCGTTCGGGTTATCGCTATCACGGTTGCATAAAAGCATTAGCAGATGCAGCACGTGCGGGTGGAATTGAATTTTAATAAAGGTAAAAAAACATGGCAAAGCAAAACCAAAATGCAACAGATGAACAGCAGACCGATGGTTTACTTGATAAATTAGTCAACGTAAGACGTACTGCAAAAGTAGTAAAAGGTGGTCGTGTGTTTGGTTTTTCTGCATTGGTTGTGATTGGTGATGGTCAAGGCAAAATTGGTTTTGGTCAAGGTAAAGCAAAAGAAGTGCCAGTTGCAATTCAAAAAGCAACTGATGCTGCACGTCGCAATATGATTCAAATTCAATTGCACGGAAATACTTTATATCACGAAATTCGCGCGAGTCACGGTGCAAGCGATGTATTATTATTGCCTGCTTCTGAAGGTACAGGCGTAATTGCCGGCGGTGCTGTTCGTGCTGTTTTCGAAGTGATGGGCGTAAAAAATGTATTAGCAAAAAGTATTGGCTCAACCAATCCAGTCAACGTCGTTCGCGCTACAATTAAAGGCTTAACAAGCATGTTAACACCAGAAATGGCTGCAAAAAAACGCGGAAAAACTGTTAAACAATTAGGCTTGGGTGACAACACATAATAAAAAGAAATTTTCAGAAGCTCATGCGTAAGCGTGAGCGCAAAAATGAAGTGAGCAATGCAGCATGACAACAAAACAAAATAAAAAATTAAAAGTAACTTTAACCAGCAGCACATTCGGGCGCAAACCCGGTCACGCAGCTTGCGTTCAAGGTTTAGGCTTAAATCGCCGCATTCGTAATTCCGTTATCGTTGCCGACACAGCAGAAAATCGCGGCATGATTACTAAAGTCGGATACTTGTTACAGGTTGAGGAAATATAAAATGCAATTAAATACAATTAAACCCGCTGTTGGTTCAAAACGTCCTAGAAAAAGATTGGGTCGTGGCATTGCATCTGGTTTAGGAAAAACAGCTGGTCGCGGACACAAAGGTCAACACGCGCGCGCAGGTAATTCTCACAAACCTGGTTTTGAAGGTGGTCAAATGCCCATTCAACGCCGTTTGCCAAAATTTGGTTTTCATTCACGCATTGGAAAGGTCACTGCAGAAATTCGTTTAAGCGAATTAAATAAATTGTCAGCTGATGTTGTAGATATGGCGGCATTAAAAAAAGCGAATTTAATTTCTGCTGCTATTGAATTTGTAAAAGTGTTTGCTTCAGGCGAAATTAAAAAACCACTTAAATTAAGCGGAATTAAAGTAACTGCGGGCGCGAAAGCAGCGATCGAAAAAGCGGGTGGAAAAGTTAATCTGTAATCTTGAATAACGGATAACGAATAACAGATAACGGATAACGCAATGAGAAGCACAGCAAAATTAGGCGCAGGTTTACAATCCGGAGGATTGAGCGAACTAAAAAGACGTTTGCTATTTGTATTAATCGGCATTTTTGTTTTTCGCTTAGGTTCTTACATTCCAGTGCCAGGTTTAAATCCGGAAGCGGTGGCACATTTATTTCAGCAAAATGAAAGCGGTTTGCTGGGAATGTTCAACATGTTTTCTGGTGGCGCATTAAGTCGCATGACGATTTTTGCGTTAGGAATTATGCCTTACATTTCTGCATCGATTATCGTGCAAATGTATAGCACCGTTTCACCACGGTTAATTCAGATTAAAAAAGAAGGTGAAGCAGGACGACGTAAAATAAATCAGTACACGAGATACTTAACGTTAGGTCTTTCGTTTATTCAAGCATTTTTTATTACGCGTTGGTTGGTTGATAGTAATACGGCAATTAATCCGAATATTACTTTTTATTTTGTAGCGATTGTTACATTAGTAACAGGCACAATGTTCATCATGTGGTTGGGTGAACAAATGACGGAACGTGGTGTTGGAAATGGTATTTCATTAATTATTTTTGCAGGGATTGTTGCACGTTTTCCTGATGCGATCGGACAAGTGATGAATCAGGTGCGTGAAGGACAAATGCAAGTGATCACGCTGATTTTGTTAGTCGCCGTGGTAACTGCAGTAACATTAGTTGTAGTTTATTTTGAACGCGCACAACGTCGCATCACAATTAATTACGCGAAAAGACAACAAGGAAATAAATTATATGCGGCACAAACAAGTCATTTGCCGCTGAAAATAAATATGGCTGGTGTAATTCCGCCTATTTTTGCGCAAAGTATTATTTTATTTCCAGGCGCAATTGCAAAATTTATTGGTGGAACGCATGGACCAGCGTGGTTGAATTCATTTTCGCTTGCGATGTCATTTGGACAGCCGGCGTACATGATTGTATTTGCGGTAGCAGTGATATTTTTTAGTTTCTTTTATACGGCGTTGGTATTTAACCCAAAAGAAACAGCAGATAATTTGAAACAACAAGGTGCGTTTGTTCCAGGAATTCGTCCCGGTGAACAAACAGCGAATTATATCGACACGATTATGACTCGCTTAACTTTAGTTGGTTCGATTTATTTAGCGCTAGTTGCATTGTTGCCACAATTTTTAATTATGGCTTGGAACGTTCCATTTTATTTTGGTGGAACATCTTTGCTGATTGTTGTTGTGGTGTTAATGGATTTTATGGCCCAAGTCCAAGCGCATTTGATGAGTCATCAATACGAGTCATTGATGAAAAAATCAAAAACAAAAGGCTCGAAATTGGGACTGATTAGATAATTTGTATAGAGGTAGATATGAAAGTAAGAGCATCAGTAAAAAAACTATGCCGCAATTGCAAAATCGTACGCAGAAATCGCGTCGTTCGTGTAATTTGCAAAGACAGCCGACATAAACAACGTCAAGGTTAATGTGTTATTGTGACTTGCTTTTTTGTAGCTTGAACGGTATCCTAGGCGGCTTTAAAAAAGTATAAATTGGAGCTTAAAAACATGGCAATTGCTGCTCGTATCGCTGGTGTGAATTTACCAGCACAGAAGCATATTAAAATTGGTTTACAATCCATTTACGGAATTGGACCAACTCGTGCAGAAAAAATTTGTGAAGCTGCGAAAGTCGACGCTGACAGTAAAGTCAGTGGCTTATCAGAAGCTCAATTAGATTTATTGCGTACAGAAGTCGCTAAATTCGTTGTAGAAGGCGATTTGCGTCGTGAAGTATCCATGCATGTAAAACGCAAAATGGATTTGGGTTGTTACGTTGGTATTCGTCATCGCAAAGGATTGCCAGTTCGTGGACAACGTACACGTACTAATGCACGTACACGTAAAGGTAAACGTAAAGCAATTCGTTCTCAATAAGGTTTCAGAAGCCCGCGTGCAATGAGCGCAGCGAGTGGAACAAGGGCGTTTTGCAGTGAGCTCAACTACAAAGATAAATGCTTAACATAAGTGTGAAATTAAAATAAAGGTTATTTTCAAATGACAACTGAACCAACAACGACAACAACCACTGAAACAACCGCACCCGCCGTTGCTCCAGCAAAGAAAAAAGTAAAACGCAAAATTTCCGAAGGTGTTGCGCATATTCAAGCAACATTTAATAACACAATGATTTCAATTACGACACCATCGGGTGATGTATTGTGTCAAGGTTCTGCAGGCCGTTCAGGATTTAAAGGCTCGCGTAAAGGAACGCCTTTCGCTGCGCAATTAGCCGCTGAAACAGTTGCAAAAAAAGCAATCGAAGAATTTTCGTTAAGACGTGTTGTAATTAATGTAAGTGGTCCTGGTGCAGGCAGAGATTCTGCGGTGCGTGCATTGCGTAATTCAGGATTAGAAATTATTCGTTTAGTTGATACAACCTGTTTGCCGCACAACGGTTGTCGTCCACGCAAAAAAAGAAGAGTGTAAAATAACATGGCAAAATATTTAGGACCAAAATGTCGTCTCGCACGTCGTGAAAAAACTGATTTAGGTTTGAAAAGCGGTATTCGCGATATCGACACAAAATGTAAATTTGATCGCACACCTGGTCAACATTGGCAGCGTCGTGGTCGTGTAACAGATTACGCAACACAATTACGCATGAAACAATTAATTCGTCGTTACTACGGCGTGTTAGAAAAAAAGTTTCGTTTATATTACAAAGAAGCTGAACGTATTAAAGGTTCAACCGGCGAAAATTTATTGCGTTTGTTAGAATCACGTTTAGATAACGTTGTTTATCGCATGGGTTATGCAGTAACACGCGCTGAAGCAAGACAATTAGTTTCGCATAAATCTGTATTGGTAAATGGAAACGTTGTGAATATTGCATCATATTCTGTAAAGCCAGGCGATGTTATTTCTATTCGTGAAAAAGCAAAAAAACAATTACGCATTACAGCAGCAGTTGATTTAGCACAACAACGCGAAGCAGTTGCTTGGATGGATGTAGATGCAAAAGCATTATCAGGTGTTTATAAAGCATTTCCAGATATGGATCAATTGCCACCTGAATTTAAAGTAAGCTTGGTTGTTGAACTTTACTCGAAATAATTGAGAGAGCCGCGCGCGTAAGCAAGCGAGATTGCGTAGCAATCATTTATATTTTTTAAACCATAGAGGCCAAATAAAATGCAAGACGTTTATAAAACATTTTTAACGCCAAATGCAATTCAAGTGCAAAACATTACACCTATGCATCACAAAATTGTGCTTGAACCATTTGAACGTGGTTTTGGTCACACATTAGGAAATGCATTACGTCGTATTTTATTATCATCAATGCCTGGCGCTGCAGTTGTTGAAGTGCAAATGGATCACGTATTGCATGAATACAGCACATTGCCTGGTGTTCGCGAAGATGTTGTCGACATTTTATTAAATTTAAAAGGGTTATCATTTCGTTTAAATAATATTAATGAAATCACTTTAAAATTAAATAAAAAAGGTGCGGGTCCTGTGACTGCTGCTGATATTGCGCTAGAAAATGGCGTTGAAATTATTAATCCAGAACATATCATCGCGCATTTAACACAAGATGGCGAAATTAATATGAATTTAAAAGTGATGATGGGTCGTGGTTATCAACCTGCATCGCAACGTGAATTGGCATTTCAAAATACACGTCCGATTGGCGTGTTAGTTTTAGACGCATCATTTTCTCCTGTAAAACGTGTTGCATATTCAGTTGAAAATGCGCGTGTTGAAAATCGCACTGACATGGACAAATTAATTCTTGATATAGAAACAGACGGCACATTAGATCCTGAAGAAGCGATTCGTTATTCAGCTGCAATTTTGCAACAACAATTATCTTCATTTGTTGATTTGCAACATGAAATTGCAACACGTCCACGTCAACATAAAAATCAAGTTGATCCATTATTATTGCGTCCAGTGGATGATTTAGAATTAACAGTGCGCGCTGCAAATTGTTTGAAAGCAGAAAATATTTATTACATTGGTGATTTAGTTCAACGTTCAGAACACGATTTATTAAAAACACCAAACTTAGGAAAAAAATCTTTATTAGAAATTAAAAGTGTTTTAGCGCAACGTGGCTTGGCACTTGGAATGAACATTGATCCATGGCCACCTGAAGATAAATAATGTCCATATTGGGAGCGATGCTTCAGAAGCCCGCGTGAAGCGTAGCGTAACAAGGGCGTTTTGCAGAGAATATAAAAGAGTATAGAGGTTACAATGCACCACCGCAAATCAGGAAAAAAATTAAATCGTCACACCGCTCATCGTCAAGCGATGTTTCGCAACATGTCTGCGTCTTTGTTAAAATTAGAGTTGATCAAAACCACTTTAATTAAAGCAAAAGAATTGCGTCGTTATGTTGAGCCATTAATTACGATTGCAAAAGTTGATAATTTAGCGAATCGTCGTTTAGCATTTAATCGTCTTCGCGACAAAGAAGCAGTTGCAAAATTATTTACGCGTGTTGCACCGCGCCACACAAAACGTCCCGGTGGTTATTTGCGTGTTTTGAAATGTGGTTTTCGCACTGGTGATAATGCGCCAATGGCTTATGTCGAAGTTGTTGATCGTCAAGAAGCTGAAGCAAAAACCGCGTAAGTTTTATATTATTAAGAGACATGAAAGATCATGTCTCTCTCAATACTATAAATATT
The DNA here is from genome assembly GCA_001801815.1 of Gammaproteobacteria bacterium RIFCSPHIGHO2_12_FULL_36_30. Lineage (GTDB taxonomy): Bacteria > Pseudomonadota > Gammaproteobacteria > Coxiellales > Coxiellaceae > 2-02-FULL-42-43. Next base: position 14,449 of record MGXU01000009.1, read on the forward strand.
TTTATAAATCAATTCGTTATATCATCATAAATTCTTAACATTCGCCCTGTATAATGATCTTGCTTGGAATAAGCGATCGAGGTTTGAATGTGGTCTGATAACGATATTTCTCTTCTGAATATGCCCGGCGTAGCAAATGCTGCAGTCTCTTTTGGTACGTTTTCCACTTTACCAGAAAAATTTCATGATTCCGCTTCAGTCACATTAAATGCCCTTTTAAATTTTCTAAAAGATTTTGATCGAAAAAAATGGTCCAGTCGTTCTGATTTTTTTCGTGAAGCGTACTCTGCTGTTGCCGCATCACTTGTTATTTATTCTTGCACAACCGGTGGTGGATTACATGCATCATTAGGAATGATTATATCTTTGTTATTAACATTAGTGTGGGATGGTTCAGATGTTGTGAGTGCGTTATTGATTGCGCCGGAATATTTTAACAGCGCAAAAGAAAATCCAACAAAAACAAATAAATTTATTGCATGGAGTAATATTATTTATTATCCCTGTATTTTAGGTGTTTTTACAGCATGGGCAACTTATTCAATTATTCACGACGCTTACGAAAGATGTTCAACACCTTCTTCTGAAAATTGTTTTCGTGATGTTTTATTAGAATCAAAAAAAACAGAAGGCAACATAACAATATTAGTAATTAATGATTTTGCATATGGTTTTGGTGCATTACTCGCAGCAATTTATCAAATACTGTTAAAAAAATCAGAAGATAATATTTACAAACACACTGCTGGAGTTGCAGGAAATTTAACATGTTTTGTCGGAGCAATGTTTAGTGCGCTTTCTATGATGCTTGAACCGAAATTTTATGTTTATATATCTGCTGCTTTTTATGCAATGTACGCGGTATTAAAAGAAACATTATTAATGCTAGAATCCCCAAAGATTGTATCTTGCGCGGAAACTATGCGCGTTCGTTTCCACGCTGATGTGACTCCTGTATTGCCCGCGATAAATAATGATGATGCTCAAACTGCATCATACCAAGCAGTGTAAATAATCAAGCCGTAGTTAAACTTAAACACTTTTTAAAACGGAATATCGTCATCAAAATCAGCTGCTGGCGCAGCTTGCGCTGTTGCTGGCGCCGCTGATGATGCAGAAGATTTGCTACTCGATGTTGATGCGCCAATATTTTCACCTTGCGCGCCACCACGACCATCTAACATTTGCATTTCATCTGCAATAATTTCTGTTGTATATTTTTCAACATTATTTTTATCTGTCCATTTACGCGTGCGCAATGAACCTTCAACATATACTTTTGCGCCTTTTTTTAAGTATTCATTTACAATTTCAGCAAGACGATTAAAAAATACAACACGATGCCATTCAGTTTGTTCTTTTGTTTCGCCGCTTTGTTTATCTTTCCATGCTGAACTTGTTGCAACACTCACCGTCACAACAGCAGTACCACTTGGCGTATAACGAATTTCAGGATCCGCACCTAAATTTCCTACTAAAATTACTTTATTTACTCCGCGTGCCATTTTTATCTCCTCGGCTTATCATTCACACTGCATCACAGATTACCTTCATTTATGATATTCCGCAATTCGGGTTTTGTAATATTTTCCGGTTGCTTTTGCATAGAAGTTGCGATCCAAAACCACACCATCGCAACACCTGCACAAAACACAAACACACCCGCCAAATGCGCTTCAGAAAAAATCCATCCGCCCAACGCGCCGCCAACAAAAATACCAAAAAATTGTGACGAAGAATAAACACCCATCGCCGCACCTTTATTTTGAATCGGCGCAATTTTAGAAACTAACGAAGGCAATGTTGCTTCTAACAAAGTAAATGCGGTAAAAAAAACAAATAGTAAAAATATTGTCATTGCAACATCATGATGAAAAATACACAATCCAATTTGCACAATAAAAATAGCAAGAATCGCGCTAACAAACATCGTTTTCATTTTTCGTTTTTTTTCAGCGACAATAATAAATGGCACAGCAAACATAAATGCAATAATTAAAACTGATAAATATAAAATAATTTGTTGGAATGAAGATAAATGCATTTCATGTGTTAATAAAATTGGAATCGCAATAAATAATGCTGTCAAAATTGCATGCAAGAAAAAAATTCCTGCGTTGCATCGCCACAATTGTTTATTATGCAAAACGTTATAAAATCTTTTTTCGCTATTTTTAAGCGGTTTTGGCGGTGTTGGAATAATAAATAATAATGTCATTGCAATAATTGCTAGCAATGCAGTGACAGAAAAAATTCCCGATAAATGCAACCAATGATTAATGACAGGCCCTGCAATCATCGCAACCGTAAATGCAAGACCAATTGATAATCCCATAAATGCCATTGCTTTACTTCGCGATTCTTCGCTTGTTACATCCGCTAATAATGCAAGCACTGTGCTGCCAATTGCGCCTGCACCTTGCAATGCGCGCCCACATAATAAAATATAAATTGAATTAGTCGATGCGCAAATAATACTGCCGATTAAAAATAAACATAATCCAAAAAAAATAACTGGTTTACGACCAATGTGATCCGACAATAAACCAAATGGAATTTGAAATGCCGCCTGCGTTAATCCATACATTCCCAACGTTAAACCAATCATCGTCGCGCTCGCGCCGATCATATGTTCTGCATACACTGAAAAAACAGGCAAAATCATGAATAATCCGAGCATGCGAATGGACATAATGCTCGAAAGCGCAATTAGCGCAACATTTATTTTTTTAGATGACACAACAGCTCCTTGAATAATGCGCTAATTTACTGCAAATAAATCATTGCTACAACTTTTGTATGAAGTTTAAGGATTTCTTCAGTTTTCCCATGCTAGAATTGCTGCACTTAAAATTGAGAAAAATAACGAGAACTTTATGCGCAAGATTTTTTTGATAATTACTTTCATGTTCAGCTTTGCATTTTTTGCTACCAATGCAAACGCAGATGGATTTTCATTTTCATTTGGCGGTGGACTTCCGTCAGGAAATTATCAAGATACTTGCAATGGTTGTTATCTGTTTGGAAATGAATTGACTTGCTCATGCCAACAAGAAAACGGATATTGGGATAATACATCCATGCATGTTGGTCATCGTTGTAATGATGTTGAAAACGCGAATGGTCAATTAGAATGTACGCATTGGCGTCATCATCACCATCATCACTGGTACTGGCATCACCATCATTGGCATCATCACCATCATTACAGACATGATGTGGTAGTTTATTAAAACTTACCGAAAAAAATAGACCATGCTCCAGAAAATGTGCGTAAAAATGGAGTAGGTCATGAAAAAACGGTTTATTAAATTAACCATTTCCATATTGGCATAATCTGAATTGTGTAGCGCTTTTCATTTTTTGTAACGACTTCAGTTTTTTCTTCTGACTCCGTCAAAATAAAACCTTCATCAAGCGAATAAGTTTCCAGCGCATCCAGTAAACCATCCACTTCTCTTGTTCGTGTATCTTCATCTGATAAACTTTGACACACTTGAATAGCAGCAATTATTTTTATTCCCTGCTGAATAATAAAATCACATTCTCGTTTTTCTTTATGATAATAAATTTGATTGTAGCGACGTTTTAATTCTATAAATACAATGTTTTCCAGTATTCGGCCTGTATCATCACTAAAATGAAATCCTACAATTTTAGCGAGCGCATGATCAACAAAATAAATTTTCTTGGGTGATTGGTTTTGTGTTTTGACGGAAGCGTGATAACGATTGAGAAAAAAACAAAGATAACTGGTTTCAAGATAACTGCAATAATCTGAAACAGTTGTTGCACTACCTAATTCTAAAAATTTCCGCAATGCATTATAAGTCATTTCTTTGCTACAATTACTCGCAAGAAAAAATACCATTTTTTTTAGAATATTTGCATTCGTTAATTTATATCGCGCAACAATATCACGATAAATAATGCTTTCGTACAATGTTTGTAAATATTCTATTTCGTGATGCTTTGCAAATTCTGGAATTCCGCCAAACTGACAATATTGATGAAATAATTTTTTTATTTGCACTAATTCTTTTGTAGATGGAATTTTTTTATTTAGCAAATCTGGCAGTTCATGTTCTGCATATTCCAAAAATGAAAATGGATATATATTAAGTTGAATATATCGACCTGTTAATCGCGTTCCCAATTCTTCGCTAAACAAAGTCGCATTTGATCCTGTAATAAAAATTTTATTTCCAGCATTGTATAATCGCCTGACAAACATTTCCCAATCGGGTATATTTTGAATTTCATCAAAATAAAATGTTTTTTGCTCACCAAATGTTTCTAAAAAAACTTGATACAGCAATTGAAAATCATCAACTGTAAAAGTAGCTAATCGTTCATCTTCAAAATTAAAAAAATAATCCCGTTCTTTTGCATCGCGTCGCAGCATGTTGAGTAACACCGATTTTCCACAGCGACGCACCCCGGTCAACACAATAATCTCTTTATTTTTCGCCAATTTTTTTAAGTTTTTTTCAGTCGAGCGATGAAAACAATCCGTTGGAACGTGTTCGTCGTTTTGATCGCCCATTACTTCTTTGATTAGCGCTGCTGTAACTGTAGCCATTATGATAACCCTCCATTTACAATGGAAGCATAGACCTAAAACTCTCCATTGTCAATGGAAGCTTTACTGCAAAAGTCTCCATTATGAATGGAGACATAGCATGCCAAATTCACTATGTTGCTTTTTCTAACAATCACTTAAAACTGTAACGCATAAAAAAGCCCTTAAAAAAGGGCTTTTTTTAAAATTGTAATTTTATTATTTTTTAGTTGTAGTCACAACGCGTGTTTTAGGATGAGCAACAGGATGAGTCGACATTAACACTGTGATGTGCGAAGGATATTTTTTCGCAGCACCAGTTGCCGCATCAACAATCGCGCCTGGCCAAAATAATATATCTGCCACTGTCCATGCATTAAAACTCGAACCCGCACCAACTGATTGTTGATAATAACCTGGCGCATGACAGTCAGCATTTAAACCACCATACACTCTTGGAATGGATACGCTGCCTGGATTAGATTCTAACGGAAACACAACACCGTGTGCATCTGTGAGAGTACATTTTGCATCAGGAATAATCGCGTGTGTTTTTACATTAATAGCTTGTAAGTTCACTACTTGTGATGTACCTGAAATAATAGTTGCACATCCAGACAGCAGAGTTGCCGCTGTAATTACCGAAATGGATGTTAATGTTTTTAAAATTTTCATTGTATTTTCTCTGCAGTTAAATAATTAAGGATGCACACTATCATGCGATCGGAATATGTGCAATGTCAGGCTAGCTCTTTTTGCCTTTTTTTCCAGACCTGTTATGCTCATCGGTCAATCTAATAAAAATAAAACAACGCCGAAAAGTACATGCAAAAATTTATCTCCATGCGCGGAGTGCGCACTCACAATTTAAAAAATGTGAACGTCGATATTCCACGTGACAAATTAGTTGTGATCACTGGATTATCTGGTTCAGGAAAATCATCACTCGCATTTGACACATTATATGCTGAAGGTCAAAGACGTTACGTCGAATCACTTTCATCTTACGCGCGACAATTTTTATCGATGATGGATAAACCGGAAGTTGATACGATTGAAGGATTATCACCCGCAATTTCTATCGAACAAAAATCTGCGTCACATAATCCGAGATCAACAGTTGGAACAATCACTGAAATATACGATTATTTAAGATTATTATACGCACGCGTTGGATCACCTTGTTGTCCCGAACATAAAAATGAATTAAGTGCGCAAACTGTTTCGCACATGGTCGATACTGTTTTAGCATTACCCGAAAATACCGCAGTGATGTTATTGTCACCCGTTGTGCGCGAACGTAAAGGCGAATTTGTCGAATTATTTAAAGATTTAAAACAACAAGGATTTGTACGCGCGCGAATTGATGGCGAAATAAAAGATTTAGACGATGTTGAGAAATTGGATTTACGAAAAAAACATTCTATTGAAGTGGTTGTTGATCGCATTAAAGTGCGAAAAGATATTCAACAACGTTTAGCGGAATCATTTGAAACGGCATTGCGATTATCGGATGGTCTCGCTTCAATTGTTACTCCTACCAATACTCATTTATTCTCATCTAAATTCGCCTGCCCACAATGTGGCTATAGCTTAAAAGAATTAGAACCCCGCATATTTTCATTCAACAGCCCCGTCGGCGCATGCGAAACTTGCGATGGTCTCGGCGTCGAACAATCATTTGACGCTGAAAAAATAGTACAAAACGCATCATTATCTTTATCGCAAGGTGCAATTAACGGATGGGATCGCCGCAATTATCATTATTATCAAATGCTCGTCGCATTATCCGAACATTTTAATTTTGATTTAGAAAAACCATTTGAAAAATTACCGAAAAAAATTCAACAATTAATTTTATATGGATCAAACGAAGAAGTAACATTTTCATTTGTTACACACAAAGGCGTAAAAGTAGAACGCACACATGCATTCGAAGGTATTTTGCCGAATTTAAATAGACGCTACAAAGAAAGTGAATCACAAGCAGTGCGTGATGAATTATCAAAATTTTTAACACAAAAATCTTGCACGTCCTGCAACGGTACACGTTTATCAATACAAGCGCGCAATGTTTTTATAGACAATAAATCATTACCTGAAATTACCGCATTATCAATTACGAAAGCATATGAATTTTTTTCAACATTAAATTTAAAAGGCAATAAAAAAGAAATCGCCGATAAAATTTTAAAAGAAGTAAATGCACGTTTGGGATTTTTATTGGATGTCGGATTAAATTATTTAACACTACATCGCAGCGCAGAAACATTATCTGGCGGCGAAGCGCAACGCATTCGATTAGCAAGTCAAATTGGTTCTGGATTAGTCGGCGTGATGTATATTTTAGATGAACCGTCGATTGGTTTGCATCAACGCGACAACGCACGATTACTAAAAACGTTAACTTATTTAAGAGATTTAGGAAATACAGTGATTGTTGTTGAACACGACGAAGAAGCTATTTTGAGCGCAGATTATGTAATTGATGTTGGACCTGGCGCTGGAAAACACGGGGGCGAAATTGTTGCATGTGGTACGCCAGATGATATTAAAAAATCTGAACAATCAATTACCGGAAAATATTTATCTGGAATGGAAGCAATTAAAATTCCTAAAAAACGAATAGAAAATACTTGTCGTGATGCCATTAAAATTATCGGCGCGCGTTGCAATAATTTAAAAAATATTTCAGTTGAAATCCCGCTAGGATTATTGACCTGCATTACCGGCGTTTCAGGTTCAGGAAAATCAAGTTTAATTAATGATACTTTATATCCAATCGCCGCACACAAATTAAATAAAGCGATGTTACAAAATGTCGGCGATCATGATGAAATTATTAATTTAGAAAAATGTGACAAAGTAGTTGATATTGATCAAAGTCCAATTGGCAGAACACCGCGTTCAAATCCTGCTACGTATACAGGCATTTTCACACCGATTCGTGAATTATTTGCAGCAACACAAGAATCTCGCACGCGCGGATATTCTCCTGGACGATTTAGTTTTAATGTTTCAGGTGGACGTTGTGAAGCATGCGAAGGCGACGGATTAATTAAAGTTGAAATGCATTTTCTTGCAGACGTTTATGTTATTTGCGATGAATGCCAAGGCAAACGTTACAATCGCGAAACACTGGATATTAAATATAAGGGAAAAAATATTTACGAAGTGTTGCAAATGACGATTGAAGAAGCGTATGAATTTTTTCAGCCTGTCCCGATTATTTATCGTAAATTACAGACTTTAATTGATGTTGGCTTGTCATACATTTCGCTTGGACAAAGCGCAACAACATTATCCGGCGGCGAAGCGCAACGCATTAAATTAGCAAAAGAATTATCACGACGCGATACGGGAAATACATTATATATTTTAGATGAACCTACAACTGGTTTGCATTTTCATGATATCGCGCAATTATTAAAAGTGTTAATGCGTTTGCGTGATCATGGAAATACTGTTGTTGTAATCGAACATAATTTAGATGTTATCAAAGTTGCCGATTGGATTATCGATATTGGTCCTGAAGGCGGCGACGGCGGTGGAGAAATTATTGCAACCGGAACACCTGAAAATATAGCGAAAAATAAAAATTCTCACACCGGATTTTTCTTGAAAAAAATCCTTACTTAACTACTAGCGCGATTTAAAGATACAGGTTGAGACGGTGGTCCATCCAACATTTCTAGTGGACTATCTGCCATATCCCACTCTTCTGATTTTGGTTTTGCAGCTGGAGAAAATAAATAACCGAAACCACCCCTCGCATTTTTCACAACATGAAATGTTCCGACAATTGCAATTTCACCCGCATATAAACTCGATTCCGCAGTTTTTAGCAGTTGGATGATGAAATAAAACATTACAAGAAAGAATGCGCTATATCATCTCTGACATTACTAATGTTTGTACCCAATAGAAGCATCTCTCTCGATATAAGATTCTTTGGGCGCGTACTTTCTATTTAATAAGTCCAGCAGCAAAGCCACTGCAGAAGCGTCGTTTTCTGGCAAGAAACTGGTGTGTACTGAATAATATTCAACTGTAGGATACTTTTCGCCTGACTCTATCTTAGTGACTCCTGATTCAGATTGTATTGCGCGTAGCTTGGTTTCTGTATTAGCACGGTTTGACTCGAAACCTATCGATATTCGTGCATATCGCACTTCAGATTTAGGCTCTTCTTCTTCTGGAAAAAGATAATTTGGATTATACATTGTAATTTTACCTTTAATAAAAAGAGAGATTATATTTGCAATTTTAATTTTTATAAATTGCCTGAAGTATGGTCGGACTACTGAAACAACTGATTTTATCGCTCAGCAATAAAACTTAACGCTGTAACAGCAGACCGATTGGCGTAATATTGCCTCCCTCTGCCATATAAAACAAGATGTTTATTATGCTAATTCGCCCAATCGCGTGTGTTGTTAATTATGTAACCACACTCAATGAATCACTCAAAAAAATATCGTCAAAAAAATTAACAAAAAGTCAGCGTGTTTGGCTTACGATTGTTTTAATGGGATTAATTGTAACGGGAAGTTTTAATTGGGCAGCATTTGAAAGGCGCAGTTTGGGTGAGCACAAAGAAAGTGGTTTACGATGGGTATTTCGTCATGCAAAAATTATGTGGGCGCGCTTGCTTCAAGCAAGCATAGTCAATATTTTATCGCATTATGAAGTAAATAAAGGTGTTTTGGTTCTCGATGATTCCGACAAGATGCGTTCACGTAACACATCAAAAATTGCAGGCGTGCACAAAGTAAAAGATAAAAAAACTGGCGGCTATTTTGAAGGACAAGAATTTGTTTTTCTTTTGCTGGTCACAGATAAAATTACGATTCCCGTTGGCTTTCGATTTTATGTTCCAAATCCTGCAATAAAAGAATGGAAAGAAATTATTAAGGCTGAGAAAAATGCTGGAATTACCGCTAAAAATCGCACGAAACGTCCTGAGATAAATCCAGAATATCCCAGCAAACAAATGCTCGGATTAGATTTGCTAAAAACATTTTCACAAAATCATCCTGATATTACTGTGCAAGCAGTGTTGGCTGATGCACTGTACGGTAATCAAAAGTTTATGGATGAAGCTGCAATCGTAACACGTTGCGAACAAGTGATTAGTCAGCTACGAAGAAATCAATTGGTAAGATATTGCGGAAAAAATATTCCGCTCACCACCTATTTTAATCGCATAGCAGGCGTTGTTTATGATTTGGTTGTGCGTGGTGGTGAAACAAAAAAAGTAACCGTACTTTCAGCAAGATTGCGCGTTGTATCACATAAAAAGAAACGTTTTGTGATTGCATTAAAATATGAAGGCGAAACGGATTATCGCTTTATTGTCGCCAAAAATCTTTCATGGCGACACATGGATGTAGTGCGAACTTACACGTTAAGATGGCTCGTAGAGGTTTTTATTTCGGACTGGAAAGGACATGGAGGTTGGAATGCATTGAGCAAACAACAAGGTGTTGATAGTGCGACGAATGGCGTCACACTGAGCCTGTTGTGCGATCATCTTTTGCTTCTACATCCATCACAATCTGCCCTCATTAAAAACAAACAACCCGGAATGTCTGTTGGTTGCCTAGTGGAACGTATTAATGCGGAAGCGCTAATTGATGGAATAAATCACATTGTTAATGCAGATGATCCGAAAAAAGAATTAAATAAATTTGCTTTGGCGCTAGAAAACTCGATGCCAAATCGCTCATCGAGCAAACATCTTATTGGTAGAGATTTAGGAAGAATGGAACCAAGCGCATCGCTTCGATATCAAAAGGCAGCTTAATTTACGCAGTCATTAATTGCAACGGCTAAAAACTGCGGAACCGAGTATAAAACAACATTAGTAAGAATACTGCCAACAGCAGCGGCAGCAAGCGCTAATAAAACTTGTGTTGGAACTAAAATGGATTCAATTCCTTTGCCAACGCCATAACTGACAATATTAGATGTTACAAACCGAACTAACTTTCCACCATCAATTTCAGGTCTCATCACAACCTCCTGTCAATAATGACATATCAGTTGATTACTATTTTAGCAGTAATAGAGATTGAAAAGAACACTAGGCGTTAGGTTAAAGAATTTATATCGCTAAACAATATTCACCTCAGTCATCAACTCAATCCCAAATTTTTCTTTAACTGATTCTTGAATATCTTCACTCAATTTTTTAATTTCCGCGCCAGTACCATTTCCGTAATTCACCAACACCAACGCTTGATTTGCATGCACACCCACATCACCAAACCGTTTTCCCTTAAAACCACATTGTTCAATTAACCACGCCGCAGGAATTTTTACGCACGCATTTTTTTCCTTAAAATAAGGCATTTTGGGATATTGCTTTTGTAAATTTAAAAATTGCGTTTCAGAAATCATAGGATTTTTAAAAAAACTACCTGCATTCCCAATTTTTTTGGGATCGGGTAATTTTTCTTGACGAATTTGAATGATAGCATCGCTAATTGTTTTAATTGAAATTTCGCTGCCATTTAATTTTTCTTTTATCGCGCCATATTCTAAATGAAAAACAGGTTTTTTATTTAATCGCAAAACAACATGCGTAATAATATATTTATTTTTTAATGCGTGTTTGAAAATGCTGTCGCGATAATCTAATTCACATTCATCGCAAGAAAAAATTTGCATCGTATTTTTTTCAACATCAATCGCATGCACTTCTTGCAACACATCTTTTAATTCGACACCATACGCCCCAATATTCTGAATCGGTGTTGCGCCAACCGTTCCTGGAATTAAAGATAAATTTTCGACACCCGCATAATTATTTTCAACACAATACAAAACAAATTCATGCCAATTTTCACCCGCACCAATTTTTAAAAAAACGTGATCAGCGTCTTCATTTATTTTTTCAATTCCGCAAATTTGATTGTGAATAACAAGTCCACCAAAATTTTTTGTGAATAAAATATTACTGCCGCCACCGAGAATTAATTTTGGAATGTTTGAAAATTTCTCACCCGCCAAGATGGTTTGTAATGCTGTAATATTATCAACAGCAACAAAATAGCGCGCATGGACATCTATACCAAATGTATTATGGGTTTTAAGTAAAACATTTTCATGGACAATATCTGTCATTCGATTATCATTTGTTATTGATTCTCTAGAGATTCTATCATGAAAAACGACCGCTTCATCAAAGCATTATTACGCGAGTCAATTGATCGCACACCAATTTGGTTAATGCGACAAGCGGGGCGATATTTACCGGAATATCGCGCGTTGAGATCGCAAGAAAAAAACTTTTTTCAATTTTGTCAAATGCCAGAATTAGCATGTGAAGCGACCTTGCAACCGATAAAAAGATTTCCACTTGATGCTGCAATTATTTTTAGTGATATCTTAACCGTGCCATTAGCAATGAATTGTGAAATTAAAATGGATGAGGGTCGCGGACCATTTGCGCCGAATCCGATTCGCACAGAAAAAATGATTCATGCATTAAATACAACGCACGCATTAGAAAAATTACATTATGTTTCAGCAGCAATTCAATTAACGAAAAAAGAATTAGATGAAAAAATTCCGTTAATTGGTTTTGCAGGATCGCCATGGACAGTTGCAACTTACATGGTCGAAGGGCAATCTAGCAAAACATTTGAAATCATTAAATCAATGCTATTTCGCGAACCAAAAATTTTACATCAATTATTAGAAAAAATTTCTGATGTGACCATACAATATTTAAATGCGCAAATTAATGCAGGCGCAGATGTGATTATGTTATTTGATAGTTGGGGTGGAGTTTTATCGCCGCACGATTACCAATTATTTTCTTTAGATTATATGAAAAAAATTGGCGCTGCAATTTCGCGCAAACACAATGGAAAAAAAATCCCATTGATTTTTTTTAGCAAAGGCTGTGGATTATATTTAGAAAATATTGCTGATGCAGGTTGTGATGCTGTCGGAATAGATTGGACGATGGATTTAAAAATGGCGCGTGAGAAAGTTGGTGATCGTGTTGCATTGCAAGGCAATTTAGATCCATCAACATTATTTGCATCGCCCGAAAAAATTCAACTTGCAGCAAAAAATATTTTATCTGTATATAATAATGAAACTGGTTTTGTATTTAATTTAGGACATGGAATTTCAAAAGATACGCCGATTGAAAGTGTTGCAGCTTTGATGGATGCTGTTGTAAATTATTAAAAAGGAGTTTTTGATGCCACAAAAAGTACATTACACATGGATCGGGCCTGTTAATCCAAATGGTCATGATGTCGACGCAGTATTAAAAATGGCAAAGCAAATTAATCTAGCCGAAACACAATTATATTTTTGGTGTGTGGATGCACAGGCAAAAAAATATAAAGAAACTTTTAAAAATACTTCCGTTATCGTCAAACCAATTCAATCTTCTTTAAAAGAACGATTAGAAAATTCTCGCGCACAACGCATGAATAATTTATTGGAGAAATTATTACGTAACGAAGGTCGTGGAGATGTGCGAGATCGTGTCACACTGAAAGAAGCATTTGTATTTTTATTATTAGGATTAGAAGGTGGTTATGCATTAGATAGTAATGTTGCACCAAACATAGACGGAAACATTAATTTTCCTGATTACAATACTTTTCGTATGTTAGCAATTCATTACCCAGTAAAAATATTTCGTGATGCAGATGTTGGGATTATGTATAGCCCGCACGATGATCCATCGCACGCACTCGCTGCATTCGATTATTTTATGGATAAAATTGAGGAAATAGAAAATTTTAAAGAGATATTGTCCAAAGATGACTATAAAGCAGCAGTATTAGATATTGTGATTGACGCTGCATTTCATAATCACTACAAATTAGATTTTTGGTTTGCGCGACATCTAGGCGGTAATTTCCCTATTTTATTACATTTAGAAAAGCCACGCGGCATTATGAAGCATTATGCAAATTCTCATGGCGCTGCAGATCGAAAACCAATTCCAGCGTTACACTTAGCCATTATAAAAAATAATATTGAAGAAGTTAAAAAATTATTAGATGAAGGTGCAGACATTAATGAAATAACAGAAACTGAAAAATATAAAAATATTACGCCAATTAATGCTGCATATTTTTACGGAAGAACTGAAATTGGTGATTTGCTTCGATCGCGTGGTGCTGATATTAATATTACATTAATGCAAAAACAAAATGATGAGCGGTGTAATATTTCAAAAAATGATGCAGGTGTTTTTTCTCCCTCACCATCTCCAAATTTGATGGTGACTCCGGCGACGCCGCGACCAGCAGATAACCCAATGGGTGAAAGACAACTTGCCTTTTCTCCAAGCGAACTAAGATGGTAGACAATAAAAAAAATAATATCGTAATTATCGGCACAGGTCTTGCTGGCTACATGCTTGCAAAAGAATTTCGCAAATTAGACACACAAACGCCATTAACATTCATTACAAAATTAGACGGTTATTTTTATTCTAAACCATTACTATCAACTGCACTGACACATCAAAAAACACCCGATGAATTGTGGATGAATAATGTTGAAACAATGCGTATGCAATTAAATGCTGAAATTTACACGCATTGTGAAGTATTTAAAATTGACTCAGATAATAAAAAAATATTTTTTCACAATGAAAAAAATAATAAAAAAGAATTATCATACGACAAATTAATTTTAGCAAATGGCGCAGATCATATTTCAATTCCATTATCAGGTGATGCAGTTTCAGAAATTGTTTCTGTTAATCACCTTGAAGATTATAGAATTTTGCGAGAAAAGATTAAAAATAAAAAACGAATTGCTATTTTTGGAAGTGGTTTGGTTGGCTGCGAATTTGCAAACGATTTAACCAACGCAGGATTTTCTGTAACAATGATTTCCCCCGACAATTATTTATTAAAAAAATTTGTTCCCGAAATAATTGCACGTGCATTACAAACCGCGTTAGAAAAATTAGGCGTAAAATTTTATTTATCATTATTCCCAAAAATAATTAATAAAAAAAATTTACATGACGAAATTATTTTATCCGACAATCAAAAAATAGAAACTGATTTGATTTTATCCGCAACGGGAATTAAACCCAATTTATTATTAGCAAAATCTGCTGATGTAAAAACAAATATTGGAATTATTACCAATCAATATTTACAAACCAGCAACGAAAATATTTTTGCAATCGGTGATTGCGCCGAACTAAATGGCGAAATGAAAATGTACGTCGCACCCATTATTCACAATGCGCGTATTTTAGCTGAAATATTAGCTGGAAAAACACCATTAATCGAAAATAAAATCATGCCAATTGTGATTAAAACACCAGCTTGTCCAATAGTAACAGTTCCGCCAGCAAAAAATATTACCGGTGAATGGAAAACTGATGTTGATGATGTAAATTGCCGCGCATTATTTTATGATAAGGAAAATCATTTGCGCGGATTTGCGTTGTCGGGAAATTGCGTGAAAGAAAAAATGATATTGGTAAATCGAGTGCATAAACTATGATGACATTATACACCGCCACATTTGCATTGATTCTAGTGATGGATCCACTAGGCAATATCCCTTTATTTTTAACCATTTTAAAAAATTTCGATTTAAAAACACAACGCAAAATTATTATTCGCGAAACATTTATTGCATTTATCATTTTGACTGCATTTTTATTTTTTGGAAAATATTTAATAGAAGGATTAAAAATTACCACATCTGCACTCAGTATTTCTGGAGCGATTATTTTATTTCTAATTGCAATTCGCATGATTTTTCCGCCAGAAACATCAGAAATTAATCCGCAAGAAGCAGAAGAACCTTTTATCGTTCCACTCGCAGTGCCATTAACTGCAGGCCCCGCTGCAATTGCATTTGTAATGATATTTGTAACACAAAATCCACAGCATATTTCCATTTTATTTTCCGCTGTTGTGATTGCATCACTTGTTTTTTTATTTATTATGTTGCTCGCAAGATATTTAATGCGTCTGCTCGGCAAGCGCGGATTAATTGCTGTTGAAAGATTAATGGGAATGATTTTAACTGCGATTGCAGTGCAGATGTTTTTGACTGGGATGTATGCATATCTTCATTAATATTTTAAGATAATAATTTTTTTGAGATTCTTATTATGCTGAATGATCAAAATGAGAAAGTTAATATTCTTAAGCTCGCAGTTCGTGAAGCTGTAACTTTTTATGGCATTCAAACAGAAGATCATGAGCGTTTTATTTTAGAGGTAAGTAGTGATGGCAAGTTGATTGGTGTGAACATCGTGCAAAAAGTCGAAGGCTTTCTTTTGGGCGACATTAACAAGATTTTAATGAACCATATTGTTAACTTTAGGTTTTCCAATATAAATCCAGATTTTGATAAAACGGCAGGTCTTGCTAGTGTACATACCAATGTTCAATTTTCAGAAAAAATTGTTATTGATGGAGAAATATTAAATCTTGCTAAAGTCACTGCGTTCATACTATGTACGAGAGCATACGGTATCTGGGGTACAGTTGGCTTAGATGCATTTTCTAATGCACAAGAGCTACGCGTGTCTGGATTACATCAACTAGAATCTTTTTGCGCTGGATTGCCGCTCGAAGATCTCTATCAAAATAAATCTGTTCCAATTCCTGCTACTGTTAAGACTGATTTTACTGCGTTAGCAGCGTTGGTTGCTGAAGAAGAAGCGACACAAATTACAAAACCAAAAAAACCACGCGGAAAACACAATGTTAAAAAAGCGGTAGCGCAACCACAGAAAGACGATCCAGTTGCGGCTCAAGCAGAACTCGATGCTCAAAAAAAGAGGGAAGAAGAAGTCGCAAGAAAAAGACATCTTGCAGAATTGCGAGCAGCTGAAAAAATTACAAAAAATTTAGAAAGAGAACGTATTGCTGCTGAGAAAACAGTAGAAAAAGAAGCAAAATTAAAATCTAAAAACGAAAAACAAGCAGCGAAATTTTTAGCTGCATTAACAAAATTGAAAACAACACAAGAGAGTGAAGCAAGAGAAATAATCGAAGATGAGTCACGTGAATTGCATGAAATTGATCAAGCGATAACACAGTCTAAAGTTTTTCAAGAAAAACCCATTACAATTTTATTTTCAAAAATCACTATTTCTGCTGTCGAATTAACTGATTTTAATAAAATTATTGCCGCTCTTGATTATTTTTTAAAAATCTCCAAAAAAATTGACACCAACATTACAATATTTCAAAAGAACTATCGTTTTAATCTCAGTAATAACTTTTATCGAATTAAAAACTTTAGATTAAATGGCGTTATGAAATTGATTGAGCAAAGAATAGCTAAACTATTTCGTGGCGTGATCGTTGATCTCAAAAAACTCACCAAGGAAATCAAATTAGCTGATACACAAAATATAATTGCATTAGAGAATCAAGCAAAAGATATTTATCAGCATGCAAAATCAAAAATGGATACTTTTCAAAATTACGCTTCTCTTAAAAATTTTTCATTTGAAGAAATTAAAAGATCACTAGATTTAGCTTATCAAATTATTTGTAAAAAGAGCGAAGCGAGTCAGTCGCAAAATATTGGTCACGGTTATTGGAGCGGCACTTTATTTTTTACAAAACTAAAAATACCATCACTTGATTTGCAATCGACTGAAAAACTCCCCGCACAATGCAACCGCTAACTTTTCTGTTTTATGATTTACATCTGCGCTGGGATTAAATTCAACAATATCTGCACCAATTAATTTTGGATGATGTGCAATTGCTTTAAATTCAGATAAAAAATTACCGCTTCGAATTCCGTCAGGTGCAGCTGTACAAATACCGGGTGCGTCAGCAGGATCAAATCCATCGAGATCAATGCTGATGCCAAATGCAGTTGTATTTTTTGTTACAATATTAATTGCATCGTCAATTATTTTTTTCAGACCACATTTTTTAATATCATCCATATAAAAAATTTTCACACCTAATTTTTCTAATAATGCTGCTTCACCATTTTCAAAACTTCGCACGCCAATCAATACAACATTTTCCGGTTTTAATTTTGGTTGATTCGATAAAATATGCGTTAATTCTTTTTCGCCATGCCCCAATAAAATTGCTAATGGCATGCCGTGAATATTATGGGATGGTGTTGTTTCAAAAGTGTGAGAATCCATATGCGCATCAAACCAAATTAATCCTAAAGCTCGGGTTGCTTTTGCAGCGCCACTCCAACTTCCAATTGCGGCAGTGTGATCACCACCTAACGTAATAAAAAAATGATGATTTAAAATAGATTGTTCTGTGGATCGCGCGAGTTTTTCAGATAACGCTGTAATATCAGGCAAAGCAGCAGTTTGTTGATGATGATTATTTACTTTTAAAATAGGATTCCAATGACATTGATCTGCAAAACCAGCGTTTTCTATCGCATTTTTCAGTACAACAGCGCCTTTTTCGCAATTAAAATTGCTGGAGCCGTTGCCATACGCATATAAATTGATATCAATTATCTTCTTCATATCATTTCGCATATTTTGTCTGAAATGATATTTTACCAGATTCAAACACACACTCACACTCGTACTATCGCTGTGATAAGATATCCGCATGAAAAAAAGCATAATTCAGTGGGCAAACCGTTGGTTGAACCACAAAAAAAATGATAATGAATGCGATGTGATCATGCGTCCCGATCATATTATTTCGCGTGATAAAATTAGCCAAAATGCTTTGCGCGTCATGTATCGATTAAAAGAAGCGGGATATCAAGCTTTTTTGGTCGGCGGTGGCGTGCGTGATTTATTATTAAATCGCACACCAAAAGATTTTGATGTTGCAACGGATGCACATCCTGAAGCTGTGCGAACATTATTTCGCAACAGCAGAATTATTGGTCGACGATTTCGTTTAGTGCATGTTTTTTATGACGGTGAAATTATTGAGGTCTCCACATTTCGCGCGAATGTTTTAGAATCCGCACGATCGCTTGAACAAAAAACACAAATACATGCCGAGACTGGCATGATTCATCGTGATAACACATATGGTACTGTCGAAGAAGATGCATGGCGTCGTGATTTTACGGTGAATGCATTGTATTACAATATCGCTGATTTTAGTGTCGTTGATTACACACATGGTATGCATGATTTAAAACAAAAATTAATTCGTATTATTGGTGATCCAACGCAGCGTTTCCATGAAGACCCCGTGCGATTATTGCGTGCAATTCGTTTTTGCGCAAAATTAAATTTTGAATTAGAAACTGAAACTGAAACAGCAGTAAAAACGTTATCGCATTTATTACAACATGTGCCGACATCGCGTTTGTATGATGAAAATTTAAAATTATTTTTTGAAGGCAACGCGTGGGCAACGTATCAAAAATTAGTACAATATCGCTACATGCATGCATTATTTCCACAAACAATGCATGCATTGCAATCAGAAAAAAAATCGCATGCAAAATTAATTGAGCTTGCAATGAAAGCAACTGATGCGCGATTAAAAACGGGTGACAGTGTGAATCCCGCATTTTTATTAGCGATTTTGTTATGGCCGGAATTACAAGAACAAGTATCTACGATACAAAATAAAAAAGTAAAATTTTATTTACGCTTGCATCAATTTATAATTGATATTATTCATGCGCAAGTGGAAGCGATGATGATTCCAAAACGTTTGCAATTTGTCATTCAAGCAATTTGGGTATTGCAATTTCAATTAGAAAAACGCAGACCGAATCGTATTTTAAATACTTTTCATCATCGTTATTTTCGTGCTGCATTTGATTTTATGGGTTTGCGTGTGCAAGCAGGAGAAATAAATGCAGAACATTATGAATGGTGGAAACAATTTCAAACATTGGATGCGCAAGCGCAAGAAGCTTTAATAGAAAGTTACAGAAGCCCGCGTTGAAGCTTGCGCAGCAAGCGGAACAAGGGCGTTTTGCAGTAACCCAACTAACAACGATAAATTATTAATTTACATTTTAGGTTTAGTGAGTACTTTATGAAAAAAATAGCAATTTATCCAGGCACTTTCGATCCCATCACAAAAGGCCATGTTGATATTATTCAACGCGCAGCAGAATTATTTGACGAAGTGATTGTTGCGGTTGCAGACAGCGCACGTAAAAACCCTTTATTTGAAGCGCAAACACGCGTTCAATGGTGTATTGATAGTGTTGCTGCATTTAAAAATGTCAACGTTGCATTAATGGATGGTATGTTAATTGATTTTGCAAAATTACATCATGCTGAATATATTGTTCGCGGTTTTCGCACAGCAGAAGATGTGAATTATGAATTATCATTAGCCAGTATGAATCGACAATTATCTGATGAAAAATGTGAAACGATTTTTTTACCCGCACGTGAAATGTATGTGCATATTTCAGCAACGATGGTGCGAGAAATTATTGCGTTGCAGGGTGATGTTTCTGCGTTTGTGCCATCTGCTGTAATAGACTATTTAAAAAAATAACGCATAACGAATAACGAATAACGAATAACGTATTATGGCTCTTAAAATTACAGAAGAATGCATTAATTGTGACGTCTGCGAACCCGAATGTCCCAACGATGCAATTTATCAAGGTGCAGAAATTTACGAAATTGATCCGAACAAATGCACGGAATGTGTCGGACATTTTGACACACCGCAATGTCGCGAAGTGTGCCCTGTTGATTGTATTCCGCTCGCGTTTTATGAGTCGAAAGATATGCTCATGGAAAAATATCGCAAGCTAACATCAAAATAAATTTACGATGATTTGGGTAATTTTTTTTGCTTGAACAAAACACGCATGCCCACTTTTTTTGTTTCAGGATTGTAAGCGCGTGGATCGTATTTCATTAATTCTAATTTTTCTTCAGCGCGTTTATTCACGCTTAATGTTTTGTAATAACCGGTATCTTTTCCGCTTTTGCTTTTGCCGGTTGAACGTAATTGTACTTTTTCTCTTGAGCCTGCTTTTGCCATGTCTTATTGCTCCAATACAAAATTATTTTTCGATATGTTCACTCAGTTTCATTTTTTTCAGCACTGCTTCAATGCCGAGTTTATCAATTGTGCGAAGACCTCTTACTGTTACATTCAAAGTAATATAACGATTTTCGCTGGGCAACCAAACGCGACGCTTTTGTAAATTAGGTAAAAAACGGCGTTTTGATTTGTTATTTGCGTGCGACACTGTGTGTCCTACTTGTGGACGTCTTTTTGTGACTTGGCAGACTTTCGACATGCTCGTGCTCCTGTGAATGAAGGGTGAATTTATAGCAGAAAGAACACATTGATTCAAGCATAAGTGTGAGTTACTCTTCGTAATCACAAAAAAAAGCTAGGAGCGTTTGATGATCCACGATATTCAATTAAAAATTCTAGATGAACGTTTGGGAAATACTGTACCGTTGCCAGAATATGCAACGCCAGGTTCCGCAGGATTAGATTTGCGCGCATGTTTGGATGTGCCAAAAACAATTTTACCGGGCGAAACTGTACTGATTAATACGGGATTAGCAATATATATTAGTAATCCAGCATTAGCGGCAACTATTTTGCCGCGTTCTGGTTTGGGACATAAACATGGTATTGTTCTTGGAAATTTAGTGGGTTTAATTGATTCAGATTATCAAGGTCCGTTAATGGTGTCGTGTTGGAATCGCGGCGCACAATCTTACACAATTCAACCTGGCGAACGTATCGCGCAATTAGTTATTGTTCCTGTTTTAAAAGCACGTTTTCAAATTGTTGAAGAATTTGCGGCAACAGAACGTGGTGAAGGTGGATTTGGGAGTTCGGGAAAATGATTCATTATGATATTCCAGATAAATTACCACTCGATATTTTTCGCACATATGATATTCGTGGCGAAGTTTCTGAAAATAGTCTGAATGAAAATGTTGCGTATGCAATTGGTTTAGCAATTGGCACGGAAAGTTTACAAGTTAATCAAAATGAAATTGCAGTTGCTTGTGATGCTCGTTTAACGGGCGAGTCATTAAAAAAAGCCTTAATTTCAGGCATAATTGCAACTGGTTGTAATGTTGTTGATATCGGTCTTGGTCCAACACCACTTGTTTATTTTGCGACAAATTTTTTAAAAACTAAAACAGGCGTGATGGTAACGGCGAGTCATAATCCTGCTAATCATAATGGATTTAAAATTGTATTAAATGGAAAAACATTATCTGAAAATGGAATTCAAGAAATTGTAAAACGCATTCAACGGCGTGATTTTTTATCTGGAAATGGATCGGTTCGTACACAAAATATTATTCCAGATTATATTGATGCGATTTGTAAAGATTTAACGGTCGCAAAAAAAATGAAAGTTGTGATTGATGCTGGAAATGGTGCGGCCAGTGAAATTGCGCCGATTATTTTTCGCAAGCTTGGTTGCGAAGTCATAGAATTATTTTGTAAATATGACGGACATTTTCCCAATCATCATCCTGATCCTACGATTCCAGAAAATTTAAAAGATATTATTGCTGCAGTTAAAAAAGAAAATGCGGATATTGGTTTAGCGTTTGATGGTGATGCAGATCGTCTGGGAATTGTCACAAATGAAGGCGAAATTATTTGGCCCGATCGACAATTAATTATTTGCGCGAAAGATGTTTTATCGAGAAATCCAGGTGAAAAAATTGTGTTTGATGTGAAATGTTCGCGTGTACTGCCAGAAATGATTAAAAAATTTGGCGGTCAACCGATTATGTCGCGCACAGGACATTCTATTTTAAAAGCAAAAATGATTGAAGAGCATGCGCCATTAGCGGGTGAAATGAGCGGACATATTTTTTTCAAAGATAAATGGTTTGGTTTTGATGATGGAATTTATGTTGCTGCGCGTTTAGTTTCTATTTTATCGCACGAAAAAAATTCTGTGTCAGCTGTTTTTCATGCGCTGCCGCAAACTATTAACACACCCGAATTAAAATTACCAATGGCGGAAGAAAAAAAATCGGATTTTATGGAAAAATTATTACGCGATGGAAATTTTGATCACGCAGAAAAAATTACATTAGATGGTTTGCGTGTTGAATGGAATTTTGGTTGGGGATTAATTCGCAGATCAAACACATCACCGTATTTAATTTTGCGTTTTGAAGCCGACACAGAAAATAATTTAACAAAAATAAAAAACATTTTTCGTGAGCAATTATTAAAAATTAATCATGATTTGAAATTGCCGTTTTAGTTATATGATGAAGATCTAAATTTTTAGAAAGTGCGAAACTTCCATTTTATTCTGCACCGTATTTTTTTCTATACTCTTCGATCATCCCTAATTCTTTTCTGAATTTTTTTTGCAGTGAAAGATATTGTACGACATCTGATAACGTTATAATACTTTGCACTGGAATTTTTTGTGTTTTAACAGTTTCTTGCACGGCAGATAATTTTCCTTCTCCGCGTTCCTGTCGATCAAATGCAATAATAATTCCAGACAATGTTGCTTGTGTATTTGCTAATAACGAAACTGTTTCGCGAACGGTTGTGCCCGCAGTAATAACATCATCCAACATCACAACATTACCTTCTAATTTCGCACCCACAAAATCTCCGCCATCACCATGATCTTTTTTTTCTTTGCGATTAAAACAATATGGAATATTTTTATTAAATTTTTCAAATAAAATAATACTGGTTGCAGTTGCAAGCGGAATACCTTTGTATGCAGGTCCAAATAACACATCGCAATGCATGCGCGATTTTAGCAATGTCTCTGCATAAAATCCCCCGAGTTTTGCTAATGATTTTCCGGAATGGAAAACACCGAGATTAAAAAAATACGGACTCATGCGTCCTGATTTTAATTTAAATTCACCAAATTTTAAGGCATTATTTTCGATTAAAAATTCGATGAATTGGGTTTGTAAATCTTGCATGATGTCATCCTTCTAGAATTGTTTTAATAGTTCCCACACTTTATCAGGCGCAATTGTGGAATAACAAGTCGGAAAAATTTCTGTTTTATTTTTTCTGCCATACCAACATGTTTTGCTGTAACACGGCGCACAAGGAAAATGTGCAGTTAAATGAAATTGATTATCGCCGACAATGCCAACACGATTTGGATCGGTTGGCCCATATAATCCAATTGTTGGTGTTGTTAATGCAGCACTTAAATGTCCTAATCCAGTATCACCCGCAACAACAGCGGTTGCATTTTTTAAAAATGTTGCCATTTGCATAATCGATATTTTTTCTAATACTGTCGCGTGTTTTGTATTTTCAGACAATCTTATTGCGCGATTTTTTTCAATTTCATTTCCCCATGGTAAAAATACCGTTATTTCTTTTGCATCTGCTTTTTCAACTAAATTGCGCCAATAGTTTTCTGGATAATGTTTCGATTCCCATGTTGTGCCGTGTAAAAAAACAAAATATTTTTCAGGCGTTGAAAATTCTAGCGCGGGTAATTTTGAAAAATCAATATGAAAATTCGGGCGTGTTGCAGGTAAATCATAATTTAATGCTTTTGAAAATAAATAACGCGTGCGTTTCACCGCATGTTCTTTGTGATCACTAAAATATTTTTCACTATAAAAATAACTGCTATAAAATTCACGCGCACAATTTTTATCATACCCAACAATTTTTCCACGCGCGCATTTTGCCACGATCGCACTTTTTAATAATCCTTGCGCATCAATAATCACATCATATTTTTTCGCGCGCAATGTTTTAAAAAAAGTTTTTATTTCAGAATGAGTCGATTGATCAAAAATATTTTTTCGCCATTTACGCAATGCAATTGGAATAATATTTTTAACAGCAGGATGCCATGATGGAATATCAGCAAATGCAGGCTCAACAACCCAATCAATTTCCAAATTAGGAATCGCGTTCATTGCATCCGTCAACGCAGGCAGCGAATGAATTAAATCACCCATGGAAGACATTTTCACAAGTAATACATGCATTTTTTAAAATTATCTGCTAGGTTATTAAAAATTTATTTGGAGTTGTCATTATGCGAGTGATCACCGCCAATGTAAATGGCATTCGTTCTGCTGCAAAAAAAGGCTTTTTTGATTGGTTGGCAAAACAAAAAGCGGATGTGGTTTGCTTGCAAGAAACCAAAGCGCAGATGATGTCATTATCTGATGAGCAATTACGTCCAGCTGGATATCATTGTTATTTCACAGACGCTATTAAAAAAGGATATAGCGGTGTTGGATTATATTCGAAGCAAACACCTGATCGCGTGATTCATGTTTTAGGTTGGAAATGTGCGGATGAAGAAGGACGTTTCGTGCAAGCTGATTTTGGAAATTTAAGCGTGATCTCTTTGTATTTACCATCGGGCACAAGCGGTGATCATCGTCAAAAAGAAAAATTTGATTTTATGGAAAAATTTTTAAAAAAATTACGTGAATTTAAAAAATCAAAACGCGAATTTATTATTTGTGGTGATTGGAATATTGTGCACAAAGAAATTGATATTAAAAATTTTAAATCCAATCAAAAAAATTCAGGATGTTTGCCGGAAGAACGTGCATGGTTGGATGATGTGTTAACGAAAGAAGGATTTGTCGATGCATTTCGCGTAATTAATCATGAAAAAGATCAATACACTTGGTGGTCGCATCGCGGAAATGCATACGCAAATAATGTGGGATGGAGAATTGATTATCAAATTGTGTCTGACAATTTAAAAAATAAAATAAAATCCGTTTCAATTTATAAAGATAAAAAGTTTTCGGATCATGCGCCGGTGATTGTGGATTATTTAGCGTAACGCCTCTTTCTGCTTCTCAATAATTTCTGCAATCCCCTTTTTCGCAAGTAAAATTAGTGATTGCAAATGTTCATCATGAAACGTGCCATTTTCTGCCGTACCTTGAATTTCAATAAATGATCTCGCATCGGTCATCACAACATTCATATCGGTTTCTGCTTTTGAATCTTCTGCATAATCTAAATCTAAAACGGGTTTACCATTAAAAACACCGACAGAAACTGCCGCAACAAAATGTTTTAGTGGATCGCCGACAATCATTTTTCGCTCTTGCAAAAAACGCAGCGCATCAATTAATGCAACACATGCGCCGCTAATTGCAGCAGTGCGTGTTCCGCCGTCTGCTTGAATGACATCACAATCAATTGCAATTGCAAAACCAGGTAATTTATTTAAATCAATTGCTGCGCGTAATGAACGTCCGATTAAACGTTGAATTTCAACTGTGCGTCCGCCTTGTTTTCCGCGCGTTGCTTCACGATCAACGCGTGTGTTTGTTGCGCGCGGTAACATTCCATATTCTGCGGTGAGCCAACCTTGTTTCGAATCTTTTAAAAATCGTGGCACATTATCGGTAACGCTTGCTGTACATAATACAATGGTATCGCCGAATTGTGTTAAGACAGAACCTTCAGCATGTTTTGTGTAATGACGAGTGAATGAAATAGGACGTAATGTGTCTGAAGTGCGTTTGCTGGGTCTCATGAAAAATATCCTCAAGTAAAATATGCGGCACAAGTATATCGTATTGCGTGAAATTTGCTATGATCACAAAACAGTATGATTGGGAGTGTAAGTGTGAGTGCAGGAAATTTAATTGTCATCGCCGCACCATCGGGTGCTGGCAAAACGAGTTTAGTGAAAGCGTTATCAGAATCGATGGAGTATTTGCAGATTTCTGTTTCGCATACAACGCGTGCGATGCGTCCTCTTGAAATTGATGGTCAAGATTATTTTTTTGTTTCTGAAGAAAAATTCTCAAATATGGCTGAAAAAAAGGCGTTTTTGGAGTACGCAACAGTTTATGGAAAGCATTATGGCACGTCGCGTGATTGGGTGTTGGATCATTTAGCGCGCGGCATTGATGTTATTTTAGAAATTGATTGGCAAGGTGCGCAACAAGTAAAAAAATTATTTCCAGATGCTGTTTTGGTATTCATTTTACCGCCGTCGCTGGATGAGTTGAAAGTACGTTTACAAAATCGTAAGCAAGATGATGCAGATACTATTGCGCAACGCATGTTAGCAGCACAAGATGAAATGAGTCATTACCGCGAGTTTGATTATTTAGTGGTGAATGATCAGTTTGATATCGCTTTACATGATTTGCAGCATATTGTGCTTGCCGCGCGTTTGAAATTAAAATTACAGTTAACAAAACAAGCGGCATTGCTGGAAAATTTGC
The DNA here is from genome assembly GCA_001801815.1 of Gammaproteobacteria bacterium RIFCSPHIGHO2_12_FULL_36_30. Lineage (GTDB taxonomy): Bacteria > Pseudomonadota > Gammaproteobacteria > Coxiellales > Coxiellaceae > 2-02-FULL-42-43. The sequence goes on from MGXU01000009.1 coordinate 41,130, forward strand.
TTAAAAAGCAGTAGAATAAGAGTTTATTTATTGAGTGTGAATGGGGATTTATCATGGCACGAGTTACCGTAGAAGATTGTTTAGAAAAAGTAGAAAACAGATTTGCTTTAGTTTTATTAGCAGCAGAACGCGCACATCAAATTGAAATGGGTGTTTCTGAACCGATGGTGCCAGAAGATAATGATAAACCGACTGTGATTGCTTTACGTGAAATTGCAGATGGTTTTGATGTTGCGGGTGTTGTTGCAGATCGTGGTGCAGCACCTACGAAACCAGAAGTTGCAAGACCATCAACTACTTTTATCAAAGATGCAGCACCTGAAGATTTCGAATAATTTTTTTATAATAAACGCATGAGGATTTTGTTGGGAGTTTAATTCAAATGCGTTTATTTAAGCGATTACGACGAAAACTCTCTTATCTTTCCGATATTCAAATCAATCAAATTCACCAAGCATATTTAACGGCATTGTCTGCACATCGCGGACAAATGCGTCAAACTGGCGAAGCTTATATCACCCATCCTGTTTCTGTCGCTTGCATTTTAGCTGATATGAAAATGGATCATCACACAATTATGGCAGCATTATTGCACGATGTGATTGAAGATACTGAAATTGAAAAAAGCGATCTTGAAAAAAATTTTGGAAAAGAAGTTGCTGATTTAGTCGACGGTGTCAGTAAATTAACACAAATTGAATTTGTCAGTCGTGCACAAGCGCAAGCAGAAAATTTTCGTAAGATGGTGCTGGCGATGTCGCGCGATATTCGCGTTATTTTTGTGAAGCTTGCTGATCGTCTTCATAATATGCGCACATTAATTACGTTGCCACCTGAAAAAAGATATCGCGTATCAAAAGAAACATTAGAAATTTTTGCGCCGATTGCAAAACGATTAGGTATGCGTGATTTTTCAGTTGAATTAGAAGAATTGGCTTTTACAGCTTTGCATCCATTGCGTTCTGCTGTGCTAAAAAACGCTGTAGAAAAAGCACGCGGTAATAGAAAAAAAATATTAGCATTAATTAATAATACATTGCAAAAGGGCATGGAAAAGGATCAATTTCCATCATGCACAATTATCGGCAGAGAAAAACATTTGTATAGCATTTATCGAAAAATGCTGATAAAAAAAATTCCGTTTCATGAAATTATGGATGTGTATGCATTTCGAATTATTGTTGATGATATTGATATGTGTTATCGCATGTTGGGATTGGTGCATCGTTTATTTAAACCAGTGCCGGAACGATTTAAAGATTATATTGCGATTCCAAAAGCAAATGGTTATCAATCATTACACACAACTTTATTCGGACCATATGGTTTACCGATCGAAGTGCAAATTCGCACAACAGAAATGGATCGCATTGCATCAAGTGGAATTGCAGCGCATTGGTTATATAAAACAGATGACGATGAATTAGAAAAAACGCATATTCATGCACAAAAATGGGTAAAAAATTTATTAGAGTTGCAAAAAAATGCAGATAATTCATTAGAATTTATTGAAAGTGTGAAAATCGATTTATTCCCAGATGAAGTTTATACTTTCACGCCAAAAGGTGATATTAAAGAATTACCAGCAGGTGCAACCGGTGTTGATTTCGCTTATGAAGTTCACACTGATGTTGGTAATCATTGCATGGCAATTAAAATTAATCGGCAATTAGCGCCGTTATCTGCAAAATTATCGAATGGCGATACGGTTGAAGTGGTGACATCGCCAGGCGCGCGACCCAATCCTGGCTGGTTGGATTTTGTCATTACAAGCAAAGCGCGCAGTGGAATTCGACATTTTTTAAAATCACAACAACATTCTGCCTCTGTTTTATTGGGAAAAAAATTATTACAAAAAACTTTACGCAGTCATGCATTATCATTGAAAAAAATCCCAGACGAAGCGTGGAATGTTTTATTAAAAGAAATACATTTTAAAACATCGGATGAATTATTTGCGGACATTGGTTTAGGAAATCGTCCTGCTGCATTAGTTGCACAACGTTTACAATTATTAACGGAAGGAAAAACAAGTGCGGATGATATTGCAGATTTTGCAATCACAGAACAAGCACCATTAATTATTGAAGGTGCGGAAGGATGGTTATTAAGTTTTGCATCGTGTTGTCACCCCATTCCAGGCGATCCCATTATGGGAATATTAAAACCTGGAAAAGGTATGGTGATTCATGTGAATGATTGCAAACGTGCTGCAAAAATTTTAGATCAAGCGCAATCAATTCCATTGCGTTGGTCAGTGCATGTGACTGGCGATTTTTTAGTGAGTGTTGGTGTATTTGTGAAAAATGAATGTGGTGCGCTGGCGATTTTAGCATCTGCAATTGCTGATGCAGATAGCAATATTGATGATGTGCATATTGATGATCGTGAAGGTCAAAATTATAAAATAACTTTTAAATTATGGGTAAAAGATCGTGCGCATTTAGCGCGTGTGTTAAAAAATATTCGACAGATTAGACAGGTAGTAAAAATTACTAGAGCGAAATAATATGAAAAAACAAATTGAAACATCTAACGCACCTGCTGCGATTGGCACTTATTCTCAAGCGATTAAAACTGGAAATACAGTTTATATTTCTGGGCAAATTCCATTAAATCCAAAAACAATGAAATTAATGATCGCGGATTTTCCACAACAAGTAAAACAAGTTTTTGAAAATCTAAAAGCAATTGCAATTGCCGCGGGCGGTGATTTATCTCACATTGTTAAATTAACTGTTTACTTGCAAGACATGAATCACTTCCCGATTGTGAATGAAATGATGGAAACCTATTTTGAAAAACCTTATCCTGCGCGTGTGACAGTTGAGGTGTCGCGATTGCCGAAAGACGTTGGTGTTGAGATGGATGCGGTGATGGTGGTGGACGTGTGAATATTACTTCGCTCAAAGGCGCAGGTCCAAAAACAGCTGAATTACTTGCGAATTTAGATATTTTTACCACACAAGATTTATTATTTCACTTACCAATCCGTTATGAAGATCGTTCTAAAATTTATTCTATTTCTACATTAAAATCGGGTGATCGTGTTTTAATTGAAGGCACAGTTGATTATGCGCAATTTGTTGGGAAGCGACATTACTTAAAATGTGTATTGAGTGATGCATCGAATGCTTCCATTGATTTAATTTTTTATCATTTGGTGCATGTGCATCATAAAAGATTAGTACATGCGCGCACTGCGGTGAGATGTTTCGGCGAAGTGCGTATTGGATTTTCAGGGCATTTGGAAATAGTGCATCCAGAATATATTTATACCGATGAGCTTACCGAAAATAATTTATTATCTTTATCACCGTGTTTATCACCTGTTTATTCAACCACAAAAGGATTATCGCAAATTACGTTGCGAAAATTAATGCGACAAGCATTGCCATTATTACAACAAGAAAATTATTTTCCTGAATTATTGCCGGATTCAATTATAAATAAAAATAATTTTTTGCCGCTGCAAGAAGCGTTATCCATTATTCATTTTCCACCGGTCAATATTAATTTAGAAATATTGCTTGATGGAAAACATCCTGCGCAACAACGATTTATTTTTGAAGAATTAATAGCGCATCAATTGAGTTTGCAAAATATGCGACATTATGCGCGATTAAATACAGCGATTGCATTGCCGCACGCAGAAAATTTATCAAAAAAATTATTAGCGCAATTATCATTTCAATTAACTGGCGCGCAACAACGTGTGATAAGTGAAATTGAAAAAGATATATCACAAAATATTCCGATGTTGCGATTAATGCAAGGTGATGTCGGTTCTGGAAAAACAATTGTGGCTTGTTTTGCAGCGTTAAATGCGATTGCCGCGGGTTATCAAGTTGCATTCATGGCGCCGACAGAAATTTTATGCGAACAACATTATCAAAATTTTTTACGATGGTTATCACCATTAAATATTTCTGTTGAATTATTATTGGGAAAGCATACAAATGCAGAACAAAATAAAATTAAATCACGTTTGCCTTCCGGCGAAATAAAATTAATTATTGGAACGCATGCATTATTTCAAGATGATGTTGAATTTAAAAATTTATGTTTATTTATTATTGACGAGCAACATCGATTTGGTGTGAATCAACGTTTAGCATTAATGGAAAAAGGCTTAAAAACAGGCTATTTTCCGCATCAATTAATTATGACTGCAACGCCGATTCCAAGAACATTAGCGATGACTGCTTATGCAGATTTAGATTTTTCTGTGATTGATGAATTACCGCCGGGGCGAAAACCAATTTCAACTGTTTTAATTTCATCTGCAAAACGCGATGAAATTATTTTGCGTGTGCGTGAGAATTGTAAATTGAAAAAACAAGCATATTGGATTTGCACGTTAATTGAAGAATCGGATATTTTGCAATGTCAGGCTGCAGAAACAACAGCGCAATATTTACAGGATGAATTAAAAGATTTGCGTGTAGGATTAATTCACGGACGTTTATCATCAGAAGAAAAAAATGCTGTGATGGATGCGTTTTCGCGTGGCGAAATTGATTTATTAGTTGCAACAACGGTTGTTGAAGTGGGTGTTGATGTTGCGAATGCGAGTTTAATGATTATTGAAAATCCAGAACGATTGGGATTAGCGCAATTGCATCAATTGCGCGGGCGAATTGGGCGTGGAAATGAGCTGAGTTTTTGTGTTTTGTTATATCAACACCCGTTGTCTGAAATTGCAAAAAAACGCTTGATTTTGTTGCGCGAAACGCAGAATGGTTTTGCAATTGCGGAAGCGGATTTGGAAATGCGTGGACCTGGCGAGGTATTGGGTGCGAGGCAATCTGGTTTGGCGCAATTGCGTGTTGCGGATTTGATTCGCGATCAATATTTATTGCAGCAAGTAAAACGTGCGAGTGAATTTATTGTCAAAGAGCATCCAGATTTGTCTGCGAAACTAATACAAAGATGGATCGGTGCGGAAGTGAAATATTTAAAAGTATGAATTTATAACTCGCAAAAAACAATTTTGTTTATATATTCACCTTGTTTAAGTAATAAAATAAAATATTTTGAAAAAACAATGCAGTAATTATGATTGCATGCTTGTTTCGATGAAAATGATTAGGTACTATACCCGAGATGCGATACAAATTTTGTATCGTCGTTTTATTTGGGAGTTCGTAGATCGGGGAATTCATTTCCGGCCGAACTTTCAGAAATTAATAATTAATATATTGAGAGGGAAGTTCAATGTCGGTAAAGAAAATTCTTCTTTTGGGTGCTGCTGGTGCTGCTGCGGTTGGAATGACTGCTGCGATGGCTGGTGGTTTTACGCAAGAGCCTATGAATGCTTCGGATAGTGGTTACTATATTGAAGCGCATGCAGGTTATGCACGTCAAAATTATTTTGATAATGAAAATTATGACACAGAAGGCACTAACACTGGTACGGGTACTAATAACAACAGTAACGTGACTGGCGGTTTTTCTGGCGGTGTTGATGCTGGTTATAAAATCAATTCAAATTTTGCTGTTGAATTGGGTTGGTTCTACCTACCTGATGTCAATGTCATGACTAGTGCCACTGCTGGAATTGCTCCTGCTTGGATGACAAGTTGGGCGCTGTACTTGGCTGGCAAATACATGATGCCAATAGCATGGATGAATAATACAGATGCATTCTTTAAATTGGGTGTTATGTATCGTTCAGCTACACTTCCAGCGGCTGCAGTTGCATCTACTGGATACGGTACAACAACAGGTACTTCTACCTTTGTTCGTCCAATGTTCGCAACTGGTTTGGATTACAGCTTTAGCGATGCATGGTCTGGTATTATTCAATACGCGTACTTTATGGGCGCGAACAACTCGTTTCCTCTTACAGCTGCGAATAGTGGTTCGTTGGGAACAGTTGCTGCAAACGTATTTACACTTGGTTTGGGTTATAAGTTTACTGTGTAATTACTAATAGTATCGAAGGGGGCGTTGCTCCCTTTGGTTTTAAGTTAGTTTAATTTGAAAAAGAGGGAATTTAAAATGTCGGTAAAAAAAATATTAGTTTTAAGTGCTGCAGCTTTTGTAGCAATGGGTGCAACAGCCGCAATGGCTGGTGGACCGGATCATATGGCTATGCCATCTGAACCAGCGTTCCAAAACAATGTTTATATTGAAGGTCATTTTGGTGGTACTTTAGCCAATTGGACTGACTTCAATTCAAACAATGTAATTGGTAATGCCGGCACATCTTACTTTGCTCCAAGTAGCAATGGTAAAGGTAGTTGGGTTGGTGGTGCTGATTTGGGATATAGCATTACTCAAAATATTGCAGTTGAAGGTGGTTGGTTTTATATTCCACAAGTAAGTGCTAATGGTACTGGCGCTACTCCAGGTACTGCAGCTTCGCAATTAGGTCAAACAGCCAAAGTTGATTCTTGGTTTGCATATGCTGCAGCTAAGTTTACAGTGCCTGTTGTAAGCACATTTGACTTGTTTGGTAAAGTCGGTGTTGCTTATCGTTCGCTGTCTTACACAGTTCCAGCAGCTATTACAGCTATGACTGGTAGTGTAGCAGGTAACGGTGGTTACTGGGCTCCAGTGTTTGGTGCTGGTGCGCAATATGGTTGGGGCGCTTGGATTCTTGGCTTCCAATACATGTACTTACCAGGCAATTCTGCTGTTAACTACGGTAACACAAGCTTTGGTGCTCCAAATGCTGCGCCAGAACTTAACCAATTTACTGGTTCGTTGGGTTACAAGTTCGACGTTTAGTAAAAATTATAAAGACGCGATTTATCGCATCTTTATTTCAAAAGGGACTTCGGTCCCTTTTTTATTTGCACTTGAATTTTCAGCACAACACCCCCATCTAAAACTCATCTCAATTCATTTTCATGGGGAAAATTATGACAGTCTCAGCTCAACAAGAAACATTATCCTTCGGCGCCGATGTAAATCAATTATTAGAATTAGTCGCGCATTCACTTTACAGTAATCCCGAAATATTTTTACGTGAATTAATTTCAAATGCTTCCGACGCCGCTGATAAATTACGCTATGAAGGTTTATCAGACGCAGCATTATATGAAAATGACCCCGAATTAAAAATTTGGATTTCAGTTGATAAAGAAAATCGCACAGTCACCATTCGCGATAATGGAATTGGAATGAGTCGCGAAGAAGTCGTTTCAAATTTAGGAACCATCGCAAAATCAGGAACGCGTGCATTCAAAGAAAAAATTTCCGGAAATAAAAATGGAAATGGCGAACAAAAAAATGATTCACAATTAATCGGACAATTCGGCGTAGGTTTTTATTCCGCTTATGTTGTTGCAGATAATGTTGTCGTGCGCACGCGTCGCGCCGGCACGAAAGTAGATCAAGGTGTGTATTGGGAATCAACTGGCAAAGGCGAATTTAACGTTAAAAATATAGATCATTCAGCACGTGGAACTGAAATTACATTACATCTCAAAAAAGAGATGGATGAATATTTAGAGCCGTATACATTGCGTGAAATTATTCGAAAATATTCCGATCATATTGTATTGCCAATTATGATGGCAAAAATTGAAACGCCATCTGACAAAAAAGATAAAAAAGAAATTGTAATTCCCGAACAAGAAGTGGTAAATCAAGCAAACGCATTATGGACATTGCCAAAAAGTGAAATTACCGACGAGCAATATAATGCATTATACAAGCATATTGCGCATGATTTTGAAGATGCGCTTGCATGGTCACACAATAAAGTTGAAGGAAAATTAGAATACACGAGTTTATTATATATTCCAAAACGCGCACCATTTGATTTGTGGAATCGCGACGTCGTACGTGGATTAAAATTATATGTAAAACGTGTTTTTATTATGGATGATGCAGAACATTGCATGCCATTATATTTGAGATTTATAAAAGGTGTTGTTGATACAAATGATTTACCGCTCAACGTTTCGCGCGAAATTTTGCAATCTAATAAGACAATTGATTCCATTAAATCCGCATCAGTAAAACGTGTATTAAGTTTACTCGAAGAATTAGCTACAAATAATGCTGAAAAATTCGCAACGTTTTGGAAAACATTTGGCGCAGTATTAAAAGAAGGTCCCGCAGAAGATTTTGCAAATAAAGATCGCATTGCAAATTTACTACGATTTGCAAGCACAAACACAGATAGCGATACGCAAAATGTTAGCTTTAAAGATTATATTGCTCGCATGCAAACCGGCCAGGACAAAATTTACTATTTAATTGCAGATAATTATACCGCAGCAAAAAGCAGCCCACTGCTCGAAGTTTTCCGCAAAAAAAATATTGAAGTATTATTATTAACAGATCGTGTTGATGAATGGTTGGTTGCACATTTGCCCGAATTTGAAGGCAAAAAGTTACAATCTGTTTCGCAAGGTGCATTAGATTTGGGAAATTTAGAAGATAAAAAAGTTGTCGAAGAAAAGAAAACTGCCGCAGACAATAATTTTAAAGACGTGATTGAAAAAATGAAAAAAATATTAGGTAATCGCGTCAAAGATATTCGTTTTACGTATCGTTTAACAGATTCACCTGCGTGCGTAGTATTTGATGATGAAATGACGGGTCATATGCAACGCATGTTAAAAGCAGCGGGACAACCCGTGCAATCTGTTATTCCAATTCTAGAATTAAATCCAGAGCATGCGATTATGCTGAAAATTAAGGGTGAAAATGACGAAGCGCGTCTTGCAAGCTGGTCGGATTTATTATTAAATCAAGCTTTGCTCGCAGAAGGTGAGCAATTGGAAAATCCCGCAGCGTTTGTGAAATCATTGAATCAATTGCTATTGAGTTAGCAACTGTGGTTGTCAGTAGGAATGATCGTTGGAGCGCAAGCGACCATGCCAATAATAATCAAGGAGAAGAAAATGTTAAAAAAAATAATGCTTGTTGCACTAACGTTAACTTTAATAAATGTTGCACAAGCAGCATTTTTTATTGCTTGTCCCGCAAACACAAAACTTGTGAATAACGGCGAAAAATATAAAAATTGGACTGTGTCAGTTTTATCAGGAAAAAATATTCCTGTGCCCGTTTCATATCCTGGTTTAATACGCACGAAAATTGAAGGTGTGCCCGGACTTGCTTGTTATGATGACGATAAACGCGCAACTCGTGTGATTGGTAGACCGCTTTATAATGTTACTTTTACATACACAGATGTTTGCAAAAATCCAACAGTAGATGAAAAAAAATTAGGATTTTGGTGTCACTAAAATATTTCAGCAGCCATGACCGTATTTTGTAACAACGTTGCAACGGTCATCGGTCCAACACCACCCGGAACTGGCGTAATCCATTTTGCCCTTGTTTTTGCGGTATTAAAATCAATATCACCAGTGATCGTGCCATTGCTTAATCGACTAAATCCAACATCAATTACAATTGCGCCAGGTTTAATCCATTCACTTTTAATAATGTCGTGATGACCTGTTGCTGAAATTAAAATATCAGCATCTTTAATAAAATGCTGTAAATCATGAGTAAAACGATGACAAACTGTGACTGTGCATTTTGCTAATAATAATTCTAACGCCATCGGTCTTCCAACAATATTCGATGCGCCAACAACAACAGCATTTTTTCCCACAAGATTTTCGCCTGTCGCTTGCAATAATGTCATTACACCGTGCGGCGTGCATGGACGCAACAGCGGACGCCTTTGTGCTAATCTGCCTAAATTATAGGGATGAAAACCATCCACATCTTTTTTATAATTAATTTTTTCTAATAATTCATCCGCGTTTAATTGTTGCGGTAGCGGCAATTGTAATAAAATGCCGTGTACTTTTTCATCATTATTTAAATTATCAATTAATTTTTCTAATGCTTTTTGATCTGTATTTTCAGGCAAACGATATACAGTAGAAATAATTCCGACTTGTTCGCACGCTCTTTTTTTATGCCCCACGTACGTTTCTGACGCATGATTATTACCAACCAAAATAACCGCCAAACCCGGCGCAGGCAAATTCTTTTTTTTGCGTAATTGAATTTTTTCCGCAACACTCGCTTTGATTTTTTCAGCGATTGCGCGACCATCTAAAATAGTTGCTGTCATTTTATTGCCTGTTTTTATGCTAATATAAGCGTATTATACGCTAATTGAGTAATAATTGAGAGTGAAACATGCTAAAAAATAAGATCGTTTTAATTACAGGTGCATCCAGCGGAATTGGCGCTGCATGCGCAGGGCAATTTGCAAAAGCAGGTGCGAAATTAATTTTATGTGCACGTCGAATTAAAATAATAAATGAATTAGCGGAGCAATTAACAAAAAAATTTCAAACAGAAATAATTTGCGTCGAGTTGGATGTAAAAAATTATTCTGAAATAAAAAAACAACTATCTACATTACCAGAAAAATTTAAAAATATTGATATATTAATTAATAATGCAGGATTAGCGGCAGGGCGTGACGCAGTGCAAAATGCAGATGTGAATGATTGGGAAGAAATGATTAATACGAACATAAAAGGTTTGCTTTACATGACGCACGAAATTTTACCGCAGATGATTACGCGAAACGCAGGACATATTATTAATATTGGTTCGATTGCAGGTCATGCAGTTTATCCGAACGGTGCAGTATATTGCGCAACAAAATTTGCAGTGAAAGCATTATCAGAAGGTTTACGTATGGATTTATTGGGAACCAATATTCGTGTGAGCTCAGTTGATCCAGGCGCAGTTGAAACTAATTTTAGTAATGTGCGATTTAAAGGCGACGTGGAGCGTGCTGCAAAAGTATATGAAGGTTTTGAACCATTAAAAGCATCTGATATTGCCGATGCAATTTTATATTGCGCAACACGTCCAGCCCATGTCAATGTAAGTGAAATATTAATCATGCCAACAGCTCAAGTTGCGGTTGGAATGATTGCGCGGAAGTAGTGATATGTTTTTTACCCTAAAACGCATGACCATGTTAATTATTTCAATCGCATTATTTATGGATGTGATCGATTCGAATGTGATTAATACTGCTGTTCCTGCAATGGCGCATACATTTTCTGTTAATCCAATTGATATTAAAGTCGCATTAATTAGTTATTTATTAAGCTTAGCTGTTTTTATTCCGATGAGTGGATGGACGGCAGATAAATATGGTGTGAAAAATATTTTTATTGGTGCGATTGCATTATTCACAATCACTTCTTTTTTTTGTGGGTACGCACGCACATTGCCAATTTTAGTCATCGCACGATTTATTCAAGGGATTGGCGGTGCATTTATGATTTCACTCGGGCGATTAGTGATCGCACGCACATTTAAACGTCACGAATTAGTTGCTGCAATGAATACGGTAATTATTGTGGTTTCAGTTGGTGTGATGGTTGGTCCATTTGTCGGCGGTGTGATTGTTGATTATTTATCGTGGCCGTGGATTTTCTGGGTGAATTTGCCCATCGGTGTTTTCTTAATTATATTAGCTGCGTATAAATTAAAAGAAACGACACCGAAAAATCCGCGACCATTTGATTTTTTAGGATTTCTTTTATTTGGTGGTAGTTTGTCGCTTTTATGTTACTCATTATCCGAAATGAGTGAATCGCACGTGGATTTTGATGCGGTAATGATGCGATTTTTTACCGCATTTTTAATGTTAATCGCATATTGTTTTTATGCGCTGCGAAAAAAATTTCCGGTAATTAAAATTACATTATTTCGTATTCGCACATTTCGTGTTTCTGTTTTTGGAAATTTGTGTGCGCGATTTGGTTTTGGTGGTATTCCATTTTTATTACCATTGTTGCAACAAGTTGCGTTGGGTTTTAGTCCACAATTATCAGGACTTTTATTAATGCCAATTGCATTTGGTATTATGTTTTCAAAAGTGATGGCGATAAAAATATTGAGAGCATTAGGTTATAAAAAATATTTAATTATAAATACTTTTTTTGTTGGATTTAGTTTATTACTATTTCAATTAATTAATGCGCAAACGCCGATTTATACAATCGCATGTATGACATTTATTTTTGGTGTATTTATTTCTGCACAATATACCGCGATGAATTCGTTGGCATTAGCGGATGTTGAAGATGCAGATTTAAGTGCATCGACAAGCATTACAAGCACAACACAAATATTAGCGCAAAGTTTAGGTGTTGCAGTTGGCGCAATATTTTTGCGTATTTATTCATTTCAGTTAAATAAAAAATTATTACTCACGCCGCTTGTGTTTCATTACACATTTTTATCATTAGCTGTTTTGACTTTTTTGTCTTCGTTGATGTTTTTACATTTAAAAACAGGCGATGGAAAAAGAATGTTGATGAAAGTGGAAAGTGAAGGATAAAAAACCTTCCGCGCAAAAAAATATGCGGAAGGTTTAAATTTTTTTAGAGGTAAGGCGGTGCTTTGACGGGCGTGGATGTCGCTGTCGCTGTCACATTTTCTTGACGAGAAGATTTGTTATCGAACATCATCATCCTTATTCTTAACTGATTGGCAATAGTATCGCGACCGCTTTTCAAAGTGGCAACTATCGTACGGACATTTGGATTTTCATTGTTTTTATGTGCAATTCCAAGAAACTCTGCCAAATCATGAGCGCCTGGTAAGTTACTCAATTGTTTTGATAGATCATGTGCGACCTCATAATTACCAGCGTTTATAGCCTTACGTATTTGCTCACTGAGTGTGGGTGTTGTGTTTTGAAAAAATGTTGTAACACTGCGTTTCATATTTCACCTTTATAAATAATAATTATAAATAATAAAGCGCATGTTATACCAGAATTCTTAAGAAAATATGATGTGGATGAAAATAATTTATTTTAATGTGATGTTAAGATTTGTTGTTGTGGTTGGTTTACTGCAAAACGCCCTTGTTCCATTCGCTGCGCTCATTGCACGCGGGCTTCTGTAAGCGCGTTGATCGCTTTCTTACGCATTCGGCAATTCAAGATGCTCGCCAATACTGAGATCAGTCGTTTTTAAATGATTGTGTTCGATAATGTAATAAGTTGTCGTATTAAATTCCGCAGCGAGTTGATGTAAATTATCGCCTGGTTTTACAATATATAAATGTTCATTGCTCGCAATTGTTTTTTTCGTTTGTTTTGAAAATACAATATGTTTTACTGGCACAACATGTGTAATGTGCGCAACCGTCGTTATTTTTTTCTTCGCAGTCGCAACAACATGTGTAATTGATGTAATTTTTTTCTTCGCAGGTGGCGTTACAATTTTATTTGAGACTTGTAATTGTTCGCCAATACGCAGCGGTGTATTTAAATTAATATGATTCCATTGCTCCAATTGCGTTTCGGTATCACCAAATCGATGTGCAATTACCCACAAATTATCGCCTGATTTTACAATATAATGTGTATGCGAATATTCTTTTTCAATTGCTTTATGCGCCGCTAAATGTTTATCGAATGTTTGTTTTTTTCCTGCAGGTAAAACGACCGTAATAATTTGATGCGGCGGCGTGACGTCATGATTCAACGCAGGATTTAATTTTTGTACTGTATTTACCGATGTATGCGCAAGATGTGCAATTGTATTAATATTCATTTCTTTATTAATTTTTACAGTTGTTGTAACTGCTTTATCAGGAACGCGTGCCAGTTGAATTCCATAAGCGTGTGGATGTTGAATAATAGTCGCTAATGCTAATAATTTTGGAACATAGGCTTCCGTTTCTTTTGGTAGTTGTAATGCCCAAAAATCAGTTGGTCGACCGTGCGCTTGATTATATTTAATTGCTTCTAATACTGGACCGGGCCCTGCATCATAAGCAGCGAGTGCTAATAACCAATTGTGATCAAACATTTGATACAAGTAAGATAAAAAATGTAGCGCAACTTTTGTTGAAACAGTTGTGCTGCGACGACCATCATAAAAATAATTCATTTTAACGCCGTATGTGTAAGCTGTGCTTGGCATCAATTGCCATAAACCTTGAGCGCCTGCACGCGAATCACCATCAGGAACATAACCACTTTCAATCATGGGTAATAATGCTAATTCGGCAGGGACGTGATATTTTTTAGTTTCTTGAAAGACGTAATACAGATAAGGTTTTGCGTTGACTGTGAGACGCTGGATATATTTTCGATTTCGTAGGTCCCAATCAATTTGTTGTTGTACGTCTGATTTGTCGATATAAGATGCGGGTATGTCAAAATTTTGCGACATCACCGGCCATAAATTCTGAGCGCTAGGTGATAAATATGCTTGCGCTGGTATATTAATCCAGCCCAACATGATTGTGATGATAAACAGTAATGTCCGAATCATGTATCGCATGCCGATCATATTACGGACTGAGGTTCTGTTAATCAACCATTTTTTCCTAACTGGTTGATTTTTTACACACATTCATCATTTACTTTTAACAAAAATTGATCAACAAAAGATCAAATTATTTAAAGATGCGAAATGACTGAGATGTCGTTATGATGAGTGCAATAACGAATTCATGATGTGGAGCGTATTTATTTTTATGTATTCGCACACGCAAAATAATTACATATTATCGCAAGAAAAAATTGTGCTTGATCGTTTATTAAAATTAAAACGCGGAAATGATTTATTGCAAATTGGCGGACCAAATGATGGATCATTTACAGAAAATGCGCGCGTTACAAGACGATTTTTTATTGATTCGCATGCACAGGTCAATTGCAAAATCCCTTTTATTCAGGCGAATGCAGAATGTTTGCCAATTCAATCTGAAACGATGGATATCATTTTATTAATTCATGAGTTAGAATCTGCGCGCAATCCAATGGACGTTTTGCACGAAGTGTATCGCGTGCTGCGGCCAAATGGTCGTGTGATAGTCATTGGTTTTAATCGATGGGGCTTGTGGAATTTATTTCGATCGCACGAAAAATATTATTCGATGGGAAAAATTCGGTGTTATTTGCGCGCATTAAATTTTGATATTAAAAAACAACAAACATTATGTTTTTGGCCGCCGTCATTATTAGCAGAAACATTAGGACAATTTATTTTTCCAAATGCAGGTGGAATTTATTTATTTGTTGCGCAAAAAAATATTGTTGGTATGACGCCGCTAAAAGCAAATCATTATGCGCGACGCAGTATTGAAACCAGATTTATTGCGACGAGGTGAAGTGTGAAAAAAGTTGAATTATTTACCGATGGCGCATGCCGCGGCAATCCAGGTCCTGGCGGTTGGGGTGTGTTGATGCGTTACGGCACAACCGAAAAAAAATTATTCGGCGCAGAAAAACATACCACTAATAATCGCATGGAATTAATGGCCGCAATTAAAGGATTATCTGCATTAAAAGAAAAATGCAGCGTGGAAATTACAACTGATTCGCAATATGTACGTTTAGGTGTAACAGAATGGCTTTCTGGTTGGAAAAAAAGAAATTGGAAAACTGCCGATAAAAAACCTGTTAAAAACCAGGATTTGTGGGAAATGCTTGATTCTGAAATTATCAAACATGATATTACGTGGCATTGGGTAAAAGGTCATAGTGGTCATATAGAAAATGAAATTGCAGATCAATTGGCGAATTTAGCGATTGATGAGTTGTAAAATCAAAAAGGCAAAAAAGCTAGCCTGACAAAGTAAATTAACAGTACATTTCATATTTCCTTCAGATTCGTAGACTATAATTAATGCAGTGGAAGAAAAACTGAGTAGCGAATTATGGCATTGCCAAATAATCCAGATCAAGAAGCAGGACAGGATATTTCAGCAGTCGAAACAACGCCGTCAGCTGCATCAAAATCAATTCTTAAAAAACCGAATGCACCTAAATCAAAAAAATCTGTAAATTTTTTCGCGACAAAAGAAGAAATAATTTTTGATATTGAAAATCAATCGAAACCAATTAAACAAATTGTTGCCGAAAATCAATTATCAGGTAATGCTGGTGTTAAAAGAAAATCTAAAGCTGCTCAATTAGCAATTCAAGCAGCGGCAGAAAAGGCTGTTGAAGAAATATATACGCATGATGTGATTGCGTCGCAAAAACTTTCAGATGCGAAAACAGTAGAAACAATTTGTGCGAATGCAAGCGAATCTATTAAAACTGAATTGGGAACGATATGGGAAATTAACGAGCACCACACACCACTCTCTATTTTTCAAACAGAATATTATCAACCAGCACGGCAAAAAAAATCGATAAAAGAAATTGCCGCATTATGTATTGCACAAAAAAGAAATAAAAAAATTACCGATGTGCAAATATTTTCGCGTGCAGAATTTATATCGGGTAATACTTTTTCAGGCAGAGCCTATATCGGCAGTAAAAAATCTCTGAAGTATTGCCAAACTCAAGATGATGTAGAAAAATTACTAACATTAAAAATTTGCGAAATTGAAATATTAAACAGCAGAGCGATATCTCTCAAGAAACAAGAATTGGATATGGCTAAAGCTAAACTTGAAACGCTGATCGCTGAATATACAATTCGAATGCAATATAACAATAAAGATTCGGACGCGGTGACGAAATGCAATCAAGCGAAGCCGCTGTTGCAGTCTGTAATGCATGTGAGTAAGTTCATAGAGAAAGGAAAATCGATAGGTGTTGCAGAAATTCCAAAAATTACTGTTAGTGGTGAGTTATTGGATATTTGTAAAAATGTAAAAACAATAAGAAATGAATGGCAACAGATACAGAAAAAAATAAAAAAAGGTGAATTAAATATTGCTGAAATAAAATTAGAAAAGATCAGCAGCCATACAATATTTAATGAAAATCGACTCACTGATAAATTAAATAAACTGCTTGCAGATTTAGAAGTGCGCGAAATTAACTATGTAGTTCGAATAAACAAAGGACAAGAGCATCGCGGTTTTGCAAAAAAGACAAAAATAAAATCCGCTACTGAAAAATTATTCGCAACAAAAAAAATGATACAAGAGGCTAAGAGGTTATTAATAATTCTGGAACATCGAAGAGATATTCAGAAAATTCCTGAATGGAATAATGCGTCTGCTAACGAAGGTAGTTCGAAAAAATATTATACTGAATTGTTGTCATTATCAGCAGAAGTAAAGCAGGTTATAAAAAATTTACAAACAGAATCTATTTCTGCGCAATCAGCAAAAGAATCAAACGATAATTCAGCGGAGCCATTTATAAAATTGAAACGAGATATTATATCTGAATTTAGTAAACTTTATGCGACAGATCGCTACGCTGATTTATCTAAAACTTCATCGTTACCGCATATTTTTTACTTATCACAAAAAATAAAAAAGGAATTACCCTGTCAAAAAAACTTTACTCGATCAATAGAAAAATGTGAAAATATCGATACCGTGGAAAAATTGCTAGATGAGGTATGCGAACGCACTGTAACAGAAGAGCTCGAAACTTGTCTGACTCATTGCGCTTCCAAAATAAAAGAATACCAAAAAGAACATCTGCAACTTATTGTTCACCCAACAATGCTGCTTAAATAAAATATTTCATACCCATTTTATTAACCAATGAAGAAATTTACAATGTCTCGAAAATCAGTAAAATTTAAAATCAAGCTCAATAACAATGCCCATTCCTTTTTTCAATCCGCACTTGCTGAATATCAAGAAACCGAGCACGAAACACGCTCGTTAGACAAACTAATAAGTTTGATGCAGTCAGCGAGAGAGCAGGCTATTCATCATCTGTCATATACTGCGCCGCAGCTATTAGAATCGATTGATCTTGAACTGATTAAATTTATTGTTCAGATAATGTTAGATCTACAAAAAAAATACGCAGGATTAGCGCAAAATACCGTAAAATCTAGCTATGCATTCTGCCAAGATTTTTTATCTGAAATTGTTTTGTGGCATAACTTATTGCATCATCTTTTTTCTGATAAAGAATTTTTAAATACTGCATTGTGTAATACTTTTCCTCGTCGGCAATATTCGGATACTACGCAAGATGCGATTCCTCAAAATGAGGTGACTCTTTCTTCATATGATACTCAAATGCGATTAAGATTAAGGCTGAGCACGCACCTTAAAAAAATAGTTCTTGATTGCCCAACAGAAAAAAATACTTTGCGAAAAGAAATCGCACCCATTTTTTTATCTTCTTACGATGGGATGGCTAAAAAGATTAGTGAAGCAAAACAAAAATTTAAAAAATTTTTTGTATTTTATAATTATCTCACATCCCCTGTTGCAGCGTCAGAGAAGCAGATAGATTCGTATTTCGCAAAATATATCGCGACGTTACTTTCAGCAGAGATTTACTTGCTATTACGCAATGCTGCCACAGAAATTGATCTTGGTTGTGACACAATTCCAGACCCAACACTCAAAATTTTTCAAACAGCGTTTGATAAAATTGAACGAATGGTTAGGGTGGGAATTTTGACAGCACCAGAAACTTGTATAGAGATTGAGAAAAACGCTAATGAACAATGCAAAACACTTTTTTATAAGCTTATTCGTAAGTTGCAGTCCGGATTTATACAAAAATTAATGCACCACACTGATGTGGTTGACGTCAATAACACTTTCAATGAAGAAGTTCTGCATAATTTTTTTCAGGATACAATTAATAAGATTAATCTATATGTTTCAATTGTTGTTCAGTTTAAGTTCGTGGAGCACAAAGCGGATATCTTAAGTGGGCGTTTTATTCAAGAATTCCAAAATAAAATAGAAGACGCAATTAATCAAATGAGCGCACTGAACGAAACTTTACCACCGCTAAAAGCATTGTCAGAGCTTGAAGATAATAAAAATAAAATGGAACGGTTGTGGAATATGATGAAAATTTTGTTTCCGGATCAATATACCAATGAAACAGTGAATAAACTGATCGATGAATTTCATATGAAAATAGATATAAACATTCAATATAATCGAATCATAAAAAAATTAAATCAGTATTTATGTGAAGGTATTGCAATTAAGCAGAGTCCACGCGTTACTGATAAAGCTCCGCAACAAATTGCAAGATTAAAAAGATATGCACAGGCATTGCTGAATGGAAAGATAGAAATTAATCCTGTGTTATTGCAAAAGCCAACAGGTAGTGCGCAACTTGACATAATTTGGTGTGATTTAGAAAAATTAAGAGAAAAAATACTTGCATCACAACAACCTTCATCTACACTGTCATTGAATACATAGTCAAAACAGTTGGACGAAATGACTCGCCAAATTATTATCGACACAGAAACAACCGGTTTATCGCCTGATCAAGGCCATCGATTAATTGAAATTGGTTGCATTGAAATGGTGAATCGTCGCATTACGAATAATCGTTTTCATCATTATGTTAATCCGAAACGCGAAATTGATGCAGGTGCTGCAAAAATTCACGGCATTACAGAAGAATTTTTAAAAGATAAACCAACGTTTGAAAAAATTGCAGAAGACTTATTTTTATTTATTAATGGCGCTGAATTAATTATTCATAATGCACCGTTTGATTTAAGTTTTATTAATATGGAATTTGCACGCATTGATAAATCACGTGTGCCGATTACACAATTTTGTACGGTGATTGATACATTAGTGATGGCGCGTCGAGAATATCCTGGGCAACAAAATAATTTGGATGCGTTATGTAAACGATTAGGTGTGAATAATAAACATCGTGATTTGCATGGCGCATTAATTGATGCGGCGATATTGGCTGATGTTTATTTATTAATGACTGGTGGGCAAACACAAATGTTTTCTCCCGAATCCGATGAGAAAAAAAATAATGCTGAAACTGTTGCTGCAGAAAAATCACAACGTTTGGAAAATGCTTTGCCAATTATTGCAGCAAGTGCAGATGAATTAATTGCGCATGATGCATTTTTAGATAAATTGGTGAAGGCAGGGAAATGTGTTTGGCGGGAATGAAGATGTTATTCGTTATTCGTTCTCGCGATTATCATTTTTTGCTAATTTGCGCGGCTCCACTCTTGTAATTTCTTGTTAAACATAACAATTTTTCCAACTTCTTGTTTTAAAACACCTTAAATTCAGCGAAAAACTCATCAACAGTACTATAGTTTTACTTGTAATGAGTCATTTAATTCTTAAATAACCCATTGTTTAGTAAGTTATATGCGTTTGGGGGCGAGTATGGCAATTGTTCAGGTAGGTTCAGGAAGTTATACAACGACTTTACCAACAGGCGAAGTAGGTCCTACTAACTTCCAAGGAATACCACTTACGCCATTAGTTTCCGCTGATTTTACAGGCGCAATTCCAACTAACGATTGGTCTTCATCAATTATATATCCATTTTTCAATGATCCTTATTCTGCGCCGATGTTTGCACATCCGTTAAATATGAAAGCGGATGAACATGGTTTGAATTTAGGCTACACAGATACTCCAACTTATTTTTATGACAACAATGGTCGCGAAGTAAAATTTCAATATACCTATCATTCTGATTTGAATGTTGGATTAAATGGGATGAATGCATCTAACACTGTTTTACAAAGTGCATCCGATTGGTTTGTGACAGCGCAATGGAATGACAGCAATTCTTCAAGTCAAATGCACGCCACTTTTGGACATGGTTCGCCTTTTGTTTATTACGAAAGAAGTGCTGGAAATGAAAATGTTGTCATCACAGCACAATTACCTGATAACAACAGCAACAGTATTGGTCAACCGAATAATACAAATACTGTATTTGAAATATCACATGTTGATGGTGTTTATAACGGCGGACAATTATCTGTAAATATGTTGGTGAATTCAATTGCTGGCGATGGAATTGAAATGGGAAATTCAATCGAAGCGCGCATTTCAATTGACACAAATGGTGATGGTCATTTTGATTATGTGCAAACGCTAAATTATTTTCCGCTTGATGGTACAAGTAATACAACAGAAGTTTATACACAAAATGAATCAGGACGCAGCAGCGGTGCAAGTACAAATGGTTCATTGCAAAATTTAGATGATGCAACGATTAAAGTAGAAGTGTGGCAACCTTTTGGAACTGGAAAAGCACAAGTGGTTGACACGTCAAATATTCAATTACCATTTAATAATTTAACCGACAGCAATTCAGGCGTTGCAATTTCAAATACATTATATTTAGATACTGATCATTCTGGTCACGGTGTTTTAACTTCAACCGCAGGAACTAATCAAGCGATGACACTTGGCGAAACAGCAAGTGAATCAGTTGTAGCATGGGATGGCGCAGGTACAATTTTTTATGATGGCGGAAATGTTATCGGAATTACAGTCAATGGAAATAGTTATGGATTATTTGCACCAGTTGGCAGCGATTGGAATTTAGATAATGGTTTAATTACCTCTAATTTAAACGGACAAGATTATTTTTCAACTGCATTATTACCAGATGATTCTGCGCAAACATTACAATATTTTTATCAACATGCATTTGCATTTCCAACTGACAGCACAATTACTTATTCTTATGACGCAGCACATTCAGAAGTCGACACACAATTTACAATTACAACTGATTTAAAAGAAGCTGGTTTTTCAGATCAAGCATTAATAAATTTATATCCGCATCAATGGTTAAATACAGATAATGTATTAACAGATTATTCGTATGAATCACCACGCGGTGAAATGAAATTATTTGAAGGAAATACATTTACAACCGAAACACCGTACACTGGAATTTTACCATCATTGCCAAATTTTTTAGATCCTGTGCAATCACAACAAATGGCGAATTTAGTTGATGCAGAATTTCATAATTTACAAGCATCGCCGATCCCAATTCCGTTTCAAGACAGCTATACCGCAGGAAAAGCAATGGAACGCTTGGGTCAGTTAGCAGAATTGGCAGATCAAGTTGGAAATGATGTTGCAAAAACATTTTTTATTAACACAATTAAAAGTGAATTGGAAAATTGGTTTACGGCGACGAGTGAAGAAGGAGATAAACAACTTTATTACAATGCTGAATGGAATACATTGCAAGCTTACCCTGCCAGTTTTAATTCCAATACAGAATTAAATGATCATCATTTTCATTATGGCTATTTTGTAAATGGTGCTGCAACGATTGCGAAATTTGATCCTGCGTGGGTTGATGATTGGGGTGGCATGGTAGATTTAATTATTCGCGATGTTGCAACAACCGATCGCAACGATCCTATGTTTACAACTTTAAGAAATTTTGACCCGTACGAAGGACATTCATGGGCATCAGGTCACGCTTCATTTTTTTCTTCAAACAATCAAGAATCATCTTCTGAGGCATTAAATTTTGCAAGTGGATTAACATTCTGGGGCGCTGAAACTGGAAATGTTGCGCTGCAAAATTTAGGAATATATTTGTATTCAACTGAAGTTGCTGCTGTTCAGCAATATTGGTTTGATATTAATAATATGAATTTTCCAGATGATTTTGATCACAGTGAAGTGGGAATGATTTGGGGTGATGGCGCAAATTACAGTACATGGTTTTCAGGCGATCCTGAAATGATTCACGGAATTAATTATTTGCCTTTAACGGGCGGCTCGATGTATTTAGGTTTAGATCCGCAATATGCAGCACAAAATTATCAAGAAATGTTGCAAGTGAATGGGGGCGCGCCAACGGAATGGAAGAATATTATGCTGCAATATCAGGCATTTTTTGATCCAGAAGCAGCTGTTAATGCATTAAATGCAGGTTATTCATCTTTAAATGAGCCACCATTTGAAATGGGCGAATCAGTTGCGCACAATTATAGTTGGATACATAATTTTAATGAATTAGGACAAGTGTATAGCGCAGTGACTGCTGATATACCTTTTTTTACAGTGTTTAATGATGATGGTTTGTTAACTTACACTGCTTATAATTTTACTGATGTAGAAATGACGGTGCATTTTTCTGATGGCACCGAAATGATATTGGCAGGAAATGAATTTGCTGCGATGAATGAACATAAATCTTGGTCTTCCATTACAGGATTAATTGATAATACACCGCCAGATCCAAATCCAGATCCAAATTCAGATCCAAATCCAGATCCAATTCCTGATCCAACACCAACGCCAACACCAGATCCCACTCCAACTCCAGTTGATAACGGCGGTGTAAGAATTGATGGTCATAATATTTATGGCACACAAGGAAATGATGTCATTCACGCAGGTGATATTGGATTTAATATTTACGGCGCACAAGGAAATGATGTGATGATCGGTGGCGCAGGTGCTGATCGAATTTATGGTGTGAATGGAATAAATATTTTAGATGGAAATGCCGGCGCTGATTTTTTAAATGGTGGGCAAGGTGCTAATACATATTTGTATTCTGATTTGATGGATTCCACTTTATCTTCTTTTGACACTATTGAACAATTTAAGCATGGCATTGATAAATTAGATTTAAGTGCATTAAATATTAATCCCGCAAATGTGCATTTAAATAATATTAATGACACTGGAACATTAACAGTTGATGGAAGTGATTTCTCCATTAAATTTATTGCGATGACAGGTGGTGTAATTTCATTAAGTGATATTAATTTTAATCCTGATGCAACCCCCATTATTCCAGCACCAAATCCAACTCCAGATCCAACACCAACTCCAGATCCAGTTCCAACTCCAACACCTGATCCAACTCCAATTCCAGTTGATAATAGTGGCGGCGTGAGAATTGATGGTCATAATATTTATGGCACCGGTGGAAACGATGTAATTCATGCTGGAGATATTGGATTTAATATTTACGCAGGTGATGGAAATAATTTTGCATATGGTGGCGCAGGTAATGACAGAATGTATGGTGGCGTTGGCGATGATATTTTTTCCGGTAGCGCTGGTTCTGATTTTATAAATGCAGGATTAGGACATAATACATATCAATATTTTAATTTTGCTGATTCAACTTTATCAGCGCAAGATACAATTGAACAATTTAAACATGGAATAGATAAATTAGATTTAAGTGAATTAAATATTAATGCTGATAATGTGCATTTTAATTATGTTAATGATAGCGGAACATTAACTGTTGATGGCAGTGATTTCTCCATTAAATTTATTGCGATGACGAATGGTGTAATTTCACCAATGGATATTATTTATAATGCAGATGCAACACCACTTCCAATTCCAGATCCAGATCCAATTCCAAATCCAGATCCAATTCCAAATCCAGATCATATTCCAGATCCAACGC
Organism: Gammaproteobacteria bacterium RIFCSPHIGHO2_12_FULL_36_30; assembly: GCA_001801815.1. Taxonomy (GTDB): domain Bacteria; phylum Pseudomonadota; class Gammaproteobacteria; order Coxiellales; family Coxiellaceae; genus 2-02-FULL-42-43. Next base: position 65,197 of record MGXU01000009.1, read on the forward strand.
CAAATAATGCAACATTAATTGGAACAAACGCAGGAGAATTTTTATCTGCTAGTATAAATAATGATGTTATTTATGGATTAGGTGGTGATGATCAATTACACGGATTAGAAGGTAATGACAAATTATATGGCGGCGATAACAATGATTATTTGCATGGTAATGTTGGTATAGATGAATTATATGCTGGCGCAGGAAATGATTATTTATATGGCGGTGATGGAAATGATACATTGTTCGGTGATTCAGGACTTGATTTATTAGTTGGCGGCGCAGGAAATGATTTATATGGTTTTAAAAATTTAACCGATTCCGTTTGGAATAATCCCGATATTATTGAAGGATTTCAACATGGACAAGATAAATTAGATTTATCTTGGTTGGGTGTTGCTGCAAATGATATTGCGATTGGTGAAAGTAATGGATACACAACGGTATCAGTTAATAACACTAATTTTTCAGTGAACTTTATTGTATCGGATATGATTACAGCAGATGATATGATTTTTAATCATTCATAGTCATTAGCGGATCATGACGCATTAATTTTACTAATATTGGTTTTAATAAAAATAAAATAATGCCAACAATAATTCCTGTAATTCCTAACATAAAAAAAGTATGACTATAACTTGCATTTGAAATGAGCGGTGAGAGCGCTTGTTTTACGCCGAGCGCAATATTAGAAAATACATTTGATAAAATCGCAGCAACACCTGATGTTAATAACCACACACCCATTAACACGCCGCGTAAACTAGGTGGTGCAAGTTCGCCAACTAATGCATAACCAATCGGTGATAAAGCAATTTCAGCAAATGCTAATAATGCATAGGTAATTGCTGGCCACTCAATATTTGTTTTGCCAGCAGCATTTGCAAAATGTATTCCAATTGGTAATACAATAATTGCTAAACCAATTAATACTAACCCGACAGAAAAGAAAATGGGGATGTTAATGCGGTATCCTTTTTTACGTAGTTTTTCAGTGATAAATGCAAGTAATGGACATCCAAAAATAATAATCGCAGTATTGATATTTAAAAACCATGCAGTGGGAACTGTAAAATTTCCTATTCGACGATCAACATTTCTCTCTAAAAATAAAGTGAGCGCCATCGGAATTAATTCATACAGCGTATAAAAAACTAATGAAGCAACAACTAAAATACAATACGCTGTTAATTTATTTTTTTCATGTTTATCTTCGCGCGTCATCAGTAAATACAATACAATCAGCGCCATCACAATACCTAAGACTAAAATAATTTCAGAAGTAAACAGCGCATTTCGTAAAATATATTCAATCGCAATAGTAATCATAGTGATAGCAATAACAGCAAATATGCCGCGTTTTACGTGAGAAACGCCGGGGTTTGTCAGTTGTGTTCCAACATCGTGTAATTTTTTCCAATTTATTAACATTAAAATAAGCGCAATTACACTGGTAATAGCAGTTAAAGAAAATAACATATTAAAATCACGTTGTGTTTGAAAAATTCCTGCAATCGTTATTCCAATAAAAAAACCAATATTCATCCCACTATAATTCCACAAAAAAGCATATTCGCGGCGATGATCATGCGGTTGATATAATTGTGTGACCATGCAATTCATGCAGGGCAAATCCATGCCAGAACCCACTAAAAAAATTGCCATGCCGAGCATAAAAGAATGTATGTTCACTTCAGCGATTAATAAACACCCAATGGTTTGCAAAACCATGCCAATTAAAAATAAAAAACGAAAACTAAGATAACGACCGCCAAAAAATCCGCCGATCAAATGCAATGCAAAATTAAAAGCAACAAATGTCGCCATGATGTGATTAGCTTGAATTGCAGATAAATGTAATGCTTGAATAGAAAATAAAACCAGAGTGACATATAAAACGCTATATGCCAATGTTGAAAAAATTTGAATAAAAAATAATGCAGCTGCTCCGTCAGGATATTTTTTTATGATTGTATCCACGCGAATCACACCATATTTTTTTCTAAAAAGGATTTTAATTTTGGATCAATAATTTTAAGTGCATTTGATCCGCGTGTAATTTTTGCGATGCTCACATTCAATGTTTCTGCTATATCGCGCTGTGTTTGTTTTTCGTCGAGTAAACTTTTAATAATCAAATAACGATCCGCAATATCATTTTTTTCTTCAATCGTTAAAAAACAATCGAGTACTTTTGATAATTCATCGGTGTTTTTTGCAGAAAGGCATAAATCGAGAAATAATTTCCATGTGTGTTTCATAAAAAATTCCATTAGTAACAGTATTTCAACAAATCCGCCATCGATAATTGTGCTTTTTCTGCGGCATTTGCATCAAATACTAATTCACCATCTCGTATTGCAATTAATCGATTACCGTATTTTAATGCATAATCTAACTGGTGTGTTGTCATTAAGCAAGTAATCTGTTTTTCAGCAATTATTTTGCTAATAAATGCCATCACGTGATCAGACTTTTTTGGATCTAATGCGCTGGTCGGTTCATCCAATAATAATAAATCAGGTTGTCGTCTTAAATATAAAGCGAATGCAAGAATTTGTTGTTCGCCACCGGATAAATATTTTGTTTTTGTTTTCAATGATTTTACTAATCGCGGATTGAATTTTGATAAATAATCCGGCAACTCTGCCAATAATTTTTTTTTGTGAAATGCTTGATGCATTGCATTTGCATAAGATGATTCGATTAATAAAGCATTCTCTTCAATCGTTAAATCTAAAAATAAACTATCAGAAATAAATTGCGTCATCGTCACCATTTCTTGTCGCAATTCTTTAAAATTATAAGATTCAATTTCCTTATTTTTAAAAATAATATGACCCGATGTGTGTTGATATGTGCGATTTAATAATTTTAATAGCGTGCTTTTTCCGGAACCATTTCCGCCAAGGACGACAACAAAATCGCCAGAATTAATAGTAGTTGAAATATGATTAATAATTTCTTTTTCGCCCACTACAAAACATGTTTTTTTAAATTCAATCAGCGGTTGCATATAACTCTCCACGCTGACGACTGTAATGTGCTGTTGATAAAAATGCGACAAGCACTAATCCTAAAAATAATTTTATATAAATAGGATTTATTCCGATAATTAAAAATTCATTTAAAATTAAAAAATAAATAAATCCGCCGATAAAACAACCGATAATTCCAATGAGCGCACTAAAGCGATCCGACTTAAGTAATCCCGACACTAATTTTTTTCCAATCACAACAGCGCCGATCGCAGTTAATGCCATTCCTAAACCCATTTGAATATCGGCAAATCCATTCAATTGCGCTGTCATAATGCCGGACAATGCTGCCAGCATATTGCTGATGGATAATCCAATACAAAGATAAATCGCAGGCTTTTTACCGAGTTTTTTTAATAAATGTGGACTGCTACCAAATGCGCGTAAATATAAACCTGTTTGACTATGCAAAAATAAGCACATCACAATTGCAATTAATATTGTAAATGCAATTAAAAAAATCGTCAGATCATGTGGAAAATAATCTTGTAAATGTTGAAGATAAATATTGCTGTTTAGTAAACTAATATTCGGCCGAGTCATCACGCCGAAATTCACACTATACAACATAAAAACAGCAAGAATTCCGGCGATTAATGAATTTATTTTTGCAAGACGTTGCATCACTGTGACGAGAATACCAACAATAATGCCGCCTAATAATCCTGCAAAAATGCTGATCATTTGATTGCAACCAAGTGTTACTAAGCGCGCAAAAATTGCAGCGCCTAATACAAATGTTCCTTCAACCGTTAAATCCGTCACCATCAAAACGTCGTACGATAAATAAACGCCGAGCGCGAGGGGTAAAAAAATTAGGGTTTGTTGTAATGTGTTTAATAAAATGGTTAACATAATTTAGCTATCGCTTATCGCCGCTCGTTCAACGAAAAATCCAGATGAATTTTATTTTAAAAACCTGACTAAGTCTTCCGTGCTCGCGTCACCCATCCCCCAGCGGGACCCCTGACGCTGCGCTCGAAAGACTTAGTCAGGTTTTTAAAATAAAACTCATCGTGGATTTTTCTGCTTCACTCGCTATAATAAATCTGTTTTATATCCCAATTTTTTCGCTGCTAATTTCACAACCGCAGGATTCACACCTTGCGCTTTTGCTGATTTCGCATTTAAAAATACGAAATAATGTTTCATGATTCGCACCGGCATATTTGCTGCGCTTTTTCCGTTTAAAATTTCTGCAGCCATTTTTCCAGCATCAACACCTGTTTGATATTCAGAAACACCGAGCGCAAATGCAGCGCCTTTTGCAACAGAACCATCATCCGATGCAATCAGAGGAATATGTTTCATGCGCGCTTGTTGTAATAAAGTATTGACGCCACTCACAACCAATTCATCTTTTAAAATAAAAATTGCTTGAGAATCAGGTGCAATATTTTTGCTGAGCGTATACATATCCGATAATTGCGTTACCATTAATTTTTGTACTTGAATATGATTTTTTTTCGCAGCCGCTTCAAATTGTTTTACTTCCGAAAAAATTTGATCGCTTGCGCTATACACAAGCGTTAATTTTTTTAAATTAGGCATTGCTGCATGTAAAAAATGCATACGCGCTTCCGGCGAAACACGACTGAGAACGCCAGTAACATTTGGATTATTTGCTTTTTTTGCCTGTTCTTTTAAATGATTTGCTGCAATTCCCACAATCGGTTTATTGCGAATCATCGCAATCGACATTTGTGATGCATCCGTTCCAATTGGTGCAACGAGCGCAACATGTTCTGAATTAAATTCTTGTAAAATAGAACGCTGCAAATTTTTATCATTTTGTGCATCTTTCACTAAAAAAGTTACTGGAGTTTTAGAATTAGCAGTTAGTGATTTTTCAAAACCACTCACAATTTGTTTCATCGCCGGAACTGCGACGGGAACTAAAACGCCAATTTTAACTGGTTTTACAGCAGGCGCTGCAATTGATAGCGTACACACTGCGCTGAGTGCGCAAGTTGTTATTATTTTTAGTGTTTTTTTCATCTCAAATCCTCAATGTTTAAAATACTGATGTAATGGTACATGAGTACAAACAAAAAGGCAAGATGTTTCTTAAAAAAGCAAACTGTGTGATCCTAAACGTGCCAAACGGAGAACGTCGTTTTCAGTATTGCGGTAAATTAATAATAAATCTGGTTTGATATGACATTCACGGTATCCAACCCAATCGCCAGATAAATTATGATCGCGATATCGTGCAGGTAATGGAGTATCGCTGATGAGTTTTTCTAACACCGCATGTAAATCATTATCTAATGTTGAACGATGTCGCCCTTTTAGTTCGCGTTTATAATCACGCTTAAAAATAGTTGATCGCTCAATCGTCCTCATGCAAATCATCCATTAGCGCAGAAATGGTGCGTGCTTTTTTTCCTTTACCAGATTCTAGCTCAGCAATTGCTTCTCTTGTTTTCGCGCCACGCACCTCAAAAGGTAGGCGACGATCATGAGCAATGCGCACTAATAATAGTCGAATAGCGTCAGAAACAGATAATCCCATCGATTCTAATGCTACAATAGCCTTTTTCTTGGTTTTGGCATCTATCCTTGCTCTAACATAACTATTTGATATTGGCATACAGACCCCATTTTTAATCTACATTTCTATTGTAGTACATTTGTGACTACAAAACAAGAATCGTTCAGGACTATATTTGACGCAGAGCTAAAACAGAAACAACAGCGAATAAAACACATAAGACAATAACAAATGATAGGAGTGATGAAAAAGGTAAATAACCGAGTACAACTGTGCTTAATGTTGCTAGCCCCATATTAATAAATGACATTGCGCTGGATGCGCTCGCTCGATCATCGATGGCATTAGACGCAAAATAAGATGCGGTTGGAAAAAGTAAACCAGTAAATACAAATAAAAACATTGTTGTTGTAAAAAACCAAATCACATTTCCATGATGTGTAATCGATATTAAAAAGAGCGATCCTAAAAATGGAATCATGCACATTAAGCCAGTAAATAAAGTATTTTGCACACCGATTTTTTTAATCAATTGCGCACTTAAAAAACCACCTGCTAACATGCCGAGTGTATTGGATAAACTCCAATAACCATATTCACTTGGTGATAAATGTAAATTAATTTCAGAATAAAGCGATGCAGTTGTAGAATATCCATACGAATAAACCGAAACCACGCCAGCCATTAACGCAAATATCACAAGACGTCCACTGCTAAATGCTTTTACATAACGCGAAAAAATAGTACGTAAATTAATTGGAATTTTGGGTTGTTCATTTTCTTTAAAACACCACGTACACCAAAATAAAATAATTGCCTGTAATAATAAAACCCAAAAACAATCTACCCAGCTAGCGTATTGTGTTAACAAACTGCCAATCGTGATAAATAAACCAATACCAACTGTAAATGAAATGACACTGTAAGCCATCGCAGCTTTTGCTTCTTCTGGTGGCAATAATTCATTAATTAAAATAAACGTACAGACCAAACCACTCGCGGAACCTAATGCTGAAATTAATCTGCCAAAAAGTAATAATGAATAATTCATTAAAAAAGTACTGGCTAATAAACAAATTAAAATCCCAACAAAATTGACAATTAAACCAGTACGTAATGCATTTAATGTGCCATATCGATTTGCAATTGGCGCATAAATTAATTGCCCCACAACATATCCAATTAAAAAAATCGACATCACCCATTCAAGTGATTCAGATGATAAATGATAAACGGTTTGGATTTTCGGAAATGCAGGTGTGATGATTGTCGCTGAAATGGATGCAATGCAAATATAGCTTAACAATAAGGCGATTTTTGATTTTGTCATACAAAACACACACCCACACAAATCACCAACAAGCTCAGGATGTTGCCATAATTAATTGCAAAAATAAAGAGACTAAGACCATTAATGCCGATTACTAGATATAAATAAAAACTCAAGATACAAAACTGAACGGCGCGTTGAAAGAAAATTTGTTCATCGCGCGGTTTGCCAATTCCATTTTTTGGAAAATAGCTAAGAATAGCATTAGATGAATTGTCGTGATTGATCAATACTGGCAATAAAATTAAAAATGAAATGATCGATAATATTTTAATTGCAAAAAGTGGCAATGCGATAGAAGCTGAATGTGAAAAAATAAAATAAAGCGAAATAATAATTGGTAATGCCAATGTGCAGAGTAAAATATCTCTTATTTTATAGCCTTTTGAAATGCGCGCAATAAAACCAGAGACTAATGGCGTTAAACAAATCCACCACATCACTGAAAAAATTTTCCATGCGGTCGCATTATTGTATTCCATCCAACGTAAAATAATATTGGGGTAGGATTGCGCAGCAGTATGTTGTGTTGATGCCGAAAAAATAAGAGTTAATATTAAAATAGTCACGCCGAGCACAATACAAAAAATGGGAAAGCTATATATTGTTGGAATATGTCTCGAAAAAAGTGAATTAATATATTGCTTTATTTTTTTTGTGTAGACCAGCATTAATAATATGAGTGTTGTGAATAATGCGACCGTTTGAAAACCATGCGCAACATGCAATGGTAGCGATAAAAAAAGACTAATCAATAATAATGTCATAAAGAGTAACGCAATACTTAGTATAAATTGCACGCATCGTCGCGCGCCGATATTAACAATTACGCTGATAGTACCTTGCGGATTTTGTTTGGTGAATGGTTGAATTAAATTGCTAAAATAAGCATCATCTTGTTTCCTATATGCAATAATTCCCATACCTGCTGCAATTAATCCATATAAACTCCATGGAAATAATCCGAAATGTAATAATTCTGTTTGCAATGATTCTGAAAAAAGATGCTTATTTACAGCAGCGTTAATTGGAAATAATTCCCCGCATAACGCACTTATTCCTGCATAAACACCAATCAATAATAATTCAATGATTATAATACGTAAAAACCAGTGTAAAAAATGCATGCGTGGCGTTGTATCCAATTCGTTCGCGAGTTTTTTATTTCCAAATGGCGTGACAATTAAAAATAATGCGCAAGCTAAACATATCCAAAACGCGTAAAAAAAATTGATAATTGCTTGTGATGTAAAACAAAATAAAAAAATGCCGATTAATAATAATATCGGACTGAGAATGAAAATTAATCCTTTTTTAGCTTTGATATATTTCATGTATGCTTCAGTCGTGCAGTAAGAATTTGATACCACCGATCAGAAATTAATTTTTCTTTATATTTTGTTTCAACATCAACAATCATCGGTTGACCTTGTTCAACAACTAATTGTCGTGTCGTTTGTGTGACATTTTCTGGATCGCTATCTAATAAGCGATCGCGAACCGCTTCTGAAAAAACTAAATATTCTCGCAACGGAATACGTTTTCCATCAACCGATGGCACTAATCGTTGCCAAATAATTAATCGTACGGTTTCAATAATATCAATCGTGCGACCCAATCTTTCTTCTTGTGGAAAACTACCAACTAATCGACGAATTGTTTCTGCAACACCATTTGTGTGCAATGTTGTGTAAACGGGGTGACCTGTTAATGCAGCTTCAAGTGCAGCGCTAATGGTTTCTGGATCACGTGATTCACCGACTAAAATTAAATGTGGTTTGCGACGTAATGCATTGCGCACACCTTCTGCAAATGTTGGTAAATGTTTTGGAATTTCTGATTGCGCAACAAGAGAAGATGGCATTTTAATATTGTCATAAACAAATTCAATTGGAGATTCGTAAGTTAAAATTTTTCGATTACCATCTTTTTCTTCTGCTAATTCGCGAATAATTGAAGCTAATAATGTGCTTTTACCAGAACCGGTTGCGCCAGTGACATATACAATTCCTTGTTGTGGTGCCATTGCATCAATAATTGCTTGTGGTAAATGTAGTGAAGATAATGTTGGCGGTGTTGCGGGAATGGTACGTAAAGTAATTTGTATTCCTTCGTGACCTTCGACATAACAACCAACACCATTTACGCGATAACGAAAACGTTCGCTGCGACTTGGACGCACTTCGTAATGCGTATCTAAATCAGTGCCGCGCATAATTTGTGTTGTGCCATTTGGACCATAAATTGCATTTAAAATATCACCCACTTCAGTGTTTGATAATTTTCGTTTTGTAATTTTATGGATGCGACCAAACACTTCGATTGTAATGGGTTCGCCAGTTTGAATGGTAATATCAGAGGCATCTTTGCGATGACAAAATACCAACATATCATCGATATTTTTCGCTTCAAAACGAGTTGGTTCATTTGGATAAAAAAAAGATTTGTCTTCAGGCATAGTTGTCTCGTATGTTTTTCACGCTCACACTCACACTATTTAGTAATCACCGGTCTCCACTTTTGCGGATTCGGTTGCAATTCAGATTGCGACGTAATTCGCAGCACTTGATCATTAATACGTAATTGCGAACCATTTCCCGTCACGCCTAAATCTGCTTTCGCAACAAACGGCGCACTTACCATATGCAACGCTAATAATTTTCGATATAAAATCATCCCTAACATATCGCGTTTCATCCTATTTAAATTATCTGTAAAAATATCCATTGCTTGTTGACTGCCTTTCACCCAACCTTTTTTAATAAAATGATTCCAGACCATTGCTTCTGCTTGTGTTTGCGGCAACAAAGAACGATCCGTTAAATGGGGTTTTGGATAACGCATCCATAAATATGTGCGCCAATTCGGCGGTGCAGTTACAAAACGTGCTGCACGAATAATGCGATATGTTTTTGTTGCAATGCGCAGCGTGTCATTATTATCTAAATTTAAATTATTATTACTTTGTATTAATACCGGCGGCTGAACATTATGTCCCAATAATAATTGATTAAAATCGAAAACTTGATCGAGAAAAATAGATTCTGTTGCTAATGCCATATCAATATTTCTAGCTTGCCATGCTAAACCACCGCGCGCGCCAAGGGATGTTGCTGCTTGACGAATTGCTGCAAAACGAATGGGATTAACTTGATTGCCACCTAATGGTAATCGCGGAATAGAAATAAAACCAACATTTGCATCTAATATCGGCGCATCGTCTGCCATTGCATTTAACGCACAAGCGAAAGTAAAAATACTGAGTGCTGTTATGCAAATGCGATTTAAAAATTTGTTACAAAATTTCATCATCACTACTCAGATTTAATTACCATTGTAACGAAGTTCAATGATGCGTTGTTTCGGATACACGGCAATATTTGCTTTCATCACGACTTGATAAGCAACATTACGTAAAATATCGGCGATTGGTTTGTTATGCATATCCAATGAAACTAAAACAGGTAAATTTGGTTTTCTGCCAATCACGTTTAGCTGATAATGTGTAGCTTGTGCAATTTTGAGAAGCAATGGTTTAACAGGACCTGTCCAACTGACCGACGCTAATTTACCCATACCAATTGCTTTTGGATTAAACGGCTTTTGCAATTTTTTCGGTGGATGCACTGTCATTTGCACAGCCGATAATTCTTGCAGCGAATGACCCACTGCAATTGAAGCTTCTGCAATTTCCGCTTGCGCTTGTTCATCTGTTATTTGCGCAGGCACTTCATTCACGGGTAAATATTTTAAATGAAGATCGACTACTTTCTTTCCGCTTGAACAACTTGTTAAAAAAATGAACAGCGGGAACAATAATGCGATTTTCCATGTATATTTTTTCATCAGAACATCCGTTGAAAATGCGATAGCCCTAGATTCTATTCGCGTTACCTTAAAGTAACATTAATTTCATCGTTTATTATTACAGATTGTGAGGAAAAGTCTAATACTCGATCGGGTTGCTGCAATTCATTTGGGTCATATTTAACGCAAGCGCAATTAGATTAACTTCGGCATTAATTTTTCCACAAAAAATTCAACAATATTTCCGGTGAGTTCAAGTGGATTAGGCGCATCAGTTTTTTCTGAAGATAACATGACAGAAAGATTACTATCTCGCTCATCGCGATGTTCACCTGCGATATTAGAAATCACGCCGCACTGAATTGATTTTATTTTTTTATTTTCATGATTATTAATTGAAGCAGCATATAAATGCGATGAATCAAGATTAATAATATCGCAACCAAATTCTTTTGCGGATTTTAATAGTGCATTATTTTCTTTATAAATTGCATCGTTTGTCATTGCGCGAACAGAAGTCATTTCATTAATATTTGTACTGGGTAATAACGATAATATTTTTGTTTCTAAAAAATCATCACATTTTATGACAGAATCTTTTGTGTAATGTGGTGTTGTTCCATCATAAACATAACCGCTTTCAATTAAAAAATAATCACCCATTTTTAAATTTTTTGTTCCTAAACCACCCGCAAGTCCATACGCAAGAATATAATCAAAATTATAATATGCTAATTCTTCAACAAGCGAAGCTGATACGGGTCCGCCATAAATGTGATATATGTGCAGGAATTCCATATCGCCGTACGAACATTTTTTTACGCTGTCAGGTGTTTGTAAAATAAAATATTGATCGTGTGTGTCGACTTGATTATATTTTTTAAAAATAGATGGCGGTGGACAATAACCTAATATTGCTACTCGCATTTTTCCAAATATATTTTTTGGAAAGCGTTGTCCAATTAATTTTGCTGGCGTTAAGTGTGGTTCGGTCACGATTTATTTCTCTTTAAATTGAATAAGTAAATTGTAACGGTGCAGTCATCTCAATGTCGAGATAATTCAAAAACGGCTTATTTTTATGTACATTTCGATACGTTTATTTTTTCATCGCCAACGTCAACCCATCTCCCATCGGCAACATACACATTGTGACACGATTATCTTGTACGATTTTTTTATTTAATGCGCGGATGATTTTTGTATTTTCATCTTGATTTGCAGGATTAATCACTTCGCCGCTCCACAAAACATTATCGATTGCGATGACACCGCCGGGACGCACGAGTTGTAAACAATATTCGTAATAATTAATATAATTTGGTTTGTCTGCATCAATAAATGCGAAATCATACGTGTTTTGTAGATTATTTTTAATAAGTGATTCTAACGTTGTAATGGCAGGCGCTAAATGTAATGTAATTTTTTTTTGTAAATTCATTTTTTCCCAATATTTTATTGCCATGCGTGTCCAATCAAAACTTAAATCGCAACAAGTAACTGTTCCATCTTCTGGTAATGCAAGTGCCATGCAAATTGCGCTGTAACCTGTAAATGTTCCTATTTCTAAGCATTTTTTTGCACGCATCGTTTCTAATAAAAAGCGAAAAAATTGTCCTTGTTCGGGAGAAATTTGCATGGGCGCCGCTTCGAGTGTTGCTAATGTTTCTTCACGCAATGCTTTTAATAATGCAGGTTCTTGTACGCTGTGTTGATGTAAATAATCAGTTAATTCCGCTGACATTTGTAATGTATGTGAAGACATAATGGATGACCTTTTTTGTTGAGTGCGTTAACATAGCAAAAGATTGTTTAAATATCGAGGTACAATCGATGGTACAAAATGCAGATGCACATTGGCGAGATTCAGCACGTCCAGTGAAATTTTTTATTTGGGATGGTCGCGCGGCATTTCCAGTTGTTATTTTTTTAATGCATATGACTTTGTGGACATTAGGTTTAACTGTTTTTTTAATTATATTTTTTTCAATTTTAAATCATTATGGTTTTACACCAATCGTTTTTTTTCGTTGGCTGCGTAATTTAATTGCTGGTAATCGCAAAATGGCGATACCGTGGTGGATGGAATGACAATTAATTTGGAAAAAAAATTAACGGCAATTGCAAAGCGAATGAATGTAAATTTTACGCTAAAAAGCAGTGTTGCAAGTTATAAAGATATGTTTTCAGATACAGGTTTATTACCGGGATTAACGAAGCGCGCAGATCAATTGGCGCAGTTATGTTTGGGTTATGGTTTAGGTGCGACGTATGAAGATGTTGAAGGTGCGCTGCTTGGGGTGAAGGTTAATTTTGATGAATTTACGCCTGAAGTGTTGCGATTATTATGTATTTTTGATGTGTTAAATGAGCTTGTAAAAAGCAGTCCAACGCGTGATGAAGTGCCGTTGGATGAGCTAATGTACGATTGACCAGTAAATCCCCAATAATCCGCTAAAATTAACAAGATAGATCAAATTTTCATGCGAATTATTAACATATTTAATGTTTCCTTAAGGTTTGATTGGTAATATTGAGGAAAGTGAGGAATAAACTGCCACCGGAAGGTTGTGAAAAATATATGAATGCAAAAGGTGGTGGCGCATGGCTAATCCAGTTTTTAATAATAATTTTGACCCAAAGACGGCACAAGAACTGCAACGCAGAATGAATGCGCTCGCTTCTATTGCCAAAGCTGCTGTAGCCGCTGCGCAACAACATGGTGACAGACCGAAAAATAATGTGTCGCCTACTGTTGTTGATCGCGAACTAATATCGCCATCCAGTCGAGGCTAGTGTTTTGTTGGCTACGTTCGCGACTTCGTGTGATGCAAATCCGCGTCAACCACTCAACGCACACACTTTAAAATGCTAGAATAAAATCTATGGATAAAACATCTGGATTATTATCTGATTTCAAAGGTCAAGAACTCAAAAAAAAATTGCTTGAGTGTCTTGATAAAGAAGCACATGAATTTTCTGAAATCGCGCGTACTTATTTTGATAAAGAACATTTATCAAAAGATGATAAAGCTGGTTTATTAAATGCAGTTATTTCTACGGTGAATCATGTTGTTTCAGCGGGCGATTGGAATAGTTCTTTATTTTTACGCAACACGATCAAACCATTATTAGCAATTAAAGAAGAAGCGGAAGCAGAATTAGATCATCTGCATGTCAAAGTCAGCGAAAAATCTATTAAAATTCGCACGGCATCTGAAAACGAGGTTGAAGTTTATATTTCGTTGTTTCAAAGCGACGGTTACAATATCAACAAGTGGGCGATGCAATTGCGATCATTGGATCGATATGTGGTTGGTAGACCTGTCTATCAAAACGAAGCGGATATTGAAAAGCGTATTCGTTTGCGAAATGCAGCTGCAAATGAAGCATATGTTGCAGTGATTGTAAAAAAAATGGATGTGCAATTCGATCCATTTGCAGCGCCACTGAAAGATCAATTTGATCACTCGCTGTTATTATTAAAAGAAACAGCATTAAAACATGGTCGAATTATTGCATTTGTTCATCAAGGAATAAGGTATCATTTTGTGGATGGGCAACTGGTGAAGGCGTAAAACGCATAACGCATAACGCATAACGGACAACGCAAATGCAACCACAAGGCGGCGCACAACAATCAGACCACACATCCAATTTTTTTTGGTTGGTTGCGCTTTTAGTGGGAATTGGAGTTGTCATTTGGTGGACAGAATCCCGTGCCGTTGTTTCATTTGTTTTTTGGTTGCGTATTCATGAAATTCAATTGATTCGTTGGGTTGCAGAATTGTGGATTCCCACCGCACATTTTTTGCATTTGCCCGCGATGAATTTATCCAGACTCGATGCAATACAAAAATACATGCAAACTGCATCGCCTAAAGCTGTGACATGGAATATGTTTGCGGCAATTAATGCAGAGATCGGTCAATGGATGCGTTATCCAACAATTATTATTTTGCTTAGTATTGCAATAGTTGTAGGTTTTCGCGCGACCAGTCAATTTCGTCACACTTACAACATGAAAACATTGCGTGTCGTGGATCAAGAAGTGTGGCCACAAATTACGCCTGTTTTATCACTCGATTTAGTGAAAGAAAATATCAATCAAGGTCCGTGGGCAATGTCAAAAGCGCCGCTTGATTTTTGTCGTGAACATGATTTGTTGTCGCTCAAAACAATCGCAGGAAAAAAAGTTTATTTTTTAAAACAAAAACCATCGTATCGATTATTTGCTTTGCAATTAGGTCCAATGTGGAAAGGAATTGATTTTTTACCAATTCATATTAAAGCGCTTGCTGTTATTTTTTTAGCGCGTGCAACAGGTCAACGTCCAATTGCAAATGCATTGTTAAAACAAATTTCCGCATCTGCTTCGTCAGGAAAATTAGATTTTACTGGTGTTTCTGATCAATTAAAAAAATTCAAAGATCATCGCATTGTAAAATGGCTGGAAAAACGTCATTCGTATATGACAACGTTAATGGCTTCGCTATTAGAAATTTCGCGAAGCGATGGCGTGCTCGCATCTGCGGAATTTTTATGGTTAAAACCAGTTGATCGTCGCATGTGGTATGTGTTGAATAATGTTGGACGACGCACTGCTTTTGTTGAAGTTGCAGGTGCTTATTCGCATTGGGTTGCAGAAAAAAAAGTAGGACGCGCATTGAAAACACCGATGGTAAAAGGTGCAGTCGATGCATTAGATGAAACATTGCAAAACATTTTATTTGTGGAAGAAGGTGATCAATGGCGTACCGTCAGCGCGGATTAAATGCAGCGCAAGAACAAGATCAAGGACGCATTATTCGTGATACGCGCCCGTTGGGCATGCGTATTGCTGACGCGCTTAAAAAACCACATTCATTAGCAATTACATTAGTTGTTTTTGCCCTGTTTAGTTTTTTTCTCGGATATTTAAGTGAAATATTATTATTCGCAGGTTTGTGTTGTTTTTTTTACGGTTATTTTCATAGAAGAATGTTGCCATTTCGCATGCCGCTTTTTTCGCATCAAAAAGATTACAACGACATGCAACAAAATGGCAAACCAAAAATGGCGCGCGGTATTTATTATTTTGGAAATGAAATTAAAACATCGGATGAATTGTGGTTTAGCAATGAAGATATGCGCACGCACGTTTTAATTTTCGGCTCAACTGGTTCTGGTAAAACACAAGCACTCATTTCGCTCGCGTATAATGCATTATTACAAGCATCTGGATTTATTTACGTCGATGGTAAAGGTGATAACAGTTTATATGCATCTGTATTTTCCATGGTGCGATCAATGGGTCGCGAAGATGATTTATTATTAATTAATTTTATGACAGGCGCGCGCGATGTCATTGGTCCGCAAGAATCACGTTTATCAAATACATTAAATCCATTTGCGATGGGTTCATCCAGCATGTTGGCAAACTTAATTGTGAGTTTGATGGGCACAACAAAAGGGGCAAGCAGTCCTGATGCAGATATGTGGAAAGGTCGCGCGATTGGTTTCATTGAATCATTAATGAAAATATTAGTTGCGATGCGTGATGCGGGACATATTTTGTTGGACGCAAATACCATTCGTAATTATTTTCATTTACCAAAATTAGAAGTAATCGTGTTGGATAAATTATTTCCGCGCGACGGAATGGAATCGGTGAGTTTAGAAAATTTTCCATCAACAGTTTTAGAACCTATCACCAATTATGTTTATACATTGCCTGGATTTAAAAAAGAAAGTAAAGGCAAACAAGTTTCGCAAGTATTAGAACAGCATGGATTTATTATCATGCAATTAGTCCGTATTTTTACATCATTAGCAGATACGTACGGACATATTTTACGTATTCGTTTACCCGAAGTAGATTTATCTGACGTTGTATTAAATCGCCGTATTTTATGTGTTTTATTACCTGCGCTTGAAAAATCACCGGAAGAATTATCAAATTTAGGAAAAATTATTATTGCAACTTTAAAATCAATGATGGCGGCAGGATTAGGTGATAGCGTTGAAGGTGCATATAAAGATTTAATTGAACGCAAACCAACTAATGCTGAAACACCTTTTTTATGTATTTTAGATGAATATGGTTATTATGCTGTTGAAGGTTTTGCAGTTGTGCCTGCGCAAGCGCGATCACTTGGTTTTTCAGTTGTATTTGCAGGACAAGATTTACCGGCGTTTGAAAAAGCTTCGAAAGAAGAAGCAGCATCTATTGGCGCGAATACAAATATTAAAGTGTGTATGAAATTAGAAGATCCGTTGACGACATGGGAATTTTTTATGAAAACTGCGGGCGAATCTTACGTCACGCACGTTGAAAGTTTTCAAGTTGATCAAGGTAATGTTTTGGGAACTTATTTGGATGCAAAAGGCGCGCGTTTAGAAAAACGAGCACGCGTTGATTTATTAGATTTAAAAGAACAACGCGAAGGTGAAGCGCATTTCTTTTTTAAATCGAAAATTGTGCGCGGAAGATTTTATTATGCAAATCCGCAACCTGTAAAACGCATGCGTTTAAATCATTTTCTAATGGTTGATGCGCCGTCGGATGAATCGGTTAAACAATTAAAAAAATCATTTGATGTTTATCAAACACTCGATGAATCTGCGCGCACAGGTTGGAAACCATTAGACGTGCAAGAAAATGAAGAAATTGATCGCGTGACACAATTATTAAAAACATATTCTGAATTTTCACCAATCGAACGCGCTGCAATGGCGCTTGCAAATTTTGAAGAAAAAATTGAAATTGATGAAATTCCCGCAGATTTTTTCCAAGAAGTTGCATCGACTGCGCCTGCGATGTTGTTGGAAACGGAACCATCCGAACATCGTTTAAATGTTTTTACTGGTTTGCTCATGACGGATTATTTAAAACCATTAAATGTTTCTGAAGATCCCGCTTATCGCGCAGCAATTTTAAATCGCAAAACAGTGCGCGATCAAATTGAATATGTGCAACGTCTTTGTGGAAAAACAAGTAAACAAGCAAGCAATGTTGCAATGGAATTAGTCGGCGATATGGATCGCGGAACTGATTATCCACCTGCGCCACTCGATCCACCCGTTTTACCCGCAGAAATCACTGCAAAAATAATTGAAATGGTGAATGGCATTGCGATGAAGAAAAAGGAAGCGGGGGAGAAGAAAGAGTAGTTTGCAGCATTGCACCCAATCTTTAAAAAATGTGCTATCATTTGAGGGCACAAACTAATCATTGAGGTGGCAAGTGGATACTTTTTCAGTACGAGATTTACGCGAGCACACAGGTTCGCTCATACATGATGCCGAAGCAGGCAAATTATCGCTTATCACAAAACGTGGTCGACCTGTTTTTTTAGCAATTCCATTTACGGATGATTTAATTGAACTCGGATTAAAACCCGCATTGGCCATTCATTTATACAAAGAAGGTATTTTAACGCTAGCAAAAGCAGCAAAATTATCAGGCGAATCATTAGAAGAATTTATCGCGATACTCAGCAAATTAGGAATCTCCATCATTCATTACACAATTAAAGATGTGGACGAGGAGCTCAAAGATTTTGAATAAAATTATTATTGCTGATGCGAGTCCACTTATTGCATTTGGTAGTATCGACAAATTTTTAATTAAGGCGTCGGAGCGCTGTTACCAGTTGCAAGACGATTTTGATAGTCGAGTATTGACCTCTGTAATTCCTCTATACATTTTGTATAAGCGCTTTTGCTTGACAACACAGATCGAGAATCTATTTCATTTGTTTTATAATGACTTCGTCCTAATGTTGATTTAATTTCTTGCGCGGTGTCACATCTTGCAATTTCACCCATCAAATTTTTTGCATCTGCTAATTGCATTTTATTTGCAGATGATCTTACAGAAAAAAAGCTTGCATAACTTTCGCCTGCTGGATTTACATTTTTTGAATCCATATATTTACTGAGTTGTGTGATAATAAAAATTTTTAATTTTGACGTTGTGTCAATATTATTCGAATCGGACAATGTAGTGCGTACGCTGAGATAAGCCTTTTGTCGTTCAAAAAAATGTAATTTTTCTAACAGAGAAACCAATTGAATCGCTGGTAACATTTCCATAAAATAAAATTGAATCGCGGTATTTGTCCAATAACTCTCAAATATTTTTTTTGCATATGCGATAAATCTTCCGTTTGGATCGCCAGAGTTGAGCTCAACTAATAATAAATGTAAAAAATGCGTGCGTGTTCTTCCAGTCTCAATAAGAGTTGAAGCATGATACTCTTTAATTTTTTTTAAGAAAAAGTGGCACAATTCATGCGATTCAGGAGTGTCTTTACTTGCTAATTCGGTTAACAATCCGAAGGGTTCTGCATTACGTACCAAGACAAAAACGTCGTCAACATTTAAAAATTCAATTAGTGATTTATACATCTGAGTTGGAAATTGAGTTGTAATGTTGAGTAATTGGGATAATATGATGCCAATATATTTTTTGCTTGTTGCGTCGGATTCTTGTATTTTTACTAAATTAAAAAATAATAGATTATCTTTACCATCCGGTGTTTTTTTTGAGATGATCTCTACAAGCGCTTCACGCATCACAGTATATTCTTCATGTCTTGCTATCATTAAAAAAACATTGATGTTAGAAAGTGATGCATTTTCTAATAAAGTAACCCACGATTCTTTTGTTAATGTTCTTACTTTTTCAAACACTAATTTTTTTAGCTCATTTTTTTGAGAATGATTTATTTTTAGAGCGGCATAATATAGCGCGAGTAAATATTCAAGCTTATCTAATGAGTTTTGATTTTCTTGAATGTGCTTTATTATTTTTTCTAAAAAACTCTTCGAAATTTTTTCACCCAATAATTCAAGTAAAAAATAAATAGATGTAAATTGAGTGGGATTATTAAAATCAATTTCTTCTTTATCAATAAAAAGCATTGCATCATTGAAATACGCTAACAGTGAATCTGATTTTATTTCGAGCGTTGTTATTAATGCTGGCCAACTTTTTTTAGGAATTTTTTTAAGAACCGAAATAAGATTTCCATTATTTCGAATTACATTTTGTAATAATGGTTTCAAATTAGGATGATTAAAATGACCTAAAAATTGATAATGCACTTTTGCGATTGCAATAACCGCATTCAATTCAAAATATAAAACTGAATATCTCAATGAGGGTTTTCGTATGTTTTTCAATTCGTTATTTAATATATCCAAATAAATATTATTTTGATCAACAGTAAGTAATGCTGACAGCTCAAATAATGTTGCAATAAAGCTGATCGAGTCATGCTTATCTGTCGAAGCAAAATTGGTCTGTGCAACTTTTTTTATATCTGCATTGTTTGTTATCGATTTATAAATATCAGGAGATATTTCTGGTATTTTTTTTAATTGATCAATGAATGCTGAACAAGTATCTGTTAATTCATAAAAATTATCTATTTTAAAAATATTTTTCAAAAATCGTAATGTTACTAATATCGTTTCTTTTTTTGTTGAATAATAAGCGTGTTCCCATAATGTAAGCGGACTCGGAATTTTTTTGAGATATTTTTCTTTTTGCAACAATTCCAAAAATAATTTATTTATTGTTTGCCAATTAATATCGCGAATATAATTTTCATCTGCGCTAAATATAAAATATTCAGCTGATTTTCCTAATCTTGTTTTGAATGTTATTGTAATTTCTGTTTCCGATTCTGATTCTATTGCCACTTCTGGTTTCGCGGGCTGATTAGGAAGACAAGATTTAATTAATTTTTCAAAATCACGCATCTGTGCATTATAATTTTTTCCTTCACCTGTTGTGCCATCTCGCAATCCTGAATAACCCAATGAAATTGCATATCCGCGTAATTCATCACTTAACAAAAATGGTAATGCGAGTGGTCGAAATTCTGATTCAAATTTTTCCTTTAATTTTTTTGTAATGGTGTCATCACGTAATTCCACAATCCCGGGATCATTAATATATCTATCGCTTTCTAGATTTATTTTTACGCCATAACCTTGTTCTTTTGCTAAACGCGTAAATCTATTCCATGTATGAATACCGCCTGTTGCAGCACCTGCATTTTCAACCAAACTTTGTCTTACTTTGCATAATAATTCTGATAATGAAGAGGGTAGTTGCATGGATGCAACAATTAAATTAACGCGATTATGAAAACCAGCGGTGCACGCAATGATGTCTTCATCTAATTGCGATAACATTTGCTCGCGCATGTCAGATGTTAATTTTCCTAATTGACTATCTAAATTTCCAGACAAGCGATGATAAATTATTTTTAATTTTTCAATGAGCGCAGGTTTTGATTCTTCAGAATAAAGTGGATTGTCGAGATGTTTTTTTTGAATGGGTTCGGTCAGTGTTGTGTTATAGCCGCAACAAATATCTTCTAATATTTTAAGCCAATCTTCTGGCAACGTAGGTAATTTTGACGAATCAATTTCTAATGGCGGCGTATAGGTGAGCGCGAGCTTCGCGTTAACAGCACTGTGCAATTCAAAGGGTATTTCTTGTTCTGTTTTCCAAAAGTTCCATGGCATATTGTTATTCTCAGATAAATGTAGCGGGTATTTTAACGCCCAAAGCTTATTACAATATTATGCGTACGTAGATATACAGTGAAAAAGATCATATTTAATGCTTTCTTAAGGATCTTTTGTTAAATTAATGATGGGTTAAGGCTAGAGAAGCTGCCTGGTTATTTTTTGAGCTATTCCGGGGATGTTCGCCAGTGAAGCGTTTTGGGTTTCTCATCATTTTTTTGAGCGTAATCGCTTTTGGTTTGAGTGGTTGTTCGCATCCGCCCTGTGAAAAATATTTAAAATATCCACCGTACATTTCGCCGCAAAAACTCATTACATTAAAAAATCCAATGAATGTGATTCAGCGTCGAAAATATGATCTTTGTGTGTTGGAAACGCACGGTGTGCAAGTCATTCGATTTGGACAAACGTGGAAATTTATTTTTCCAAGTGATGATGTTTTTGATAACGAAACAGCGGAAATTAATGAAGATTATAAGCCGATGTTAAATGTTGCAGCTGATTTTATGCAAACATATTCGAAAATTACAGTGTTTGTTGCAGCATATACAAATAAATCTGATGATGATGTGAAAACAAAATTTGGTAGCGTGTCAGATGAACTAACAGAACGACAAGCAAACTCGGTCGCAAATTATTTATTTTCACGACACATTAATTCGCGATTATTATATCCGCTTGGAAAAGGTGCGCGTGGTGCAGTTGCATGGAATGGAACACAAGATAGTCGTCGTTTTAATCGGCGTGTTGAAGTGACTTTTAGATATTACAGAGATAATACGGCATGGTACTAAATACAAAGTCACAAGAAAACGAATTTGAAATAAATGATTTTTATCGTGTTGCATATCATCGCACGATGAAATGGTTGTCATTGATGGTTGTGATCTGCGCTATTTTATCGGTAATTTTAGCGTGGATGGTTTACGATAAAAAACAACCCGCCTATTTTGCTGCGGTGACAACAGGTGAAGTTGTGCCAATGCATGCATTGTCAGAACCTGTGTTGACGAAAAATTTTATTTTGCAGTGGTCGTCGTTAACCGCGCGACTTGTTTACAATTTGCATTTTAATTCTTATCAACAACAGCTGAATCAAATTAAAGATCGTTTTACGCCGGAAGGCTGGAATAAAATGATGGGGGCGATGAAAGGATTAATTAAGCAAATAACAGGTAACCGATTAATAATGAGTTCTGTTGTTTCTGGGCCGCCTGTTATTTTATCGCAATTAATTATTGATGGTCGATATACGTGGCGTGTGCAAATGAAAATGTTGGTGACATTTACAAGTGCAAGTGCAATTAGTCGGCAACATATAATTGTTACAATGAATGTTCAACGTGTGTCGACATTAAATGCATCACAAGGTGTTCAGATTGTTGATTTTAATGCTGCAAAACCAATATAAAAAATTATGGCAGAAAATACGATAAACAAAGAACAAAAAGAAGGATTGACGCTAGTTTTATTGCGCAATGCTTTTTATCGCGATAATTATCGTCGCGCTTCGTTTGCGCTCGCCGTTGTTTTTTTTATTAATGTATTATTACTCGTTGTGATTATGTATCGTTTTGTTAATCCGCCAAAACCACAATATTTTGCGACGAATGCGCAATATCAATTAATCAAATATCATGCGTTATCAGATCCTGTTGTGAGTAATAATTATGTTTTACAGTGGACTGCCAATGCAGTTCAGCAAGCATTTGCGTTAGATTTTATTCATTGGAAACAACAATTGCAGCAAGCATCAAATAATTTTACAACGAATGGTTGGAATATGTTTGTAGCTGCTTATCAACAAAGCGGTGATTTGCAAACGTTAGCAAAATTACAAATGGTTTCGAATGCAGCTGTTACTGGTGCGCCAAGATTACAATACGCAGGTGTGTTCGATGGTACGTATGTTTGGAAAATTGAATTGCCAATATTAATCACGTATACAAATTTAAATAAAACAATTCCGCAGCCATTAAAAGTGACGGTGATTGTAGTGCGTGTGCCAGTGCAAGATAATCCAAATCGTATTGCGATTAATGAATTTGTACCGGAAGTGCAAGCGCAATGAGTGGGAGTGTGAGTGTGAGTGTGAAAAAAATTTTTCTGACAATGATGTTAATCATCAGTTGCGCCGCAAATGCTGCTAATACTGTAACAGGAAATAATGGCGATGTTGGCGATCCAAATAATGCTGCTGTTGCAGCTGCTGCAAATACAGCAACGCTAGTTATTCCACCGCCTGCTGCTGAATCTGCTCCTACAGTAAAATCGTCAACACGAATTGTTGCTCTCGCATCAACACCAACTGTTGCACCAGATTCAACTCCATCTGTTGCGCCAGTTTCAATGCCAACTGTTGCACCTGCAAAACCATCAATAACAGCCCCTATTTTAAAATCGACCGCATCCGAATCTTTCGCGCCACCTGTTTCGTCTGTGTCTGTTTCTGATAAAATTGCCAATTCATCTAATGCATTTGGCAATACAAATAATGGTCGCCTGGCATTTACACAAATGGTTCGTAATTTAATGCCATTAAATCCAGATCAAATCACAACACTGCGAAATATGTTTAATAAAACACAGCAAGCGGTGACGCAATATCCGGGCGTTCCGCCAAAACCAACGTCCAGTTCAATTTTAGTAAATATGTCACCTGGTGCTGCGCCGCCAGTAATTCGTTTACGCGCAGGTTATGTTACTTCACTTGTTTTTTTAGATTCGACAGGTCAACCGTGGCCAGTGGTTGGGTATGATTTAGGAAATCCAAAAGCATTTAGCATTATGCCAACAACACCAAATGGAAAAGGTGATACGTTGATGTTGCAAGCGTTAGAACGTTATCAACAAGGCAATTTAGCGGTAATGTTGAAAGGTGAAAACACGCCGGTGATGTTAACGTTAATGCCGGGTCAACGCGCGGTAGATTATCGTGTTGATTTGCGTATTCCAGGATTAGGACCAAATGCAACCGTAACAATGAGTGGTTTGCCGCAAACAGAAAGTCCTGTGTTAATGGATTTTCTAGATGGTGTTGCGCCATCGGGTGCAAAATTATTAACGATTCATGGTGCGCCAGCGCAAGGATGGATATATGCCGGCCATCTTTTTTTACGCACGCGTGTAACTGTTTTATCGCCTGGTTGGATTTCAAGTATGAGCAGCCCGGATGGCACGAATGTGTATGAATTAACAAAAACACCGATTATTTTAGCGTCAGAACGTGGTCAAATGATTCAATTATCGATTAAAGGATTGTAATCTCATGAGTGATTCTGAGAAAAAAATAAAAGCACCATTACTTCACAGTGCGAAATCGCGTGTGTTTATCGCATTAGGATTAATTGTGATTGGCATCGCCGCGATTGCTTTTATTGTTCATTGGCGTTCCAATGTTGCAGCAACTGCAGCATCAGCTGGCGTTTCTGGCGCGCCATCCATTAGTTCCATTCCCGGCGCTGGCAATCCTTCAGCTGCTTATGTGAAAGCGCAAACAGAAGCAAATGCTGCGGGTGAAGCAGCAGCGCGTAAAGTTGCTAGCTCGTATGTTCCAACAGTGACTCGCGCTGGTTTTGTCGGTAATCCAGATCAATTTGGACAAATATCTTCTGATTCAAATACTGGTCCATCGCAATGTCCGTTGAGCAAAACAGTCGTAATGTATAAACCAAATCCCGCAAATTGCACACCAGAAAATTTAAAATTAGCAAGAGAAAGTGGTGTGACGGCAGAAGAATTATTATGTCAAGGTTGTGCATGTCCGTTATTAAAAGATGCTGGTTATTCGATTGGTGATTTAAAAGGAGTTGGATTATCTGCAACGCAATTACGCGCATGTGGTTTTACATTACAAGAATTAGTGCACGCTGGTTTTTCTGCGGCAGATTTACGCAATGCTGGATTTAGCGCGCAAGATTTAAAAAATGCTGGATTTACAGCTGGCGAATTAAAATCCGCTGGCTTTTCCGCAACAGATTTAAAAGCAGCGGGATTTTCGGCAGCAGATTTAAAAAATGCTGGATTTACAGCTGGCGAATTAAAATCCGCTGGTTTTTCTGCAGCCGCTTTAAAAGCAGCCGGAGTTTCAACAGGTCTTGCTTGTGATGTAAAAAAATTGGAACAAGAACGCGCATCAGGCATGTCCGCAACTGCATTACGTCAACAAGGATGTGGTTTGGCTGCATTAAAAGCAGCAGGATTTTCAGCAGGCGCATTACGCGAAGCGGGATTTACAGCGGGACAATTAAAAACAGCTGGATTTACAGCAAAAGAATTACATGACGCTGGTTTTTCTGCAAGACAATTAAAAAATGCTGGATATTCTGCAACAGAATTAAAAAACGCGGGATTTTCAGCAGCAGATTTGAAAGATGCTGGATTTTCCGCAGGCGCGTTAAAAAGCGCTGGTTTTTCAGCAAGACAATTAGCGGCCGCAGGTTTTACAGCAAAACAATTAGCAAAAGCAGGTTATTCTGCAGCTGATTTAAAAAACGCAGGATTTTCAGCGGCTGATTTAAAAGCGGCAGGTTTTACAAAAGGTGATTTATTGCGCGCAGGTTTTAATGCAGCCGAATCTGGTTATCGCGAAACACCTCAAACAGAACAAACACAAACTGCATCTGATAATGCTGCAACCAACACATTGTTGCCGCCCATTAATGCAAATTCACCTGAAGCAAAATTGGCGCAATTTGAAAAACAACAGCAAGCAGATATGAATGCACAACAAAAAGCAGATGAAATTCAACGCTTGCAAGGATCTATGAATCAGCAAGCTAATAAGTTTTTGGTGGGTTGGAGTAATTTCGCTCCGCAACAATTACAAAATGCGCCTGAAACAAAATCAGAATCAGGTGGTAGCAATGCAGCAAATGCGGCGAGCGCTGCAGCAGCCGCAGCCTTACATGGTCCGATTTTAAAAGCTGGGACAGTATTGTTTGCTGTCATTGAAACATCAATTAACAGTGATGAAAATACACCGATCATGGCACATATTGTGTCAGGTCCATTAAAAGGCAGTAAATTATTGGGATCTTTTTCGCGCCAACATAAAAGATTATTAATTACATTTGCTATGTTGAATGATCCGCAATATCCAAACAGCATTGGAATTAATGCAGTAGCAATTGATCCTGATACTGCGCGCACAGCAATTTCAGGACAAGTGGATAGTCATTACATGTTGCGTTACGGCACATTATTTGCAGCATCATTTTTGCAAGGTATTTCTGAAGGAATTATGAATCAAGGTGTGACGTCGGATTGTTTATTCGGCGGATTTGGTTGTACGTTGCAACAAAATCCATTAAGTACGAATCAGCAAATCGCAGTTGGTTTAGGTAAAGTGGGTCAGGCATACTCGCAAGAAATGGGACAAAATTTTAATCGTGCGCCAACAGTTCGTATTGCATCGGGAACAGGTATTGGTGTGTTATTGATGGGTGATTTAACATTACCAGTAAATCCACAAGATAATAATAGTTGAGGTATTCATAATGACGGATGAGAAAAAAAATATATCGCCTGATGACGAATATCAGTTTCCACAAGATGAATATGCCGCGTCCGGCGCAGCAAAACCAGAATTGGAATCGCTTGAATCTGATCACGTTGTCAAAAAATCATTTGGCGCGAATTTTCTTGAAGGATTGCGTCAATCACCATTACTGAAAAATAAACGTTTTGTCATTGTGGTTGTTGTATTAATTGTAATTATTGTTGGCGCGCGTCTTTTTCATCATGCGCCGGCGCCGATAACACAACCAGTTGCACAAATATCCGAACCCGCGCCAAATGATAACGGCATGCTTGATTCATTTAAATCACGTACTGAATCGCAAATTCGAGATTTGCGCTCACAATTATCGGATTTACAAGATAGCGTTAATCAAACTCAATCTGATAATCAACAATTACAAACATCTGTAGCAGATTTAACATCGCAAGTGCAATTGATGTCTGAAGAATTAAGTAAATTAATGGCAAAAGCACCGGCAAAAATAACAGCGCATAAAATTATTTTTCATTTAAGAGCGATTATTCCAGATCGCGCGTGGATTACTTCAAATACAGGTCAAAGTATCAGCGTGACGATTGGTGATCATGTAAAAGAATATGGCACTGTGCAATCGATTGATGCACAGCACGGTATTGTAACAACGAGCAGCGGACGAAAAATCGAATACGGACCCAATGATTTTTAATCGCGTAATGCGGAGTTTATGTGGACGGTGAAGGCGCGTTATTAACACACAATTTTCAAATTATCGCGACCATCTTGGAAAATGTTTCTGTGATTATGGGCGTTTTATTTGTACTGCTCGCACTTTTTAAATTTAAAAGACATGGCGAATCGCGCACGATGATGTCACACCAACACACCATCGCTGAACCATTGTTAATGTTGCTTGCAGGTGCCATGTTGTTAGTATTACCTGCTTTTATCGGCAGTATGTTACTAGCATTTTGGGGAACGGCGAGTCCGTTGCAATATTCAGGTGGTTCGCATGGTTACAGTTCGTTAGTGCCACCCATTATCTTATTCGTGCGCATTGTTGGTGTTGGTGCTTTTATTCGCGGAATTGTTTTGTTATCGCGAAGTGGCGGTCAGCAATCGCAACATGGAACATTTGGTAAAGCATTAATTCATATTTTTGCAGGTATTTTGTGTGTGCATATTCTTGGGACGATAGATTTGCTTGAGCAATTGCTCGGTATTATAAATTAATGGAAAATGGTAATATATTTTAAAAGTGTCAGATTTCGATATTGGTATTGTTTTCACTGGGAGAAATAATATGTTTAAGTTTGTAAATCGTTTTATTCAGAATGGTTTTTTGTTGCGATTAATTGTTATTTTTGCAGGATTTTTTATTGCAAATGACGCAATGGCAGCTGCGAGCGTAACACTTTCCGGTATTTCAACGAACGTGGGTAAAGCAGTTACCAACATTGCGGGTTTATTGGAAGATGTATCGTTAGTGTGCGGTATTGGATTTATTCTGGCATCCTTTTTCAAGTTTCATCAACACAAATTACAGCCAACGCAAGTGCCGATGAGTCAAGGTGTGACATTGTTAGTTATTGGCGCTGGCTTGTGTGTGTTCCCACATTTATTAAATACAACAACAAAAGCAGCATTTGGTGCGACTGTTAGTAAAATAGGAAGCGGTATGTCTGCTATTACTGGTTCTTAACCGGAAAACCCATGACCGCGTTGCATGATATTGAACTGACTGCGACCGCCAATAATTGGCGGTTGTTTATGTTGCGCAGAGCGGATCCCGCTTTTTTAGCGTTTCAAGAAAAGATTCACGCGCGAGATAATTACACATGTCAATTCTGTGGTTTTCAAGCAAGAGATAATTTAGAAACGATTAATATCAACGGCAATTATTTAGAAAATAAAAAACATAATTTATTAACCGCGTGTGGTTTGTGCGCACAATGTTTTTTTTTAGAAGCGGTTGGAAAAAGTGATTTTGGTGGGGGCGTATTAATTTATTTGCCTGAAATGACTCAAAATGAATTAAATGCATTATGCCATGTTATTTTTGTTTCGATGATATGTCGATTGAATAATGCGTCACTTGCGAAAAATATTTATCGCAGTTTAAAATTACGCGCGCAATTAATTGAAGAAAAAGTAGGGGAAGGATTAAGTAATCCAGCGCAATTTGGGCAAATGTTAATTGAAGCGGGCGAACAACATAAAAAACCCGCGATTCAAGAAACAATTGTTAAGGCATTTCGTTTGCTGCCAAATTTAGCGCGTTTTTCAGCTGAAATTATTGCGTGGTCGCGTGCTGGAATTAACGCATTGGGATAAATTATGAATATATTTTCCGGCATTTCCAATTTCTTCAGCCCATTTTTATCGTGGATGAGCACATCGCTCAAACAATCCACTTCGTCGTATTGCGATTTACAAACTGCAGACAGCGCAACTGTTTTAGTAAATCACGATGGCGCTTTATTATCTATTATTCGCGTTGATGGAGTGAAATCATTAATCGGTCGCGAAGAATTCGATCAAATGCAATTGGGTTTTCAACATACATTGCAAACTACGATGTCGCAATCAGGTCACACAATTCAAGTTTATTTTAATTACAATAAAGAAGAAGTAACGGGCGAAATTGCAGATATTCTGGCGCCCGCACAAGCAACTGCAGAGCGTTTATCATTACGCTTAGATGATTTATTTGCTGAACGTGTAAAACATTTATCCCGTTTTTGTGCGCACGAAGAAACCTATTTAGTTTTATGCACGGGATTAAAATCATTAACGAGCGAACAATTAAAACGTGCACAGAAAGAAAAGTTAAAACTTATTAAAGAAAAATCAATTCCCCCTTTTCAACAAACACAAAATATTTTAGCGGCCATTCCTGATTTGCGTGAAAGTCATGATTCATTTGTGCGTTCTGTTGTAAGTGATTTTGAACAATTAGGATTAATTTTATCATTGCTTGAAGTGCATGATGCAGTGCAAGCAATTCGACGCAGCGTTGATCCTGATTTTACAGCGCAAGATTGGAAACCAGTTTTGCCTGGTGATCAAATTACAATAAAAGCGCTGAAAAAATCAACTGGTGCAATTTCAGATGTGCTTTGGCCATCACTTGCAAAACAAGTTATTCCGCGCGATGCAGAAAATTTAGATTTGCGTACCGTGCGAATTGGCGATAAAGATTATACGACAGTTTTTATCGATTTATTTCCAAAAGAAATTCAAACTTTTGTTCGATTATTTTCGCGCACATTGCAAACGCATATTCCGTGGCGCATTTCATTTTCAATTGAAAGTGATGGATTGGGTTTTTCGCAAGCGCGTGCTGCGATGGCATCTGTTTTAAGCGTTACGTCAGCACAAAATCGCTTAATTAATAATTCATTAAAATTATTACAATATATTAAATTAAATACCGATGATGCGGTTGTGCGTTTACGTGTTGCTGCATCAACTTGGGCGCCGCAAGGTGATGAAAGATTATTGCGAGCGCGTGCATCGATGTTAGCAAAAGCAATTCAAGGTTGGGGTTCGTGCGATACATCTGAAATTTCAGGGGATGCATTTGAAGGCGCGGTATCTTCAATGTTAGCAGTTTCGCAAAATAATATTGCAACGCCGAGCATTGCGCCTTTATCTGATGTGCTTTACATGTTGCCATTATTTCGTCCTGCCTCACCTTGGAAACACGGCGCGATTTTATTTCGCTCGCCCGATGGAAAACCTTGGCCGTATCATCCAGGTTCAACACAACAAACCACTTGGATTGATTTATTTTATGCGCGACCAGGTTCAGGTAAATCTGTTTTGTCCAACGCAATTAATTTGGCAGTGTGTTTATCGCCTGGAATTATGCGTTTGCCGCGCATTTCAATTATTGATATTGGTCCATCGAGCAGTGGATTAATTTCATTGATCAAAGATGGATTGCCACTGAATCAAAAACATTTGGTTGCACATCATCGTTTGCGCATGACACACGAATACGCAATTAATCCTTTCGATACACAATTAGGGTGTCGTTATCCTGCGCCAACCGATCGTAGTTTTTTAGTCAATTTTTTAACATTATTAGTTACGCCTGTTGGTAGTGAAAAAAGTTATGATGGTGTATCTGATATGTCAGGCTTAGTAATCGACGAATTATATAAAGCATTTGCAGATGATGGAAAACCAAATGTGTATGCAGTTGGCATGTCAGAAGTTGTAGATGGAATTTTAGAAGAGATTGGTTTTGTAAAAGACGTGCAAACAACTTGGTGGGAAGTGACCGACGCATTATTTGTTGCAGGTTTTCCGCATGAAGCAATGTTAGCGCAACGTTATGCAATGCCTGTGCTTGCAGATGTTGCTGCAATTTGTCGCATTCCAGCAGTGCAAGATTTATATGGAAAAATTACAACGCCAACCGGCGAAGTTTTGGTGCAAGCATTTGCACGCATGATTTCAAGTGCGGTGCGCGAATATCCCATTATTTCTGAGACAACTCGATTTGATTTAGGCGATGCAAAAGTTGTCGCGCTGGATTTAGATGAAGTTGCGCGAAGCGGCGGTGATGCTGCAAATCGGCAAACAGCAGTGATGTATATGCTTGCGCGATATATTTTAGCGCGTCATTATTTTTTAATTGAAGATAATGTTGTTGATATGCCAGAAGCGTATCGCAGTTATCATCATGCACGCATTGCAGAAATTCGCGAAGATCCAAAACGCATTGTGCTCGATGAATTTCATCGCACATCCAAAGCGCAAGCTGTGCGTGATCAAGTCATTCAAGATATGCGCGAAGGTCGAAAGTGGAAAGTGCAAATTGCATTATTATCACAATCACTCGATGATTTTGATGAAGTGATGGTGGAATTTGCAACGTCGATTTTTATTATGGAAGCAGGTCCAGAACAAGCTGTGCAGAAAACTGCAAAAACATTTGGTTTAACAAACACTGCGCGCCAAGCATTAAAAACACGTGTGCACGGACCGAACGAAAGCGGCGCAACTTTTCTCGCGCAATTTTCAACAAAAAATGGAATCAACACGCAATTACTCACATCAACATTAGGTCCGATTGAATTGTGGGCATTAAATACTTCTGCTGAAGATGTGAATATTCGCAATACGTTATATCAAAAAATTGGTCCACGTGCTGCGCGCAAATTATTAGCGCAACAATTTCCAAGCGGCACTGCCACAAAAACACTTGAAGATATGTATGCTGATTTCAAAGAAGACGCAGGATTTTTGGATGATGTTGGCAAGTCGAGCGTGCTGCAGCAATTGATTGATAGTTTATTGAAGCAGCATTATAAAGAATAATAACAATAAGTTACCATTTCAGCTTAAAGTAAAACATTACTGACCGGGTATTTTATTAAACAATGAACATTTATTGAACAATAAAAATTAACATTAAAAATCAATTAGATAAGTAATATTTTAACAGTAATTTCTATAGGGGTGTATAATTAATATACAACAAATGCTCTTAGCGAAAAAACTAGGAACAGGTAGGAAATTCTATGAAACAAATGAATGACAAAGAATTTGAACGCATTCTGGCAGATCCGTCGGCAAGTTTCAAGATGCCTGATGAAGTTTTGCATGATGACCGTTTATCACGTCGGCAAAAGATCGCAGTGCTGAAATTATGGGCGTTTGATGAACGTGAATTAGAAGTTGCTGAAGGCGAAAATATGCGCGGTCATTCTGGTCCAATTATTTTGGATGAAGTGATGCTTGCATTGCGGAAAATCGAAGACAATAAAACATCTCACAATTAAAAATATAGCGAGTCATTAGAGTTCGCAGACTGGCGTGGCGCCAGAGTTTCCTTTATGAGGATTTCTAGCCTCAGCTTTTTTTCTTACTAGGTGAAAAAGCCTTGGCGCTATCTGCTGCAAAGAAGACGGAGCAACACTGGGTCGCATGATTAGATGCCGCTGTGGTTCAATCAATACAGGATGAACGTGTCTAAAAAAGATTTCTGAGTTTACAGCCCAATAATGTTCTAAATTGTCATCAAAGAATAAATACATTTTGTTTGGATCAGTTAAATTTGGATGCGCAAAAAAATAAGCTTTATTAGTTAAAAAGTTTTCTTGATGTGTTATTTTTGCCGATGGATATTCTCGCTGTAATCTAGTGATGATATCAATTCGTTCATTAGGTAGATTGCCTTCATACTGTGATCGCATATGATACGGGCGAGTGTAAGCAAGCGGTAGTGGTTTTGAAAAAAAACCATCATCTTCAACATAAAAGCATTCATAGCGAATATTTTCCAGCACCATGTGATCTTTGTGACTTGTGTCGCGCATCAGACAATGTACCTTTACATTTTTATAATCGATTATATGATTCGTTGCCTTTTTAATTTCATCAAAAAATACTGGCAATCCAGCTTCAATCAACACATATGGCGAATTTTTTAGATTTAATTTGATGTGCTCATCCGTTGCGCGCGATGACAGAATCATCCACTCGAAATGCTCTATACCAAATTTAGATATTAAGTTTACGAGAAATTCGACCAAGTGTGGATTAATAACCGGTTTTTGTTGTTCCTGGGTTTCTTTGACGAAAATAATGGTGTCGTCAAAATCCAAAGTTACAACTACTTTTTCTCTAGCTTCAAGTACCGCTAAAATTTTTCTATTTATTTCTTCTCGCTCAAGATCATTCAAATGCAACATACCTGGCGCAAACCGCATTTTATTCCCCATAAATTTTAGTTACGATTAACTTAGTGAACGAGTAGCGCTCTTTCAAATCCAATTTCGTAAATCTAATGAAGATATCATACGACGAACGAAAAACAATTCTCCAAACGAAAAAGTGTTTGGAGAATGTAAGTTCCATCATCAATTTGAAATGATGATTGCAGGTTGTGTACTCAAAGGATCAGACCAATTTATAAGTAATTGATAAATATTACGATTAAATATATCCTTCATCAAATTAATCTCATATTGGGGGGTATTTATGTCAAATAATAACACAAATTGTGGGCAATTTCAGCAGAATTTATGCGCGTTCCTAAATCCAATATTTCAAATACAACGCAAGTCGTCCCAAAATTCTTTGATGCAACGGACGAACACGTTGCCATTGCTCAAGATGCAGTTGTTTTGATTGTGTCAAATCTTTTAAAAATAATTGCTCTAATGTTTTTTTTGCTTGATCAGTAAAAATCGTAATATCAGCTTCTAAATCATGCAACAAACTTCGATGATTTAAATTACTCGAACCAATCAACATCCAATCATCTAAAATTAAAGATTTTGCATGCAACATACCTGGCAAATATTCATAAATTTTTATTCCTGATTTTAATAAATGATAATAAAAAGTAGAAGATGCCCACTGCACGATTGTGATGTTAGATTTTTGTGGTAATAAAATGCGAACATCAACCCCATTTTGCGCAGCTTCTTTTAAGCGTTTTAATAAAAAATTATCAGGAACAAAATATGCATTCGTAATCCAAATTCGTCGTTGACATAATCGAATGCGACGCAATAAATTTTTATGTAAAATACGACGACGATGACGCGTATAATTTAATCGCATGCGCGGTTCACGACGAATATGTTGAAATGCATCGCGCAAACGTTCTTTAATCGTGCGATGCGTCCATGCAATTTCAAATGCTTTATACAATTCAGATAAATTAATTCCTGCTAATCGCACAGCAGTATCGCGCCAATTTTCACCACCTTCTTCAAATGATAAATGACATTGTGTGATATTAATGCTGCCGACAAACGCAATTTTGTTATCAATTAAACATGTTTTTCTGTGATTACGTGAATTCGCTGTGAAAAATAAATAAATACCTTTAAATAAAAAATGTGTTTTTGCAACTGAACGACTCCAACTCCATAATTGCCATGGAAATGGATGAAATACTTTTGTATATACACCAGATTTTTCGAGAACGCGTGCGAGTGTTGCGCTCCAATAAGGACTGCCAGCGCCATCAACTAAAACGCGCACAACAACACCGCGTTTTGCAGCTTCACATAATGCTTGCGTTATTTTTTTTCCAACTTCATCACGACTAAAAATATAAGTTTCTAAATCAATCGTGTTTTTTGCTTGATGAATATCTTCAATTAACGCGCGAAAAAAATCAGATCCATTTCCAAATATTATTTCTTCTGGTTGCAAAAGCGCAGCAGATTGCGTGATCACGCTATTTATCCTCTTCCCCACAAATTTTTAATTTATTTTTTTGTGCGAATTCTAAAATGGATTCATACAATTCAGGATTTGAATCTTTTAATTTCGGATCGAGTAAAACACATTTTCGCCCGTCTTTTACGGAAGGTTGTAGCAGTGGAGAATAATGAATACGACGTTTATGAAAAGTGGAAAGTTGTCCGCTCATTCGCTCGGCCCAATCACTTGGACGAAACGTTTCGCCCGTTTCAGTAATACCTTCGATGATAATCTTCTTTATTTCGTCATTCATCTGTATATTATAGCGCAAATTGCACTGGTTTTCTGGTTGAGTTTCGGGGATGATACATAAAAAAATCAATGAGGTATAGCAAAGTATGCACGAAGAAAAGGCAAATAGCGGAATTCGTCGCGGTATTTATTTATTACCAAATTTATTTACAGTTGGTGCCATGTTTGCGGGTTTTTATGCAATTGTTGCATCAACACATGATCATTTTGAAATTGCAGCAATCGCAATTTTTATTGCCATGTTATTGGATGGAATTGATGGACGTGTTGCGCGATTAACACAAACACAAAGTGAATTCGGCGCGCAAATGGATAATATGTCCGACATGATTTGTTTTGGTGTGACACCGGCATTAGTTTTATATGAATGGTCTTTGCAAGGTGTTGGAAAAATCGGCTGGCTTGTCGCATTTATTTATACTGTTTGTACTGCACTTCGTTTAGCGCGTTTTTTAAGTATGGATGATCACGACAACAAAAGATATTCACGCGGATTAACAACAACGGCAGCAGCAGGATTTATTGCAAGCATGTTATGGTTTTGCACAAAACACGGCATCACAGGTGACAGCATAAAAAGTTTGGTATTAGGAATTACATTGTTAGTTGCATTATTAAAAGTCAGCACAATTCAATTTCGCAGTTTTAAAGATTTTGATCCGCGTGATAAAATTCCTTTTTTAGCAATTGTCATTATCGTGTTAGCGCTCGCATTTGTCGCACTTGATCCGCAAGATGTTTTTCTCACTGTTTTTGGTTTGTATGTTTTATCGGGACCGGTAATGTTTTTATATCATAAATTTTCGAAGCGAACACAAAGTTGAGAACGAAACGCGATTTATCGCATCTCAATATGATAAAATGACTATTACAATGTAGCCTAAGTGTGCTCTTTTTGTGATGACGTCAAAAACCAAACACAGTATTTATAAAACCAGCACCATTTTATTTTTAATTGGTTTGTTCAGCTATTTTTTTAATATTGGATTTAATGCACTTTTAGCAAGACATGTTTCGCATGCATTGTTTGGTGATTTTTCTGTTGCATTGCGTGTACTAAATATTGCTTCTGTTTGTATGTTGTGCGGCACGTTATCAAGTTCAAAACGTTTTTATTCTCAGTATTTAAAATCAAATAAAATGGATTCTGCATCCAAATATATTAATTGGAATGTGAGACTTGTATTTATTTCGTCTTTATTTGTTCTCGCTGTATTAACATTACTTATTATCGTCATTCTGTGTCTACATTTGCAGAATATTTATGATATCAGAAAATATCATTTACTGATTTATTTTTTATGGTTAGCGCCAATTAATGCAATCACATTATTAATTTCATCTTATTTGATTTGTGATCGCGATGTTTATTTAGGCACTTTTTTTGATGCAATAGGTTTTTATGCGTTTGGAATTTTATTATTAATTCCTTTTATTTATTTATTTCATATTCCATTCCATGCTTTAGATTTATGGTTTTTGATGTTATGTATTTTTATTTTTATGATGATTGCAGAATCTCTTATTTTATTTAAACGCATACCTGCTTTATTAAAAAATAGTTTTACATCGCTTTTTAGTAGGAAATCATCTGATAATGTTTTGGAAAAACAATGGTGGACAGTATCAAAACGCTTAATTATCAATCAAATGATTTATTTATTTGTGCGTGCAGCAGATATTTTATTACTTGCCATCATGAGTTCTGATAAAAAAATAGTAGGTTATTATGCGGCTGCATTAACAGTTTCAGGAATTTTCTTCGTCACGCAAACCGCCTTGTTTCAATCTCCATCTGCATTATTTTCATCACTTGTGTATGACCAATCCAAAAAACAACAATTACAAAATTTAATTAATAAAACAAACTTAATGAATATTATTTTAAATGTCGCATTATTAATATTAATTTTTATCTTTACGAATCCGATTTTAAAATTATTTGGCGCTGCATTTATTATTGCAAAAATTCCGCTGTGGATTTTATTGGGTGGTACCTTGATTTCAATTCTGACAGCATCAGCGCCGCGTTTACTTGCTTATTCAGGATATGAAATCTATTTGGTTTATATTGCACTAGCAGAAATTGTAATCATTATTGTATTAGGGGTTATTTTAATTTATTTTTATGGTGCGATAGGCGCTGCTTTAGCAGTTGTTACGACCAGTTTATTGCGCGCCTTTGCCTCAGTTTATTTGGTGAGAAAAAAAATAGGCGTTAAAGCTGCGCTGGTGATTTAAATTTTAGCCCTTTTTATGCTTTCTCCAATAAATCCAATATCCTGCTAAAATTAAAATAATCGGCCCAACACTTAATTCTACTTCATAAAATATTTTATCGCCCAGCGTTGTAATATTACTTGGCAATTGAAAGCTAAAAATAATTCCCAATAATAAAGAAATAAAAACACACGCAACAAAAAATAAATGAATAAATTTATAACCACGAATAACTTTTAAATTTTTCACGTAAGCTGCGAGTAAAAATAAATAAGGCACAAATGCAAGCAATACTGACATTAAAACTAAAATTTGATACACATCATTTACTGCTGGCAATAAACTGGTTGTTAATAAAATAATAGTTACAAGCAAACCTACAAATAATAATGCATTGATTGGAGCACCTTGTTTATTTGTTTTGTGAAACCAATGTGGCAATAAATTTTCTGGTGTGCATTTGAAAAACATCGTGATCGGTGCAATTAACCAAATACTCACAATACCTAACTCAGCAAATACCAGTAAAAAAGCAATTGCACGCGTGAATTCGCTTAAATGAAATTTTAATAATACCAACTGAAATGCATTCATTAACCCCGATGCTTTTTGAATTGCGCTGGGATTAACAATAAAATTAAGCGCAACAGTGCCAAGAATATAAAGTGCAATCATAATGCCAGCACCAATAATCAACCCTAAATAAATATCACGCTTTGGATTTTTTACTGCATTCGCAAATGTTGGAATAATTTCAACACCGGTCATTGCAAACATAATCATGGTTAAATTTGCAAGACTGCTGCTGACATGTTGTCCTGCAAATACTGCATGCAAATTAAATTGTGTTGCGCTGTGATGTGTTGTGAAATAATACGTAAATCCCAGCACAATAATTAAAACAGCAGGAAATAAGCTGCCAACAATACCACCATATTCTGTAAAAAATTTATTGGATTTTAATCCAAACACACTCATCAAAACTAAAAGCCAAAACGCGCACAATACAACCACACAAACAAATATGTCATTATTTGCAAGTTCAGGTTTCCCTAAAAAATAAGCAAAATTTGTCGCAAGAAAAATTAAAACTGCAGGATAATATAAAACATTATTAATAAAATAAAGCCATGCAACAATAAAACCACTTTTTTCACCGAGCGATCTGCGCGTCCACGCATAAATTCCACCTTCTTCTGGAAATAATTTATTTAAATGTCCCGACATCACGGCGAGCGGCATTGCTAATGCAATCGCACCAATAATCCAAAATAAAATGGATGATGCGCCAAGACCTGCTGCAACTGCAAGCCAGCGAACACCAAAATTTGCG
This sequence comes from Gammaproteobacteria bacterium RIFCSPHIGHO2_12_FULL_36_30, assembly GCA_001801815.1. GTDB lineage: Bacteria > Pseudomonadota > Gammaproteobacteria > Coxiellales > Coxiellaceae > 2-02-FULL-42-43. Next base: position 103,921 of record MGXU01000009.1, read on the forward strand.
GTCAATGTTAAAATCGAAACATCATACAGCCCCATAATTTTTTTTGGTTCGTTCATATTATTTTCCTTAAGAGATAATTTCGCCTTGCCATAATAGTTTTAAAAAATGTTTGTAGGCTAATATACCGCTGATCAGTGAAAACGTGAATTTTTATTTTGCTTTCACTAATCACATCATAGTTTTGCAATTGACGAAACGGGATTTATAGAGATATGCTCAAGAAGGTGTGATTTTAGTTTGCGTGAGAGGTGATTTATGAAAAAAATAATAGGTGCTCTGTGTATTTCGTTACTCACAACACTGGCGTTTTCTTCTTATGGAGCATTGCCTGGCGGCGCCGGAGCAACCGTACAGATCCATGGAGTTGGAAAGAATAACGTTACAGGTACAATCCTCATTACCACTAACTTTGGAGCACCTTCGGGAATAGTCAAGCAAGGCTCAGCGTCTGTTACAGCGCCATCTCAAGGTATGACTTCGGGCTACGTAAGTGGCGTTAACATTAAATTACAAGACCCAAAAGGAAATAAGTACTTTTGCGCCTATCTTCCAAACAATAAGGAAGCGACATGGTACAATTTTACTGTCAAAATGCCATTAAAAAATCCTGTCAATGGTACTTGTACGCTTTGCACTCTACCTAATTGTTAAGATTGTGCATGATCGTTAGGTCACGTTAACACTCAATCACATTCACCGCCAATCCACCTTGCGATGTTTCTTTATATTTTGTACTCATATTATTGCCAATTTCGCGCATGGTATTAATGACCATGTCGAGTGATACTTTATGTTTTCCATCACCCGCAAGCGCTAATTGAGTTGCATTCACTGCTTTCACTGCGCCCATTGCATTTCTTTCAATACAAGGAATTTGCACAAGACCTTTTACTGGATCGCATGTTAATCCTAAATTGTGTTCCATGCCTATTTCTGCAGCATTTTCGACTTGCTCAATTGTACCGCCCAATGCGGCAGTTAATGCAGCAGCTGCCATTGAACATGCAACACCGACTTCACCTTGACATCCCATTTCCGCGCCAGAAATTGACGCATTTTTTTTATATAAAATTCCAATTGCACCCGCAGTTAATAAAAATTCGCAAATCTTTTTTTCATCTTGAAAATAAAAACGTTTCATATATTCTAAAACAGATGGAATAATTCCTGCTGCGCCATTGGTTGGTGCAGTCACAACGCGATGTCCCGCAGCATTTTCTTCATTCACTGCAATTGCATATAAATCCAGCCATTCCATTAACAATGTGCCTTGCATTTTAGGATCGCCTGCATTTTTTAATCTTTCAAATAATGCCGGCGCGCGTCGTCGCACTTTCAAACCACCTGGTAAAATAGTACTTTTTGTAATGCAACCATCATGAATACATTCTTCCATCACTTTTGCAATGCGCACTAATTTTTCGCGAATTGTTTTTTCATCGCGCCAACTTAATTCATTTTTCATCATTAATTCAGCGACAGAAAATTTTTCTTTTTTACAATGCAATAATAATTCCAATGCAGAATCAAATTTAAATGGCAAAGTATGTTGTGAAATCATTTCTGGATTTTCTAATTGTTTTTCTGAAACAATAAATCCGCCACCAACAGAATAATAAATCGCCTCAATAATTATTTTTTTATTTTTATCGTATGAAATAAAAGTCATGCCATTGGGATGATGCGGCAATATTTTTTCGTAATCAAAAATTAAATCTTTTTCATTATCAAATGTAATTTCTTTTTTATTTAATAAAAATAATTTTTTTGCATGAAGAATTTTTTCTACGCGTTCATCAATTTTAAATGGATCAATTGTTTCTGGTTGTTCACCTTCCAATCCCATTAAAATAGCTTTATTTGTGCCGTGACCAATTCCAGTAAATGCAAGCGATCCATGTAAACGTATTCTAACCGCAGCAATTTGTGCAAATTCATCTGAATTATGTTGTTTTAAAAAATCTAATGCTGCGCGCATGGGGCCAACAGTGTGTGAACTGGATGGTCCAATACCAATTGAAAATAAATCAAATACACTGATTTCCATGAATTTTCTCAATAAAATACCGATAATGAATGGTAATGCGATATTACCACAAATGCAATTTCATCTAAATTCTGCTATTTTAAATATCAACATTATGAAAAGCAGCAAGGAGCGGCGATGGCTAATCAACAGTTAGAATTTGGTGTGATTGGATTAGGTAGAATGGGTGGCGGGCTTGCACTTCAAGCCATGAAAAAAGGAATTAAAGTCGTTGGATTAGATCGTAATCCGTCGCAATCTGAATTAATCAAAGCAGGTCTTCATTTTGTCAAATCAAATAAAGAATTAGCTCAACAATTAAAATCACCGCGTATTATTTTTATTTATATTCCGTCCGGCGCAGCAATTGATCATTTGATGGAAGATCTTAAAACTGTTTTGCAATCTGGCGATATTGTAGTGGATGGCGGAAATTCTTATTGGGGCGATTCAATTCGTCGACATAAAAAATATATTTCTGAAGGAATACATTTTTTAGATTTAGGAACGAGCGGCGGTTTACTTGGTGCTGAAACGGGCGCATGTTTTATGTTAGGCGGCGAACCAGAATCAGTTAAATTAGTTGAACCAATTTTAAAACAATTATGCGTGAAAGATGGATTTGTGCATGCAGGTCCTGCAGGATCAGGTCATTTCGTAAAATTAGTTCATAATGGAATTGAATATGGAATGCTGCAATCTATTGGTGAAGGCGTTGCATTACTTGAAGCATGTCCACTCAAAATAAATGTGCAATCAACACTTGATGTTTATACACATGGATCAGTCATTCGCGGTTGGTTGATGGAATTATTACGCGATGGTTATCGTGAAAATAAAGGCGTTGCAAAAATTGATAGTTACATTGATGACACTGGCGAAGTGAATTGGTTGGTTGGTGATGCAATGCATATGGAAGTGTCAACACCTGTCATTGCGCAAGCTGTGATGTCATGCATTGCATCGCGTGATGAAAATCATTATGCCGATAAAACAATTTCAATGATTCGTCATGGATTTGGCGGACATGCATATGGTCATTCACAAGTTTCAGAAGATGAACGTTATCGCGGCAGAGTGGGTGAATATTATTTTACATGTGAAGATCCAACTAAAATTGTGCATTCAAAAAATGAGTAAGCAAAATGGATGCACTTATTCGCTGTATTTATGATAAATCCTGCATTTTAGGCGAAGGTCCAATTTGGCATCCGCATGAAAAAGTTTTGTATTGGGTAGATATTATCAAACCTGAATTACATCGACTTGATATAAAAAATAATCATCATCATCAATCATGGATAATGCCAACTGATATTTGTTGTGTTGCACCAAATCAAAACGGTGGATTAATTGCAGCGTTAAAAGATGGAATTGCAATTTTAAATCCTATTTCTAACAAAATAAATTATCTTGCAACATTACCAAAAGAATTAAGTGAAATTAGTATGTTTAATGACGGGCATTGCGATCGTCAGGGTCGTTTTTGGATTGGATGTAAAGATCTTTCTGAAAAAAAACCAACAGGTAATATTTTTTTATTTTCATTGCAAAAAAAATTAATTAAAAAAGCGAGTGATTTTATTGTTGCGAATGGATTAATTACAAGTTTAGATTCAAAATATTTTTATATCGCTGATTCGCCTAATCGTATTATTTATAAATATGATTTTGATTCTGATGCAGGCGAAATTTATAATCGAAAAATTTTTGCAAAAGTTGCTGATGATGCAGGATATCCTGATGGCATGACAATTGATTCGCAAGGATATTTATGGGGCTGTCATTTTGATGGTTGGCGTGTAACACGTTATGATCCTGATGGAAAAATTGATCGTGTTATTAAAATGCCTATTTCAGCGCCGAGTAGTTGTTGCTTAGGTGGTTTCGATTTAAAAACATTATTTATTACTTCAGCGAAAAGAGATGTTACGGAATCAGAATTAAAAAATCAGCCGCAAGCAGGTTGTGTTTTTGCAATTGATGTTGATGTGCCCGGTGTAAATGAGCCTTGTTTCAAGGAGTAAAATAAGATGAAAGCCATCGCTGTTTTTCCAAAAGAAAAAAAAGTACGTTTGATTGACAATCATCCCGAACCAAATATTGCATCACCAACACAAGTAAAAATAAAAATTTTAGAAGTAGGTGTGTGCGGAACAGATCATGATATTTGTAAATTTTTATATGGTACACCACCAAAAGGTTCAGATTATTTGGTGATTGGTCATGAATCATTGGGTCAAGTAATTGAGATTGGATCTGCTGTAAAAAATTTTAAAGTAGGAGATTTGGCTGTATTAATGGTGCGCAGACCATGTCCTTATAAAACTTGTATTGCATGCCAAGCTGATCGACAAGATTTTTGTTATACCGGTGCATTTAAAGAGCGTGGCATTAATCAGCTGCATGGATTTATGACAGAATACGTTGTTGATGAAGAAAAATATATTTTGAGTGCGCCAAAATCCTTGCACAATATTGCTGTTTTAACAGAGCCATTAACGATTGCTGAAAAAGCAGTTCGTGAAGTATTTTATATTCAATCGCGATTACCATGGGGTTGCGCAGCTATTACAAAAGATAATGTACCAACTTACAATACGTCTCATCGCGCATTAGTTTTGGGTGCAGGTCCGGTCGGATTATTAGCAACACTTGTTTTGTGTTCTCAAAAATTTAATACATTTGTTTATTCGCGCGAACCAAACACAGACATGCGCGCAAAAATTGCGACTGCGCTCGGCGCAACTTATTTTTCAGGACAAAATGTAAATTTAGAAAATATTATTGAAAAACAAAATGTGCCGGGCATTGCAGAAACACCGGAAGTTGTTCAGTCGACAAAAACAGAACCTGCACTTCCAACAAATAATATTACCAATAAAATTGCGGGTAATTTAGATGTGATTTTTGATGCAACCGGCGCATCTCGATTAGCATTTCAAGCAACTGATTTACTCGGATTTAACGGTATTTTTGTTTGGACTGGTATTCCGGGTCGACAAGATCCTGTTGATATTAATGCAGGGACTTTTATGCAAAATGTTGTATTAAAAAATCAAAATTTAGTGGGATCGGTAAATGCAGGCCATGAAGATTTTCAAAGTGCTATTTTAAATTTAAATGGATTATCTCAACAATTAAATTTGTTGTTATCACCGCTAATTAAACGTTATGCTGTAGAAAAGTACGCTGATTTATTATTGCAACCACCTGTTGCAAATACATTGAAAAGTACTATTTTCTTTTCGGAATTTAAATCATAAATGGATTTTTTTTGAGGGAACGACTATGAAAAAAAAGAGTACTAAGAAAAATGTGCAACGTTATCCAATTAACCCATTTGTTATTTTTATTGCTAGCATAGCAGCAATCGGTGGTATTTTATTTGGATTTGATACAGGCGTTATTTCTGGTGCAATTTTATTTATTAAAAATCAATTTCACCTAACACCATTTACAAATGGTGTGGTTGTGTCTGCATCATTAGTTGGTGCAATTTTTGGAGCAGCATTAAGCGGAAAAGCTGCTGATCGATTTGGTCGAAAAAGATTATTAATGGTCGCAGCATTAATTTTTATTGTCGGTACACTTTCTTCTGCTTATTCTATTAGCGAAATGATGTTAATAATAAGTCGTATTATTTTAGGACTTGGAATTGGTGTCGCATCTTTCACCGCACCACTTTATATTTCAGAGATATCACCAGCTCAATTGCGCGGAGCATTGGTTTCCTTATATCAATTGGCTGTTACGATTGGTATTTTTGTTTCGTATTTTGTTGATGAATATTTTTCAAAATCTGGTAATTGGGGTGGTATGTTTGTTGTAGGCGTTATTCCCGCAGCTTTATTATTTTTTGGATTGATTTTTTCACCCTACAGTCCACGCTGGCTATGTTTAAGAAAACAATTTGATCAAGCATTAAAAGTTTTAAAAAAAATTCGTCACTCATCGCATGTTGAAGTTGAATTTAAAGAAATTAAAGAAAGTGTTGAGCATGTCGGTGATTGGCATGGTTTATTAAAAAAATGGTTGCGGCCAGCTATTTGGATTGGAATTGGTTTGGGGTTTTTCCAACAATTTACAGGAATAAATACTGTTATTTATTACGCGCCCACTATTTTTAAATTATCTGGATTTTCCAGTGATTCTATTGCAATTATGGCAACTATGGGAATCGGTGCGGTGAATGTTCTTGCAACAATTGTCGCTATTCCATTAATTGATAAAGTCGGCAGAAAACCATTATTGTATGTTGGTATGACATTAATGGCGATTTGTTTATTTGGATTAAGTTTAAGTTATATTATCGCTACATCAGATTTAAAGTGGATTGCATTTACTAGTATTATTTTTTACGTAATTGGTTTTGCAATTAGTTTAGGTCCAATCATGTGGTTAATGTTTACCGAAATTTTTCCGCTCAAAGTGCGCGGTGTTGCAATCAGTATCATGGCATCAATACAATGGTTATTTAATTTTATTGTGTCATTAACATTTTTGACATTAATTAAATTTTTTCATGAATCTGGTACGTTTGCTTTGTATGGCGTAATTTGTGTACTTGGTATTTTATTTGTTTATTTAAAAGTACCAGAAACAAAAGACGTTTCGCTTGAAAAAATTGAAGCAAATTTACGCGCTAGAGTACCAAGCCGTGATTTGGGGGAATAAATGAAGAAATATATAATTGTTTCTGAGGATGGAAAAACAAAGGCAACGATTGTTCCTGATCGCGGTTCTTTTGTTTCTTCATTAATGTTGCCTTTTAAATCTGGTGCGCATGAAACTGTTTTTTTGCATGATTATGCATGGGATAATGAAATAAATGATTTACCCGGCGGCATTCCTTTTCTTTTTCCGGTTTGTGCGCGCATTGCACGCGATGGAAAAACAGGTATTTATTTATATGATGGAAAACAATATCAATTAAAAATTCACGGTTTTTCTTGGTTTTCAAAATGGGCAGTCAACAATGTTACAGAAAATTCAATCGAAACCATTTTAACTGATAATGCAGATACATTAGCGTGTTTTCCATTTCATTTTGAAGTGAAATTAAAATTCACTGCGTTAAATGGAAAATTTGAATGCCATCAAACTTATAAAAATACCGGAAAAGAAAAATCAATGCCGTATTACGCTGGTTTTCATCCGTATTTTTTAACACCAGAAGCGGGAAAAGGAAAAGAAAAAGTAATATTAAATTTTCAACCGGTCAAACGTTTAAAATATAATGAAACATTAACTGATATTATTGGCGAACAACCTGTTTTTAAAACGCCAGTTGAGCTGGGTGATTCAAGTATCAACGAGCAATTACTTATGTATGATAAAAATAGATTAGCAACATTAACATTTCCAAACGGCGATGTTTTAAAAACAAACGCGTTTGGTATTCAAGATCCCGCTATTTTTTCTTATTCACAATTATATACCATTCCTGAAAAACCATTTTTTTGCGTTGAACGTTGGATGAGTTTTGCGAATGCATTAAATACAGTATCGGGTGTGCGTTGGTTGAAGCCTGGTGAAAGCGAAGAAGCAGTTTTTCAAATTTCTGTTTAGTCATAATTCCACCCAATCACTTTCATATGCTATGCTTTCGTAGATTTATTTATTTCTAGAGTGTACAGAATGCGCCAGTATTTCAATCGCCGTTTAATTACCATTTTATTTTTAGGATTTTCATCGGGATTGCCGATTGCATTAATTGGTTCAACTTTACAAGCATGGTACACAGTATCGGGTGTTAGCATCGTCACAATCGGTTGGTTAACATTGGTTGGTCAACCATACGCATATAAATTTTTATGGGCGCCATTTTTAGATCGATGGATGCCGATTAATTTAGGACGTCGTCGCAGTTGGATTTTCTTAATGCAATTTGCATTAGGTGTAACTTTTGTAGCGATGGCATTTATGCATCCATCAAAAACACCCTTATTTTTAGCAATTTTAGCGCTTATCGTTGCATTTTTTTCATCAACACAAGATACTGCATTTGATGCGTATCGAACTGAAATTTTACCGGAACATGAACGCGGAATGGGCACATCAATTTATTTAATTGCATACCGTATTGCAATGATGGTTTCAGGCGCACTTGCATTAATTTTAGCAGCAAAAATAGGTTGGTGCGTAACATATTTAATTATGGCGGGATGTTTTTTTGGTTTAATGTTTATTACAAAAACTGCGCCGAATCCAGTCGAAGAAAACTCACAACCTTTATCCTTGCAAGAAGCAGTCATCGCACCATTTAAATCTTTTTTTACGAAAAAAAATGCGATATTAATTTTAATTTTTATTATTATTTATAAATTATGCGACGCAATGGCGTTATCGCTCAATACAACTTTTTTAATTCGCGGCGTGGGGTTTAGTTTAGTTGACATCGGCGCAATCAGTAAAACAATGGGAATTCTCGCGTTATTTTTAGGAAGTATTGTGGGTGGTTTGTTGATGCGTTACATCAGCGTTTATCGCTCACTGATGATTTTTGGTTTTCTACAAATGAGCTCGAATTTATTATACGCATGGCTTGCTTTTGTTGGAAAAAATCTTGTCGTGATGGCAATTGCAATTTTTGGTGAATATTTTTTTAGTGCATTAGGCACCGTCGCATTTTTAGTTTTCTTAATGAATTTGTGTGATCGACGATACACCGCAACACAATATGCTTTATTTGCAGCAGTTTCAGCACTCGGCAGAATTTTTATTGGTCCCGTTTCCGCAGAATTAGTTTCGCATTTTGGCTGGATTGATTTTTATGTTGTAACAGCTCTCGTTGGTTTGCCATCGTTATTAATTTTGTGGTGGTTAAATCGTGGTGATTCAATTCTTTTGGATAGTGTAAAAGATATCAGCCCCAACATCATTTCCTAACGTACTTGAATCACCCTGCAAAAACCAATTATCATTTAATAAATAACGTATTTCAAATACATCAACTGGATCTAATAAACCGATACTGTATCGCACATATAATTTTTTCGTCAAATGCTTTCCAACAACAAATGCAGATTGTCGATTAAGTGGATTGCCCAAAACATCGGATGTTGTTTCCGATTCAACACCCATTTCACTTAAGCCTAAACCCGATTGAATTTGTGACGCAATATTTTCTTTACCCATTAATCCTTGACTTGAAATATTAATCGCTGCCAAGCCACGCAATAAAAGATCTGTATTTCCAGGTGTATTTGATTCGTTGCTATATCCTAATAATAAATACGATAAAATATCGCTTTGCGATAAACTACTGCGATTAGAGAAAAAAGCGATTTTAGGTTCTTTAATTGTGCCATGCATTTCAATCCCAACCATTATTTTTCGTTGAGAATAATCGGAAACACCAATGCTGTTAAAACTATTAATGGTTTTCACTGTTTTGGTTGCTTTTAAATTTAATCCAGGATTATTTAATAACGAGTCAGTAAATATAAGTGATGAGCGCGGTTCAATTATCAGTGTTTGGCCGTACACTTTATATTTTCCATGTCGAACGGTAATCGCACCTGTTCCAAATAATTCATGATCAGGTTGCTGTGTTAAATTTATTGTACCGCCTAATTGTGCGTGTATACCAAATGCATGTAGCTGAACGTTGTTGCCAACTGTGCCTAGTACATTCATATGCATTTGCCAAAAAGGTTCTGATTTCACACGCTCTTTATTTGTATACACAATATCATTATCTGGTAGCGTTATTGTCGCATGAAAATCATTTGGTGAAATCACTGCGTTTGGTATATGTATTTTGCCAGTTAGAAAAATATTATTATTTTTAATATTAGCAATTAAATTTGTTGTGGTATAAATGACATATTGATCTGTATTCATAACCATTGCATTATTCATTGTAAGCGCAGCATTTGCTAAAAAATCAGGCCATAAAAATTGTATCCATCCCTTTAATTGAACGGGTTGTTGTCGTGAATATGCTAACACAGTAAAATGTAGCTGATGATTTTGTTCTGCCATTGTAGCGCCAACTCGATTTAAAGTGATGTTGGCTTTTGGAATTGAAATACTGCCATTATGTAAATTTAATGAGCCTGTTATGTTTGGCTTTTGTAATAACCCATCTATATTTATTTTTGCAATCATATTTCCAGATGGAATGCGAATATCGCGCGTCCATGCGCCAATCCATCCAAAATGATTCATATTCATTTGTAAATCTGCATTCATTTTTTTATTTTCCCATTCTGCTTGAAAGCAAACTTTTCCCGCCGATTGTGCTGTTAAGCATGCAGGCGCAATCGTGCCGGTATTTTCTGTTGCTGTTAATAAAATTGGATTTTGTAATTTCCAAATATTAGTATGGGCTAAAATAAAAGTTAATTGTTTTAGTGTGCCATTCCATTTTTGATTGTGATAATGACCGTTAATGATTAAATGCATTTTTCTGCGGGGAAATTTTAATTTTGCATCTACCGTGTGATTTTGTAATGTGCCATGCACATCAATAATCAACGATCTTGTTTTTTTATATGGTAGATGATGTGTTGCTAGTAAATGTATGTGAATAATATCGCCGTCTATTTTTCCCTTCGAATCAATTAAAATAGTTTTGCTGGTAAATTTTCCATGCCAATTTAATATTGGATTCCATCGCATATTAAATTTAATATTTTTTGCATGTAATGAAAATGATTTTTGATTGCCTACGCCTTGCAACACCCAATGTGTTTCTTCACCTTTCACACCAGCATAAATTAAATAATGCGATGATGTACCAGTTAATTGAAAATGCGCTTCAGCTGTTTGTGGTTTTTTAATAGTAGAAAATAATTGCACATCCCAATTTTTATTATTCATCACAGAATGTAATTGTATTTTTTCAAACAGCGCTTGCGATGTTGGACTTTTCACCATCAGTTTTGCAATTTCTGCATGCTGAATAACAAGATGCAGCAGCAATGTTTTATGCTTTAAAAATAGTAATAAATCGCTTATGCTGGTTTTTATTGTTTTCTCATCATCATACGCAGGAAAAATTTCTTCAGGAGTAATAATATTTAATTGCTGAATAGAAAGCGCAGTAATTGATAATTGTTTTTTAAATAAATTAATCGGCTGCCAATCCAAATGTAATTTTCCAATCTCAATAATTTTATCATTATTTTCATAACGTAATTGATCAATATTAATTGGGCCAATAATCACGCCAGAAATTTTTTGGTACGTTAATTGACCGGGTAATATTTTTGCAGCAACATCGAAACTGAAGCGCAAACCACTTGGTGTTAATAAAAAAGCAGCAAGCGCGATCAGCAAAATAACGATGATTAAAAAAGTGCGTATTAATGCTTTTATCATATTGCACTTCCCATCGTAAATCCGATTGCAATGGGTTTATTTTGTTGCGTAAATGCTTCTGCAACAGTTAATTCCATTGTACCGATGGGCGAAACCCACGCAACACCAGGACCAGTTCCTGCATTAATATGATGAAAAATATCAGTATCGCCGACAACTCCCGCATCAATAAATCCAACTAAATAAAATGCACCTTTTATTTTTTGCTGTACTTCAGTGCTTGCAACAACTAAATTTTTTCCGGGACCTATTGTGTTGTAATCATAACCGCGCACACTGCGTGCACCACCCGCATATAATTGCATAGATAAAGGTAAATTAACTAAATTGGAAATATCAGTGTGACCTAAATCAGATCGAAATAATAATCGCGTATTCGTTTTTTTAATCGTATACAAAGTATTTAAATGAAGATTCACTTGAAAAAAAGTAGTTTCAGATAATATTTTTTCACTCGCACCCATTATTTCCATCGCAAAACTAATTCCTTTGCTTGGGTGTGTGATGTGATCTGTATTTGTATATTTTGTATCAAATTCTGGATAAACCAACTGCGTAGAAATAAAAGGTGTGTTTGGAAAAAGGGGTGAATTTAATAAATCATATCGCTCAGCTAAATAGGACAATGAAAATGTATTTTTCCAATGTTCGTCAAAAATACTATATGCTAAAGCAAATTTCGCATTGTTTGCATTACCTGTTGGTTGATTAATATTACTTGCGCCAGCGCCAATTGTAAAAAGATCATTTGCGGGATGCGGGCCTGGAATAATATATTTTGCTGTATAACTGCTGTCATGTTCTGATGCACGTAATAAAGTGTGAAAACGCTGTCCATAAGGACCAATGCGTCGAATAGAATATCCAATTGTTCCGCGCAGACCAGTATCAGTTCCATAACCAATGCCAAACGTATACGCTTTTCTTTTTCGTAAAATTAATGAAATTTTTATGGGCACTTCACCATTTACTGCTTTTTTAGGTTCTGGCCTAATTAATACTTGCATAAAATAATTGCTTGCAACTAAACCTGTTTGCGTTTTTTCTAATTTTTTCGCATTAAAGTGATGACCTTTTTGATATGTTAAAAATCGTTTTAAAAATGAAGTATGAAATGGTGTTTGTGAAAAAGTTGTGTCACCAAACCGAAAGCGTTTTCCTGTATTAAAAATAATAATGATTCGTGCAGTGTTATTGTCTAAATTAATTTTAATTTGATGTTGCTTCATAACTGCATTAAAATATCCGCGCTCAGTTGCTAAATCATATAATTTTATTTTGATGTTTTCATATTTTTCAGTTTGTAATCGATCACCGACGTGCAAAGGTAAGTGTTGTAAATAATGTATAAATTTATGATCTGTTTTTCCCTCGCCATCAATCTGAATATGCATTGATCGAATCATCACTGCAGGACCGAGTGTGACGTGATACGTTACAAACCATCCATTTTTATTTCTAACGAGTGAAGTTTGTGCCTGACTTTGAAAATATCCAAAAGGACGCAGCGATTTTTCTAAAAAGTGCGGTGATTTTCGTACAAAACGCAGCACTTCTTCTTGTGTGATTGGAACATGCATGTTGTCGCGATAATTATGAACTGTTTTTACGGCATTTAACTCGATATTTTTATCTTGAATGCCATCAATGATAATATGCACTGGAAAATAAGGTTTAACTGCAGCAAATAAAGTGGTGCTGAATGCAAAACATAGCACAAGGAAGCAGAGTATGTGAACCGATCTGTATTTCATTTCGCAATTATATCATTGATTTTGACCATTAATCTGCATACAGTAGCGCATATTTTCCATGAAAACCAAAGGGTCATTTATGCGCGTCAACGAAACTGCTTATCTTACTTTTTCACGTGACGAATGGCTGAATTTTCGCAGCGACACGCCTTTAACATTAAGCGAATCTGATTTAGATGCGTTGCACGGACAAATGGAAATGGTTTCTTTGAAGGAAATCGCTGAAATTTACTTACCTTTATCACGTTTACTGAGTTTATACGTAACGGCAATACAATCATTACATCATGCCAGCCAAGATTTTTTAGGAAAACCAGAACCAAAAGTGCCGTATATTATTGGCGTTGCCGGAAGTGTTGCTGTTGGAAAAAGTACTTCATCCCGTATTTTACAGGCATTATTATCGCGCTGGCCAAATCATCCGAAAGTAACAGTCGTGACAACAGATGGTTTTTTATATCCCAATAAAATTCTTGAAGCACAAGGTTTGATGAATCGAAAAGGTTTTCCTGAAAGTTATGATTTGAATTTATTATTGCAGTTTTTAATTGATGTAAAATCTGGAAAAAATAATGTAAGGGCGCCGGTTTATTCGCATCAATCTTACGATATTATTTCGGATGAATTTATTGAAGTAAATAAACCTGATATTTTAATTTTAGAAGGATTAAATATTTTGCAAACGAGCGTGCAAAAACCAGGTCAACAAACATCACTGTTCGTTTCCGATTTTTTTGATTTTTCTATTTTTGTGGACGCAGAAACGGATGTTATCAAAAAATGGTATGTTGAACGCGTTGTGAAATTTTCGCAAACTACTTTTCGCGACCACCAAGTTTATTTTCATTATTTATCTAAAATGAAACCAGAAGAAGTATTTCAATTTGCAACGCGTGTGTGGGAAGAAATTAATGCGGTAAATTTATCACAAAATATTTTGCCATGTCGTGAACGTGCTCATTTGATTTTAAAAAAAGATGGGCAGCATGCAGTCGAGCAGGTGAAGCTGCGTAAATTATAAAATATTCAAAACCCGAGTATTAATTTAAAAATAACTCTGTAAAATAGTATTTCTCCAATAATTATTTTTTTGGAATTTACTATGCGTTTTTTTACACTCACACTCGCATTGACACTTTCTTTTTCAACATTCGCTTGGAACAACGCCGGTCATCGCGTGATTGCGCAAATTGCTTACGATCAATTAACACCGCAAGCAAAGCAAAAGGTTGATGCGTTAACCACTGTGATGTTTCATTCGCCATACCCATCAGATCGTTTCTTGCGTGCAGCAACTTGGCCGGATCAATTAAAATTACAAACAACACAATATAATTCTTGGCATTATATTAATTTGCCTTACGTTAAAAATAATATTCAACCACCCACATTCAATTCACAAAATGTAGTGTGGGCAATTTTGCGTGCAGAAAAAATTGTTGCGGATACAAAGGAAAATAATGCGCGTCGTGCAAAATATTTAAGTTTTTTAATTCATTTTGTGGGTGATATTGAACAACCACTTCATTGCACAACTTTATACGACACACAATTTCCGCAAGGTGATCATGGTGGAAATGATTATTTAATTCATTCGCCCATCGCCAATAATTTACATCAATTATGGGATCGTGGTGTTGGATTATTTTATAGCGCACCGAATAATTATCAATTTCATTATCTTCAAGTAGAAAAAATTGCAACAAAATGGATGAACGAATATCCAACACCATTTTTTGCAAAACAATTAGCAGAAAAAACACCGACGCAATGGGCGCAAGAAAGTCATCAAATTGCTATAACGTTTGCGTATACGCTAGCAGAAAATTCTGTTCCGTCTGAAATGTACATTAGTAATGCTCAACCGCTTGTTCGAGAGCAAACTGTTTTAGCAGGATATCGATTAGCTAACTTATTGAATCAGCTATTTTCGTAATGTATTGTTTTGTTAAAAGCAGCAAAATTATTCCTCTTATTTTATTTTGGTTAATATTTACTTAATTTAAATCTTATATAGTAATGACAAATTATCTTTGAATTGAGTAACAGGCAATGTTTAGACAGCAAAGTGGATATTCGACACCACGCAGAGTGAATTCTCATACACCACAAGGAACACCACAAAAATCAACAGACTTCAGAACACCTGATAGGTCAACAGCACTCAGCACTCCAAACAAATCACCAGCGTTTTTAAGTCGTCAGAGTACAGCCTGTAAGATAAGCGATTCATTTCTTCGTGATGAAGATAATTGGGATATTGATTTTGGCGATGAAATTGGTCGAGGTGGATTTGGTGTTGTTTATAATGCAACACTTATTTCTCGGCTTGATGGCACATCATATCAATGTGTAGTAAAAGAATTGATGCGGTATTCCGGCGAAAAAATTCCAGATGAATTTGAAATGCATGATTTCATCACAAACAACATTCGTTCCAGTATTGCTTCTGGAGTGCTTCGTAGCGTTGGTGTAAAAAAAATATTTGATGAGGAATCACAAAGATGGCGTTTTTTTTCAATCATGCCAAAGTGTGATGTTATTTTTTCTAAATGTTTACCTTCCATTAAAGAATTACGTGACACACATCCCGATGTATTTTGTAAAATTGTGACTATTTTTTTGAATTCAATGATGCAAGCGTTTGCAACATTATCCGATAAAAAAATTACACATCGTGATATTAAGCCTGACAACATTGCATTTTATAAATTATCTGGTTTTTGTTTGCTTGATTTTGGTAGTGCAGCTTTATATGAAGAAAATGTTGATATTAATGGTACTACACCATTGTTTATGGCGCCTGAGATAGCAGATTTTAATCGCGAAGAACGAGAAACAAAACCTGAACCCTTTTTTGCGGATGTTTGGTCGCTGGGTCAAATATTACGTGAGTTGCTCGGTATGGAATTTTTATTTCCAGCAAATGATTGTGATAATCGTACAGCACACATATATCACAAAGGATCTGTTTACACACAAGAACGAAATAAAACATCTGGGCTGTTTGATGCTGATACTCACCAACAATCATTACAGAAAAATATTTGTAAATTTAGTGATTGTTGCGAATGTTTAATTTTTCTTGCAAGCGCAATGACTGATATTTTTCCAGAGCGTCGTCCAAATTTAAAAACTTTACAAGTTGCAGTGAAAAAATTAAGACATTTCACAAAGGATGTTGTTCAAGCTGATGTAGATTCTTTTTATGGAAAGATGTTGGAAGTGACGACAGCAAAGATAACCAACATGAAAATAAACACACCACCAAGAAATAGTGGCGCTTATCAAGCGCAAGGAGAGTATGCGAATACAATCGGTAGTAGTGCAAACTCATCCGGCAACAAGATTGTCACTGTAAGTGATAAAGAAAATGCGTTTTTCGGTTGTTGTCCGCAGCAGTCAGGAAACGAAGCAAGAACATTGTACACCACACCATTGCCATCGCCTCGTTAACATATTTTCTTTTTAAGCACACTGCTATACACTGCTGATTTAGTATCGCAGAGAAAAATATGTCATCCGAAATTCGCACACGCTTTGCACCAAGCCCAACAGGTTATTTACATGTCGGTGGTGCGCGCACAGCTTTATTTGCTTGGCTTTATGCGCGTCATCACAATGGAAAATTTATTTTACGTATTGAAGATACCGATACGGAACGTTCAACCGAAGCATCCATTCAAGCAATTTTAGATAGTATGAAATGGCTGAATTTAAATTATGATGAAGGTCCTTTTTATCAAACGCATCGCATGGATCGTTATCGCGAAGTGATTCAACAATTTTTAAAAAATAATCACGCGTATCGTTGTTATTGTTCGAAAGAACGTTTAGATAAATTACGCGAAACGCAAACAACGAATAAAGAAAAGCCGCGTTACGATGGACATTGTCGTGAATTAAATTCGCACGATGAAAAAACACCACACGTGATTCGTTTTAAAAACCCGCAAACAGGTTCAGTTATTTTTGACGACATGATTCGCGGAAAAATTTCTGTAGAAAATGCAGAATTAGATGATTTAATTATTGCGCGCACGGATGGTATGCCAACATATAATTTTTGTGTTGTGGTTGATGATTATGATATGAAAATTACTGATGTAATTCGTGGCGATGATCATATTAATAATACGCCGCGTCAAATAAATATGTTGAAAGCATTAGGCGGTGAATTGCCGCGTTATGCGCATGTGCCGATGATTTTAGGCGCGGATGGAAAACGTTTATCAAAACGTCATGGCGCAGTGAGCGTCATGCAATTTTATGATGATGGTTATTTGCCGGAAAGTTTATTAAATTATTTAGTACGATTAGGTTGGTCGCACGGCGATCAAGAAATTTTTTCGCGTGAAGAAATGATCGCGCTATTTGATGTGAATCATATTAATAATTCACCCGCGATGTTTAATTTTGAAAAATTAGATTGGTTGAGCCAACATTATTTAAAAACAAAAAATCCTGCAGAATTAATTTTACCGTTTGTTGAACAATTAGCGCGTTTACATATTCGCGCGACAGACGATGAAAAATTATCTGCGATTATTGTGATGCAAGCTGAACGCGTTAAAACATTACGTGAAATGGCAGAAAAAAGTCGTTATTTTTTTGAAGGTCCAGTTTACGATGAAGCGGCTGTGAAAAAAAATATCACACCCGAAACAAAAAAATTATTAATCGCCGCAAAAAATGTTTTTGAAAAAATGTCTGATTGGACAAAAGAATCTTTGCATCAAGCCATTATTAAAATTGCAGAAGAGCAGGGCGTTAAAATGGGGCAATTGGCACAACCGTTGCGTGTTGCAGTAACTGGTTCAACCATTTCGCCATCGATTGACAGTACATTGCAGTGGATTGGGAAAGATACAGTGCAGATGAGGCTTGAAAAAATAATATGTACATCCAAAAACTAAAAGACATGTTCGAAAAAATGGTGATACCTAAAAATGCTGCGTTAATTCCAGTATATTATCATCGTGATTTATTATTATATACAAATGAACAAACGACACACTACGATGAATTCTTGGAATCGCACATAAAATATTACGCAACGGAAATTCAATATTTGGTCGAATATGATGACGCAACATTTTTAGAAAATAGCAATAAAGTAGCGGGTAGAATGTGGATTACCACGCAACGTCCAAACGAACCCGCAAAAAAACTCGAAGTGATTTTAATTTGCGAATATAAAGATGATAAAATTTATCGTGTGTGGGAATTGACGTATCCGGATTGGTCGAAATTGCCCGCATTTCAAGAAATGATGTGACTTGAAAATACCTTGACTTCAATGGCATTGACCCATAGAATTTCGGTTCCTTAAGTCTACTTCAGTCCCTGTCGTCTAGAGGCCTAGGACACTACCCTTTCACGGTAAGAACACGGGTTCGACTCCCGTCAGGGACGCTTCTTTAAATTATTTGTCAAATTCATCACGCCATGTTATTAATCCAACACCATCATTTTAACAGGACGTTTTTCTATGCAAAAAAATCACCGTTGGTTTTGTTGGTTTATGATTGGATTTGCAGCTGTTGGCGGCATTTTGTACGGATATGACATTGGTATTATCGCTGGCGCAATTTTATTTATTCGTGAAACAATTCCAATGACCGATGCGCAAAGTTCTATTTTAGTTGGCGCAGTTTTGGGTGGCGGTGCAATTGCAACTTTAATTTCCGGAACACTCGCTGATTTTTTTGGTCGACGTAAAATGATAATTGCGGCAGCGCTTATTTTTTTATTCGGCGCATTTTTATTATCATTCGCACACACCTACGCTGGGATTTTAATTGGACGATTAACGCAAGGTGTTGGTGTTGGCATTGTCACGATTATTATTCCGTTATATTTAGCAGAATCTTTACCAGCAGATGTGCGCGGTCGTGGCATCACTGCATTTCAATTATTATTAACATTTGGAATTTTAGTGGCAACATTAGTTGGATTATATTTTACGCCAACAGAAAATTGGCGCGGTATGTTTTTATCAACAGCAGTTCCCGGATTTATTTTATTAATCGGCAGTTTATTATTACCTAATTCACCACGCTGGTTATTTTACAAAGGAAGAACAGATAAAGCATTACAAGTATTATTAAAATCACGCGAACATGTGCATGCGCAATTTGAATTGGAAAAAATGCATACGTTAATTTTACAAGAAAAAAATAATGCAAAAAATTTGTGGGCATTTTTATGCAATAAACAATATTTAAAACCAATTTTATTAGTAATGGTGATTGCAGCTGTGTCACAAATCATGGGTATTAATTCTATTTTACAATTCAGCGCATATATTTTAAAACACGGTGGATTAAGCGCAAATATTACTGCGATGTTAGGCAGCACTGTTATCACCAGCGTGAATTTTTTATTTACTGTCATCGCATTTTTATTAATTGATCGCATTGGCAGAAAATTTTTATTAAATATGGGAACTGCAGGTTGCACATTATCTTTATTATTTTTATCCTGCGTATATTATTTTGTACCGCTGAGTGAAATAAAAGGATTTCTATTGTTAGTGGGTTTAGTCAGTTTCATTATTTTTTTTGCAGTCGGTCCCGGCGTTTGCATTTGGCTAATTTTATCGGAATTATTACCTGCACGTGTGCGTAGCAGTGGAATGTCCATCGCATTATTTGTTAATTCGATGACATCCACACTTTTTGCCAGCTCATTTTTACCATTGGTAAAACATATTGGTTATGACGGTGTATTTTTAGTGTGTGCGATTGCTGGCGGAATTTATTATTCATTATCTTATTATTTTGTGCCGGAAACAAAAGATAAAACGTTGGAAGAAATTGAGATGGGGTTTGCGAGTTTATCTGAACATGAGACTCGCACTGCTGAATCTTTGCGCTCGCTCGCTGGATAATGTAACTGAAAAAATATGTTGAGATGTAAAGATGCGACCTATCTCTTTTTCCGCTCAAAGATGAACCATCCCTGGTTCGGTCCCTCGTCAATCCTGACGCTATTCGCTACAAAAGAGACAGGTCACATCTTTCCATCAGCTTAATTTATAATTTCAGTTACATTATCGCTCGCTCGTTTAAGATTTGTGAGGTGCGAAACTTCCGCTGAATTTTAATTAAGGGTTTTCAGATAAATTTAACCATTCTTTTTCTTTTGCAGTAATTTCATCACGCAAAGATTTTTTTTCTTGTGATAATTCACGTAGTTTTTCTTTTTGTGTTGCGTGATAAATATCAGGATCAGCGAGCGCTTCTTCAATTTTTATTAATTTTTTTTCAAGCGCTGCAATATCACGTTCAATTTGAATAATTAATTTTTTATTTTCTTTTGTAATGATTGGCGCAGATTTTTTTGTTTTAGATGAAACGGGTGTTTCCGATAATTGCGCTGTTTCATAATCCGCTAATGATCCTTCATATAATTTTACTGTGCCATGATTCACAAGCCACAATGCATCGACACAACATTCAATAAAATATCGATCATGCGAAACCAATAATAATGCGCCAGAAAAATCTTCTAGCGCTAAAATTAATGCTTCGCGAATATGCATGTCTAAATGATTGGTTGGCTCATCGAGCAACAATACATTGGGTTTGCTCCAAATTAATAATGCCAATGCCAATCGTGCTTTTTCACCGCCTGAAAAAACAGATACTTTTTCAAATACGCGATCACTGCTAAATCCAAATCGTCCTAAAAATCCGCGCGCTTGTGTTTCATTTATATCTGGATATTTTTCTTTGAAATGATAAAGCGGTGTTTCATTAAGTTGTAACATATCCACTTGGTCTTGTGAAAAATAACCAATTTTTGTTTGCGGATGAAAAGTAATTTCACCGCTCGTGACAGCTAATTTTTGCGCGATGGTTTTTAATAATGTAGATTTTCCGCTGCCGTTTACACCAATTACACCAATGCGATCACCTTCACTTAAATTTAAACTCACATCATTTAAAATAATTTTATTATCATAACCACAATTCGCACGAATCGAAATCGTTGGATAACCCGTTGGCTTTGGCTCAAAAAATTCAAAAGAAATATTGGCTTCTTCTTGCCAATCAGTTGTCACTTGTAATTTTTCCATTGCTTTTAAGCGACTTTGTGCTTGCTTTGCTTTTGAAGCTTTCGCGCGAAAGCGATCGACAAATTTTTGTAAATGCGCGCGCTTCTTTAAAACTTTTGTATTCATTTTTTCTTGCAGCATTAAAAAATCAGAAAATTGCTTTGCAAAAGAAGAATAATTTCCTTGATATAATTTTAATTTTAAATTAGCTAATTGAATGGTATGTGTCGTGACTTCATCTAAAAAATATCGATCATGCGAAATAATAATGCATGTGCCTTTATATTCTTTTGCCCATTGCGTCAGCCATGCAATGCTTTCTAAATCTAAATGGTTAGTTGGCTCATCAAGCAATAATAAATCTGCTTTTGACATTAAAACACGCGCTAATTGCAAACGCATTTGCCAGCCACCGGAAAAAGATTTCACAGGTTTTTCAAATTCTTCATCTGAAAATCCTAAACCTTTTAAAATAATAGCAACGCGTGCATCGATTCGATAACCATCAATCGCATCTAATTCTGCATAATAATTTCCTAATGCAATTCCATCATTTTCTTTTTCTGCAATTTGAATTTTTTCTTGCAATGAAATCCATTCGGTATCGCCCGCGCGCGCGTAAGAAAATGCTAATTCATTTGTGTCCGGCAATTCTTGCGCTAAATGTGAAATGCGCCACGAATTGGGAATGGCAACTTCACCTTGATCTTCATGCAATTCACGCATAATTAATTTTAGCAGTGAAGTTTTGCCTGTCCCATTTCTGCCAATTAATCCTGCTTTATAACCGACGTCAAGACGCAACGAAGTTTCTTCAAATAATAATTTCGTTCCGCGGCGGAGTGTAATATTACTGAGTTGTAACATAGGGAAGTTATCCGTTATTGGTTAACGGCTCGTATTCCTGAATTGCAATTGCCAATGCACCTGGTCCTGCGTGCACTGCTAAACTCGCGCAACATGGCATCACAAAAATCTGATCAATTTGCGCAGAAAAATGATGTTTTAATAATGTTGCTAATTGATAACCTTCGTTTTCCAAATCAGTATGTACAATCGAAAAACGATATTTTTTATTTAAATTTAATCTCTTTTTTGTAAAACGAAATAATTTATCAGATAAATTTTTTCTACCAAACAATAGTCGATGTGGTTTTACCATGCCATCTTTTGTAATCGTTGCAAGCGGTGATAATCTTAAAAAATCCATCACTTGTTTTAATTTAAAAGATAATCTGCCGCCACGCACTAAATAATCTAATTGTGTAATCGCTGCAAAATATTCTGTTTTTTGAATAATATCATTTGATGTTTTAATAATTTCATCGTGAGAATAACCTGCCTGCGCCGCTTCTGCTGCGTGCATCACAATTAATCCTAAACCAGAAGATGCATTTGCTGCATCGATTACAGTGATTTGTGTTCCTTGACCAATTTTTTCCGCTGCTTTTTGTGATGCACTGTGCGTGCCACTTAATGGTTTTGGAATATGCAGCGCGATAATTGCATCAAAATGAGTTGAAAGATATTGATATTGTCTGTGAAAATCACCAAAACTTGGCTGCGATGTTGTGGGATGTACGGATTTATTTTTTAATGCTTGATGAAATTCTTCTGACGTCATTGAAATTTTATCAAGATAGGTTTGCGATCCGAAATTAATAATAATTGGCACAACATGAATATTTAATTGTGAAATAATTTCAGGCGGTAGATCAGCTGCAGAATCAGTGAGAATTGCAACACGCGTTTTTCGATTGGCAAATGATTTTTGTTGTTTAATCATATCATCTGCTTTTTCACCGGACACATCGCCGTATTCTCTACACACAGTAAATATTTTATTAGGGTCATTGGTGTGCACATGAATTTTTGTTTTTGTGCTTGAGCCCGCAACAATTAAACTCTCGCCCAATTCATCGAGTTTTTGGCGTAATTCATCTTGATCAATTAATTGATTGCCACGTTTATTAATTAAACATTCTGTACAAAAACGAAAACGTTCATCAACGTCATGTGACATTTCTTCTGGAATTTCAATGATTGCAACATCTGCCAAATCTTCTTTTAATTGTTTGATAGAACCATTTACAACAAAACGATAAATACCACTTAAAAATTCGACAAATCCTTGCGCGCCTGCATCAACGACACCCGCTTTTTTTAATTCTTTTAATTGATTGGATGTGTGTTGCAGTGAAGTATTTGCACGTTCAATTCCGCTATGTAATAAATCTACAAAATCTAATTCATTATTTGCTAATTGTTGATGTGTAATTTCATCTGAAAAATCACGCAAAATTGTGAGGATCGTACCTTCTTTTGGTTGTGATAATGCTTTGTGCGCGTAATTTACAGCGGTTGCAATTGCAGCGACAAAATTTTTGGTTGTCATGTGCTTGTCAACCGTTTTTGCGCCTTCACTTAATCCTTGAAAAAATTGTGCTAAAATTGCGCCGGAATTTCCGCGTGCGCCATTTAATGCTGAATTCGCGACATTTTCTAATAATTCATGAATCGTTGCGCTGCGATAAGCGTACGTTCCTTCTAAAATAGCGTTTAATGTGAGCGCCATGTTTGTACCAGTATCACGATCTGGTACTGGAAAAACATTAATATTGTTGAGATGTTCTTGTTTTGAAATCACTTGGCGTATGCCAGCCACAATTGCGCGATATAAACGCGTTCCATCGAGATACGTAATTTTGGCAATCGTTGGTGACATATTAGTGACTCCATTTCTAAAGAAGTAGCGCATCATAGCATGAAGTTGTTTTGAGAAAAACACGGTATTGTGTAGTTTGGATGTTGTTGTACACTTACAAAGTGGGAATGGGAGTAAATCATGACATTTCAACCCAAAAAATCTGTACTATATTTTTGGTATTTAATTTTCATGCATATCTTTGCTACATTTTGCATTTGGATAGTTTCGCCTATTTATTTATTTTTTATTTTTTTATTATTTCTGATCACTTCATTTTTATATTATTTTTACCGTACTGAAAAAGTTCTTGCTTTGCAATATGATAAAAAAACAAAATGGATTTTAGAATTATATGACGAAAAAATAATGCCAGCTGAATTATTATCTTCGAGTGTGATGATGCGATATTTTTTAGTATTACATTTTAAGTGTGATGATTTATCCCGCAAAAAAATGATATTATTTGCAGATAGTTTTTCAGAAGAAAATTATCGCGCACTGAGGCGATGTATTAAAATAGGATATTTATGATTGCACTTCAAGACCAATTCGCCCCAAAAAGTATTTGCTTCGGCTGCGGGCCCGCAAATAAAAATGGTTTGAAAATAAAAAGTTTTGTCGATGGCAATAAAGTTATCGCACATTTTACACCGCAACCATTTCACAACGCATTTCCCAATGTATTAAACGGTGGCATTATTGGCGCATTATTAGATTGTCATTGCAATTGGGCGGCAAGTTATTTTTACATGCAAGAAAATAAATTAACTGTTCCGCCTTGCACAGTGACTGCAGAATATTCAATACAATTAAAACGCCCAACGCCAATGAATACAGAATTAAATTTAATTGCAAAATTAAAATTAATTGAAAAAAATAAAATTATTGTTTACGGCGAATTATTTGCGAATGAAAAACTATGCGACACGTGCACGGGAACTTTTGTTGTGGTGAATGAAACGCATCCTGCGTTTCACAGATGGTGAAAATGTTCCGCAATAACAGACGCAACACACCCTGTTAATTTCTTCGCATAATCAATATGCAAAAATTCATTCGGTCCATGCGCATTTGATTTTGGTCCTAATAAACCCGTAATTAAAAATTGCGCTTTCGGAAACATTTCTGACAACATTCCCATAAATGGAATAGTCCCGCCCGATCCTAAATACGCTGCATTTTTCTCAAAAAATAATTGAGATGCATTATTATTTGCATTTTCCAACCACGTTGCTAATTCTGGTGCATTCCAGCCAGCGCCGTGATCATCTTTTTCATACGTTATTTTTGCATGAAAAGGCGGGTTTTTTGTTAACATTTCTTTTAATGCGGCGCTCGCTTTTTTGATATCACAATAGGGTGGCACGCGAACCGATAATTTTACAGACAATGTTGGCAGTGTTACATTGCCACCTGTTGCAGTGGATGGAACGCCATCCATTCCGATAATAGATAATGCGGGACGCCAAGTGCGATTTAAAATTAATTCTGATGCATCATGACATAATGGTTGTACGCCACCCAAAAATGGCATGTCTTTTATTACACTTTCGCCGAGAATTTCTGCTGCATCGATTGCTTGTCGCAAACGACTTTCAGGAATTTTTACAAAACATTCTTCAATTTGAATTTTTCCATCACGCGCATCTTCAATTCGATCTAACAGTTGTCGTAACACATGAAAAACAGATGGTGCAACACCACTACCAAAACCGGAATGCACGCCGTTTGTTAATGTGTCGATGTGTAATATGCCGCCAATTAATCCGCGCAATGAAGTAGAGCTCCATAATTGTTCGTAATTGCCGCATTCAGAATCCAAGCAAATAATGAAATTCGGTTGCCCCATTTGTTTTTTAATTAAATTTAAATACGCGGGTAAATCAGTGCTGCCACTTTCTTCAGATCCTTCAATTAATACAATGCAACGTGCGTGTGGAATTTTTAATTGTTGTAAATAAGCAATTGCACTGAGCGATGCAAAAGTTGCGTAACCATCATCAGCGCCACCGCGACCATATAATTTTCCATCTTTTATGATCGGCGTCCATGGACCCAAACCTTCAAACCATCCTGTCATCTCAGGTTGTTTATCCATGTGACCATACAACAAAATAATTTCTTCTGAGTCACCTGGAATATCAATTAATAATGCCGGCGTGAGATTTTCAATTTGCAATAATTCAATTTTTTTATTTTTAATATTTTGCTTTTCGCACCAATTTTTGATGAGTTGCATCGCGCGGTCCATGTGTCC
The DNA here is from genome assembly GCA_001801815.1 of Gammaproteobacteria bacterium RIFCSPHIGHO2_12_FULL_36_30. Taxonomy (GTDB): domain Bacteria; phylum Pseudomonadota; class Gammaproteobacteria; order Coxiellales; family Coxiellaceae; genus 2-02-FULL-42-43. The sequence continues at coordinate 130,057 of MGXU01000009.1, forward strand.
ATTCGCTTTCCAATTCTTATCAAATAACGGTGATTTATTCGGAATGCGAATATAGTTTTCTAATTGCGGAATAATATCTTCGTCCCATTGTTTTTCGATTTGATGAAAATTATTTTTTATTTTTTGATGGGCGTCTGACATAATTTTTTCCTGGCGATGAGAATGTGAGAATTAAATTTCGATCGCGCATTATAACTGATTACTAATGCGCGAGAAATATCGGTGCGTTTTGTCGATTTTAGGGTGAGCTGTGTCTTATCGCTGTCCTGGTTTTGGCCATTGATTCTGCTGGTCCGGTTGTTGGTTTCCTGTGGTTGATTTGGGGGCGAAATTACGCGCAGTTGGGTTGAACTGAAATGCGTTAGGGTCTCTTCTTGATGTTGCCGGCTGCTGCGTTGCAGGTGGTGGTGGAGTCGTCGTTGCGGGTGCAGCTAAAGGTTGTGAAGTTGTTTTCGGTGCCGTCGTCGTCGCCAACGCTTCCACTTGTCGCCTTTCTATTCTCGCTTGCAGATTATATTCCGTAACGGGTATGTGTGCGAGTTCACAAACAAAATCTCCTGTTGCGGCGTTAAACCGATTCACCCCATCGCTTTGTAAGCACATCGTGTGATGTATGGATAGAATATTATTAACGTCACTCGATCTAACTAAGACATAAGCACAACCTTTTGGTTGCATTACTCCAGATACTGGATTTCTTTGATGAATAATGGTGACGTCAAAAACAGCCGTAGCAAATCCAAATGTTTTAATTATCCAACCCACGTGTTGCGGAGTAAGAGAAAATGGCATCTTTCCAACAAAAATAAACACAAAATCTCGAGGTGCGTGTCTTTCAGGGATATCGTCGAATTTTGGTAGTTTGTCAATCGGAGGAAATGGATGAAATCTAGCGGGAGGTAGTTGATTTACTGCTGCGTTGGCTTGTATCGCTTTTTGTCTCTCTCTGAGGAGGTAGTTGGTGCGATCTGCAATATCGGCAGGGTAGTAAGTATCCTCACTGCTGGCAGCAGCAGTCCCATTTTTTGCAGCACCCTCATTTGACTTCGTCCATCGGCGTAGATTTTTGCCGACGATGTATTGTTCACGATTTATATCTTTTTGGTCAGGCATTGTTCAATTACCTCAAGTTAATTTTATTTTAGAATCTATCGCAACTTGTTTTAACACATCCCTAAAATAAAACCATAGTGCGTGATTGTCATTCATCTTTTAATACCACATTTTACATTCACCTTTAAATGGTGAATTTAATGATTTTCAGCAGTGTACACTATATCAAAACGAGCCACTCTATTTCACAAATTAACCTACCGCATTCATTTAAAATTAATTCCCATTTTCTAAAAATCCTTGAGATTTTATATTTTATGAGTTATGTTCACAAAATATAAAAATATCGATATCTTTATGATTTTAAATAGAATGTTATCTCATACGTTTTTGAAATCACTCAAAAAATACCCCGTGGTAAATGGCTGTTGATGATGTTTATTAAGAAATTATGGAAGTGGAAGCGCCAGCGACCACGCCGATATTTAAGAACGTATTAATTGCATCTACCGGCTATGCTTCAATGCAGATATGCAACTCTGATCGACGATGAAATTTTATATTGAAAATTCTTCTGCAAAGTACTTTCAGCAAATGCATCATCTTCATGTGTTGCGTATTGATTTATTTTTTCGGGAGAAAAGTAAGAAATCCTTTTTGCAAAAATTTCCGTGATGATGAACTTACGATCATTCGTCTTTTCCAAATAACAATTCATGATATCGCCCTCAACCATTAATCGCATGCCAGAATACGCATTTTTTTCGATGTTTATCGCATTATTTCTTTTTACAAAAATGCGATACCACTCTATTTGATCGTGTGTTTTTAAAATACCACTGATTTTTCCAGGTCTAATTCTCGTTATTAAAAATGTAATAATATCTTCGCCGATTGTTGTTTCGTGAATGATTGGAATTCCCTCCAGACATCCAACCAACGTAACACCGCAGGCCGTCCCTTTATACATTTTCATCTTAATGCTCCCTATTATTTTTGCAAAATTTGTTTATTTGAGTGCAGAGGAGAATATATTTTCCATGTAAAAATGTTAATATTTGATATTATTTAATGTTTAAATTTATTTATAAATAAATATCATTTATTGATATTTATTAATGAATTTGGTTTGATTGGATCTAATTTTTTGTGCTCAGATCAAAATCTTTTTTATATATCAATGCCGAAGATTAAGAAAATTGCACAAATAATTTGGCACAGAAAGGTTTGAAAATGGACATTATAATTCCCGAAAAATTTGTATATGAAACAAAGCTTGATATACATATTGCATACATTAATTACGGTGACCATCTTGGAAATGATAGTTTTGTTGTTTTGTTACATGAGGCGCGCATTCGATTTTTAAATTCTTTGGGATACACTGAGCGTAATCTTGGAGGTTGCGGGCTTATTGTGAAAGATTTGTGTATCCATTACAAAAAACAAGTTTTTCATGGTGATTGTTTGACTGTTAAAATAGGGATAAACACACTGTCTAAAGCAAGCGTAGAGTTGGTTTATGTTGGGCAAAACAGAGAAGGTCAAAATGTTTTTGAAGCGACAACAACCATTGTTTTTTTTGATTACGAACAAAAAAAAATAATGAAAACCCCATCCTTTTTTAATGAGTTATTGATTAAATAATTTCGTTTGCGAGCATTGTTAGAGGCATGGTAGCAAATGCTGTGTGATACTGGTTTGTTAGTTTATTTAGCGCTAATACTTTGTGTGATACGCAACTGAACTGTTTTAGTATATTGCTAATATTTTTCGTGTCCTCAAGTATTAATTCTTTAAATAGTTTATTTGTCTTATCAGTAGCCATTCCCAAACTTTCCATTAATCCGAATACTTTATTCGAAAAACTTACGCCATGCGAATACCCAAATTCGGATCTGATGCCAACTACATTTCGTTGTTGTTTTGTCGTTATTGGCGCTGTATCCCAATCCAAAATTATTTTTTTTGCATTCCATCCAACATGCATTAACGGACAATCTTTGATTAGATTTTCTGATATAAAAATTTCAGTCCACTTTCGATCGGTTGTAAAGCTCAGTCTTTTTTGATGTTCATAAACTTCAACGTAATACGAAAAATAAGTGCACCCGTATTTATAACTTAATGTTTGAAAAAGATTGTAAAATATTTTTTTAGCGTAATCGGGAAACTCATTGTTTGTCATAAAAAACACCCACCTTATTGAGTTTTCTCGTATGATGCAATTATGATCTAAACTTGCTTATACAGATTTCTTGAATCATAACCAACTAAAAATAGTTGTCAATTGCTGGCTTAGCCTATTAATCCCATCTCAACTCCCGTATAATCATCTTCCGTTTTAATGCAAAATTCAAAACGGGCGATTAACATGACGCGTTATATTTTTATCACTGGTGGTGTCGTTTCTTCATTAGGAAAAGGCATTACGTCTGCATCACTTGGCGCGATTCTCGAGGCCAAAGGTTTTAAAATCACACTGTTAAAGCTTGATCCATACATTAATGTCGATCCCGGCACAATGAGTCCATTTCAACATGGCGAAGTTTTTGTAACGAGTGATGGCGCAGAAACAGATTTAGATTTGGGACATTACGAACGTTTTGTACGTACAACCATGTCGAAAAAAAATAATTTTACATCGGGTCGCGTTTACGCTGATGTGATTGCAAAAGAACGTCGCGGAGATTATTTAGGTGGAACGGTGCAAGTCATTCCACACATCACAGACGAAATAAAAAATAAAATTCGCGAAGGCGCTGCAGATGTTGATGTTGCTTTAGTTGAAATTGGCGGAACAGTTGGCGATATTGAATCATTACCTTTTTTAGAAGCAATTCGACAAATGCGTATTGAATTAGGTGCAGATAAAGTTGTATTTGTGCATTTAACTTTAGTTCCTTACATTCCAACTGCTGGTGAAACAAAAACAAAACCAACACAACATTCTGTAAAAGAATTACGATCGATTGGTATTCAACCTGATATTTTAGTGTGTCGTTCTGAAACCGCTTTGCCACAATCACAACGTGAAAAAATTGCTTTATTTACGAACGTTGCAATTGAAGATGTGATTGCATTGCCAGATGTGAGCAGCATTTATAATATTCCGATTATTTTAGATCAAGAAGGTTTAGGTCGACGTGTATGTGAAAAATTACATTTACATAATCGTGACACAAATTTATTTGAATGGAAAAAAGTAGTAGAACGATTCGAAAACCCTTTAAATACAGTAACAATTGCAATGGTGGGAAAATACACGGATTTTGCAGATTCATATAAATCACTGAATGAAGCATTAATTCACGCAGGAATTCAAACTAATTCACGCGTGAATATTAATTATATCGATGCTGATTTATTAATTCAAAAAAATCCCGCGGAAATTTTTAAATCTATTGATGCAATTTTAGTGCCAGGTGGATTTGGCGCGCGTGGTATTGAAGGAAAAATTATTGCAGCACAATATGCGCGTGAAAATAATATTCCGTATTTGGGAATTTGTTTGGGATTGCAAATCGCCGTGATTGAATTTGCAAGACATGTTGCACAATTAGAAAATGCGAACAGTACGGAATTTGATTTGCAAACACCGTATCCTGTTGTTGCATTAGTGAGTGAATGGATTGATCAATCAGGAAACACTGAAAAACGCGATGAAAAAAGCGATTTTGGTGGTACGATGCGTTTGGGTGCGCAAGATTGTCGTTTGACAGATCATACACTCGCAAAAAAAATATATAATAAAGATATAATTGCTGAACGTCATCGTCATCGTTATGAAGTGAATAATAATTTATTATCAAAGTTAGAAAAAGCAGGACTGATCGTGTCGAGTCGTTCGCGTGAAAATAATTTAGTCGAAATGATTGAATTGCCATATCATCCTTGGTATGTTGCGTGTCAATTTCATCCGGAATTTACATCAAATCCGCGTGATGGACATCCGTTATTTACAGCGTTTATTAAGGCTGCTTTGCAGCATAAAGTGGGATGAGGTATGCAACTTACAAATTTTAAAGTAGATAATAATCTACCATTTTTTTTAATCGCTGGCCCTTGTGTTATTGAAAGCGAATCATTAATTTTAGATGTCGCTGGAAAATTAAAAGAAATTACCGATGAATTAAAAATCCATTTTATTTTTAAATCTTCTTTTGATAAAGCAAATCGCTCATCACATAAAAGTTTTCGTGGATTAGGTTTGGAAAAAGGTTTGGCAATTTTAGAAAAAGTAAAAAAACAAATTGGCGTTCCTGTTTTAACTGATGTGCATGAAGACACGCCGCTAAAAGAAGTTGCGAGTGTTGTTGATGTGCTGCAAACACCGGCATTTTTATGCAGACAAACTAATTTTATTCAAAGTGTAATGAAATGCGGATTGCCCGTGAATATTAAAAAAGGGCAATTTTTAGCGCCGTGGGATATGAAAAATGTTGTTGAAAAAGCGCGTGCATCTGGTAATGATAAAATTTTAGTGTGCGAACGTGGTGTTTCGTTTGGATATAATAATTTAGTTTCTGATATGCGCTCACTTGCCATTATGCGCGAAACAAATTGTCCTGTTGTATTTGATGCAACACATTCCGTGCAATTACCCGGCGGACAAGGTACGACATCAGGTGGTCAACGCGAATTTGTTCCCGTATTAGCACGCGCTGCAGTTGCGGTTGGAATCGCAGGATTATTTATGGAAACACATCCTGATCCTGATAAAGCATTAAGTGATGGTCCGAATAATTGGCCGCTGGCGAAGATGAAAGAATTATTATTAACATTAAAAAGAATTGATCATGCTGTTAAAGAATTACATATGTAAATTTGTGAAATTTATATCTTCATTTAACAAAATACACTAAGGGGTATTAATGAAAAGGGCCGCTAATTTTTTTGATAGGTTTTTTGGTCTGAAAAAAACGAAAGTCTCCTTGCCTTCGGTTGACGCGCCGCATCTTTTTGTTACAGGAAGGCCAAACATTACCGCCAATGAAAGTAAAAGAATAAAGGAAAAATATGCAGGACTGAGCGATGAAGCATTAGAAGGAAAACTGAATGATGCAGAGAAGAAGATTACTGACAGCCCGAACCTTTCTAATCAATCAAAAATCATGGTGATGGCCGTAAGTCCTGAAATAGGAGAACTGAGACAGGAACTGGACAGAAGAGCTCGCGAGCAACAGTCAACACTTACTGCATCAATGTATTCTCGACCTCGCTAAACTAGTTGACTACCGATATATATCTTTAAGAGTATAATGTAAAATAATTATATCTTTATGGATATTGCGCTTATTAAGAATTTAAAATTGCAGGAAAAATAAATGTCATCCATTTCCAAAATCCAAGCCCAAGAAATTTTAGATTCGCGCGGCAATCCAACGGTGCAAGTGGAAGTGATGTTATCTTCTGGCGAAAAAGGATCTTTTTCTGTTCCGTCCGGTGCATCAACAGGTTCAAAAGAAGCATTAGAATTACGCGACAAAGATCCAAAAAGATATAACGGTAAAGGTGTTTTGAATGCAGTGAATTTTGTTAACACTGAAATTAATCAAGCACTGCAAGGAAAAAATCCTGACGCGCAAGATGATATTGATAATGCGCTGATTGAATTGGATGGCACAGAAAATAAAAGTCGCTTGGGTGCAAATGCAATTTTAGGCGTGTCAGTCGCAACGGCTTATGCTGCAGCGCATGAAGCACATCAACCTTTGTATCGTTATTTAGGTGGCGATGGTCCATTTAGCATGCCCGTGCCGATGATGAATATTATTAATGGCGGCGCGCACGCAAATAATAAATTAGATATTCAAGAATTCATGATTATACCAAAAGGATTGCCGACATTTTCAGAAAGTTTACGCGCAGGCGCTGAAATTTTTCACACATTAAAAAAAATATTAAGCGATAAAAAATATTCTACTGCGGTTGGTGATGAAGGTGGCTTTGCACCGAATTTAAAAAGTCATGAGGCAGCGCTTGATTTAATGATGGATGCAATTAAACAAGCAGGTTATGAAGCAGGAAAGGAAATTTATTTAGGATTAGATGTTGCAAGCAGTGAATTTTATCGTGATGGCATTTATCATTTTGCATCGAAAAAACGTGATTCAAATGACATGATCAAACAATTTGAAAAATGGATAAAAGATTATCCGATTATTTCAATCGAAGATGGATTGGCGGAAGATGATTGGAGTGGTTGGAAACAATTAACAGAAAAATTAGGACAAAAAGTGCAATTAGTTGGCGACGATATTTTTGTAACAAGCGCGAAAATTTTATCGCAAGCAATCGAAAAACAAGTTGCGAATGCCATTTTAATCAAATTAAATCAAATTGGCACATTAACAGAAACATTAGCAACAATTGGTTTAGCAAAACAAAATCAATACGGCATTATCATTTCACATCGTTCTGGTGAAACGGAAGATTCAACAATTGCTGATTTAGCAGTTGCAACTGCAGCCGGGCAAATCAAAACAGGTTCACTTTCTCGCTCGGACCGTATTGCAAAATATAATCGTTTGTTGCACATTGAAAGAGAGTTGGGAAGTGCAGCACCTTATGCAGGAAAAGTATGAAGCTAATCCTTGGCGCATTAATCGTTTTATTATTGCTGATGCAATACGAATTCTGGTTTTCCGACGGCGGTATGAAAACCGTTTGGAAAATGCAAAAAGATATTTCAACGCAAACACAAAAAAATGCAGCGTTGGATAAACGCAATCAAATTTTAATCGCGGAAATAAAAGATTTGCAAAGTGGCAATGCCGCAATTGAAGCGCGTGCGCGAGATGATTTAGGAATGGTAAAGAAAGGCGAAGTCTACTATCAAATCGTGAAAAAATAATATGACAGTAAAATATTGGGCCATTATTCCAGCCGCTGGAATTAGTACTCGTATAAAATCCGATAAACCGAAACAGTATTTTATGCTAGCGGGCGAGGCTATTTTGCAACGTGTTGTTAATTTATTTTCATCACATCCACAAATAGAAAAAGTTGTTGTTGTATTACATGCAAAAGATCATTGGTGGCCAACATTACAATTATCACATCCTGAAAAAGTATTAACTGCAATTGGCGGCGTCGAGCGCGTACATTCTGTTTTATTAGGATTAACATTTTTAACTGATTTTGTGAAAGAAAAAGATTTTATTTTAGTGCATGATGCTGCGCGTCCAAATTTACAATCAAACGATATTTCAAAATTAATTTCAGCGTTAAAAAATCATGACGTCGGTGGTTTATTTGGATTGCCAGTTGTTGATACATTAAAAAAAGTAAATGAAAACGATGAAGTTGAAAAAACAGTTCCACGCCAACATTTGTGGCGCGCACAAACTCCACAATGTTTTCGTTATAAAATTTTAAAATCAGCAATTGAAAATGCGTTGTCAGAAAATATTGTTGTGACTGATGAATCAAGCGCAATTGAACATGCACACCTAAAACCAAAAATGATTTTAGGTGATGCAAATAATATTAAAATTACTTTTCCGGAAGATATTGCTTTGGCGGAAAAGTTATTTTGATTATGGTTGGGCTAGCTGTTTCGCAACGTTTGCAGCAATGCGAGCAGCTTCTGTTTGAGCGGCACGCGCATTTTTAGCATGTTGCGCTGCAAGAGTTTGTGGGTTTTTCGCGTGCGATGGTGATGAAGGCTGATGAAGTTGTCCGTTTACACGTTTTTCGTTGTTAGGATGAGTCTGCATTTTTTTCTCACTTTTAATAAACGTTAAAAATTGTTTCCATACCTATTATTTTTCCAAGTCGCATATCCTAACAAATTTTCTTTTCTTCAGGTAGAATAATTTACTACTTTTTATTTTTTTGGAAAATATTTTATGTTACGTGTATTAATTTCAAATGACGACGGCGTTTATGCAAAAGGAATTTTGGCGCTTACAAATGCAATTAAAAAAATCGCAGATCATGTGGATGTTGTTGCGCCCGATCGGAATCGAAGTGGCGCGAGCAACTCATTAACTTTAACAACACCGTTGCAATTAAAAACTTTAGATAATGGGTTTGTTAGTGTTGAAGGTACGCCAACAGATTGCGTGCACGTTGCAATTACTGGTTTATTAACAACGATGCCGGACATGGTTGTGACAGGAATTAACGCAGGATCAAATTTAGGCGATGATGTTTGGTATTCCGGAACAGTTGCTGCTGCAATGGAAGGACGATTTTTAGGTTTGCCAGCAATTGCAATGTCATTAGTGAGTGAAAAATATTTGCATTATGAAACGGCGGCAAAAGTTGCATGTGAATTAATTCAACATATTTTGCAACAACCATTACCTGCTGCAACGATTTTAAATGTGAATGTGCCTGATGTTCCATTTGAAGAATTGCAAGGATATGAAGTGACACGTTTGGGCACGCGACATTGCGCAGAGCCAACGATCAAAGAAATAGATCCGCGTGGCCACACTGTTTATTGGGTAGGTCCTCCTGGCACAGAACAAGACGCAGGTGTTGGAACAGATTTTTATGCGGTGCGTCACAATAAAGTTTCAATTACACCATTGCGAATTGATTTAACACATTACGAAGCATTTGATGTGTTATCCAATTGGGTGAAAACATTAAGGCATCCCGCATGATTCGCTTTTTGAAAATTGCGTTTTTATTCGTATTTTTCAGTGTTTTTTTGTTTTTATCTGGATGTTATGATGAACATCAACCAGCGCCAGTCATTGATGCGTGGTATCAAAAAGGCGCCGCATCAAATTTTTATATTGTACGACATGAAGACACAATTTATTCTGTTGCATTTGCATTTGGTTTAGATTATCGCGATTTAGTTGCAGCCAATCATTTATCACCGCCTTACATAATCAAACCTGGTCAGCGTTTAGTGATGACGCATCGACCACCAAATTCTCAACCTATTTCACAAGCTAGTTCATACCAAACTTTTCGCGCACCAATTGTCAATACACAATCTTCTGTTCGTTTTAATGGACGTTGGATTTGGCCGGCAAAAGGGCGATTATTGCAAACTTTTTCGCGTAATCCAGCAGGACACCCTGGTATCTCAATTGGCGGTTATTTAGGTGAGCCAATTCGCGCAGCCGCAAGCGGGGTGGTGGTTTACAGTGGTGATGGTGTGCGTGGATATGGTAATCTGATTATTGTTAAACAAAATGACAGTTATTTAAGCGCATATGCGTTTAATCGGCAAAATTTAGTGAGCGTGGGTGATCACGTGCGTGCTGGCAATATTATTGCGCGCATGGGACAGAATGATGCAGAGCGAACATTATTGTATTTTGAAATTCGACGTAATGGTGTGCCGATCAACCCACTGATTTTTTTAAAATAATGTGCAGGTGTTTTTAGTGAGTACTACAAAGCGCAAAAATAAAAATAAAAAAATCGTTAAAGCGCGATCCGCCACATCTCGAAAAAAAAATAAAAAAAAATCATCAGCGCAAGAAAAAAAAATAAAAAAAGATAAATTAAAAATTAAAAAAACAAAACCAGCGCAAATTAAAAAAATTATTACAAAAATTCAAAAACCCATAAAATTAAAAAAACCAAAACCCGAAAAAATTATTTCCGGCGAAATGCAAATTGAATCTGTTGACAGCGCAGATGAAAAAGAATCTGCTGCATCGCGCGATCCCACACATATTTATTTACAAGAATTGGGTTACAAATCATTGCTGACTGCAACAGAAGAATTACGTGTTGCACGCGAAGTGAAAAAAGGAAGCGCTGCTGCGCGTGTCACAATGATTGAAAGTAATTTACGTTTAGTTGTAAAAATTGCACGACATTATTGTCATCGCGGTTTAGCATTTTTAGATTTAATTGAAGAAGGAAATTTAGGATTAATGACCGCAGTTGAAAAATTTGATCCTGAACGTGGATTTCGTTTTTCAACTTATGCAACATGGTGGATTCGTCAAACGATTGAACGCGCAATCATGAATCAAAGTCGCACGGTGCGTTTACCTATTCACGTGATTAAAGAATTAAATATTTATTTGCGCGCGGGAAAAAAATTAGCATCGCAATTAAGTCATAAACCAACGCCCGAAGAAATTGCAGAATTAATTGATAAACCTGTTGAAGAAATTCGTGAAATATTATTATTAGCACCCGATACAATTTCAATTGATACGCCAATTATGCAAGACGGTGAAAAAACATTAGTGGATGTAATTGCAGATGAAAATAATATTGATCCTTCCGCGTTAGTTCAGCAAGCTGATTTAGAAGTTCACATGATGCAATGGTTAAATGAATTAAATGATCGTGAGCGCGAAGTGATTGTGCGTCGTTTTGGTTTGCAAGGACATGAACGCGGCACATTAGAAGAAGTCGGCGCTGCAATCGGTTTAACGCGTGAACGTGTTCGTCAATTACAGCTCGAAGGTTTAAAAAAATTGCGTCATATTGTGGAGGCGGAAGGAATTGTGAAAGAAGATGGGGTGGATTAAAAATCGGAGTGAGAGGATTCGAACCTCCGGCCCCTACGTCCCGAACGTAGTGCTCTACCAGACTGAGCTACACTCCGTCAATAATTTCTCTGCATTGCAAATGCTATCAAATCTTCCAACGCCTGACGATATGCTGAATTAGGAATATTTTTCAGCGCATTTTTTGCTAATATCGCATGCCCCGTCGCTTTTTTTCGCGTCATTTCAAACGCATTAGTTTCTTTTAAAATAGTTAATATTTTTGGTAGCGCAGTTACATCACCATTTTTAATTACGTCGCGAATAAATTTTGAATTGTCAGGTGTTGTATTTTGTATCGCATAAATTAATGGTAAAGTTGCTTTGCCTTCATTTAAATCATCACCAATATTTTTTCCAGTAATTTCAGACGATGTTTCATAATCTAATAAATCATCGACCAATTGAAAAATAATTCCTAAATGCAAACCATAATCCGCCATCGCTTTTTTATCTTGATTTGTAGCGTTTTCTAATATCGCACCAATTTCAGTTGCAGCCGAAAATAATTTCGCTGTTTTTTGCGTGATGACATGAAAATAATTTTCTTCTGATAATTCAGGATCATGTTGATTCATTAATTGCATCACTTCGCCTTCAGCGAGTGCATTTGTTGTTTCTGATAACACGCTCATTACTTCTGCGTCACTGTGACGCGCTAAAATTTGAAATGCACGTGAATATAAAAAATCACCGACCAAAACACTCGCCGCATTTCCCCAAACAGAATTTGCTGTGCGTTGTCCACGTCGCAAATCAGAATGATCATTTACATCATCATGTAATAATGTTGCGGTATGCACAAATTCAATTACAACCGCCATTTCATAATGTCGATGTTGCAAAGATTGATTTTGTGAAAATGCACGCGCAGCTAAAATTACTAATAATGGTCGCAGGCGTTTTCCTTTTGTTTTAAAAATATGTTGTGTGATATCGCGTGTTAATGGAACGCTTGATGACAATTCTGTATGAATTAAATGATCAATAGTTTTAATATCATCTGCGACGAGCGCGCGAATACGCTGTAAAATTTCCGCAGGATTTTTAATTTTTTCATTTTTTTCAAGCACTATTTGCATGCGGCTATGCTAGAAGTGCGTACGCTTGGTGTCAAGCTGAATTGCGTGAAAAAAACTTGCAGGCGACGATGATTTTGCCTACAATGCTCGCTCTTTGAAGAATTTGTTATAAAAGGGTTGAAATCATGTACGCGATTATAGAAACAGGCGGCAAACAATACCGTGTTGCTGAAGGACAAACACTGAAAGTCGAAAAATTAGAAGCAGAAGCAGGCCATTCTGTTGATTTCGATCGTGTATTGATGGTTGGCGAAGGTGAACAGATTAAAGTAGGTGCGCCGATTATTACAGGTGCAAAAGTGACTGCAGAAGTACTAAAGCACGGTCGTGCCGATAAAGTACATATCATCAAATTCAGACGTCGCAAACATCATATGAAAAAAGCGGGTCATCGTCAATATTATACAGAAGTAAAAATTACAAAAGTTCAGGGGTAATTAAAAATGGCTCATAAGAAAGCTGGCGGTAGTACAAGAAACGGTAGAGATTCTAATCCTAAATATCTCGGCGTTAAAAAATTTGGTGATGAATTAGTTATTGCGGGCAATATTATTATTCGTCAACGTGGCACGAATTGTCATCCTGGAAAAGGTGTTGGCATTGGTCGTGATCACACATTGTATGCTTTAATTGACGGTAAAGTGGTTTTTTCAGTGAAAGGACCGCGTAGTCGTAAAACGGTTTCGGTTGAAACTGTTTAATTTACCGATGTTTTATATTATTTTTTGAGACGCGATTTATCGCGTCTTTTTTTTTTGCAGAAGAATCACATGAAATTTATCGATCAAGTCATCATCGAAGTTGTCGCCGGAAATGGTGGTCACGGCTGCATGAGTTTTCGTCGTGAAAAATTTATTCCGTTTGGCGGACCTGATGGCGGCGATGGCGGCGATGGCGCAAGTATTTTTTTTGAAGCATCTGAATCATTAAATACATTAATTGATTTACGTTATCAACGTTTATATCGCGCGAAAAGCGGTCAATCTGGAATGGGTGCAATGCGCACTGGAAAAAGCGGCGAAGATATGATTATTGCCGTGCCAGTTGGCACAATGGTTTATGATGCAGACACATTAGAATTTATTGGTGATTTAACAAAAGCAGGTCAGCGTTTATGTGTTGCAAAAGGTGGTTTTCATGGATTAGGAAACACGCGATTTAAAAGTAGTACGAATCGCGCGCCACGTCAAACTTCAAAAGGCAGCGCCGGTGAACATCGTCGTTTAAAATGTGAATTAAAAGTTTTAGCGGATGTTGGATTATTAGGCTTGCCGAATGCAGGAAAATCAACTTTAGTTCGCGCCATTTCAAATGCAACACCAAAAGTGGCTGATTATCCTTTTACAACAATACGTCCGCATTTAGGTGTTGTGCGCGTCGACGAATTTCAAAGTTTTGTTGTTGCGGATATTCCGGGATTAATTGAAGGTGCAAGCGAAGGCGCAGGTTTAGGTTTACGTTTTTTAAAACATTTAAGTCGCACTGCAGTTTTGTGGCACGTCATTGATATTAGCGAACCGGATGATGCAATTGTTATTCACAATATTACTTCTATCGAAAAAGAATTAGCGCAATATGATCCTGAATTATTGAAAAAACCGCGTTGGCTAGTATTTAATAAAATTGATGCGCTTCCAGAAAATGAAGCTGAAAAACGCATCAAGAAAATTGTGAAAAAATTAAAATCGAAAGCACCTGTGTTTGCAATTTCTGCGATTGCGAAGATTAATACACAAGCGTTGTGTCAAAGCATGATGGATTATTTAATTAAGCAATCGCTTTAACGCGTGTATTCAAACGGCTTTTCAAACGTGCCGCTTTATTTGCGCGAATTAATTTTTTGCCAGCTGCTCTGTCTACCAAAACAGTTACTTCTTTAAAAGAAGTTTGCGCTGCTGCTTTATCGCCCGTTTGTGTTGCTTTTAATACTTTTTTGATTGCTGTACGCATTGCCGATTTCTGACTGAAATTGCGTTCGCGTCTTACAACAGCTTGTTTTGCACGTTTTTTTGCTGAAAGTGTATTTGCCAAAATCTTGCTCCAGAATTAATGTAAAAGAGGCGAAATTTTGACGTGTTATTGCCTCGTTGTCAATAATGATCATTGAAAAGCAAGTCGTATGAGCCAATAATAGCGTTTTAACTTTGTATGGAAACTTTTGTGGCGCCATTCATTCAATTTATTCACGTGTTGTGCGGTGTTAGTTTTTTTGGAATTACCATTGCGTCCTTTGCGTACATTTCAAAAAGTATTAAAAAAAATGATAGTGCGTTATTGCATTATGCTTTGAAAACTAGTTTGCTCGGCGATCGTATTATTTTTCCAATCATTATTATTCAATTTATAACAGGCGCGATGATGGTTCAATACCATCATTTATCATTTCAAACGCCATGGATTATTGTTGCGTTTATAGCACTAAGTGTTGTGAGTTTAATTTGGTTTTTATTATTTTTAATAAAATATATTAATTATTCATCCGGAAGAAATACGTTTTTTAAATTTAAAAAAAGTTTTTTTATTTTAAATATAATCATTATTTTATTATTTTGTATGATTATTCACGATGCAATTGCGCAAAAAACATTTTTATGGAGATGAAATGAATATTTTAATTACGGGTGGAAATGGATTTGTTGCGCGCGAAATTATTATTGCACTGGAATTGCAAGGGCATAAAATTACTGCTTGCATTAGAAATTTTTCTACCCGTGTATTGGAAAATGAATCGGTGAAATTTATTCAAATTGATTTTAAAAATAATACGGATAAATCATTTTGGATTTCGCATTTAAAAAATATTGATGTTGTGATTAATTGTGTCGGTGTTTTTCAAACTGCAACAGAAAAAGAAATGTGGGCAATTCATTATGATGCGCCGACAGCATTATTTGAAGCTTGTGTTGATGCTGGTGTGAAAAAAATAATTCATATTTCTGCTTTGGGCGTAGATAAAAGTGATGTGACTTACGCAAAAAGTAAATTAGCTGCTGAAAAATATTTACAAAATTTAAATATTGATTCCGTGATTATTCGTCCATCATTTGTTTATGGTCATGGATCATATGGCGGCAGTTCTTTATTTCGTGGATTATGCGGCTTGCCATTTTTTATTTTTTTACCGGGTGGTGGAAAAAAATTATTACAGCCATTGCACGTGCATGATTTAGTAAAAATAATTCAACACTCGCTGAATTTATCGGGCAAACATTTATTATCTGCAGGCGGATCAGAAAAATTATCATTAAAAGATATTTTAATTAAATTACGTGCGTGGTTAGGATTTAAAAAGGCAATTAATTTTTCTGTGCCACTTATTTTTATTAAAATCACCGCAAAATTTGGCGATTTTTTTCGTAATGCACCATTAAGTTCAACGGGTGTGAAATTAATGGCGATGGATAATGTGTTAACGAATCAAGAATTTGAAAATTTAACAAAAACAGTTTCATTTACACCACGATCATTTACACAAGGATTAAATAATATGGTGAGCGCAGTGCAAGATCGTTGGCACGCGCGATTATTTTTTTTGCGGCCGTTGTTGCGGTTGAGCATTGCGTATTTGTGGATTTTTAGCGGCATTATTAGTTTGGTTGCCGCTAATATTTTTTCATATCCCATGTTAGAACGGATGAATATTAATTCACCTTTAAAAATAATTTTATTATTTGGTGCAAGTGGTTTGGATATTTTGTTGGGTTTTGCTGTGTTGTTTAATTATCGCTTAAAAATTATTGGATCCATACAAGTTGCATTAATGATTATTTTTACGATTATTACATCGTTTTATTTACAAATATATTGGTTATTTCCATTTGCGCCTATCGCAAAAAATATCCCATTAATTTTTGCGACGTTAGTGATGATGGCGTTGGAGAGTGATCGATAATGTTTGCATGGATTAAAATCTTACACGTCATTAGTTCATCTGTTTTATTCGGAACAGGTTTAGGCACCGCATTTTATATGTTCTATGTTAATCGACAAAAAAATATTGAGCTCATCGCAAACGCCACAAAACAAGTCGTTTTTGTTGATTGGATTTTTACAGGTTCATCTGCAATTATACAATTCATTACAGGAATTATTTTAACCGCATTAAAAGGATATTCACCTTTTACACCCTGGATAATTATTTCCGTCATCGCCTATTTAATTGCAGGCGCGTGTTGGTTTCCAGTTGTGTATTTGCAAATTCGTTGCAGGGATTTAGCATTCGAAGCGTTAAAAAATAATGCACCACTCACAAAAAAATATTTTCAATATTATAAATTATGGTGGATATTAGGCATCCCTGCCTTTATATCTTTGATGATTGTTTTTTATTTGATGACGAATAGGCCAGTATTATAAGTTTATTTAAAGTTTTGAAACAATTTAATGAGAACATGAAAAAAAGGATACTCACATTCTCACAGCCATTAAAAAAACAGATTTTAATTTATTGCAATCGCTGTATTACCATTCATTGCTAAGCAAGTAAAAGTAGTGCTACCACTTAATGGACTTGCATACAGTTGCACAACACCATCAGCTGGATTAGATGTAATAGTCACTAAGCAAACGTTTGCATCTGCAGTTTTTATCTCAGAGTGAGATGATGTATATCGTGCTGAACATAATGAACCAGGCATAAAACCTGAGGTCACAGTAATAACGCCATCGTTACCGTGCTTGATTGACGTTGGGAAAGTAACGCCAGTGCAATTTGATGAGGAAGATGTCGTGTAGTTTGCTTTTCCGTCTTGATTAAAAATACGATAACCCGATACTGCTGTTGCAGCAAATGCAGAACCAGTTGCAATCAATGCCGTTAAAGCAACAGCTAAAATACTTTGTTTCTTCATTTTCAATACCTCATAAAGTTGTATAAAATTATTCCACGCGCATTTATAACAACCGTGGGTGAAAAAATCAAATTATATGTATTTTTTCATCATAATTTAAGTAGTTTTAGCTTAAACGTACATATTATTGTGTAAATTATTTTTGCATTTCATATTTCGTTAATATTTTGTGTACATAATTCATTTTACTATTTCACGACCATGATAACGTTTAATGATTAAATTTAATAAAAATAAATAGAGTATTAAATTATGCATAAGACTCAACTAACACAGCAAGTAACAGAACAACAAGTTCAGCAGAATTTACATCAAGCATTGCATAATTTGCATATGCTCGCTTCAGATTTGATGATAATTTTAATGGTAGCCATTATACCGATTTGTATTGCTGTATTATTTGCATGTTCTTTGCAAAAAGCGATGAAGCATGTCCCTATTGAAAAACGCGTTTTTCCAAATTGGTTTATTTGGATGCGATTTATTCCACTCGCTGGATTTGTTTTTGATTGGATGATGTTGCCATTTGGTATACCACATGGTTTACGAAATGCGGTATCTGAAAATAAAATTGCAGTGCGTGCAGCAAATATTCTTAAAAGAGTAGGGTTAGCACATTTTATTTTTTCATTTGGTTTTCTTGTGACGAATACATTGCGTATCGCTACTGTGAATCATGCAGCATCCGGAGTATCTTGGATTGAAATAGCATTTGTAATTTTTCTACTACTTGATATTCCCGCCCTAATTATTTATTGGGTAAAAATCGTTTCATTCAGAAAAAAATATTTAACTGCTTCCCCCGCAATACAAACTCAATCAACAGAAAAAATTGAAAATTATGCTCATGAAGCATTTGGAATAAAATCAATTATCAAACAAGCGTGGAAAAATGTGCATGGATGTAAATGGCCGATGTGGATAATGATTTTATCTACAGTTGTGGTGCAAATCATTTTAAATTTTTTTTCGCATCATTTTTCCCAACAACCGAAAAGTGAAGTGAAGTTTTTTATTGATTTTATATTGACCGGTTTGCTGTTTGCCCCTTTGATGATAAGTGCTGTCATGATTGGCGTTCAACATTGTCGTAATCAACCTGTGTCATTCAAAACAGGATTTGGATATATAAAGCGTTGGCCGATGTTGATTGTTGGAAAGATTGTGACGGTATTACCAGTATATTTTATTTTATTGCCACTGTTTTTATTATTTGGTAGACCTTTGCTACATAATTTTCTAGCGCATCACATCGCTGTTATTTTTTTGTTTTTATTAGCCGTATTTTTTTACGCTATTTTTGTAATGTTAACACTGCTATTCATTGCAGATAAAAAAATAAATCCATTTTCTGCGCTTATTACTTCTATTAAAACAGTATCGACGCATTGGATAAGAATATTATTTACTTTAATTTTTTCGTATTTAATTGTTCTTGTTTGTCTTGCTGTTGTTGTAGGCGTGGCTGCAATCATTGGTGCAGTGATTTCTCATGTGTTACCACATTCTATATCTATAATGATTGGTATAGCAGTATTCATTGCTTCAATTTGGGTGTTACCGTTTTTATTATCGGTTCCGGGTGTAATTTATCATCGATTGGTTGATAACAATAATTAATTTATTTTTTAATTAAGGTAGTGAATTAAATTATGAGTAAAATAATTCCACAAAATTTTTCTGAATTCATGCAGCGATGCGCAGGCGCATTATTTTTTTCAATTGTTATGTGGAGCTTTTTTGCAGATAGCGCAGAAGCGAAACAAGGTGCAGCATCATCCAAATTATGTGCGGGTCTTGGTATTACGTATGGTGATCCCCACACTGCGAAAAATTTTTTAGTTCCAGAACGTCACGATATGCCTGAAATAACGCTGGCCTGTGTGATTGGATTGGCACAAATATTTTTTAAGCAATTCGAACCAGTTACTTATTTGGAAAGCACTTATGAGCGCACACCAGAGTATTTTAGAAAATATGAGGATCGTGGATTTATTTCTAAATCATGGGATAATGCAACAGAGCTTGCACGATCCGATGTGGTATTCGAAAAATATTATCAGGATACTTATCTTTTTCGCATTCATCGATATTTTCAAAAACATCCTGCAACTGATCAAGATAAATATCTTCTTTTAAACACAACATTACATAATCAAACCGAACTACGAGATTATTTTTTCATGCCTGGTTACCAAGTTTTTGGACCAAATACATTGAGAGGCCTTCAAGATTTTGTATTGAAAGGAATGATGAAATATTACGATCAAAATCAGCAAAACAATTTTGTTACGGTGGATGCGGAGGGAAATCAGCGCCGCCTTCCTACTTTTAGAAATCTACTTTTTCAATTGTTTAATAATCTACGCAATCAAACACGCTACAAAGAATGTGCAACGCATAATAGTCCTGAAAAGCTTATTGATTGCGAAAGGTTTTTTGGCGCAGCCGAAAGTAATAAATTCCGTGACGCTGCACTGCTGAGCAAAATTCAATCTGTGCGCTATGGAATATTTGTTGCGGGCTTTGAGCACTTTGCACGAATAAGACAGGCAGTTATCGATACAGACTACAAAAATGAAATTGCAATTTTGGAGTTGAAGAAAAAATAATTCGGTATTCACTACAGAATCAAAAATTTTTTATGTAAATGAAAAGGGCTATTGCAGAATGAGTAAAACAGCAAACGTTGATTGCAAAAATCCACTCGAAAAAATGCATATTTTATTACGCATCTATTTGTGGATATGTTTAATAAGCTGTTTTATTACTGCGATTGGATTGATTGTCGGAGCGATTATATGTTTATTGCTTGCAATGTCGAGTCACTCGCCGTTCGCATTAAATTTTTTACAATTATTTTACCCAATGTTTATTTCACTTATTTTTATGTGTATTGGTTTTACGATTTGCTTGCGCGCATTATTGAAATGGAAAAAATGGGGATTTTGGGGTTTTGCGATAATCACCTTCATCACAATTGGCACGAATTATTGGGCTGGCATAAAACTACATATTGAGTTGACGCACTTAATTCCACTACTGATTATTTTTCTCGCGCTGAAAGCTGGAAAAAATAATGTGTGGAATAGATTGAGGTAAATATGAAACGCATTGTTATCAGTTTTTTAATTTTATTTTTTTCAACTGTTGTTTTTGCTAATACGGATAAAGCTGTTCAGTATATTTCAAAGCGTGTTTATCACAACAAAGCATTGGGTTTTACTTTTTTAATTCCAACAAGATGGCATTATCGTTTTAATTCCTACAAAAAAGAAACACCCAATCCACTTTTCATGACTGCTGGACAATCATTCGACGCTTCTGGTTTGATGCCAGGTAAAAATTTTGCAACAATTGAAATCACAACGATAAAATTCTCATCCGCTTTTAATATGTTTCGACCAGAGCTTGAAGAAAAAATTTTTAAATCAATGTTTTTGGAGGCGCTTCAGAATCATCACAATGATAAATTTAAAGATCATGGATTCCACGGTAAGTTGTCTTTTTTAAAACATGAAAATGTGCCACCACTCTTTATTGACAGTCACAAGTTTTTACCGCTTCATTTACATCTGCATTTTCAGCTTCAATCAAAACATCTGACAACAAATACCGTGTGCCTCATTTTTGTAAAACACAGTTATGTGGCATTAATAACGGTGTCTGCTATTAAATTACCATACGGGCAATTGGATTTGTTTTTGGAAAAAATGATTAGAGTGGAAAAATAATAAAAATACAATATTTATACTCAACGTACCTGAAAATCTGAATCTTAGCATCACCGCTTGCTGCGAACTTTAAATGTTTTTCAATCGAAAATATTTGAAATGTACATTTCTTTTAAGAATTAGTTAATATTTGTACAGTATAATTAACACACATTTATGATTCTGGAGATCTGAAAAATGAAAAAAAGTACTCTAACAGCTTTTGTTTTAAGTTCTATTTTATCAACAAGTGTTATGGCTAATGCACAAGCTGTCATTCCTTTCGGTACACTGAATATTCCACCCATCACGCAGGATGATATTCCGCTACCTAGCTTAAATAATCATAATGGCTATAACGTAAAATGCACGATGATGGACACAACTAATATTAATGCTGGCACCATTGTTGGATTTGGGACGAAATATGTCATCATGGTACCGCCGCTAAATGGAGATTATATTTATAACGGACAATCACTTGGTAAGATTGTGTTTGGTTATCGTCAACGACCACTTGCAGCAACAACACACAATGTTTTGATTGCACAGAAGTTACAACATCGTAATAGCAGTCTTAATTTTATCAACACCTCAACTACCGACTATGTCAGGGTAAGTTGCGAAGCGATTATTAATTAATATTTGTAGTGTGTGTTTATCATTCTGGAGATTATTAAAATGAAAAAAAATGTTTTAATGGCTTTTATTTTAAGCTCTATTTTATTAACCAGTGCAGCAATAGCTTGTACAAAATCACTCATTTCATTAGGAACAATTATCGTTGCTCCTAGGTCACAAAACGGCATTTCACTTTCAAAACTACAACGTCACATCGACTACAATGTAGTATGTGGAATTAACAGTTCCAATGACGAAAATGCCGATGGTATTGTCGTTGGATTTGGCACCACAGCCGTTTCTGGTGCAAATGGAGATTTTATTTTTAATGGAACAAATGTTGGTCCAATCGTAACATACTATCAACGCCCACTTATTCCCGAACAAAAAAATATTTTGATCGCGCAAAGGTTGCATAGTTGGAATCGCATGCTTAACTTCATCGATACTTCCGCAAGTGCGAGCTTGAAAGTAACCTGCAACGCAACACCGAACCCAACGGTTCGTTGATAATTAAAGATAAAACAAAGACTGATGATGTGTTTTTATTATTAGTCTCTATACAACATGATTGATGTGTATTTATAACTTTGGAGACCATGCAATGAAAAAAAGTTTTTTAACAGCTTTTGTTTTAAGTTCTATGTTATTAACTGGCGTTGCGATAGCAGACACACAAAGACCTATTCACTTGGGAACCATTATTGTTGCTCCGAGTTCACAAAAAGGGATTTCACTTTCAAAGCTACAACCTCGCATTGATTATAATGTTCAATGTGGAATTGAAAGTGCAGCACGTCATAGTTTCGAAGTTGGATTTGATGCCGAAAATTGCCCGGGTGGAACTTTCGTTTTCAACGGCACAAATGTTGGTCCAATCATAGCATATTATCAACGTCCGCTTATTCCATCACAAAAGAATACTTTGATCGCTCAAAGAGTACATCATGGTACAAGCGCTATTAATTTCACTAACACTTCTAAAACTAACTTTTTAAGCGTAACGTGCAGCGCAACAGTGAACCCAACGGTTCGTTAATCAACAACAAAACAAAGACTGATGATATTTTCATTATCAGTTTTTATTTAAAAATTTTTTAAGTAAATTAAAGGGTACGGTGTAGAATGAACACCACACAAAATCGCATCACAAAAATCGTTGTTATTATTAATTTTATTTTTATCTTGTTGGAGTGGTCACCATTACCACTATTAACGATGCACTTAATGACACCCGCTTTTATTACACGTTATTTAAATTCGCTTTATCCAATGTCACAATATCCACTTTCACAAACGATTGACTGGATATTAGATAACATTGCGATTGCTACATGTGTTTTAGGCAGTATTTTTATTCTTTTTGATAAATTATTTCCTGTAGCAAAATGGTTGTTGGTAATTTCTTTTGTATTAGGTGAATTAACTGTGTTTACTGATTCGCCTTACATTGTTTATGGACCTTGGTTTTTCATACAGGAAATAACGAATATTTTAGAAGGTGTGATTTTGGTTTTGTTGTTTATACCGAGACAAAAAATTTCCGTTACTGTTGCGCAAGAACCAGTTATCTCAAAAATTTCACAGGTCGTCGAAAAAAATTCTACATTGCCAGCACTGGCTTCTGAAGAAAAAATAACAACACCAGTAAATGATGTGAAAAAAAATAACTACAAAAGGAAATTTCCATATCTATTGGGCGTATGGCTCAATTGTTTAATGCTCCTGAATTTTTTCATTTTGTATCACAACCCCGCATTTACTAACATGAAACATTTCCATGATTTTAATTTATCGGCCATTATTCAAAATGATTTGAATATACTTGTTCTTATTCAAATCGGTTTTTTGATATGTATAGGTGCATTATATAAATTAAGAAAATGGGGATTTTTTGGACTTTTAGTTTTGTATCTTATTTCTTTGCCGATTTATTATTATCATCAAGATATGCATATGGTGCATACAATATTCCCACTTGTTTGGATCAGTCTTACTTATCTTGCGCTCAATGGAACTAAGATCGGAGAAAAAAGCGCTTGGAATATTTTAATGAATGGGAGAATAAAAAATAATAATTTAAAAGCGAGTGATATAAGTGCAAGCAATCGACCCAAGCAAAAGTCAAAGCTGCGATCAATTTTATGGATAACTTCCATGCTTACTTTGATCGCATTATTTAACATTACATTTTTCTTTCCGATGCCGTCATTTCTATTTGCTAAAACAATTTATACAAACGCTTCATTAGTTATTTCGATATTAATAATATTCACCATGATTGGCTCCGTAGGAATAATCATGCGAAAAGAATGGGGACAATTATTGTTATCGTTGCTTATAGCAATAACATTTATATTGAATAATGTAGGTGCGGTAAAGCTTATTTTTACCCTCATTCCTTTTGTGCCACTTGTTATTTTTTCTATTTATTCCAGGATTCAAAAACATAGAGAATGATGTTTCATTCATAAAAGCTTTTTAAATTACCAGCGTTATGTCAAACTAATATCGCACTCAATAAAAGGAGTTTTTCATGAGACGAACATTATTAATAACAACCCCATTTTTATTTTCAACAATTTTATTATCAAGTTGCGCGCCTGTTTATCAAGTAAAAAATGCTGATCAAACAGCAAAATTAGAAAATAATAATTCTATTTTCTTATTTCAAAATGCAAAACTTTGCACGCACTTGAGTCGAACTCATTCAACACCTTTTTGGAGTGGCAAAGGTGGATATACTATCATTCCAGCGAATGTATTAGTGACTGCTCAAGGAACTTATGGTGGAGATAGTATTAGTGGTAATGCTTCAGTTTGTCCCCCAGCCGTATTTTCATTTACACCAAGACCAAATAACATATACAAAATAACTTATCAGCCAAAAGGCAATGGTAATTATTGCTCGTTAAGAGTGCGTAATGTGACATCACATAAAAATGTGCATTACATTACTCGCAATTATAATAGTAATTTTTGGAGCGGGAAGGGACGTTGTGATGATCAGTTATCCAAATAAATTTTTATTAGCATAAGGAGTGTGTTGTGAAAAAATATATTAAATTTGCAATGATAATGTGTTGTTTATTTCTCGCAGGTTGTGCATCTAATTATTACACGGTCATGCCAACGCAAAATCAGGGCACGACGATAGGTGGCATGAGAACATTGCTTGCTTATGGTGATTGGATACACACTTATGTGTCTGCTATTGATCATCAAGGAATTGAGTCTGCGAGTTCGTTCTGGGAAGGTACAGCTTACAATATTCCCGTGATTCCTAATCAATCGCATACTTTTGATATTTCTGTACGCTATATGCACCATGGTATTTTTGCAGGTCAATATGCTGGTCAAGGTCAACTTCATGCAACATTGCAACCGGGTCAACATTATCGTGTGTATGGAAAATACAATGGTAAAAATCTTGACGTATGGATTCAAAGTAACAGTGGCAAACGTGTTACGCCAATAGTTTTGATTCATTGCACTAGAATTTCAATATTATAATTTCATCTACTTTGTCGCGCCATTTGATAAAAAATAAATGGCGCTACAAAATTATTCACCCATCTTAAATGTACAAACAAATTGATTGTAACTATTTTTTATGCGAGTAGAATTTCGTACATACTAAATTTAACTTAACGGTGCATATATCATGCCAATATTAATCGCAGCTGTAGCAATTTTTCTTTTGTTTATCTTTTCCCTATTTTTTACGGTACAACAACAAACAACCGCAATCGTCGAACGTTTTGGAAAATATGTTCGTGCTTCGGGTGCAGGCTTACATACAAAATGGCCGTTGATTGAACGCGTTGCATCTCGCATTAATATGCGCGTACAACAATTGGATGTCGTTGTTGAAACAAAAACAAAAGATAACGTATTTGTTAAAATTGCTGTGTCAGCACAATTTCAAGTATTACACGATAAAATTTACGAAGCGTTTTATAAATTAGAAGATCCTAATCAACAAATTCGCTCTTTTATTTTTGATTCGGTTCGTGCGCGTGTTCCAAAAATGATTTTGGATGACGTGTTCGAGAAAAAAGAAGAAATTGCTGATTGCGTAAAATTAGAATTAAGTGAAATCATGGCGAATTTTGGTTACGGAATTGTAAATACATTAGTAACCGATATCGATCCTGATGCAAAAGTGAAAGCGGCGATGAATGAAATTAACGAAGCGCAACGTTTACAAGTTGCAGCACAAGCACGCGGTGAAGCAGAAAAAATATTAAAAGTAAAAAAAGCAGAAGCTGAAGCAGAAAGTACCGCGCTGCAAGGTCAAGGTTTAGCAAATCAGCGTAAAGCAATTATTAATGGTTTGCGCGAATCAATCGCTGCATTTCAACAATCAGTACAAAATGCGAGTGAAATCGACATAATGAGTATTGTTATGTTAACGCAATATTTTGACACGATAAAAGAATTAGGTGCATCCGGTAATGCAAATACAATTTTATTGCCGCATTCACCATCTAGCGTAAATGATTTTATGAGTCAGATTCGTGATTCGTTTATTGTTGGGAATCAGGTGAAGTCTGCACAACAGACAGTGGCAAAAAATTAAGAATATTGGCGACACTGTCGCCATTATTTTTCATAAAAATCATCAGGACAATAGTTGCGACAGTGTCGCAACTATTTGCGCGTCTTAACACGCGGCTCAGTAAAGCTCTATTGTCTTTTCTGCAGTGCAATGCAGTATAGTCATGACTTTTCTAAAATATAATGCATAATAGTCGTATCTTTTCCGCAATATTTTTCTATTGGTGAAAACGGTATGTCCCAAAAATTAGTAAAATCTACATCAACCGTTGCTATTTTTACTTTGCTATCACGCATCGGTGGTTTTTTGCGTGATATGATTTTTGCAAATATTTTTGGTGCAGGCGCAATGTTTGATGCGTTTGTCGTTGCATTTCGTTTGCCAAATTTTTTGCGTCGATTATTTGGTGAAGGTGCATTTGCGCAAGCGTTTGTGCCTATTTTAGCCGAGAATCGATCAACTCAAACACACGAAGAAGTGCAAGCTTTTATTAATCATGTTGCAGGAACACTTTTTTTTATCGTCTCTTGCGTTGTAATTGTTGCTGAAATTTTTTCACCATTATTAGTCATGGTTTTCGCGCCAGGTTTTTTACACCAACATCCAGCGAGTTTTATTGCAGCAGAACATATGATTCGCATCATGTTTCCTTATTTATTATTAATTGTATTAACTGCTTTTGCTGGTGCAATTTTAAATACTTATGGATTTTTTGCTGCACCGGCATTCACGCCAATTTTATTAAATGTCGTTTTAATTGGCGTTGCATTATTGTGGGCGCCTTATGCGTCAAAACCAATTTATGTTTTAGCGTGGGGTGTGATGCTCGGTGGATTTGCGCAATTATTTATTCAAATCCCATTTTTAAAACGTATAAAATTAATGCCGAAATTTAAAATTGGATTTCGAGATCCCGGTGTCGTGCGTATTATGAAAAGAATGTTGCCCGCATTATTTGGAGTCTCAATTGCGCAAATTAGTTTATTAATTGATACGATGTTCGCTTCGTTTTTGCCAGCAGGCAGCATTGCGTGGCTATATTATTCTGATCGTTTAATTTATTTTCCATTAGGAATTATCGGCGTTGCACTTGCAACAGTCGTGATGCCATATTTATCGAAAAATCATGCAGAAAAAGATGAAGCTGTTTTTTCTGCAACATTAGATTGGGCATTGCGCTGCACTTTATTTATCGGAATACCTTCTGCTGTTGGTTTATTTATTTTAAGCGGCCCAATTTTATCAACATTATTACATTACGGAAAATTTAATAATCTTGATGTGATTATGACCGCAAGAAGTCTAAGTGCATATGCAGTTGGATTGCCTGCGTTTATGTTAATAAAAATTTTAGCGTCTGCATTTTATTCAAGACAAAATATTGCAACGCCTGTAAAAGTTGCTGCGATCGCATTAATTGTAAATTTAATTTTTAATGTGATTTTAATTTTTCCTTTAAAGCATGCTGGATTAGCATTATCAACTTCTATTTCATCTATTGTAAATACAGCGCTGTTATGGATTTTATTAAAACGCGCAAATATTTTTATTCCGAGTAAAAAATGGAAAAAAACTATCATGCAGTTGCTGATTGCAAATGCTGCAATGGGACTGTTAATTTTTTGGTTGAGCGGATCGTTGACAACATGGTTGTTTTGGCCTATTTTTACGCGTATTTGGCACTTATTAATAATATTGATGGCTGGTATCCTGTGTTATTTTTTATCTTTAGGAATGACAGGTGTGCGTTTAAGACATTTTCGATCGCCGAATTAATATATGAAATTAATCCGTAATCCATTCCAACAAAAAATCCATTCTGTCATCACCATCGGCAATTTTGATGGCGTACATATTGGTCATCAACGATTAATTACATCATTAATAAAATCATCACAAGAATTAAAATTACCTTCCGTATTAATTACATTTGAACCACATCCCACCGAATTTTTTTCACCCAAAAATCCTGCGGCGCGTTTAATGCGTTTTTCTGAAAAATGGAATGAGATCAAAAAATATGGCGTTGATTATTTTTGCTGTATGAAATTTAATAGAAAACTTGCAGAATTATCTGCTGAAGATTTTGTAAAAAATATTTTGGTAGATCAATTCGGTGCAAAAAAAATTATTATTGGTGATAATTTTCGTTTTGGTGCAAAAAGATTAGGTGATGTTGCGTTATTAATAACGCTTGGAAAAAAATATGGTTTTGAAGTTGATGCCATTTCACAATCAATGTATGACAATAATCGCATCAGCAGTTCGCGTGTACGTGATGCATTAAAAAAAGGTGATTTTGAAACCGTTTTAAAATTAACAAACAAACCATTTTATTTAACGGGAAAAGTTTCGTACGGCGATCAAATTGGTCGTCAATTAGGATTTCCAACCGCAAATATTCATTTACATCGAAAGGAAGTTCCGCTAATGGGAATTTTTGTTGTGCGTGTACATGGGTTAGATAATCGTGTTTATAACGCTGTTGCCAGTGTTGGATATCGTCCGACTTTCAATGGAAAAAAAATTATTCTTGAAGTTTTCTTATTTGATTTTGATCAAAATATTTATGGTCACAGAATTACCGTAGAATTTTTATTAAAAATACGAGATGAATTACATTTTGATTCAGTCCCAGAATTAATTATACAAATTAAAAAGGATGTTGAAATTGCGAAAAATTATTTTAAATAAATATTTATATTTTATTATTTTTTGTTTCGTTTCATTAAATATTGCTGCAGCAAATCGCATCATTAATTTAAACATTGGATACAAAACTGTTAATTTTACTGGAAAAAAAGTAACAGCCCTTGCGATTAATAATCAAATTCCAGGTCCAACATTATATTTTAAAGAAGATGATCACGTTACGATTAATGTTTTTAATCACTTAAAAACAGGCACAACAATACATTGGCATGGATTATTAGTGCCGTGGCAAATGGATGGTGTCGAAAGTGTATCGCAAAATCCAATTCCACCTGGCGGAGTTTTTCATTATCATTTTACGTTGCGTCAAGCAGGAACATATTGGTATCACTCACATGCTGGTTTGCAAGAGCAAGAAGGTTTGTATGGTGCAATTGTTATTCGTCCAAATTATTTATCCGCTTATCATGCAAATAAAGATTATGTAGTTGTATTATCCGATTGGAGTAATATTCCTGCTGAAAAAATATTAGCTGATTTAAAAAAATCAGGTGATTATTTTTCGCCGAATTTTCCGCTGCAACCTTCGCTAATGCATTTTATTCATTCGTATCACAACGCATCGCCTGCAATGAAAAAAGAAATTTTTGATCAATATTGGATGATGCAAACTTCTCGTATGAGTCCGTATGATTTAAGTGATGTTGCGTATGATGCATTTTTATTAAACGGAAAAACAAAAAATAATCCGTGGACTGAGCAAGTAAAAGTCGGCGATACTATTCGTCTTCGATTTATTGGTGCTGCAGCAAGCACTATTTTTTACGTAAAAATTCCTGGAAGTGTGATGCGCATTATTCAGGTTGATGGAAATGATGTGAGAGCATTGTCAGTACATCATTTTACAATCGCACCAGGTGAAACTTATGATGTATTAGTAAAAATAAAAAAATCACATCCATATTATATTTATGCAGAATCAAATGATACAGTTGGCGCTGCAGTTGGTGTGTTGTTAACAAAAGCACATCAATCTTTTAATGTAAATTCGATTACACCCTTTCCAAAACCAAAACCAACAATGCAAATGCCTGCAAATACAATGCAAAATTCACATTCGCAAATGCAAATGAATTCAACGCATTCTAAAATGTCGATGTCATCTGCAATGCCATCAATGCCAACAGCAAAAAAACCATACCAAAATTTAATTGCATTATACAAAACAAATAACCCGCATAAAAAAATTGCGAAAATTATTCACATGAATTTATCTGGATGGATGGATCGATATATTTGGTTTATTAATGGAAAACCAGAATATTTAGCGAAACCAATTATATTAAAACCAGGTTTGCGATATCGATTTATTTTCAAAAATGAATCGATGATGTATCACCCAATGCATATTCACGGCCATTGGTTTATTTTACGAGATGGTCACGGTGCTTATGATCCATTATTACATACAATTTTAGTACAGCCTGGCGCAACTGTGATTGCAGATGTTGATGCGGACGCAAGTGGTCAATGGTTTTTTCATTGTCACATGTTGTATCACATGATGGCAGGGATGTCGCGTGTATTTCAATATAATACAATTTTGAAAGTTGCAAATAACACTGAAAAACCAGAGCATTTTGTTGGAACAACTGGTTTTATTAATCGTCCGATTGTCCGTGAAGATGAAACGCGTCCACTGAATTTACATTTAATTCATCATCCCGCGGGTCATATGTCGCATATTTATTTTTCTAATTTTTTAGATGTCGGTGAAGATTTTATTCACAATATTCAATTGCTGAATTTTAAAGGATATTACGGCAGTGATTATCATAAATTAGAATTACAAACAAAAGATGCCGAATTAAATAAGGGAAAAGTTGAAGCGGCGGATGTTGATATTTTTTATTATCATCCTATTTCTGAATTTTGGGCAATTAAAGGTGGTGCAAATTACACTTATCGTCCTGCACAAAATGCATATTGGCAACCCGGAATTGGCCTTGAAGGTTTGATGCCATTTTTTATTGATACTGATTTGCGATTATATAATTATGCCGGCAGTTTTAAATTTGATTTTGATTTTACGCGCGACACACAAATTACCAATAATTTTTTTATCTCACTTGAAATACGCAGTATTTTTGCGACAAAAACAGTTGCGTCTGCAGAAATTGGTGATGGATTAAATCAAATGCAATATGTTATTCGCCCTTATTATCGTGTTGCGCCGGGCGTGCAAGTATATGCGCAATATGAGTTTGATAAAAATTACGGCGAATTTGCAAATTTTCAAAGTGCCGATGGTGATTCTGTCACAGAAAATATTACGACATTAGGTGTTGCTGTTTTGTTTTGATTCGTGATTTAAATTCAAAACGCGCGCTTGCGCATCCGATGGATTCATTTGCGCAGTGAGTGGTCCCGCAACATCTAACTGATCTTCTTGTTCTTGCGTTTTAATTAAATCTTTTTGCTCGTGTGCGGTGAAAGGTGTGAGTTCCAATGTTGCGTGATCTGATGTCACTGGAGTTTCTGAAGAAAAAAAACTGTGCCATGCAATCATTAAGAAAGCGATAAAAAATAACCCGAGAATATAAGTGCTTTTTTTGGGTTCCATTTTCATTTTCAATCCTCCTGTCTGAATTATTGTACAGGAATTCTCCCACTCGCAGCAATTTATGATATAGTTATTTCCTCAAAATACAGGTGTTAATTTCATGACCGACTATAAAAACACACTTAATTTACCTACCACTGATTTTCCAATGAAAGCGGATTTAGCAAATCGCGAACCGAAAATGTTATCGCATTGGCATGAAATAAATCTGTACGGTTTGATTCGTAAAAATAGAGCGGGATCGCCTAAATTTATTTTGCATGATGGTCCGCCGTATGCAAATGCAAATATTCATATGGGCACTGCGCTGAATAAAACACTGAAAGATATTGTTATTAAATCTAAAACGTTAAGTGGTTTTGATTCGCCTTATGTTCCAGGTTGGGATTGTCATGGTTTGCCGATTGAATTGAATGTTGAAAAAAAGTCTGGAAAAGCAGGAGATAAATTAACACCAAAAGAATTTCGCAAAGCCTGCCGTGAATATGCAACATCACAAGTTGCATTACAAAAAAGCGATTTTGAACGTTTGGGCGTTTTAGGTAATTGGGAAAATCCATATTTAACGATGCAACAAACTTACGAAGCAAATGCAGTTCGCGCATTAAAAATAATGGTTCAAAATGGACATTTATTACGTGGACAAAAACCAGTGCATTGGTGCACAGCTTGCGCATCAGCATTAGCAGAAGCAGAAGTGGAATATAAGGAAAAAACTTCACCTGCGATTGATGTGGCGTTTGATGTGGTGGATGTCGAAAAATGTTCTAAGATTTTTTCTCATGCTAATGTCCCTGCTTCTTTTGCTATTTGGACAACAACACCCTGGACATTACCTGCAAACGAAGCGATTTCAGTTCATCCAGAATTTAATTATGTTTTGGTGAATGCAAATAATAAAAATTTAATTCTTGCAGAAGATTTATTAGAAAATGTCATGAAACGTTACGGAATTTCAGACTACAAAATTTTCGGCAAAACTTTAGGAAAAAATTTAGAAAATATTTTAGTGCAACATCCATTTTTAAATCGTCAAGCGCCCATTATTTTAGGCGAACATGTTACAACAGAAGCAGGAACAGGTGCTGTTCACACAGCGCCAGCACACGGTCAAGACGATTACGTCATCGGCGTGAAATATAAATTGCCAATGAAAAATCCTGTCAACGCACAAAGTTGTTTTGGTGATGATGTGCCTTATTTTGCAGGATTACATGTATTTAAAGCGAATGAACCTATTATTGAAAAATTAAAAGAGTCGGGACATTTATTGCATCAAGAAAATATTACGCACAGTTACGCACATTGTTGGCGTCACAAAACTCCATTAATTTTTCGCGCAACACCGCAATGGTTTATCAGTATGTCGCAAAAAGATTTTCGTGAACATGTATTAAAAACAATTCCGTCGGTGAAATGGATTCCAGGTTGGGGCGAGCAACGCATTTTTAAAATGATTGAAGCGCGACCGGATTGGTGTATTTCACGGCAACGCGCGTGGGGAATTCCAATTACACTTTTAGTACATAAAAAAACGGGTGAATTGCATCCGAAAATTTTAGATGTGATGGAAAATGCTGCAAAACTAATAGAAAAAGATGGAATTGATGCTTGGTATGATTGCGATATTAAAAAATTATCGGATGACACAGCCGATTATGAAAAAATTACGGATGTGTTAGATGTATGGTTTGATTCTGGTGTAACACATTATTGTGTATTAGCACAACGTCCAGAATTATCTGTTCCTGCAGATTTATATTTAGAAGGTTCAGATCAACATCGTGGTTGGTTTCATACAGCATTATTAACCAGTGTTGCAATGCGTGATAAAGCACCTTATAAATCAGTATTAACGCACGGTTATGTTGTCGACGCGCAAGGTCGCAAAATGTCAAAATCAGTTGGCAATACAATTTCGCCTGCAGATATTGTGAAAAAATACGGCGCCGATATTTTAAGATTGTGGGTGATGTCGAGTGATTACACTGATGATGTCAGTATTTCAGACGAAATTTTAAATCGTTGCTCTGATGCATATCGTCGCATTCGAAATACAATGCGATTTTTATTATCGAATTTATTTGATTTTGATCCAGCAAAAGATTTAGTCGATGCAAAAAATTTAATTGCACTGGATAGTTATATTATTTCACGTGCCGAAAAAATTCAGCAAGAAATAATTTCTTCATTTGAAAAATATCAATTTTTTTCGATTTACCATTTAATTAATAATTTTTGCACGGGCGAATTAGGCGGTTTTTATTTAGATGTGATTAAAGATCGTTTATATACTTGCGCAAAAAAATCGGTTGCGCGCAGATCAGCACAAACCGCTCTATATTATTTATGCGAAGCGATGGTGAGATGGTTAGCGCCAATCACGAGTTTCACAGCAGATGAAATTTGGCAATTTATGCCTGGAAAACGCAATGAATCTATATTTTTAAATAAGTGGTTTACTGATTTTCCAATATTAGAAAAATCGACAATCAATTGGGAATGGTTAATGACTGTTCGCAATGATGTCAATAAAGTTTTAGAAACATATCGCACAGATGGAAAAATTGGATCTGGATTAGAAGCAGAAATTATTTTGCATGCAGGTGGTGCACATTATGATGCATTATATAAATTAAAAGATGAATTACGTTTTGTATTTATTGTTTCAAAAGTAACGCTAAAAAATAATAATAATTCCGCAGAAATAACTGCTGACGTTGTTGTATTAAATTATCAAAAATGCGCACGTTGTTGGCATCGTCGTGAAGATGTTGGCGCCGATAAAGCACATCCAGAATTATGTTCGCGTTGCGTCATTAATATTACAACTGGCGGCGAAAGCAGACAATTTGCATGATAAAACTATAAAAAACAATTAGTTGTAAAAAGGGGGGTGGCAAATTGCCCCCCCCCCTTTGAACAAAGAAAATGAAAAACACGGTATTTTTTTAAAATATAATTTATGGGAAAATAGCCGTCCGTTGTTTGCACATAGGATGGTGATATGAATACAGAAAAATCGATCGTGTTATTTCAAGAAAAAAAAGTGCGTCGCATATGGTATAACGACACATGGTTTTTTGTGATTGTTGATGTGATTGCCGCATTAACCGATTCGCCGCAACCCGATGGTTATCTCAAAGATCTTCGACGTCGCGATCCTGCGTTAAGCGATCAATGGCAAAATATAGTTGTATTATTATTTGCAGAAACGGAAGGTGGCGCACAAAAAATAAATTGCGCTAATACTGAAAATATTTTGCGAATTATTCAGTCAATTCCTTCGGCAAAAGCAGAACCATTTAAGCGATGGCTGGCTAAAGTGGGTTATGAACGCATTCAGGAAATTGAAAATCCTGAACTTGCGCAAGAGCGAATGAAAAAATTGTATGAACAAAAAGGATATTCGAAGGAGTGGATTGATAAAAGATTGCGGGGCATTGCTATTCGACAAAATTTAACTGACGAGTGGAAAGAGCGCGGTGTTATGGGCGAGGATAATTATGCTATTTTAACAGCACAAATTTCGAAGGCAACTTTTGGAATGACGCCAACAGAATATCGGCAATTTAAAAATTTACCAAAAAGAACAAATGAAAATTTACGTGATCATATGACAGATTTAGAATTAATTTTTACGATGCTTGGAGAAAAAGTTACAACAGAAATTTCCAAAAAAGAAAAACCAAATCGCATGCCGTTACATAAAAAAGTTGCTAAGCGTGGCGGTGATGTTGCAGGGAATGCTAGAAAAAATACTGAAAAAGAATTAGGTGAAAGTATTATAACGAAAAAGAATTTTTTGAAAAATAATAAAAAAGAAATCTTGGTTGGTAATATAAAATGAAAAATAAAAAAGCAATACCATGGATTTTTTTAAGTGCATTTATTATTGCGCTTGATCAATTCACAAAATATTTAGTGTTGTGTCATATTACGCGTCACACAGTGATTCGCATATTTCCCTTTTTAAATTTTATTTTAAGTTTTAATGCTGGCGCATCATTTGGTTTTTTAGGTGCACAAAATGGCTGGCAAATATATTTATTATCTGGCGTTTCAATTACTGTTTCAGTCATTTTAATTGTTTGGTTATGTTATCTTAAACGATCAGAATGGATGACGGCATTACCTGTTAGTTTAGTTTTAGGTGGTGCGCTGGGAAATTTAATTGATCGAATTCGTTTTGGTTTTGTAACTGATTTTGTTGATTTTCATATTGGACATTGGCATTTTGCAACGTTCAATGTTGCAGATTCAGCGGTATCAGTTGGTGCAACATGGTTAGTATTGAGATTATTATATGAAAGTTTTACTCGCAAATCCTAGAGGTTTTTGTGCTGGTGTTGATCGCGCAATTGAAATTGTTGAGCGTGCACTCGATCAATTGGGCGCGCCGATTTATGTGCGTCATGAAGTTGTGCACAATCGCCCTGTTGTTGAAAAATTAAAAGCAAAAGGCGCGATTTTTCTCGATGATATTAGCGAAGTCCCAAAAGGGGCAACATTAATTTTTAGTGCGCACGGCGTTTCACAGTCTGTGCGTCAATTAGCGCGTGAAAGACAATTTAATTTATTTGACGCAACTTGTCCGCTCGTTACAAAAGTGCATATGGAAGTTGCGCGTTACGCAAAACATAATGTTGAATGTATTTTGATAGGTCACGCAGGACATCCTGAAGTTGAAGGCACAATGGGGCAATATCAAAATGCAGATGCAGGAATTTATTTAGTTGAAACAGTAAATGATGTTGAAAAATTAAATTTGAAAAATGAAAATCAATGCGCATATGTCACACAAACAACTTTATCTGTGAATGACGCTGCTGAAATTGTTGCTGCATTAAAAAATAAATTTCCTGCAATTCAATGTTCGAAAAAAGAAGATATTTGTTATGCCACAACCAATCGTCAAGAAGCAGTGACACAACTCGCAAAAATGTGCGATGTGATGATTGTTGTTGGTTCGCGCGAAAGTTCAAATTCAAATCGTTTAAAAGAATTAGCAGAACGTTTAGGTTGCCGTGCTTATTTATTAGATGATCCAAATGAAATGAAACGTGATTGGTTTGATACAGTTGAAATTGTTGGTGTCACCGCCGGCGCATCAGCACCTGAAGATTTAGTGCAACAAGTCGTTGCAAAATTAAGCGAGTGGGGTGCAACTGTTTCTGAAGAAATCCCAGGCGTTGAAGAAAATATTGTTTTCGCGCTGCCGAAGACGTTGAGGGATGCGAAGCGTGTTGCGGGTTAAGTTAGGCGACACACTCAATTATTTCTAAATTAATATTTCGATTCACCGCTTTTAATGTAATTTGCGAACTAATCGACTGATCAATTAAATTTTGTCTGCATTGAATTAATGTTGCAGCGACAATGTCTTCATATTTTTCACCGCATCCCGTTAAATAAATAAGTGCCGCTTGCATTGGCGGCAAACTGGGATTGTGCGCAACAGATTCAATATATTTTCCAGCGTAAATTTTTTTATTTTTCATTTCAATTGCAACGCCCGCATATGCATTAGTATAAATTGCATAACATTGTTTAGCTGCATCAAGTGCTGCCAAAATGCGCGGATTTTTTTCTATATTTTCTGGCAAGTTAATATCATGCGATACCTTTTTTAAAAGTGAACGCCATTCTCAACTTTTAAATTAATTTGAACGACACGACTTAATCCTGTACGTTTGGTTTCGCTAGAAATCAAAACTGCAAGGAGAAGGCCGTG
>MGXU01000010.1:0-258321 GCA_001801815.1 Gammaproteobacteria bacterium RIFCSPHIGHO2_12_FULL_36_30
CACAGTTTGCATTTTCATTAACAAACAACTTGGCAATCCACCGCTTCAATTTGATTTGTTGGTGAAGGCGGAAAGTTGAGAATGGCGTTAATTTAATAATATGACTAGTTGGTGTGGTTGTGTGCGGTAATTGCCATTTTTTTTCATGCCACAATAAAGCTGTTTTTTCCTGCGCACCTGCAATTGAAATACGAAAATCAGAGTGACGATCCATTCCTAATGGTGCAGTTTGATAATGTTTTAGCAATGTCGCAATTTCATGATTTTTAAGCGGCATTGATTGAATTTTCTTAATGTTAGTGACATTTGTATTTTGTAATAATTGTAATGCACCAACACAATCTGCGCCGATGTAAGATAATAAATCAAAACATTGTGCGCTGGATGAGCCAAAACGTGTTTGAATGCGTTTGCGAATATTGTCATTATCCGGCAATAAATTATCAAAAAAAGAATCAACAATATGCCCTAAATAAGGCGTTTCCGTGAGTGGTAGTGACAAACTGATTGGGCGAGTATTTTTAAAGTTTAGCCATTCTGAGTCGTAGGTAAATCTCATTTGTCCAGTTGATTCACGCAATAATATTCCTACGCGAATACCGTTTAAATATAAATATAATTCTTGCGATAATCGTTTTTGTGACATTTACCAACTCTCTTTATCTTGATGACGAGTATTGTCTTTGCTGCAAATGATCATTTCTAAATCCAGTGCGGCGAGTATGCGAAACAAAGTGGATAGTCGAGTTCCTTCAGCACCCTGCTCAATGTCAGATAGAGTGCTCTGATCTATTTTAAAAGCGCCGCCCGCATTTTTTTGTGTTAATTTTTTTGTTTTACGTTGACGCTTAATCGCATTACCCAATGATTTGGAAGAATAAACGAGTTGCTCCATAATGCACCATGTGTTGATTGTGAGACACTAGCTTAGTATATAGCTCTATAGCTATATTGTCAATATATAGCTGTATAGCTATATTGTAATAATATATCTGTACAGCCATATTATGAATTCGGCACATGCGCCGTTGTCACATGTTTTGCAGCGGAATCGCAATGTATTTGTTGATCATCAAAAAAAATATCCGCATGAAATGCTTTTAAAAAAACACCCTTCGGCAATCCACCTAAAAATAATGCTTCATCAATTCGAATATCCCATTCGCGTAATGTGCGAATAACGCGTTCATGTGTTGGCGCTTGACGTGCAGTGACTAACGCAGTGCGCACAGGACAATCTTGCCCAGAAAATTTTTTTTGTAATAACTGCAATGCTTTTAAAAATCCTTTAAATGGTCCGCCTGGCAATGGATTTTTTGCATCATTCACTTCATTTTTGGTAAATGCATCGATACCATCACGCTGAAATATTTTTTCTGATTCATTTGAAAATAAAACTGCATCACCATCAAATGCAATTTTTAATTCGTGAGAATCAGTTCGCTTTGTTGTGGATGCTAAAATAGTTGCAGCTGCGCAGCCTGCATTTAAAGCATTTTTAACATCATCAGGATTGGCTGATAAAAATAAATGTGAACCAAATGCTTGAACATATTGATAGGGGCTTTCACCGCTTGTAAATGCTGCACGTGTAATATTTAACTGGTAATGTGCAATGCTATTAAAAATACGCAAACCAGTATCAGCGCTATTGCGCGATAATAAAATAATTTCAACTAAATCGCCGTGCGCATTTAATTTTAATAATTTTTCAACGAGTGAAAATGCAACGCCAGGTTTTAAAATTTCATTTTCATGTTTGATTTGATATGCCGCATATTTTGCAACACCTTCATTTTCAAATATCGCATTGCTTTCATCCAAATCAAATAACGCGCGTGATGAAATGGCGATTACTAATTTATGTGAAATGTCGGTTGGCATAATTTGATTTGCTCAAAATTTATACAATATTTTTTCTTCGCATCTGGATTCTACAACGTTATAATGTTTCAACGATAGAGTCATTCACATTTTCAGGAGACATTCCGTGCGGCGTATTATTCAAATTCCAACATTTTTTTTACTTTCTATTGTTGCAATAAATACTTTTGCTGGTGGGTTTGATTATAACAAAGAAGATACGAGCGGCTACAGCGATTATAGTGTGCAACCCAATTTTCAAGTGAATGATGGGACAAATTACACGCGCAATGGCCATGCAGTTTATTTTTTTGGCGGTTATGTTTATACGTATCGTTTGCTAAATAGCACAACGAGCTCGATATATAACCCAATCACAAATGTGACATATTCTTTCGATCCGAATAGTCTCTTTTCTAATTCTGCTAGTAATATTGAAGTTGGCGCTGGAAGAGAAATGTCGAAATATATTAATTTTGAAGCCGCTTATATTCAGCAATTCACTGCAAATAAAAATGGAGACATCGGTGGTATAGCAACAACTACGTCAGTAAAAATGAGTGGATTATTACTTGATATGGGAATCGCCTTTAATCCTGATGATCAATTTCAAGTGTTAGGAAAATTAGGTGCACAATTATCTCAATTTACAACATCAGCAACAGTTGCAAATAGCGCTGCTTTTACGTTTAATGACAGCACTAAATTAGATCCTGCTGTCGGTCTTGAATTTTTAATGCAATGTTCCCAAAATTTTGCATTTCGAATTGATACGATGTATGTAGCAGATGCGCAAAGTAATCAATATAGCGATGGTCAAATTGATACACTGGCTGGAATTAATGTTTCGCTATAATCCCACTCAACCCATCCACAACACATCGGAAAATAAAGTCCAAGTTTAATTGGATTGCTTTGCGTTTGTGAAATAATATTTGCATAATGATTTAATTGCGTTTCATAATTTTCTTTTTCACGTTTTAAAAAATCATTTTGTGATTCATTTTCCTTTGGCATTGATGTTTTATAATCAATAATCCAGCGCGTATTATTTTTTTTATCAATAAAAGCGCGATCAATAATCACATGTTGAATTTCATTTTCATTTTTAAATGTGAGCGCCCATTCAGAATGCGCATCATGATGTGCATTCAATAAAATCCATTGCCCACGTTCATCTGATAATATATTTTGAATTGCAATATTAATTTTTTCCATCGCATCTGGAATTTCGTGTTGTAGTAATCCTAAAGAAATTAAATGACTTTGCGATATAGAAGATTTTGTTCCAGTTTCCGATATCGTTTGAAAAACGTTATGAATTGCTGTGCCAATAATTCTAGATTGTTGTGAATGTAAACGAATATCTATTTTTACCGGTTTTTCTTCCGCGAATTTTTTTTCAGATAAAATATTATTTTGATTTATGAGGCGTAAAAATAACGGGGATTTTTTTTCTACCATTTTTTTCTCAGCCTCATTTTTTTTTGCAGCATGTGTCGCCAAAATATCTTTATAAAGCGGTGATAATTTTCCCAAGAAGGTATTTACACCGACACCCACGCCTACACTTGCAAATAAATGCAAACTTTTTTTCGCACGTGTTGCTGCAACATATAATAAACGTGTAATTTCTGCATCTTGTTTTTGATTTTCAATTAATTTTAAATAATCATAAATAGAGTCTGATTGCGTTTCAGCAGATTTAATTGGCGCTAACAATAAATCATTACCGCCTAATTCATTCGGCCTATCCAACCACCGAATTAATTTTTGATTGTCATGCGGAGTTTGTCGCTGCAATCCTGGAATAAAAACATGATCAAATTCCAAACCTTTTGATTTATGGATTGTCATAATTTGAATTGTTGTACTTTCAGTATTATCTGAATTAGCAAATAATTTTTCGCATTGTTCAATTAAATATTCAGTAGAAATAACAGATGATTCTTGATCCATTTTCTCAAGCAAATCGAAATAAGCGCGCGTATAATTTAATTCTGTTTCTGAAGATAAACATGCTGGACCTTGCAAATTTAACCAAGATTTTTCAATCCAAAGCGGAAATGATAGTTGATATTGCTCACTAAAGGTCTTTTCTAAAATATTTTTTAAATAAGTCACGCGATTTTTTCCATCCTGAGATAATGCTGAAATATTTTCTACATTATGAATCGCTTCATAAATTATCTTTTCAGAAAAAGCTTCTGCAATAATAGCTAAATCATTTAATTTCAATCCACAAAACGGCGCGCGCAAAATTGCAAGCCAAGCGATACGGTCAGCGCGATGAAGTAGGGCGCGTGTGAGTGATAATAAATCACGAATTTCAGGGCGATTTGCAAGTGGTTCAATATCGATCGCACGAAAAGATAATTTTTCTTCTTGTAAACAATAAATAATTGGAATTAATTGCGCGCGTGATCGCACTAAAATTGCAATTGTTTCATCATAATTTTTTTCGCGCAGCATTTTTATTTTTTCAATCAGTAATTTTGCTTCATCATTTTCATCATCAGAAATAATGGGATAAAAATGTACGTTGTTATTTTCGATCGCGGATTTTGCAGCAATTGCTTTTGTGTATGGCACGCGACCAGTTGCAATATCTGAAACAGTTGGAAAAATAATTTGAAAAGTATTGTTAAACCATTCTACCAAATTATATTGAGAGCGAAAATTCATGGTTAAAGTGAGTGACTCAAGCTCAACACTTCCAATTCCATGTTGTTGAGCACGCAAAAATAATCCCACTTCAGCATTTCGAAAACGGTAAATCGATTGCATCGGATCGCCGACAACAAATAATGTTCTACCATCATTTTTTTCCCAACCCACAATTATTTTTTCTAATAAATGTAAATGTGTCACGGATGTATCTTGAAATTCATCAATTAATAAATGGCGAATTTGAAAATCTAAATATAATGCTAAATCGGTTGGCGTATCTTCATTCCCCAACGCTTTTAACGCCGCTAAATTTAATTCAATAAAATCAATTTGATTTTTTTCCTGAAAAACAAGTGTTAATTGTGCGGCGAGTAAAGGTAAAATTTGGTTAAGTGAATTTAGGGTTTTCCATTGTAAGTCCGTATAAGTAATCGGTGGCAATGAAATAATGTCGCATAAACTTTCCTTAAATGCCTCATGCTCAACTAATTCAGTCAATACACTCAACAACAAAGTTTTATTTTCATCTTTTGGTCCAAACCCACTTTTAATATCAATCGTTTTTCGCCATTCATTTTTTTGCGTTAACAATAAATTCGCTAAACCAAACCAACTGTAAAATTTTTCGCAAGGTGGATTTAATTCAAAAGAAAAATCTGCACAAGCTGCTAAAACATGTTCTGGATTATTTTCTTGAAAATAATGTCCAGCATGCCGCGCTAATAAAACCAATAATTGTTTTAAATGTTCAGGCATATTTTTTGCGGCAGAATGTAATTTTTCCTCAACAATATTTTTTAAATTATTTTCTAATAATGTGCGTAGCTCTGATTGATTTTTATAGCAAAATAAAATATGCGGCAACCATTGATCGCGATGCGCCAGTAAATCAGCTAATAATTTCTGAACATTTTCTACATTGTTATCAAGATGTAATAATAAATGATCAAGATTATTATTTGAATCAGTTAGGACACGTTGCGCTGCTAATTGATAAAACTCATCCGCGTTTTCACAAATTGCCGGCGTTCCACCAAAATTGGTTAACATCGGAGTTTGCCTGCATAAAAAAGCAGATAAAGCATCGATTGTTAAAATGCGTAAAC
Source organism: Gammaproteobacteria bacterium RIFCSPHIGHO2_12_FULL_36_30 (assembly GCA_001801815.1). Lineage (GTDB taxonomy): Bacteria > Pseudomonadota > Gammaproteobacteria > Coxiellales > Coxiellaceae > 2-02-FULL-42-43. Next base: position 5,640 of record MGXU01000010.1, read on the forward strand.
GATTTGGATTTTGCAATAAATCCCACTTTAATTCTTTATCTTTTTTTAAAACATTTTTTGCAAGTTTCCAGGTGATATGACGATAATCGCTTTGATCAGGTTCGTTTTCATTTGAAAATTCTAGCGCATGAATAATGCGCGCACGCATTTCTGCCGCTGCTTTTCGTGTAAAAGTAATTGCAATAATTTCTTCAGGTGCTTTTTGCGCGTGTGATAATAGAACCAAATAACGTTGCGTTAATATTTCTGTTTTTCCTGATCCTGCAGGTGCTTGCACGATAAAAGATTTTTGCGGATCAAGCGCTCGTTGACGGATATGTAAATCCTGAATTGCTGTTAGCATTGTACATACCTACAAATTGGTTTTAGATCACAAGTTTTACAAATTGTTTCATCCATCGGATCAACATTTGCAATTCCATTGCAAAAATCATCAGCCAATGTTTCCAAACTTTTTTTCCATTGGTCTGTTAATATATCCCAAGAAAAATTAATTTCACTTTTTATTTTATTTACCGGTATTAACCCAAGTGTTTTATTTTCAGCATATAAATGTTTTTCGTGAATCACGCCGCGCAATTTCATTTCACCTGTTTTTACTTGTGCAAAACCAATTCCAGAAAATGATACTTGCGAATTCGCTTGAAAAACAGCATATAATGGCAATTGTGGATCGGTTAATCTTTCTTGAAACCATCCATTAATATTATTTAATCCTGTTTTATAATCGATTAAAAATAATGATCCATCACTCAATTGATCAATGCGATCTAGGCGAATTTTAATAGGTAAATTTTTTATTTGAATGTTGCATTCAGTTTCACGTTCTTGCACGCGAAAATACGGACGAGATTTTTCTAACGTCAACCAGTTTTTAATTAATATTAATAATCGTTTTTTTTCTAATGAAAAAAAATAATGATTGTGTGGTTGATGCGTTTGATAATCTTTTTCAGTAAAAGTTTTTTCAATATTGCTTTGAATTAATTCCGTTAATGATTCATCCGTCAATGCATTCAATAACTGATGATCATTTATCTCACCCCATATTTTATGTAAAACATCATGTACTAAAATTCCTTTTGTAATCGGCGTGATACCAATTACCGGCTGATTGAGCGCTGTTGCTTTTAAGCGAATCGTTGCAAACGCACGAAAAGGGCAGAGCGCTTGTAATTTTAAAATATTGCTGCCACCGTGAATATTGGTAAAATCAGAAATAATCGGTGCAACATTATCTTCACAGGATTCTATTCTTTTATGTTGAAATATTTTTTCTGCAATTGATAATTCATTTGATAATAATAATTCAGAATATTTTATTACTGCAATTTCTTGAATTAATCGCGACGGAAAAAATTGCTGATCGCCTTCTGATGCGGGCGAGCTAAAAATAACCTGTTTTGCAGCGTTTTCTAAACGTTTTGTCATATGTTGACAAAATTGCAATTCACGTTTTGCAGTTGCGTGCGGCATATTATGCTGTTGCTGAATTGCATAAGGAATTAAAGGGTGTGGTTTTGATGCAGCAGGCCACGCGCCGTCATGCAATCCCATCACCCACAACGAATCAAACAAAATTCCACTTGCTTCTAACGCGCCCATAATCTGAATCGGTTCATCATGACTTTTTGCTTGAAATAAAGTTTGTTGTGTCATTGAATTTAATAATTGTAATGCGCGTTTATATTTTAATGTTGGATAAATAAAATCAAGCTGTGAAAATGAATGCATAACTTTTTTAAAACGTTCCAACACTTGAAACTCAGCGCTATTTTGTGTGTGATGCGCTGGCCATTCTATTATTTTTAGCGCACAAATAAAATGTTGCGCCCAAGTTGACGGTAATAATTCTACTGATTTTTTTTCATGATAGTAATTAATTAATGCGCGCAGTCGTGACAATAAAGTTATTTCAGGATAGCGAGATTGAATTTTTGGAATGACGGAATAAACATCGGCAATACTAATTTGCATTTTATTTTTTTCGCGCAGCAGCGCATCAATTTGTGCGCCTGCATTTTTTTCATTTTCATTTAAAGCTAAATAGGGCGATTGCAATAATGCTGATACTTCTTGAATGGGTAAATCGGTATAGCACCATTTCAAGGCAGTCAATGCAGTGTAAATCATATTGTGTTTGCTAAGCGCAATACCCGCCGATAAATTAATTTGTTCAATTGCAAAATATTCTAAAAAAATTCGCTGTACTTTTGTGCGCATTTTTTCTAAATCAGGAATAACGCAACCGAATTTTTTATCGGGATTTTTTTCCCATTGCATTTTCAGCCATTTTGCAGCAGTTTTTATTTCTTCATCTGTGTTTTTTAAAATAATTTGTTTTTTATAAATATTATTTTTAGTCAGAAATTCAGTTTCAATCGAAATATCTTTTTCAATTATTTCAAATAATGATTTTAGCACAGGATTTAAATCATCAAATCCAATTAATATTATTTTTTTAGGTAATGTTAATGTTTGTGTTTGTAATAATTGTGGCAATTCTGCGCGCGTTATCCAATTTTTTTCAAAACAATATTGACGAAATTGTGAAATCCATTCGATTAAGCAGCGCACTTCGTTTTGCTCTGAAAAGGGTTGCAAAATATCAAGCGTAATATTCCATTGCATTAAAATGTCACAAGCTTGTTTTACCAATTTCACCAATTGTGTCGGTTGCAGCACATCCAATTTACTCGCGGAGATAATTTCTTGCCAAATACATTCCTCTTGAAAATCGGTGAGCAGCAATTGATCTTTTTTATTTGTTTTATAAAATTGTAATTCCAGCCAACTTTGCAGCGGCAAAATTTGCGGCGTTTCCCAAGCAATTAATTTTTGTGATTGTTGATATTGATCAAAGTTTGATTGTAAATGACGAGCCAAACGACTGTTTGCGGTTAACACAATTGTATTTTGTTGAGTTATTTTTTTGAACAATATATTTGACACGCTCGCGTTCCTTGCAACAAACAATGAATTTTAATACTAAACGGTGATTTCTCACAGACTTATTTACACAAAATTGGTCAAATTTATCCCCTGATTTTTTGGATTGATTATTTCCAATACAAATTATGTAACCCATTGATTTTATTTAATTTAAGTTATGAATAAAAAATAGGCATTCTAACAACTTTTTCGATACTACAGTAATTTGGGTGGTGTTTTTACATATTACTCACAGAGTTATCCACAGCAGGTGTGAATAAGAAGTCGCTGTCGACGATTTAAAGTTTCCGCTATGAAAAATTATTAATAAGCTTAGTGTTATGTGAGTAAAAAAGCGTCAAGTGTTTTAAAATTGACGCTTGATTTAATTATCTGCGATGTTGCAAAGTTTCTCGCCCACCTGTTATTTCAATATTTCCATATTTTTCAAATAAACGACATGCTGCGTTAATATCTGATGCGACTTCGCGTTTCTCGGAAGATGCTTGCCATTTAAACATCGCTTTTTTACACTGCAAAACTGACATTGCAATAAGTGCAAGCGCCATCAAACCAGCATAAACATCTGCAAATCCATAAGCGTAACCTTCAAAATCTTTTCCGGGTCGTTTGAATCCATCAGAATAACCGTATGGATTATTTGTTTGCGGATTAATAACAGGACTGTCCCGACCTTCTGCAATATAAATGCAAAATTTAATAAAAAATGCTTCGATCGTTAGATTATCAAAAAGTGGAGTAGCGCAAGTTGATTCTGTTACTGGAAAAATACCTTGTGTTGCTTGCACATGATTTATTGATCTTGCAAGAACATGACCCATCATCTTAAGAGTTTCAGAACTTTTTTCACAGGTAAAACCGATGAACCATGCAAATGGATAAAGCCAACTAGGAATGCGATCAATTGGAAAGCGTGACGAAATATTTGTTGATTCAATACACAAGGGCATTGGATCCCTTTTATTCATACTAAAAATAGCTCTTGTATTATTTTGCAGTGAATCGCAAATACTGAATACTTGCGAATTTAAACCTGTGGTGCAATAGCTCGCGATTGTATCTCCAGTTTCATCGAGACGTGGTTTACCATCAAAAAATAAAACAAAAACTTCGTAAGATAAAATAGCGCCTGCTAATAATGTAATTGCACTGAGCGCTACAAAAATTTTTTCATAAATAGAAAAGGTGTGTGGTTCATTGCGCCATAAATGAAATGTATTTAATAATGCAGATAAAAAATGTTGATTGGGTGATTTAATTATGTTTATTGCATCTTTGACAGAATCGCTTTTGAAATAATCTTCCGCTGTAAAATTATTTCCTTCATTTTCTAATTGTGTTTTTAAGACAGCAAGATTATTTTTTACAGTGTCATCAAAAACATTATGTGCTGATAATCTTTTTAAAATTTCTGATAATTCATTTGCTGCTTTATCTAATGCATTTAAATTTTGATATGGCATGATACATTCCTTGTTAAAAACGGGACATGGAATGTATCACATTTTTTGACAGTTATCGACTTTGATATGTGGCAGCCTAAGCTGACTTCAGATATATTAGATTGCAAGACCATCACTTCAAGGACGAAGCCAATGTCATTTAAACGCCAATGTATTATTTTATTTAGCGCAACACTTACTAGCACAATCATCGCGCATTCAGCATTTGCAGAAAGCGTAACAAAAAATTGTTTGCCATATCTTTCAACCGCGCCAGATCAAACTAGCATGCGCGCACCTAAAAAAACAGCCGATCAAAAAAATCATACTTATGTTTTGCCTGCAACGCCTGCAACAACACAATGGGGATTTTTTGATACAAGTCATCCGCCAGTTTTACATATTCAATCTGGCGATACGGTTGTAATTGAAACGATGGCAGCTTCAGATAATACTGTAGTTCCCGGCGGCGCGAACATCGATCAAATTATTAAAATGAGTCATGAGGTGCCGAATCGCGGACCACATACTTTAACTGGCCCGATTTATGTAAACGGCGCAGAACCTGGTGATGTTTTAAAAATTCATATTAATAAAATTATTCCGCGACCTTATGCGTCGAATGATATTGTTCCAGGTAAAGGATTATTTCCAAATATTTTTACACACAGCGTTGTAAAATATTTTTATTTAGATTTAAAAAATATGACCATGCAATTTGCGCCGGGAATTGTTATTCCGCTCGGACCATTTCCGGGAATTATTGCAGTTGCTCCACAAATTCCAGGAAAATATAATTCGAGTCCGCCAGGACCATTTGGTGGCAATATGGATTTGCGTGAATTAAAACAAGGCACGACTTTATATTTACCTGTTTTTCAAAAAGGCGCGTTGCTTTGGTCGGGTGATTCGCACGCAGGACAAGGTAATGGCGAAATTGATTTAACGGCAATTGAAACTGCATTTGCAGAATTAAGTTTAACAATTGATGTTGTAAAAAATCATCCGTTAACTTGGCCGCGCATTCAAACGAATTCAGCGTGGATTGCAATGGGATATGATAAAGATATTAATAAAGCATTATCAATTACAATTGATCAAAGCATAAAATTAATTATGGATAAAGATCATGCAACAAAATCACAAGCGGAAAAAATATTATTTTCTTCTTGGAATTGTCCGATTTCAGAAGTGGTGGATGGGTTGAATGGTACATATTGCATTATTCCCAATAATAAAAATGCAAAACCATTTCCGCTGCCGTCAAAAGATACGGCAACTAATTATGTAACAGTTGGAAAAAATACAGATTTAATGGAAGCTATGAAAATTGCATCGATGGCGATGATTAATAAAATTTCTGCATTGAAAAAAATGCAGCCCGTTGATGTTTACATGTTAGCAAGTCTTGCAATGGATTGTCGTATCGCGCCGTATCATTCGGGTGATAAAGAAGTGCATTGTATGCTCGCGAAAAATTTGTGGGTTTAAGCTTTAGCAATATATTTAACGCTTGGCAAACCTTTAAAATCTGCATCTTGTGTCCAGATAATTGCTGCATGCGCTAAACCTGTCGCATAAATAATGCTGTCTGCAAGTGGTAATTGATGGGTTACGCCTAATTTTGCAGCATTCAAAGAAATTTCAACATCGAGCTCGATAATTTTTCCGTGCAGCATACATTCAACACATTCGAACGCTTCTTTTTCTGATCGATTGCGCAAAACGTGCTTAAATACTTCTAATATTGAAATGCTAGGTACAATTAATTGTTTCGTATTTTCAATTGCGCGTGCGAAAAAATTTGCATTTTTTGTATCGGCAAAATATTCGAGCCAGCCAGAAGAATCAACCACATTATTTTTCATAAGCGATCTTTTTCGCGTGTTAATGTTGTGCTCATGCCCTTTAAAGCGCCACGCATTTTTTTCACATCACGCACTAACATAAATTCAAGACGTTTTTGATAAATAAAAACTTGTAAGCGTTCGCCCGGAATTAAATGTAATGCTTCTCGTATACTTTTTGGAATCACTACTTGAAATTTTGGAGAAATGGTTACGGTTTGCATAAAACCTCTCGATCATGATCGATAATAAAATCGTATGACACAAGTATAGTCGATAAAATAGCAAAAAGCAATGAAATGTGTGAACGAGTAATAACGTGACTTGCGAGTCACAATTTCAGGCGTTTTAAAGTCTTTTGTAGAGAATCCTGCTGTTGCTTTGCATATAATTCAAATGAATTTAATGTTTTTCTGCCCAATGCTTTTTCAAAACCAGCTTGATCATTTTTACATTTAATTCGCTCAGATTCTTTTTCTCCTAAATTAGAACTGAAAATTCCAGCAGCGCTCACGGGTAAAAAATCTTCGTAAGTGATCGGTGTAAAATGAATAAAACCTTCTGAAATTAATTCATCTGTATTATATTTTTTTAAGACATCAGACGATGTGCTTAATCCTTTTTCGGTTGGATAATACTCTAAATAAATAAAATTATTTTTTCGCAACGTTTCTAAATCATCCGGAAAATCAGAAAATATTTTTTGTAATGTGTCGTTATATTCTTCTGCATTGCTGCCATCAACTGCGGGCACAATTTTTTGGCGAACTTTTTCTGTTAATTCATCATATAATTTTCTGCCGGCTTCAGTTAATGCAATTCCGCGTTGTTCAATTTCACCAAATCGTGCGCGATGTTTTCCAGGTTGATATTGTCCATTTTCAGTTGGAAAAAATACAGGCTCTTCTAATGCTTTAAATGAAGTTTGTCGTAACAAAATTGGCACGTTACGTTTTGGCGGTCCTTCAATCACCGCTTTTGGATTAATATTTCGCTCCGGCATTATTGCTTGCACGCGATCAATATCTAATGTGCGCGGTGTTAAATGATTTATGTGCGGACCTTTAAAAGAAACAATATCGGCAGCAAGCGGATGTGCCCTCGCTAATAAATTATAATCTTCCAATGTTACAGTTGCTTTATCATGCCAGCGAAAAATTTCCACAATTTCATGCACAAAATCTTTTGCTTGCGATTCTGTTAATCCATTTTGTTTTTCATGTAATTCAATTAAGGTCATTACATTTTTACTAAAAATATTTCGCGCTGACATTACGCGATTTACAATTGCTTGCACTTTTGCATCATTAATTAAATCAACACACAAAAGTGAAGTGAAAATACGAAACGGATTTTTTTTCAATGCATCATTATCAATCGGACGAAAACCAGCAGAATGCACAGGCATAAATGCAACAGACAAATCATAATAACCAACCGGATGCATGTCCATCGCCGCAAATAATCTACGCATCGTGAATAATTCTTCTGGTTTTCCCAATCGAATTGCGCCATGTCGTTCTTCGCTAATGCGATTTAAATTATCTGTTTCATTCAGTAATTTTTTTAATGCAGGATTATGCTTAAGCGTATCTTTATTTACTTCATCGACAATTTCTAAAAGCGTGCCATATTTCGGCACTTCTGAGCGATACATTGCTGACATCGCACGTGAAAATAAAGTTCTGATGTCGCTTTTGTCCATAAAGCTCATAATCACATCCTTGTTTAGTATGCACGCACAACCAGTCTATATTGATTAATTAAGCGATTCAATGTTGCCCATTGAGTGAAAATAATTTACCATTCGCGCAATGTTTTTAATCACAACGGACATTTCAGTATGAATTTACATGAATACCAAGCAAAAAATTTATTAAGAAAATACGGCGTTGCTGTTCCTGATGGTGAAGTGGTATTTAATCCCGAAGATGTGAAAGAAGCGATTCAACGCATCGGTGGAAATCGTTGGGTTGTGAAAGCGCAAGTGCATGCTGGCGGTCGCGGAAAAGCGGGCGGTGTGAAATTAGTAAATTCTGCTGACGAAGCAGTTTTATTTTCACAAAAATTATTAGGCACGTGCTTAGTTACTTTTCAAACCGATGAAAAAGGTCAACCGGTAAATCAATTGTGGATTGAAAAACCATCTGACATCGCACGCGAATTATATTTAGGTGCGGTGGTTGATCGCGCAACACAATCAATTGTTTTTATGGCATCAACAGAAGGTGGTGTTGAAATTGAAGAAGTCGCGCACAAAACGCCAGAGAAAATTTTAAAAGTAGTTGTTGATCCGATTGTGGGTTTGCAACCTTTTCAATGTCGCGAATTATTTTTTAAATTAGGTTTGCAAATAGAAAGTTTGCGTTCATTTACACAATTAGTAATGGGTTTGTACGATGCATTTGTTGCAAACGATATGAGTTTATTGGAAATTAATCCGCTGGTTGTCACAAAAACAAATGAATTAATTTGTTTAGATGCGAAAATTAATTTAGATGATAATGCACTTTACCGTCACGCTGAATTACGCGCGCAACGTGATAACTCACAAGAAGATGCACGTGAAACACATGCGCAACAATGGGAATTAAATTATGTTCCGTTGGATGGTGATATTGGTTGCATGGTAAACGGCGCAGGATTAGCAATGGCAACAATGGATTTAATTAAATTAGTCGGTGGAAATCCTGCAAACTTTTTAGATGTTGGCGGTGGCGCAACAAAAGAGCGCGTGACTGAAGCATTTAAAATTATTACATCAGATAAAAATGTAAAAGGAATTTTGGTTAATATTTTTGGCGGCATTGTGCGTTGCGATATGATTGCAGAAGGAATTATTGCAGCGGTTGCAGAAGTTGGCGTCAAAGTTCCAGTGGTTGCACGTTTAGAAGGAAATAATGCAGAACTCGGCGCAAAAAAATTAGCGGAAAGTGGATTAAATATTACGCCAGCAAGTGGATTTACTGAAGCTGCGAAAAAAATTGTGGAACTGGTTCGCAAATAAACGGAGCATCGTTACAGAAGCCCGCGTTGAAGTGAGCGCAGCTCACGGAACAAGGGCGTTTTGCAGTAACCCAACTAACAATGACAAATTATTAATTTATATTTTAGTTTAATAGTACGTTTTTTTAGAGAGATATTATGAGCATTTTAATTAACAAAAACACCAAAGTCATCACCCAAGGTTTCACTGGAAAACACGGGACATTTCATTCCGAACAATGTTTGCATTACGGCACAAAATTAGTTGGCGGCGTCACACCCGGAAAAGGCGGCGAAAAACATTTAGGTTTACCTGTTTTTAACAGCGTAAAAGATGCGTACGAAAAAACAAAAGCAGATGCAACGATGATTTTTGTTCCCGCACCATTTTGCAAAGATTCTATTATTGAAGCAATTGATGCAGGAATTAAATTAGTCATTTGTATTACTGAAGGTGTTCCTGTTTTAGATATGATGGCAGTTAAAGCATATATGAAAGGAAAAGATGTGCGATTAATTGGACCAAATTGTCCCGGCGTGATTACACCGGGTGAGTGTAAAATTGGAATTATGCCGGGCAATATTCATCAACCCGGAATCGTTGGAATTGTTTCACGCTCAGGAACATTAACATATGAAGCGGTAAATCAAACAACCGAATTAGGTTTTGGTCAAAGCACATGTGTTGGAATTGGTGGTGATCCAATTGCTGGAACGAGTTTTATAGATGTATTAGCATTATTTGAAAAAGATCCGCAAACAGAAATTATTGTGATGGTCGGTGAAATTGGTGGATCAGGTGAAGAAGAAGCAGCAGAATATATTAAACATCATGTGAAAAAACCTGTTGTATCTTATATTGCAGGTGTAACTGCGCCACCAGGTCGTCGCATGGGACACGCTGGTGCAATTATTGCAGGCGGAAAAGGAACGGCAGCAGAAAAATTTAAAGCATTAGAAGCTGCGGGTGTCCACACAACAAAATCACCTGCGGATATTGGGAAAAAAGTCGCGGAAGTGTTGTCGAAAAAATAAATTTTCAACGAACGAGCAATTTCATAGGGACATGTCATGACAAAAACAACCTGCTGCATCGCCGGCGGTGGCCCCGCAGGAATGATGTTAGGATTCATGTTGGCGCGTGCCGGCATTGATGTCACCGTGTTAGAAAAACACCCCGATTTTTTTCGTGATTTTCGTGGCGATACCATTCATCCTTCAACAATGGAAATTTTGCACGAATTAAATTTATTAGAAAAATTTTTAACATTACCGCATAATAAAATAGAAAAAATTTCCGCTCAAATTGGTGAACATACATTACAAATCGCCGATATTTCTCACTTAAAAGTGCATGCTCCGTTTATAGCGATTATTCCGCAGTGGGATTTTTTAAATTTTATTGCGAGTGAAGCAAAACAATATCCAAACTTTCATTTACTCATGCACACTGAAGCAACTGATTTTATTGATGATGATAAAAAAATAATTGGTGTGCACGCAAAAAATAACGCAGAAAGCATCGATATTTATGCTGATTTAGTCGTTGCTGCTGATGGACGTCATTCTATTTTACGAGAAAAAAGTGGATTACCAAAAAAAGATTTTGGTGCGCCGATGGATGTAATGTGGTTTCGAGTGTCGCGCAATAAAACGGATGAGCAATCATTTGGTAAAATTGACATGGGAAAAATGTTGGTGATGATTGATCGCGTAGATTATTGGCAGTGCGCCTATTTAATTCGTAAAGGTGATTTTGATCATATTCGTGCAGCTGGAATAGATGCATTTCATCGTGATTTATTAGAATTAGTGCCTATGCTTGCAAACCGTTTGCAAGAAATAAAATCGTGGGATCAAATTAAATTACTGACCGTGACAATTGACCGTTTAACAAAATGGTATTTACCAGGATTTTTATGTATTGGTGATGCGGCGCATGCTATGTCGCCGATGGGTGGCGTTGGAATTAATTTAGCAATTCAAGATGCGGTTGCTGCAGCAAATTATTTAATTCCCGCATTCAAAAAAAATAATTTAACAGAAAAAACATTATTACAAATTCAACAACGCAGAATGTTGCCCACAAAAATTATGCAAAGTTTTCAAGTCATGATGCAAAATCGCGTGATTGATCGTGTGTTAGGAAATCCTGTGCATCCAAAAATTGCGCTGCCATTAAAATTATTAAATCGTTTTCCAATTTTGCGGCGCATTCCTGCGCGTTTGGTTGGAATGGGTTTTCGACCGGAGCATGTGCGCAATTAAACTGCGCATGAAATATATCAATACGTTTGAAACGTACAGAGAAATAAGTATTTGTAAGGGTCGAAGCGTATTACAATGACACATCTTACCCACGCACGGGAATATTGTTATGTCTTCTTTAAAAAAGCAGAAAAAAATAAATTGGCTGAATACTTTATTTCTCACGATTAACCCCGCCGTTGCGATTATTAGCACAATCACACTTGCTTTTTTACATATGATTGTGTGGAAAACAGTTGTATTAGCAGTATTTTTAGCGGCATTGGGTGGATTAAGTATTACCGCAGGTTATCATCGATTGCTTTCTCATAAAGCATATAAAGCAGCATGGCCTGTACGTTTATTTTTTTTATTATTTGGCGCAGCGACATTTGAAGGCAGTGCGTTAGAGTGGTGCACAGATCATCGTGATCATCATCTTCACACAGATACAGAAAAAGATTTGTATAGCGTTAAGCGTGGATTTTGGCACGCACATATTGGTTGGTTATTTACATTAGACACTGAAAAACGCGATTATTCTAACGTAACAGATTTGCAGCAAGATCCGCTCGTGCGTTTTCAAAATAAATTTTATCTTCCGATTGCAATTGTGATCGGATATTTTTTACCGGTATTGATTGCATTATGTTGGGGCGATTGGATTGGTGGATTATTTATTGCAGGCGCATTACGCATTACTTATTCGCAACACACTACTTTTTTTGTGAACTCTGTTTGTCATTGGTTTGGTAAATTACCTTATTCGGATAGACACACCGCGCGTGATAATTGGATAACAGCCCTTTTTACTTTCGGCGAAGGTTATCATAATTTTCATCATCAATTTCCACTTGAATATCGCAATGCAATTCGTTTTTATCAATTCGATCCAACCAAATGGTTAATTCGCACACTCGCTTTTTTGGGCTTAGCAAAAGATTTAAAAAAGATTAGCAAACAAAAAATTCTAAAATATAAAATTATGATGGATAAAAAACAATTAAGTGATGAATCAAAAACAGTATCGCAAAAGCTTTATGAAAAAATTATGATGGTGTTATCTAAAACGGATTTGCTTGAAGAAGTGTATCAAAAATTGAAAAAAAATGGATTAGCGGATTTACAAATAAAAAGAGAAGAATATAAACTGCTATTAAAAATGAAACAACGCGAATTAAAAATATTGCAATTTAAAATAAAACGCTTAACCAAAGATTGGGGATATTTGATTTCGCAAAATGCGGCGAAGCAAATCATTACCTAAATCAAATCTGCTCAAAAACACGGTATTGCACTTTTAATTATTCAAAATATAATTATTCCTCTCGTTTTTCAGACAAAATTAATTATTGACTTTTATATCAATACGGATATAATTATATGAAACCACTTTATTTCTTGGGAGATTCTCATAAAAAGTTATGTGCTTTTAACAAGGAAGTGCGACAAGATGTCGGTTTTCAGCTAGATAAGGTTCAGCGAGGTGAGCAACCTGATGATTTCAAATCGATGACATCCATTGGCAAAGGTGTAGAAGAAATTCGCGTGTGGGATGAATCTGGAACGTATCGTGTTATTTATACGGCGCGAATTAAAAATGCGATTTATGTTTTACATGCATTTCAAAAAAAGACACATGAAACAGCTCAATCGGATATTGATATGGCCAAAAAAAGATTTTCTGAATTAATGAGGAATATTTAATGAATAAAAAAAAATCTTACAAAAATGTTTGGGATGCAATTGCTGATTCCTCTATTGAAGCTGCAAATTTACAGGCTAAATGTGAGTTAATGCGACAAATCGTAAAAATTATTGAATCAAAAAAATGGACTCAAGCGCAAGCTGCAACTCATTGCGATATTTCACAGCCACGTGTAAATGATTTATTGCGCGGACGCATGTCAAAATTTTCTCTTGATGCCTTAGTAAATATTGCAGCATCGTTGGGACAACGCGTTCACATTGAACTAGAAGATGCAGCTTAAAAAATATTTTCACCCCTACGCAACGTAAAAACTTCCACGCCATTTTCAGTTACGCCCATCGTATGTTCCCATTGCGCTGATAAGCTGTGATCTTTTGTCGTAACAGTCCATCCATCTACTTTATTTAATTTCACATCATGTTTTCCAGCATTAATCATTGGCTCAATTGTAAATGTCATGCCTTGTTGAATTTCAATTCCCGTATCCTTTTTTCCATAATGTAAAATTTGTGGATCTTCATGAAAAATTTTTCCAATACCGTGTCCGCAATATTCACGTACAACACTATAACGATTTTTTTCTGCGTGTTGTTGAATTGCAAAACCAATATCACCTAATTTTATACCGGGTTTTACCATTCGAATTGCAAGATATAAACATTCTTGTGTGACATCCACTAATTTTTTTGCAAATGGTTTTACATCGCCTACATAAAACATTTTACTCGTATCGCCGTGATAACCATTTTTAATCACTGTCACATCAATATTGACAATGTCACCATTTTCTAATTTTTTATCATTGGGAATACCGTGACACACAACATGATTTACTGATGTACAGATTGATTTGGGAAAACCTTCGTAATTTAGTGGTGCGGGAATTGCTTTCTGTACATTTACAATATAATCATGACAAATTTTATCTAATTCATTTGTGCTAATGCCGATTTTTACATATTCGCCGATCATATCCAAAACATCTGCTGCTAATTTTCCCGCAATACGCATTTTCTCAAATTCTTCAGCTGTTTTAATCGTAATGGACATATTTATCTTAAATTTATTGTTGATGAATTCGAACTATGGTATAAAGCTTGGCTGTTATAAGCAATTACTTAATTAACAAATATCACGCCTATCAACATGCTGTTTTAGGGTGTTTGCCTAAAAGCAAATTAAAGCAGCCGATAAGCGGACGACTAACCCGGAGTATAAAAACATGGCTATTGCTATTTCTATGAGACAAATGTTGGAAGCAGGTGTTCATTTCGGACATCAAAAACGCTTCTGGAATCCTAAAATGGCACCGTTTATTTACGGTGAACGCGAAAAAACACACATTATTAATCTTGAGCACACGTTACCTCGTTTTCGTCAGTTGTTAGAAACGATTGCGCAAATTACATCGAAGCGTGGAAAAGTTTTATTTGTCGGCACAAAACACGCAGCGCGCGATATTGTAAAAGAAGAAGCGACACGTTGTGCTATGCCTTATGTTGATAATCGTTGGTTGGGCGGCATGTTGACGAATTACAAAACCATTCGCCAATCTATTAAACGTTTAAAAGAATTAGAAGCGATATTACAAAATCCAAAAGCATTAATCGGTAAAACTAAAAAAGAAGTTTTAACAATTCAACGCGACAAAGATAAATTAGCGGCAAATTTAGATGGCATTAAAAACATGGGTGGTTTGCCAGACATGTTATTTGTAATTGACGTGAAGCAAGAAAAAACAGCAATTCAAGAAGCAAGACGTTTAGGAATTGCAGTTGCTGCAATTGTTGATACCAATGCAAGTCCTGATGAAGTTGATTTTGTTGTGCCAGGAAATGATGACGCGATGCGCGCAATTCGTTTTTATTGTCAAACTGTTGCTGATGTGATTATCGAATCTCGTCGTGGCATTGTTGAAGAAGAAGCAGCACGCGCAAAAGAAAAAGCAGAAAGATCGAAATCAAAAGCGCAAGCAAAACCAGCGGAAGTAAAAACTGCGAAAAAAATAACAAAGAAAAAAGCGGATGATGTGTCCGCAACAACAGAAGTGGTTGTTGAAGAAATTATTGTTGAAGTAGACGCAACAAAAGAAGTTGTTTCTAAAAAAAAGAGTGTGAGCAAAGCGAACAAATAAACATTATTCAGAAGCCCGCGTGAAGGGAACATCGTTCCCGTAACAAGGGCGTTTTGCAGAGATTATATATTGAGGTAAATAAAATGTCAGAAATAACCGCATCCATGGTCAAAGAACTCCGCGAATCAACCGGCGCCGGCATGATGGAATGCAAAAAAGCATTAGTCGAATCGAATGGTGATATGCAATTAGCAATCGACAACATGCGTAAAAGTGGTCAAGCAAAAGCTGCAAAACGTGCAGGAAAAATTGCAGCAGAAGGTGTCATTGTTGTTGCAATTAATTCAGAAAAAACACGCGCATGTATGATTGAAGTCAATTGCGAAACAGATTTTGTTGCACGCGATGGCAGCTTCAAAAAATTTGCAGATATGTTGGCAAATGTTGGTTTAGCTGCAAATACAAATGATGTTGCAACTTTAATGTCGCAAAAAACAACCGATGGTTCAACTTGCGAAACAGCACGCGAATCAATTGTTACAAAAATTGGCGAAAATATTCAAGCGCGTCGCATGACAACTATTTCCGCAACAGGTTGTAATTATTATTTGCATGGCGATCGTATCGGTGTTGTTGTTGCGCTTGATAAACATCATCCAGAAATTGCAAAAGAAATTGCAATGCATATTGCTGCAACTAATCCTTATGCAGTTGATGCAAGTGGTTTATCAAAAGAAGTATTAGCAAAAGAACGTGAAATTGTAACAGCGCAAGCACAAACCTCTGGAAAACCAGCAAACATTATTGAAAAAATGGTTGAAGGTCGTTTACAAAAATTCGTGCAAGAAGTATGTTTAGTGCATCAACCATTTGTTAAAAACCCAGATCAAACGATTGCGCAATTATTAAAAACAGTTGGTGCAAATGTTATTTCATTTACACGATTTGAAGTGGGTGAAGGTATTGAAAAACCGGTAACGGATTTAGCGGCAGAGGTGAGTGAAACTTTAAAGGGAGTGTGAGTGTGAGCAAACCAAAATACAAACGCATTTTATTGAAAATGAGCGGCGAAGCATTAATGGGTGATGGCACAACAGCTATTTCGCCAGCTGTTTTAAATCGTATTGCAAAAGAAATTCATGAGGTACACCAATTAGGTGTACAAATTGCGATTGTAATTGGCGGCGGAAATTTTTGTCGAGGCGTTGAATTATCGGAAGTAGGAATTAATCGCATCACTGGCGATCATATGGGAATGGTTGCAACAATCATGAACGCATTAGCTTTACGTGATGCGTTCGAGCGATCCAACATGCCTGTGCGAATTTTATCTGCAGTTGCGGTGAGTGGAATGGTAGATACATTTCATCGTCGCAAAGCAATCCATCATTTAGAACAAGGTCGCATTGTGATTTTTGCAGCAGGAACAGGCAATCCATTATTTACAACTGATTCCGCGGCAAGTTTGCGTGGCATTGAAATTAATGCAGATGTCGTGATAAAAGCAACGAATGTTGATGGAATTTATTCCGAAGATCCGCGCAAAAATTCAAAAGCAGTTTTATATAAACATTTAACTTACGATGAAGTACTTGCAAAAGAATTTGCTGTAATGGATTTAGCTGCATTTTGTCAATGTCGTGATTATCAAATGCCGCTGCGTGTATTTAACATTGGAAAACCAGGTGTTTTGTTGAAAGTTGTGATGGGCGAAGATGTTGGCACATTGGTTGATGGGAGTTCTCATGGTTAACAATATTATCCGCGATACAAAAAGTCGTATGGAAAAAAGTATTGAAGCATTCAAACAAGAATTAGCAAAATTGCGCACGGGTCGCGCGCATCCTAGTTTGCTCGAACATGTGATGGTGAGTTATTACGGAACGCCAACGCCATTAAATCAAATTGCAAATATTGCAATTGAAAATTCTAGAACATTAATGATCTCGCCGTGGGAAAAAAATCTCATTCCTGATATCGAAAAAGCAATTTTAACCGCTAATTTAGGGCTTAATCCAAATACAGCCGGCACAACAATTCGCATTCCTATGCCGCCATTAACTGAAGAGCGTCGTAAAACATTATGTAAAGTTGTGCGTGATGAAGCAGAACGTGCGCGTGTTTCTATTCGCAATGTTCGTCGTGATGCGAATCAAGAATTAAAAACATTATTAAAAGACAAAAAAATTAGTGAAGATGAAGAACGTGGCGCACAAAATACAGTTCAAAAAACAACAGATGAATTTGTTGCGCAAGTAGATTCTGTAGCAACCGTGAAAGAAAAAGATGTGATGGAGATGTAATGCTCCCGCAACATGTCGCGATCATTATGGATGGAAACGGTCGTTGGGCGAAGAAACGATTTTTGCCGCGTATTGCAGGACATCGCATGGGTGTAAAAGCAGTACGACGCGCAATCCAATTTTGTGTTAATCATAAAATTAATACACTCACTTTATATGCATTGAGTGTCGAAAATTTTTTATGTCGTCCCGAAACTGAAATAAAATTTTTAATTGGATTGTTAGCTGATTCAATTCAAAAAAATATGGATGAAATGCATGCGCAAAATATTCGCATGCGCATTGTAGGTGATCATACCGTATTTGGACCGACTGTTCGTGAACAAATTGAGCGCGCGCAATCATTAACAAAAAATAATACTGGTCTTAATTTAGTAGTTGCGCTGCATTACAGTGGACGTTGGGATATTGTGCAGGCAGCGCAACAATTCGCGCAACATGCAATTCAAAATAATATTAATCCAGCAACGCTCACCGAAACTGATTTCGCAAAATTTTTATGTCTGCATGATTTGCCTGAACCCGATTTAATGATTCGAACAAGCGGCGAACAACGCATCAGTAATTTTATGTTGTGGCAGTTTGCGTATACGGAACTTTATTTTATTGATACTTTGTGGCCTGATTTTGATGATGCTGCTTTTGAAAATGCGATTACTGAATTTCAAAAAAGAGATCGACGTTACGGCAAGATAAGCGAGCAGATATGTTACCAACCAGAATAATCACGGCGATCATTTTAATCCCATTAGTAATTCTCGCTATTTTTAAATTATCTGTTTTATATTTTTCATTCATTATGGCGGCGCTTGTTTTAGTGGGCGCGTGGGAATGGGCGGGATTAATTGGATTTACAAAAAACATTTTTAAAATATTGTATGTTGTGTTGGTTGCGGCGGGGATTTTATTTTACATTGATGCGCAAAGCGTACTAATGGATGAACCTCTAATGGAGATTTTGTTCATCTGCGTTATTTTATTTGCCGCCACATTAATTTGGATTTGGTTTTTTATCGCGATTATAAATTATCAAAAAAATGGTTTAGGCGCAGGATTTCAATTTCGTTTTGTGCGATTTTTTACTGGTTTTTTAGTATTAATTTCCACATGGATTGCAATTGTTACACTAAAAGCATCAATATATTTTGGTCCGGCATGGTTGATTTTAGTTTTATTAATTATTTGGGCTGCTGATGTTGGCGGTTATTTTGGCGGATATTTTTTTGGTAAAAAATCTTTTTGCTCGCGCGTCAGTCCAAAAAAAACATGGGAAGGTTTTTGGGGTGGATTAATTTTATCGATGATTGTTGCAGCGATCGGCGGATTATTTTTATCGTTATCCATTAAAAATTATTTTTATTTATTATTAATTGCGTTATTCACTATTATATTTTCCGCAATTGGTGATTTAGGGGTGAGTTTATTAAAACGCATGTCCGGCGTAAAAGATTCAGGAAAATTTTTTCCGGGACATGGTGGAATGTTAGATCGGATGGATAGTGTTGCAGCGGGAACGGTGATATTTGTGATCGGGGCATTATTATGCAATCTTCTGTAACAATTTTAGGTTCAACCGGTTCCATCGGGCAAAGCACGCTTGATGTCATTGCGCGTCATCCGGATCGTTTTCGTGTTGAGGCATTAACTGCACATAAAAATGTTGCATTATTATTTCGTCAGTGCCAACAATTCAAACCAAAATACGCTGTAATTTCTGATGAAAAATTAGCAACGCAATTAAAACTAAAATTAAAAGAAGAAAAAATAAATACAGAAGTTTTATTTGGCGCAGATGCGATTGTCCAAATTGCAGGTGATTCCGCTTCAACAATTGTGATGGCGGCAATTGTAGGCGCCGCAGGACTATTATCAACATTATCAGCAATTAAAGCTGGAAAACGTGTGTTATTAGCAAATAAAGAAGCGCTCGTGATGGGCGCTGATTTTTTTATGCAATCCGTTAAAAATTATAATGCAACTTTGCTGCCAGTTGATAGCGAACACAATGCAATTTTTCAATGTTTGCCACAGGATTTTTTACCAGGAAAAAAATTACAAGGCGTGCAATCGATTATTTTAACCGCATCAGGCGGGCCATTTCGCACAATGCCGATTGAAGAATTAAAAAATGTAACGCCTATGCAAGCAATTAAACATCCCAATTGGAACATGGGCGCAAAGATTTCAATTGATTCTGCAACGATGATGAATAAAGGGTTAGAAGTAATTGAAGCATTTTGGTTGTTTGGTTTACCTATCGAAAAAATTCAAGTGATTATTCACCCGCAAAGTACAGTCCATTCTTTAGTTGTCTTTGATGATTCATCTTTATTGGCGCAGTTAGGTTGTCCTGATATGCGTATTCCAATTGCGTATACATTAACATGGCCAGAGCGAATGACATCTGGTGCGAAACGACTCGATTTAACAGAATTAAAACGATTGGATTTTGAACCAATGTCGCTTGAACGTTTTCCTTGTTTGCGATTAGCGTATCAAGCGTTAAATGCAGGCGGAACTGCAACAGCGATTTTAAATGCGGCAAATGAAATTGCAGTGGATGCATTTTGTCATGGCCAAATTCGTTTTGATCAAATTGCAACGGTAATTGATGCGGTGATGCAGAAGAGTAACGTGACAAAAGCAACAGACTTAAATGGCATTTTAGCGGCGGATCAAAAAGCGCGAGAATTTACTACGCAAATCATAAAAGAATCGGTATACTGCTAACCGCATTCGACAGGTATATTTTTTTAAGGATGTTTATCCATGTTTCGTCGCCTAATATTAGTCGCACTATTATTTTTATCCTGCACAGCTTTCGCTGACTCTTCATTCATTGTTCAGCATATTCAAATCCAAGGGTTACAACGCATCAGTCAAAATACGGTGATGGCAGAAATGCCTTTGCATGTTGGTGACACTTATACAACTGCAGAAGGTAATAAAATTATTGCGAAATTATTTAAAACTGGATTTTTTAGTAATGTGCAATTAATGCAGAGTAATAATACTTTAGTTGTAAAAGTCACTGAACGTCCGACAATTGACTCCATTATCATTACTGGTAATAAAGCAATTAAAGCACACGAATTAAAACCAGTGCTGAAAAATTTAGGAATTGTTGTCGGAGATACATTTAATCCATCTGATTTAAATGCAATTGTATTAGGTTTGCAGCAACAATATGCGATGCTCGGTCACGCTGGCGCAGTTGTAACGCCACATGTCACACCATTATCTCGTAATCGCGTTGCAATTCACATTATTGTTCAAGAAGGCAAGGCATCGATCATTCATTTAATTCATATTACTGGAAATCATGCATTTTCTGAGCATGAATTATTAGATCAATTTAAATTAACAACGCCGAGTATTTTTACTTGGTTTAATCATAATGATCGCTATTCTGAAATGCGTTTGGATGAAGATTTACAAAGTTTACAAAACTTTTATTTTAATCATGGCTATTTAGATTTTCGTATTGTTTCGCATAACGTAAGACAATTAGCGAAAAAAAATGGCGTTGCAATTAATGTCGTTGTGTTTGAAGGACCTGTTTATCACATCAGTGGATATCAATTATTAGATCCGCAAATGCCATCAAGCATGGCGCCAACTGTTCGCGAAATGTTAACATCATTAAAAACGGGCGCAGTTTTTTCAAGACAGGACATTATCGATTTAAATGAAAAAATCGGTAATTATTTAGCAGATAATGGTTATGCATTTCCAGTTATTAATCCAGCGCCAAATATCAATCACGTCACACATAAAGTATTTCTAATTTATAACATTCAAGCAGGGCAGCGTGTTTATGTGAGAAAAATTCATATCACGGGTAATACGCGCACGAGTGGTATTGTGGTGCGAACACAATTGCGACAAATGGAAGGCGCACCGTATTCATTAAAAAATGTAAAAGAATCGAAACGTAATATTCAAATGTTGAGTTATTTAAATCACGTTTCTGTGACAACAAAACCTGTGCCGGGAAAAAATAATCAGGTGGATTTAGATTATCACGTGCATGAAGTAAATGCAGGACGTGCGTCAGTGCAAGCAGGTTATTCTGATGTGCAAGGATTTTTATACGGCGCGAATGTTTCTGAGCCAAACTTTTTAGGTTCGGGAAAATATGTGTCAATTGGTTTTACAAACAGTGAATATTCTTCATCGTATTCGTTCAGTTACAATAATCCATTTTACACGATGAGTGGAATGAGTCGCGGATTTAGCGTTTATTATAATCATACGACACCGGGTAATGTTAACTTAGAACCTTATACAATGGATGATTTGGGTACGAGCATTTCATATGGTCTTCCGCTGAGTGAATATGATCGACTTAATTTCGGCGGCGGTTACGATAATATTTCAATTGGCAATGTTACGCCTGGATTAGTTTCACCATCCGTTACTGATTTTTTAAGCACAAATCCATCGCCTTATAATCAATTAAAAGTGAATCTAGGAATTTCGCATGTCACATTAAATCGTGCGATTTTTGCAACGCGAGGCAATGAACAAGATATCAGCGGAACCTTAGGTATTTCAGCGTATCATCAAAGTTTAGGTTTTTATCAAATTGGTTACGATGGTCATGCATATTATCCATTATTTTGGGGATTTATTCTTGATCCACATGTTACGCTTGGTTACGGAAATGGTTATGGAAATACAAATCAATTACCTTTCTTTAACAATTATTATGCTGGTGGTTTGCAATCATTGCCAGGTTATACCGCGAACACATTAGGTCCAAAAAATCCGTACAACACAACACAAGGTTTGGGTGGTAACGTTGAAACATTAGCGGGTTTGAATTTCATTTTACCTGACTTTATCAGCCATAAAGTACGAACTGCATTTTTATTAGATGCGGGTAATATTTTTCAAACGCATCAAGTAACAGGTGTTACGTATGAACATATTTCGCTGGATGACTTGCGTGTTACCGCTGGTATCATGGTATCATGGTGGTCGCCATTGGGTGCGCCGCTTGATTTTAGCTTAGGTTTCCCGCTAAATCAGAAACCGGGCGATCAATTATCACCGTTTGCGTTTTCATTTGGTGCGGCTATTTAAAATTTTATTAATTATGATGACAAGGGAGAAATACATGAGAAAGTTAGTGTTAGGTTTAGGTGTAGTTTTGGTTGCTTGTTCTGTTAGCGCATTAGCGGATGGTGGCGTTGGTGTTGTTAATATGAAAACAATTTTTAGCACATCGCCAAAAGTAAAAGAAATTAAAGCAGAATTGACTAAACAATTTAATCCGCAAAAGGCAAAATTGGAAGCGATGGGTCAAGCATTGCAAGCTGATATTATGAAATTTCAAAAAAATAAAGCGGTGATGGATAAAGCAGATTTAGCAAAAACAGAAGCAAGCATCACAGCACAAGAAACTGCATTTCGTGCTGCACAAACAAAATTTCAACAAGATGTTTTTACAGCGCAAAATCAAAGCTTAGAAACATTTATGACTAGTGTGAAAGCTGCTGTGAAAGTAGTTGCGGTAAAAGATAAGTTAGATTTAGTTATTCCAAGCAATGATGTGCTATACACAAAAGATCAAACTGATATTACAAAAGATGTTCTTGATAACATGAAATAATGTAATCATTTTTTCTTTTCAGGGAGACGCGATTTATCGCGTCTCTTTTTTTATCTCGGATTTTTATGAAACAATCTGTGTCATATTCCATCGCCGATTTAGCCAAACACATTTCCGCAAAAATAATTGGCAATGATCAACTCATGATTTCACGATTAGCTCCAATTGCAAATGCACAATCAGGTGATTTAACTTTTTTAGCAGGTAGCGCTTATCATCGTTATTTAGAAGAAACAAAAGCATCTGCAATTATTATGACAGAAGCAGATGCAAAAAATTATTCTGCCACCGCATTAATTGTTGAAAATCCAGAATATGCATTTGCACGTATTGCGCATTTATTTAATTCTGTCAAAAAACCATCCGCAGGAATTCATCCAACCGCTGTTATTGCATCATCTGCAAAAATAGATGCATCTGTTTCAATCGGCGCGCATTGTGTGATTGGCGATAATGTTGTAATTGGTGCGAATACCATTATTCACGCCGGCGTGATTATTCATGATGATGTGAAAATAGGCTCTGATAATTTAATTTATAGTCACGTAACTTTATATCACAATATTACTCTTGGAAATAAGGTTATTTTGCACAGCGGTGTTGTTATTGGTGCTGATGGATTTGGATTAACACAAAATAAAGGCGCATGGGAAAAAATTCCGCAATTAGGTTCTGTTATAATTGGGAATGATGTTGAAATCGGTGCGAATACTTGCATTGATCGTGGCGCATTAATCAATACCATCATCGAAAATGGCGTAAAAATAGATAATTTGGTGATGATTGCGCATAATGTTCATGTGGGTGCGCATACCGTTATCGCAGGATGTGCATCGATTGCAGGCAGTACGACAATCGGCGATCATTGTATTATTGGCGGCGCTGTGAATATTGGCGGACATTTAACAATTTGCAGCGGCGCTATTTTTACAGGTTGCGCAATGGTAACAAACTCTGTAAAAGAACCAGGCATTTATTCTTCCGGCACTGGATTGTTTCCAAATAAAGTGTGGAGAAAAGTAGTAGCGCAATTACGACGTTCAACGAGGGCTTTATGACAGATAAAAATAAAATCGATTATCTCGAAGTCAAAAAATATTTACCGCATCGTTACCCATTTTTATTGGTGGACACGGTTGATTCATACGAAATAAATAAATGGCTTAAAGCAATTAAAAATGTCACCTTCAATGAGCCTTATTTTTCAGGACATTTTCCAAGTTTACCTGTGATGCCTGGCGTTTTAATTGTTGAGGCATTAGCGCAAGCATCTGGTATTTTAATGTATCGTTCATTTGGTCGTTATCCTAATCCTTCTGATTTAGATTTATTTTATTTAGCAGGAATAGATAATGCGCGATTTAAACGAAAAGTTGTGCCGGGCGATCAATTACTTTTACATGTTGAAGTTTTGCGTGCGCGTGAAAATTTATGGAAATTTAAAGGTGAAGCAACTGTGAACGGCGAACTTGCTTGCAGCGCAGAATTTATGAATATTAAAGCGTAAGCGGTGTTACAGAAGCCCGCGTGAAGCGTAGCGTAACAAGGGCGTTTTGCAGTAAACCAACTACAACGACATATTTCCAATTTACAGGTTAAGTTTATATGACCAAAAGCAAATCTCTTATCGACCCCACCGCCAAAATTCACCCAACCGCAAAAATTGCAAAAAATGTAATAATCGGTCCTTGGGTTTACATCGGCGAGCACGTAACAATTGGTGAAGGCACGCGTCTTGACGCGCACGCTGTTGTAAAACAACATACAAAAATGGGAAAAAATAATCATATTCATTCACATGCTGTTGTTGGTGGTGATCCACAAGATTTAAGTTATCACGGCGAAGAAACTTGGTTGGAAATGGGCAACGAAAATATTGTGCGAGAATTTGTAACGATTAATCGTGGCTCAACAAAAAGTGGCATCACTATTCTTGGTAATAAAAATTGTTTTTTAAGTTATTCGCATGTTGCGCACGATGCGCGGATTGGCAATGAAGTTTTATTTGTAAATAATGCATCCATCGCAGGTCACGTCACCGTTGATGATTTTGCAATTATCGGCGCATATTCTGCAGTGCATCAATTCACACGCATTGGCTCATACAGTTTTTTAGTACACGCAACACAAGTGTCACACGATATTCCACCTTACATGTTAGTGAAAGGCACGCCCGGCATTCCAATCGCATTAAATTTAGTTGCATTGCGTCGCCGCGGATTTTCAAATAAAGCGATTTCAGGCTTAAAAAAAGCGTATAAATTAATGTATCGCCAAAGTTTATCTTTGAAAAAAATTGAAGCAGGTCTTGAAGAATTGCTCACAGAAACTCCCGAAGTGCAATTGATTATTGATTTAATGAAAACATCTGAGCGTGGAATTGTGCGTAAGCAAGTGCAATCAGATGAGGCGTAGAGCAATATCCGCCACAATTTCCGACGAATTTTTATTTTCTACTGATACTTTATTTTTTATTTTTGCTAATTCAAATTGAATGCGGTCATGATAATTTTTATTGTCTAATAATTTTATGATTTCATCTGCGATACGAATGGGTTTAACATCATCTTGAATAAATTCTCTCGCCACTGTTTTTTCTGCAATAATATTACACAGTCCAATATTATTTACGCGAATTAATTTTTTCGCAATCCAAAATGATAATGGTTTCATTTTATAAATAATACAAAGCGGAACTTGCATCAATGCAATTTCTAATGTGACTGTTCCAGAAACTGCAATCGCAGCATCTGTAATTTGCAATAAATCATACATATTTTTTTGAATAATTTTAATTTCAGATGGTAATTGCGAACGAATTTTTTCAGCATCAAAATGATCTGCCAACATTAAAGTAAATTGTGTCTCGGGTTTTTCAGCGGCAATTTTTTTCACCGCATCAATAATAATGAATAAATGATTTTTTAATTCGCTACGCCTACTGCCAGGAAATAAAGTCACAACAGGACGATTTTCATCTAATTGAAAAAAATCATACGCTGCATTTTTTGTCATCGTTGGTTTTACGATATCACCCAATGGATGTCCGACAAAAGTCACCGGCACATTTGCATTTTGATAAATTTTTTCTTCAAACGAAAATAAAACCGCCATGTGATTTACATATTTTTGAATTGCTTTAATTCGCCACGCGCGCCATGCCCAAATTTGTGGGCTCACATAATACAAAACAGGAATATTTAATTGCTTCAATGTTTTTAAAAAACGAAAATGTGTATCAGGTAAATCAATTAAAATAACAAGATCAGGTTTTGCAGTGCGAAAATATTTTTTTATCGCGCGCCACATTTTTATAATACTGAATAAATGAATAAATATTTCAACAAATCCAACCACCGCTAATTTTTCAGAATCAAAAATAACAGAAACGCCAGCATCCTGCATTTTTTTTCCGCCCATGCCAGCTAATTTTATCGCAGGACTTTTTTGTAATAATGCGCGCGCTAAATTAGCGCCTAACATATCGCCCGATGTTTCGCCCGCACTAATAAAAATATTATTTATATTTTTCATTTTTTTCAGTAATGATATTGGTGATTTGAATTGCAGTTGCTAATGCATCTCGCGCAGCTTGTCCCGAAACGGCAGGTGGTTTTTTATCTATAATTGATAGTAAAAAATCATCAATTTCATCTTTTAACGCATCGCCTTTATCTAAATATTTTTCTTCAAATGCAATATCCGGCACGCCTGGAAACATTTCTGTTTTTGCTTTTCGACGAATGCGACAAATATGACGTTGTAAATCTACATTAAAATAAGCATCGCGTTGAAATACGCGTAATCGACGTTCGCTATTCGTATTAATTCTACTTGCGGTAATTGAAGCAACGCATCCATTTTGAAATTCAATATGCGCATTCGCAATATCAATGTGTGGTGAAAGCACATTCGCACCTGTTGCGCGAATATCGGTAATTGGAGAATCAACCAGCGATAAAATAATATCAATATCATGAATCATCATATCTAAAATAACCGATACATCACTGCCGCGTAATTTAAATGCTGTTAAGCGTTGTGCTTCAATAAATAATGGATTATTTAATTGTGGATTCATAAATTTAAACGCAGAATTAAATCGTTCAATATGTCCCACCTGTAAAATTAAATTATTTTTTTTTGCAATTTGAATTAAATGATCTGCTTGTTCGACATTTGCCGTAATTGGTTTTTCAATTAATACATGAATATGATTTTCTAAAAAAAATTGTGCGATTTCGTAATGCAATGGAGTGGGTGTTGCAACGCTCACCGCATCTACTTTGCCGACTAAAGTGCGATAATCATTTGTTGCGGTGGTACTATATTTTTCGCATAATTCGTGTGTATGATCAGCATCAATATCGCAAATGGCAATTAATTTTGAGCGTGGTAAGGTGGCGAATTTCTCGACATGATATTTTCCAAGGTAGCCGGTACCGATGACTGCTGTACGAATTATATTCATGCATACTTATCTTGTTCACTGATTTGCGCGTAGTTTGTCATTTTTTTGCCATGAATTCAATGTGGATAGTGTGAGCGGGAGTGTGAGTGTGAAAAAGGGAATCGCTGGTGTCGACGAAGCGGGGCGCGGACCACTTGCAGGACCAGTTTATGCGGCTGCTGTAATTTTAAATCCCGCGCACAATATCGCTGATTTAAATGATTCAAAATTATTAACAGAAAAAAAACGCGAACAATTATTTGTTGAAATTACTGAAACATGTATTTCGTACGGCATTGCTTTTGCAACAGTTGATGAAATCGATGAAATAAATATTTTGCAAGCGAGTTTATTAGCAATGCGTCGCGCTGTTTCTCAATTAACAATTGTGCCAACAGAAATTTGGGTTGACGGCAATCAAGATCCAAAATGTCCATTTCAGACAAAATTAATTGTGCAAGGGGATAAATTAATTCCCGCAATTTCAGCTGCATCAATTATTGCCAAAGTGACGCGTGATCACGTTATGCAAAAATTAGACAGAGAATATCCAGGCTATGGTTTTGCTCAGCACAAAGGTTATGGCACAAAACAGCATTTGGAAGCGTTGCAACGTTTAGGCGCAACCCCAATTCACCGACGCTCGTTTGCGCCGGTGAGGGAAGTGTGTATGAGTGAGACAAACTAAGTTAGAGTTGGTGGTAATTTTGCTGATTCGTTTGCGGCGGGCGCAGACGCTTTTGGTTCTTTTTTTTCAGGAAAAAAATGAGCTTTTATTTTTGGTCCTGCATATAAAGCGGCAGAAGTTGTGGCGATCACAGTCCAAAATGTGCTGCTCCATTCTTTTCCGCATTGCTCGCTTTGCGTTGTTGTTGCTATAAGCGCAGAAAATGCTGCAACGGCTGCTGTTCTCACCGTAAGCGATGATTTGTCATACGCATCACGTGCCGCTTTTGTTAATGTTTGAAGATATCTTATTTCAGGATTATCACGCATTTTTTTCTCCATTAGGTGTGATAGTTAAATCCATTGTCAACATATCCTAACAACTCTATATCAGCGCTGGCAACGTTATTCGCACGCTGGTAATATGTGCGATATGACAAATCAACTTACCATTTTAGTTCTCTGCGGCGGTCAATCGACTGAGCATGAAATTTCGCTATTATCGGCGCGTAA
This sequence comes from Gammaproteobacteria bacterium RIFCSPHIGHO2_12_FULL_36_30, assembly GCA_001801815.1. Taxonomy (GTDB): domain Bacteria; phylum Pseudomonadota; class Gammaproteobacteria; order Coxiellales; family Coxiellaceae; genus 2-02-FULL-42-43. Next base: position 34,447 of record MGXU01000010.1, read on the forward strand.
TGTGATTGAAAATTTAGACACAAAAAAATACCACGTTTCGGTAGCAAAAATAGAACAGGATGGAACATGGCATTATTTTAAAACTGCGCAAGATTTTTTTTCACATTCAAAATCGCACTTAATAAATATTACACCCGGGCAAAAAAATCCATTTTCAATTGATGGGAAAACATTAGAAATCGATTGTATTTTTCCTGTTTTGCATGGAACGAATGGCGAAGACGGAACAATGCAAGGATTATTAGAATTATTACAAATGCCTTACGTTGGCGCAGAAACATTGGGCTCTGCAATTGCAATGGATAAAGATATCTCAAAAAGATTAATGCGCGCCGCTGGAATTTCTGTTGTTGATTGGAAATTATTGCGAAAATCAGATGCAAAAATAAATTACGCGGATGTAAAAAAAGAATTAGGCGAATTATTATTTATTAAACCAAATAGTTTAGGTTCATCTGTTGGCACATCAAAAGTGACAGATGAAAAATCATTTTATGCTGCAATAGCAGAAGCGTTTCGTTTTGATGAATATATTTTAATTGAAAAAGCAATCGTCGGTCGCGAAATTGAATGTTCTGTTTTGGGAAATGAAAATCCAAAAGCATCATTGCCAGGCGAAATTATTAATCACACTGAATTTTATACGTATGATGCAAAATATATTGATGATGATGGTGCAACTGTAAAAACACCTGCTGATTTATCATCAGAATTAACAACGCAAATTAAAACCACTGCAATTAAAGCATTTTGTGCATTACGTTGTTGCGGCATGGCGCGCGTGGATTTCTTTTTAGAAAAAAATAATAAATTATATGTAAATGAAATTAACACCATTCCTGGTTTTACTAATATCAGCATGTATCCAAAAAATTGGGAAGCAAGTGGATTGCAATATTCTGCTTTGCTTGATGAATTAATTGCATTGGGAATAAAACGATTTGAGTTTAAGCAATCATTGATTCGTGTGTTTCAACCAGTGCAAGTGTGAGCGATAATGGTTCAAACTTTTATTCATTTAAAATCACATTCCGAATATTCGCTCGTCGACAGCATCGTCGACATCGACACATTAATTAAAGCGACTGCAGAAAATAAAATGCCCGCGATTGCAATCACCGATCGCGTCAATTTATTCGGCCTTATAAAATTTTATAAAAAAGCATTAGAATACGGCATAAAACCCATTTTCGGCGCAGATTTAATTTTGCATGAAGAAAAAGAATTTTTTTTATTAACTGCATTATGTAAAAATAAAAAAGGCTACGCAAATTTACGCGAATTAATTTCAAAAGCGTATTTGCAAGGACAAGTAAACAGCATTCCCACAATCACACGCGAATGGTTACAAACACATTGTGATGGATTAATTATTTTATCTGGAGGTCGTCATGGTGATATTGGAAAAGCAATTTTATCTAACGACAAAAAATTGGCAGTTGCGCGTTTTAAATGGTGGCAACAATATTTTTCCAATGATTTTTATATTGAATTACAACGCACGAATCGCGACGATGAAGAACGTTATTTACAATCCGCTTTAAAATTAGCAGAAAAATTTATCGCGCCTGTTGTTGCAACAAATGACGTGCGATTTATAAAATCAGATGATTTTGATGCGCACGAAGCGCGCGTTTGTATTCAATCCAGTCGCGTATTACAAGATTCAAAACGTCCAAAAAATTATAGTGATCAACAATATTTTAAATCATCTACTGAAATGGAAAAATTATTTTCCGATATTCCAGAAAGTTTACAAAACACAATTGAAATCGCAAAACGCTGCACAGTCGAATTAGAATTAGGGCAAGCATTTATGCCACAATTTCCGTTGCCTGCTGATGTGAGTTTACAAAAATATTTTGAAGATAAAGCACGCGAAGGTTTACGCGAGCGTTTATCACACACTCACACACACACTGACGCTGAATACAAAGAACGTTTAAATTTCGAATTAAACGTCATTAATAACATGGGTTTTTCCGGCTATTTTTTAATCGTCGCCGATTTTATTCGTTGGGCAAAAGAAAATAAAATTCCTGTCGGCCCTGGTCGTGGATCAGGCGCAGGATCTTTAGTCGCGTACTCATTAGGCATTACAGGTTTAGATCCCATCGAACACAAATTATTATTCGAGCGTTTTTTAAATCCTGAACGTGTATCAATGCCAGATTTTGATGTTGATTTTTGCATGGATAATCGCGATCGCGTCATTGATTATGTTGCAGATAAATATGGTCGCGATGCCGTTTCACAAATTATTACATACGGCACAATGGCAGCGCGCGCAGTTGTTCGCGATGTCGGTCGCGTATTAAGTTATCCGTACGGATTTGTCGATAAAATAGCGAAATTAGTGCCATTTGAAATTGGTATCACATTAGAAAAAGCATTAACACAAGAAGCAGAATTAGCAAAATTATATAAAACTGACGATGAAGTTCGCACACTAATTGATTTAGCAAAAAAATTAGAAGGTCTTGCGCGCAATGCTGGAAAACATGCAGCTGGCGTTGTAATTTCACCAACAAAATTAACTGATTTTACAGCGCTATATTGTGAAGCAGGATCAAATCATATTGTCACGCAATTTGATAAAGATGATGCAGAAGCAGTTGGTTTGGTAAAATTTGATTTTTTAGGTTTGCGTACATTAACCATTATTCAGTGGGCAGTTGATTCAATTGGTGGTGGTTTGAATATCGAACAAATTCCATTGGATGATCCTAAAACTTTTGCATTTTTAAAAACCTGCGCAACAACCGCAGTTTTCCAATTTGAATCACGTGGCATGAAAGATTTAATTCGTCGCATACAACCCGATTGTTTCGATGATTTAACTGCAATAGGCGCATTATATCGTCCTGGCCCGCTTGAATCAGGAATGGTTGATGATTTTATTAATCGTAAACAAGGTCGCGAAAAAGTACATTATTTTCATCCTGACATTGAACCGATTTTAAAACCAACTTACGGTGTAATTTTATATCAAGAACAAGTCATGCAAATCGCGCAAGTTTTATCGGGATATTCTTTAGGCGCAGCTGATTTATTACGTCGCGCAATGGGAAAGAAAAAACCGGAAGAAATGGCAAAGCAACGCGACACATTTATTTCTGGCGCAAAAAATCGCGGCGTCGATGAAAAAATCGCAGCACATATTTTTGATATCATGGAAAAATTTTCAGGTTATGGATTTAATAAATCACATTCTGCTGCATACGCATTAATTTCTTATCAAACCGCTTATTTAAAGGCACATTATCCTGCAGAATTTATGGCAGCGGTTTTATCTTCTGATATGGATCACACAGAAAAAGTCGTTGGTTTTTATCATGAATGTCAATCAATGAAATTAACTGTATTGAAACCCAATATAAATATTAGCGATTATTTTTTCACCGTAAATAATAACGGCGAAATAAAATATGGACTCGGTGCAATCAAAGGTGTTGGTGAAGCAGCTGCATTGCATATTGTTAATGAACGCGAAAAAAGCGGAAATTACCGCGATTTATTTGATTTTTGTGAAAGATTGGATATGCATAAAGTGTCGCGCAGAACAATTGAGCCATTAATTCGATCGGGCGCGATGGATGATTTTGCTGTAAATCGTCAAACATTATTAGCATCAATTGATAAAGCCATTAAAGGTGCGGAACAAAAAAAGAAAAGTAATTCAGCAGGACAGACTGATTTATTTGGCGCATTATCTCAAGATGAAAAAAATGCAAACACACCTGATTATGTTTTAGTTTCACTTGAAGATGCTGTCGAAAAATTAGAAGGCGAAAAAGCTGTGCTCGGACATTACCTCAGTGGCCATCCAATAAAAATTTATGAAAATGAATTATCGTATTTAACGACTTGCCAATTAGGCGAATTATCAAATCATCTTGGAAAAACAGTTACTGTTGCAGGATTATTAATTGGCTTGCGTCGCGTGATTACCAAACAAGGTAAACGCATGGGAATTATTACAATGGAAGATCGCACTGGCAGTGTTGAAATGACTTTATTTAGTAGAGTATTTGACGAAGTGTCTGCAACATTAGAAAAAAACCAAGTATTTATTGTGCATGGAAAAGTTGAAGAAGATAGTTTTAATCATAATGTGCGAATGTTAGTTGAATCGATTGAACATCTTGATGTGAAGCGATCCAATTTAGCAAAACGTCTTGTGATTTTTATGAAAAATATTACGCATGAAGATCAAGTGAATTCTTTTTTAGAAGATTTGCAGCCATTAATTCAGCCTTTTTCAGGTGGAAAATGTCCGATGCAATTGGTTTATCAATCTCAAGATGCAAAAGCAAAAATTCAATTGGGTGAAAATTTTTCTGTGCATCCGAAAAATAATTTAATCGCGCAATTAAAACAATTGTGTGGTGAAGAGTTTGTGAAGGTTGGGTATTAGCTCATGTTGGAAGTGGAGCTTGAGCTGAGCTCGCCGGATTTTTGTACGTTGATATTGCTTCGCTTATTTTGTCTGCTGTTTCGGATAAAGTGCTCGGGCTATAACAATTTGGATTGTTAAAATGTGTCTCCACAGGATCAGCGACACTTTTGTACACAATATCATTATGACTCGCATATTGAAATTGAACAGGTCGAGTCATGTTATATTTTGCATAGTTATATTGGCATAAAATGTAACTTAGCGATTCAATATTTTTTGTATTACTTTCTTGAAAAAATTCATTAGGATTTGCTGGAATTGGAAATGGATATTTAATCAGCAAAGTTAAATTTTTTAAAATTTCTGCATTTTCTATGTTCCATAAAAATAAAACAGTTTCATGTAATATTGGTTTTGAAAATGGCGGGTATGTCGGATCTGTTTCAATATATTTTTTTCTTAAATACCCAACAAAATTAAGTAAATAAAAAACTTTCTCTGTATTAATACTAGCATCGTTATCAATAAAAATAGATTCAACCAGCTTGTAAAAAAAAGTTAAAATTGGCCATGATTCGGGTGATTTATAAGCGAATACACTCAACGCAACGAGATATTGCGTGAGCGATACAATCTTTTTGCTAGATAAAATAGGTAAATTTTCAGCTAGTAATATATTTTCTAATTCTTTGTCTGTATTTTGATGGGGTAGTGGATCTTGATATGGTAATGCGCTCCAATAAATATAAAAAAATGCTAATTTCATTAATAATAATTTTGGACGCGCATTGGGATGATAAGCTCGCATTAAATAAGAGAGGGATAAGAGTGGATTAAAAATGTTGGAATCTTTAAAAAGTATTTTGATTATGTTGCTGAGCGTAAGACCTAATGAAAAAATATCTGAAGCGGTAGTGTAATATAGTTTACTTATTATTCGATGATCATTAGTATTCGTTACACGAACTGTCGGTATATCACCTACATTTCTTCGATTTTGTATTTCAAGAATGATATTCGGATCCTCTTCTTGAGATATTATTGAGTGAAAATCTTTTTCTGAAAATGATCTTAATAATTCAGGAGACATGCTAAGGGGTGTTCCGCACATGTCAGATGGTTCTGTTTTTCCGTCCGGTTGAATTTCTAATGCAAAATCTAAATCACATAAACTAATCTGAAATTCTTTTCCGGTCCACAGCACCATAATATTACAAGCTTTAATATCATTGTGAGTATATTTTTTTCCATTGCGAGATAATTTTCCGTCGTGTAATTCAGAAAGAGATTTTGTAATTAAATAAGGTAATTCAATCATTTTATTTTTCATCAATTCAATTTCATCTTTTGAAGTAACCCCAAAAGGTATTTCTTTGCAGTAAATTTTTTTAATAAAATCTGCTAAGCTGATTCCCAAGTAAGGATATAGTTGAAAATATTTTAACTGATATGTGATGGGGTGAGTTGTATTAGAAAAAAAATTGAGAGTAATTTCTTCAGAAAGATTGATTAAATGTGAAGTTGATTTAAGGGGATTAGATTTTTTTGAACCACTTATTTTTACAACCGAAAAATCGGATAGGTCAGATGGTTCTATTGGTTGTTGAAATGCGTTTTTGCGTTTAAAAAGTTTAATGGCAACGCGTTCACCAGTTTCCACATCAATTAATTGTTTGACAGTTGCAAAAGAACCTTCACCTAAAATATCTTTTCGTCTTAATTTTATATAAATTCTTCCATTTATTTTTATATAAGAATGAGTAAGAAAAATGCTTTCGCCGGTTGAACTATTTATGTATGACAATTGACGATTTTTCAGATGTGAATGTAAAACGGTATTATCGGCTGCTTTTTCTAAAAGATGTTTTGCAAATTGAATTTCTTTTTCGTTTTCTGTTAAAAAAATTTCGATATAGTTTTGTGTTAGTGGGGCAGTGCGCTTAACAATTGGAAGTATTGCGCTGCTGACATATACATCATAAACTTCTTTTGCCCGCATAATGATTCTCATTTAGATGATTATTTGAGAATATGTGTTGCTATTATATATTGCAATAAAGTTGCGTATTTAGTGATTTTTTATAAAAAAGTAGAGACGCGATTGATGCGTCTCTATTGAAGGCGTAATTAATGAGGCTCGTTTATCCTCTGCCTCCTCTTAAAGTAACAATGTGTGGTCTTTCACCTTCAGTTACGAGCTTGCGACCAGGTGCAACTGCATTTGTTACTGGATTTAAAAAAACATCTCCTAAATTTCTAAAAAAACTTGCAGCATTTTTTGACGCAGTACTTTTTGGTAATGATCCTGTTGAATTCTGAGCAGCCATTTCTTTTTCTCCATGTGGTTTACGATAAGTGTTGCATTGCTGAGTAAGAGTGGGCATTTCACTAAAATCAAACAACGCATCTAAGAACAATTTTTTATTGTGCTAAATTGTCACTGTATTGTTAAAGTTACACCCCAATTCTTAACAAATTCTTAAGAAAAAAAATTAATGATAAAATAATATTCGATGATTTTTTATTCAGTTTTTTGATTGTGATTTGGTGAAATAATATAAAAAAAATTTAAAAATAAGTGATGTTTAGAATGTGTTAAGACGTCCAATTTTGAGATAAGGTTGAAATTCATACCGAGGGGGGGACTCGAACCCCCACAGTGTCACCACCACCGGATTTTGAGTCCGGCGCGTCTACCAATTCCACCACCTCGGCTAAAAGTCTGGCAAGTATAACGATAGCTGTTTGTTATTTCAATAAACTTAAAAATTCATTTCGCGTTTTTTCATCATCACGAAACGCGCCGAGCATATTTGAAGTAATCATGTACGCATCTTGTTTTTCAACGCCGCGCATCATCATGCACAAATGCTTTGCTTCTAAAATTACACCAACACCTTTTGCGCCAGTTATTTCATTTACACAAGCAGAAATTTGCCCTACTAAATTTTCTTGTACTTGAAATCGTTTTGTAAAATGATCAACAATGCGCGCGAATTTTGATAATCCTAAAATTTTTCCGTCAGGTAAATATCCAATATGACATTTTCCAAAAAATGGTAGCAGGTGATGTTCGCATAAAGAATAAAATTCAATATCTTTTACGACGACCATGCCATCCATTTTAGATTTAAAAATAGCGCCGTTAATTAATTTCTGAAGATCTTCATGATAACCGCGTGTTAAAAATTCCATTGCTTTTCGCGCACGTTTTGCAGTGCCAATCATGCCTTCGCGAGTTGGATCATCGCCGAGTTCGCGAATCATATTGTCGAATTGTGACTCGAGTGTGTCGCTCATAACTTATCCTGGCGGCCAACCCATCTGTCTTCCAGCCAATAAATGAAAATGGATATGATAAACTGCTTGCCCACCATTTTTATTGCAATTCATAATGACGCGATAACCGTCGTCAGCGACATTTAAACTCATCGCGATTTTTTTTGCAACTAACATCATGTCGCCGATTAAAGTATTATTTTCAGTGATTAAATCGTTAATCGTTGCAATATGTACACGTGGAATAATTAAAATATGGTGGGGTGCTTGTGGTGCGATGTCATTAAACGCTACGATTTGTTTATCTTCATAAACAAATTTTGTTGGAATTTCCTTTGATGCGATTTTGCAGAATAGACAGTCCATAATGATCCTTTAAAAAATTAACTACACACTTAAAAGTATAAATTAATTATTTGTCGCTGTTAGTTGGTTTACTGCAAAACGCCCTTGTTCCATTCGCTACGCTCATTGCACGCGGGCTTCCGTAACATCACGCTCAATGACTAATATTTTTATTTCCACTTACACCTTTTACATTTTCTAACATTAAAACCAACGGAATAAAACACAATAATAAAATCATCATGCAATGATATGCATCGACAAATGCAATCATACTCGATTGTGACATCAAACTCATTTTTAATTCTACAATCGCTTTCGGATTATGCAATCCTAAATTTTGTTGATGCAACCACACACGCAATTTATTATTAAATTGATTAATATGTGCGCCCAATTGTGACCAATTAATTTGTGATTCTGTTGCGACTAATGTACTAAATAATGAAACGCCAATTGATGTCCCGAGCATTCTGCCATATGAAAATAATCCCGCAGCTTCTGTAATATTTTTTGCAGGCATTGTTGCGAGTGAATAAGTAGTGAGTGGTACCATAAATAATCCCAATCCAAATCCAAATAAAGAATTTCCAATCATAAAATTATCTTGATCTGCATTTAAAGATAATGTTGAAAAATAAAATACGCCCAGTGCAGAAATAATTAATGCAGCGATTAAAATTATTTTTACACTGATGCGTGACATTAAAAATGAACATAATCCCATTGACACGGCGCTTGACAATCCCACTGCAATCATCGTTTCACCTGCAATCATAGGCGTATAATGAAATAAATTTTCTAACATAATCGGTTCGAGCGTAACAAAACCAAATAAACAGCCGCAAAATAATGCAAATATAATTGTACAAATAGAAAAATTCATATTTTTAAAAATTGATAAAGTAATGACAGGATTTTTATGTGATGCGGTTCGAAAAATAAATACAATAATGCAAAATAAACTAATCGTTGCCATTAATAAAATAAAATTAGAATGAAACCAATTATTCGAATTACCTTGATCAAGAAAAATTTGTAAGCAACCAATTCCCGCAAACATTAATATTACGCCGAGATAATCTAAATTCTGTTTTATTTTTTCTGAAGCGGGAATGACGATGATCGTCATGAATATTCCCAATATGCAAAACGGTAAATTCAAATAAAAAACCCAACGCCATGATGCATGTGACAAAATAAATCCGCCAATTGTAGGACCAAAAACTGGCGCGACCATAATGCCCAATCCCCAAATTGCCATTGCTTTACCTTGTTCTTCGAGCGGAAAACTTTGTCGCAAAATAGATTGTGACAATGGAATTAACGCTGCACCAAATCCACCCTGTAAAAGCCGATAAAAAACCATCGTATCAAGTGAATTTGCAGTGCCACATAAAAGTGAACTCAACATAAAGCCAGCAATATCAATTAATAATAAATTTTTTGTGCCGATGCGATGACTTAAAAATCCAGTGAGCGGCAACATCATTGCAGCTGCAACAACATATGAAGTTAAAACCCAGGTAATTTGATCTTGATTTGCATTTAAAGATGGCATCATATTTGGCAATGCAACATTTACAATTGTCGAATCCAATACTTCTAGTATTGCGACCATCATGATGGTGATGATGATTAAATATTTTTGATTCATTTCGTATCAATTTCAACTGTGCAACTTGCACCAATTCGCAATGGAAAATTTTTATCGGGATTTATAATTTCAACTCGTACCGGAAAACGCTGCGTGACTTTCACCCAATTTCCCGTTGCATTTTCAGCGGGCAATAATGAAAAACTAGAACCGCTGCCAGGACTAATACTTTTTACAATCCCATTAAACGGATGTGATGGATACATATCAACATGCACAATCGCTTTTTGTCCTACACGTATGCGATTTAAATTCGTTTCTTTTAAATTCGCCATCGCCCACCATAAATTATTTTCAACAAGTGAAAATAAAGATTCATATGCCGTAATAGTTTGTCCTGGTTGTAATTTAAATTCTGCTAATTGCCCATTTGCGGGTGCGACAATTTTTGTATAATGTAAATTTAATTGTGCTTGTGATAATGCTGATACTGCCATTTCTAATTCAGCATTATGCGAACCTTTTTTTCCTAATTTTGCTTTTGCTTCATTTAAATTATCTTGCGCTGCTTTTACCGCTTGTTTTGCAACTGTTAATTCGCGTGTCACATTATCTTTGCCTGCTTTTGCATAAAATCCTTCATCAGCAAGCGTTGCAATGCGATCATATGTTTTTTGTGTATTAATTAATTGCGCTTGCGATTGCGCTAATGCCGCTTGCGCTGCTTTTACTGCATTTTCATTTGCAGTAATTTGTAGCTGGGTATTTTGCACATTTGCTTTTGCATTTTGTAGCGCGATTTCAAATGGTTTTGGATCGATCGTAAAAAGAAGTTGATTTTTTTTCACTTCTTCTAAATTTTTCACATAGACATTTTGTACTTTTCCATCTACTTGTGCAGCGACATTAATCACATGTGCTTCAATATAAGCATCATCCGTATTCGGATATAATTTTTGATGATGCCAATAAGCAATGCCCGCAATAATCAATATTACTGTGATTAATGCGAGAATCGAATAGTTTATAATTTTGCGCGACATTCTAATTACCTTGCAGAATAGCTAAAGTTTGTTTTATCTTATCATATTGCTCAAAGGATTTGAGTGGGATTTTAATGAATAAGGAGGTTTGAGATGCACACAGCTGAAGAATTAACTGATGCTAATCGTAAAACAGCGCTAGAAACAATCGTGTTTAAAATTGTTGGCGCTTATTTTGGTGCAAATACCGCTAACGTTGGAATTACTCAGGCGGTTCAGGCAAGTCAAACGCGAAATCAAGCAATCGCAAATTTATTGTATGGATCGCTTCTTTTTATTGTTTTTGCAGGCTCTGGTTTTTTTGATTGGTTTTCTGGACGTATCGAAAGAATGGGGCTTGCTTCAGTTATCGAGGGACACGCTAACGGAAAAAAATTAGATGTAATTTTAGCTACACCACTTGTTTTAGGTGCTGGAATCATGTTTACCATCGCTTACCAACAATATCCAAGTGGAGAAAATAATTACTTAACGGGTTTTGCTATTGCTGTTCTTACTTTAGCAAATTATTTATCTGTGGGCACATCAACAAATATACCGGGACAAGTTGAGCGAATGATACGGCGTGCTACGATAGCAAGATTTCCAACATTTGCAAGAAATGCAGTTCCTCGCGCTTTAAGTGAGCACACAGAAGAAGCTCGTCCATATCCAGATCATGAACCAACTAATAATGAAACTGCTGTACCGACTATAAGTATAGATTCATCATTGTTATCACCTAGGAGACAAGCTCATATCACAATACCTGCGGTACCCGCTTCACGTTTATCGCCATCGCCGACATCATGAGTATGAGAAAAGATTTTTACATTCGCACTGCAAATCTCGATGATTTATCTTCATTGCAAAATATTTTAAAAACAACGCCGACTGATTGGTCGGCGCTTATTTTGCAAGATTGTTTTTCAGAAAATTATTTTCATTATGTAATTTGTGTTGATGAAAAAATTCGGGGATTTATTAGTTTAAAAAATAATATTGATCATTGGGAAATTTTGCAAATAGTGATTGATAAAAAATATCAGCGACAAAGGTTGGCAAAAAAATTATTACAATTTGTGATAAATGAAGCAGAGAAAAATAATATTAAAAAATTACAATTAGAAGTACGCGCAGGAAATCATGCCGCGATTTCTTTGTATGCGGTTTGTGGGTTTAAAAAAGTGGGTGTGCGAAAAAAATATTATCCCGATGGAGAAGATGCTGTTCTGATGGACTTTTCGTGAGTATACCATTTTTTTAATTCCGCCAATTTATTTTTCATTCTTGCTGTTGGCAATTTATTTTTTATTAAAAAACTTTGCGTATCATATTGTACTGCAAGCTGAACAATTGGACTATTTTTTGTGAACCAGTCTTGAATTACAATATTCATAGGTTGTGATCCATATTCCGCAATATAATTATTAATCCAATTTTCTAATGATGAATTCACTAATAATTCTAGTCTTTTTATATTATTCGGAAATAATTTTGGATTAACAATTCCATCAATCACTTCATTCGTATTTTCAGTCTCAATGGTTTGCAATACAAAAAAATTATTTGATGATAAATAAGTTTTATCGCGAAATAGCATTTCAGCATTTAAAATATTTTCCAAATGATAAATATGTCCTGCATCTGGCCATGGTGAATTAATATTGCTTTCTGGCCAAAAATTATTTGCAACAGATTGTTGTGAATTCATAAAAATAATCACATTGCGATTTGATGCGCGAATAGTTTTCATTGTATCGGTCACGTGATATGTATTTGGAATTTCATCGTTACCTAAATAATTTTGTATTAATTGGACAAGTTGTGTTTCTTGCGCAGGTGTTGTTACATTGTAAATATGATTAATATCTAAAAAAATAATTTCACTTGGATTTTGTTGAATAAAAGTTTGAATTTGTTTTAATGCGGTTTTTAACCGCACACTAATTAATGCGTGACACAAATAAAAATGAGATTGATATAAACAAACTCGAAAATCAAGATATCGAATACCATTATTTAATTGCTGTAAAATAGAGTAGGGCTGTGTTTTTGACCAAGCCGCAACAATTGGACGCACAATTGATTTCGGTAAAATATTGCTGATTTCTTCAAACCAAATTGGCAATGGATCATCGGGACTCAATGAAAATTTAGATTGTGGTTTAATATCATACGTTCCGGAATCGTGTGTGCCAGGAATAATTAATTGATTTAAAATACGATCGTTTGGAATTTGTGACATCCAATTTGCATTGGAAGCAAACAGTATTGTGTTGCATAAAAATAAAATAAATAAAAACAAAATTTTTTTGTAATACACTTTTTTCGTCCTTGAAAATATGTTGTTAACTGTTAACTGTTAACTGTTTGTCTCACAATAAATGGTTGCACTGTCTTTTTTTCCGGATCAAATTTTTTGCGATTAGTGTGATTAAAATGCTTTCCGTAAACATGTAATGATACAGAAACACCTTCATTCATAGGATTTACAACACTGTGAATATCATCTGTTTTCATCGTAACAATATCACCTGGTTTGCATTCAATTATTTTTCCGCGTGTAATGTGTGCAAAATCCGGTTTACTTTTATCATCGTGTCTATCCCAAAAAATATTATGTTCTACACCTTTCACACAACCAATGACGGCCCACGTGTCATGATCATGTGGTGGAGTTTCGCGATAAGATGGCCATGATGTAATAATGACCGCGAGTGTATGATCTTCATTTTCTGCTATTAAATGAGAACCAAAACCTTGCTCTTCATCAATTTGATAAAAACGATTTTCAAACCATGCATCAGGTTTTGTAATAAATTTTTCAACAAGTGGCTTCACTTGATGAATAATTTTTTCTTCGCGTTGTGATAAATTAATTTGTCGTAACGCTTGAATAAGTGATTGCAGTCCTGACATGGTTAATTTCCATTTATTTTTTTGTGTTGTCGATAAAGTTGTGAGGTCTTAATACCGCAGTATGTGATTTTCCAGCTAAACTCCCTTCTAAATTTTTTGCAATATTTTCAAAGCTCCCACCTTTAATTCCAGTTACTTTGTGAAAAACGTCTTCTGAAATTTTTATAGTTTCTTTGACTGTTGCTTCTGATTTTGGATCAAGATCATGTAATGCTTTTAATGCGCCGATAATTGCAGCACCTTTTTCTACTTCATTTGCAATCGATGGTTGTGCAGTTATGTCTGCGTTAGCACTTGCTTTCGCATCTGCGCTCGCCGCTTTAGCTTCATACTTCTCTTCAATATTTTCCGCTTGTTGTGTTTGAATTTGATTATCGATTTCGCTGATAATCATGCTGGCAACTTCATTCATTTGTAGTGATACTTGCGTATTGGGATTATTTAATGCATTTTGCATATTAATTGGATTGGATAAATCATTTTCTGATTGAGCAGGATTGTTCAGTGTTGTTAATGCACTATTAATTTTTGCATTCAAGTTTGCCATGAAATTTTTTCCAGCCTGATCAAAAATTGCGAGCGCTTGATCTTCTGTTATTTTTCCACTGTTGATTTGACCCTGTAAATTAAGGCTATTAACATATCTTGCAAGCGCAATTTGTACTGGTTGTTGATTGAGTATCGCATCTCGAAATAATTTATTACTGTTCGTTAATCCAAAACCATCTTTTTGCCACGATTGTCGACTCATATTTATCCTATGGTTTCTAATAATTCATTTGCATGTTGTAAACTTTTTTCTGTAATTTTTGATCCGCTTAACATTCGCGCTAATTCTTTTGTGCGATCTTTATTATTCAATAATCGTATTGCCGTCGTCGTTGATTTTCCATCTGTAATTTTTTCTGCAAAAAAATGATGATGTCCATTTGCTGCAACTTGTGGCAAATGTGTTACGCATAATACTTGTGCGTTATTACTTAATTGACGTAATAATTTTCCAACTAAATCAGCTGTTTTTCCACCGACGCCAGAATCTACTTCATCAAAAATTAATGTCGGTGTATTTTTTTGTTCCGCCGTTAATACTTGTATGATTAAACTTAAACGCGATAATTCACCGCCAGAAACAATTTGTGATAAATCATGTGGAGTTTGTCCGGGATTAGTCGCAATTAAAAAATGAATTTTTTCGCTACCGATATTGCTGATGGGTGATTCATTTGTTTGTAATTGAATGTCGAATTTTCCGCCATTCATTCCTAATTGTTGCATTTGATCAGTAATCGCAACACATAATTTTTTCGCCGCTTTTTGTCTTTTTAAAGTTAATTGTTTTGCATTTTCTTGATAATTTTTTAAGATCTTATTTTGTTGCATTTCTAAATCAGTGATTGTTTCATCTGATTTCTCTAAAAGTAAAATTTTTTGTCGTAAGGAATTTTCAATGTCGGTTAATTGTGTTGGGTCGATATGATGTTTGCGTGCGATGTCTTGCAATAAGCTCAAACGTTTTTCTATTTTTTCTAATTGCTCGCCACTAAAATCAATTGTGTTGCAATATTGTTGCAGCGCATCACGCGCTTCATCTAAATGAATTGTTGCAGTTTGTAATAATGATCTAATATTTTCAATTTTAGAATCGTCTGTGCGAATAGTATTTAAATGCTGTAATGATTGATGTGTTAAATTATTTGCTGCAGGACTATTTTCATTTTCTAATAATAAAAGCGCTTCGTGTAACGTTGTCGAAAATTGTTTTGCGTGATGCAATTGTTGAAATTGTGTAAATAATTTTTCATATTCATTTTCTTGAATTGCACAATTTTCTAATTCTTCTAATTGATATTGCCATAAATTTAAATCGGATGTTTTGTTTTGTATTTGTTTTTTTAATATTTGCACTTCGCGATCAATTGATTTCCATTCGTCATAATATGTCTGTATTTTCAGTAATAAATCACTATTATTTGCGTAGCGATCGAGTAATTCGCGTTGATCATCTGATTTTAATAAACGTTGATGTTGATGTTGTCCGTGAATAGATAAAACATACTCTGAAAAAGTGCGCACCAATTGTTGCGGAATGGGAATGCCATTAATTGTTGTGCGTGAAGGTTTGTCTTGATCGATGATGCGGCGAATTATACATTCGTTATCGTTTGGTAAATCATTTGCTGCTAGCCATTTTTTTGCATCAGTTAAATTATTTAAATCAAAACATAGTGTGATATCGCAAGTTTTTTCACCGGGATAAATCATGTTTGAATCTGCGCGACCGCCTAAACCAATTTCAATTGCGTCAATCCAAATTGATTTTCCAGCACCGGTTTCGCCGGTTAAAACATGTAGACCATTTTGAAAATCTAATGAAAGTGATTTGACGATGATGAAGTTTTTGATGTGGATGTGATTTAACATACTACACTTGCCAGCCTAATTTATCTCGCAACGTTTCAAAATAAGCATAATTATCAGGATGAATAAGCTGTAATGATTTTTTATTTTTTGTAATTTGAATGCGACTTCCAGGTTTCATTGTGATTCGATCTTGACCGTCGCAACTAATGCAAGGTGATACTTCATTTTCTTTGCAAATTAATAATTCAATTTTTGCATCGCCATCAACAACAATAGGGCGACTGCTTAACGTGTGTGGAAACATTGGTACCAATACAATTGCATTTAAATGTGGATGTAAAATGGGGCCGCCGCCAGATAATGCGTAAGCAGTTGAACCGGTTGGTGTTGCAATAATTAAACCATCTGCGCGTTGATGGCAAACGAATTGATCTTGAATAAAAATATCAAACTCAATTAATTGTGCAGTGTCGCCGGGTAATAACACAACGTCATTTAATGCTACACCTAATTGTTTTTTTTGATGTGATGCAGTTAATAAAAATCTTTTTTCGCTAGTATAATTTCCTGAAATAACATCACCAATTTTGGATAATTCATTTGGATGAATGTCAGTTAAAAAACCTAAACGTCCGCGATTAATCCCCAATACAGGAATTTCATTTGGTGTGGCACAATGTGCAGCATTTAATAAATTGCCATCACCACCAACAACAATCATTAATTCTATTTCGGCAGGAATTTTATTTTCAGAAAATGTGGGAAGATTATTTTTTCCCATTATTTTTGCTGTATTTTCTTCGATATAAATTTCGCATTTCTTTTTTAATAAATAATTTTTAATTGCGTCGAGTGTGTCGGCGCTGTTTGTGCCGACGCGGGTGATGAGGGCGATGTGATTAAATGGTTTCATGCAGTTAGCTTACCACTAATTTATTTTCCAATATATCCGTGTATTTTTGCCCAAATAATTCCTAAATATTCATGTAACGCAATATCACTCACAATTAAACTATTTGCATTCGGAATGCACCACGTAGCGAAATCATAACGATATCCTAAATATTGCGTTGGTGCTGCAATTGGATGCATGTTGAGAGCTTCAAATAATGCCATTGCGCGTGGCATGTGATACGCCGATGTTACTAAAATAAATTGATTTTCGCCGATTAATTTTCGAATAAATAATGCTTCTTGATGTGTGTCTTGTGAACCATCTTCTAAAACAATATTATTGCGATTAACGCCAAGCATTACCGCTGTATTTCGCATTTTTCCTGCAACCGCTGGCGATCGAAATACGCGTCCGCCCGATAAAATTAATTGTGCTTCGGGATTATTTTTTTCTGCTTCTTTTAATAAGCGAATACCTTCAACTAAACGAGACAAAGAAGCTGAGTTTAACGTTAAATTCGGTGGATAATCTTTTCCACCGCTAACGCCGCCACCTAATACAACAATTTCTGTAATATTTTTTGGCGGATACATTAGTGGCGCATATTGCGATTGCAATTCATCTAGCAATGTGACCGAAATGGGATTTAAACTAAAAAGAGTAATAATAAAAAAGCCAATAAAAAAACATGCGTTTCGCATGTGTTTTGCGCGACTGATGATTAATAAAATAATACCAGCTAAAATCCATAACAAACCAAACGGCAAAGGAAGCAAAAAACCAGAAACCATTTTTTTAAGCCAGAAAGTCATTAATAATCCTTGAAGTTTTGCAGATAAGCCCTATATTTGAGTAAGTATCATAAGTGGAGTGTGGACATGAGTCAAAAAGAAGAATCATCATCGAAAGATAAATGGCGTGATTTTGAAGAAAAAGAAATTCATGCGGAATCTGGTGAGGTGGTGGATGATGCGCATTTGTTAACTGACGATGATGATTTGTATGCGGATAATACTTCAGCTAAAACATTACAAGATCGTATTAACATATTGGAAAAACAAGTTGATTCTTATAAAGATCAAGTTGCGCGTGCACATGCTGAAATGGATAATACGCGACGTCGCATGGATCAAGAGTTAAGTAAAGCGCGTAAATTTGGCGTGGAACGATTGGTTTCTGAGCTTATTCCGGTTGTGGATGGTTTGGTGAGCGGCATGGCAGGCGCGGTTTCTGATAATAAAGAAGTGAAATCGATGCGTCATGGAATGGAATTAACATTAGATATTTTAAATAAATTATTGGAAAAAAACGGAATAACACAGATTGATCCGAAAATTGGTGATGTGTTTGATGCAACGCAACATGAAGCGATGTCAATGCGCGCTGATCCGAACGCGAAACCACATACGATTTTACAAGTATTGCAAAAAGGCTATGCTTTGCACGGGCGAGTGATACGTGCGGCGATGGTAATCGTGGCAAGTTAAGGGCTTGAAAACGAAAATATAACCCCCATTTAATACATAACGAATTTTAACGAGGAAAAGAAAATGAGCACAGGCGCAAAAACAAGCAAAATTATCGGTATTGACTTAGGTACAACGAATTCCTGCGTTGCGGTTATGGAAGGTGGAAAACCACGCGTAATCGAAAATGCAGAAGGTGCGCGCACAACACCATCAGTCGTGGCATATGCAAAAGACGGACAAATCTTAGTTGGCGCATCTGCAAAACGTCAAGCTGTTACAAATCCAAGCGAAACATTTTACGGCATCAAAAGATTAATTGGCCGTAAATTCAAAGACGAAATGGTACAAAAAGATATTAAAATGGTGCCATATAAAATTATCGCAGCAGATAATGGCGACGCATGGGTTGAAGCAGAAAATAAGAAAAAATCACCGCCAGAAATTTCCGCACAAGTTTTAATGAAAATGAAAAAAACAGCAGAAGATTATTTGGGTCATGAAGTAACAGAAGCAGTCATCACTGTCCCCGCTTATTTTAATGATTCACAACGTCAAGCAACAAAAGACGCTGGAAAAATAGCTGGTTTAGAAGTAAAACGCATTATCAACGAACCAACAGCAGCAGCACTTGCATTCGGTTTAGATAAACAAAAAGGTGATCGCAAAATTGCTGTGTACGATTTAGGCGGTGGTACATTTGATATTTCAATTATTGAAATTGCCGATGTCGACGGCGAACATCAATTCGAAGTATTAGCAACAAACGGCGATACATTTTTAGGTGGTGAAGATTTTGATGCGCGCGTCATTGAATATTTAGCGGAAGAATTTAAAAAAGAATCTGGAATGGATTTGCATAAAGATCCGCTTGCATTGCAACGTTTAAAAGAAGCGGCTGAAAAAGCAAAAATAGAATTATCAACGCTGCAACAAACCGATGTGAATTTGCCTTATATTACAGCAGATGCATCAGGTCCAAAACATTTAAACATTAAATTAACACGCGCGAAATTAGAATCATTGGTTGATGATTTAGTTGCGCGCACCATTAAACCTTGCGAGATTGCGATGAAAGATTCTGGTTTGCAATTATCAGATATTTCAGATGTGATTTTAGTCGGCGGTCAAACACGCATGCCGAAAGTGCAAGAAGCCGTTAAAAAATATTTTGGAAAAGATGCACGTCACGATGTAAATCCAGATGAAGCAGTTGCAGTTGGTGCTGCAATTCAAGGCGCGGTACTGTCTGGTGAAGTGAAAGACGTTTTATTATTAGACGTTACACCTTTATCGTTAGGTATTGAAACGATGGGTGGCGTGATGACAAAATTAATTGAAAAAAATACGACGATTCCAACAAAAACTTCGCAAACATTTTCAACTGCAGATGATAATCAAACTGCTGTTACAGTACATGTTTTACAGGGCGAGCGTGAAATGGCATCTGCAAATAAATCATTAGGTCGTTTTGATTTATCTGATATTCCGCCAGCACCGCGTGGCATTCCGCAAATTGAAGTAACATTTGATATTGATGCAAATGGTATTTTGCATGTCACTGCAAAAGATAAAGCAACTAACAAACAACAAGCAATTGTAATTAAAGCATCGAGTGGTTTATCTGACGCTGAAGTTGAACGCATGATGAAAGATGCTGACGAAAATAAAGAACAAGATAAAAAATTCCATGAATTAGTGACTGCGCGCAATCAAGCAGATTCATTAGTTCACGCAACTGAAAAATCAATGAAAGATTTAGGCGATAAAGTGACAAGCGAAGAACGTGCGAAAATTGAGCCGATTTTAAATGAATTAAAAACATTAATTAAAGGCGACAATAAAGACGCGATTGAAGCAAAAACAAAAGAATTAACAGAATTGTCTGGAAAAATAGCAGAAAAAGCATATGCGCAAAGTGGTGCAGGCGCTGGAAGTGCTGCAGACAATGCGAGTGGAAGTGGAAGCGCCAGCGACCACGCCAATCCGGACAAAAAAGATGACGGCGTAGTTGACGCAGAATTCGAAGAAGTAAAGGACAAAGATAAATAATGTCCCAACGCGATTACTACGAAATTCTCGGTGTTTCAAAAACTGCAACCGAAGAAGACATTAAAAAATCTTATCGTCGCTTAGCGATGAAATATCATCCTGATCGCAATTCGGATAAAGAATCGGAAAATAAATTTAAAGAAGCAAAAACTGCTTACGAAATATTATCCGATTCTCGCAAACGCGCATCGTACGATCAATTTGGCCATGCGGGTGTAAATCCTGGCGCAGGTGCTGGCGCAAGTGGATTTGGTTTTGATAATGTCGGTGATATTTTCGGTGATATTTTTGGCGATATTTTCGGTGGACGCGGCGGCGCACGTGGTGGTCGACAACAAGCGCAACGCGGCGCAGATCTTGCATATGAATTTGCAATTACATTAGAAGAAGCAGTGCATGGCGTTACAAAAGAAATAAATATTCCCGCAGTTGTTGCATGTAAAATATGTGACGGACAAGGCGCAAAAAAAGGCACGAGCAGAACAACTTGTACAAAATGTCGTGGCACAGGCCAAGTCACAATGCAACATGGATTTTTATCTATTGCGCAACCTTGCGGTGCATGTGCAGGTTCAGGACAAGTTATAAAAGATCCTTGCATGACATGTCGCGGACAAGGTCGTGTTCGCGAAAATAAAAAATTATCTGTAAAAATTCCTGCTGGTGTTGACTCAGGCGATCGCATTCGTTTATCTGGCGAAGGTGAAGCGGGCGCGCATGGTGCACCTGCCGGTGATTTATATGTTCAAATACACGTAAAAGATCATCCTATTTTTCAGCGTGACGGAAATGATTTGCACTGTGAAATTCCTATAACATTTGCTGCCGCATCATTAGGCGGCGAAGTTGAAGTGCCAACATTATCTGGAAATGTCAATTTAAAAATTCCTGCTGAAACACAAAGTGGAAATCAATTTCGTTTGCGTGGTAAAGGTGTAAAAGCACTGCGCAGCGGACAAACTGGAGATTTATTGTGTCGCGTTGTTGTTGAAACGCCCGTTAATTTAAGTGAAGAACAAAAAAATAAATTACGCGAATGGGATTTATTATTAAAAACCGACAACAAAAATCACAGCCCGAAATCATCGGGTTGGTTTGATGCAGTGAAAAAGTTTTTTACAAAATAAGTTTTTTAACGATGAGGGAAATTCATAATATCTGCTTCGATCGATTCACCCAATCCATCATTACTCCTTGTTTCTGGAAAGCAACTTACAGTAGTTGAAGCATTTATACCGCCAAAAAATCCCGCAGTTATATTTTTAAAGAAACTTCCTATTCTGGTTATATTATTTGGATTTTCATTACAAGGAGATGTTTGTTTGTTTTGAAATATCTCACACCAGGAAATGATGTTCTCATATTGTGTGCTAATCCATTCTTTGTAGTATTGCGTAAATTCTAACGAATAAATGATGTCAATAGTTGGTTGGCATATTGTTTCAGTGCCATTTATGAGTCCTTCTGCGCACACATTATCCGCTGGATCTGGGCACGGAAAATTACAAGGATTGAGTGTCGTATTCAGTGGTTGCACCATCGGCCAGCTCAGCATTGCTAAGGCGAGTGTTGCATTTGCAATTGCTTTTGCATTGTCACTCAATAAGTCGGAGCAAGCTAATTCTTTACCGAAGAATAAAACTTGATTTGTAAAACTTGTGGCGTTCCACGCAGCATTAGGCATGTTCGCCCAAAACCCAAGATAACCACGTTCACCGTCTGGTTCAAATGTAGGATTCAATGTTGGTACAGGCGTGGGTACATTCGTTGGTACTGGTGTTGGAATTGCAGTTGGCACTGATGTGGGAACTTGAGTCGGCACTTGTGTGGGAATGTGTGTCGGTTTTAATGTAGGTATTTGAGTAGGTACTGGTGTTGGAATTGCAGTTGGCACTGATGTGGGAACTTGAGTCGGCACTTGTGTGGGAATGTGTGTCGGTTCAAATGTAGGCACTTGAGTCGGCACTTGTGTTGGAATATTAGTCGGCTCAAATGTAGGTATTTGACTTGGCATATAAGTTGGTATTTGTGTTGGCCAAGGTGTAGGGATAAGTGTTGGCGCTAAGGTTGGAACCTCGTCATGTTCTCGCATAACATAATATGTTACGCCGGTAATGACAGCGACCGTTGCTGCCACACCAATCGCAACCTTCACTTTATTTTCTTTTACGTATGAAACTATAGGATTGTAATCCAAACGTCTTAATGCTGACAATGCAGAAAAAAAGCTGGTTGTGGGTTGGGTGCTGGGATTACTTAGCAATGTAGTTTCTTCATCTGCATTAATGGTTCCCGGACGAGGTGCTCGTGATTCTTTGTCGTTTGCTGCCGCCGCGACGACTACTGTTGTATGTGACCCCTGTCTTTTTGGCAGCGCTTTTTTTTCTGTCTTAAAATTTTTTTTCAATCCTAAGAATTCTGCTTCACGTGTTTCTAGTAGCGCTTTTCGAGCGTCTTCTTCGTTTGGTATGAATTCTTTTCGGATTGTAACTTCAAAATATTTTTGAAAATATGTATTAATAATTTCTTCTGAGTCGCGTGAAATCAAATGACGCATCTGTTCTTTTTCTTTTAGCAGGCTAAGAAAATTGGATACTGCTTCTTTAGATTGTTTTCTTGAATCACGTTTACCAATTATTTCTCTCACAGCTTCATTGAGGTGGTCAGATGCGTTTGATAATAGTGTAATATAACGCTGGCCAATTGCAGTGCTTGCCCATTTAGGTATTAAAATGGTTTCTTTAAAACTTTCCAAATTGAAATAGACGTCGTTGTGGCAGATTTCTTTACTTTTGATGGCTGATTCAATGACGTTTGAAATGGTATGATAGGCGGAATCATTATTCCATCCGGTTACCTCGTTTCGGCAACAAGGGCATTTCAAATTTTCTTGCGAAGACTTCTTTAGCTCATCAGCTTCCACTAAGTGATTGCATGGCAATAACTGCACTGGATTAAAAAAAACAGCCAAAGAGATTGGGCATTTTATCTCCTCAATTGAGTGTGTTACTGTAAATGATCTAGGTATGGCTTGCGCAGGCGATGGTTTTGGCTGTGGAGTCGCGGCTTCAACAACATGTGGTCGTCTTTTACTTTTACCCATGATCTTTATCACTCCAAGATTAGAAATTGTTCAAAATAATACCAAATAAAAGTTACAAGAGGAATGATAAATAGAAAATAATGTTTTGTTAAGGAAAGTAAATAAAATCAAATTGTTAAATCATCAAGTTAAGCTTAATTCTGTTATGAAATACTGTCAGAGACGAAATGACTTGAAATTATATAGCTCAAAATCATCGGGCTGGTTTGCAGTTAAGAAATTTTTTCATGGGTAACTATTCTTTTCCACTCCATTCCGCAATTTTTGTTTTCAACATACTCATCGCAAAATGAGATGCTAATGATAATGTAATTTTATTGGGTTTAATTAATTCATCCGGATCAACATGCACATCCACAATGCAAGGTTTGCCTGATGCAAATGCAGCGCGAATTGCAGGTTCAACTTCATCTATAGTTTTTGCGGTAAAACCAGGCACGCCATGCGCTTCTGCAATTTTCGCATAATCAGGATTCGATAATTTTGTGTAACATTGTGCTACACCTTCTTTCAATTGTTCTAATTCAATTAAATGATATGAAAAACTATTATAAACAATAACAGTAATTGGCAAATTATATTTTACCGCGGTTGCAAAATCTGGCATCGTCATGTGAAAACCACCATCACCACACAATGCAACAACTTGACGATCTGGCATGGCAAGTTGACAACCAATTGCAGCTGGCATTCCAAAACCCATCGTCGATAATTCTGCTGAACCAATTAATCTTTGCTTGCCATTTAATTGCAACCAATTATTTGCCCAAATACTCACACCACCTGCGTCGACAGTAACAATCGCATCGCTTTTTAAATTCCGACTAATAATATCAGTTAAAATAGGTGATCCAATGCGTTTTGCATTTTTCATTTTTTCAGTGTCGTGTAATTTTTCAATTGCTTTTGCATGCGCGGTTTTCGCTTCTTCTAAAAAATCTTTATTTTCTTTTTGTTTTAAATGACGCGCTAATTCTGCGAGTGTTAATTTTGCATCGCCAATCAAACCTACTTCAACATGACATCGAACACCAATACGCTCTGGATCTAAATCAATTTGAATAATGGGAACATTATCAGGATAAAATTCTTTCCACGCAAAACTACATCCGACAATTAATAATGCATCGCAATCTTTTACAAAATGACAGCCATTTTTTGATCCTTTATATCCAATACCGCCAGCATAATGTGGATTATTATTATCGATAATATCTTTTGAGCGAACGGTGTGCACAATCGGTGCTGCTAATAAATCTGCAACTGCCATTAATTCTTTTTTCGCACGCAAAGTTCCTGCGCCATATAAAATTGTTACATTTTTATATTGATTTAAAATATCAGCGGATTTGATAATTAATTTTAAATCTGGAACAACATGATATGGCATATCATAAACTGATGACTGAGGCAGAACATTTTTTATAGCGGGTTCGCGTAATACATCTGCTGCAATAGAAATATGTGCTACAATTTTTTTTGCTTTCACTGTTTGAATTGCAAGCTGCAAAATACTAATTAAATTATTTGCAGATCGCACTTCGCGATTAAATGCAGCAACATCTGCAAATAATAAAATTTGATTTATTTCTTGAACGGTGTGCGTGCCGATGACATCCGATTCAACTTGTCCCGTAATAACTAACATGGGCGCTTTATCTAATTTTGCATCATACATTGCTTCTAACATGTGCGCTGTGCCAGGACCTTGACATGCAAGCACAACACCCATTTCGCCGGTTAATTTTGCATGCGCAGATGCCATAAATCCCGCACCTTCTTCATGACGTGTGAGAATAAAATCAAAATCATTGCGTTGAAAAATTGAAGCGAGAATTAAATTGGTTGCATCGCCGGGTATGCCGTAAGCTCGTTTTATACCAGCTTGTGCAAGAATATCGACAACTTGATCGCTTAATGTTTTGCTCATAATAATTCGTCCCTGATAGATGTTTATTATGAATCAAAATCGTGTCGCTGCCAATGCACCTAACAATGCAACACAACCACCCACTAATTCCATTGTCGCCGGCATTTCACCCAACATCAACCAACCAATTAATGTTGTAAACAAAGGCAAAATATAAAGTGATAACACGACTTTTGAAGCAGGAATTTCACTTTGCATCGCATAACTCCATGCTGCATATCCAATTGCGCCAGGAATTACGCCTAAATAAGCAACAGAAGTTGTTGCTTGCCATGACGCATGTGGAATTTGATGAATTAATGACGGTGTGAAAATTAACATAACTAATGTGCCAGTCCATGCAGAAATTGCAGCAACTTCAATTGGATGAAAAGTTGATAACAAAGGTTTTTGTCCAACGTTGTAAACACCTGCACACACAACCGCAAATAAAAGATAAACAATGCCGATATTTAATGTAGCTTTATGAAATGTTGCCGCTGCAATAATAATTAATCCAATTACACTAATGCCAACACCCAGCCATCGCTTTACACTTATTTTCTCGTTAAAAAAAAGCATTGCAAATAACATTGCAACAACAGGATTCATGCCGATAATAAAACTTGAAATGCTGGCGGTGACAGTAATTTCTCCATAATTTAAGGCAATCATGTAAAGTCCAATGCCAAAAAACCCCAAGAAAAATAATTGTATAAATTGTTTTAATGTTGGTTTTGTACGTTTCGGTAATTTTAAATAAAAAAATAACATGGTGACTGAAACAATTAAATAGCGAAATAACGCGAGATTTCCAGGTGAATAACTGTGTAAACACAAGCGGATAAAGACGAATGAAGATGACCATGTCAAAATCGCGATGGTTAAAGCGAGTAATGTTTTAGTGTGTTTTTGCATGGCGGGCATCTTAACATATAATTTACAAATAAGCTTAAATCACGTATCCTTCCACAAATCATTACGCGGTTATTTTTCATGAGTATTGAAAATTTTCTGTCATCCGCAGAACCCGCAACACTTGCTTTAGCGGATGGATCACTATTTCAAGGAATTTCGATTGGCGCTTCAGGTGAAACAGTCGGTGAAGTTGTTTTTAATACCGCGATGACTGGTTATCAAGAAATTCTCACTGATCCATCTTACTCGCAACAAATTATCACCTTCACTTATCCGCATATTGGCAATACTGGAATTAATTCTGAAGATAACGAATCGAAAAAAATTTTCGCAGCGGGATTAATTATTCGCGAATTATCTCCCATCGTCAGTAATTGGCGCGCGACAGAATCATTACCTGATTTTTTAAAAAAACAAAATATAATTGCAATTGCAAATATGGATACGCGACGTTTAACACATATTTTACGAGAAAAAGGCGCGCAGGGTGGTTGTATTATTACTGGAAAAATAAATCCTGATGTTGCAATTAAAAAAGCAAAAGCATTTTCTGGATTAAATGGAAAAGATTTGGCGATAGAAGTTTCCACGAAAAATAAATATGAATGGACACATTTGACGCCGGATCGTGTTGCAATAGAACAGATGGAAGTGGAAGCGCCAGCGACCACGCCACGACATGTTGTGGTTTTGGATTTTGGTGTAAAAACAAACATCCTGCGTTTATTATCCGAAAGAAATTGCAAAGTTACTGTCGTCCCTGCAAAAACATCAGCCGAAGAAATTTTAAAATTAAATCCAGACGGTGTTGTTTTATCAAATGGTCCTGGCGATCCTGCCGCATGCGATTATGCAATTGAAACAACCAAAAAATTAATCGCAAAAAAAATTCCACTCTTCGGAATTTGTTTAGGATTTCAAATTCTAGCCTTAGCCTTCGGTGCAAAAACAAAAAAAATGAAATTTGGACACCACGGTGCAAATCATCCCGTCCAGGAATTAAAAACAAAAAAAGTATTTATTACCAGTCAAAATCATGGATTTTGTGTTGATGAAAAAACATTACCAGAAGAATTAATTATTACACACATTTCTTTATTTGATAAAACGTTGCAAGGATTTAAACATAAAACATTACCCGTGATTGCATTTCAAGGACATCCGGAAGCAGCGCCGGGACCAAATGATATTGTGAATTTATTTGATGAGTTTTTAAGGGTGTAGTCCGTAATCTGTAATCCGTAATCCGTGTCAGAGGCATGAATTACGGATAACAGATAACGGATAACTGATAACGAAAAATAAAAAATCTGACAAAATATGCCATTACGCACGGACATAAAAAGTATTCTTATCTTGGGTGCCGGCCCCATCGTCATCGGCCAAGCCTGCGAATTTGATTATTCCGGAACACAAGCATGTCAAGCACTCCGCGAATTAGGATATCGCGTGATTTTAGTCAATTCAAATCCCGCAACAATTATGACGGATCCTAATTTAGCAGATGCAACTTACATTGAACCGATTCAATGGGAAGTTGTCGCAAAAATAATTAAAAAAGAAAAACCCGATGCATTATTACCAACCATGGGCGGACAAACTGCATTAAATTGCGCGCTTGATTTAGTGCGTGAAAAAATTCTTGAAGAAAATAATGTTGAATTAATTGGCGCGTCACAAAAAGCAATTGACATGGCAGAAGATCGCGAACAATTTCGTCGTGCAATGCAACGCATCGGATTAAAAACGCCAAAATCTGGCATCGCACATTCTATCGATGACGCATTACGTATTTTAGAAAACATTGGTTTTCCCGCAGTAATTCGCCCATCTTTTACCATGGGCGGAAGTGGTGGTGGTATTGCATACAATCGCGATGAATTTTTTGAAATTTGTCAACGCGGTTTAGATTTATCACCAACGCGCGAATTATTAATTGATGAATCCATTATTGGCTGGAAAGAATTTGAATTAGAAGTTGTGCGCGATAAAAATGATAATTGCATTATTGTTTGTTCAATTGAAAATATTGATCCAATGGGAATTCACACGGGCGATTCAATTACTGTTGCGCCGGCACAAACATTAACGGATAAAGAATATCAACGCATGCGTTCTGCTGCGATTGCAATTCTGCGCGAAATTGGTGTTGAAACGGGCGGATCAAATGTGCAATTTGCAATTAATCCTGTCGATGGTGAAATGATGATTGTAGAAATGAATCCGCGTGTTTCGCGATCATCTGCATTAGCATCAAAAGCAACTGGATTTCCAATTGCGCGCATCGCTGCAAAATTAGCGGTTGGATTTACACTTGATGAATTAAGTAATGAAATTACCGGCGGAAAAATGCCGGCATCATTTGAACCGTCAATTGATTATGTTGTCACAAAAATTCCGCGCTTTGCATTTGAAAAATTTCCGCAAGCAGATTCTCGATTAACAACACAAATGAAATCCGTTGGTGAAGTGATGGCGATTGGAAGTAATTTTCAAGAATCATTACAAAAAGCATTGCGTGGTTTAGAAATCGGCGTGCATGGATTAGATCAAAAAATTATTTTAGATAAAAATTCTGAAACATACGAATATGATTTAGAACAAGCACGCGAACGCATCAAATCAGAATTGCGAATGGCAAGTCACGAACGTTTATTTTACATCGCCGATGCATTTCGATTCAATTTTTCTCGAGAAGAAATTTATAAGCATACAAAAATAGATCCGTGGTTTCTCGCGCAGATCGAAGAATTAATTCGCATTGAGAATATGTTTCTCATAGAGCGAGTGGAAGTGGAAGCGCCAGCGACCACGCCGATATCGAAACAATTATTATATTTTTTAAAACAGCGTGGATTTTCAGATTATAGAATTTCAATTTTATTTAATACCTCAGAAGAAAAAATTCGAGCCAAACGCCACGAATTAAATATCCATCCTGTTTATAAAAGAATTGATACTTGCGCCGCAGAATTTTCAACACAAACAGCTTATTTTTATTCTACATACGCAGAAGAAAATGAATGTCGCCCCACACAAAAGGAAAAAATGATGGTGCTCGGCGGCGGACCCAATCGAATTGGTCAAGGAATTGAATTTGATTATTGTTGCGTTCACGCAGCGCTTGCAATGCGTGAATTAGGCTACGAAACAATCATGGTAAATTGTAATCCCGAAACAGTCTCAACCGATTTTTCAATTTCAGATCGATTATATTTCGAACCCGTTACATTAGAAGATATTTTGGAAATTGTGCGGATTGAAAAACCGAAAGGTGTCATCGTGCAATATGGCGGACAAACACCTTTAAAATTAGCAAAAGCACTAGAAAAAGCAGGCGTTCCGATGATTGGCACATCACCTGATTCAATTGATCTCGCGGAAGATCGCGAACGTTTCCGGCAAATTTTACAAAAATTAAATTTACAACAGCCTGCAAATGTAACTGTGCGGTCAAAGGAAGAAGGATTATGTTTTGCAAAAGTATTTTCATATCCATTAATTGTGCGACCATCTTATGTTTTAGGTGGTCGTGATATGAAAATCGTTTTTCATGAACATGAATTATCAGATTATATGAGTCGCGCGCAACATGTTTCGCCAGAAAATCCATTATTACTCGATCATTTTTTAGATGATGCAATTGAAGTCGATATTGATGCAATTTGCGACGGCGAAAATGTTTTTATCGCTGGAATTATGGAACATATTGAACAAGCGGGTGTGCATTCCGGCGATTCATCCTGCGTTTTTCCAGCGCATAGTTTAAGTGAAAAAATACAAAATGAATTGCGCGATCAAATGACAAAATTAGCAAAAGAATTAAAAGTAATTGGATTGATGAATGCGCAGTTTGCGATTCAAAATGATAAAATTTATGTATTGGAAGTAAATCCTCGTGCTTCACGCACCATTCCATTTTTAGCAAAAGCAACGGGGTTATCATTAGCAAATATTGCAACAAAATGTATGGCGGGAATTTTATTATCGCAACAACACATTATTCCACAAGGAGCTACACACAAAGCCAAGCGAATATCCGTTAAAAAACCCGTTTTTCCATTCGCCAAATTTCCCAACGTCGATCCAATTTTAGGTCCCGAAATGCGCTCCACCGGCGAAGTCATGGGCATCGCAAAAACACTCGGTCAAGCATTTTTAAAAGCAGAAATGAGCGCAAAAAGTAAATTGCCACAATCCGGTCGCGCCTTTATTAGTGTACGCGATGCAGATAAATCACGCGTCATTTCAATTGCAAAAAAACTAATTCAATTAGGTTTTAATATTGTATCAACATCAGGTACTGCTACAACATTACAAAAAGCAGGCATAAAATGCGACGTCATCAATAAAGTCGAAGAAGGACGTCCACATATTGTTGACAGCATGCGCAACAACGAAATTCAATTAGTAATCAACACAACCGAAGGCGAAAAAGCAATCGCTGATTCGTACACAATTCGTCGCAGTGCAGTTGAGCGAAACATTTGTTACACTACGACGCTCGCCGGCGCCGAAGCTGTTTGTATGGCGATTGAAACGCCGGATATTGGCGAATTAATTTGTTTACAGGATGAGGTTTAACATTATGCAATTAACACCGATGACAATTCACGGTCATGAAAAATTACAATCCGAATTAGATCATTTAAAAAAAGTTGAACGTCATGCCATTATTGCTGCAATTTCCGAAGCGCGTGCACACGGCGATTTAAAAGAAAATGCTGAATATCATGCAGCAAAAGAAAAACAAAGTTTTATCGAGGGGCGCATTCGCGATATCGAAGCGAAATTATCAAAATGTCAAGTGATCGATATTTCAAAAATAAAAAATGAAGGCAAAGTTATTTTCGGATCAACTGTTACATTATTAAATTCTGATACTGAAGAAAAAGTGATTTATCAAATTGTTGGCGAAGATGAAGCGGATATTAAATCACATAAAATTTCGGTCACATCACCCGTCGCACGCGCGATTGTTGGAAAAATGATTGATGATGAAGTCACCGTGCAATCGCCAAAAGGTGAAGTGATGTATGAAATTCTAAAAGTGGAATATTTATAAAATGTTTTTTTGTGCTTTCATTTCAGATGAGAAATATGCGTTTCTAATTCTTCAATTTTCTCGAGCATATCAATTAACAATGCAACACCCGCCAAATTAACTTCTAAATCATAATAAAAATTCCGCGCAAGTCGTGCGCGTTTTAATGCGAGATCATCAAATTGCCAATTTTTTTTCGATGAACCTTTTGGTTGAATAACATGATATTCAATTAACTGAATAATTAAATCATCGTCTGCATGAATCGCGCGACAAATTTCTTCGAGTGATAATAAATGATCGTTATCAATGATCGTGACAGAAATATTTTTCATGACGACATCCTACTTTTCATCTCTTCAAATAGTTTTTTCTGTTCTTCCGTTTTTATTTCCGGATTATAAATTGCCAGCGTGACATATTGATCGCCTGCAGGATTTCCCGGCAAACCACGACCTTTTAATCGAATTTTTTGTCCTGTTTGTGAATTTGCAGGTAAAGTAAATGCAATATTTCCACCGAGCGTTGGCACTTCAATTTTTCCGCCGAGCGCTGCATCCCACGGCATCACATGTAAATTTAAATAAATATCTTTTTTATCAACAGAAAATTGTGCATGTTTTTCAATATGAATTTCTAAATATAAATCACCATTTTTTCCGCCATTAAAACCAGGTGATCCTTGTCCATTTAAACGAATACTTTGTCCATCCGCAATTCCCGCGGGGATTTTAATATTTAATTCACGTTTATTTTTTCCGGATGATAATGTAACGCGTCTTGCGCCACCACGAAATGCTTCTTCAAGTGTAATATTTATTTTGCTATGTTGATCTTCACCGTCTTGCTGAAAATTTTGTTGATGACGTGCGCCGCGTGCGTGTTGTCCGAATAACGATTCAAAAAAATCGCTGAAATCTGCTTGTCCATGATGTTGTTGTCCGCGCGCTTGATGTGCTTGTTGATATTGCCAATCCGGCGGCGGAGTAAATGAATCACCGCCTTGATAATTTGATCCCATTTGATCGTATGCTTTGCGTTTTTCTGCATCACCGAGCACGTCATACGCCTCCTTCATTTCTTTAAATTTTTCTTCCGCGTTTTTTTCTTTACTCACATCCGGATGATATTTGCGCGCGAGAC
The DNA here is from genome assembly GCA_001801815.1 of Gammaproteobacteria bacterium RIFCSPHIGHO2_12_FULL_36_30. GTDB lineage: Bacteria > Pseudomonadota > Gammaproteobacteria > Coxiellales > Coxiellaceae > 2-02-FULL-42-43. Next base: position 66,902 of record MGXU01000010.1, read on the forward strand.
GACGATATTGTTTTTTTATTTCTTCAGGCGTTGCAGTTTTTGAAACGCCGAGGGTTTGATAATAGTCTTTAAATTCCATATAAAATAACTGTGTGATTTATAGTGTGAAATATTTTAACACAAAAAAATAGCGCTGCGCATATTTCTGTAGGCGAACAGCGCTGAACTAATTATGGGTATGGTGAAGATGAATTAATATTTTGTGCACCCCTGTGTGCCGGTCTGCGTGTAAATAACCTACAACAATCTTCAACCGCTTTGCCACATACACCAAACATATCAGGCATATTCGGATAATGCTTCCTTAGTTTTTCATAAGCATAATAAATTGGGATAACAATTAGCGCGGTAAGCGCAATTAATCCCAAAAGATTTGCTACCGCATTCGAAAATTGGCGCGTACATTTTATAAATTCTGATTGTATGCTGGCAGTGAGCGCATTACATGCCTCAATACTGATCGGATCTGTGTTTAATGTTAAACGCATGTTATGAACGTATGTAGGGCTTATGTATGAACAACCCACTTTAATTACTTCCTCTTGATCTTGACCGGAGAAAATTAATCCAACCAAATTATTTACCAAATTGAGGAGCGTGGGTTCATTCATGCATTGACGCATTGTGCTTGCTTGTGCCTCAAGACTAACAGTCAAGGCAAGTGATGTGTCCCCAGTTTTTCTATCAATTGCAGCTGCAGGATTATATGTGATCATGCGAGCCAAATTAAATAACAGGAAATTTTGCACAGCTTCTGTGAGATTATTACGTTGCTCTTGGTAAGTAAATTGCAACTGCAGACAATTGTAAGTAAGTGCGCTAATGCAAAGCGGTTTCTCGCCAGTGATTTCCTCTGAGGTGAGGTTATATTTTTTGCCGCCATAAGTGCCATTTTTTTTCGCATGAAGTGGCTGAAACTCTGCACCCGTCATACCTTTGCCTTGAGCAAATCTTCGATTCGCACTTTCTATTGTTCTGCGTGTTGGCATAATTCTTTTCCTGCATATTAATTTTAAATTCTAGACGCGCTGACAAATGCATCGTAAGCGGTCATGATGAAATGTGTCAAGCAAAAATTTATCTGTACAGATTATGCGAAAATAAAAACGAAAATATTATTTCGCTTTCACAATAATAATAAAATTAGAATCTGTTCTTTCATATTTCGTCCGTGGACGTGCATATTGCATTGTCACATGAAACATTTGATTTACAGCTAAATTATCCATTTTCTTTACGCGAAAAGTCCAGACGACATAACCTGGTGCGCCCATTAATTTTTTATTATTGGGTGCAAAATATTTATGTGCGACGGGATTCATGATGCGTTGATCGTATTTTGCGAGTGTCCAGGAAAAACCAGTGCTGGGATTTGCGGGTAATGTGATGGTAAATGTTTTTTGATTGTGTTGGAGGATGATGGGATTTTTGGGTGAATTGAAAATGGGTTTTTGTAAATTGTTTGCGGCGTAAGTTGAGATGCAGAAAATTAACGCAGTAATAATGGCGAAAAGTTTTTTTAGCATGATAAATTCCTCAGTATAATAAAATTTAAATTAAAAATTTGTCGCTGTAGTTGGGTTACTGCAAAACGCCCTTGTTCCATTCGCTGCGCTCATTGCACGCGGGCTTCTGAAACGCTACGCTAGTTTTTTTGTAGTCAGCACATTCTTCAACACAACATACTCCGGCAATCCATTTTTATATGGCGGATATGACTCACCTTGAATTAAGGGTAACATATGTTCGCGACATTTTTCAGTAATACCGAAACCATTTTTAGAAATAAAATCGAGCGGCATTTTTGCTTCTACATTTGCAACGTCTGCTAATTTTGCTGTACCAATTTTCCAATGATATGGTTTTGATGATTCGCGTACGACAGTTAGCATAATATTATTTTCGCCTTTTAATGCATGTTCTATTGCTGCTTTTCCTAAATCATATGCTTGATCGACATCTGTTTTTGAAGCGATATGTGCAGCTGCGCGTTGCAAATAATCCGCAACTGCCCAATGATATTTATATCCCAAATTCTTTTTAATGCATTCAGCAAGCGTCGGCGCAACACCACCTAATTGTGCATGACCAAATGAATCTGTTATTCCAGATTCTTGAATAAATTCTCCATTTGCTTTTCGAATTCCTTCCGATGCAACAATAACGCAATATCCAAATTGATCAACCGCCACTTCAACTTCAACTAAAAATTTTTCTTCTTCGAATGGAATTTCAGGAAATAAAATAATATGTGGTGGATCTGAAGCTTGATTTTTAATTAATCCACTTGCCGCTGCAATCCATCCTGCATGTCGTCCCATTACTTCTAAAATAAAAACTTTTGTAGAAGATGCTGCCATACTTTTTACATCTAATCCTGCCTCTGCAGTTGAAATCGCAACATATTTTGCAACAGAACCAAATCCAGGACAGCTATCCGTAATCGGTAAATCATTATCAATTGTTTTTGGAATGCCAATGCAAATCATTGGATAATTCATTTTAATGCTTAATTCAGCGACTTTGTGCGCAGTGTCTTGTGAATCGCCACCGCCATTATAAAAAAAGTATCCGATATCATGCGCTTTAAATACTTCAATTAAGCGACGATATTCTTTATCATCTTGTTCCATTTTTTTTAATTTATAACGACATGATCCAAAAGCACTAGCCGGCGTGTGTTTTAATGCGGCAATATCTTCTGCAGATTCAAATGATGTATCAATTAATTCTTCATTTAAAACACCAATAATGCCATTTTTTGCAGCAAATATTTTTGCATTTGGCATTAATTTTCGTGCGGTTTCAATCACGCCACATGCGCTGGCATTGATCACAGCGGTTGGTCCGCCAGATTGTGCGTACAGAATATTTTTTCCGACCATTTGTCATGTCCTTAACGATTTAATTGCGAGAATCGTAGCACTTTTTTGATGATTCAGGTAGGCTTTCACTGAGGAAATCGATATGCGTATTCATATACTCGGCATCTGCGGCACATTTATGGGCGGCGTTGCATTAATTGCACGCGAACTAGGGCATCATGTTACTGGTTCAGACTTAAATGTTTATCCGCCCATGTCGGATGCATTAAAATCATCTGGAATTCCAGTGCATATTGGTTATGAGCCATCTGCAATTGATTCAAAAACAGATTTAGTGATTATTGGAAATGGCATTGCACGACAAAATCCATGTGTTGATTATATCTTAAATCAAGGCATAAATTACACGTCGGGTTCGCAATGGATGTGTGAAAATGTTTTACGCTTTCAACATGTGCTTGCTGTTTCAGGCACGCATGGAAAAACAACAACGACTGCAATATTAACCTGGATTTTAGAAGTAGCAGGATTAAACCCTGGGTTTTTAATTGGTGGTGTGCCAAAAAATTTTTCTTGCACAGCTCGATTAGGTGCAAAAAAATATTTTGTTATTGAGGCAGATGAATATGACACTGCTTTTTTCGATAAAAGATCGAAATTCTTACATTATCGTCCGCAAACTTTAATTATAAATAATATTGAATATGATCATGCTGATATTTTTCCTGATTTAGAAGCAATTAAAAAACAATTTCAATATTTATTGCGCACTGTTCCGAGTAATGGTTCTGTTATTTTTCCAAAAGGCGATTTGAATATTGCAGATGTTTTATTGCGAGGCTGTTGGTCAAAACAAATTGCAACAGGCGATACAAATAGTTGGCATGCAAAATTATTAGAAAAAGATGGAAGTAGTTTTGAATGCTATTTTCAAGATATGAAACGCGCAACATTAAATTGGTCTTTGCTTGGTAATCATAATATTCACAATGCATTAGCTGCGATTGTTGCGGCAGATTCTGTTGGAATTTCAATGTCTGTGATTGAAAAAGCATTTGCAACATTTGAAAATGTAAAACGCCGCTTAGAAATTCGCGGATGTGTAAATGATATTACTGTTTACGATGATTTTGCACATCATCCAACAGCAATTGAAACAACCATTGATGGTTTGCGAAAAAAAGTTGGAAAAGAAAAAATAATTGTGATTGCACAATTAGGTTCAAATTCCATGCGCATGGGTGCGCACGGTGATGCGCTCGGTGTTTCATTTCATGCCGCTGATGAAGTTCATATTTTAAAACCAGATGATAAAAGCTGGGATGTGAAAACAGTATTAAAACCACTTGGAAATAAGGCTTTTGTGCATGATACTGTTTCTGATATTGTAAATACAGTATCTAAATCAGCTGTAAAAAATAATCATATATTAATTATGAGTAATAAAGGATTTGATGGGATACATGAGAAGTTGTTGAAACACTTAGCTTGACTGTGGAGCGTGTTTTCAGAAGCCCGCGTGCAATGAGCACAGCGAATGGAACAAGGGCGTTTTGCAGTAACCCCAAACGAAGCATCACAAGGAATAAACCATGACACAACAAACCTTAAAACAAGCACTAAACTCAGAATCACCCCTACAAATCATCGGCACAATTAATGCATATTCTGCAATCATGGCAGAAAAGACTGGTTTTAAAGCACTTTATTTATCTGGCGGTGGATGTGCAAACGCATCATATGGTTTGCCAGATTTAGCCATGACAAGTTTAGATAATGTGTGCGAAGATGTGCGCCGCATTACGAGCGTAACAAAAACACCATTGTTAGTTGATATGGATACCGGTTGGGGCAGCGAATTAAATGTTTCACGTTCCGTTTCACAATTAATTAAAGCAGGTGCTTCAGCCGCACACATTGAAGATCAAGCTTCAGCAAAACGCTGCGGACATCGCGATGGAAAAAAAATTGTTGAAACAGTAGAAATGGTTGCGCGAATTAAGGCTGCAATCGCAGGTAAAACAAATCCTGATTTTTATTTAATTGCGCGAACTGATGCAATGGCAACAGAGGGATTATCAAAAACAATTGAACGTGCAAAAAAATATATTGAGGCAGGTGCGGATGCTATTTTTGCAGAAGCATTTTATACATTAGAAGATTATAAAAAATTAACATTAGAAATAAATGCGCCAGTGTTAGCAAACATTACAGAATTTGGAAAAACACCTTTATTTACCGTATCAGAATTAAAATCAGCTGGCGTGAAAATGATTTTATATCCGCTATCAGCATTTCGCGCGATGAATCAAGCTGCATTAAATGTTTTTCAAGCAATTAAAAAAAATGGCACGCAGCAATCTGTTTTAAATACAATGCAAGATCGAAAAACATTATATGATTTTTTGGATTATGAAAAATTTGAAAAACTAATGGATTAATGAAACTTTTTCCACGTCCATTTTCTATTTGCAAAAAAATTCCAAAATGTTCCAACGGCAATACCGCATATTTGCCCAAGAAAAATATTCCAATTCGCAAACATAAAATATTTTACCATGCCAGCATTAATTGCGATCGCAACACATGAAATGAGAACATATTGTGGAAATTGCAATAATCGTTTTAATCGGACAGGATGTTTGTGACCTTTCCACGTCAGATTGTCATTCCATAAAAAACCATTTACAACTGCAATAAAAGACGCAAGAACAGAAGCGAGAACAGGATGAAAATCTAACGCAACAAATAATTTAAAAAAAAGCAAATTAACAACAAGACTAAGAAACCCGACAAAACAAAATAAATAAAACTTTTTATCAATAATTGAAATCATTTTTTATTTTTCTCTCAACAATAAAATATTACCATTCCATGCTAATTTTTTTATTGCTGGAAATTCAGCATTAGACTTAACGCGAATTATTTTTTGTTGAAAATTCTTTGTGTCATTATACAATTGATTTAAGCCCGCATTATTTTCTAATGATATTTTTGCTGATTTTTTAATGGATAATAATGCAGTTGGTGGAATACGAATATCGGTTGCGCCCATCCATAATACTTTGTGATTAGGATAAAAATAAATATCACTTTCCCATAAACGTAATTCAATAATGCGTTTTCGTTTTGTAATATGTTTAATCATAAAAATAACAGGTTGTTTATTGCGATATAACCAAGGCAATAACGGAATATGATATTGAGCCTGATAACTTGAAAAACGCTGCAAAGATTCTTTTAATTTAAATTTTCCATTAGTTGTGATTGGTTTCCAACCTGATTTTTCCAGCGTTTCAGTAATATTTTTTAATGAACCTTGCCATTGCAAATTAAATGGTTGAAATGGTTTTCCAAAACGGTTGTTGCGATAAAGTGGTGTGTAATGCAATGGTGATTGCCACCATGAATTAATTGTCATGTGTTGCTGTGGCCAAATTGCTGTGGTGTCATTAACAATCATATCTAATGATTGCGCGATGTTAACACCCCAAGGAACACCTAATGCAATTACTAATAAAATTGTTGCACTTATCGCTGAAATACAAAATGCACTTTGTTTTTTAGGCATTCTGCGATAGCTGATAATACACAATAATAAAATACTTAATCCTAATAAAAAGCTACCAATAATATCTGTAAACCAATGCGCACCTAAATACATTCTTGAAAATGCAACAAGCGCGATCATGATGCAACTTAATGTGTATCCAATCCATCGATAACCTTTCACAGCGATTTGTGCAATTAAAAAAGCAATAAAGCTAAAGATGACAAAACTTAATGTAGTGTGGCCGCTGGGAAAAGAAGACGTTGCTGAAACCACTTCAAATCCTTGTGGTCGAACAGAATGTGAAATATGTTTAAAAATAATGACTGCGGCAGCAGTAATTGCAAATGCTGCAAAAAAATGCGCTGCTGATCGCCATTGTTTTTTAATTAATAAACCAACAATCATCAATCCACTAATTAGTTCAATTGTTTTTGGCGTGCCCATAATGGTAATTGCAGAAAATATATCATTCCAGTGCGGTGTGCGAATAGTTTGTAGCACATGGAAAATAGGATAATTAATCGCAGTTAATACATCGTGGTTTCTAACATCAACTAGTAAAATTAAAAATAAAATTGCAGAAATAACAGCGGTAAATAATAAAGTTAATTGATGATGATCTCTTGGATTTTGTTGATTGGTGACGAAACGAATAAAAAATCGCCCCATATTTTTTCTGGATAAATAACTCCACAGTTTATCAGTTGCAAAATTAATTCCGCGTGTTAGTTGAATAAAGAAGTGTTGAATTAGCCAGTAAATAAGCCACAAAGTAAGAACTGTTCCTAAACCATAGAGAAAAAATTGTGTGGTTTCTGCTTTTGGAATTTCTCGCGACAACGCACCCAATAAAACACCAGGCATCATATACATCACTGCCCAAAATACAGCAGATGGCAGTGCAGCGATAATAAATCGTAGCCAACTTAATTGTAATAATCCGGCAACTAATGGCACTGTACTTCTTGCAGGACCAATAAAACGCCCTAAAATAATGCTTTTTCCGCCATGACTTTTAAAAAATGATTCACCCATTGCAAGCCATTTCGGATGTTTTTTAAAAGGCCACATCGTGCGAAGTCGCTCGTTATAATAAAATCCAAAACCAAAACCAGCGCAATCTCCCGCAAATGCGCCGATTGAAGCAATTAAAAAAGAAGAAATCATTGGTAGCGCATCAGAACCAATTAATACGCCAACTAATGTCATTGTAATTGAGCCGGGGACAATTGTGCCGATCAACGGCAATGATTCTGAAAATGCAATCAGAAAAATTAATACGTGACTCCAATGTGGATGATCGCGTAAAAAATTTGAAATTAAATTATAGTAGTGATGTTCCATGTCATCCTAATTTTAAGTAACAACTTCACCTTTCGCCTGCAAATCTGCATGATAAGAAGAGCGAACGAGCGGACCGCTTGCAACATTATCAAATCCAATTTCTTTTGCAAAATTTGCATGATCTAAAAATTCTTGTGGTGTGACATATCGATGCACGGGCAAATGATATTTTGTGGGTTGTAAATATTGTCCGAGTGTTAACATATTAACATCATGCGCGCGCAAATCACTTAACACTTGTCGCACTTCATCTGGTGTTTCGCCTAATCCTAACATCATGCCTGATTTTGTTGGAATATGGGGGAAGCGTTCTTTAAACGTTTTTAATAATGTTAATGAGACTTTGTAATCTGAACCTGGACGTGCTTGTTTATATAAACGTTCTGTTGTTTCTATATTATGATTAAATACATCAGGTAAATTTACACTCGTTGCGCTGAGCGCACGTTCCATTCGTCCGCGATAATCAGGAACTAAAGTTTCAATTTTAATTTCAGGACATTGTTCGCGAATTGCTTGTATACAAGCACTAAAATGACTTGCACCGCCGTCGCGTAAATCATCGCGATCAACAGAGGTAATCACAATATATTTTAAATTTAATAACTGAACTGTTTTTGCGAGATTTACAGGTTCATTTGGATCAAGTGGATCCGGACGACCGTGTCCGACATCACAAAATGCACAACGTCTCGTGCATTTATCACCCATAATCATAAATGTTGCTGTACCATGTCCAAAACATTCATTTAAATTGGGACAAGATGCCTCTTCGCAAACAGTATGTAATTTATGTTCGCGTAAAATATTTTTAATGCGTTGCACTTTGTCGCTATTCGTTAATTTAATGCGAATCCAATCTGGTTTTCGCAATATTTCCGCTTCATTTTCAATTTTAATTGGGATGCGCGACAATTTATCTTTGCCGAGTGTTTTTTGTAATGGGTCGTAAGAATTTTTTGTTGTCATAATTTTTTTGCTCATGAGGAGTTTCGCGTTATATAAAATCTTTGCGCTCACTCGCGATAATGTAACTGAAAAAATAAGTTGAGATGTAAAGATATGACCTATCGCTTTTTCCGCTCGAAAATGAACCGTCCCTGGTTCGGTCCCTCGTCAATCCTGACGCTATTCGCTACAAAAGAGACAGGTCACATCTTCCCATCAGCTTAATTTATAATTTCAGTTACATTACCGCTCGTTCGCTTAAGATTTATTTTTTGTGCGAAACGCCTATTTATATTGCCAGATTATACCCGAAATTTCTTAAAAAAGCGGGTACAATTGCTCTTTTTATTTCATCAAGAGAAATAGTTGGATTCAGCGTTTTAATTTGTGTCATTTTCATATTTTGAAAACCACAAGGATTAATATATGAAAACGGCGTTAAATCCATATCAACATTCAGCGCGATGCCGTGATAACTACAACCTTTTCGAACACGCAATCCAATCGAACAAATTTTTTCATCATTAGCATACACACCCGGCGCATCACATTTTGATGTTGCAATAATAGACATTTCAGACAATAAATCAATAATGCATTTTTCTAATGTGCGAACAAATTCACGCGTGTGCATTTTTTTACGCTGTAAATCAATTAATGCGTACAGTACTAATTGTCCAGGACCGTGATAAGTAACTTGTCCACCTCGATCAGTTTGTATAACAGGAATGTTATGTGCATTTAAAATATGCTCTGCTTTTCCCGCCAATCCTTGCGTAAAAACAGATGGATGCTGCAAAAGCCAAATTTCATCTGGCGTTTTTTCCGTGCGCGAATCGGTAAAATCACGCATGTTTTGCCATGTTTTTTGATAGTCGCAAAGACCAAGGTCTTGAATAATGATACTGCTTATATTTGTGTCCATAATTCTGAGTTAACGGCTAACTTTTTTCTCCCACTTCCACTCCCACTTTAAGCGCAAATTATGCTACGATCATGTCGCTTTTGCCAGGGGTGCGTTTATTCGCTGAGAAAATGAAAGTCATTTAACCCTTTGAACCTGTCTGATTAATATCAACGAAGGAAGGCCCATGATCACATCTCATCTTATTGGTGAAATCACCCTATCAATTTCTAGTGTTATTTATTGTGTTTGGTTTATTCCGCAAATTTGGGAAAATTTTCAGCGAAAAAGTACTGATGGATTAAGCTTGTGGATGCACGGATTATTATTTCTTGGGTATAGCATCGATTTGATGTATGGCTTTGGCCGACACATGCAATGGCAATATTGTCTCGTAACTATTGTTGGATTAATTTTTCTGTTTATTCAGCATTATCAATTTGCGCGCTATGATTTAAAATCTAAAACAGAATATTGGAATTTTGCTGTATTAAGTTGTCTTGTTATTTTTGCTTTATTATTTTCAATTTTAAATATTACCGTGTTTCATCACAACAAATGGTATTACGATAAAGCAGGTTATGTTGAAACAGGGTGTTATTTTGCATATGTCTTCCCACAGATAATTAAAAATTATTGCAAAAAATCCACTTTAGGATTAAGTAGATTATTTGTGACATTTTCTATTTTGCTTGGTTTCCTGGATTTTATATCAGCATTAACTTTACACTGGGATCTCCCAAGTTTATTGATGCCATCAGTGGATATTATCAAAAAACTAATTCTTGTTTTGCAGATGATGTATTACGCGAAGAAAACACAAACACTTTAAAGAGCTTAAGTTTTTGTGGCTTTAGCTTCTTATTTAATATCTTGTTCTGCGCGGTTATACTAACGTGGGTTGAGCACTGTCTATACAAACAAGGATTTTTTTATGTGCATTTATGGAAAAATATTAAATGACCATATGTACATCTAATTTTCGAAAAATAAGACGCACTATTTTATTTTATTTAATTGCTACCGCTATTGCTTTTCCATCATTTATAAACGCGCACGAAGATAATCCAACCTATTTTTTACATACACAACATGCCTTAGTGCAATTAGATTATCAAACCATTCCCATTCCCGGTTATGAACCATTAGGTTTATCAGGTTTGCATTATTTGCATGGTATTAATCAGTGGTTTTACGTAGGTTTTGGTACTGATTTTGCAATGTTAGAAGGAAATTATGGTGGCTTTTTTACGCTGGACGTAACAACACAAATTCGACATCAAATTATTGGAAATTTATTTGGAGATGCGGGATTTGCTTTTGGTGGTGGTGCGGGCGGAACAAGCGCAGCAAACTCATTAATCATTGCTGGCAATGGAAGATATATTAATACTTATGCGGGTATGAGCTATCGTTTACATAATGTATTCATCGGCATAAATTATAGTTACTTTCATTTTTCCAATTCATTAATCAATCATGCACAAGTAGAATTCTACATTCAGAAATCAATTTCTTATGGCGCAGGCGCTTATCGTTATTTAGATAAAACAGTGCATGCTTTGTCGCAACTTTTTTATGATAAGGATTGTCCAAATGAATCAAAAAATGTTTTTGGTTTTGAACTCAATAATTTTTTTCAATATCATCCACAAGGTTTATCTAAAAAAACAATTAATTTAGTTGCAGTCACATTTGCGCATTATCTCGGTGCAAATGATTTTGCATTTATTGAAGCGGATGCAGGTTATTATGGGCTACCTGCATATAACCAATTGGTGGGTGGGTTGGGTTATCATTTTTTACTTTTTCCAAAAATAGGTTTAATTACTCAACTAGGTGTTGGTTCAGGCGGTTATGATTTAGCAGAAATGAATACTGGATCTGGCTTATTAATTTATCCTAAATTTGCATTGGAATATTCATTAACTCGACATTTTGCACTTGCATTAACGGGTGGATATTTATTTGCGCCACAAGGAACGTTTCAAAGTTTTTCTGCTGGTGCCGCAATAAATTATTACTTGATGACTGGTGGAAAAATTCAGCATGACAATATTTTTGATAAACCAATTTTTCGCGGTTTTCGATTTCATTTATTTAATCAAACTGAATTTGATGTAAAATTTCAAAAACCCACACCCACAAATGTAAACTTGATTTCTGCAGAAGGTGATTTTTTTGTGCGAGAACATTGGTTTATTCCAGCGCAAGCGAGTTTTGCTTATACTGGTTACACTGGTTATGGCGAAGCATTATTGGGATTTGGTTTACAAACTAAACCGGCAGCTGCAAAACATTTTCAATATTTTTTTCAAACGATGGTTGGTGGCAACAATGCAAGTTTTATCATTAAACCGGAATTAGGTGTTGATTATGGTTTAAGTGATTCAATTGCTTTGTATGGTATGGCAAGTCAAACTATTCCGATCAACACTCAGGAATTAAATAATTTTTATTCAGTTGGATTAGGTTTAACATACCGCTTTTCGTTGTTAGAAAATTAAGAAGAGTTTGCGAGACAAGCTAAAATGTGAGACGTAATAAATTACATCTCACATTGTGTATTGCAAAAATGACACGCGCTAATGCACCGCCATTAATTCTTTTCGCATCGACCCATCTCGTGCAAACCAATAACTCATTTCAGTATTAAAAAAATTGGTGTTATTCATTTCATTTGCTGATAAAGATTCAAATGCGTTTGAATTAGAAAAATCAATAAAATCTATTTTTTCAGCTATAATTTCGGCATTATTTTCAGAACAAAAATCACCGCGGACAGAAATGGTCATGCCAGGAAATCCAAATGTCATAATTCGATATGTATCATCTTGATTGAGAATAACGCGATAATGTTCAATTTTATCGACGGTATTTTCATCGTGATGTCGTTTTCGAGAAACAATAATCATCGCATCGGAATTTTTTTTAGCGACAACTGGCATCATGGTGACGCTGCCGACTAAAAAAACAAGACATCCGGTTCCGTTGTACAGGTGCATGTTGTGGCTCCTTATTATTTTTAATTTAATTTCCTAGATTTTAAATACAAACATGTTAGAATTTTCCAAATTTTAATGTAATACAACATTAACGTTTCGAACTATATTACATTAAAGTTCATATTTCAAGTTGTGGTTTTTTGATAAGGACAATAAAACATGGAAAAGAAAATGCGCACAATAAGTTTGATGAATGTTGTCAAGCAATTATTAGCATGTGCAGATTTAACAGCAAACGGTTTAGCAAAATTATTAAAATTACCAACGCCGACTGTTCATCGATTAGCGACAGGTGAAGTCGAAGATCCGCGCATTTCAACATTAATATTAATTGCTGATTATTTCGGCGTGACGATCGATCAATTAATGGGAAGAAAAAAATTAGAAAAACATTTTTATTCTAAAAATATAAATCAAAATTTCAGATTACCTTTTTCAATTCCATTATTAACTTTGCGCGATGCATGTAAATTTCGAACTCATTTGCAAAATCCACCACATTGGTTTTGTTGGCAATCGAATACAGATTACGACGATGATGAAAAAATATTTGCAGTAAAAATTCAAAATAATTTATATGATCCGTTATTCGCACAAAATACTGTATTGATTATTAACCCTGAAAATGCAGCGAAAAATGGTGATTATGTGTTAGTAAATTTTGATGATGATGCTGCGCCAGTTTTAAAACGTTATATGTCGGAGGGAAAAAATAAATATTTTTGTACTATTAATGATGAATTAAAAACAACGCCGTACAATCAAAAAGAAATGATAATGGTTGGTGTTGTGATTGAAGCATATAGAAATTTTAGAGATTAAAAAAGTTGTTTCACACAAAAAATAAATCTTAAACGAGCGAGCGATAATGTAACTGAAATTATAAATTAAGTTGATGGAAAGATGTGACCTGTCTCTTTTGTAGCGAATAGCGTCACGACAGACGCGGGACCGAACCAGGGATGGTTCATTTTTGAGCGGAAAAAGAGACAGGTCGCATCTTTTCATCTCAACATATTTTTTCAGTTACATTATCGTGAGTGAGCGCAAAGACAAAATTTTTAATAGCGTGAAACCCATATATTAAATTTTAAATTAATTCACGGAAATTAAGGAAGAAAAGAAATGAGAAATTTACCATTATTTTATTATCCCGGCACTTGGATTTATGTAGACGATGACAAAACTTTATTAGGCTGCATGAGTCTTGCATTTGATGAGAATGCTCACTCTAAAACATTTTCATCGCCAAATCGCTGTGTTGAGTTTTTAAATCATTATCAATCACCCTCATCTCAACAACATTTTTTACAATGCAATAATAATGATGAAAGTCACGGCATTTTACAACACACGCCAATTGATTTTGATATTACAAAAATAGCTAATTTTGCAGATGAAAAGCATCGTTACGAAGAAATTACCGCGATGTTGATTGATTATCACATGCCCGAAATGAATGGATTTTCATTATCTCAAGCATGCGGTCATTTGCCCGTCAATAAAATATTATTAACGGGGAAAACAGAAGATGAAAAAGTAATTAATGGTTTTAATCAAAATTATATTCAGCGTTATATTCAAAAAGGTTCTGATAATCTCGAAGAAAATGTGATCAAACAATTAAAAGAATTATCTTTTGGCTATTTTCAAAAAATAACTGCGCCATTATTGGCATATTTAGAAGTTGAAAATTTACTACCATTATCCGATCCAATTTTTATTGATTTCTTTCTCAATTTTTGCCAGCAAAATAATATTCGCGAATATTATTTAATTGACAAGCAAGGTAGTTTTTTATGTATCGACGCAGATGACAAAAAATCTTATTTTGTAATGCAAACTGATCGCAGCCTGGAAACCTGGCTTTCCATTTATTACACCGGCACAGAATTTTCCCCCGACTTCGCAGAAAAAATTCAAGACCGCGACATCATTCCGTTTTTTGGGCAAGGGAAAGAAGCGTGGCAAATTGAACAGTATGAATGGTTTAAGCATTTTCATTATGTGAAAGGGATTATTGCCGGTAGGGAAAAATATTATTGGATTTATATTACAGATGAAGAATATAAAAAGAAGCATGGATAAAAATCTCACTATCGGCGTGCTTGCTCGCGCGCGCACTTCCATCTGCCTGGCTAAAATATGAAGTGTATTGAATATTATTAGTAGCGATGGAAGTGGGAGCGCTAGCGACCACGCCGATGACTGAACTGCAGGAATAGCAATATATGAAATTTAGATCAAAGATTTTTTTATCGTTGTTATCAGTCAGTATTGTTTTTTCTTCGCTGACGTTGCTTGGCACGTACTTCGTTGTAAAAAATTATGCAAAAAATGAGTTTATTTCGCGATATAATTCTTTAGGTTATGTTGTTGCAAATATGTTTCATCAAATGGGAAAAGTAACTGATCAGGTAAATCGAAACGCAGTTATGATTCTAAACAGAATTGATAAATTTTCTGGAATTCCATCGGATAAAAAATTAGCAGTACTCGCAAAGCAACTTGGTATACAAGGTTTTTATGTAATCAATAAGCATGGCCGATTTCTTCGTTCATCTGATTTGCCGCTGCGCATGCAAAAAAATTCTTTATTTAGTTATTGTGCTGGTTATCGTAATCTTGTTGATGGAAAATTAAATCAAGCTGTCACGCCAATTATTCCAAGTTATCCTTATGGCATCCCCTCAAAGTTTGTGATGATTCCTAATTTTAATCGATCACTGATTTTAGAAACCGGTATTCACTTAAGTTACATCGGAGATATTTTACATAAATCTATTGAATATAATCATAACATCATATCAATCGGTTTATTTGCGCCTAATGGTTACAAGTTGGGCTTTATATCTTCAAAGGGAAAATTTATAGATACTAAAAATAAAGTTCCT
Organism: Gammaproteobacteria bacterium RIFCSPHIGHO2_12_FULL_36_30; assembly: GCA_001801815.1. Lineage (GTDB taxonomy): Bacteria > Pseudomonadota > Gammaproteobacteria > Coxiellales > Coxiellaceae > 2-02-FULL-42-43. Next base: position 82,375 of record MGXU01000010.1, read on the forward strand.
ATTTCAACATTATCAGGAAATTATCGAAAAAATGAAACGATGATTTTAAATTTTAAAATACCGGCAAGTGTGGCGTATTGTTGTGAGTGTCGCTATAAAGGTGTCGCAAATATTTCGCACAGCAATTACTATTATATTTTGCAAATGACCGCATCATTATCACCGTTAATAGATACTTTATTTAAAATCAAAATGTATTTTTTATTTTTATTTTTATTGATGTTGGTTGTAAATTTTTTTATTTCAATATTTTTAGCTAATAAATTAGTTGCTCGGATACACATCATGAGTGGCACTATCAATGAAATCATGCATACAGGAGATTTAACACGTAGGGTATCAATTGGAAACGATGGCGATGAAATTAGTATTATGGCTAATAACTTTAATCAGATGATTGTCAATTTAAAAACTTTTAAAGAAAATGCCATAAAATACGAAAGTGACAAAGCATATGAAATTGAAAAGGTTTCAAGACAAGTCGCCCACGACATCCGCTCACCACTATCATCACTTGAAATGTTAATTAAGCGATTACCAAACATTGAAGAATCGAAATATATTTTATTACGTGATGCAATTGGGCATATTCGCGATATTACGAATAATTTAGAAAAAAATAGTACTGATAAAGACAATCATTGTAATTCAATGATACAAATTGCTGTGTTGTTGGATTATGTTATTTCTGAGCGACGCACGGCATTTTCAGATCAATTAATTAAGATTGAACATGATTTTTCGGCGGAGTCATATTCTTATTTTGTTGATGTAATTCCATCTGAAATTAAGCGAATTTTAACAAATGTCATCAATAATGCGCGTGAAGCATTGATGGGGCGGGGTGATTGCATTTCGATTGCGTTAGAAGAAAAAAATAATCAGGTGATTATTTTAGTTTGCGATAATGGGGCAGGAATTTCATCTGATGCATTATCTTTTATTTTTAAACGTGGATTTACGACAAAAAAAGCAGGATCGGGTTTGGGATTATCGCATGCGCGCGAAACATTAGAATTGTGGGGCGGTTCAATTAATATTATTCCAAATACACTGCATGGTGTTTCTGTATTTATTACTTTACCACTTAAAAAACAACCGAATTGGTTTATTGGAAATTTATCATTTTCACATGAAATGCGAATTGTATGTGTTGATGATAGTATTTCGATTTATCATGGCTGGAATGAAAGATTTAAAAGTGTTACGCAATCAAAAATTAATTTAATTCATTGTAAAGACAAAGAAGAATTATTATCTGAATTGGAAAATAAAAAAAATTTGCCAGCCGCTTATTTGGTGGATTATGAATTTTCAGGAAAAAATTATAATGGTTCTGATTTAATTAATTTAATTATTAAAGCTGGCGGTGATCGCGCCTATATTTATTTGGTGACGAGTCGTTCGAATGAACAAAATATTCAAATGTTTTGTGAAATCACGAGAATTAAAATGATTCCGAAACATTTTGTGTTTAAAATTCCGTTGCGGGTTTTGTGAGTTTTTTGTTTGCGCTCACGCTGCCGCGTGAGCTTCTGAGGGGTCGCTGTCGTGAGATTGTTCCAGCAAAAATTAAATTAATTAAGTTGAGGTGCGTTTTCAAAAAGCTCCGCGATCGTTTTTTCTCTTTTTGCAGAAGTTGGAAGCGGTGTGGTTGGAACCTTGATTTGTTCCAGTTGAGCAAAAAAATCATTGTGAAGTTTTGCCTGCTCTAATTTTTTCTTTTCATTTGCAACTGCTATTTGTTGTTTTAACCAATCTGTTTCAACCGGTGTTTGCGATGTCTGAATATCTGATGGAACGGCGGGAACAAAAAATCTGTGCAATGCGCTAGATTGAACCGGATTAGCAGTTGCTTTTTCGTATGATGGTGGTTGTGGTAGTTTTTTTTCCGCGGTTGTTAAATCATTTGATTTTGCTTGAGGTGCCAATGTAGCGGGTGATGGTGAAGAAGCTCTTTCACTTTGAAACGGAGACGTTAACTCTCGTTTTTTTTCGCCAATAATCATTTCTGCTAACCGTTCTAAAATATCTTGTCTTTTGTCAAAATGATGATGACCAAATGTTTCGCTCATTGCATCAACAATACTTCCAATCAATTTTTCCGTTAGCTTTAATGTTTGTGGCTGCGTTTGCTCAAGAAGAATCCTGTTTAATGCTTGTCTTCCAGCTGTTTCCGCTTCACTTAGAGTTGACTGAAACTTATCATAAGCACAGTTTGTGATGCGCGAGATTTCATTGCTCATCGTTTTGTAACGCTGAATAAGTTTTCCTTCAAAAGCTCCCACTAACTCGCTAATGTCTGCTCTAAAAAAAGTCGCAGTCAAATTTTCTAGCATTGTTTTTAGTATAATTTGATTAGTTAATTCAGTCACAATTAACTCAATCATTTCTTTTTGCTCAAAAAATACTGCCACATCAAGCGGTGTTGTACTGTGTTTTGACCAAGGCGTCATAAAATAGTGTGGAGTAGGTGATATTTTTGCACCATCTGCAATTGCTTTTTTAATTAAATCAACTCGTCCAATTCTTGCTATGATATGTAAAAATGAATAACTACAACCCTTAAAAATAGAATACCATTCTGCGTTGACATTTTTTGTTGATAATAAATGTTCAGCCATTTGTACAATAACGTTGAACATATGATTATCACCGCTATCATTATAATTTTCATATAGCGTATTTAACTGAGAAACACAGGTTTTAAAAGCTGCAAAATAATTTTCACTATCATTGGGCGACACATGTTGATGTAATTCTACTAATTCTAATGCAAACGAGTGCATTCCATCGAGCACAAGCTTATTAATTAAGGTTATTTCGGGAGAATATTTGTAAGCTTTAAATAATTCAAGCAACTCTTCAGATTTTAATTCGCACAATCCAAAAGCATTTAATACTTCTTTTCTTTGTGCAGGCGTAAAGCTGTTTTTTTGTTCAGAGACATTCCAAGCTAGATTCCAAAGTTGATTATATATTGACTGAGCAGCATCTGCATACCGTTTTTCTTGAATAGCTTTTTTTACTATTCCCGGTTCACAGAGGTTCAGCAGTTCTTGTAGGTGCTCATCAGTTATTGGACGCATTGATTTATTCTCTTTGCTATGAACTTAGTGAAATCATAACAATTGAATATTAAAGCAATCTTAAAAAAGACTACAAAAAGACAGAAATGTACATTTCAGCGTGATATTTTATAACACCATCAAAATTTCTTTTGTAGAAGATAATTCTTGATAAAGCGCATCGAGTTGTGTTTTGGATGTTACAAAAACTGTAATAGATAAAGATAAATAATTTTTATCTTTGCTGTGTTTTTTGTGAATACGAGATGCGGTTACGTCGGGAAAATGTTGTTTAACAATTGCGAGCGCGATTTTTTCAAAATGACCTTGCGTTTTCCCCATTATTTTAATGGTAAAATCGCAAGGAAATTTGATCGCGGTTTCTTCTTTGTGATGTCCGTTCGGTTTTGTCATGCAATTCCCTTTATTAATATTTAAAAAACTCTACTGATACGATCCCATGTGCGCATAACCATGTTTCCTTTTGAATCACTTTCTAATGCAACTAATGGTGCGCTTGCAACAATATTTTTGTGTAAATAAATATTGAGTGTGCCGACTGTTTGACCTTTTTTAATGGGCGCTTGCAATTTTGTAATATCTACTTTTGGCGTTAAGTATGAATAATTGCCTGCTTGAATTGTTACATACAATGGTGATGCTAAACCAACTGGCACAGTTCCGCTTTTACCCAAATAAACACCTGGAGTTGCGAGTGATTTATTTGCTTCAAATAATTTATGCGTTGAGTAAAAACGATAACCCCAATTTAATAATGCTTCAGAATCATCCATATTTTTTGCGACAGTAGATGAACCCATTACAACAGAAACTAAACGCATGCCGTGACGCAATGCAGATGAAATTAAGCAATATCCCGCTGCTTGCGTGTGACCTGTTTTCAAACCATCGACTGAATGGTCGCGCCACAATAAACGATTGGTGTTTGGTTGTTTGATGTTGTTGTAAGTAATCCAACCTTGTTTGAAATTAGCATAATATTGCGGAAATCCAACAATAATTGCACGTGTTAATAATGCCATATCATAAGCTGTTGTGACGTGACCTGGCGCTGGCAAACCAGTTGGGTCAGCGTAATGTGTCCCATTCATTCCCAATTGTTTTGCAGTTGCATTCATCATCGTGACAAAAGTTGCTTCATTGCCGCCAACATATTGCGCGAGTGCAGTGCATGCATCATTTCCTGATGCGACAACAATCCCATTAATTAATTCTTGTACAGGAACTAAACTTCCTTCTTTCACAAACATACGCGAACCACCAGTTGCCCATGCTTTTTTGCTAATACGTACATTATCAGTTAAATGAATTTGATTATTTTTTAATGCCTGAAACGTTAAATACAATGTCATTAATTTTGTTAAGCTTGCTGGCTGTCTTTGTTCATGCATATTTTTATGCGCTAAAATCATGCCAGTATTTGCGTCCATTAAAACGTAAGCTGCTGAACCTAAATTTGGTGCTGTTGGAATAACGGTTGGTGTATTACCAACTGTTGGCATTGCGCTGGGAATGGGTGCTTGTGTAATTGGCGTTGCTGGTGTTGTAACAGCTGCTGCGGTTGATGTCGTCGTTGTTGCAGTTGTCGTACTTGTAGCAAAACAACTTGTCACACAAAATAAAATCGCGAGAACAGAGCAATAAATACGTTTCATAAAACTTCCTTTCAAAAAAACAAAAATATTAGTTGCATATGATAACTTTAATAATTCGCATTTTCTACCAAAATAAGTATATAATCCACCCGTTTTTTATCACTATATTGAGGTCTAGTTTTTATGTCAATCGAACGTACACTTTCTATCATCAAACCCGACGCAGTTGCAAAAAATGTGATCGGAAAAATTATTACACGTTTTGAAGATGCAGGTTTAAAAGTTGTTGCAGCAAGAATGATGCATTTAACGCGTCATCAAGCAGAACAGTTTTATGCTGTGCATGCTGAACGACCATTTTTTAACGCATTGGTAACTTTTATGACACAAGGACCTGTGTTGGTACAAGTTTTACAAGGCGAAAACGCAATTAAAAAAAATCGTGATGTAATGGGCGCGACTAATCCAAAAGATGCGTTGCCCGGCACAATTCGCGCTGATTTTGCTGATTCGATTGACGCAAATGCGGTGCATGGTTCTGATGCGCCCGAAACGGCGAAACAAGAAATCGCATTCTTCTTTAAACCTGAAGAAATTTATGCCTAAATATTGGTGCTGCCAATTAAACAAAGGAGTGGTAACGTGACCCAAATGACACCAGGACAACTTTTAAAAGCTACGCGGGAAGCTGGGCCGATGTCATTAGATGATATTGCAAAACAATTACGCTTGTCGGTTGATACTGTTTGCGATATCGAACGTGACGATTATGCGAAAATTGGCGTGCGAACTTTTGTGCGCGGTTATTTGTGTTCATACGCGCGTTTGGTTTCCGTGTCAGAAGCACAGATTTTAGAAGCATTAGATGCATCAGGTTTAATGCCATCTGACACGCATTCATTATTGCCGAGAATTGAAGGTGCGCCCGTGATGAATGTAACGCATCAACATTTTCGAAAATTAAATCCGCGTTTAATTTCGATTGTGTGTATCAGCGCGCTTACATTAATTATTTTGATTGCATGGTTGCATACCCCGAAGGATATAAATACTGTAAAACTTAAAACACAAAATAATTCTCTCGCATTATCGCCACCGTTTCTTGCGCCAGCACCCACAACTACATCGACTGTTGCAATTACAAAACCAGTTGTTGTCAAAACACAAACAGTGAAAAAAGAAATTAAAAAAGAAAATAAAAAAGAAACGACGAATGTTGCAAATGCAAATGGATTTGTTGTAAGACCCAATGTTGCATTGCATACAACATATACGATTAAACCCGCAACAACGAATTAATATGACAGAAAAAATTCAAGCAATTCGCGGTATGAATGATATTTTGCCGCAAGAAATACCATATTGGCAGCATATTGAAAATGTTTGTCGCGGCGTTGTTGCGCAATATGGTTATCATGAAATTCGTTTTCCAATTTTAGAACAAACAAAATTATTTAAACGCAGTGTTGGCGAAGCAACTGATATTGTTGAAAAAGAAATGTATACATTTGATGATCGCAATGGTGATAGTTTATCAATGCGACCAGAAGGAACGGCAGGTTGTGTTCGCGCTGGAATTGAACACGGTCTTTTATACAATCAAATCCAACGTTTTTGGTACATGGGTCCAATGTTTCGTCACGAACGTCCCCAAAAAGGACGCTTGCGTCAATTTCATCAATTGGGTGTCGAAGCGTTTGGAATGTTAAATCCCGCGATTGATATGGAAATGATTTTGTTGTCGAAAAGAATTTTGGATAATTTAGGATTATCAGATCAAGTGGTTTTAGAAATAAATTCATTAGGTGATTTTGAACAGCGAAAAAAATATCAAAAAAAATGTGTTGAATATTTTTCTGCACATAAAAATAAATTAGATGAAGATTCACTGCGACGTTTAGAAAAAAATCCACTGCGTATTTTGGATTCTAAAAATCCAGATATGAAATCATTAATTGAAAATGCGCCTAAATTAAGTGATTTTATTGATGGTGAAGCGGAAAAACATTTTAAAAATATTTGCGATACTTTAAAAAATGAAAATATAAAATTTAAAATCAATCCACATTTAGTGCGCGGTTTAGATTATTATTGCTTAACTGTTTTTGAATGGGTCACCAATAATTTAGGCGCGCAAGGAACAGTTTGCGCAGGTGGACGTTATGATGGATTGGTTGAACAGTTAGGTGGAAAAGCAACGCCTGCAATTGGTTTCGCAATGGGAATCGAACGCATTGCATTATTATTGCAAGAAAAAGAAAAATTAAATAACGTGCCAGATTTTTATGTTATTTCTGATTTATCTTCATCAGCATTAACATTAGTTGAAAAAATTCGCACACAATTTCCACAGTTAAAAATTGAAATGGATATGATTGAAACTGGCAATCCATTCAAACGCGCTGAAAATCGCGGTGCAAAATATGCTTTGCATTTAAAAGAAAATAATATTGCAGTTGAAAATTTAATTGAAAAATCTGAAAAGAAAATAATGACAATGGATGAATTATTTAAATTTTTTGGGAATTTAAAATAATATCGATGTAGCTCGTTTTAAAATAAAAACGCGACGGATCTTTCGAGCGGAGCGTCAGGGGTCCCGCTGGGGGATGGGTGACGCGAGCATCGGAAGGTCCGGCGTGTTTTTGTTTTAAAATGAGCGTGAATAGAGGAAAATTTATGTTAGACGGATACGTTTCAGAAAAAGAACAAATCGAATCCATGCGAAAATGGTGGAACGAAAATGGAAAATTTATTTTAATTGCCGTTATTATTGGTTTAGCGATCGGATTTGGCTGGCGCTATTTTCATAAATTCGAAAAACAACGCGCAGAAAATGCTGCAATGGTTTATCAATCTGTCATGCAAGCAGATTCGCAAGGTAATATGACAACAGCGCAAGGGGGCATAAAAATATTAATGAAAGATTTTTCTGGAACACCTTATGCGAGTTTAGCTGCATTATTATCAGCAAAAGAATTTGTCACAGGAAATAATTTATCTGGCGCATTAACTTCGTTGCAATGGGTTATTAAAAATAGCAATCAAAAAAGATTACAGCAAATTTCACGCATCGAAGCAGCGCGAATTTTATTAGCGCAAAATAAAACTGATGATGCAATGAATGAAATTAAAATTGTGAATGACAAAAATTTTCTACCGCTTATTAATTGGGTGAAAGGTGATATTTACACAAAAGAAAATAATGCAGAAAAAGCACGCGCGCATTATTCAGAAGCAAAAAGTGCGTTAGCAGGATTTCCACCCGCGATGGATTTTTTAAATAAACAAATTGCGCAACCGATTGGTTAGCGAGCAGATCAAATTATGTTACCTGTTTTAACAATCGTCGGTCGACCGAATGTCGGCAAATCAACTTTATACAATCGTTTAACTAAAACGCGCGATGCAATTGTTGGCGACATGCCCGGCATCACACGCGATCGACATTACGGCGAAGGTCAATTTGAAAATAGATCTTTTATTGTTGTCGACACAGGCGGAATTGCAGAACCCGACACCGATACAGAAATGGCCGCAATTACTGAGCAACAAGTAAAAGAAGCAATTAAAGAAGCAGACGTTATTTTATTTGTCGTTGATGCAAAGGTAGGTGTTGCAACCGGTGATTGGGAAATTGCAAAACAATTGCGACAATATTCTGATAAAAAAATTATTTTAGTTGTAAATAAAGCAGAGCGCGAACAAGCGGATGTTGCGACGAGTGAATTTTATGAATTAGGATTAAAAACAATTTATGCAATTGCTGCGGGCAGTGGACGCGGCGTTGATGCAATGCTTGCAAAGATTTTATCTGAATTTCCTGAAGATAAAACGGAAAAAGAATTAGAAGATGATTCACGTACTCGTATAGCAGTACTCGGTCGACCCAATGTTGGAAAATCTACTTTAATTAATAGAATATTTGGTGAAGATCGCGTGATTGTTTTAGATCGTCCCGGCACAACGCGGGACAGCATTGAAATTCCTTACGAGCGAAACGGAAAAAAATATACGTTAATTGATACCGCTGGAATTCGTCGTCGCGGAAAAGTAAAAGAAGGGATTGAAATATTTTCTGTGATTAAAGCAATGCAAGCGATGAAACAAGCAAACGTTGTTGTTTTAGTAATGGATGCGCGCGATGGATTATCCGATCAAGATATGCGATTGATGGGATTAATTATGGAAACCGGAAACGCACTTGTTTTAGCCTTTAATAAATGGGATGGAATGAGTGAAGAAGATCGAGAAAAATTTAAACGCGCTGTTGATCGACGTTTACCTTTTGCAAGTTTTGCACGTCGATATTATATTTCTGCCAAACATGGAACAGGTGTTGGACAATTGTATGATGCAATTGATGAAACACAAAAAGCATTAGCGCAACCATTTGCAACACATGAATTAACAGAAATTTTAATGGCGGCAACGCACGAACATCAACCACCATTAGTGCAAGGACGTCGTGTAAAATTACGCTACGCGCACGTCGGTTCAAAACGTCCATTAATATTTGTGATTCACGGAAAACAAGTCGATAAATTACCAGGCTCCTACAAACAATATCTCATTAATTATTTTCGCGATAAATTAAAATTAGTGGGTATTTCATTAATTTTAAAATTTATTACGGATGATAATCCGTTTGCGCCATAATATTTTTCAGGAGTGAGGGATGAGCTCATCAGTCATGCATGGCAAAATACCGACTTGGTACGATAAAAATAGTGAATTTGAAGAAACTTTCAATAAAGATACTATTGATTCTAAAATAACAAATCAATCAATCGAAAAAATATTAAAAAAATATAAAGTAAAAACAGTGCTGGATTTAACATGCGGGACTGGATCACAAGTTTTTTATCTCGCGAAACGTGGGTATAAAGTAATTGGTTCTGATATTAGCAAAGGCATGCTGAAAATTGCAAAGCGTAAATTAAAAAAAGACAATATTAAATTTTTACGCGGCGATATGCGCACGATAAAAATTGGTAAATTCGATGCTGCGCTGACAATATTTAATTCCGTTGGGCATCTTACCAAATCAGATTTTGAAAAAACAATACGAAATATTTATTCCAATTTAAATGATGGTGGAATTTATATATTTGATATTTTAAATTTAGATTATGTTACTCATCATAATAATATTACAAAATTATCACTTGAAAAAATAAGAAAAATTGGCGATACAAGATTGCGTGAAATTCAACACAGCGTTATTGATGAAAATGGAATTTTAATTTCGTACACCACTTTTTACATTCAAAAAAATAATGCAAAAATGAAAAAAAGCAAAACGACCATTACTTTACAACTTTATAACGCAAAAGAATTGCGTGTAATGTTAGCGAGAAATGGATTTAAAGTGTTGGGTCAATACGCAATTGATGGATCAAAATTTTCAAATACAAAAACAGAACGCATTTTAACTGTTGCGTTAAAATTAGCGTAATATGGTGCTGCATCTTTATTTACGGAAAAATAGGGAGCTATTTTATGCCGAATGAAAAGCCTGGTAGAGAAAATCCAGATTGGAAAATTGATTTTTTTGCAATCTGTTTGGTAGCGCCGCTTGCGACTGCAGCTTCATTTCCTTTAAATTCATGGCTTGTTTGGATGCAAACTATTGGAGTTGGTAAGCACCCATTTCAATTTCTTGCTTACTCAAAAGAAAGATATCCAGCTTCACGTTTTCCAATTGTGCGTGCATCGTATGCTAGTGTCAGTCCGTATTTTGTGAATTCAATCCCAAGTAAACTTATTGCTTTTTTCCCAGTTTTGTTTGTTGGTAATCAATTTCCAGAAAGTGTAGCCGCGCTGTGGTTTGCGTATTTAGCTTCTGCAGTTGCACAATCCGTTATTTCATATCCTGCGAGAATAAAGCAAATTTATCACTATAATGAAATGAATTGTAATTACACTATTTATTTGAGCAGGAAAATATTAAAACGCGCCTATGTGCCTTGGTTTTTTTATTTATTAGCAATCAATGCGTTCTCCATGGAGATTTGGCGGCACACTAAGCAGTTTTTTAATGCTGATCCACATAGTTTTTCTGAACAATTTTTTTCTGGTGCTATTTCAACAATGGTGATACAACCATTTGCACTTTTCACTGAAAATTATGTAATGTCTTATATGAGTCCCAATCTACAGAAATTACCAATACAGTCTAGTTTTTTGCAGAAAATGCTTGTTCGAACGACAGCAAGAACGTTGGAGTGGGGCTTATTTTATGCAGCTACCGCAATTGCAAGACACAAACTTACGACACACAAAGAGGGTATATATCGAACCGCGAATAAAGTTGCGTCGTTATTACCGCTGGATGGAAATTTTTTATGTCCATTTAATCCTTAATTTACTGTTAAATTTTACTAGCAAAAACAAAAAAACGCTGCACGTAAAAATTAAAAAAATAAATCACCGAATCAGCAATAATTTTGCTGATATAAATATGCAGTCCACACAGCATAAATAATTTAATTAAATAAAAACTGCTGATGATGGTAAATATACTAAGTAATAAATATGATTGAAGTGTATTGCGCAATTTTTTATTTGATTTAAAAACAACACGGTGATTTACTAAAAAATTATATGATCCGGAAATAATGCGCGGTAATAAAATACTTAAAAATAAATTTGATAACAAATGATAAAATAAAATAAACAATAAAAAATCGATGATGTATGATGATAGCGAACTTGCTAAATAACGAAACATTACCCAATAAATTTTAATGGAATCAATTAATGGATTAAAATGTGATGAATTATTATTTTCAATATAAACTGTTGTAATCGGATGTTGTTCGCAAATAATATTATTTTTTTTAGCTAAAATTAGCATGGATAATTCAAATTCATAGCCGTTATTGTGAATGTTACACAGTAATGGTAATAATTTACGTGGAATGCTGCGTAAACCAGTTTGTGTGTCTGTGATATTTTGCCTGTAAAATAGCTGATAAAAAAATTGTGTGAGTTTATTGCCAATTAAACTACGCCAAGGAATATTTTTTTGAAATGTGCGAACGCCTAAATGTAAATGATCAGGATTTTTCTTTAATTGATCGCACATCATGACAATATCAGTTTCGATATGCTGCAAATCAGCATCAGCAGTGACAATACCAATGTCATTTAATATTGGATTATTTAAAATATAATGAAAAGCAGTTTTTAACGCGGCGCCTTTGCCTTTGTTTTTTTCGTGCTCGAGTAAAATAATATTTTTGTTTTTTAGTGTGGTAAAAATAGGATTATAAATTGCATTGGAACCGTCATTGATAACGATGATATTATTTAATTGTTTTTGATTTAATGAATCAATGAGTGTTAGTAATTTATCGGAAGGGTTGAAAGCGGGTATCACGATACACACTTCTTCCATGAGGTTTCTCGCTTTTGTTGATCGGCGTGGTCGCTAGCGCTTCCACTTCCATTCCTGCTAACAAAATAACAGATTAATCGCATCCGCAATTGTCGCCATGTTTATGACGATTTAATTTTTCTATTTTCTTTTTTATACGATCGCGTTTTAAATTCGACAAATGATCAATAAATAATTTTCCATCCAAATGATCTAATTCATGCTGAATACATTTTGCCATAAATCCTTCCGCTTCAAAATTCATTTCTTTTCCAAAGCGATCTTGTGCGTGCACTTTAATTTTTGCAGCGCGTGTCACTGGTTCATATGCGCCGCCGGCAACTGACATGCAACCTTCAGATGAAGTAGCTTCGTCAATTTTCTCGATAATTTCAGCATTAACTAAACATAGCGGTTGATCTTTGTGTTCTGAAAAATCAATCACAGTAATGCGTTTTGGTTTTTTAAAATCAAGCTGCGTGCATGCGAGTGCAGCACAATTTTCTGCTGCGTAATGTGTTTCAAACATATCATCAATCATTTTTTGTGTTTCAGCGCCGAAATCAGTTACGATTTCGCCTTTGGTGCGAAGACGCGGATCTGGGAATTGTAAAATTTTTACGATGGTCATAAATATATCTCAATATTTGCCGAAGAGAGGATTTGAACCTCCACGGGTTTTACCCCACAGGCATCTGAAACCTGCGTGTCTACCAATTCCACCACCTCGGCTGTAACATCTCACCCTACACATCAAACGCCGATGTTGCGCGCTTTTTCGCGATAAATTTCGTGAAAATGCTCGATGTACCAATCAAGTACACCTGCGCTTTTCACTCAATTGATCGCAAAAAATCGCATCAACCTCGACGTTTTACCAGTTCAGACTTGGAGGCGTTGATCTGTTACGTATAGTTCAAAGTTTCCAATCAACGGTTATTCTACCTGCTTTTTTTAAAATTTCATTTGTTTTTGAAAAATGTTTGCAGCCTAAAAAGCCGCGATGTGCAGATAAAGGGGAAGGGTGAGGTGCGATTAAAATGCTGTGTTTTTTTGTATCGATTAATTCTGCTTTTTTTTGCGCATGGGATCCCCATAACAAATAAACAATTTTCTCTGGGTGATGATTTAATTTCTGAATAATGGTGTCGGTAAATTGTTGCCAACCAATATTCGCATGTGATTGTGGTTTGTTTTCTTCAACGGTTAAAACTGAATTTAATAACAAAACACCTTGATTTGCCCATTTTTCTAAGCACCCATTTTTTGGAATTTCAATATTACAATCATTTTTTAATTCTTTAAAAATATTTATTAATGATGGTGGTGGTGCAATTCCGATTGGAACAGAAAAAGATAATCCGTGTGCTTGTTTTGGATTGTGATAAGGATCTTGTCCAATGATCACTACTTTTATATCTGAAAATTCAGTAGTTTTAATCGCATTAAAAATATTTTCTTGCGCAGGATAAATTATTTTTCCGCAGGCACGTTCTGTTTTTAAAAAGGAAATAATTTTTTTGAAATAGTCTTTTTCTTTTTCTGGAGCGAGTAGAGTTTTCCAATATGACATACTTAACCAATTACTGTTATTGCGTGACCTAAGCCAGCATTTTGAATGCGTTGCACTAAATAATCAGATTCATCCACATCTTTCAGCGGTCCAATTTGTACGCGATATAAATTACGTCGACCTTCGTGTGTAATGCGAATATTGCGCTCGGTAATATGATGCAATTCATTTTCTAAACGTTCTGCATTAGCAGAATAGGCAAAGGCGCCCACTTGTAAATATAATTGTGGACGATGATGCGCAAAATCTTCGCGTGTCTTTTCCAGTGGATTTGGCACATCAATACTGGTCACTTCAACTAACGCAGTACCACGATTTGCATACCCTAATTTTTTCGCTGCAACGTATGATAAATCCATAATGCGATTTGCAGCAAAAGGTCCGCGATCATTTACTTTTACAATCACTTGTTTTCCATTTTCTAAATTGGTCACGCGCACATAACATGGAATCGGCAAATCAGGACTTGCAGCTGTCATTCCCAACAGATTGTACGGTTCGCGCGTTGAAGTTAAACGCCCATTAAATTTTGTACCATACCAAGAAGCGATGCCGCGTTTATCATAACCGCGCGCTGTTTTTAATATGTGATACCAACGACCACCCACTTTATAATCTTGATTGCCATATTTACTTTTCGGCAAATAATGCGGAATTGGATTGTGAATTTTGTTCACATCAACGTGAAAATCAGGCGGTCCATCTTGTGTTGACGTATGGAAACAGCCACCAACGGTAAAAATAAAGGCAAATAAGCCCAAAACAAAAAAAAGTGAGCCGTGCAGTTTTGGCTTGGGTTGTTCTGGTTTCTGCTGTGGATCCATTCTGCTAAATATCCGTGTTAAAATCCTATTTTTACACTATGATAGCGAACTGAGATAATAGTGCAACTGTCTGTGAGATGTATATGAGCAACGAATTTATTTATGGTTTCCATGCAGTAAAAACTGTTTTACAAACGCGCCCGCATGATGTAAAGCAATTATTAACATTAACGAATCGTCATGATCAACGCGTAACAGAACTTACAAAAATCGCTGATACTTTCCATATTCCCTGCGCTGAATTATCAAAAATAAAATTACAAGAATTATTGGGCGATGTGAATCATCAAGGAATTGTTGCGCGATGCAAACCATTAGCGCCATGGTCAGAAAAAGAATTAATGCATTGTGTTGAAAATACGCCGAAGGTTTTGCTATTAGTTTTAGATGGCGTACAAGATCCGCATAATTTAGGTGCATGTTTGCGCTCTGCAAATGCATTTGGTGTGCATGCTGTGATTGCGCCAAAAGACCATTCTGCATCTATTACTGATGTTGTAAAAAAAGTTGCGTGCGGCGCAGCAGAACAAACTCCATTTGTTGCAGTTTCTAATTTAAATCGCACATTAAAACAATTAAAAGAAGCGAATGTGTGGTTAGTTGGATTTGATTCAGAAGCAACTGTTGCATTAAATGAAGTTGATTTGAAAGGTAATATTGCGATTGTTATGGGTGGAGAAGGTGAAGGCTTGCGACGTTTAACGCGTGAAACATGCGATTATTTAGCGAATATTCCGATGTTAGGAAGTGTGGAAAGTTTAAATGTTTCTGTTGCGACGGGTGTTGCGTTGTATGAAGCGCAAAAACAGCGGGGAAATGCGTAATAAAATAGGCGTTTCGCACAAAAAATAAATCTTAAGCGAACGAGCGATAATGTAACTGAAATTATAAATTAAGCTGATGGAAAGATGTGACCCGTCTCTTTTGTAGCGAATAGCGTCAGGATTGACGAGGGACCGAACCAGGGATGGTTCATCTTTGAGCGGAAAAAGAGACGGGTCGCATCTTTACATCTCAACATATTTTTTCAGTTACATTATCCAGCGAGCGAGCGCAAAGATTTTAAATAGCGCGAAACTTCTAAATTATAAAAAGCAGGATGCTTGAGATGATAAAAAAATTATTTCTTTTTATTTTTATATTGTTAAATTTCGCTGCATATGCAGATATTGTATCATCACAAACAGAATCATCAGATGATTTTTCCAGCATTAGTTCAAATCCCGCCGCAGTAAATGTCACCGCTGGCAATGGTAATTTACAATCTTTTTTATTTAAAAAAATGCATATCAAAAATGATCATGGAATTCGTTTTACAGGCGCATGGCTTGGCGACACCAATGCATTAATGTCTGGTGGAATTCCAAATGCACAAACTTGGACGAGCGATAGTTTATTTTTATTTGACGTCACATTAAATACTGAAAAATTAGGTGCGTGGAGAGGTGGATTATTTGGTACGCAAATTTTGCAATTTAATGGTGATCCTGTTAACGAACAAGCGGGAACAGTGCAGGGATATAATAGTTTACCGGGCGCGCCACCGCTGAATCGATTTGAGTTATATCAATTATGGTATCGGCAAGCTTTATTTAACGATAAATTATTTCTACGTGTTGGTAAAACAGTTCCTGTTTTTCAGTTTGATAATGTCATTAAACCCGTTCCATTAAATGAAAATAAAATAGAAATTCCTGCTGTTTCTGGCCTTATTTTTACGCCTTTATTTGTTAATCCAACAATGTATGGTGTGATGCCAGGTTATTATAATTCTGCATATGGTGCGACAGTAAATTATGTTCCAATAAAAAATTGGTATGCATCTTATGGTATTTATGAAGGCGATTTAGCGCAAGGTGTGCAAACTGGATTAACAGGAATGAATTTTAACGGTACATATTTTAATATTGGTGAAACAGGCGTTGAATGGATGCTCGGAAAAAATAATTTACCAGGCAGAACAGGAATTGGTTTATGGGATCAAGATGGATTAATTCAAATAAATAATTTATCCGCAAATAATGCAACTGGTTTTTATTTATTTGGATCGCAACGATTGTGGTATCAAGATCCAGGCGATAATGATCGAGGAATTTCGATGTTTTATCAATTTGGTTCGAATAATTCAAACGTCATGTCAATAACGCGATATATTGGCGGCGGATTAACATTTTTTGGATTAATGCCACATCGCGTAATGGATTCGATGGGTTTGGGTGCAGCGCTTTCTTGGTTAAATCAAAATGTTTATACGCAAAATACAGAATTAATGTTTCAAGCTTATTATCAATTGCATATTGCGAAAGGATTTTTTGTTGA
The DNA here is from genome assembly GCA_001801815.1 of Gammaproteobacteria bacterium RIFCSPHIGHO2_12_FULL_36_30. Lineage (GTDB taxonomy): Bacteria > Pseudomonadota > Gammaproteobacteria > Coxiellales > Coxiellaceae > 2-02-FULL-42-43. The sequence continues at coordinate 99,156 of MGXU01000010.1, forward strand.
GCCTGCATTATCTTATATTCCACATCCCGCAGCAGGAATTAATATTGATCCGACATGGGCTGGAACATTGCGCGCAGTTGTATTATTTTAGTAAATAATATTTTTAATTAAATCTTGTAATATTTTTTCTTGCGTTTGTGCTAATTCTTTTTCTGCTTTATTAATTGTTTTTAAAGCAGAGTGAATTATTTTTAAATGTTGTTCAATATCTTTTTCTGTAGAAGATTGTTGCATGCGATTGAGCGCACTTTGAATTGATAACATTGCTTTTATCGTGAAATATTGTTGAAAATCAAAATGTGATTTATTGAGTTTGGGTAATGCTAATTGTAAATGAATAAAACGATCATTTAATTCAGAGACAGGTTGATTAATTATAAAATCCTGTATTTCCATATCCGTTAATCTAAAATCATTTTTAGCAAATTCTGCCAATAATAATTCGCTCCAATTTTTAATATGCGATTCCCATTGTGAAAAATGTTCTTTTGTTTTTTCATCTAATTGATTGCGTAATTCTTTAAGCGTAGAAAATTCTAATTTATCTAATATTTTTTGCGGCACTTCAAATACTTTTTCATTGATATGTTCTGAATCTTTAAAAAAATCTTCTTTGGCAATAGTAAGCGCTGCATCCATTTTTGTAATTGCTGCATACGTTTTTAAATGCATTTTAAAAAAAGATTGAAGTGGGCCATTTAATGCGTCATTGATTTGCAAATCGGTTAGTAAAGAAGGTATTAATGCCTGTATTTCATGTTCTGCTTGAATTGTTTCTTTGACCCAAGCTGTTTGCTGACGAATATAATCCGATATAACTTTATAATCTGCCAATATATTTTTAGCGTATGTTCCGGTGAAATGATTAGATAGTTCAAGCATAATCAATCTCTCGTGTTTTGACTATTCTAACATGGCGCAACTTAATTGATCTAGCGCCATTTCTGTTTGATCCCATCCAATACAACCATCTGTAACACTTTGATCGCCACGCATAACTTGATTTGGAGTCCATGCTTGTTTTCCAGCGGTTAAATGACTTTCAATCATCACGCCAAAAATATTTTTATCACCATTTTTAATTCGTGCTGATAATTCATGAATTACATTCATTTGTTCCGCATAATTTTTTCGACTATTGCCATGACTACAATCAATTAAAACACGATTAATTAAATTTAACTGCGTTAATGAAGAAACAGTGCGTTGAATTGTATTGGTATCGTAATTAGATTCAGTTTGTGAGCCACGCAATACAATATGTGCGTATGGGTTTCCGTGAGATTGTAAAATCGCTATTTTTCCCGATAAATCTAGGCCTAAATAGTGATGAGATTGCCGCGCTGTTTGTGCGGCATCTATCGCAACTTGCACGTCACCATTCGTATTATTTTTAAATCCGACTGGCATTGGTAAACCGGAAACAAATTCACGATGCATTTGACTTTCTGTTGTGCGTGCACCGACAACAGACCAGCTTGCGAGATCTGCAAAATAAGCTGCAGTAAAGGGATTTAAAATTTCAATTCCAGTTGGAACACCCAATTCATTAATTGCAATTAATAGTTTTCGTGCATGATTTAAGCCTTTTTCGATATTAAAAGTATTATTTAAATCGGGATCATTAATAAAACCTTTCCATCCAATCGATGTGCGCGCTTTTTCAATATACGCACGCATAATAATACACAATGTTTTTTTATGTTTATCAATTTGCGTTTTTAGTTTTTTTGCATAACGTAAAGCAGATTCTGGATGATGAATGGAGCAGGGACCAACAATCACAACCAAACGATTATCTTTCCCGTCTAAAACACGCATCACTTGCTCGCGCACGGATGCAACCGTTGTCGCACTTTTTTGAGTGATTGACAATGCGGTTTGTAACGCTTCTGGTGTGATTAATGCTGACATACGATATGATAAACCATCTCCAATGAAATCAGGGAAGGTTATCATGAAAATCGTTTCAATGGTAAAAATGGGCGCCTGTTTTTTGATGGCAATTATTGTAGCGGGATGTCATGAATATACGCCTCCAACATCTCATTATGGCACAGGCAGATACCGCTGTTTTTATCATGATGCACGAAATGGACGATTGTATCGCGGTGTTGCTGATTCACAAGATGATGCAATTTTAGCGGCAAAGAATGCATGTCGTAACGCACCACCAAAAGATATAGAGCATAAGTATTGTCATTTTGGAGAATGTATTTTTAAGTAAATTGTTAACGATTAGCGGCACGAATACTTGCTAATAACTCTGCAGCTTGATTGACTTGTTCTTGCGTAATCGGTTTTAATTTGTTGAGCCATGCTTTAATTTCTTGCATCGCATGTTGTGAGTTCGCCAACATTATTTCTGCAAACCCCATCGCATCTTGATCAACTTTATCAATTAGGCCTATTTTTAAGGCTTTTTGTGCATCAAATAATTCTGCTGTCATCATTTCGTATTTTGCAGCTTGATAACCAATACGTTGTGTGACAAATGGCGAAATGACTGCGGGTATTAATCCTATTTTCACTTCTGAAAAACAAAATCCTGCATCGGGCGCTGCAATTGCAATATCACTTGCTGCTAACAAACCCAAACCACCGCCAATAGTTTTTCCATGCGCAAAACAAATCGTTGGTTTTTCGCATGAATAAATTGTGTAAAATAATTCTGCTAATTTTTTTGCATCTTGTAAATTTTCATCATATGAAACGGTAGACATTTTTTTCATGTGATTTAAATCGGCGCCGGCGCAAAAATTTTTTCCATTGCCATTTAAAATAATTATTTTTACTGTTGGATCTTTATCGAAATCAAGATAAGTTTTAATTAAGGTGTCGCGCATTTCGACGTCGAGTGCGTTAGATTTTTCGGGGTTGTTTAATGTGATGGAGCCAATATTATTTTTAATTGTGAAATTTATTTTTGAGGTCATATCCTAAAGACTCCAAACTTTGTATCATGAATCACAGGATTCGCAATAATTTCCAATGCACGTGCAACAACATTTCTCGTTTCAATAGGTTGAATGACACCGTCATCCCACAAACGCGCACTCGCATAAAATGGACTGCCTTGTTGATCATATTCATCGCGAATTTTTTGCATAAAAATATTTTTTTCATTTTCATCCCATGCTTTTTTCTCGCGAGATAATTTTTCTAATTTTACTTGTGCCAATACTTGTGCTGCTTGTTCACCACCCATTACGCTAATGCGCGCATTCGGCCACATAAATAAAAATTGTGGATCATAAGCTCGGCCACACATTGCATAATTTCCTGCGCCAAAACTTCCGCCAATAATCACTGTAATTTTAGGCACTTTTGCATTTGCAACCGCCATTACCATTTTTGCACCATCTTTTGCAATGCCTTTTTCTTCGACTTTTTTTCCAACCATAAATCCAGTTATATTTTGCAAAAATAATAATGGAATTTTTCGCATCGTACATAATTCAATAAAATGCGTGCCTTTATCGGCCGATTCAGAAAATAAAATTCCATTATTTGCAATAATCCCAACTTCATAACCATCGATGTGTGCAAAGCCGCAAACTAAAGTTGCACCATATAATGTTTTAAATTCATTAAATTCTGAATCATCAACAATACGCGCAATGACTTCGCGAATATCAATCGAATGACGTGTATCGGTTGGCATTAATCCTAATAATTCTGAAATGGGGTGCTGCGGCGTAACACTCTTTTTTTGTCTTGAAATAAATGGTTTCGGACGATTTAAATGTGAAACACAATCGCGTGCAATTTGTAATGCATGTGTATCATCATTTGCATAATGATCTGCAACGCCGGATAAACGACAATGCACATCAGCACCACCTAAACTTTCTGCATCAACAATTTCACCTGTCGCAGCTTTTACTAATGGTGGTCCCGCTAAAAAAATTGTCGCTTGATTTTTTACCATGATGGATTCATCTGCCATCGCAGGAACATAAGCGCCACCTGCTGTGCACGATCCCATTACAATTGCAATTTGTGGAATATTTTTTGCAGATAAATTCGCTTGATAATAAAAAATTCTGCCAAAATGTTCGCGATCTGGAAAAACTTCTGCTTGCAATGGTAAAAATGCACCGCCAGAATCTACTAAATAAATACACGGTAAATGATTTTCTAATGCAATTTGCTGTGCGCGTAAATGTTTTTTCGCAGTAATGGGAAAATATGTTCCACCTTTTACCATTGGATCATTTGCAACAATCATGCAATCGATACCGTGAATTTTTCCAACGCCAGTGATAACGCCAGCAGCGGGCAGGGGATCTTCATATAAATTAAATCCTGCAAGCGCAGATAATTCAAAAAATTCTGTTTTGGGATCAATTAAATTTTTAATGCGATCGCGAGTGGATAATTTTTTTGGATTTTTATTTTGTGAGCCGCATTTTTCTATTTCAGTGAGGATGGTTTTTAATGTTTCGCAGCGTTTTTTCATGAGTGCGGCGTTTTTTTTGAATTCTTCGGAGGTGGAATCAATTTTGGTTTGTAGTGTTGTCATAATTAAATCTCAATTCCAATTGCTGTCGCTTCTCCGCCGCCGATGCAAATTGCAGCGACACCACGCTTTTTGTTTTGTTGTTTTAACGCATGAATTAACGTTACTAAAATACGCGCACCTGATGCACCGATTGGATGTCCTAAAATACACGCACCGCCATGCACATTTATTTTTTCTATCGGAATCGATAATTTTTTCATTGTGATTAATGTGACAACTGAAAATGCTTCGTTTATTTCAAATAAATCCACATCATTTATTGTCCAATTTATTTTTTGTAATAATTTTTCAATTGCAAAAATTGGCGCAATTGGAAATTGTTCTGGCGCAAGCGCAACATTTGCGTCACCAATAATTTTTGCTAATGGTTTTATTTTATGTTGATTTGCTGCTGATTCAGACATTAATAATAATGCAGCAGCGCCATCCGAAATGCTGCTCGCATTTGCTGCTGTAATTGTACCATCTTTTGTGAAAGCTGGTTTCAATTGTGGGATTTTTTCTGGGTTCGCTTTTTGAATACCTTCATCTTCGCAAATTATTATTTCACCTTTTTTGTCGCGAATTGAAATGGGTGATATTTCATCTTTAAAATAGCCTTTTTTTGTCGCTTGAATTGCTCGATTAATTGAATTGATTGCAAATGCATCTTGTTCTTCGCGTGTAATATGATTTTCAAAAGCGCATTTTTCTGCAATAGCACCCATTGATAAATGTTCACCATAGGCATTTATTAAACCATCTATTTGCATATGATCTTGCATAGTTTGCTCGCCCATTCGCAAACCAATTCGTGCGCCTTGTAATAAATATGGCGCACGTGACATATTTTCCATGCCGCCTGCAATTATAATTTCTGCATTTTTATTTTGTATTTCATGATGCGCTATCATGACAGTTTGCATTCCAGATCCACACATTTTATTAATTGTTGTGCACGGTGTTGTAGTTGATATATTTGCACCCAGTGCTGCTTGACGTGCTGGCGCTTGTCCTAAACCTGCTGACAAAACACAACCCATGTACGCAGCATCAATTTTATTTTTTAACGAAACATCATAAAACAAGGCAGAAATTGCATAGCTGCCAAGTTGCGGTGATGTAATATCTTTAAAAACACCGTTGAAATTTCCCATCGGTGTGCGTTTTGCTGCGGCAATTACAGTCATTTCATTAATTCCCTTGCAATAACAATTCTTCTAATTTCAGTTGTGCCCGCACCAATTTCATACAAATTAATATCACGCAATAAACGACCAGCAGGCGAATCATTTAAATAACCAACGCCGCCCAAACAATGTATTGTGCTCCATGCAACTTTACTTGCATTTTCAGATACAAATAAATAAACGCTTGCTGCTTGTGCTGGCGTAATTTGATGATTGTCACATAATGCAAACATTGCATAAGCATAATGTTTTGACGCTTGATAACTAGTGTAAGCATCTGCCATGCGTTGTTGAATCATTTGAAATTCGCCGATACTTTTTTTAAATTGTTTTCGTGTTTTTACATACGGCATCATAATATCTAAACAAGCTTGCATTAAACCTAGCGGGCCAGATGAAAGTACAGCACGTTCAATATCTAAACCATCCATTAAAATTTTAATGGCTTCATTTGTTTTTCCAAGCACATTTTCTTTTGGAACAATGCAATGTTTAAATGTAAGCTCAGCAGTGCTTGAACTGCGCATGCCTAATTTATCTAAACGTCGCGCAACTGAAAATCCGGAAAAATTTTTTTCAACAATAAAAGCAGTCATGCCATGCGCGCCTGCTTCTGGATTTGTTTTTGCGTATACCACAATTACATCTGCATCAGGACCATTGGTAATCCACATTTTATGGCCATTTAAAATAAAGTGATCATCTTTTTCTTCCGCATATAATTGCATGCTAATAACATCTGATCCCGCATCTTTTTCGCTCATTGCGAGCGCGCCAATATATTCGCCCGAATTTAATTTTGGTAAATATTTTTGTTTTTGCGCTTCAGTTCCGAAACGATAAATTTGATTAGCACATAAATTTGCATGTGCGCCATACGCTAATCCAACGCCGCCAGATGCGCGACTTATTTCTTCAATAATAATTGCTTGTGCAAAATAACCAAGTGCAGTGCCGCCATATTGTTTACCAATTGTGACGCCTAAAAAACCAGCTTTACCTAACAAAGGCCATAATTCTTTTGGAAAACGATTATCACGATCTGTTTCATCGGCGATCGGTGCGATATATTTTTGTGCAAAATCATGTACCTTTTGTCTTAATTCTTGGGTAACTTCATTAATTTTGACAGCATCGTCTATCATTTTTTGTTCCCTTGGTGTTTGGTTTTGAGTAGTATTGAATATCTGCCTATTCTAGCTGTGTAAGAAGGAAAAACACAATGAAATATGACTTTTCAGATTATCAAAAAATGTATGATCTAAGCGCTTCCGATTTATCCAAATCCATCTTTGACTTTTCTGCTGGTATTTCAGGTTTTCAGGCGGAAGCAATAAAACGAGGCGTGCAAGTTGTCAGTGCAGATGCATCACAATTACCACATTTTCAATATAAGGCTCACCAGTTTGATTTGGCATTATGCACCGATTTTATTTTTTACCATTCGCATTCAACCAAAGAAATTGCTGAGCTCGTAGAAGAATTGTGTCGTATTGCATCTGAGGTTCGCATATTTCCTTTGATGGATAAGACCGGAAAAGCAAGTAAAGAATTAGGACCGTTGATGTTAATATTGCAGAAAAAAAATTATGGTGTTGAAGTAAGATCAAGTGTATTTGAAAATGGCAACGCGATGTTGAGGATTTGGGAACAGGAATGCAAAGTTGGAGTGTGAGAAAGTTTTTTACAACAAAAGCAACAACATAATTATAACCAATCCCATCACAGGATAATAATGCCATCTCATCAGCGGTGTTTTTCCCGTCATCGGTTGTATGTCATGCGTTAACACAACACGCTGATCAATCGGTGCGCCCGTTTCAATTTTTCCAAATGGTGAAATAAACGCTGTAATTCCAGTGTTTGTACTGAGTAATTGTGCGCGACCTGTTTCAAGCGAGCGCATTTGCGCCATTTGTAAATGTTGCGCAAGGGCGATTGATTTTCCAAACCAACTATCATCTGATAGCGTCATTAATAATTCACTGTGTTCCGCCGCATTTAATACTTCATTTGGAAATGCAATTTCATAACAAATAAAGGGCGCAATGCGAATATTATTTATTTTTAGATCAGGTTGCTTTTTTGGTCCAGCAGAAAATCCTGACATTGGAATATTAAAATAGTGCATCACTTTTCCAAAAATATTTTTTAATGGAATATATTCGCCAAATGGTACTAAATGTTTTTTCAAATATTCTCCATGATTTTCGCCAATTAATAATAATCCATTATAATATTGTTGTGTTTTTTGATTTAAAATTGGTACGCCAAAGATAATATTACTGTGATGTTGTTTTGCAACCGCGCTCAATTGTCGAATAAATTTTTCAGCGTTTTGCGCATAAACCGGAAATGCACCTTCTGGCCACACAATTAATTGACTGGATAAATTCTCGAGCGTCAAATTTTTATATACATTAATATTTTCTAAAATATAAGATTCATCCCATTTTATATTAAATGGAATATTGCCTTGAATTAAGCTTGCTTTTATTGGTTTACCAAATGGTTTTGTCCATGCATGATTTTTAAAAATCCAACCTAGTCCAACAATTACAAAAATAATAATGAAAGAAATTATTTTTGCAGATCTACTTTGTTTTGTTGCGAGTAAAACTAATGCGCCTGCAATTAATACTGTAACTAATGATAACCCGTAAACGCCGATAATCGGCGCTAATCCTTGCAGTGGAGTTGTTAATTGTGAATAACCTAATAAAATCCATGGAAAACCAGTAAACAAAATACTGCGTAAATATTCAAACAAAACCCAAAGCGCTGGAAAAACTAATAAACATTGTTTTGCTTCTGAAAATTGCGAAAATGTTTTTTTAAAAATATAGCCAAAGCATGCAAAATATAAACCCATCCAAATCACAAAAATAAACGTAATTAATGCCGCTAAAAAAACATTTGAATTTCCAAATTCATGAATGCTGACATAAATCCACGATGCGCCAGTTCCAAAAAATCCAATTCCAAATAACCACCCCAACCAAAATGCTTTTTTTGTATTTACTCGCAACCATATCGCCAATAAAATTGCTGGAAAAATAAATGCGACACTATAAACATTAAATGGTGAAAACGCGAGCGGCAAAAATGCGCCAGAAAGCAAGGACGCAATCATTAACCAAATCATGAGCGTATCCGTTTCAACTGCAACATTTGAATTCCGCGCCGTGTGCTTTTCAAAACTGTAATTTCGAAATAACCCAATGTTATTTTTTCGTTTCGTTTTGGCAGATGACCTAATTTTCTCAAAACTAAACCGCCTATTGTTTCAAAGTCTTCATCATCAAAATGTGTCTTAAAATAGCGATTAAAATCGTTAATTGGTGTCAATGCGTTTACTAAAAAAATATTTTTTTCAATTTCTTTGATAGTTGTGTCATTATCATCAATATCATATTCATCTTGAATATCTCCGACAATTTCTTCAAGGACATCTTCAATAGTTACTAAACCTGATACGCTGCCATATTCATCGACGACAATTGCCATATGATTTCTATTTAAGCGAAATTCTTTTAATAAAACATCTAATGGTTTTGTTTCGGGAATAAAAATAGCGGGACGTGTTAAATCACGCACGCAGCGATTATTGGGCGTTGATGGCATTGTAAATGGCAGCACATCTTTTGCAAGTAAAATACCGACTATTTTATCTGGTGTATCACCCATCACGGGAAATCGAGAATGTTGCGATTGAATTATAGTTGGTAAAATATCGAGTGGTTTTGCATCACCATCGACCATCACCATTTGCGGGCGTGGCACCATAATATCGCGTACTTTTTTAACTGAAACTGTTAATACACCTTCAATCATTTGCAACGCATCACGATCAATTAATTCGCGCTCTTGCGCATCGCGTAGCATGCTAATTAATTGTTTTTGACTGTGCGGTTCGCGTAATAAAAAATGACTTAATCGCTCGAACCAAGATGGATGTTTAGTGCTAGACATATGGATTTTCAATTCCCAATTTTTTCAATATCTCAATTTCAAGTGATTCCATCATTGCGGCATCATTTTCAATAATATGATCATATCCCAATAAATGTAAAAAACCATGTACAGTTAAATGCGCCCAATGTGATTCCAATTTTTTATTTTGTATTTTTGCTTCTGTTTCTACAATTTCAGCGCAGATTGCTAAATCACCAAGTGATGTTTCTTCAATTCCAGGCATAGAATCATACGTAAATGATAATACATTTGTTGGCCCACTTTTTTTTCGATAACTTGCATTTAATTCAGCGCTGGTTTCTTTATCGATGATTGAAATACACACTTCAGAAAATTGTTCTGGAATTTTTGCAAAAATATTTTCGATTGTTGTTGTAATCCATAATTGAAATTTTTTTTGCGATGGAATATTTTTTAATTGCATTTCATTTAGCAAAATAATATTTATCATTTTTGCTTACACTCACGCTTTTGTTTCGGGCAACTCATACGCTTCAATAATTTTTTGCACGAGCGGATGTCGCACAACATCAATTGATGAAAAAAATGTAAATTGAATTCCGTCAATGCCGCGCAATAATGCAATTGCATGTCGCAAACCTGACATCGATGGTTTTGGCAAATCAACTTGCGTAATATCACCTGTAATGACCGCTTTAGAACCAAAACCAATTCGCGTTAAAAACATTTTCATTTGATCTTTTGTGCTATTTTGCCCTTCATCTAAAATGATAAATGAATCATTTAATGTTCGTCCACGCATAAAAGCAAGCGGTGCAATTTCAATTACTCCTTGCGCAATTAATTTTGCAACCAATGAAATTCCCATTGTTTCATATAATGCGTCATACAATGGTTTTAAATACGGATCAATTTTTTGTGCTAAATCTCCCGGCAAAAAACCTAAACTTTCACCTGCTTCAACTGCAGGGCGTACTAATACAATACGTGATACTTCTTCATTTTCTAAAGCAGCAACGGCACACGCAACCGCAAGAAAAGTTTTTCCCGTGCCGGATGGACCAACACCAAAACAAATATCATTTTTGCGAATTGCATTGATCAAATGACATTGATTTAGTGTGCGCGGTTCCATTGTCATTTTTTTTAAACGTAGTGTGGCATCGATAAATTTTTGTTTCGCATCTTCCGTGCCATTTTCATAATTCATATCAATTGATTTTAATTTCAATTGAATTTTTTGTTTATTTAATACTGTGATATGTGCTGTTTCTTCATATAAAGCAAGCAATGTGTCGCACGCTTTATTAACGGAAGTAGGTTTACCAATCACTTCAACATCATTTCCGCGATTAATAATTTCAACGCCTAAATGTCTTTCGATGAGATGTAAATTTTCATCAAGCTGACCAGTTAGAATAGCTAAACGTTGATTGTCTGCGGGAAGTAGTTGGATGTGGCGAATTGAGTCGGACGCTGTTTTTTTCAAATACAAATCCTTTTGTTGAGTTAATGTGATGTTGCTTCACCCGATAAGAAATTTCTATTATACCCTGTTATTCTCACCGAAATTATCTGCCCGATCAAGCTTGACTCGCATTGACCTGAAGTTGTTTTGAAATTTACCATGCGATTGCACTCAGTGCGACCTGCCATTTCGCCAGGACTTTTAACAGCAGGATGTGTGACAAGAATTTTTTGATTAGTTCCAACCATTTTTCTGCTGATTTCTGCAGTTTGTTGATCAATGCGATTTTGTAAAATGGCTAAACGTTGTTTTTTAATTTCCATTGGCACATCATCTTGCAAAGAAGCTGCGGGCGTGCCAGGTCGCGGGCTATAAATAAAACTAAATGAAAAATCAAAACCGACATCTGCAATTAAATTCATCGTATCTTCAAAATCTTTATCTGTTTCGCCTGGAAAACCAATAATAAAATCGGATGATAAAGAAATGGTCGGGCGAATTTTTTTTAACGCACGAATTTTAGATTTATATTCTATTGCTGTGTAATTTCTTTTCATTGCGGCGAGAATACGATCAGATCCACTTTGCACCGGTAAATGTAGATGATTCGCAAGCTTTGGCACTTCTGCATACGCATCAATTAAATTTTGCGAAAATGCAGAAGGATGTGATGTAGTAAAACGAATGCGTTCAATTCCATCCATTGCAGCAATATAATGAATTAATAATGCTAAATCTGCAGTGTTTCCATCTTGCATTAATCCGCGATAATCATTTACATTTTGCCCGAGCACGGTAATTTCTTTTACGCCTTGTTCACAAAGTCCTGTGATTTCAGCAATAACAGAATGAAATGGCCGACTTATTTCTGTTCCGCGTGTGTATGGAACAACACAAAAACTGCAATATTTATTACAACCTTCCATAATCGAAACAAATGCAGTGGGACCATCTGCTTTTGCAGCAGGCAAATAATCAAATTTTTCAATTTCAGGAAAACGAATATCAACCGCGGGCTTTTTTGTTTTAATTGCAGATTCCATTAATTCAGGTAATCGATGCAAAGTTTGTGGACCAAAAACCATATCGACATAAGGCGCACGTTTTATAATATTTTCGCCTTCTTGACTTGCAACACAACCACCAACACCAATCATGATATTTGGATTTCGCAATTTCATTTCGCGCGCGCGACCCAAATCAGAAAATACTTTTTCTTGCGCTTTTTCTCGCACAGAACACGTATTAAATAAAATGACATCTGCTTCATTTGGATCTTTTGTTTCGGTAAAGCCATGCGAAGCGTGCAAAACGTCCAGCATTTTTTGACTGTCATATTCATTCATTTGACAGCCGTGGGTTTTGATGTACACTTTTTTGAGACTATTTGAGTTCATAGGTGTTGAAGTTTAGCAGGAGTCATCATGGCAAAACAACTATTTAGATCAAAAACTAATTGTAAAATCGCAGGTGTTTGTGGCGGTCTTGGAGAATTTTTTGATATTGATCCTATTTTCTTTCGTGCCATTTTTCTTATTTCTGCTTTTTTCGGCGGTTTAGGCATTATTATTTATCTTGTATTGTGGCTTTTGATGCCTGAAGCTGCCTGAAAAAATAAAATTAACCCAAGAGATATCTATCATGCACATTGCATTTACTACTGAAAATAAGGAACAAAAATCAATTTCTATTTATCCAATTCTGCCAAATCAATTGGAAAAATGGATAAAAGATCAAGCGCAACATGTGCAGCAATGGATAAAAGCATCGCAATTTCTTGCAGAAGCTGGCACATTTTGTTTGATTCCAGATCACGATGGAAAATTATCGTGTGTTGTTTTAGTTTTACAAAATGCAGATGATTTTTTAGCGTTTGGGGCATTACCTGCAAAATTATCAGAAGGAAATTATTATATTGAAGATAATGGAATATTAAAAACACCGCATCAACGCCAACAAGCAGCGCTTGGTTGGGGATTGGGATTTTACCAATTTACACGTTATAAAAAACCGACACCACGATTGGCAAAATTAATTTTATCAACATCAGTTAATGAAAAATTATTAACAGACATGTTAGATGCGATTTATTTATCACGCGATTTAATTAATACACCCGCTGAAGATATGGGTCCTGATCAACTAGAAAAAGCAGCGCAAGATGTTGCAAAAAAATGTGGCGCAAAAATAAATGTGATTAAAGGTGATCAATTATTAAAAGAAAATTATCCTGCAATTCATATTGTGGGACGCGCAAGTTGTCGCGAGCCGCGTGTAATTGATTTGCGTTTTGGAAAAAATAAAAAAGCGCCGAAAGTGACATTAGTTGGAAAGGGCGTGTGTTTTGATAGCGGTGGTTTAGATTTAAAAACAGCAGCAGGAATGTTGCTGATGAAAAAAGATATGTCAGGCGCTGCGATGATGTTGGGATTAGCGCAGATGATTATAATGCAGGATTTACCGATACAATTGCGATTATTAATTGGTGCAGTCGAAAATTCTGTTTCAGGAAATGCATATCGTCCCGGCGATATTATTAAAACACGTTCTGGAAAAACAGTTGAAGTGACAAACACAGATGCAGAAGGACGATTAGTGTTATGTGATTTGTTAACTGAAGCTTGCGCTGAAAAACCAGATGTATTAATTGATTTTGCAACATTAACTGGCGCTGGACGTGTTGCGCTTGGTGAAGATTTACCAGCGCTTTACGCACAGCCACAATCTTTTGCGAATGATTTATTAAAAGCATCACAAACTGTAAACGATCCCATTTGGCAAATGCCACTCGTGCAAAATTATCGCGAAAAATTAAAAAGTGAAATCGCAGATATGATTAATGCTGTTGATTCACCTTACGGCGGATCAATCACCGCAGCCCTATTTTTACAGTCTTTTGTGACAGAAAACACAACATGGGTACATTTTGATACGTGCGCTTGGAATTTCAAAGCAAAACCAGGTCGTCCTGCGGGCGGTGAAGTGTTTGGTGTTCGTGCGGTGTTTGAGTATTTAAAAAATCTCTAATATTGCATTATCCCTTAAGATCTGAAAGAATCATGCATAATTTTTTATGGATACTGACGATAGGAAATCATCATGAGTCAATCTTCTTATGCACGTCCCGTTTATATTGTCGATGGCGCGCGCACTCCATTGTTAAAAGCAAAAACTGAACGCGGTCCATTTTCTGCAAGTGATTTAGCGGTAAATGCTGGTCGCGCATTATTAGCGCGACAAAGTTTTTCGCCAACCGCATTTGATGAGGTGATTGTCGGTTGCATGATGCCGAGCGAAAATGAAGCGAATATTGCGCGTATTATTTCATTGCGTTTAGGTTGTGGAAATAAAGTGCCTGCATTTACCGTGCAAAGAAATTGTGCGTCGGGAATGCAATCACTCGATTGCGCTGCAAAAGATATTGCAATGGGTCGCTCAAATTTAGTATTAGCGGGCGGCACTGAAGCGATGAGTCGTGCGCCATTATTATTTAAACCGGAAGCAGTAAATTGGTTTGGTCGATTAAACTCAGCAAAATCTTTTGGCGCAAAATTAAAAACATTTTCACAATTTCGTTTATCTTTTTTAGCACCGATTATTGCATTAATTCATGGATTATCAGATCCACTTTGCGGCATGAATATGGGACAAACCGCAGAATTATTAGCATTTCAATTTGATATTACGCGCGCTGACATGGATGCATTTGCAGCAGACAGTCAATTAAAAGCATATGCGGCACAGGAAAAAAAACATTTATCTGAAATTGTAACGTTGTACGATAATTACGGAAAAATTTATGCTGTTGATGAAGGTGTGCGAAAAGACACAACAGTTGAAAAATTAGCTAAATTAAAGCCTGTTTTTGATAAACCATATGGAATGGTAACAGCAGGAAACAGTTCGCAAGTAACCGATGGCGCTGCATTATTAATTTTAGCGAGTGAAGATGCGATTACAAAATATCGCTTGCCTGTGCTGGGAAAATTAATTGATACGCAATGGGCAGGTTTAGCGCCAGAAGTAATGGGATTGGGTCCTGTATTTTCTTCAGCACAAATTTTACAAAAAAATAATTTAAAATTATCAGATATTGATTATTGGGAAATAAATGAAGCATTTGCAGCGCAAGTTATTGCGTGTGAAAAAGCATTTGCATCAGAAAAATTTTGTCGCGAACAATTAGGTTTGTCAGATGCGCTCGGCACAATTGATCCATCAAAATTAAATGTTGATGGTGGTGCGATTGCATTAGGGCATCCTGTTGGCGCAACTGGCGCAAGAATTGTTTTACATTTACTACATACATTAAAACTTGAAAAAGCAAAACGTGGAATTGCGACGCTATGTATTGGTGGCGGGCAAGGTGGGGCAATGTTATTAGAAGTGTAATGTTACAGAAGCCTGCGTGAAGCGTAGCGTAACAAGGGCGTTTTGCAGGGAAATAAAGAAAAAACATTTTTCAGAATAGGGATGCACCATGCAAGAAAAAACATACCAAAATTTTAAATTACAAACTGATGCTAGCAATATTTTATGGCTCACAGTTGATCGCGCCAATGCATCTGCAAATTCTTTAAGTCGCGAAGTATTTGACGAATTAGATAATATTATTGATTATCTTTCTAAGCAAAAATTAGCCGGTGTTGTTATTTTATCTGGTAAATCCAAGGGTTTTATTGCAGGCGCTGACATTTCACAATTTACCCATTTGAAAACAAAAAAAGAAGCATTCGATTTAATTCGTCAAGCGCAATTAGTTTTAGATAAATTAGCAGCATTACCAATGCCAACGGTTGCAATGATAAAAGGTTTTTGTTTGGGCGGCGGTTTGGAATTAGCGCTCGCTTGTCGTTATCGTGTCGCATGTGATTCACCCGATACAAAAATTGGTTTGCCAGAAATTAAATTAGGAATTCATCCTGGATGGGGTGGTACAGTGCGTTTACCAAATTTAATCGGCGTCATGGAAGCGATGAAAATGATTTTGCCGGGCGCAGCATATGATGCGAGAAAATGTGCGAAATTAGGCATTGTTGATTGCGCGGTTCCGGAACGAATGTTGGAGCGTGCAACGCGAGATTTTATTTTAAAACAGCCAAAACCACATCAACCCAGTTTATTTTCAAGATTGTGCGCAATTTCTTTTGTGCGTCCATTCATTGGAAAATTATTTTATAAAAATTTGGCGGCGAAAAAAGTAAATAAAAAACATTATCCCGCGCCGTATGCTGTTGTGCACAATTGGATTCAAGATGGCGCAGAAAATGATGCGATGATTAATGAAGCAAATTCAATTGCAGAATTAATGATTACCGACACCGCGCGTAATTTAGTGCGCATTTTCTTTTTGCAAGAAAAGATGAAAAGTATTGGAAAACAAGGTAAATTTAGCAAATCAACTTGGGTGCATGTTGTTGGCGCAGGAACAATGGGTGGTGATATTGCAGCATGGTGTGCATTGCAAGGATTAAAAGTAACATTGCAAGATCAATCTGCAGAAAAAATTGCACCTGCAATTAAACGTGCCTATCAATTATTTAAAAATAAATTACGTAGCCCGCGTTTAATTCAAGCGGCGATGGATCGATTGCAACCTGATGTTGAAGGCGATGGCATTGCGCGCGCAGATATTATTATTGAAGCAGTATTTGAAAATTTATCTGTAAAACAAGCTATTTTTAGCGGCGCAGAAACAAAAGCAAAATCAAATGCAATTTTAGCAACGAATACCTCGAGTATTCCACTAGAAGAAATTGCAACGGCATTAAAAAATCCAGAACGTTTAGTTGGAATTCACTTTTTTAATCCTGTTGACAAAATGCCGCTCGTTGAAATTGTTTGTGGTGAAAAAACAGCAGATGAAACCATTATTGCAGCAGCTGCTTTTGCTGGCGCACTAAGTCGCTTGCCATTGCCAGTTGCAAGCAGCCCAGGATTTTTAGTCAACCGTGTTTTAACGCCTTATTTAATGGAAGCGATGATGCTTTACGAAGAAGGTGTTGCGCCACAATTAATTGATCAAGCGGCTGTGCAATTTGGGATGCCGATGGGACCGATTGCGCTGGCTGATAAAATTGGTTTGGATGTTTGTCTTTCAGTTGCAGATAATTTATCGCATTATTTTTCCGAAAAAGTGCCGGAGCGTTTAAAAGCAATGGTTAAAGCTGGAAAACTAGGGATAAAATCAGGTGAAGGATTTTATAAATATCGAAATGGTAAGGCGGTTAATGCGGGAAAAGTGAGTGATTCTGCAATTCCACTGGATATTTCTGATAGAATGATTTTACGGATGTTGAATGAAGCGGTGGCATGTTTAGCAGAACAAGTTGTGACGGATGTTGATTTGTTAGATGCTGGCATGATTTTTGGAACGGGATTCGCACCATTTTTAGGTGGCCCAATTCAATATGCCAAAACACGCGGAATTAAAACTGTTGTTGCGCGTTTAGATGGATTTGCAAAACAATATGGTGATCGATTTAAACCAGTTGCAGGTTGGCAGCATTTATTAAATGGATGATGTAACATGAATCGTTATCCGATCGATGAACAATCTTTTTTGTCGCTTTTGCGAAAATCGCTTCGCCTGCATTATTTAACATTAAAACACACCATCGCATTTATTATTTGTATTACCGTTGTGAAATATTTTGCAGTATGGATTGAAGATTTGTCATCATCACTTATTTTTCAATACACAATTGATTTTATTGCTGCATGCGGCATCGCTTATTTTTTTGCGGCTGCATTACTCGCAACGCATTACGCTTTTGTTGATCAGCCCGACACAACAAAAAATATTATGAATAAAATTAATGTACGCGTAAAACCAATTTTAATTACATTTATTATTTATATTCTAGGTGGTGTGCTTGTTGTTTTATTTGGAAAATCACTTGGTTTGGCAGTCGAAAAATTTTTTCCCACTTCAGAAAATGCAGCAGGTTTTATTTTACTCGTGAGAATTATTTTATTATTTACTTATATCGCATTATTTTATTTTAGTTTTCCGTTAGCTGTGATTGATGAAAAACCTGCTGCGAAAGCATTTTATATGAGCGTTGTATTAACAGAAAAGCAGAAGTGGGGTGTATTTATATCATTTTTTATTTTTGCAGTAACTGTTTTATTATTAACACCGGCAACCATCAGCGAATATTTTTTCTCTGTGTATCACGTCGATATTATTTTTGATTTTATTGTATTGTGTGTGGCGGTGCCATTGTACATTAACCTGTTATTATTTTTGATAGATAATGCGAAGAAGCAGATAGTAATGAATTAAAACTGATAGAGAATAACTCAACCAGTTTTAATTCACATCATTTGGTATTATTGCATGCTTGATACGAGTGGCGCTGCTTCCGAGGGATTGTTATTAGCACAGTATTTTTGAGCATCGGCTGCACCAAGAAAACTTACGCAGTTTGCAGTAGTCGAAACTCCTGCAGATACAAGATATGGCGCCGTGAATGGAACTACACCAGTGCATGCGGCAATAGCAAAAGCGGTATTGATTGGCGTGAGCAGGATAAATGCTAAACAGAATTTATCTTCTTTGGTTGCTTCACCGCTAGTAATTCGATCTAAAAAACCTTTCGACATAAATTTATTCCTCGTTTAATATTTTAAAGTGTGAGAACGTGGTTGCTACCTAACGTCCCACACTTCAACATCAAAAAATTAATTTTCAGTTTCGTTAGTAGCGTGCACTAATTCAGCTTGTGCATCTAAATCTTGCAAAGAAATAACCGCAACTAATGGTTTGCCACGACGTGTTAATACAACGCGTTGGTTACCGTAAGCAGCTTGGTTAATCATTTCAGAAAAGTTTTCACGAGCTTCGACAGTTGACATCTTCAACATGGTATTTTCCCCAATTCTTAATAGCTATCGATATACATTAAATAACATCGGTAACTATATAATTTTAAAATGAAAACTCCTGTCTCCAAAGTACAAAGTCCTTAATCTGCGATAACTGTACAAGAAAGCATTTATGAATGCAAGTGCAAAATGGATATTTGATCATTTTTTGTTAAAAAGTACTGAAATATCAAGATATTACATAATATTATTTATTTAACTTATTGAATTTAAAGACTTTATTCTTCTAAATATTGTAATTTATCTGGAATATCTTTCCATTGATCAGCATCTGTTGGCGCAGGTTTCATCGCCGTAATCATTGGCCATTGTTTCGCGAGTTTTTTATTCAGATCTAAAAATTCTTTTTGATTATCCGGCAAATCATCTTCTGCAAAAATTGCATCAATCGGACATTCCGGCACACATAAATTACAATCAATACACTCATCCGGATCAATCACCAACATATTTGGTCCTTCGCGAAAGCAATCAACCGGACATACTTCTACACAATCGGTATATTTACATTTAATACATTTATCAACAACTACAAATGTCATGATGCAATCCCTTTGAAAATACAAACTGACCAAATTATAAAGTTAAAATTCTGTACTGGGAAGATAAAGATGTTATTATTCGCATCATAAAGTGTGAGGTGAACATGAATGCAATTGAACAAATCAAAAAAACTATTTCTGAAAATAATGTTGTTTTATTTATGAAAGGAACTGCTGATTTTCCACAATGTGGATTTTCGGGCAAAGTAGTGCAAATTTTAAAATCTTGTAATGCACATTTTAAAGATGTAAATGTTTTGGCAGATCCTGAATTACGTCAAGGCATTAAAGATTATGCAAATTGGCCGACGATTCCGCAATTGTACATCAAAGGTGAATTTATCGGTGGATGCGATATTGTGACTGAATTATTTGAAAGCGGCGAACTACAGAAAAAATTATCGGCGTGATTAATCCCACACAGATTTATGCGTAATATGCTGATCAGTTGGTACATCTCTTAAATGATATATGCGCTGATATTTTTCATATTCCGCTTGTTGTGCCGCTGATTTTGGATGAGTCGCGTTGAATTCAGCCATCTTTTTATCAATATTGCTGACAAAATGTTTATCTATCTTGCTCATTTGGTACAATACCCCTGCAATAAATCACACGCGATAATTTTATCATGACTCAATTGCAACTCAAAGAATTCAATTTTTCAGAATTATTCACAGCGAATGGTTTAGCAAAATTGGATCACATATTTTTAAAAAAATTAACCGAAATAGATAAAACATTATCAGAACAATTAAAACAATATCGCGCAGGAAAGTTATCTCATTCAGAAATGAGCGAATTGATAATTCAATGCGCACCGATTTTAGAAAAATTTATTGCGGAATTATTTCAGATTGAATCTGCCGTTGCAGATTTATATTCAAAAACACATCACCACGATCCAATTTTTCAATTTAAAGATTATTATGTTCATCACGCAAAACGATTAATAAAATCCGTAACCGATATTTCGCAATTTGACGAATTACAAACTTGGCTCAACAATGAGAGTTGCACTTTCAGAAGCTCGCCCGGCAGGGTGAGCGCCATGCAAGACCTCGAACTCGAAATCGCGCAACTCGGCATGCATTTCCTATCCAACGAAAACAAATATAAATTAGAAATAGAAAAATTAATTCTCTGGTGCGCACTCGCCATGCAATGTGATGCAGGAAAAAAAATAATAAGAAATTGGCGCAGCTTTCATCAACCGCAAAAAAAACATTTTGAAAATTTAGTGCCGATGATTCCCGTTGAAAATGATCCTTACAGCCGTTTTGAAGCGCCGAAAGATAAGCAACGCGAACGAGATGGTTTTACATTAACTGATCCGC
Organism: Gammaproteobacteria bacterium RIFCSPHIGHO2_12_FULL_36_30; assembly: GCA_001801815.1. GTDB lineage: Bacteria > Pseudomonadota > Gammaproteobacteria > Coxiellales > Coxiellaceae > 2-02-FULL-42-43. The sequence goes on from MGXU01000010.1 coordinate 120,023, forward strand.
GCATGTCATTGCGTGAAGTATTAGATGAAATTCATTATTGCGTTTATTGCCATAAAAATGAAGGTGATTTTTGTTCGAGTGGATTTCCTGTTAAAAAAAATAATCCTGAAATGGGATTAAAAATAAATCCTGTCGGCGATATTTTAACAGGTTGTCCGCTTGAAGAAAAAATTTCTGAAATGCATACAGTGAAAAAATCTGGATTTGGAATCGGTGCATTAGCAATTGTCACAATTGATAATCCAATGTGTGCTGTCACAGGTCATCGCATTTGTAATGATTGTATGAAAGCGTGCATATATCAAAAACAAGATCCCGTGAATATTCCAGAAATAGAAACACGTGTGTTGACCGATGTTTTAGATTTGCCGTGGGGTGTAGAAATTTATGATTTATTAATTAAATGGAATCCACTGCGTCAAACACAGTATGCAGAAAAACCCTATAATAATAGTAAAATTGCTGTGATGGGAATGGGACCCGCTGGTTTTACTTTAGCGCATCATTTATTAATGGAAGGTTGTGCGGTGGTTGGCTGTGATGGTTTAAAAATAGAACCGCTGCCAGAAAAATTTATTTTAAATCCGATTTATGATTTTAATTCCTTAAAAGAATCGCTTGATGATCGCATTATGGCAGGATTTGGTGGTGTTGCAGAATATGGCATCACTGTTCGTTGGGATAAAAATTTTTTAAAATTAATTTATTTAAGTTTAATGCGAAGATCACATTTTCAATTATTTGGAAATGTGCGATTTGGCGGCACAATTACAGTTGAAAATGCAGCCGCACTTGGATTTGATCATGTTGCCATTACAGTGGGCGCAGGTTTACCTCGCGAATTATCAATTCCAAATAGTTTAGCGCCAGGCATGCGTCAAGCAAATGATTTTTTAATGGCGTTGCAATTAACAGGTGCAACAAAAAAATCAAGCATGGCAAATTTACAAGTGCGATTACCTTCAGTTGTAATTGGCGGTGGATTAACAGGTGTTGATGCTGCAACAGAAGCGCAAGCATATTACATTGTGCAAGTTGAAAAAATTCATCAACGTTATTATATTTTAAAATCTGAAATTGGCGAAGAAAATCTGCGATCACGTTTCGATACGCAATCATTAATTATTTTAGATGAATTTTTATTGCATGCTGAAAAAATAATTTCTGAAAAACAAAATGCGAAAAAAGAAAATAGAAAACCTCATTTAAATAAATTAATTCGCGAATGGGGCGGTGTGACAATTGCTTATCGTAAAAGTATTCAAGAATCGCCAGCGTACCAGCGTAATCATGAAGAAGTGATTAAAGCGATGGAAGAGGGAATTTATTATGCGGAAGGATTAGAGCCAAGCGGTGTACTGCTCGATGAGTACGGTGATTGCGCAGGATTAACGTGTCGTTCGCGTGTACAAGACGAATCGGGTGATTGGATATTTTCAACTGAAGAAAAAATATTACCCGCAAAATCTATTTTTGTTGCAACAGGCGCGAAACCCAATATCGCTTATGAATTTGAACATCGTGGCACATTTGCGCGAATAAAAGATGCATATCAAAGTTATGAAATGATTAATGGCGAATTGATTGCAACACAAAATGATTCGCATATTAAAGCAGAACATTTTGGAATTTTTACTAGCAATTCACATGTAAGTTTTTTAGGCGACACTAATCCCTTATTTCACGGCAGTGTTGTGAAAGCAATTGCTTCTGCAAAACGTGGGTATCCAAAGATAATGGAAGTAGTGGGAGTGGGAGCGGGAGAAAATGACTACGTTGCTTTTCGTGAAAAAATAAATTATTTATTACAAGCAGAAATTATTTCATTAAAGCGTTTATCAAAAAATATTCTTGAGTTAACGGTAAAAGCGCCGATGGCCGCAACACAATGTAAACCAGGACAATTTTATCGTATTCAAAATTATGAAACGTCGGCGTTATTATTAGATGATTCGCGTTTGCAAACTGAAACTATTTCTGCGCTCGGTATTTTAAATACAGAAAAACCAGATGAAATATCATTTTTAATTTATGAATCAGGGGCGAGTACAAAATTAGTTTCTACTTTTAAAGTAGGTGATCCGATTGCTTTAATGGGACCGACTGGCGCAAAAACAAATATTCCGCAAGAGCCACAAACTATTTTAATTGTCGGTAATCAATTTGTGATTCCGTATATTTTATCAGCGGGGCCCGCATTAAAAGCAGCAGGACATAAAATTTTTGCTGTCATTCAATCTAATAATATAATCGTAAAAGATCGAATTGAAAAAATCGCCGATAAAATTATTTATTGTGATGATGAAAAAAATGTAATTGATGAAATGAAAAAATGTGATTTACAAAATATTAAAACTATTTTTGTTGTCGCCTCATCATCACTATTAAAAACAATTCAACATGCACGAAACACAACATTAAAAAATGCTTTAAATCCAGAGGTAAAATTCACTGCATCAGTTTACGGTTCAATGCAATGCATGTTAAAAGGTGTTTGCGCGCAATGTTTGCAATGGCAAATTGATCCCGTCACAGGCAAACGCACAAAAGCAGTGTATGCATGTTCATGGCAACATCAGCCGATGGAAATTATTGATATCGATAATATCAAGGAACGTTTAGGACAAAATAAAATGCAGGAAACACTCACTAATTTGTGGGTAGAATATTTGTTTGAAAAGCATCGTGTGGAAAAAGTGTGAGCGATTAATTCAACAATTCCCGCATCTTCGCCTTAATCATATCAATCGCAATCCGATTTTCACCACCGCGCGGAACAATTAAATCTGCGTAGCGTTTGCTGGGTTCGATAAATTGTAAATACATCGGACGTACGGTATTTTGATATTGTTCCAAAATAGATTCAAGCGAGCGACCGCGTTCTAATAAATCGCGACGCAAACGACGAATTAAACAAATATCTAAAGCGGTGTCCATAAAAATTCGAATATCCATAATGCTACGCAATGCTGGATCAACAAATAATAAAATTCCTTCGAGTACAATAATGCGATGTTGACCAATTGTACGCGTTTCTTTTTTCCGTTGATGCAAATTAAAATCATAACGCGGCACTTCAACTGTTTTGCCTTGCTGCAATAATTTTAATTGTTGAATTAATAATTCATGATCGAGCGCATCGGGATGGTCGAAATTCATCTTTGCGCGTTCTGCGACAGATAAATGATGTAAATCTTTATAATAAGAATCTTCGGAAATCACGGCGACTTGATCAGAACCTAATTCATTCACGATAGTGTTGGCTAATAAACTTTTTCCAGAAGCGGATGCGCCAGAAATGCCGATAATGATGGTGTGATTATTCATATGATATATAATCCGCAATTAAGAATAACTGATTATAGCGGTATATTAATGTCTGGCAATAGCGTTGGAAAAATATTTGTTGTGACAACGTGTGGTGAAAGCCATGGCGATGCGATGATGTGCATTGTCGACGGTTGTCCTGCGAATATTGCATTGTCAGAAAATGATATACAAATTGAAATTGATCGCAGGAAAACGGGTGCGTCACCTTTCACATCGCAACGTCACGAATCAGATCGCGTGAAAATTATTTCAGGTGTGTTTGAAGGAAAGACAACTGGCACGCCAATTGGATTAATTATTCCAAATGAAAACGCACGCACAACTGATTATGAAAAAAATAAAAATCTTTTTCGTCCTGGGCATGCGGATTTTACCTATCAAAAAAAATATGGCATTCGTGATTATCGTGGTGGCGGAAGATCGTCTGCGCGTGAAACGGTTTCGTGGGTTGCAGCGGGTGCGATTGCAAAAAAAGTTTTATTTGAAAAATGTGGAATTATTTTTCAGGGATATGTTGCGCAAATAGGAAATATTATTGCGGAAGAAATTGATTTAAATTTTGTAAATCAAAATCCATTTTATTTTCCTGACAAAAATAAAATTAAAGAATTAGAAAATTTAATTGAAGCATTGCGTCGCGAAGGAAATTCAATTGGTGCGCGCGTTAATGTTATTGCAAAAAATATTCCTGTTGGTTTGGGTGAACCTGTTTTTGATAAATTAGACGCGGTTATTGCACATGCAATGATGGGAATTAATGCAGCAAAAGGTGTTGAAATTGGTGATGGATTTTCTGTTGTTGCACAAAAAGGTTCAGAAAATAGAGATGAAATTACACCAAGTGGATTTTTATCAAATCATGCAGGTGGAATTTTAGGTGGGATTTCTAGCGGGCAAGATATTTTCGTTAGTGTTGCATTTAAACCCGCATCAAGTATTCGAATCCCCGGAAAAACAATTGATATTAATAATAATCCTGCAGAAATAATTACAACGGGACGACATGATCCGTGTGTTGGTATTCGCGCAGTGCCGATTGTTGAAGCGCGGTTGGCGATGGTTTTGTTGGATTATTTTTTTTTAAAAACCCGAATATGATTCTCTTTGCAAAAGAGCGATAATTTCCTTCTTATAAATACCCTAACTTGTAACTACAAACTTGTAGTTGATATTTGTAGGGTGTTTTGTTATTATAGGAGAATAATCATGCTATTTGAGTGGGATGAACATAAGAATAGGATTAATCAAGCAAAGCATGGAATTGATTTTGAATTAGCTTCTCTCGTGTTTCTTGACCCTGATTTGTTATCAGAGCTTGATCATCGCTATACGTATCTTGAAGAACGATGGAAAACTACTGGATTGGTTGAGGATGGATTGATTTGTGTTGGACATACAGTGGAGAACGATGATGACGAAGAAAATATCAGACTTATCACAGCCAGGGCGGCTAGTTCAAATGAGGCAAGAAGATATCGTATTAACAGAGGAAATGAAAGAGGAATTGCGTGCGTTAAAATATCGTAAAATCGATTTTTCAGATATCCCAGAAACTGATTTTACGTATGCTATTCGCGGAAAATTTTATCGTCCAAGAAAACAGCAAGTCACTGTTCGTTTTGATTTAGATGTGTTGGAATGGTTTAAAAAATCGTCACCAAAATATCAAACATTGATGAATATTGCGTGCAGAGAATATATGATACGTCATCAAAAGCAGACAAAGAAGACACCGCATGCCAAAAAAATATAACATCGCCATCGTCGGCGCAACAGGAATTGTTGGTGAAACATTATTAAGTTTATTAGCTGAACGTGATTTTCCTGTCGGCGAATTATTTGCATTAGCGAGTGAAAAATCAGCTGGAAATTCAGTTATTTTTAAAGAAAAACCAATTATGGTAAATATGTTGGATGGTTTTGATTTTTCCAAAATTGATTTTGCTTTTTTTGCAGCTGGAAATGAAGTGTCATTAAAATATGCGCCGATTGCGGCAGAAGCGGGATGTATTGTGATCGATAAATCCAGCGCATTTCGTTATGACAAAGATGTTCCGCTCGTTGTTCCTGAAGTAAATCCAACCGCATTAAAAAAAATTCCAAAAAATATTATCGCAAATCCCAATTGCAATACCATTCCTGTTGTTGCAGCGCTGAAACCTATTTATGATAAATTTGGAATTCAGCGAATTAATATTTCAACCTATCAATCTGTTTCTGGCGCAGGAAAACAAGGCATCGAAGCACTCGCGAAAGAAACCGCCGCATTATTAAGCGGGCAATCTATTAATGAATACGCACTAAAAAAACAAATTGCATTCAATGTCATTCCAAAAATTGATTCGTTTCATGAAAATAATTACACACTAGAAGAAATGAAAATTGTATGGGAAACGCAAAAAATTTTAGATGATAAAAAAATCTTAATTAATCCAACTGCGGTTCGCGTGCCCGTTTTTTTTGGACACAGCGCAAGCGTTCATATTGAAACAGAAAAATTTCCTGATGTAGATGTTGTGCGCGAATTATTGGAAAAAATGCCAGGCATTGTTGTGATTGATGGTGATGATTTTCCAACACCTGTGACCGATGCGGCAAGTCAAGATGCAATTTTTGTTGGACGAATTCGCAATGATATTTCTCATAAAAATGGCATTAATTTATGGGTTGTTGCTGATAACGTTCGAAAAGGTGCGGCACTCAATGCCATTCAAATTGCTGAATTACTCACGCAAAATAGTGTTTATCGACACTAATTATTCTTAATTTAATATTTTGTTAATACTAATCTGTTAAGCTATTTTCCTAACCCGATGTTTTACAATGCCTTAATAATATAATTGTATTTTGTACTATATTTTTCGCATGATTTTCTTTTGTCGCATATTTTTTTGAGGATATTCTCTATGCAAAAATTTAAGACTAATGTTCCAAGAGAAGATTTTTTAAGAAATCGTGTTGATGACTTATACATTTTTTCATTTGGCGAAAAATCAGGAATATCGGAACAGAGTTTCGGTTTCACTCGCCGTGAAAATATTTTTGGTCAAAAAATAAGTTTAGTTGCGAATGAAATTACCATGACTGGCGCAGACGTTAAAATGTTTGTCGATCGTGGCAATGGTGCGCAAGCAGTTTCGCCGACGACGTTGGCAATTACTAAACTGGGTAATTATATTGCTGAGATAGAAAAATTTTATGATTTAAGACCACAGAAAGATGGTTCTTTAAATGCAGCGCAACTTGAAACTCTTCTAAAAAAAGATCCAAATGCGCATGCAAAATATTTATTGTTTCGCCAAGCACAAAATTTATTACGCACTGAATTTACAATTACAGTTGATGGCACAGAACGAAAAATTAATTTATTAAAATTAGAACGCACACTTGATCCAAACAATGTCGCCAATCAAGAATATCTCAAAAGTATTTTATTACAATTTTTAAATGAATTGCGCGCTACCGCAATACAAATACCAGGATTTGATCGCTCACCCGTTACATCAGATCACAGTATTTATTATGCAGAAAGAGCCGTTGAAAAATTTCAATGGCCGGTTGATGCGGCAGCGCCGACAAGATTCAGAAAACTTACAACCAATGATCAATTGTTAGCTGATGATAAAAAGATTTGTATTTATGATTTATCGCTCAATGGAAATTTAAATGCAACAGAACGTGATAATGTTGCACATTGTATTGCAACATTGTTGCAGCTTAAAGAAACTGAGCGTCAAAATTTTACAAGCGCAGTAAAAAAAATTACGCCATCAACTGGAATTGGATTACCGGGATTACCTGATCCATTAACACCTGTGCTGGAAATTAAAAAAGATGATGGCATGCTCACGCGTTTGGGAAAAGTTGCGGTTAGTGGAATCGCGCGTGGAATATATGCTGTTGCCAATTTAGCGGTGGGTGGTATTAATGCTGGTGCAGATTTATTAATTTTAGCGTATAAAAAAGCTACTAAAAAAAATGTAGCGTCGTCAAATGATTCTGCGCTAGATCTAGATAAAGAAGCGAAAGTAATTGCCGATAATTGTTTGCAAGCGATAAAGAATTTCAGAGATGAAAAAAATACCATTGATGTATTAATACAGCACGCATTAACTGAGAACATTGATAGAAAATACGGAGCGTTATCTCCCACTAGCGAGACACTAAAAAAATTAACTTTGAGTAAAATAGTACCACGCTTGAATGCTCTTCAATATGAAAAGTTCATTAGTAAAAATACCATCAATCCATTGGAAGCGAAAAAAGCGCAAGAAAGTTATGATGAGAAATTTGCAGATGTATTTCAAACAAATTTAAAAAATAATTTAATTGAATTAGCAAAAAAAGAAAATTCAACAGCAGATGAAATTAATGCTGCAATACACGCTGCAGAAAAAGCAACACACAATAACGATGAAGTAAAAAAATTAGCGCAAGCTGCAGAAAACGCATTTTCAAATTTACATCCTTCTGTATTAAAACCACAAAGCGAACAAGGCCCCGCTTTTTTACGTGCAAGTTTAACGGGAAATGTTGCGCATATTGCCAGTACGATAACATCAGTATTTGAAGAATGGGGTCGCATAAATCCTGTGCGTGGAACTGTTGCGCTTGGTGCCGCTGGTTTGATGGCGCAATACACTTTAACTATCGCAGCACATCACGCTTGTTTAGCAAGTGCAGAAGAAGCAAGTAAATTAGTGAAAATTTTATCCGCAACAAAAGTATTTCCAGCTTTTTATCATGGTGTCATGCCAGCGCATGCAGGTGAAGGAATGTTTGCAAAATCATTTACTTCGCTTGTAAATGGTTTGGTGTTAGGTAAAGCAACTTATTTAGCATTGTCATTAACAGATACTGCAGCAGGTCGCGAAGGTTATCCAAAAGATTTATTGCGCGCTGTATCTGATTATCCAATCGAAGCAGCATTAATTGCTAGCAGCTTATATGCGATGGGGCATGGCGCAATTGAACTTACGCATGAAACAGGCGCATTAGGAAATTGGAAAATATTTGATGAGTTAACCGCTGCTATTAAACCGGCAGCAGTTATTTTTGATATGATTTATGCAGGAATTGAAGCATTTAAAAAAGAACATCCGTCGAGCATTTCTCCTGCATTGCAATCGCAATTTAATTCGCGTATGGCGGCGTTATTAACCAATGCGTTATTAAGTCATGTTTCAGAAACAGGTCGCGCCAAAGTTGATGCGGCACAGTTGCAATCTACCGTTCAATCTATTTTAAATAATATTATTGATGTTAAAACTGGTGATGATTTTATAATTACATTTAAACGCGAAATGAATGCAGCCTTTTCAGAGCAACGCGAAATAATTGATGCATTCAATAAACAATTCCCCGCTGAAAGACCTGCGCAAGATATTGATGCTAGCGCAACTGCTTCGTTAGCAAAATCAATTTACGATGCAATTCCAGCAGAAAAACGCAATGAAAAAACATTTATGTCTGCATTTGCTGAAGTAGAAATGATGCGAGCAATTAATCCTGAATTTGTCGCAAAAAATAAAGATGCTGTTGTGCAAGCAGCAGTGCAACGTTTATCTGAGCTTGATAATAAATTTCTGCAAGAAGATGTTAAGCCCATTCAAGAGAAAAAAGGTTTTTTGAAAAAATTAGGAACTGCTTTTGGAAATACTTTGGTTGGAACAATCTTGCCTGCTGTGCATGGTGTGCTTGGCGCTGTTGTGGGTACGCCGATACGTTTCATCGCAAAACGTCTAGACGTATCGCATAAAACGATGCGAAAAATTGAAAAATGGTCTGGCTATGATAATTTTATTGCAATGGTAGATGGTGTTCGCGCATTAGCTACAACAGTATTGCGCTTACCAGCTAATATTAGTCGAACAATTGTAACAGCTGCCATTCGTATTTCACCAACCGTTACCGGCACTGCAGAAAAAGAAATTGTTGGCGCGGGAATTGAAGCAGCGCGTGAATTTACAGCAAAAGCAAACTCTATCACTAAGCGTCCTGATGATGTGTCTTGGTATCGCGCGTCGATGTGTGAAGTAAAATTAGTTGCACCAGAAAGTGCAAAATCTGATGGCGTTGCCTTAACAAAAGATGCTTATATTGCAGAACTAAATCGTGTTGTTAAAAGATATGAAGATTTAAAAGGTGCTACGACTATTTCATCACCATTAATTCGACATTTGCGCGATGCAATAAAAAGAATAACTGCAAATAGTGAAATACAATCAGAGAAAGCAATAACGCTCAGTGTTTTAAAAACATTATTTCCAGATGAAACAATTACACTGAATGAAATGTTGGCAGCGCAAAAGAAAATTCCAGCAGCAAATCGCGATGATTACATGCTTGCTTCATTGCAACGTTTATTTCGTGAAGAAATGTTAGCATCGCAACGTGAACATACCGCTACTTATAAAGCATTTACTCATAACAAAAATGAAAAATATATTGAGCATATCCTAAAACAACAAAACGCAATGCTGAAACAATTAGGTGGTCCGGGTTATGATAATGCTGCTTGTAATGAAATAGATGAAATGGCAGCTTCTGCTAAAGCGATGCGCAAGACTGGTATATTTAAAAAATCTACGGCACAACAAGATGGAAATAGTGCGGTGCCCGATCAAAATAATAGCGTTCCGAGATCACCGCGATAAAAATACGGTATTGCATAAATTATTTTTTTGATCTCGCATATCCAGATGTAATTGGATACCGTCGATCTTTTCCAAATGCACGCTGCGTTAAACGAATACCGATTGGCGCTTGCCGGCGTTTATATTCATTTGCATTAATCATATGAACAACATCGTCCACCGTTTTTTTATTAAAACCCGCATTGACAATTTGCGTTGGCTCTTCATCTTTTTCAATATACCTTTCCAAAATTTCATCGAGCACATCATAAGGTGGTAATTTATCCTGATCAGTTTGATTTTCTTTTAATTCTGCGGTGGGTGCGCGCGTGATCACACGATCGGGAATAACTTTATTTATTTTATTACGATAATGCGCAAGTTTGTAGACTAAAGTTTTCGGAACATCTTTAATTACAGAAAATCCGCCAGCCATATCGCCATATAAAGTTGCATATCCAACTGACATTTCACTTTTATTTCCGGTTGTTAAAACAATTTTTCCAAATTTATTTGAAAGTGCCATTAATAACATGCCGCGAATGCGTGCTTGTAAATTTTCCTCAGTTGAATCGTGCGCTGCATTTTTAAAAATCGGCGATAATGTTTTTAAAAATTGCGCGAGCAGTTCATCTATTTTAATAATATGATATTCAATGCCGAGCGCTTTTGCTTCTTCAATTGCATCATCAATACTCATTTGCGCGGTAAATTGTGATGGCATAATGACAGCGGTTACTTTTTCAGCGCCAATTGCATCTGCTGCAATTGCTAATGTTAATGCAGAATCAATGCCGCCAGATAATCCAATCAGCGCGCCTGGAAAATTATTTTTGCGAATATAATCTCGCACGCCTAATTTTAATGTTTCATAAATATGAAATTCTTGTGGTAAACGTTCAGGTAATTTTTGTGGCTCGATTATTATTTTTTTATTTTTTAATTCAACGTCAATAATAATTATTTCTTCAGAATAATATTTTCCTTGCACGCAACGATCGCCATTTGCATCGACCGCCATCGATCCGCCATCAAAAACCAATTCATCTTGACCACCAACCAAATTGAGATAAACAATGGGAATATGATTTTCTGTTGCGCGTTGTTTTAATGTATTTTCTCGCTCACGAACTTTTTTTCGATCATAAGGTGATGCATTAATTGAAATAATTAGTTCCGCACCATCATTTTTTGCTTGTTTTACAGGGTTTTTATGCCATAAATCTTCACAAATCACCAAACCGATTTTTATATTATTTAATTCAAACACGCAAGATTTATCACCCGCCGAAAAATATCTTTTTTCATCAAACACAGTGTAATTTGGCAATTCTTGTTTTGCGTAATCAGCAATTATTTTTCCATCACAAATTAACGCCGCTTTATTATAATGTGTTTTGTGATTACTTTCGGGATAACCAATAATAATATTTTTTTTCCCAATATTTTCTGCAATGCGATGCAATGCGCGCTGACAGCGTTTATAAAATCCTGGGCGAAATAATAAATCTTCGGGTGGATAACCTGTTAATGCCAATTCTGGAAAAACAATTAAATCAGCGGATATTTTTTTTGATTCTTGAATAATGCGATCAGCGTTGCCGTCAATATCGCCGACGAGAAAATTTAATTGTGCTAATGCGATTTTCATATAATTAATCCCGCAGCAACTTTTCTATTTTCGGAAATTAATACGGTGTAAGTTCGACATGCCGCAGCAGTATTCATACATTCCACATGAAATTTTTTTTCTAACAAGCATGCTAATTTTTTTGCCGGTAATATAATACTTTTTTCGCCTGTACCTAATAAAATAATTTCAGGTTGTGTTGTTAATAACAATAATAAATCATCATCTGTTATTGTATCTGTAGTAGTTGGTTTCCATGGTGTAATGATTTTATCAGGCGAAATAATTAAACTATTTGTGTACGTTTCGCTATTTATCACTATTTTTCCAGGCGAAAATGACTTGATTTGATAAGTGGCGTTGCTGTGATCTTCGGTTAGCACCATAAATAATACTCGTATCGCTGATTTAACTGATAATACCATACACACCTTGCGCTATGAACACATCATCGCTATACTGCGCGCTTGTTTTAACTCCTTGCTCCACTGCATTTCGCAGGGGGCTACAAAACCGAAAGGGGAAATTATGAGACATTACGAAATTGTCTTTTTAGTACATCCTGATCAAAGTGGTCAGGTTCCATCCATGATTCAACGTTATCAGGGCATCATTAAAAATGGTTCTGGTAAAGTCCATCGCTTAGAAGATTGGGGTCGTCGCGCATTGGCGTATCCAATCGATAAAGTGCATAAAGCGCATTACGTATTGATGAATATTGAATGTACTGACGCTGTTTTAAAAGAAATTGAAACCGCATTTCGTTTTAATGACATGGTTATTCGCAATGTTATTTTACGTCGTGACAGTGCAATCACGGGTCAATCACCTATTGCAAAAAAAGCAGCGAATGAACAAAGCGGTCGTCCTAGTAAAGGACGTTCTTATGAACATCATGATCGTCATGATCGTGATGATGAAACTGGCGATCGAGCATAGGAGAAAAAAATGGCTAATTATTTTAAGCGTAAAAAATTCTGTGCGTTTGAAGCGCAAGAAGCAGTGAGTATTGATTACAAAGATATTGACACATTGAAAGAATATGTCATGGAATCAGGGCGTATTGTGCCAAGTCGTATTACTGGAACAAGCGCACGTTACCAACGTCAATTATCGCGAGCGGTAAAATTAGCGCGTTATTTAGCGTTATTGCCTTTTTGCGATACGCATTAATTACGAGCTTGCATGCTAGTGAAAAAATTCGGTGAATATTTATTGGTAAAAGATGCAAACGCAATTGCAATTGCTTTTTTGTGCGCGCTTTTACCGGTATTTGGTTTACCAACTGGTTTTATTGCTGGAATTATTGTGGGTTTAATTACACTACAAAAAGGTGCGAGACCCGGTTTAATTTTATTAGCGTGGGTTGCACTTCCTGCTATTGCAATGTTGGTGTTGCGAAAAGTAGGGCAAAGTGATGCGTTATTATTGCGATGTTTTTTAGTGTGGTGTTTTGCAATGTTGTTGCGACAATATAAAAGATGGAGTCTTTTATCTGCCATCGCAATTGTTTTTGGCGTTGTATTTGTTTTATTGCTAAATCATTTTGTGCCGCATTTGCAACAATGGTGGACAAAGCAATTAACGATATTTGTAAAACAATATATCGCTGAATCGCATGAAAAATTAGGCATGACGCCAATTGAATTTGCAAAAAAAATAGCGCCAATGGCAACTGCGCTTGCAACATTTTTCTTTTTACTCGGTTTATTTTTACAATTAATGGTTGCGAGATGTTGGCAAATATCTTTATTTAGAAAAAAATAAATAAAAAAGTTTAGTGGTTTTAACTGTGAAGGTTGATTAATTAAATTTTCAGATTTGAGGTGAGGTTGAATGATAATTTATTGAGAAAAGCGGAGTTGACACGCTAGTCAATGAGCATTTTCGAAATAAATTATCATTCAAGATCACCCAAAGATGGAAATTCTTATTTTGATAGCGGAGTGCGGATATGAAAGTTATTTTACAAGAACGTGTTACTAATTTGGGAAATGTTGGCGATCAAGTAAATGTAAAAGCAGGCTACGCGCGTAATTTTTTATTACCACGCGGAAAAGCAGCGCAAGCAACTGAAGCGAATATTGTTGTATTTGAAAAACGTCGCAAAGAATTAGAAAAAAAAGCAGCGGAAGTTTTTGCTGCAGCACAAAAACGTGCGGCTGAATTCGAAGGCTTCGTTGTGACATTAGCTGCTGAAGCAAGTGACGAAGGTAAATTATTCGGATCAATTGGTCCGCGTGATATTGCAAAAGCGGCAACTGATGCTGGAAAAGCACTTGAAAAAAGCGAAGTTGAAATGCCTGAAGGTCCAATTCGCATTGTTGGTGAAACTGTCATTACGGTTAATTTGCATGGTGAAATTCATGCAAAAATTAAAGTGGTGGTGAATAATAAAGCGTAATATTGACGAAAAAATCGCACTGAAGTGAACGAGCGATAATGTAACTGAAATTATAAATTCGGCTGATGGAAAGATGTGACCTGTCTCTTTTGTAGCGAATAGCGTCACGACAGACGCGGGATCGAACCAGGGATGGTTCATTTTTGAGCGGAAAAAGAGACAGGTCGCATCTTTACATCTCCATTTGTTTTTTTCAGTTATATTATTGTGAGTGAGGGTAAGAAAAAAGATTTTTTCAATTATGATCTGATATTATACTGTTTAACATGCCTCACTCATAATAGGGATTATATGACAGCCATCATTCAACAACCCGAATCGCGTGTAATCACTTCTTCTGCAAAAGTCCCGCCACATTCTGTCGAAGCTGAACAATCGGTTTTAGGTGCGTTGATGTTAGATCATCGCGCTTGGGAACAAGTCGCGGATCGCATTAATACAGATGATTTTTACCGCGGTGATCATCGCGCAATTTTTGAAGCGATTTTAAAATTAGCGCATCGCAATCAACCATTCGATGTTTTAACGATTGCCGAAACATTAAAATCAGATCACAAATTACATACTTTACCGGATGGTGAAGCGTATCTTTACGAATTAGCACAAAATACTCCGTCCGCTGCAAATATTGTTGCATACGCAAGTATTGTTCGTGAACGTTCTGTTTTGCGCCAATTAATTTCTGTTGGAACAGACGTTACGAATAGTGTTTTTCATCCAGACGGTCGCGATTCTCAAGAATTATTAGATCACGCGGAACAATTAGTTTATAAAATTTCAGAACATCAACAACGTGGTTCGGGTCCCGTTAATATTGCTGATTTATTATCAAAAGCAAATGATCGATTAGTTTCATTATACGAAACAAAAGGTGAATTAACCGGTGTTTCAACTGGTTTTGCAGATTTTGATAAAATGACTTCTGGATTACAAGCAGGCGATATGGTTGTGATTGCAGGTCGACCATCAATGGGTAAAACAAGTTTTGCAATGAATATTGCTGAATTTGCAGCGATGAAACAAGAAAAACCTGTTTTAGTTTTTAGTTTAGAAATGCCCGCAGAACAATTAGCATTACGTATGATTTCATCCTTAGGAAGAATTGATCAACACAAAGTGCGCACAGGACAATTATCTGATGCAGATTGGCCGCGCGTAACTTCTGCGGTGAGTGTTTTATCAGAATCAAAATTATATGTGGATGATACGCCTGCATTATCACCATTAGAATTACGCACGCGTGCACGACGTATTGCACGAAAACATGGCGGATTAAGTTTAATTGTAATTGATTATTTACAATTAATGACAAGTCCTGCATCACATGAAAATCGCACGAATGAAATTTCAGAAATTTCACGTTCATTAAAAGCAATTGCAAAAGAATTTCATGTCCCGGTCATTGCATTATCACAATTAAATCGTGGATTAGAACAACGCACAGATAAACGACCCGTCATGTCTGATTTGCGTGAATCAGGTGCGATTGAACAAGATGCAGATGTGATTGCATTTATTTATCGTGATGAAGTTTATAACGAAGATAGTCCAAATAAAGGCACAGCAGAAATTATTATTCGCAAACAACGTAATGGTCCGATCGGTGATTTCAGATTAACTTTTCTCGGTCAATATACCCGTTTTGAAAATCACGCTAATAATCGTGCTGATTTTGATGACGGAGGATTGCGTTGAGCAAAGTGCGCATGCAATGTCGACGTGGCATGCTCGAATTAGATTTTATTCTTGAGCGATTTTTAGATCGACAGTATGAATCATTATCTGAAAATCAAAAAAAATTATTTTTAAAATTGTTAAGTGAAGAAGATGTTACTTTGTATGATTGGTTAATTAAAGATGTGCCGTGTACTGATGTAACGTTACATGAGATTGTTGAAATGGTGCGAGCATGAAATTTAAATTTTTCGGAAATCCATTAGATCCTTTTAAATCCGATTTATTTAAAAAAACTGCGCTCATTTCTTTTTTTGCGTGGATTGGTTTAGGTGCAGATGCATTATCATCTTCGTGTTACGGTCCTGAAGAATCTTATCGTGCGTTGGGACAATATCCCGATTTAACTTTATTTGTTGCATTAGGCACAATTATTTCTATTTTTGTAATCGCGCTTAGTTACAATCAAGTCGTCGAATTATTCCCAAGCGGCGGCGGTGGATATAAAGTCGCAAGTCAATTATTAGGACCGATGGCGGGTGTTGTATCCGGTTCCGCATTAATCGTCGATTATGTTTTAACAATTGCAATTTCAACTGCAAGTGGTGCCGATGCAATTTATAGCTTTTTTCCAGCACATTTTTTAGTGACAAAATTACCTGCTGAATTTTTAATTATTTTTTTCTTTATATTTTTAAATTTACGCGGCATGAAAGAATCCATTAAAGTTGTTATGCCATTATTTTTAGGATTTGTCGTTACAACCATCGCATTAATTGGATACGGAATTGTTACGCACGAACAATCGATGGGTTTTATCGTGCATCGATCGTTTCGTCAAGCGCATGAATTAGGTGGCCATATTGGTACGTTATTAATGCTCGCATTTATTTTGCATGCATATTCATTAGGAAGCGGAACATATACTGGTATCGAAGCAGTTTCAAATAATGTCAATAAATTAGTTGAGCCGCGCGTTAAAACTGGAAAAATGACCATGTTATACATGGCGATTTCACTCGCCGTTGTCGCTGGTGGAATTACATTATTGTACATGTTGTATCACGTGCATCCAGTGCATGGAAAAACATTGAATGCAGTTGTTTTTGGCGAAATTTTAGGGTCTTCGCGCGCAGGACATATTGGATTAGTTATTACGTTATTATTTGAAGGCGGTATTTTATTTGTTGCTGCAAATACAGGGTTTTTAGCAGGTCCAACTGTGTTAGCAAATATGGCGGCAGATAATTGGTTGCCACGTCGCTTTCAATTATTATCAAGTCGATTGGTGAATAGTCAGGGAATTATTTTTTATGGTATTGCCGCATTAATCATTTTAGCGTTAAGTCACGGCGATGTAAGTTGGTTAGTCGTTTTATATAGTATTAATGTATTTATTACATTTAGTTTAACTACGCTCGGAATGTTTTCTTATTGGGTGACGAATTTCACCAACACGCGACATTGGTGGGGAAAATGTGCGATGTCGTTGTTAGGTTTTATTGTGACATCTTCTATTTTATGTGTTGTATTAATTAGTAAATTTTTTGAAGGTGGTTTTGTAACAATTATTGTAACTTGTTTGGTCATCGCATTTTGTTATTTTGTACGTAGACATTATCGTTGGGTGGGTCGCGAATTACGTTTGCGCAGTCGCGAATTAATTCCGCCTTTATCTGATGTATTTCATCCTGAAATCGCAATTCAACCCAGCGACAAAACCGCAATTATTTTTTTAAGAGATAAAGTATTGGGCATGCATTGTTTATTGTGGATCCTAAAACATTTTCCAAGCTATTTTAAAAATTTTGTATTTATTAGCGTCGGACAAGTTGATATTAAAAGTTTTAGCGGAAAGCGTTCATTAAAACGCATGACAAAAGAAGTGGATGAAATGCTCGATTATTTTGTAAATTATTGCCATCAGAAAAATTTAGCTGCAACAAGTTATGCAGAATATGGAAGTGATTTAATTGAGCAAGCAATGGAATTATGTGAAAGCACTGGAAAAAAATATCCTGATCATATGTTTTTTGCGAGTCAAATGAGTTTTCAAAAAGATACTTGGTTCAAACGTTTATTGCATAATGGAATTCCATATGTGTTGCAAAGACGTTTTCATACGATGGGTGAAGAAATATTGTTGGTGCCGATGCCGTTGATTTAGTGATCAGTGCTCGGGGTGAGCGAAATAAAAAACCCAGATGATCTTTCGCCGAGTTTGAATTTTTAGCGAGATGGTCGTTATTTTTTTAGGCAAAATTGACACGAAGTCAATTTTAGTCGATACGAGTCACGACGTCACGTTGAGACGGCCTAAAAAAATCGACCATCGAGCGTTAAAAAAATTCATACGAGAAGAAAGATCATCTGGGTTTTTTATTGAGCGAACATACACACAGAATTATTTTCTACGAACATCCATAACACCCTTAATCTGCCGAATTTTTTTCATCATATCATTTAATATATTTTGATTATTAATTTCAACTGTCAACGAAATTGTTGCCATCGCATTATTTTTATTAAGACGTGAATTGATTGCAAAAATAGATAAATTAAGTTGCGCAATAATGCCAGATACATCGCGCAATAATCCAGAGCGATCTTCACAGTGAATTTCTAAATTCACGCGATAATTTTTATTCGTTTGATTTTCCCATGAAATATCGATTAATTTTTCAGGGCGATTTTTTTGTGCGTCAATAATATTGCGACATTTTTTTTGATGAACGGTGATGCCGCGACCTTTTGTGATATAGCCCATGATAATATCGCCAGGGATAGGACGACAACATTTTGCTAATTGTGTTAATAAATGTTTTTCACCTTGCACTGAAAAAGCGGGCGATGATAATGCTTCCTTTTTTTCTCTTTCTTTTTCAATAATAATTTCGTCACGTGGTTTTTGATGAGAATCAGTTAATTTATTTAAAAGTGCAGCTGGTGAAATAGAAGCATTACCTAATGAAATTAACAATGCATTTGAATTTTTAAGATCAAATTCAGAAAATATTTTTTCGATCATTGATTTTTCAAAATGATTTTGTTTTGCTAATTTTTCCCATATTGATAAACCATCGCTCAAATATTTTTCTTGATCTTGTTTTTTAAACCATTGACGCACTTTTTGTTTTGCATGCGTTGTTTTTAAAAAGCCTAAATCAGCACGCAACCAATCACGACTCGGATGAGGCTCTTTAGTTGTAAGAATATCAATGTGATCACCTGTTTTTAATTCATAAGTGAGCGGCATTAAAACATTATTAATTTTTGCACCGCGGCAACGATTGCCAACATCACTATGCACTAAATAAGCAAAATCAAGTGATGTTGCACCTTTTTCTAAATCAAATACATTTCCTGTTGGCGAAAAAACATAAACACGATCATGAAATGCTTCTGGATATAAATGTGTTTGTGTTTCTAATAATTCGCGCAGCAAATGAATTTTGTGATCGTCGTGATGATGTGATTTATTTTCTTTATATTTCCAATGCGCCGCAATTCCCAATTCTGCTTTTTCGTGCATTTCCACTGTTCGAATTTGTATTTCAAGTATCAAGCCATTTTCAGTTGTGATAGCAGTGTGAATTGA
Organism: Gammaproteobacteria bacterium RIFCSPHIGHO2_12_FULL_36_30; assembly: GCA_001801815.1. Lineage (GTDB taxonomy): Bacteria > Pseudomonadota > Gammaproteobacteria > Coxiellales > Coxiellaceae > 2-02-FULL-42-43. Next base: position 139,294 of record MGXU01000010.1, read on the forward strand.
TTGATAATTATTTGATTTTGGTTTTGCAATATAATCATCAAATTCTTTTGTGATTGGCGTCCATCGCGAATGCACTAAACTTAATGCGGTATAACAATCTCTGACTGTTGGTACTAAAATGCGAATCGCATTCGTATCATAAATATGTTCAAACGTTGTTTCTTTTCGTTGAATTTTTTTATAAATACTATAAATATGCTTAATTCTCCCTGATATTTTCACATTTTTAATATTATTTTCTGCTAATAATTTTTTTAATTCAGCAATCGTTTGATGAATAAATTGCACGCGGTCTTTTTGGCGCATGTGAAACGCACTTGAAATTTTTTGATACTCTGTTGGATTAATATAACGAAATGCCCAATCTTCTAATTGCCATTTGATATGACCAATACCCAAACGATTTGCGAGCGGGGCATAATAATCCATTGTATCTTGCGCGATTTGCAATTGTTTTTCTGATGGAAGACGTCCCAAATGTTGTAACATAATTAATCGCTCGGATAATTTTAATAATACTGTGCGAATATCATCAACCATCGCGAGCATCATTTTGCGTAAATTATCAATTTGATTTTGTTGACCCGTTTTTTCAGATTTATCGCTATATGCAGAATGAATAATATCCATTTGCATTGCGCCCGTAATTAATTTGCAAATTGTTTTATCTGTTGTTTCATTTAATTTTTCAGTTAATGCGGCATTGTAAAAAATTGCAGGATATAAAATTGCAGCGGCGATAATATAATCATCACTTTGCAATGTTAATAATACATCCGCCATCGCTAATCCTTGTGTTAATGTGGATAGCGAAAAGGGCGTGTTTGTTTTTTCATTTTTACATGCAAAAATACAGGCATTTTTAATTAAATCAAAATTCGCGTGATGTGTTTGATCGAGATGGTCTAGCCAGTGGATGGCTTGGGGTGACAATGTGTTGTCATTTGTGTTCATGTTTCTATTATAGCAAACACCGCAATAGCTTCCACATGCTCAGTATGCGGAAACATATCCATTACGCCGGCTTTTTCTAATGTGTAACCTAATTGCAATAAATCTTTTGTATCACGGGCTAACGTGATGGGATTGCAAGAAATATAAACGATGCGTTTCGGTTTCCATATTGCAAAATAAGGAATTAATTCTTTTGCGCCAACGCGCGGTGGATCTAAAATAATTTTATCAAATTGATTTTGACTCCATGCGGCATGCGATAAATCAACTGATAAATCTTGTGTAAAAAATTGTGTGTTGTGAATATTATTTTCCTGCGCATTATTTTGTGCTTGCGCAATTGCATTTTCCGAACCTTCAACACCAATCACTTCAGCGCAATATTTTGCAATCGGCAGTGAAAAATTTCCAATACCGCAAAATAAATCTAATACACGATCTGTTTTTTGCAAATCTAATAATTCAATTGCACGTGAAATCATTTTAATATTCACTGCTTGATTAATTTGCGTAAATTGCGATGGTTTAAAATATATTTTTATTTGTTGATCGGGAATTTCATAAAATAATCTATCAGGATTTTCAGGATACACTGCGTGAATGCTGTCTGTACCTTCAGGTTGAAAATATAATTGCAAATTATTGTCGCGCGAAAATAAAATTAATTTTTCAATATCGCTTTTTGGTAATTCAACTAAATGTCGCACGACAATTGCGCTCACATTATCACCGATTGCAACTTCAATTTGCGCAATATGCGATTTCATTTCGCATTGCATTAATAATTCACCGAGCAATTTTATTTTTTTTCCAATCGATGGATGTAAAATATCGCACGATTCAAGTTGCGCAACAAAACTGCTGCCGCGTTCACGAAATCCAACTAAAACAGCATTTTTTTTCGTTACAAAACGCACTGATAATCGTGCACGACGGCGATATTCCCATGAATCTGCATAAATTGGCGGTAAAATTTCTGCTGGAACACAATCAGCTTGATGTTGTAAATGTTCTAATAAAACAGCTTGTTTATGTGTGCGCTGCGCATCAGAATTCATATGTTGCAAACTGCAGCCGCCGCATACGCCGAAATGTTTGCATTTTGGAATAACGCGATCAGGTGATTTTTCGATAACATCAACAACCGCGCCTTCATCATATTGCCGATGATATTTTGAATATTGAAATTGCACCGTTTCACCAGCCAATGCGCCAAATAAGAAAGTGGCTTTGCCATTTACGCGGGCAATGCCACGACCTTCGTGATTTAACTCGGTCACAGTTGCGGTGACAAGCTCGGTTGATACTTTTTTGCGTTTTCGTTTTGACATGGAGCGCATTATACGAGAATTGTTTGGGATTGCACGCGTTGAAACTGTACATTTTTTGTTCTTTATTAAGAAATATTTATCGAGGTCAAAAATACCGTTTTCCAAAATTCTCAATACATTGTGCGAAATATCTCAACGTGTCCGACGTTTTTGCATGCATTAAAAATGACCAACTGATTGATTTATTTGTTCAAAAAAAATTCATAAAATATAACTGACTGAAAATACAACGATCAAAAAAATCAAAGTTGTTTAATTTTTTTTCAAGATAGCTTGCTCGAGTTTTCGGGTGTGTTACTGTGAGTTGTAAGTTTTGATTGGTTGGCATTGCGGTTTGACAGGATGTTGAACCGCACAACTAAACAAAGCTGGCAATCCGAAACTGAAACCGACCAAGGAGGATTGTAAAATGCAAAACGTAGTTGTAAAGAAACAAAAATGGAATCCGCGCTGGGTTCCTTAACGCTTTAAATCCCTAAAATGTGAACTCCCTAGTATCGATCAAGCCCGGCGGTTTCCCTAAACCGCCGGGTTTTTTTTCGTTCAGAATTTCCACGGAGAATAGAATTTTCATCTTTGGGTGATCTTGAATGATAATTTATTTCGAAAATGCTCATTGACTAACGTGTCAACTGCGCTTTTCGAAATAAAATTATCCTTCAACCTCACCTCAAATCTGAAAATTTCGTTAATCAACCTTCAGAGCCGCAACTACTATTTTTCGTTTACATCTTTTTTATTTTGTCGCACAATAGCTTAATTTTTTTGGAATTTTATCAAGGAAGCAGATCATGACAATCAAATCTATCGTTATTTGTGGCGCGACGGTTTTCACTTTAACAGCGTTAATTGCAGGATGTAGTCATTCACCTTCATCCAGCGCGACTCAATCGGCAGCAGCATCACACGCCTGCGAATCTAATCCTTACATGATGAAATACAATTGTTCGATTACTAAAATTCAAGCTGCTGCAGAAAATGGTAGTGCTGATGCGCAATATGCTTTGGGTTATATGTATTATTACGGAATTGGCACGGTCAGAGATCAACAAACTGCGGAACTTTGGATTGAAAGATCAGCTGCGCAAGGACAACCTTTGGCAAAAAAAGCATGGTCGCTGATTAATTCTGGCGCGACTTTCACTGATTTGCATCAAGCGGCCGCAGGCAATGATTACACAGCGCCTTACGATTCTCGTTCTGCTAGCACCATCGTTCAGCAAGAACCAGCAGATATCGACAACATGAATAAAACAGTTCCGACCGAACCCATCACAAAACATTTGCCGGCTTATCACATGCCAACGCAATCATCGCAAAATATACCGGGCGGATTAACAAGCGGCACTTCAAGTGAAACAACAAGCGAAACAACAGCAGCTGCTTCGCCACCGATTGCACAAGAGCATCACGCAATTAGCGATCCACGTTTATCACCCAATGCAAAACCAAGAATTGCATCTGCGCAACCAAAATCAAATGCGTCAGCTGACATGTCAGTATTGATACCGTCATCGCCACAACAAACAAATCCAACTGTCGCAACCAATCAAAAATATACTGTACAGTTATTAGCCAGCAATAAATTAAGCGACTTGAAATCATTTGTTGCAGTACATAATTTAGGCAATAAAGCTGCATATTTTGAAACCAAACTCGATGGCAAACCATGGTTTATGTTGACGTACGGTCAGTACAATTCAGCAGTTCAAGCAGAATTAGCGCTGCAAAACCTGCCAAAAAGTCTTCAACATCATCAACCATGGGTAAAATCACTCGCGATTGTGCATCAAGAAGTGAAACAACAAAAAGTAATAGCGTAAAAGATGGTATCGGCGTGAATAATGCCGATACCGAACTTTCTCTATTCAATCTGCACCATTTTCTGTAAACTGTAACTTAAATTTAACTAGGAAATTCACGCCAATTATGCAATTAAAACGCATTCAATTATTTGGTTTCAAATCTTTTGTGGATCCCACAAGCATTCCCGTGACAAGTCACATGAATGCAATTGTCGGACCAAACGGTTGCGGAAAATCTAATATTGTTGATGCCATTCGTTGGGTAACGGGCGAAATGTCCGCTAAACAATTGCGCGGACAATCGATGTCCGATGTTATTTTTAATGGATCAACTGGTAGAAAACCAGTTGGAAAAGCAGCGGTTGAATTAACATTCGATAATTCTGATCGCAGAATTACTGGAGAATATGCTGCATTTTCCGAGATTTCCATTCGTCGCGAAGTGGTGCGCGAAGGTCAATCAAATTATTTTATTAATGGCGTTGCAGCGCGACGTCGTGATTTAGTCGATTTATTTTTAGGAACTGGTTTGGGTCCGCGCAGCTATGCAATCATCGAACAAGGAATGATTGCGCAATTAGTTGAGGCAAAACCAGAAGAATTACGCGCACATTTTGAAGAAGTAGCAAGTATTTCAAAATATCGCGAACGTCGTCGCGAAACAGAAACGCGTATTCGCCACACACAAGAAAATTGCGATCGATTAAATGACGTTTGCGCAGAATTAGCAAAACAATTACGTCATTTAGAACGTCAATCGGAAGCTGCGGAAAAGTATAAAATATTACAACAAGAATTACGTTTGTTGCATGCGCAAATGAAAGCTTTGCAATGGACTGCATTTGAAAAACAATCTCACGATAAAAAAGAAAAAATCGCACAAATTGTTTTACAACACGAAGCACAATTAGCAACGCAACGCGAATGCGAAATGAATATCGAAAAATCACGTATTGATATTCAAACTTTTTTAGATGAAAAAGAAGGTGTGCAAAAACAATTTTACGGATTAGGCAGTGAAATTGCGCGATTAGAACAACAAATTCAACATAAACAAGAACAATCAAAACAATGGGAACGCGAAATCACAGAATCTGCTTCATTATTCGATGAATTAACGCATCAAGCAACTGCGCAAACAGAACAAATTGAAATATTAACTGAAGAATTGACACAATTAAAACCGCAGTCCGGACAATTACATGAAGTATTGCAAGCGGCAAATAAAACATTGCAAATTGCAGAACAAAATATGCGTCAAGCACAAAATGAATGTGATCGTTTTCAAGAAAAAATTTCTGCAACGCATCAACAATTAGAAGTTGCAAAAAATAATTGCAGTCATTATGAAAAACAACAACAACAATTACAAGAACGCCGCACACAATTACAAACACAATTATCCGCACTGCCAACCAATAATTCTTCAGACGAAATAAATCCATTATCTGAAAAAGTACAAACGCTACAAAAGAAAATATCTGATATTCAAGCAACGTTATCGCAATTATCAAAATCGATTCAAGCACAACGCAATACACAATTAAATTTGCAAACTGCATTTTCAAAACAACAAGGTGAATTACAAAAATGCGAAGCGCAAGTTGCTTCGTTGAATGCGTTGCAACAAGATAATCAAGAAGAAGTTAAAGCATGGTTAAAACAACATGATTTAAGCAAACAAACGAAGCTTGGAAAAATGATTCATGTTGATGCGGGATGGGAATTAGCAGTTGAAACTGTTTTAGGAAATCACGTTGACGCAATTTGTGTTGATTCAATTGATGAAATGAAAAATGCGTTAAAAGATTTTTCAAAAGGTGAAATGACGCTTTGTGAAAGCGGAAGTGGGAGTGGGAACAGGCGAACATCTATTTTGTCTGTCATTAAGAATTCTAATAAATTACCTGCTTGGTTATCTTGTGTTTATATTGCTGACGATTTATCCGAAGCATTAAAATCAAAATCAACATTACAATCACATGAATCAGTTATCACGCGTGATGGATATTGGATTGGAAATAATTGGCTAACAATATCAAAATCACACACTGAAGAAGACAGTTTTTTAGTTCGCGAAAAAAAATTAAAAGAATTAGCATTATTAATTCAAGATTACACAGAAAATTTTTCAACACTGCAAACACAACTTGCAGATGCAAAATCAACATTAGAAAAATTAGAATCAACGCGTGATGCACAACATCAATTATTTCAAGAAACAAGTCAAGCATTAACAGAAACGCAAACAAAACTAAGCGAAAAAAAATCTCGTTTGGAAGCATCAACACAACAACAAAATCATTTAACCTCTGAAATAAAGCAAATTGAATCACAATTAAAGCAATGCGAATCAACGATGCAAACTGCGCAGCAAGCAATTACACATTTTACAAAAACAGTGCAAACAGAATCTGCACAAAAAGAAAATATTATAGCGGAACGCGCAAAAGCAGAAAATGTTTTAAATGCAGCACGTCTCGAGGCGCAAACAAAAAAACAACACGCTGATGAATGGCATATAAAATTATCTTCTACTGAAAAACAATTATCTGTTTTAACGCAATCTTTAAATGCAAATCAAAAACAATTATTACAATTAACTGAACGTCGCAATACAATTCAAAAACAATTATCTGAAGTGCATGTGCCATTAAAAGAATGGTCGGATGCGTTGCAAAAGAATTTAAATAATCGTACAGTAGTTGAAAATAATTTGCGTGGAATTGATCAGCGATTGCAATCAGAACAAAATCATTTAAAACAAATTGAAACTGCGCGTGATCGTGCAATACAAATGTTGTCATCATTGCAAGAGCAGCAACAACAATTGCGCATGGACAACCAAGAAACACTGGTACGTCAAACTACTTTGAAAGAACAAATTGTCGAGATGAAATTTAATATTGAAACTTTGTTATCAGAAATGCCTGAAAATGCAGAGTTATCTGAATGGGAAGAAAATGTTAATACAGTGCAAGCGCGAATTGATCGCTTAGGTCCAATTAATTTAGCGGCAATTGATGAATATAAAGAATTATCAGAACGCAAAGTTTACATGGATCAACAAGTCGCGGATTTATTAGCGGCACTTGAAATTTTACAAAATGCCATTCGCAAAATTGATCGCGAAACGAAACATTTATTTCAAAATACATTTGATACGGTGAATCAACATTTCCAAAAATTATTTCCGCGGATTTTTAATGGCGGTTCTGCAGAATTAAGTTTAACGGACGATGATTTATTAACGACTGGCATTATTGTAAAAGCGCAACCGCCCGGAAAAAGAAATTCAAGTATTCATATGTTATCCGGCGGTGAAAAAACATTAACAGCAATTGCGCTGATGTTTGCAATTTTCCACTTAAATCCAGCGCCTTTTTGTGTTCTCGATGAAGTTGATGCGCCGCTCGATGATTTAAATGTCGGACGTTATTGTCAATTAGTAAAAGAAATGTCGAAGGACACGCAATTTTTAATCATAAGTCACAATAAAGTAACGATTGAAGCTGCAGATCATTTGATGGGTGTGACGATGCAAGAACCCGGTGTATCGCGGATTGTTTCAGTTGATATACAAGAAGCGGTTGAGATGGTAGAAGCATAAAGGAAAAATATCATGACGATTATCTCTATTCTTTTCGCAGTAATTATGATCGCCGGCATTTATTTTTATATTAATAAAAATCGCGCAACAAAAAAGAATCATTATCGTAAACAAAGAAATATTCCCACATTACATGCCGCGTCCACAAAACCTACTACAGATAATTATGATGACGATGCATTATTAGGCGAAAATAATACTGAAAAAAAGCCATTATCATCTTCTGCACCAAAAATAAAATCAGTCAATTCACAAGCAGATTCTGTCATTATTTTATATTTAATGGCGCCAGAAGGTTCAGCGTATGCGGGTTATGAATTATTACAAGCATTATTGTCTGCTGGTTTGCGTTATGGAAAGCAGCGTATTTTTAATCGTCACGAACAAAAAGATGGACGCGGCGATGTTTTATTTAACTGCGCATCTGCAATTGCGCCGGGCACATTTGATTTAACAAAAATGGGCGCATTTTCTTGCAAAGGTTTATGTTTATTTTTTACAACATCATCTGTACAAGATCCTTTATCTACTTTTGATTGCATGTTAGAAACAGTTGATCAGCTTGTTGAAGATATTGGCGGACAAGTTTTAGATGATAAACGTGCGACATTTACAAAAGAACGCATGGTGCAATATCGCCAACAAATTCGCACATATGAAAATGGAAAGATGACCGCAGACATGTTCGCCTGAATGGAGCAGATTTTACGGAAGCCCGCGTGCAGTAAGCGCAGCGAACGGAACAAGGGCGTTTTGCAGTGACCCACCTAACAGCGACAACTCACTAATTTATATTCTTAAGTTTAATAGAAAGTTTTTATGACTATCCAAACCAAAATAGAGAATCTGCGCAACAAACTCAATCATCACAATTATCGCTACTACGCTCTCGACGACCCCGAAATTTCAGACGCAGAATATGATCGTTTATTTCGTGAATTACAATCACTCGAAAAAAATCATCCAGAATTAATCATGCCGGATTCGCCAACACAACGCGTCGGTGGAATTGTTTTATCTGACTTTGAAAAAGTAACGCATGCGGTACCCATGTTATCTTTGGATAATGCATTTTCACACGAGGAATTAACTGCTTTTGATGAACGCATTCAACGTCAATTAAAATCAGCACAAACATTAGAATTTGTTTGCGAGCCGAAATTAGATGGTCTCGCAATTAGTTTAACCTATAAAAATGGAGAATTGGTGAGTGCTGCAACACGCGGCGATGGTGAAGTCGGTGAAGATGTCACACACAACGTGCGCACAATTAAAAGTATCCCATTAAAATTATTTGGAAAAGATTATCCTGCGCATTGCGAAATTCGCGGCGAAATTTTTATGTTGAAAAAAGAATTTGATAAAATGAATTCACTTGCTGAAAAAAAAGGTGAAAAAATATTTGCAAATCCGAGAAATGCGGCCGCAGGAAGTTTACGTCAATTAGATTCTAATATTACAGCGCAAAGACCACTGCGATTTTATGCTTACGGGCTAGTGATTTTAAAAGGCGCGGATCATTTTAAAACACATTTTGAAATGTTAAAAAAATTAAATGATTGGGGATTTCCAGTTGCACGTGATATTAAAATTGCGTCGGGAATTGTTGAATGCGAAAAATATTATGAACAAATATCAAAAAAACGCGATAAATTACCATTTGAAATTGATGGCGTAGTTTACAAAATAAATTCATTAATATTGCAAACACAATTAGGATTTATTTCGCGCGCGCCACGTTTTGCAATCGCCCATAAATTTCCCGCAGAAGAAAAACAAACGCAAATTGAGCACATTGATTTTCAAGTTGGGCGAACTGGTGCAATTACGCCAGTTGCACGATTAAAGCCTGTTTTAGTGAGCGGCGTGATGGTAAGTAATGCAACGTTACATAATTTTGATGAATTATTTCGAAAAGATGTGCGTGAAAATGATTTTGTTATTATTCGGCGTGCGGGTGATGTGATTCCAGAAGTGGTTGAAGTTGTTTTATCAAAAAGAATTACATCATCAAAAAAAATAAAAATGCCAACTGCATGTCCTGTTTGTCATTCTGCAGTTGAAAAAATAAAAGATGAAGCAGTTTTGCGTTGCACAGCGGGTTTAGTTTGTCCTGCGCAATTACGCGAATCAATCAAACATTTTGCATCGCGACGTGCAATGGATATTGATGGATTAGGCGATAAAATAGTGGATTTATTAGCGGATAATAATTTAATTAAAACAGTTGCTGATTTATATCATTTAAATCGTGATGCATTAATCGCATTGCCACGCATGGGTGAAAAATCTGCAGATCATTTATTAAAAGCAATTGAAAAAAGTAAATCAACAACACTTGCGCGTTTTTTATATGCACTCGGAATTCGAGAAGTTGGTGAAGCAACGGCGAGTATTTTAAGCCTAGAATTTAAGGATATAAATGAATTTATGAAAGCGGATTTATTGCGATTACAACAAGTGCAAGATGTGGGACCAGTTGTTGCAGAACATATTGTTGCATTTTTTCATGAACCACATAATCAAAAATTAATTCAAGCATTAATTAAATCAGGAATTCATTGGCCTGCTGTTTTACAATCTTCGCAATTGCCATTAAAAGGAAAAACTTTTGTAATCACAGGAACATTATCTAATTTTAGTCGTGATGGTGCGAAAGAAAAATTACAATCATTAGGCGCGACAGTTGCGGGAAGCGTTTCTGCAAAAACATTTGCCGTCATTGTCGGTGAATCACCCGGCAGCAAATATGACAAGGCACGTGAATTAGGCGTAAACTGTATTGATGAGAAAGGATTCTCTGATTTATTGGTGAAATATAAAAGTCTCCAGTAAATCTTGAAATATTGGAGGCAGCATCATGAAAAATAATAAAGATATTATTATTGAATACTCAAAATCACTTTGGAATGATCGAGATTTGGTTGTTATCGATAAAACATTTGCGAAAAATGCAAAAATTCATAGCCCATTTCATACTTTCAGCGGCAGCGATACCATGCATGACATTGTTGAAAAATGGTTAACTGCATTTCCAGATTTAACGATTAAATGGGAAGAATTTATTGCTGAAGGTGATAAAGTGGTAAGCCGTTGGTCTGCGAATGGCACACATTTAGGTGGTTTTTTTGATACAAAACCCACTTATCGCGAAGTGAGATATTCAGGTATTACAATTTATGAACTGCAAAAAGGCAAAATTGTGGATTATCGTGCATTGGTTGATGTGCATGCGATACTATCCCAATTGGAAGAATATGACACGATGGAAGAAGCGTTAGAATCTTAATGGAGTATTTTTATGAAACACATTCAAAAAATAATTATATTATCGACATTATCTGCTGTAATAGCATTGAGCTTAAATGGCTGCGGTGATAAACGCACCATGGGCGCTGTTGGTGGCGCAGCAGTTGGCGGCACAGTTGGCGGTTTAGCGGGTGGCACAACCGGTGCCGTAATTGGTGGTGTTGCAGGTGCGGCGTTAGGATCAACGCTAACAAAAAATAGCAATTAACTATTTTTTAGTTTTTTTCGCATTCGGCGGTGTTAATGATCCACCCACGATGCTATTGCAATTGCCTTTCATTACAAATATCCAATCATTTGGATCGCCGTTATATTTTGCCTGTGCTGCACATGCATGTTTTGGTGTGCCGCAATCATTTTTAGCTTTTTTGACAATGCCATAACATTTTTCAACTGGACATTTTGGTTTTGCAATGGCGTGTGTTGATATAGTCGCAACACTCATAACGAGCGCGGTATTCATTAATGTATTAATGATTTTTTTTGCTTTCATTTAATTTTACTCCTGTTAATCAAACAATATGAATTTAAAAAAAGGGTATGCTATCATGCACCATATTTATTTTACACAAGGAAATGATGATATGATACCAAGAATAGCCGCTATTATTCGTCCGCTGCTCAATGCATTTGATCGATTAGCGCCTCTTGGTGATTTCATTGTTCGTCTTTGGATTGCACAGATATTTTTTATGTCTGGGCTTGTTAAAATTCAATCATGGCAATCAACCTTGATGTTATTTTCGCATGTTTATACTGTTCCATTTTTATCACCATATGTTGCAGCTGTATTAAGTACCGCTGCGGAATTAATTTTGCCAATTTTTTTAGTGTTGGGTTTTGGCGGACGTTTTGTAATTTTGATTTTCTTTATTTACAATGCAATCTGCGCGATTTCATATCCATTTTTGTGGACGCCAGAAGGTGCGGCGGGATTATCTCAGCATATTAATTGGGCGTTGTTGTTAATGTTTTTAATGTTGCACGGACCAGGAAAAATATCACTGGATTATTTAATTCGTAAAATACATGGACATCATTTGGAGCCAAATAAATCATGAAAACTCCATCTGGTGAGTTAGCAATTCGAACATTAGCCATGCCATCAGACGTGAATGTTAATGGCGATATTTTTGGCGGTTGGGTTATTTCATACATGGATTTAGCGGGATTAAGTATTGCGCGCAAAAGAGCGAAATGCCGCGTAACAACTGTTGCAATTGATAAAATGGTTTTTTTATCACCCGTTCATGTCGGTGATTTTATTTGTTGTTATGGTGAATTATTAAAAGTAGGGCGCACATCCTTAACAATTAAAATTGAAACATACGCAACGGATGGCGGAATTGAAAGTGCTCGCAGACAAGTAACAGAAGGTGTTTTTACTTACGTTGCGATCGATGAAAATGGAAAACCAATACCCGTTGTGTAATTTACCGCTTCAGATATTTTCTATCGAATAAAACAATCATCACCCAATAAATCAGCCAAAATACAATACCTAATATTGCAGCGATTTGATTGATTGGTTTTATCAAGAAAAAAATTCCAAGCATAGTAAAAACAAGTTGTGCGATTGCTAATTTAAATAATGTAGTTGCGGAATTGATTGCATCTTGATTAGTCGAAAACATTTTTTTCAAAGCGTTTGGAATTCCGAATGGCAACATAATCCATTCAAAAACAATGCCGAGCAATGGAATTAAACATAGCCATATAAACCACTGCGGAAATTGTTGGTTTTCGCGTGGCACACGATTTAAAATATTATTTAGCATGTAGCAATAAAAAATTTTTACAACGAATACGGCGAAAAGAACTAGCACGCTGATTTTAAAAACATGGTCTTCGTACATAAAAACTCACCTAGGTTAATTACTCCGTTATCCAGCAATTAGTGTATCAATTCTTTTTTAAAAAAACCAAATAACCTTCAACTGGTTTGTTTTGTTGATTACGCAAAACGATATTATCGAATTGCACAATTTCAAAATGATGTTTGGTTGCCAACGATGTTAAGTAAGATTTACTATGTGCGTAACGAATCGAAGTTTGCAGAATAAACGGTTTCTCAGCTGTTTTTTCAACTGTAAAAATGAATAATCCTTTATTTTTCAAAGCAGTAAAAGCATTTTTAAAAGTTAATTCTAAATCGCCACAATAAGTAAAAACATCAGCCGCGAGAATTAGGTCAATATTTGAAAATCGAGTTAATGCGCGTGTAATATCATCTTTAATTAACTCATCATAAATTTGTTTATATTTTGCTGCGACCAGCATATTTTCAGATAAATCTACGCCAATTAATTTTTGTGCGTATGGTTTAAATAACGCGCCGCACAAACCAGTACCACATCCCAAATCAAGGATAATTGATTTTAATTCAGAAAATTCAGGATATTCTAATTGCAAAGCTCGCAATATTTTTTCTGGGGAATCATATTTTAATGCCTTTGTTAAATGTAAATCGTAGTAGGGTGCGTATTGATCAAATAAATGTGTAATATATTCTGCGGGTGCGGTATTAGGAATTTCTTTTTGCTGCAAGGCAGATAAAATATGCAGAATTTCAGCATCATTTGGTTTTAAAGAATTCGCTTTTTCGTAATAAGTTAACGCTTCCGTAGGAATATTTTTTTTCAAATACACATTACCTAAATTAATTTGCGTTGCAACATCATTCGGATTTATTTCAATTGCTTTATTAAAATAGGATATTGCATCTTGCAACTTATCTTTCATCATGAATAAAACGCCTAAATTATAGTATGTTTCAAACCATGGATTTTTTTCCATTTGTCGAAAATAATAATGAATTGCTGTTTCGTGATCACCTAATTCTAATAAAGAATTGGCGAGACATTGATTTGCATTGGGATGTGTGTGCTCAAGCGATAATACAGTTTGAAATTCTTGTTTTGCTAATTCAAAATTTTTTGATGAAAAATAGGCGAGACCTAAACGAAAATGTGTTGCGACGCTTTTTGGCGCTAAAGCCAATGCTTTTTTATATTCTTCTGCCGCAGCAGCAAAATTTTCTTTATCTAAAAAATCATTGCCTGCGCGGTGAAAATCAGCAGCAGTATTTGTCATTTTCGCATTTCGCTAGCGCTCAGCTTCTGAATCGCTTTACTCAATTGATACACTGCCATCGCATAAACAACATTGTGATTGTAAGTCATAATCACATTAAAGTTTTTATATGTTTCCCAATATTGCGTAGAATGCTCAAGTGGCATCGCTAAACGTGTACCAATTTTTTTATTGATCCATTGATTTTTAGAATGTAATTTTCGTGCAATTGGTTTGTTTGCAAGCCAACCATTTTTATGAAAATAATTTGCAACGCTTGCGATCGCATCATTTTGATTAAATAAATTGACAGAAGACCCGCGAAACGCAACGCCAAAATAACGATAACTGCTCGGCATAAATTGCGGAATACCCAATGCGCCAGCGTATGATCCTTTTAATTCGCTTGGATTTAAATGATTGTCACGCGTTAAAATTAAATATTGCGCCAATTCTTTTCTGAAAAATGTTTCACGTGGTGGATAATAAAAACCAAGCGTGTAAAGCGTACGCAATACAGAATAAATTCCCAAGTGTCTGCCATATTCTGTTTCAACACCAATAATTGCTGTAATAATACTTGCTGGAATTCCATATTTTTGCTGCATTTGCATTAATACTGCGTGATGATCTTTTAAATATTCTGCGCCTAATTTCACACGTTTTGGTGTTACAAAAAAATTACGATAATAAGTCCATGGTTGTTTTTCAAATGGTCTTGTCATCGATGAAATGACTCTAGGATCTTTGTGCAGAGTTGCGAACAATGCATTCAATTTCGCACGATTAAAATGATTTTGCACAACTAATTGCCGAATAAATTGTTTTTGTTCGCGTTTTACTTGTTGTGGATTGACTGTTAAATCATTGGCAAAAATGGTTGTTGTGAATGCTAAAAAAGTAATAAAAAATGTTTTTGAAAATTTCATAAATCAGAGTTCCCTTTTGTTATCGGCGTGGTCGCTGGCGCTTCCACTTCCATCTGCCTCACATAACATTAAGACGACCATAACCTCCTGTGAGTATGTATCGACATAATAATTCCAAAATTAATCATCAATGCAATCATCGAACTTCCACCATAACTAATTAACGGAAGCGGTACGCCAACCACCGGCAAAATTCCAGTCACCATTCCTAAATTAATAAATGCAGAAGCGATAAATGTTAATCCCAAACTTCCTGCTAACAATCTGGTAAAATTATCTTGCGCGTGCAAGCTAATATATAAACATCTGCTAAAAATCATTAAAAAAACCGCTAAAATAACAATGCAGCCGATCAATCCTAATTCTTCACCGCTCACTGCAAAAATAAAATCAGTTGTGTGTGCAGGCAAAAAAGATAAATGCGATTGCGTGCCTTGCATATAACCTTTACCAAAAAATCCGCCTGAACCAATTGCAATCTTGGATTGAATGATGTGATAACCGCTTCCGAGTGGATCGCGTTCGGGATTTAAAAAAGTAAGCACGCGGTCTTTTTGATAAGCATGCATAAAATGCCAAATAACAGGTGATAATGCAGCAAGCGCGCCGATTAGTAATCCAATATATCGCCAACGCATTCCCGCTAATAATAAAACAAAAAAGCCAGCAATGGTGACGATAATTGCTGTTCCTAAATCCGGTTCTTTTGCAATTAATAATGCTGGTAAAATAATCATCACGCCAGAAATTAACAACAATGAAAATTTTGGTGGCAGTGATTTTTCACTTAAAAACCAAGCTAACATAAGCGGCATTGCCAGCGTCATAATTTCAGACGGCTGAAAACGAATAAATCCTAACGATATCCATCGTCTCGCGCCCAAATCCACTTTTCCAATTACCAAAACAGCTAATAATAAAATGAAACCGATTCCATACAACCACGGTGCCCAACGTTTGTAATATGTCGCTGGAATTTGCGCAAAAACAATCATTAAAATAAACGAGAAAATAAGGCGGTATATTTGTTTTTCAACCACAACGGCACTGGCATTACTTGCGCTGTACAAAATGAACAATCCGATCGTTGATAGAATCAATAAACTGAAGAACAAAAAAGGATCCAGATGGAATTTATCCCATCTCAACTTTTTGACAGTTTGTTTTAATCGCGCTTCGTATGTGCTGCCTGAATTCATAGTATAATGATCATAAAATTATATTTGCACTCACTATAACGTACTGATGGACGAAAAGAAATCCCAATGACATATCTTGATTTACTACCATCACCATATTATAAAGCGATCACCGATACAAAAGCGGCAATAAAAATTTTACAGCTACTCGATTTTATAATTGATGGCATTATTCGCAGTCAAACCGAATCACTTAATCCATCAGATTGCACAAATGGCGAAATTCGTGTTGTGCTTTTATTATTACAAGAAACACATGCAATCAAAACCGATTTAGAAAAACAATATTTTATTAATTATTTGCAAGACAAAAGAAATCATATACTTCAAAAAATTAAGTATTTTTCAACCCAAAAAAAATTATCAACGTTATCACTAAGCGAATTTTTACAACAGAACGAATTAATTTTACTGATTAATTTAATTGATCAATATATTTTTGTGAGTTTTTTTTTAGAAAAAAAGCAGCGAGCAAATAAATTACTGTCAAAATATTATCACACAATTTTACCCGCCTTATCACATCAAGTAATCACACAAGTATCAACTGATATTTCGGATCGTAAAAAATCAGAAGAAGCATTACACATTGCTAAAAAACAAGCCGAAGCTGCAAATCGCGCAAAAACGGAATTTTTAGAAAATATGCGGCATGATATTCGAACGCCGCTAACTGGCATGATTGGTTTTGCGCGATTAATTCAAAATGAAGCGGTAAATCCGCGTGTAAAAGAATATGCGGATAATCTTGTTTTGGCGACAAGTGCATTATTAGATTTTCAAAACAGTATTTTAGATGCAATTAAAATCACAAAAGATACTCTATCAATCACGCAAGAAAATATTCATTTAAAAAATCTAGTTGAGACGGTATTCGATTTAATTCGCCCTAAAGCAATTATCAAAAATTTAATAATAGATTATACGATTGATCATGATGTACCAGAATTTGTGAACACCGATGAGAAACGATTATTTCGAATTATTTTAGAGTTGCTAACAAATGCATTAAAATTTACTGCGTTAGGAAAAATACAAATTCATCTTGCAGTCGTAAAAAAAATTCAAGATCAATTAACATTAGAAATAAAAGTATCTGACACCGGTATTGGAATTTCTGACGACGAACAAGAGGATATCTTTGATCGTTTTCATCGACTATCACCTTCGTCTGATGGTGTTTATGAAGGAACTGGTTTAGGTTTAGCGCTTGTAAAAAAATATATAAAAGAGTTAAATGGAAAAATTACCGTTGAGAGTAAATTGAGTGTTGGCACTACTTTTATTTGCGCAATTCCCATGTCAATTGCAAAAGAAGTATCACCTATTGCTCTCAACAAAAATGAATCGAAAATTTTATTTGACCACCCGCGTATTTTATTGATTGAAGATCATAAGATGACTGCAACAGTAACGCAACTAATGCTGCAGGAATTAGGTTGTATTGTTGATATTGCATCTGATGCAAAAACTGCGCTGTGTTATTGCGAGAATACAACTCATAAAATTTCATTAATATTATTGGATTTAGGTTTGCCAGATTGTGATGGTTTTGAATTAGCGAAAAAAATTCGCGAACAAAATTACACTGTGCCAATTATTGTGCTTACCGCTCATCATGAAGATGACCATCAATCTGAATTTACGAAACGTGGTATCAATGCTATTTTGCAAAAACCATTATTAAAATCAACGGCTATAAAAATATTAAATCAATATTGTTCGAGTGAAATTATGAAACCTATTATCGATTTACAATTAGGCGCACAACGCATCGGAAAAAATGAAGCGAGTGCAAAAGAAATTTTGCAATTATTATTAAAAAATATTGCTGATGATAAAAGAAATATTGCAACAGCTCTTGAAAAAAATGAATGGGAAAAATTGCGAAATGCAAATCATAAATTACTGGGCGCGTTAGCATATTGTGGAGTGCCACGTTTGGAAACCGCATGCCAACAACTACAAATTGCTTTAAAAAATTTAAGTGGAAACGAAATTACCGATTATTCAAATCAAGTATTGTTTGAAATTGCTGCGCTACAATTTCATTCATCTGAGTTGATGGGTGCACCGCATTCCAAAACATAAATCCTTCACATGCTTTTGTTGATTTATTTCCAGGATAATGACCATTCAGTTGACACGCTTTTCCCATTTGTGATTTAAATGCTGGATTTACAGCATTCTCTTGATATATTTTATCAATTGGCACAATAATAATTTTTGTCTGTGAAAATAAATTGTAAAATTTGCTATCCCATCTTAACCAAAAATTATAACAGCGCACTAAAAAACTTCCCATCGCAGCAATTGCACCATGATTATAAAAGCCAGGTGTAAATTCAGGATTAAATAATGTAAAGATATATATTTTTGCTGGGCGTTGATTCATTGGTAAATGCTGTAATAATAACGTTACACTTTTTAAAATATGTCTCACTGTATTACCCATCATAAATTGCACAACAGGGATGGGATTAGCATTATGTTCAAGTGCATTTGCCGCAATAATTAAATCATTACCGCCGATCCAAAATATATACAGCGTATTTTTATCTACCATCGCTTTGTGATTTCGATAATCGTTTAAAAACAATTGTACCTGTTGCGATATTCCTGGCACCTCGATTTTCAAATAATTTGTCGTTGACGGATTTTCTTCATAATTTTTCCGCGCTGAAAAAATAGTATCTGCATTACAATTTGCAATAAGTTTATATTTTGGATTTACACATTGTTGAGCAGATGTTGCATATCCCCATGCATAATTAAATGAAATAGTATTAGGAATTTTTTCACTATTTAATAAATTACTTGGTACAATATAATGAGATGTCGTAAGGCCTTTTTGTTTTGCGCTCATTAAAAAATATTCTGACCAACTAATGCTGCGAAATGCTCGGGGATTTTTTTCATTTTCTATCAAAGGTTGCTTTGCCAAGTAGGGATTATCTAATTTGATATTAATAGGATTTGAAAATGGAACGTACAATTGTGGTACAAGATTTGTCACGTCTTTTTTGCCGTCAGGTTTCCACCAAATATGAGATGATTCCGGAAAATTGCCGTTATCTGATAAGCTATCGCCAAATACGATTACATTGCTGAAATGTGCAAAAACAGATGCAGAGAAAAATAGTGGCACTACAAAAAGAAATCGGCGCATAATACCATCCTTGTTTATTGATCTACTATACGCAAAAAAATGATAAAAAAAAATATTTTAATTTACAACGATGAAGGCGCTTCACAAGATTGTGTAACGGCGTTGTTAAAATATTATAACGATCAAGCTCAATTTATTTCTGGTGTCGACTTACAAAGCGATGATTGGATTCAGCAAACAAAAGTATTAATTATGCCGGGCGGTCGAAGTTTGCCATTTTATAAAACACTTGGCAAAACAGGCAATCAAAATATTATTCAATTTGTAGAGCAGGGTGGATGCTATTTAGGATTATGCGCAGGCGCTTATTACGCAAGCGGTGAAACTATTTTTGCAAACTCAACACCACTCGAATTAAATTTATCTGGAGAATTAAATTTTTTTTCAGGACGCGCAGTTGGACCTGTTTTTACCGATAAAAAATTTGAATATAATTCTGAAAGCGGCGCTCAAGAAGTCGATATTATTTGGCACGATCAAAAAAAATATTCAGTTTATTTTAATGGTGGTTGTTATTTTGAAAATGCAGATCAATTTTCTAATACAAAAATTTTAGCGCGTTACACTAAAAATAATTTACCTGCAATCCTTATTTGTAAAGTTGGGAAAGGTCGTGCAATTTTATCTGGCGTGCATCCGGAATTATCTGACGATCAAACCTTGAGACATGAATTACTTAATGATATTCTCGATCAAAATTAATTGGATTTTATCACCATGCCAAAAATTTCAAAAATGGATAGTTTTCAACTTAAAGCCGATTTTTTACCGATTACCACTTTACATTTACTGCGTCACGAAACAGATTTATTGCAATCACAACTTGATAGCATTACACAAAAAGCACCCAATTATTTTTCAAATTCGCCAATCATTATTGATTTTAGTGCATTAAATAATGTCGTTGATCAAATGGATGTAAAGCAAATTTGTGATGTATTAAAACATTATAAATTACAACCCATCGCGTCACGTGGATTAAAAAATCAAGACGTGCTTCCACAATTATCAGAAAATACTGGAAAACAAGTATTAAAAAGCAAAGCGAAAGAGGCGGGTAGAATTCCAACTAAAATAATTACAAAACCAGTTCGCGCTGGCACTCAAATTTATGCGAAAGACAGCGATTTAATTATTATGACGAGCGTCAACGCAGGTGCGGAAGTAATTGCTGATGGCAATATTCATATTTATGCGCCGCTGCGTGGTCGTGCATTGGCAGGCGCAAGCGGTGATACCAATGCAAGAATTTTTTGTAAACAATTAGAAGCGGAATTAATATCAATTGCGGGACATTATTTGTCGAATGAAAAAATTCCAACAGATAATATGTCGCAAAATATGGTACAGATTTATTTAGCAAATAATAAATTAACAATTGAAATAGTATGAGTGGAGTGATATCACAGAAGCCCGCGTGCAATAAGCGCAGCGAATGGAACAAGGGCGTTTTGCAGTAAACCAAAACGGAGACACAATGTCTAAAATAATAGTAGTAACATCCGGCAAAGGTGGCGTCGGAAAAACAACCACCAGCGCATCATTAGCAACCGGTCTTGCATTAGCAGGATTTAAAACAGTTGTTATCGATTTTGATATCGGCTTGCGCAACTTAGATTTAATTATGGGTTGCGAACGACGCGTTGTGTATGACATTGTGAATGTGATTCATGGTGATGCAAACATTCATCAAGCCTTAATTCGCGATAAAAAAATTCAAAATTTATATATTTTAGCGGCATCACAAACGCGCGATAAAGATGCATTAGAAAAAGATGCAGTGAAAAAAATATTAGATTCATTATCCGAAACATTTGATTATATTGTTTGTGATTCACCCGCCGGAATTGAAAAAGGCGCATTAATGGCGATGTATTATGCTGATATTGCAATCGTCGTTGCAAATCCAGAAGTTTCTTCTGTGCGCGATTCTGATCGTATTTTAGGTATTTTATCGAGTAAAACACAAAAAGCTGAACGCGGCGAATCACTTGAAGAATTTTTAATCGTTACACGCTTTGCAAAAAAGCGCGCGAGCAGCGGCGATATGATGACTGTTGAAACAGTGCAAGAATTATTAGGCATTCCATTGCTTGGCATTATTCCAGAATCAAGCAGTGTATTAACCGCATCAAATTCTGGCGAGCCTGTAATTTTAGATCAAAAGAGTGATGCAGGTCGCGCTTATCAAAATATTGTATCAAAATTTTTAGGCACACCTGAAAAACCAAAACGCGGATTTTTTAAACGTTTATTGCGCAGCAAGGAGGTAGTCACAGCATGATAGATTTTAATATATTAAATTATTTTCGAAAAAATAAAACCGCGCAAATTGCAAAAAATCGATTACACATTATTATCGCGCAAGAAAAATCTGAAAAAAATAGTCCCGATTATTTGCCGATGTTACGACAAGAAATTTTAAATCTTGTTGCGAAATATACGAAAGCAGATATTCATGATGTGAATGTTGAATTACATCGTAAAGATAATAATTCGATTTTGGAATTGAATGTGACGTTGCCAGAAGTGGTGATTAGTTAAAAGCGATTAAGATTGTCACGGAGTGATCATGAAATCATATTATATTTTTTTGGTCGCCTTCATCGCCGCCCTATCTGGCATTTTATTCGGATACGACACAGGCGTTATTTCCGGCGCAATTTTATTTATCAAAGAACAATTTCATTTAACCTCTGCACAAAATGGTTTTGTAGTGAGTAGCGTTTTACTTGGCGCATGTTGTGGCGCAATTATCAGTGGTCGCATGACTGATTTTTTCGGGCGAAAAATAATGCTGATGGTTGATGCGATATTATTTATCATTGGAACAGTTTGTACGGCATTCGCATCAACAATTTTAATATTAGTGATCGGAAGAATAATTGTCGGTTTTGCAATCGGAATCGCTTCTTTCACAGCGCCATTATATATTTCTGAAATTTCACCAAAGAAAATTCGCGGCGGTTTAGTTTCATTAAATCAATTAGCAATTGCAACCGGCATTTTCATTTCTTATTTAGTTGATTATCATTTTTCAAAACAAGGCGAATGGCGTTGGATGTTTGCAGCAGGAATTATTCCCGCCGCATTTTTATTTTTTGGAATGTTTTTCTTACCGTTTAGTCCGAGGTGGATGGCGGCAAAAGGAAAAAAAGAAAAAGCATTTGCAATTTTAAATAAATTGCGTCGGTGTGCAATCACTGCAGAAACTGAATTACAAGAAATTCATCACAGCTTACAAAACACAAAAGCATCTTGGCGTTATTTATTTTCTTCTAAAATTCGCAACACGGTATGGATCGGAATCGCATTATCTTTAATGCAACAAATTACAGGTATTAATACGATTTTATATTATGCGCCGACTATTTTTCAGATTTCAGGATTTCATGCAGCGTCGAGCGCAATTTTTGCAAGCATTGGCATTGGAATTGTTTTTGTTGTCTTTACAATTGCTAGTGTTTTATTGATTGATAAAGTAGGACGAAAGCCATTATTGTATTTTGGACTTGTTTTTATGAGCATTGCATTGCTAATGATGATGCAAGCATTTCACTTAAATTCAGATTTATTATCAACAAAATTATTATTGCTTATTGGCATGTTAGTTTACGTGATGGCATTTGCAGTAAGTTTAGGTCCAATTTCATGGTTGATGATTGCAGAAATTTTTCCAACACAAGTGCGCGGATTGGGTGCCAGCATTGCAACATTTTTTAATTGGGCGTCGAATGGTTTAGTGGCAGTGACATTTTTAAGTTTGATTGATGTGCTTGGAAAATCAGGAACATTTTTTATTTATTTTTTATCTTGCATTTTATCCCTTGTTTTTACGTATTATTTTATACCAGAAACAAAAGGATGTAGTTTAGAAAAAATAGAAGCGAATTTGTTGGCAGGGAATAAGCTGAGAGAATTGGGAAATGCCTGATCAGGAATTGATGTTGGTTGATGGCGATGGAAGTGGAAGCGCCAGCGACCACGCCGATAATCAAATTAGCATAACTCTTTAAGCGCGACCACTATTGGCGTGGTCGCTGGCGCTTCCACTTCCATACTTACTAACAAAATTGATGTAGTTTCTGCAACGATACAGCGCGAGATAAATAAATGTATTTAGGAATTGATTTAGGTACAACCAATTTAAAAATAATTTTAGTGGATGATAAATTAAATTGTATCGCTACCGAATCTGTTACACTGACTATCTCGCGCCCACATCCATTATGGTCAGAACAAAATCCACTTGATTGGTGGAACGCATTAAATCTTGCGATGAAAAATCTCCGTGAAAAAAATTCAGCTGATTTAAAAAAAATAAAAACAATTGGATTTTCAGGTCAACAACATGGCGCTGTATTATTAGATGAAAAAGGAAATGTATTACGTCCTGCAATTTTATGGAATGATGGTCGATCTGGCGATGAATGTTTAGAATTAATGAAAAAAATTCCTGACGCAACACAAATTGTCGGCAGTATTATTATGCCTGGTTTTACAGCTCCAAAATTACTGTGGATTAAAAAACACGAACCTGATATTTTTAAAAAAATAAATAAGATTTTATTACCTAAAGACTATTTGCGTTTTATAATTGGTGGTGATTTTGCAACTGATTTATCAGATGCGTCGAGCACCGCATGGCTTGATATTAAAAAAAGAAAATGGTCGAATGAATTATTAGCTGCGTGTGATTTAACCATTCAACATATGCCAAATTTATTCGAAGGAAATGAAGTTACTGGAAAAATAAAAAAAGAAATTGCGCATGCGTGGGGATTAAATCAAAATGTAAAATTAGTTGCAGGCGCAGGTGATAATGCAGCAAGTGCAATTAGCATGGGAAAAATAAATCCACGAACAGCTTATTTATCACTTGGAACGTCAGCAACATTTTTTATTGCATGCGAACGATATCAACCAAACCCACCTTTAGCTATTCATACATGGTGTCATGCTGTACCAAATTATTGGCATCATATTGCAGTGCATTTAAATGGTGCAAGTAATATTGCTTGGTGGACAAATTTATTAGGGTCTAATATTGAAGAGTTATTAACATCAGCGCGTAAGAATAAAAAATTACAAGATAATAATTTAATTTTTTTACCTTATTTATCGGGCGAGCGAACACCTCATAACAATCCACATGCGACTGGCGCATTTTTTGGAATGACACATGATACTGATAAAGCCGCAATGACGATGGCGGTTTTAGAAGGCACCATTTTTGGAATTGCATTAGGATATGAAGCATTGATGCAAGACTCTTCAATAAAAATAGATGAAATATCAGTTGTGGGTGGTGGTTCGAAAAACGACGCATGGGGAATTATGTTTGCGTCTGCATTGCAAAAACCATTAACCTATCGCAAAGTTCGTGATGTCGGTTCTGCGTTAGGCGCTGCAAAATTAGCATGGATGGCAGATACAAAAAATTCTGCTGACACTATTGCAGATCCAGAAATTGAAAAAATATTACAGCCGAATGATGATTTGGTTTCGCAATACAAAAAGAAGTTTAAACTATTTAAGGAAGTATACAAAAATGTTTTTTGATAAAATACAAACAATAGAATTCGAAGGCTTGCAATCCAAAAATCCACTGAGTTATCGCTATTACAAAGCCGATAAAAAAGTATTAGGAAAAACAATGGCAGAACATTTGCGCATCGCAATTTGTTTTTGGCATACATTTTGTTGGCAGGGAAATGATATTTTTGGTGAAGGTACTTTTAATCGAAATTGGTTAACTGCAGAAAACCCTTTAAAACGTGCAGAAAATAAAGCAGAAGCAGCATTTGAATTTTTCCAAAAATTATTAATTCCATTTTTTACATTTCATGATCGCGATGTTGCACCTGAAGGAAATAATTTACAAGAAACAAAATATAATTTACAACACATGTCTGAATTTTTACAAAACCAAATGGAAAAATCAGGCGTAAAATTATTATGGGGCACAGCAAATCTATTTTCACATCCACGATATGCTGCAGGTGCTGCAACCAATCCCAATCCAGAAATATTTGCGTTTGCTGCATCGCAAGTAAAACAAGCAATGGATGTTACAAAACAATTAGGCGGTGAAAATTATGTTTTGTGGGGTGGTCGCGAAGGTTACGATACATTATTAAATACAGATTTAAAAAAAGAATTGGAACAATATGCGCGATTTTTACATTTAGTTGTCGAATATAAACATAAAATTAATTTTAAAGGCGCTTTATTAATTGAGCCAAAACCCTGCGAGCCAACAAAACATCAATATGATTTTGATACTGCAACCGTTTATGCATTTTTATCGAAATATAAATTGGAAAAAGAATTTAAAGTAAATATTGAAGGCAATCATGCGACATTGGCAGGGCATAGTTTCGAGCATGAAGTTGCAACTGCATTTGCTTATGATTTGTTTGGCAGCATTGATGCGAATCAAGGTGATCCGCAATTGGGATGGGACACAGATCAATTCCCAACAGATCATCGCACAAATACCGCTATTTTATATCAAATTTTATCACATGGTGGATTTACAACGGGTGGATTTAATTTTGATACAAAGTTGCGACGTCAGAGTTTGGATTTAGAAGATTTATTTTACGGAACAATTTCAGGCATTGATGCACTCGCAAAAAGTTTAGAAAACGCGGCAAAACTAATTGAAAATAAAAAAATTCAAGAGATGAAAAATATACGTTATCAAAATTGGAATAATGATTTAGGAAAAAATATTTTTAATAATAAAATTGATTTGGAAGCATTAAATAAATATGTTTTTGACAAATCACTTTCACCGCAACCAGTTTCTGGAAAACAAGAGTTGTTAGAAATTTTAATGGATGTTTAATTTGAATGCTCACGCGTATCATGAAACTCAATTTCTTTCCAACGTTCCATCGCCAATTCTAAATTGACGCGTGACGTTGCAAGATAAGTTAATAATCCCGCGTTATCTAATGCTAAATAACGTGCACATTCATTTTTAAATGCTTCTAATTTATTTTTGTCTGCGCAGGTAATCCAACGCGCGGAAAATGTATCGGAGTTTTCGTATTTACATTTCACTGCATATTCATGCTCTAATCGATACGCAACAACATCAAATTGCAAAACACCAACCGCACCTAAAATCACCTCGTTACTATTAATCGGGCGAAAAATTTGTGTTGCACCTTCTTCTGATAATTGAATTAATCCTTTCAATAAAGCTTTTTGTTTTAGTGGATCTGCTAATCGCACTAAACGAAATAATTCTGGCGCGAAATTTGGAATGCCTAAAAATTGTAGATTTTCACCTTGTGTAAATGTATCGCCGATTTGAATTGTGCCGTGATTATGCAAACCAATAATATCACCTGCAACTGCAATATCAGTTTGCGAGCGCTCACCCGCCATAAAAGTTAATGCTTGATTTATTTGAACAGTTTTATTTAATCGCACTTGAAATAATTTAATACCAGGTTTAAATTCGCCTGAAACAATGCGTAAAAATGCAATGCGATCGCGATGATTTGGATCCATGTTTGCTTGAATTTTAAAAACAAATCCAGAAAATTTTTCTTCGTTTGAATTTACGATTCGCACATTACTTTCGCGTGGTTGTGGAGCAGGGGCTATTTTTACAAATTCATTTAATAATTCTCGCACACCAAATGAATTCATCGCGGAGCCGAAAAATACAGGTGTTAATTCACCTTTTAAATATTTTTCTAAATCAAATGGATCACTTGCACCTTTGATAAATTCTATTGATTCGCGAAATTGTTTTGCGTCTTGTTCGTCAATTAATTTATCAAATTCAGGATTATTTAAACCGTCAATTATGTTTGAATCACTAGATTTTTGCGTGCGATCAAAAACAATAATTTTATCCTGCAAAATATGATAAATACCTTTAAATAATTTTCCAGAACCAATCGGCCAGGTAATCGGTGTGCAACGTATTTTTAGTATACGTTCAATTTCATCGAGTAATTCAATTGGTTCGCGTGTCTCTCTATCCATTTTATTAATGAAAGTTGTGATTGGTGTATGACGCATCCGACACACATCCATTAATTTAATCGTGCGCGGTTCAACACCTTTTGCTGCATCAATTACCATTAATGCAGAATCAACTGCAGTTAATGTGCGATAAGTATCTTCTGTAAAATCAGCGTGACCAGGTGTATCTAATAAATTAATCACATGGTCATGATATAAAAATTGCATCACAGAAGTTGTCACAGAAATGCCGCGCTGCTTTTCCATTTCCATCCAATCAGACGTTGCATGACGTGATGATTTTTTTCCTTTGATTGTGCCCGCCATTTGAATGGCACCGCCGAACAATAATAATTGTTCGGTCATGGTGGTTTTACCGGCGTCGGGATGTGAAATGATGGCAAAAGTTCGGCGTGTTTGAAAAATATTATTCATGATTTATTTGCTTAATAATTAATTGCGCGAGCATAACATAAAAATTAATACGCGCGAATCGTTTCATTTTGTGGTGTGCTGACTGTACACGTTTGTGTTTTATCATTGCATGTGATAGGTCCAAGACATGCATTGCCTATTGCAAGAGTGTTTGGATTAATGAGATCGTAGCTGTAATCAAAAGGGCTAAAATTCCCAGCTGCTGCATAAGCCGGTGCTTGTGCAGAAGGATTAGAACCATTTTTATAATTTGAATAAGTATAGTTAGAATTTTTTGAAATCACATTAATTGTCAGACACCATTTTGTATTTGCGGTATCTCCAGGCCATGAACAGCCCGGCAATGCACACGGGGACGAAGCATTGGTGCGTATAAAATAAATTTCATTGTAAATCATGTTGTATAAATAATTCTGCCCGATCGCAAGAGATTGTCCTGGTGTGAATGTTGCTGCACCAATCATTGTGCCTGCTGCATTATCACCACCAATAATATTACCTGTGCACGACATGCAATTATCCGCATCATTATCTACCGACGCGATAAATAATCCTGCTGTCGCAAGTGTTTGTCCTGCGCCATTGATAATTGTAATATTTGAATTCGCACCACTTGTCATGTCGCGCGCAGTCATAAAAGCAAAGCGACATAATTTTGCTTGCTGTGATGATGTTGCAGCATAAATAGTGAAAATTGCACTAAACAAAAAACAAAATAAAAAAATTTTTATTTTCATCGTTGAAAATTCCTTTTAAGAAAATGATTGCGTTTGTTGAGTTGATACCGTGCAAGTGAGTGTTTGATCGCTGCAGGAAATGGGGCCAATGTAATGATAGCTTGTGACCAAATTATAATTATAAACACCTGTGCTTGAAGTGGTGTCGGTTGAAGGGGGTGTATATGCATTTGCATATGATGGTGAATTTGAACTGCTCGGCGCTAATGCGCCAAGATAAATACACCAATTGAAAATAGTGCTATCCGTACCCCACGTGCAACCAGGCAACTGACAACCACCCGGAACAGAAAGAATAAGCTGATAATAAATTGCTTGATAAATCATGTTATATAAATAATTTGCACCGATTGCAGCACTTTTATGCGCATTAATTACTGTAGGCATAAGAACTGCACCTGCACTTTTATTTTCTGTTGTGCTGTAAAGCACAGTAGGACTATCACAATTGCTGCCGCTCGCCACATCCGCATATTGACGCACATACACACCGTACACTGTTACTGCTGCATTACTGCTATTTTGTAAAACAACATTTGACGTTGTATCTTGAATCACATCACGCGGTGTTACTAAATCATGTTGTGCGCTGAGTGTTACTGCTGCGAATAAACAAGATGAAAATAAAAACAAAATAAAAAATAATATAAAACGCATAATCACTTCCTTGTTAGACTTTTCATTAAAATAAGATACACTTTTAATAATAAAATGAAAGGATTCGATATGACAAAACGGAATTATATTCAAAAATTATTTTTTCTATGTGCGCCGATAATGTTATGCGCCATTTCATTTGCAAATACATCGCCATGGCAAGGTTCTTATGTAGGCGCTTTTTTGGCGGGTGATGTGGGTTATGACTATGCCGCAACGGATGTGGGTGCTGCAAGTAGCACGAATTATTTTCAAAACACTGCTGATGTAAATGCGGTAAATAATTCCGGCACATCGATTTTTCATCCTATCGGTGCGGTAGCAGGTATACAAATCGGTCACAATTGGATGGATAAAAAATATATTGTATTTGGCGCGGTATTTGATGTTAGTTCTTTGTCTCTCAACGCAACAAATACACAAAACAATATCACTTATGCAAGCAGCTCAGATCAATTTTCTATTGAAACATCACTCAAAACGAGTTGGTTAATGACATTACGCGGTATATTGGGCTGTTCTATCAACAAATCACATTTGCCCACCATGCTATATGGCACAGCGGGCATGGCGATTACACAAATGAATATCAATGATAGTTTTAGTGATAATTCAGCGCTGCAAGGATTAGGCACAATACACAGCAATTTATATAATTTGGGTGTTGCGTTGGGCGCGGGTGTCAATGTTGCTGCTATTAAACATACTTTTTTTAATATTGAATATTTATTTGTTTACATGCCATCGATGATAGCAAACAGCACTATTACTAATTCCGCTGCTGGATTTGGTATCCCACTTGGATCGCAAACCAGTTCATTTGCCGTCACCAATCGATTAGACATTAATTTGCTAAAAGCAGGAATAAGTTATCATTTTAGCGCTTAAAAATTGGATCCGGGTAAATTATTTTTTACTGCAGCTTCAATATTTTTCCATTGTTTGTATGCAATTCTATGCAGTGTTTTATCTGTTTTAAAAATTGCTTTATGTTGTGCTAATCGTGTGTAATGAACGCTGATAACATTGACATTGGGCACATCAGAAAATTTTTGCGCCACATCAATTACATTTTGATTCGTATCATCTACAAAAATAATGTTTGTAATTTTATTTAATGCAGGTGTTTTTAAATTTATTTCATTTGTTTTCACTAAAAATTGTTTTAACATAACACCTTTATTTTGTCCTGACAGATATAAAATGCCATGAATATAGGCAATTCGGCGAGGTTTAGCGTGTTTACCCCACGGCGTTGGAAAATAATATCCGGGAAAATCGATATGATCTGTCGGTGTTTTAATTGCATTTTTTTCGACTATAGATAATAAACTTATTTCATCGTTTGAATTGCATTGCGAAATACAATCTTGTGAAAATTGATTTTCCGTTGCGTCTGACATCGAATATCCACGCGCAGAAGCAACAATAATATGTGCACCCATTTCTTGTGCGGTTTGCAGTGCAGCAGGAATTTCTGGATCATCGAGCGGCATTTTGCTTGCAGCAAATAAAAAATTATTAATTTCCAATAACTGCGGAAATGTTTTCCATAC
This sequence comes from Gammaproteobacteria bacterium RIFCSPHIGHO2_12_FULL_36_30, assembly GCA_001801815.1. GTDB lineage: Bacteria > Pseudomonadota > Gammaproteobacteria > Coxiellales > Coxiellaceae > 2-02-FULL-42-43. The sequence goes on from MGXU01000010.1 coordinate 170,046, forward strand.
AAGATTTTTCTTTTGTATTGTTGATGATGTTTGCCATGAAAACCATGCGGGCCCGCCGATATATTGACAACCTGTGCTTGGCGTTGACCCAACAGAATAAGGGTAACAAGGCTCCATTGTTAAAGTGTCATCATCATCTAAAACAACCAGTAAATGATGTGGATGTTTGCTGTACGCAATCATTTGTTGAATTTCAAAAAAACTATTTGCTGTTAGGATAGTTGAATTTGCAAAAAGGGCGGTTGGAATTAAAAAAGCACTTAAAAATAGGCATAAAACGCGGATTTTTTTCATCATGTGGGCAACCTCTTTTTTAGTAGATGGGGCTGGTTATCATGTGAAGCATTTTGCATGAGCAGAATACCATAATCTAAAAAGAGTGCACGTAAAAACTTAAAATTTTTGCTAATAATATTGCTTTAAGGTGTCTTTTGTTTAGAATGAGACATCTATTTTAAATGGAGATTTGTCATGTTTGCGCAAACCACTTACCGTTCTCGTTTTTTATCAACTGATTCTGCTTCGTTAAATTGTTTGATTGTCTTATTAGCTAGCTTAGTTTTAGCTGGCGCTTCGCAAATTTCATTGCCGTGGCAGCCTGTCCCGTTAACTTTTCAAAGTGTTGCGGTTGTTTTATTGGGATTAACATTAGGTTCGAAACGTGCAGCTGCGGCAGTTGCTTTATATTTATTGGAAGGCGCGTGTGGTTTGCCTGTTTTTGCGCAGTTTTATAGCGGTATTTCAGTTTTTGCAATGCCGAGCGGGGGATATTTAATCGGCTTTTTGCCAGCTGCTTTTTTTGCAGGTTGGATGATGGAAATCGGAATGGCAAAAAATATTTTTCTGATTTTTATGACTGCATTATTTAGCACGATGATTATTTTTGCGTGCGGTGTTTTGCAATTAGGAATGATGATTGGTTGGAATGATGCATTTGCTTTTGGCGTAAAACCATTTTTAATTGTTGAGCCGTTGAAATTAATGGTGGCGAGTTTGGTTGCGAAGAATGCTTTTCGTGTGAGAATTTAAAAATGGATATATTACAAATCGGCGCAGCAGTTCCCAATTTTTCCGGCGCAACAAAAGACGGCATTTTTAATTTTGAAACATTGCGCGGAAAAAATGTCGTTATTTATTTTTATCCAAAAGATAATACGCCAGGCTGCACAATCGAATCAAAATCATTTCGTGATCACTACAAAGAATTTCAAGATTTAAATACCGAAATCATCGGTATTTCACGCGACAACATAAAATCACATTGTAAATTTATCGATAACTATAAATTAAATTTTCCATTAATTAGCGATGAAGACGAATCAATTTGCAAATTATTTAATGTGTTAAAAGAAAAAAGTATGTTTGGAAAAAAATATTTTGGAATTGATCGTAGTACATTTTTAATCGATAAAAATGGTGTTTTGCAGCACGAATGGCGCGATGTGTCGGTGATGGGGCATGTTAAAGATGTTTTAAAAACAGTGAAGGCAATGCAATCTTAATTTTTTCATCAGTTTTAAAGGAGTAAAGCATGAGTGAATTAATAAAAATTTTTTTAGGTGATTTTCCAGCGATCATGACCTTGCTTGCAATATTGCTTGGTTTACTCAGTTGTTGTAGAAAAAGTAGTAAATCTAAATCAGATATTTTTTTAGGATATTTATTCTTTTTTGCATTAGGCTTATCTGGTTTGTGGGGATTTATTTATCATGCATTTTTCCCGGCGATCGCAGCGAAATTTATTGGCTGGAAAAATAGTCCGTTTCAATTTGAAGTGGCAATGGCGAATTTGGGAGTGGGGGTTGTTGGTATTTTTGGTTTGCGCGCAAAAAAATCTTATCGCATTGCAGGAACACTTTTTACACTCTGTCTTTTTTGGGGTGCGGCGTACGGACACATTGTGCAAATGCTCACAGCGCATAATTTTGCGCCGGGAAATGCGGGATTGATTTTTTATAATGATTTAATTATGCCGTTACTGTTGGTTATCTTTTTGTTAAATTGGCGGGAAAACACTTGATTTTACCTAGATAAATGATAGCGGAGCATTTTGTGCGGATTTATGTAAAAACAATGACTTCCTAAATTCTCCATTTATCCTTAAATTTCCGAGTACTCTCATTATCTGAACAAACAAAACTAACATTCGTTTTTGACTATTCGGCTAATCTCACCAACCATGTAAAGCGGTAACGATATAATATTATTAACACGACTCATGGTTTTCTGAGACAGTCTAATTCCACATAATGATTTTTTTTCATCCATAAATAAATGTAATGATTTTAATCGACCGGTTGTTCCTGCTTTTACTTCAATGGGAATAATTAATGATTTTAATCGACCGGTTGTTCCTGCTTTTACTTCAATGGGAATAATTTTTGCATCAACTGTTGTTACAAAATCAACTTCAGCCATGCTACTGCGTTGTTCGCGCGACCAAAAATAAAGATGTGATTCATCAAAAGGCGATTCATAAGTTAATAGCTCCTGCCCAACAAATTGTTCAGCAAGCATGCCGCGATCAGCTAATAAAATATCTTCGTTAAGCAAAATTTCTGTATTTAATTTTCCAGCACGCATCATTAGACCAACATCTAAAAATAAAATTTTGAATTTTTTTTCATTGACGAAGCTAATGAGCGGAACACCTGATGCGGCAGTACAATATACAGGATAAATTATTCCTGCATTTTGTAACATATATAAAGCATCTTTAATATCGCGTGAGCGCATATCGGGATCCACTTTACTGTATTTAAAATTCTCACCTATTAATCCTGGGATTTTTTCATAAAGACGTTGAAGATATCGATGATCTGTTTTTTTAGCATATTTCCCAAAATCTTGTCGATATGTATTTAATAAAATAGTTTGCATTTGTTGACATTCACTCATATTTTGCGTTGCAAAATATTTTTTTAAAACAGATGGCATGCCGCCCAAAATCATATATTCACGCAATAATTTTAATAATTTTTCATGCACAGATATTGGAATTTTTGTATTGAGATTAATTTTTTCGATATATTCTCTTAATTGTATATTGTTGCTGCCAACTAAAAATTCCTTAAATGAAAGTGGTTTTAAATAAAGTGATTGCACTCGCCCTACCGGCATACGAAAATCAGCATCATTTAAAATAAATTCTAATAATGAACCAGCACCAATAACATGAAGCAATGGGCATTTTTCTTTGAAATAACGTAGCGATCGAATTGCATTGGGGCAATCTTGAATTTCATCTAAAAATAATAATGTTTTTTTTGGGATAATTGTTTGGTTTGTTGCTAAAAAAATCGCATTGATAATTTCGCTTGGATTGAGATTGTCAAAGCAGCGAATCATTTCAGGCTGCAATTCAAAATTAATGGTTACGACATTTTCAAATTTTTCTTTTCCAAATTTTTCAATAACAAATGTTTTTCCAACTTGTCTTGCGCCACGCAATAAAAGTGGCATATGGTCTTGTTGATTTTTCCAGCGCAACAAGTTTTGCTCTATATCTCGATACATATTATGGGTTTCACTTTGATTTACATTGATTATTTCATTATAGCCATAAAATGGCTAAAATACAAGGTTATATTAGCCAATAGTTGGCTAATTTGTAAAACATAATGATTTTTATAACATGAAGCTATTTGGCAATCTTGATTTAAAGCGCCTCAAAAAATCTCACCACAGGATTTGAATTAATTCCCAAGATTTTTTCATACATCGTTCTACCATCATAAGATAAACGATGATCAACCAGCGGATCATTTTTTTCGGGTGTTGCGTATGCAAATAAAACGGAACCATCTTGTGTTAATTCAATTACACGATCAATATGATCAGGATTTACTGCAAAACATCCCCATGTTCTGCCAGCGCGACCCATTTGATCAATATAACTTGGCGTCACGTACCATTCCGAATGCACTAAAATGCCTCGTTTATAAGCATTATTATTAATGCCAGGTTCTAATCCAGTTAAATGAATTGATTTTCCAAATTCGCCATAAAATTCACTGCCAACCGTTGTAAAAATTCCCAGTGAAGATTCATGTGAATTAAATTGATTTGAAAAACGTGTCGCATAAATTTTTCCAGACGCCCTGCCCTGTGCAACATGCATATCAAAAATGACATGATTATTTCGCAAATCAATTACCCACATTCTTTTTTCATAAGATGGTTTATTAAAATCAACAATCGTTAACATGTATGGATTATGAATTTCGTGATGATCCCACGCCCAACGATAAGCATTAATCGCTTCTTTTAAAATCGGATCAGGCAAGCCATCTAACGCTTTTTGCTGAGGTGTTGTATGCTGTACGGCTGGTTTTGCTTTAAAATAATTAGCGTTGGACGTTTGCGCAGCTACGAACATGAATAACGCGATACAAATAGTTGATAACTTATTGATTTTCAATGTTATTATTCTCTTTGCGTAAAATAAATGCAAAGTATACTGTAGCTAACTGTAAAAATAAAGAAAAGAAATTTGTCAGAAGCCCATGCGACAGTTTGAGCGCATAATGAAAGCGAGCACACATGAACGATTTCCTCAACAATTTAACTGCAATCGCAAATGAATTAACACAACATTTACCGATTTCAATCGGTTTAATTATTTTATTATTCGCAGTTCATATTTTGAATTTAATTTTTCGTCGCAGATTAAATTTATTAGGAATTTGGCCACGCAAAATATTCGGATGGATCGGTATCCCCTTCTCGCCTTTTTTACACGCAAACTTTTCGCATTTAATATTTAATGCAATTCCATTATTTATTTTTTCAAATTTAATTTTATTACAAGGTGTCAGAACATTTTATGTTGCATCAATTATTATTATTTTGATTTCAGGAATATTAACATGGTGTTTTGCACGCGATGGAATTCACATCGGTGCAAGTGCTTTAATTATGGGATATTTAGGATTTATTTTAACAGGCATTTATCATCAACCAAATTATTTATCCGTCATTGTCGGCGTTGCCTGCTTATATTATTTCGGCGCAATGTTAACCGGTTTATTTCCACAACAAGATAAAAGCATTTCATGGGAAGGACATGTGTTTGGATTTATTGCGGGAATTGTTGCGGCGTTTTTGGTTTAAATCAAAACCGTCATTATCTTGATATGACTATTATACGATGCAGCGTAAGATGGTCTTGACTATTATACGATGTTACGTATAATAGTCAGTATGCAACGATTATATGAACAAGTCATTCTCACCCACTTCCAACATCATGAGCAGATGCTGTTTTTAGCTGGTCCGCGGCAAGTTGGAAAAACGACTGTAGCGCTCACACTTCAAAAACATTTTACACAGCACTGTTATTTGAATTTTGATATTGAAACAGATCGCATGATTATTTTACGTGGCGTTCCCGCAATCATTGAACGAATGAAATTTCATGCGTTACACAAGCAAAAACCATTATTAATTTTAGATGAGCTGCATAAATACAAACATTGGAAACGCTTTTTAAAGGGTTTGTATGATCAATACAAATCAAGCATGCATATTTTGATAACAGGTAGTGCAAAATTAAATATCTTTCAAAAAGGCGGCGATAGTTTAATGGGACGTTATGTGTTGTATCGCATGCATCCGCTCAGCGTGTCAGAATTATTAAAGCGTTTCGCGATTGACGATGTAATTCGTCAACCCAAAAAATTAAATCAAAAAGAATGTGAACGATTAATGCAATTTGGTGGATTTCCTGATCCCTATTTAAAGCAAAATAAGCGTTTTTTAACCCAATGGAATTTATTGCGCAGGCAACAATTATTTCGAGAAGATATTCGAAGTTTAAAACAAGTTCAAGATATTGCGCATATAGAAATGTTGGGTATGTTATTGCGTGAACAGGCGAGTCATCAAATTAATTATAGCAATTTAGCAAATGCACTACACGTTTCTGCAGATACTGTTATGCGATGGATTAATATATTGGAAGAATTTTATTATTGTTTTCGTATAAAACCATGGCATAAAAATGTAAAAAGATCGTTGGTGAAAGAGCCAAAAATATATTGCTGGGATTGGTCTGAAATTAAAGATGAAGGTGCACGACTTGAAAATTTTGCTGCATCTCATTTGCATAAAGCAGTTCAATATTGGACTGATGCTGGTTTTGGCGAATATAAATTGCATTATTTGCGCGATAAAGAAAAACGTGAAGTGGATTTTTTAGTGACGCGCGATAATGCACCATGGTTTTTAGTTGAAATAAAATCAAGCGATGAAAACTTAAGTCAAAATTTAATTTATCATCAACAACAAATCAAAGCGCCACATGCATTTCAAGCGGTGTTGAAAAAATCATTTGTTGATATTGATTGTTTTTCAGCAAAAAAACCGGTGATTGTGCCGCTGATGACGTTTTTGTCGCAGCTGATTTAATTATTTTATCTTTCTTATAATCTCAGCACTGATTTTGCAATCAAGCACTCCGCAATTTTTTTATTGTAACGCACAATTATCGGTGTCAATACAAAAGAAATGAGTAACGCTGCAAGTATTACTTGTCCCCAATTTTCAGGTAGCAGATGATGAGAAAGCGCTATAGTTAAAATGGCAAATCCAAATTCACTGCCTTGAGCTAATATTAATCCAGTGCGAAGAGCCGTAACAATGTTGTCTTTAAAAAATTTACTTAATACAGTAATAAGCAGACCTTTTCCAATCATCAACCCTAGAACAAGCAATAAAATCCAGTGCCATGTTGTTGGCCACGTCGTGACATTCACTAACATTCCGATTGAAATAAAAAACAAACCCAGTAGCACATCACGAAAAGGCCGTATTTCTGCATTAATTTTTTCTTTGAGTTCGCATTCTGCTAACATGATTCCCGAAAAAAATGCACCTAACGCATAAGACAATCCTAAAAAATTAGTAAACCATGCTGCACCTATAGAAACAAATAAAACGCCCAGCGTAAATAATTCAATCATCTGAGTTCCTGCTATCAGTCTCAATAATGGTTTTAATATCCATTTTCCCGACGCAAGAATGACGGCAATAGCAATGACACCTTTTGTAAATGATAATAACAATGTTAGCCAAATAGCTTGATTATCGTTTGCTGATAATCTTGTCATTAATATCAAAATGGGAATTACAGCAAGATCTTGAAATAATAATATACCAATTGCATTTTCACCATGTTTTGTATTTATTTCATTTTGATGGAGAAGTTGTCTCGTAACGATCGCTGTTGAAGACATCGCAACAATAGCGCCAATGACAATTGATGATGCCAATGGCATGTTAAGCAATATGCCGATTATCACTGTAATGACACTGCTAAAGAATATTTGAAGACTACCTAAAATAAATGCAGGCCGCCATAATGAAAATAACTTTGGCAATGAAAATTCTAGTCCGACAGTAAACATGAGTAGAACAACACCAAATTCAGCAAAGTCTTTGATAGCTTGCGTGTTCTGCAACCAACCCAACACGTTAGGGCCAACTAACGTTCCGACAAGCACGTAACCTAAAATAATTGGAATATGAGCATGGCGAAAAATGATTGTTACTATTAAAGCTATAAATAATATGATGAGAAATATTTCTAGAATTTTAAAATGCATCATATTCATCCCTGATTATATATCACACCGCAATTAAAAAAATAAACAAATCACTTCGCCATCCATTTATTTAATACTTCAATTAATTGTGTTGCTTGATCTTTGCTAGAAATAGCAAATTTAGAACGCAATGCATATTCGCCGTTGCGTTTTTGATAGCGACGAATGGAATATTTGTCTGGACCGTACGCTTCTTTTTTTCGGTCCCAATCTTGCAAACGAAAAATAATGGTTGACCATGCACCCTTTGTTAAAATTACTTTGTCTAATTCTTTGACGGTTTCGATGCCGTCTTCTGTGTAAGAAACTGTTAACTCGTCGACTGTTTTTGCCATGGTATTTTTTCCTGCGTGTCATTAAAATTATTTATTGACACTATAATCAAACTTATTAGAAATGCAATGATTTGATGTGTGTGTTCATGCTTGATTTGCGCGCATCTTCTTGTCAACTAATCATCGATCATTATTCTTCATGATGTTTTGTATCAACAGCACCACCATTTTCTTTTTCATTTTTAATGCGCTCGTAAATTTCTTCACGATGCACAGAAACTGTTTTTGGCGCATCAACACCTAAACGCACTTGGTTGCCTTTTACGCCAAGCACTGTAATCTTCACATCATCACCGATAATAATCGATTCGCTGATGCGTCTCGTTAAAATCAACATACTGTCCTCCTTTTCCTAATGGATACAGATTTAAGTGTAGTATATTGCTGGGTTTTTGCTGGTATATTTAAATCAATGGGTTAGAAGTTTTTCTTAAATGACCGAACGATAATGTGATTATTTCAATTTTTTGCTAATTCAAACGCGCTATGTAATAACCGTGCGCCCGTTTCAAGATATTTTTCGTCAATGATCGTAGAAATTTTTGCTTCAGTTGATGTGATTAAATAAATCGGAATATTTTCAGAACCTAATGCTTGAAAAATTTTCGATGCAACGCCCGCGTGTGATTTCATTCCTAATCCAACCAGTGATAATTTTGCAATTTGATCATCTGCAATAATTTCACGCGCAGAAATATTTTTTGCAATATTTTCTGAAAATAAAATTGCCTTTTGATAATCATCTAAATGCACTGTGAAAATAAAATCAATTGCATCTTTTGATGCAGAATGATTTTGCACAGTCATATCAATTTCAAAATTTGCTTTTTTTAATGATTCTAATAATTGTTCGAGCGCGTCAGTTTGTTTTGGAATGCCTAAAATAGATAATTTTGCTTGACGGCGATCAAATGCAACGCCGGATACAATTGCTTTTTTTACCGCATCGTGTCCGGTAATTAATGTGCCTGTACTATTTTCGAAACTTGATAAAACGCGCACAGGAATATGATTTTTTTTTGCAAATTCGACAGCTTGTTTATGCAATACTTTTGCGCCTAAACTGGCGAGTGCTAACATTTCTGTATAAGTAATTCGATCTAATAATCGCGCGTCAGTAATAATTCTTGGATCAGATGTGTAAACGCCAGCGACATCTGTAAAAATTTGGCATTCATCCGCTTTTAATGCGGCAGCAATTGCAACGGCCGTTGTGTCTGATCCGCCGCGCTCGAGTGTAGTAATATCACCCATTGCATTTACGCCTTGAAAACCAGTGATAACAGGAATTGTTTTTTCTGCCAACAAACCTTTTATTGCATCAGGATTAATATGTTTAATGTGCGCGCGACGATGTGAATCAGTTGTAAATATTTGCGCTTGTTTTCCATTTAAAGAACAGGCTGCGATTTTTTTTTCGCGCAGTGCGATTGTTAATAATGCAGCGGAAACACATTCGCCAGTTGAAACTAATGCATCATATTCGCGTGAATCAGGATTAATTGCTAATTGATTTGCCATTTGAATTAAACGATCAGTTTCGCCGCTCATTGCAGAAACAACGACAACAACATCATGCCCCGCTTTTTGTGTTTCAATAATAATATCGGCGACGTGACGAATGCGATCGAGTGTGCCGACTGATGTGCCGCCGAATTTTTGGATTATTAATGCCATAAAAAATTACTCATTGAAAAAATCTGTTTCCTGCTCTCACTCGCGATAATATAACTGAAAAAAATATGTTGACAGGTCATATCTTTCCATCAGCTTAATTTATAATTTCAGTTACATTATCGCTCGTTCACTTCAGAGCGATTTTTAATTTAATTTACTTTCACTCCATTTTATCACATCACGCAACCTATCTGACAATCCCGCCACATCATCTCCACCACCTTGCGCCAAATCAGGTCGACCGCCACCCTTTCCACCAGCATGTTTTAATAAATCAGGTGCGGTAATTTTTGCAATATTATCTTTGCTGACAGCGGCAATAAAAATAATTTTATTATCAACAACGGATGCTAATAAAATGATATATGAATTTAATTGCTGTTTTAATTGATCAATCATATGCAACATTGATTCACGATCTGCAGCGTCACATTTCTCAATTAAAATATTCACATCCTTTATTTTTTTTGCGCGTGAAGATAATGAACCTGTGCTATGATGCGCTGCTTTTTGTTTTGCACTTGATAATTCTTTTGTTAATTGTTTATTTTGTTCTAAAATTTGCGAAAATTTATCGGTGATTTGTTCGCGCGAAACTTTTAATGCGTCTGCAATTTTTTGCAATTGTTTTTCACCTGCAGAAATATATTCTAGTGCTTGCAAACCAGTGACTGCTTCGATGCGTCGAATTCCTGCAGCACAAGCAGATTCGGAAATAATTTTAAATAAACCAATATCGCCAGTTCGCTCAACGTGCGTTCCGCCACAAATTTCAGTTGAAAAATCACCCATCGACACAACACGCACTTCATCTGCATATTTTTCGGAAAATAAAGCCATCGCGCCAGATTTTTTTGCATCGTCTAATGATTTTATTGTTGTTGTGGAAATAACATTCGCCATAATTTGTTGATTAATTATTTTTTCTATTTGAAAAATTTCATCTTGTGTTAATGCTGATGTGTGTGAGAAATCAAAACGCAATCGTTTTGAATCAACGAGCGAACCTTTTTGCACAACGTGATCACCCAATACTTCGCGCAATGCAGCGTGTAATAAATGTGTTGCGGAATGATTTAATTTTGTTTGTTCGCGTGATGCATTAACTTCCGCTTTTACTTTTGTTTTCACCGATAATTCACCGTCAATCATTTTTCCTTCGTGCAAAATAACCGTACCCTTTTTTTGTGTATCAGTTACGTGAAATTTTCCACCAGAAAAAATAAGATAACCTGAATCTCCAATTTGTCCGCCTGATTCAGCATAAAAGGGTGTTTGATCCAATATCACAACGCCCTGCTCGCCTTTTTTTAAGTGTTTCACAGGTTTAAAATCACTGAGCAATGTCACAACCGTTCCTTCGTCACACATTTTTTCATAACCAGTGAAAATAGTTTCACCTGATAAGTGTAGTTGTTGAGTTTGCTCGCGATTAAATTGTTGTGATTGTTGTGATTGTTCGCGTTGCTTTAACATTAATGCATTAAATCCTGCATCATCCCACGTTAAATTTCTTTCTTTTGCAATATCAATTGTTAAATCAGGTGGAAAACCGTATGTGTCATATAATTGAAACATTAATTGTCCGTCAATTTTTTTCGTTTTTGACTCTGCTAATTCTTTATCGAGAATTTTTAATCCGTGTGATAATGTTTTTGCAAATTGATTTTCTTCTTGCTCAATTATTTTTTCAATTTGTTTTTGTGATTTAATTAATTGCGGATATGCTTCACCCATTTCTTTTGCTAATGCAGAAACTAATTTATAAAAAAATGGTTTGTCACATCCTAATTTAAATCCATATCGTGCAGCACGTCGAATAATTCTTCGCAAAACATATCCACGTCCTTCGTTTGAAGGTGTAACACCATCCATAATTAAAAATGATGCGGAGCGAATGTGATCGACGATGACGCGCATCGGCGTTGCTTTTGTGTCATTGCAATTTACAATTTTGCTGAGTGCTTTTAATAAAGATTGAAAAATATCAATATCATAATTATCATGAACACCTTGCATTACAGCTGCAATTCGCTCTAAACCCATTCCAGTATCAACACATGGTTTTGGCAACGGCGATAATTGTCCTGAAATATCGCGATTAAATTGCATGAAAACTAAATTCCAAATTTCAGTATAGCGATCACCATCCGCATCTTTTGATCCTGGCGGACCACCTGCAACTGATGGACCGTGATCATAAAAAATTTCTGTGCAAGGACCGCAGGGACCTGTGTCGCCCATCGACCAAAAATTATCTTTTTCGTCGCAACGAGAAAAACGTTTTGGATCTACTTTAATTTCATCCAACCAAATTTTTTCTGATTCTTTATCATCATGAAAAACAGTGACCCATAATTTTTCTTGCGGAATTTTTAAATCGTTTGTTAAAAAATTCCAGGCAAATTTAATTGCGTCGATTTTAAAATAATCACCGAAACTAAAATTGCCGAGCATTTCGAAAAAAGTGTGATGGCGTTTTGTGTAACCGACATTTTCTAAATCATTGTGTTTTCCGCCAGCGCGAACGCAACGCTGCGAACTCACCGCGCGCGTATATTTTCTTTTTTCAACGCCTAAAAAAACTTCTTTGAATTGCACCATGCCGGCGTTGGTAAATAATAATGTTGAGTCATTAATCGGCACGAGCGAACTACTAGGAACTTCGGTGTGATTATTTTTTTTGAAATAATCAAGAAATGCGGTGCGGAGTGAGTTGGTGGTTGTGTGTGGCATTGTTACCAGCCTGTTGGTTTATAAATAATATTATTGCCTGGGATTTTATCAGGTAATTGAGAATTTTGCAGGAGGTGATGGCGGATATGCTTAATAAAATCAGCGTAACTAGCTAATTGCCTTGATGGCTTTCTGTTTATATTTACATCCGGAAAAACAAGACCGATATTTTTAGAATGCTGATTTTTCACTAATCGCAAAGCTTCTGTCAAATCACTGTCATTTGATACAATCACAGCGCAATCGTATTGATTCATCCAGGCATCATTCAAAATATGCAGCGCCATATTTACATCCGATCCTTTTTCTTCTGTTTTATATACTTTGATAAATTCGGGTGGCGGGTTAACAACTTTAGCCCTAATTTCATGAGTAAGATAATGTCCGTAATGAATTGTTAGCTCAGGAATAAATTGAGCGATTGCTTGCAAATAATATCTTTGTCGTTGTCTTGCTTCGCGATTTCCTTCCCGATCTGAAATATGCGCGGTGAAATAATGTATCGCATTAATATTGTGTTTGTCGTCTAGCAAGCTAGAAAATAATATTTTAAGATCAAGCCATTTGTACGGGGAATTTTTTAAACAACCATAATACAAATTAAAACCATCTATATAAACAGATGTACGTTGTTGTGAAAGCATAATACAACTCCATAAAAAACAAGGGCCTCAAAAGAGGCCCTGCGCCCTAGGAGGAAATTCCTAGGGGGAGTTGTGATGTAATTATGGCACAAAAAAATTCTCTGTCAATACCGTGTTTTTAAGCGTGAAATAGCATATTAATTATTTCAAAACTATATCCACGATAGGATAAAAAACGAAATTGTTCTGCTTTTTCAGTTTGGTTTTTGGGTGGATTTGCGAATTTATGTTTCCAGACAGTGAGTAATTGTGTTTGCCAATCAGCAGAATGTGCATCGACTGCTTCTGCAATTAATTTTTCATTTACTCCACGTTCGCGTAATTCTGCTGCGATGCGAATGGGGCCGAAACCGGCTTGTTTGCGGGAACGTACGTATGCGTGAGCGAAACGTGAATCGCTTTGTAAATCTTTTTCGGATAAAAAATTTAATTCGGTTTCGATTTCTTTTTCGGGGAAATTTTTTACTAATAGTTTTTGTTTTAATTCAAAACGTGAATGTTCGCGGCGGGATAGATAATCAATTGCTTTTTTACGAACACTCATATATCGGCGTGGTCGCTGGCGCTTCCACTTCCATCGCTGTAAGTTGGGTCACTGCAAAACGCCCTTGTTCCACTCGCTGCACGAGTTTCACGCGGGCTTCTGTAACGCCGCGCCAGCTCATGCATCGCTCCATCTCTTCATGCTTATGCTTCGATCAAATCATCTTCTTCCATCGCAACTTTTGATTTTGATTTTTTTGTTGCAACATCCACAGTTGTTTTTCCAGGCAACAAAATATCACGCAATTTTTTTTCGATTTCTTGCGCGATGGATTTATTTTCTTTTAAATAATCGCGTACGTTATCTTTGCCTTGCCCAATTCGCGCGCCTTGATATGTGTACCACGCGCCGGATTTTTCAACAATATTATTTGCCACACCTAATTCAATTAATTCACCTTCGCGAGAAATTCCTTCGCCGTATAAAATTTCAAAATCAACTTGACGAAATGGTGGCGCAACTTTATTTTTCACCACTTTCACGCGCGTTTCATTTCCTAATACTTCTTCACCTTTTTTAATTGCGCCAGTTCTGCGAATATCTAAACGCACTGATGCATAAAATTTTAATGCATTACCGCCCGTTGTTGTTTCTGGATTACCAAACATTACGCCTATTTTCATGCGAATTTGATTAATAAAAATAACGAGTGTGTTTGATTTTTTAATATTAGAAGTTAATTTACGAAGCGCTTGTGACATTAATCGTGCTTGCAAACCCATATGTGAATCGCCCATGTCGCCTTCAATTTCAGCGCGCGGCGTTAATGCAGCAACTGAATCGACGACAACCATATCAACTGCGCCAGATCGAACCAACATATCTGTAATTTCTAAACCTTGTTCGCCAGTATCTGGTTGCGAAACTAATAATGTTTTAGAATCAACACCTAATTTTTCTGCATAAGCTAAATCTAATGCGTGTTCCGCATCGACAAATGCAGCTGTTCCGCCTGCTTTTTGACAAGCTGCGATTGTTTGTAATGTTAAAGTTGTTTTCCCAGATGATTCAGGACCGTAAATTTCAACAACGCGTCCGCGCGGCAAACCGCCAATTCCTAATGCAACATCCAATCCGAGCGAGCCAGTGGAAATAACATCAATATCAGGCGCTGTTTTATCATCACCCAAACTCATAATCGCGCCGCGGCCGAATTGTTTTTCAATTTGTGCTAATGCTGCGCTTAATGCTTTGCTTTTATCTTCGCTCATTTCCATGCTCCACGTTAAAAAAATTTACGGGTATTATTTCACAAAGCAATCGGGATTTATATACGGGTTTTGTGTTTTTTACAGTACTTTAATTAACGGCGAAATTTTTTGTTCAAAATCGCGTAGTAAATAAACAAAATAAATTTATAGCGTGGGAGGTAGTATCGAAAAAACCTTGCTCCGTCGGTAATAGAGCAAGGTGTTTTTCTGTCATCATGACAATGTAAAGTCCTAGTTGAACAAGTAAGTAGCGTATGCCATTGCTTGGCCTTGTGCATTTTTGAGCTTACCAGTTGTAGCGCCACTACCAAGATTAATATTGCTGTACCAAGTGTAGTCGTATTCCAAACCAGCATTCCAGTGGTGACATACATCAAACATCACACCAACACCTGCGAGTGGTCCAACCAATGTTTTTGTGGTTGAAAAACCAGGTATGCTGTATTTCCAACTACCTGCTTCAACACCAGCACTTAAATATGGTGTTGCAGTACCCATACGTTTACCAAAATGCACAGCAGCGCCACCTTGGAAATTATTTTTAATGCTGGAGATGTTAGTTGTTGAGAGCGTGATTAAATTCGCATTCAAGCTGTTATACATTGCATTACCAACGATCGCGAGATAAAGATTGTTGCTAAATACAGTTTGATAACCGCCTAACAAACCACCCAAGAAAGAATTAACACCGTTTCTGATGCTTGCTGTAGTGCCGCCGGCAGTGAATGTTTCGTCTGTGTTGAACGTACCCATTCCTGCTGTTGCGCCTAAGAAAAAGCCTGTTTGATTAGATGGCTGTGCTGTTGTTGATGCTAATGCCATATGATCTGGACCGCCTGCAAATGCAGTTGCTGTCAATGCAACCAACGATACAATTGCGCCCGTTTTTACGATTGTTTTTAACATTGTTTTCTCCATAACAAATTTTACAATAAAAAAAGCAGGCGAACTGTAACGAAGTTTTTGTGAGAAAGCAATCAAGAAATGTGAGTAATTTTTGTGAGCGAGATTTTAATGAAAATTTATTATGAGTTTTGTGTTTTTTATAATGCAAGTACTTGACGTAGCGCTTCATCGATTAAATTCATTTCATAAACTGATAAAATACCTTCGAAATGAATAAATCTTTTTTTATCAAGCGCACGAAGTTGATCAAGCACTGCGCACACATTGTAATTATTAAAATGAATTTTAATACTGAGCGGCGGTTTTTCTGGAGCTTGTGTTGATAATGGAATTGCAATTACCGTGCGACGCGCGGCATTAATGGGCGAAGCGCCGACCAAAACCCAAGGACGCGTTTTCTTTTGCTCGCTACCTTGCGTCAAATGTTCTTCAACCAAATACACATCGCCACGTTTAAAATTATTTGTCATCCAATCCATCCCGATTAAATTCTGTATCCCATGTTTCTATTTCTGCATTTAAAGCAGTGCTTTCTTCAAGTGACTTAGCACACAAAAAAAGATTTTTTTCTCGCGCAATAATTTCTTTTTCCAAAAGCGCTGCAATGACTTTGCTGCGTTCTCGTGCCGGTATAATTGCCCTCATTCGTGCCACCAATTGGTCTGAAAAAGAAAACATTACTTTTGCTGTCATTGTCGCATCTCCGATTTTATATCTATATTATATATTATAGATTATATAAAAGCAATATGCGCAAAAACATTCGCAAGAATATTTATCTTGTTTTTTATCAAGTAATTATGAAATATATTGAAATTATAGTCTTAACCTTCATTCACTTTTCAAATCGTGAGCTATATTTTACGAATGCCGTTCATTTCACATAAGGATAATACAGAAGAGGTGCGTATGAAATTCAAGAAAATATGGATTGGGTGCGTAATATCGATTGTGTTGTTTCCAATCACGATGGTGTTTCCTTCTGATACTGGATGCATAACAAATAACACCCCATACACAATTCAACTCTATAATTGGCAAATTGTTCATCAGGACAATCCTGATGCTGGCATTATCTATTTTATTGACTTTTATGTGAATGGTTCTAACTATGCACCATCGGGCGCATTCACAATAACTATGGGACCACAGGAGACTCGTTGTTTTCAAATTTATACTGGTGGCGGAGAAGGTCAAGGCATTCAGGGCGATGTATATGTCTTTCCACAAACAATACCTGGCGCAGGAGTAATGCCTGTAACGATAACTAAAAATTATCAATTGGGTAACATATACTTGTACAATCCAGATGTGGGATATTTTGATATGGATCGTAGTACAACCAGCAATTGTGTTGGCAGACAGACTTACATGAATCGAAATGGTAACACTATCCATATCAATTGCACTGATTCTAAATTTCCATGCATGGGATCATGCCCAATTCCAGACCCTCGAGGAGGAAAAGTTGGCGGGATGCCTCACGTCAATTGATTGACAGGGGCGCACTAATCCCCCGCCACCGTCATGTGATCAATTAAAATTGATCCAGTGCGAATGGAACTGCGAGTGTCAGTGTCATTTGCAATTGCAACAACATCGGCGAATATATTTTTTAAATTTCCTGCGATCGTAATTTCTTCGACGGGAAATTGTATTTCACCGTTATCAATCCAAAAACCAGATGCGCCGCGGGAATAATCGCCGGTAGTAATATTTAATCCTTGTCCCATTAATTCGGTGACTAATAATCCGCGGTGCATTTTTTTCATCAACTGTTGTAACGTTACATCAGTATCTGAAATTGAAAAATTAAAAACACCGCCGGCATTTCCAGTTGATTGCATTCCTAATTTTCTCGCAGAATAACTGCCTAATGCGTAATTCACTAATTCACCATTTTTAATATAATGTTGATCAACGGTTGCAACACCTTCTTGATCAAATGCAGCGCTTCCCATTGCGGATAATAAATGGGGTTGTTGAAAAATGTTAATAAACGCTGGAAAAATAGGCTTTCCGAGCATGTTTAATAAAAATGAAGATTGACGATATAAATTTCCACCGCTGATGGCTTGCACAAAATGATGTAGTAAAGATTTTGCAACAGACGCTTCAAAAATAACAGGACAGGTTTGTGTTTTTATTTTTCTCGCACCTAATCGTTTAATTGTTTTTTCTGCTGCATGTTCTGCAACAAAATCAATTGATAATAAATCAGCGGGATTTCGAGCAACAGTATATTCATAATCGCGTTGCATTTGTTGATCATCACTTCCCACAACGCTACAACTGATACTGTGTTCGCTCACCTGAAATTCACCTAAAAATCCCAGCGTATTTGCATAAATTCCAGTTGAATTAATTGTGCTAACATTCGCACCTTCTGAATTTACAATTTTTTTGCTGTAATTTAAGGCTTTTTTTTCGCAGGCGATTGCGAGCTCAATTGCTTCTTGCGGTGTGATATTCCAAAAATGGTATAAATCACAATCTGGAATTTTTTTTGCTAATCTTTTTGGATCTGCTAATCCTGCAAATGGATCAGGGCTTGAAAAATTTGCAATGGTGCAGGCTTTTTCAATCGTTGCGTTAATGGATTCAATTGAAAAATCGGAACTCGATGCAGAACCCGTGCATTGATTTTGAAATACTGTAACAGAAAAACTTTTATCGAGATAATGTTCAAGTGTTTCAACATCACCTAAACGCGCAGAAACAGAAAAACCTTTTGTTTCGCCGATGGAAATTTCTGCGGCGTCGACGTGTAATGATTTTAGCTTGTTTAAAGCGGTTTCGGCGATGTGAGTGTTGTTCATGTGATTCGTTATCCGTTATCTGTAATCCGTGATCCGTATCGGAGGTAGATTTAAATTCAAACTATTATCAACAATCACCGTATTTGAATCATAGTTTGCACCATACCAAACCTCAGACACGGATAACGGATTACGGATTACGAATAACATTCAATGCGTCGCATGCCTTGATTTATTCGCCTTCGCTTTTGGCGGAACACGTTTTTTAATTTCCGGAGTTTTGCGAATTGCAGTTGGTAAACGTTCCAACGCTAATTGAAACACTTGATCAATCCAACGCACAGGATGAATATCAAGCGCATCTAAAACTTCTTTTGGAATTTCTTTTAAATCACGCTTATTTTCCTGCGGAATAATAACGGTTTTAATATTGCCGCGCATTGCTGCTAATAATTTTTCTTTTAATCCACCGATTGGTAACACTTCACCGCGTAAAGTAATTTCACCGGTCATTGCAACAGAAGCATGAACAGGAATATGTGTCATTGCAGAAACTAAGGCAACGCACATTCCAATTCCCGCGCTTGGACCGTCTTTTGGTGTTGCGCCTTCTGGAACGTGTACGTGAAAATCATTTGTTTGAAAATAAGTATCTTCAATTCCAAATAATGGTGCGCGACTTCGCACAACTGTCATCGCTGCGTTAATTGATTCTTTCATTACATCACCTAAACTTCCGGTATGTAATAATTTACCTTTACCTGCGATAACTTGCGCTTCAATCGTTAATAATTCACCACCGACTTCTGTCCAAGCCAATCCAGTTACTTGTCCGATTTGATCTTTTTCTTCTGCTAAACCATAACGGAATTTTGGAACGCCTAAATATTTTTCTAAATTACGCACCGTCACTGCAATACATTCTTTTTTCGTTTTGTCTTTACGATTCGTAACAGCTTGACGCACAACTTTTCTGCAAATTTTTGCAATTTGTCTTTCCAAACTTCGCACACCCGCTTCGCGTGTATAACTGCGAATAATTTCGCGAATTGAAGTATCTGAAATATGAATTTCAGTTTTCTTCAAACCAGTTTGTTCGATTTGTCTTGGAACTAAATAATTTTCTGCGATATGTAATTTTTCTTCTTCGGTATAACCTGGCAAACGAATGACTTCCATGCGATCCAATAATGCCGGTGGAATATTTAAAGAATTTGCCGTTGCAATAAACATAACATCAGACAAATCATAATCCACTTCTAAATAATGATCGTTAAATTTATTATTTTGCTCAGGATCCAATACTTCTAGTAATGCTGATGCGGGATCGCCACGAAAATCAACTGCCATTTTATCCACTTCGTCTAGCATAAAAAGTGGATTACGCACTTTTGCACGCATCATGCGTTGAATAATTTTTCCAGGCATCGCGCCGATATAAGTGCGACGATGTCCGCGAATTTCTGCTTCATCACGAATACCACCTAATGCAATTCGTGCAAATTCACGACCTGTTGCATTTGCGATGGATTGCCCCAAAGATGTTTTACCAACACCCGGAGGTCCAACTAAACATAAAATAGGGCCTTTTAATTTTTTCACGCGCGATTGCACTGCTAAATATTCTAAAATGCGCTCTTTTACTTCTTTTAAACCATAATGATCTTTTTCAAGAACAGCTTCCGCTGCTTTTAAATCCATATTAATTTTTGATTTTTCTTTCCAGGGAACAGCAAGCAATGCTTCTAAAAAATTTCTGCAGACGGTTGCTTCCGCAGACATCGGCGGCATCATTCGCAATTTTGTTAATTCCGCTTTTGCTTTTTCTTTTGCCTCTTTCGTCATTCCTGCTTTTTCAATATTTTTTTCAATTTGTTTTAATTCATCGGCAGGCGTACCTTCATCTAATTCGCCCAATTCTTCTTGAATCGCTTTTAATTTTTCACTTAAATAATATTGACGCTGGCTTTTTTCAACACGTTGTTTTACGCGTGTTTGAACACTTTTTTCAACTTCTAATAATTCTAATTCTTGCGCGATTAAATCACGCAATAATAATAAACGCGCTTTCACATCAAATGCTTCTAAAATTTTCTGACGTGAATCAATATTCACTGTTAAATGTGCTGCAACGCTATCTGCAAAATGCGCAGGCGCTTTCATATTACGCACAGATGTAATTAATTCCGGCGGAATTTTTTTATTTGCTTTTACTAATTGCTCAAATTGCGCGGTGATATTGCGCATCGTGACAGTGACTTCTGGATCTTCTGTGATTTCTTTTTCTGCGTGTACTTCTAATTGCACACGCATAAATGGAAACTCTTCAGAAACAGGTAAAAAACTTAAAACACGCGCACGCGAAACACCTTCAACTAAAACTTTTACCGTGCCATCAGGTAATCTCAACATTTGCAAAATTGTTGCAACCGTGCCGACAGAAAATAAATCTGTTTCTGCGGGAATATCAACGGATGCATTTTTTTGCGCTACCAACGCAACTTGTTTATCTTGCGTCATCGCAGATTCAAGCGCTTTAATTGATTCAGCGCGACCTACAAACAATGGAATGACCATGTGTGGATAAATGACGACATCGCGCAGTGGAATTAAGGGTAATGTCATTTCGTTTGGTGTGGTGGTTTCGGATGGTTTTTTTGATTTTGGTGTCATGCTCTATTCCTTGTTAATTCGTTATCCGTTATCCGCAATCTGTAATCCGTATTTAAATTATGGTTTGCAATATATTAAACCTCAGACACGGATCACGGATTACGGATAACTGATAACATTTTTTACCCCGCTTTCTTCTCATCTTCATAAACATACAACGGTTTTGATTTTGTCTTAATGACATTCTTATCAATCACCACTTGTTTTAAACCTGGCATTGATGGCAATTCATACATTACGTCCAACAATGCATGTTCGACAATCGATCGCAAACCACGCGCACCTGATTTTCTTTCAATCGCCTGTTTTGCAATTTCATGTAATGCATCTTCGCGAAATTCAACAGTGACACCTTCAAATTCAAATAATTTTTTATATTGTTTTGTCAGTGCATTTTTTGGTTTCGTTAAAATTTCAAGTAAAGCATTTTCATCCAATTCTTCTAATACTGAAATCACGGGCAAACGACCCACAAATTCTGGAATTAAACCATATTTAATTAAATCTTGATTTTCCACTTTTTTAATTATGTTTATATCCGCTGTTTTATTTTTTGTTTTAACGGTTGCCGCAAAACCAATTCCACTTTCATCTGTGCGTTGTTGCACAATTTTATCTAAATCTGCAAATGCACCGCCGCAAATAAATAAAATATTCGTTGTATCCACTTGCAAATATTCTTGCTGCGGATGTTTGCGTCCACCCTGTGGCGGAATTGCCGCAACTGTTCCTTCAATTAATTTTAATAAAGCTTGTTGCACACCTTCGCCAGAAACGTCACGCGTTAATGACGGACTATCTGTTTTGCGTGCAATTTTATCGATCTCATCAATGTATATGATGCCTGTTTGTGCTTTTTCAACATCATAACTGCATTTTTGTAATAATTTTTGCACGATATTTTCAACATCTTCGCCGACGTAACCTGCTTCAGTTAATGTTGTTGCATCTGCAATTGCAAATGGCACATTTAAAATGCGCGCGAGTGTTTGTGCTAATAATGTTTTTCCAGAACCGGTTGGACCGATAAATAAAATATTGCTTTTTGATAATTCAACATCATCATTTGATGCGCGATGTTGTAATCTTTTATAGTGATTATAAACTGCGACTGATAATATTTTTTTTGCATCGGTTTGACCAATGACGTATTGATCTAATTGCGCATGCAATTCTTTTGGGCTGGGTAAATATTTTTTTTCAGGCGCAACAACATCTGTTAATTCTTCTTCGCGAATAATGTCATTACATAAATTTATGCATTCATTGCAAACAAATACGGATGGACCAGCAATTAATTTTTTTACTTCGTGCTGACTTTTTCCGCAGAAAGAACAATATAAGGTTTCGTTGCGATTGGGGGTTTTGTTGTCGGTCATATGTTCGTTATCCGTTATGCGTTATTCGTTATCCGAGTCACACTTCCTTGCCACGTTCAACGTAGATTGAATCAATCAATCCATATTTTTTCGCTTCTGCTGCGGGCATAAAATAATCGCGATTAGTATCTTTGTTAATTTTATCGATTGGTTGTCCAGTGTTGCTCGCTAAAATTTCTGAAATCATATCACTCACGCGTTGTGTTTCTTTTGCGTGAATTTGAATGTCAGTGCCTTGACCTTGATAACCACCAGCAACTTGATGAATCATCACCATTGAATTGGGTAAGCAATGACGTTTACCTTTTGCGCCTGATGATAATAATAATGCTGCGATACTGGCTGCTTGTCCGATGCATAATGTGCGCACATCAGGTTTAATAAATTGCATCGTATCATAAATTGCCATGCCTGCTGTTACAACACCGCCCGGCGAATTAATATATAACGAAATATCTTTTTCTGGATTTTCAGATTCTAAAAAAAGCATTTGCGCGACCACTAAATTCGCCATGCTTTCTTCAACCTGCCCAACTAAAAAAATAATTCGATCTTTTAATAATCGTGAATAAATATCATAAGCGCGCTCGCCACGACCACTTTGTTCGACGACCATGGGGACTAAATAATTGTTTCGTTCGTTCATGAGATTTCCTTATTTATTTCCACTTACAATACTATCATAACTTTTTTTCGTTTCAGAAACACGCGCTTTGCTGAGCAAAAGCTGAATCGCTTGTTCTTCCAAAACAAATGCTTCAACATCTGACACCATTTGCTTATTTTTAAGAATCAATGGCAAAATTTCATCAACATTACCGTAATTCGCCGCCATTTCTTTTAAGCGTTCTTGAACCTTTTTTTGATCCACTTGAATTTTTGCAGCTTGAATTACTTCTGCTAATAATAAGCCTAAAATCACGCGTTTTTTTGCATCTTCAACATACGGTTCGCGCGCTAATGGAAATTTTTTAATATCATCATCTGATAATTCGCGACGATATTGACGAATTTGTTGACGCGTCATATTTTGTAAATGCGCAATTTCAGCATCTAACAAAGCACCTGGCACTTCAACAGGATTTAACGCCATGAGTTTATCCAATACGGTCTGCTTTAAATGAGCATGCGCTGCGTCATTCAATTCCTTTTGCATCTTTTCTTTAACTTGTTTTTTTAGCGCTTCAACGCCATCTGCAACGCCGACTTTCTTGGCAAAATCATCGTCTAAAGCTGGTAATTTAGGTTCTTGCACCAAATGAACGGTTACTTCAAATTTTACCGGTTTTCCGCGCAATGCTTCAACGTGATATTCCTTTGGAAAAGAAATGTCTAGCGTCTTTTTCTCACCTTTTTTCACACCAACCAGACCTTCTTCAAAGCCGGGAATCATGCTTTTTGAACCCAAAACTAATTTCGAGCCTTTTGCGCTGCCTTGTTCTAATGGTTTGCCATCCATCGTGCCGTCGAAATCAATTTCAAGACGATCACCCAATTTTGATGCGCGATCAACATCAATCCATTCTGCATGTTGTGTGCGTAATTGTATTAGCATGCTGCCAACATCAGCATCTGTTACTTCGCCACTTGCAGATTCAAATGCAATATCTGTTAAATCTTTTAAATGAATTTCTGGATATACTTCAAATTTCGCTGTGTAATTAAACGATGTATTTTTAGTTAGTTTTTCATGATCAAAATCAATTTGTGGCATGCCAGCAATTTTAATTTTTTGTGCTTGAATTTGTGTTTGAAAAGTTGAATCAATTAATTCAGCTGCTGCTTCATGCAAAATGCCACGACCAAATTTTTGTTCGACAACATTAACCGGCACTTTTCCAGGACGAAATCCTTTGATTTGCGCTTTACCTGCTACTTCATTAATCTTTTTTTGATACGCTTTGCTAAAATCATCAGCCAAAACTGTGATCGCTAATTGTCTTTTTAAACCTTCTAACTTCTGTATTGTTCCGGACATTGTGACAACCTCGTTTATTTTACTTGTGATGCTTTGTTTGAGTTCACTGCAAAACGCCCTTGTTCCGTGAGCTGCGCTCACTTCAACGCGGGCTTCTGTAACTTCATTGCGAGAGGAGAGACTCGAACTCTCACAGGTTGCCCCGCTGGAACCTAAATCCAGTGCGTCTGCCAATTCCGCCACTCTCGCCTATCATAAAGCGGACTATTGAACACCATATCCGCTAGGTTGACAAGTCTTTTACTTGCTTGCAAAGTACAGTAACGATACCTATACTTAAAATTAAATCAATAGGATAACGCATCTTGATGCGGTACAAGCGGGAAGCTGTGTATGAGCACTAACCTAAATGAGTTTAAAGCACACTTTTTTGATGTTCCCATTGATTTATTCTGTGTGATCAATCAAAACACGCATAAAATTTTAGAAGCCAATGTTGCATTTGAAACTATTTTGGGATGGTCAGTGAAAGATGTTGTTGGACAAACACTCGAAAAATTCACTACGTCGCCAACCGATATCGCGAATATTGAAAAAGCATTTTCAAAAATAAGATTGGGTATTCGCTCTATTACATTCGAAACAGAATTTCACACAAAAAATAATCTTGTGCGCTCCATTGATTGGAAATGTCATGTTGATATAGATAATCAACACATATTTGCAGTTGGACGCGATATTACTGCGCATAAAGAAGCACAAAAAGTATTACTCGAACAATCACAAATTGATCCCATCACTGGCGTTACCAATCGACAAACATTTTTAACATTATTGAAAGGTGAGCTCAGCGGCGCTGCACGTCATCATTATGCTGCTGCTATTATCATGGTTGATATAGATCATTTTCGAGATTACAACGAAAAGTATGGTATTCAAAAAGGCGATGAATGTTTACGTCAAGTTGCAACTGCATTAAAAACATTTTTACGACGCAAAACAGATTTTTTAGCACGCTTTAAAAATGATGGTTTTGTTATTTTACTTCCGCATAATAATTTAGAAAAAGCGTTAAAAGCAGCAGAATATTTACGCGCGAATTTAGAAAAATTAAGCATACAACATCACAAAGATGCTACACATCGCGTTGTTACTATTTCACTTGGTGTTGCGGCAATTCCAGAAAATGCTACAAAAGAAATGGAAGCTGATATTGTATTAAGCGGCGTTGAACGTGCATTAAAAATCAGTCAGCAAAATGGTGGAAATCAAGTTAATTTTGTTGAGAATTTGTAAATTAACATATTGATTTTATTAATTAATATTTATTTAATATAAGTGTACTATAATGGCTGGATGAGATGCGGTCATAAAGAAATATCATTTGCGTTTGTAATAGATTACTCCATGGGTCCAGATGGACAACTGGTTTGTTATGAAGTGCAAGACGCGATGTCTCAACTTTTTAAAAATGTATTCGACAAGAAAAAAACGCTCAAGGAAATACAGACACAAACAAGACACACACAATAGCAACAGTATTTTTCCAAGCGATATCAATCTGGGTTTGTATTAAATCTCGCAAATCAATTAAACAACAATAAGGCATTACAAAGAATATTACTGAAGAGCACACCATATGTTCCAAAATTCATGGTGATAGATTATGACGTGGATCAAGAAAATTTCGCCACTGTGGAAAAATTTTTTTCAGTGGGTGAAAAAATTGTTGTGAAAGGGAATGGGTCAGATGGAAGAAAGAATTTTTTCATTGATCTTAGCAATCCGACTGATGTTCAAACAAAATTAAAGACATTACAAAATTGCAGAGGTGATTCTTTTGTCGCAGAAAAACAAATTATGCATGCACCACTTCCCGAAGATGTCGCACGTTTTTCAGCACACGCACGTCTTGGTGTTTATTATCGAGACCTTGTTATTTTCAATCCATCAAATCAGACTGTCGAATGCATTCCAGTCTATCGAAATATTTTAGATATTTTAGCGTCAACGGATAGCCACATCACTGATAGAAAAATTAATCTCGAAGAAACCGCTTTTATGCTTGATCATTCGCCTGCTGAACTAAAAGAAATACAGACTCAGCATCGCGCATTGCATCCCGAATTTTACGCTGCAAAAGAAAGAGCATTTCTGAAAATTGGAGCAACATTGCTAGAATACACTCAACAGAACCATCGGCCAATCGATATTCCAACTAGGGCTTTTTTTGAGTGGTATCATGATGGGCAAGATCAGTGGGAATATTATCAATATTTTTTGCAAGTACAACGCGGTGAACAGAAACCAACAGGAAATGATGTATTTGACTTAAAACTTCTGGATTCACATGACAACATTGATAACCTCCAAGAAATATTATTAGATAAGAAAAAATCACTTCAAGACAGACATAGCGAATTTTTGCGCGAACTATATTTTCTCAGTCAAGTTGGTTATTCTCTTTACTCAGCCCCCACAGAATTATTTTTTTTGTATTGTGCTGTAAAAATTGCAGCATTGGATAAACAATCGCCTTTACATGCACTATGGAAATCCCCTGGATTTTTTCAAGCACCAGCCGCAACAGACGTATTGCAAAATCTGGAACAGACAATGAATGAAATTCATAATAGTCATTTAAGACGGTAATTTCATGCTCGCTCGCTCCGCTACAAATCTCGCAATCTGATTTACAATACGATGCGCAGCAGCATTTGTCGCGAGCACGCCAGCGTAAGGATTATTATCTGGCGCAGGAATAACTGCTTCAAACACACGACTTGCAATCACACGATCAGTTGCAGTATTAATTAATGTTGCTTCCATTGTTAATCGCACGCGACTCACCGGTTGCAAAAATTCTTGTTGCAATGTTAATAATTGTGTATTGAGCTGATAATTTGCAACACCCGAAAAAGGTGATGTCACAACTGCACGAAAATCACCTGTTGCGCGCAATCGATTCGCTATTAACGGCAATAATAATTGTGCGGGCGGCGCAATCCAACTGTGATCTGCAAATGCGCGCAATTGATATGGAATCGTTACATAAATCATTGCAGCAGAATTATAACCCGGCGACGCAATCGGTGTTGTCACTAAAATTGTTTTACGCGAAAAAGTTTTTGGCGCAACAATTGTTTTTTTCGGCCAATTAGTAATTGTGTAAGTTGATAATGGTGCTGTTGGAATTGGTGAAAGTGAGCAGCTTGCTAAAAAAATTGTAGTGAGAAATAAAAGTATTGTTGTAATGGTTTTCATTCTAACCTCAAAAAAACTTACTAATAAATAAAATAATAAATTAAAAATTTGTCGTTGTTAGATAGCTCACTGCAAAACGCCCTTGTTCCGTGAGCTGCGCTCACTTCAACGCGGGCTTCTGTAATATCATTCCCCTGGTCCCAACGGCTCTGGCGCTTTTCCACGCACCAACATGCTTGGATTACGCTGTAATTCATCTGTTAATTGATTCATGCTCATCGTCGCTTGTGATAAATGTGATAATGCTTGTTGTGCACTTGGTATCACTTGATTTGAAAAATTATGAATCGCCGCTTGCCCATTTTGCATTGTTTGGTCGATTGTGTCGGTTGCTTTTGTCATATGTAAAGTCAATGTTTGTATCGATGATAATGTTTTGCGTAATTGTTTCACTGTTTCTGGAAAATGATTGCTCGCTTCTGACATATTCGCCAATGTATTATCCAGTGATTGCATTGTGTTTGTAAAATCAGCTGAATTATCTGCCATCACTTTCGTTATTTGTGAAATATTTTTTAATGATGATGTAATGGATTCTTGATTTTCTTTATCTAATAATTCCGCAATGCTTGCACTTAAATTTTGAATGTCTTTTGTTACTTCGGGTAAAACAGTACTTAATTGCATTAATAAAGATGGTTTGGATGGAATAACGGGATAAGGTTCGCCAGCGGTTGCGGTAAGTAATGGCGCAGTTTCTGTTTCCGCTTTTAAATTTACATACACAACACCTGTGATACCTTGTTCATTTAAAATTGCATACGTGCTAGTTGTAATGCGCACATCCGGTGCAATGCCTAATTTTAATTTTACTAATTTCGGATTATGCGCGTCTAAATTAATTGCTTGTACATACCCTACTTTCACCCCATTAAATCGCACAGGACTTTCAACACTTAATCCTGTCACATTTTCATGCACGTAAACTAAATATGTTGAATAATGTTTATTACCACTCATTGTGCTTAGCCAAAAAATAGTAATCGCTAAAAATGCAGAGAGCACGACGACAAAAAAGCCGACGGCAGTGTAATTCACTTTACCCTGCATGTTGATCTCCCTGCGAACGATGTCCGCTAAAATAAGATTGTATCGCAGGATGAGTGTTTTTGTGTAGCATCTCCATCGGTTGATCCGCTAAAACTTTCCCTTCACCTAAAAAAAGCACGCGATCAGGAACATACCACAATGTATCTAAATCATGCGTAACCATTACAAACGTTAATCCTAAATTTTTTCGCATATCCAGCATTAAATCATCTAAATCACCTGCACTTTTTGGATCTAATCCTGCAGTCGGTTCATCTAAAAAAATTAATTCTGGATCAAGTGCAATTGCGCGCGCTAATGCTGCGCGTTTTTTCATTCCACCGCTTAATTCAGATGGATATTTATATGCAGCATCAGGTTCCAATCCACTCATTGCAATTTTTAAATGCGCTAATTCTATTTTTGAAGAATGTGATAATGCAGCATATTCATCTAATAAATACATAATATTTTCAAGCACCGTTAACGAACTAAATAATGCGCCACCTTGAAACATCACGCCCCATCTTTTTTGCACTTCCAATAATTCTTTTTCTGAAGCATGCACAACATCAGTTCCAAAAACAGAAACATTGCCACCTGTTGGTATTAATAATCTTAAAATACTGCGTAATAAAGTTGTTTTTCCGCAACCGCTTCCGCCGATAATCGCAATAATTTCTTGTGGCTTTACAGAAAAAGTAACATCTTTGTGAACCCATGTTCCACCAAGATTATTTTTTAAATGTTCAACTTGGATTATGTTGTCAGTCACTCAAATATCCATCCAATTAAATAAAATAGAAAATAATCCATCCGCCAAAATAATTAAAAATATTGCTTGCACCGCAGCTTTTGTTGTTCGCTCACCGACACTTTGTGCGCTGCCTTCCGCTTGAAATCCTTGATAACATCCAATGCCTGCAATAATTAATGCAAACACAGGAGTTTTTACTAAACCAATATACAAATGTTTTATCGCAACTTCTGCTTTAAAACGCTCTAAAAATGCAGTGAAACTAATTCCCGCCATACTTTTTGCAATCACCATGCTGCCAAATAAACCAAAAATATTTCCCCACATCACAAGTAATGGCAGCGCAATTAATAAACCCATTATTTTTGGTAAAACTAATCTTTCGATCGGCGACATCCCCATTGTTTGCAGCGCATCAATTTCTTCATTTACTTTCATTGTTCCCAATAATGCTGCAAAAGAAGTGCTTGTGCGTCCTGCAATAATCACAGAACAAATCAGCGGAGAAAATTCTCGCAAAATTGCAACGCCCGATAAATCGACCATGTAAACATTCGCGCCATACGTTCGCAGCTGCACGCCCAATTGATACGCAACAACAACGCCGATTAAAAACATCATCACAGCAATAATGGGCAGCGCGCGATAACCGCCGACATCAATTTCATGAACAACGGAACGCCACTGAATTCGGAATGGTTTTTGAATAAGATTTAAAATATTAACAAAAATTTGTCCGAGAAAAGTGAATAAACTTAACGTGTGATTAAAGACATTAATCGTTGCAATCCCAACACGATAAAACCAATTGTAATGCGGAATAATAATTGGTTTCGATTCAACGATCGCTTCTTTTTGCGTCACGACTTTTAAAAGCGATTGAAAATTTTCATTTAGCCCATCGATTTTTACTTGAATATTTTCATTATTAAGTTTTTTTTGAATATTAAATAATAAAAATGCGCCGGCGGTATCCATCTGCGTAATTTGTGTTGCGTCGATAAGTTGAATAATAGAATTTGTTGTAATTAATTTTTCTATCCACGCATCTGCAAAACTGACATCACCAATTAACCAACTGCCTTTTAGCGACAATACTGCGCCTTGATGAGTTAATTCAACGGAAGCAAAATGATCTGCTTGCTGCGACATGGAACATCCCATTAACACAATGTAGAGCAATAGATTGATTGTACACTAAAAAAATGGGGTGGACGATGGGGATCGAACCCACGACAACCAGAGTCACAGTCCGGGGCTCTACCAACTGAGCTACGTCCACCATGAAAACATTAATGCGCCTGACAGGACTCGAACCTGTTACCACCGGCTTAGAAGGCCGGTGCTCTATCCAGATGAGCTACAGGCGCGGCTCTTGGCACTGGTCACACACACTAATCATTAAAATCGGGGTAGAGAGATTCGAACTCCCGACATTCTGCTCCCAAAGCAGACGCGCTACCAGACTGCGCTATACCCCGAAGGCATGAATGATACTTGTGGTCGATAAAAACGTCAAATGAAAATTCGTTAACTGTCTTGTATCTTAAATTACTTACACTTACACTTGCAAAATAACTGTAACGGTTAACGGATAATACAAACATGAAAGCTCTGCAAACAACCATCGAAAATGCATTCACCAATCGCGATCAAATATCTCCAAAAAATGTTTCTGATGAAATCAAAGATGCAATTGATGAAACAATAAAATTATTAGATTGCGGAAAAATTCGCGTTGCAGAAAAAATAAATAATCAATGGATCACACACGAATGGATTAAAAAAGCGGTATTATTATTTTTTAAAACACATGACAATAAAATAATGCAAGATGGCGTCACACAATTTTTTGATAAAATACCATTGAAATTTCAAAATATTTCCGCAACACAAATGCGCGAAAATAAAATTCGCATTGTACCGCCCGCTTTTGCACGCACCGGCGCATATATTGCAGAAAATACAATATTAATGCCAAGCTATATTAACATCGGCGCATATGTTGATTCAGGAACATTAGTTGATACATGGTCGACAATCGGTTCATGCGCGCAAATTGGAAAAAATGTGCATATTTCCGGTGGCGTTGGAATTGGTGGCGTACTCGAACCATTACAAGCAAATCCAACTATTATCGAAGACAATTGTTTTATCGGCGCACGATCAGAAATTGTTGAAGGTGTCATTGTTGAAACAGGCGCAGTGATTTCCATGGGTGTTTTTATAGGACAAAGTACGCCAATTTATAATCGCGTCACTGATGAAATTATTTATGGAAAAATTCCGGCGTATTCAGTTGTGATTTCTGGAACATTACCATCGGATGATAAAAAATATTCGAAATATTGCGCGGTCATTATCAAACAAGTTGACGAAAAAACACGCGCAAAGACTAGTATTAATGACTTGCTCCGTTAAGGTGTTGGCAGAGAAGGTGTTTCTGGTAATTCACAACCTGCGCATCCACGTAAAACAGCCATTGCATACATTCCAAACTTACCAACAAAACTACTTGGTAATTGTGGCAATAAATCACCCGCATTTTGACAATATTGATACAGTTGTTTAATAAGTGCAATCTCTGATGAAGAAAATCCAGTTGTAATTCCATTTGCAATAGCGTGCATCGCACACTGAAGAACACGCATATTGTGACAGAAAAATTCTACGCTTTCATCCGTTGGAACAGGACAAACACCCGGCGCTTCTTGTGTTGCAGATTGCGACAAATAGTATCCCAAAGCAAGACTAGCAAAGCCTGCCGCAAAAGCAATTTTCTTAAAGTTATTGTTGAATCTTTCTCTCATATTTCATCACCTCAAAAAAATGTATTTAAATTTGTTAGGATTTTATACGCTTGGATTTTACCAAAGTCAATTTTCTTGCAGTAAAAACACTTCTGCTTTACGCTGTAATCATTTAAAAACTGTATATGGGAAAAAATATGTCCGAAACGCTAAATCTTGCGCAACAGTTAATTAACATTTCATCCGTCACGCCGCACGACAACGGCTGTCAAAAAATATTAATCGATCGATTAAAAAAAATCGGTTTTGAAATTACTGAATTAAATTCTAACGGCACAAATAATTTTTTTGCAACGCACGGGACTGGCGAAAAATTATTTTGTTTTTCAGGACACACTGATGTTGTCCCGCCTGGCGATTTATCGGAATGGCATTCATCACCATTTGAAGCTGAGGTGCGCGATGGAAAATTATTTGGTCGCGGTGCTGCTGATATGAAAAGTGCACTCGCTGCAATGATTGTTGCAACCGAAAAATTTATTTCAAAAAATAAAAATCATTCGGGAAAAATAGGATTTTTAATTACGAGTGACGAAGAAGGCTCCGGAAAAGACGGCACAATAAAAATTGTTGAACACTTACAAAAAAATAATATTAAATTAAATTATTGTTTAATTGGTGAAGCAACGAGTAATAAAAAATTAGGCGATGTGATTAAAGTTGGACGACGCGGTTCATTGCACGGCGAATTAACGGTGCATGGAAAACAAGGTCACATCGCCTATCCACATTTAGCAATTAATCCTATTCACCGCAGTTTTCAAGCATTAGATCATTTAACAAAAATAGAATGGGATAAAAAAACAGATTTATTTTCGCCGACGAGTTTTCAAATTTATAATATTAATGCGGACACTGGCGCAAATAATATTATTCCGGGCTCACTCACTGCGCGATTTAATTTTCGTTATTCGCCAGAAAGTACTGCTGAATCATTGCAAAAAAAAGTTGAAAAAGTTTTTGAAGAACATCAGTTGGAATACGATATAAAATGGAATCATTCTAGCAAACCATTTCACAGCAAATCGGGCGCATTAACTAAAGCTTGTTGCGATTCTATTTTGCACTTATGTAACGTTACAACAGAACAAAATACAACGGGCGGCACATCCGACGGAAGATTTATTGCTGCAACGGGCGCTGAAATTGTTGAGCTTGGACTTCGCAATGAAAGTATTCATCATGTTGATGAAAATACGGATTTAAATGATTTGGAAAAATTAACCGCGCTATATGAAAATATTCTGGAAAAAATAATGAATCGCGTGTGACAAGATACATCAACCTATGAAATTTATAACACTTAAGTCATCGCGGTTATAACTCGAAATGATCCGCAGTGTCTTCGTTTTTTTGATTGCTTGATAATAATGTCGACATCTTGATTCAACAAATTTAAATATCTCACTAACCTTTCAATTGAAAATGATGATAAACGACCGCGATTTAATAATGATATTTTAGATTGATCTGCTTCCAGAATTTTCGCCGCATCTTTTTGCTTTAATTTTTTCTTTTTTAAAATTTGATTTATTTTTAATGCAAGTTTTGCTTTCACTAATCTTTCTTCAGCGTTGGGCAAGCCTAAATCTGCAAATACATTTTTTGATCCGACATGATAGCCTTTACTATTCATCACTCACCTCTTGCAATTATTTTTGCTGTTTGCAAACGTTGTCTAATCAATCCAACATCTTCTTTTGGTGTTTTAATTCCGGTTTTTGATTTTTTTTGAAATGCATGCAGAACATATAAATACTCACCTAGTTTCGTTGCATAAACAGCTCGATAGGTATTGCTATCAAAATTTTCGATAATTTCAAATACACCATTAAATCCCTTCAGTGGTTTTGCATTATCTGGAAATAAACCCAACTGTGCTTGATACAAGCCATATCCAATTTCATCTTGCGTTTCTTCCGGAAATTCTTTCAAGTCTTCTCGAGATGAACCAACCCACATCAGCTGCTTTAACATCATCATCTCCCCTCAATTATAGTACACAAAAATAAATTATTCTAGTTTTAGAATAAAAATTTTTAATTCAAAGTAGATAAAGATATCAAAATTTGAGAACGTTGTAATACCGCGTTTTTTAAAAAACTGGATTTATTTTTTGAATATCGGAGAGAGAGGGATTCGAACCCTCGGTACGTTTTAAGGCGTACACACACTTTCCAGGCGTGCTCTTTAAACCACTCAGACATCTCTCCGGATTTAGTGCGTCAGGGTAAACTAGATTATGAATTGATTCAAGAAACGATCGCAGCATATGGAAGTGGAAGCGCCAGCGACCACGTAAGCTCGCGAAGCGATAAACATAAAGGAACCCAAAACCACCACACATCGAGCTCGCTCTGTTAAAAATTTGGGACGGACGTGACACATTAGGCTTCCCAATCAAATTGGGCCTGCACACAGTGCCAACAATTCGTATCCCCATCTGTTTCTTTGTTGGCTCGAGTATAAGAGCTTTGGGTCTTACAAAGATAACTATAGCTGAGAATGCTTCAGTTTGCTTAAAAAAACTCGTTAGAAATCCTTTTATTTTCAATTAGTTATAATATATATTTAATGCGATATGTTAATTTGTTTGGGCTCACTGCAAAACGCCCTTGTTCCACTCGTTACACGCGGGCTTCCGTAACATCACTCTACTCTTCGCGCGGTTTTGCCATCCGAATCACCATCGGTCTGCCACGAAAATCGCGACCATTT
The DNA here is from genome assembly GCA_001801815.1 of Gammaproteobacteria bacterium RIFCSPHIGHO2_12_FULL_36_30. Taxonomy (GTDB): domain Bacteria; phylum Pseudomonadota; class Gammaproteobacteria; order Coxiellales; family Coxiellaceae; genus 2-02-FULL-42-43. The sequence goes on from MGXU01000010.1 coordinate 205,010, forward strand.
GCATCCAATGCTTTTTTCGCATCTTTTACATTACCAAAAGTCACAAACGCAAAACCTTTCGACCGCCCTGTCCTATTATTTTTAATTAATCGCACATTTTGCACATCACCAAATTGCGCAAAAAATTCTTTTAAATGAAAACCATTTACTTGATACGGCAAATTACCAACATACAATTGTTCATTCTCAGGATAATGTTGCGCACGATTTGAAAAAAATCTTTTTTTAACGCGCACAATAATAATGGCTAACAATAATAAAATAAAAAAACCAACAACACTGTAAATTAAATATGACATGAAAATTCTCGCTGTGATTAAATTAATGAAATGGAAAAAAGTATTGTAAGAAATAGAGCGGAGTATTGCAAATAAATTAGCGGCGATGGTAGCGAGCAAAATAAAAAATCCAGATGGTCTTTCGCCGAGTTTGAATTTTTAGCGAGGTGGTCGTTATTTTTTTAGGCAAAATTGACACGAAGTCAATTTTAGTCGATACGAGTCACGACGTCACGTTGAGACGGCCTAAAAAAATCGACCATCTCGCGTTAAAAAAATTCACACGAGAAGAAAGATCCATCTGGATTTTTTATTGAGTGAGCGGGAATAAAATTTGCATTACATAAAAAAGGCGCCCGAAGACGCCTTTATTTAAATCATTCAACAAAAAATTACATGTTGAATTTAAAGCTTACACCACCCAAGATTGCGTTTGCAGATGGCATTAAGTATGTAGTGCCACTTTTCTTGTAATGTGTTTGAAACGCGTAGTCATCTTGTACAGTCAACGCAACATTTTTATTAATGTTGTAAGCAGTACCAACACCTAACAATGGAGCCCATGAATTTCCGTTACCGATGTTAGCTGAAACGCTACCGCTCGATAGATTTACGTTTTCGTGCATATCAACTACGCCCGCTTTTGCAAACACGTTGAATTGATTGTTGATTGGTAAAATACCTTTTGCAGCAGCATCAAATCCGCCAAAAGTATTTGTCATTGTTGCAGGCAAAGTACTAGTCGCCTTTGACTGACCAAAAGAAATATAACCCGCTTCAAGCGCTAAATAACGATTAAACTGGTAACCAGCATTCGCTGCCCAAGCAAAGGCGTCATCGTTGTAAGAAGTTGGTTGTGATCCAAAAACGCTGTTTGTATAATAGCTTTTTGAGTAACCACTTGTACCATACCCCAAATTTCCGCTAACAAAAATGCCAGCGCCATTTCCTGAAGTGTGGTTAGAGAAGTTTTGTGAAGTAGCAGCCATGCCATTTGTTGCGGCAGCCATGCCTAGTGTTAATGCTGCAGCACTAACAATATTTACTACTACTTTTTTCATGAAAATTTTCCTATTAAAGTTAAAATAAATTACATGCAAATGCATGCAGTGGGCGAAGTATGCGCAAGAGATAATATAATGTCAACACCTTGCCTTTATCATTTTTTGCCTATTTTTATAGCGTAAAATGACGGTATGTTCATTACACTTTTCATGCACATATATATTTTTGTAACGAGATATGTAACAATGCATGGAATTATTTATTCAACGGGAAAAAAATGACAACTCAAAAAAATCATCACAAATTAATTATTCTAGGTTCAGGCCCCGCCGGCTACACCGCCGCAGTGTACGCTGCGCGCGCAAATTTAAAACCCATTTTAATTACCGGCATGGAACAAGGCGGACAATTAATGACAACAACGGATGTTGATAATTGGCCCGGTGATGTTGAAGGTTTGCAAGGTCCCGCATTAATGGAACGTATGCAAAAACATGCAGAACGTTTCGACACACAAATTATTTTTGATCACATCAAACAAGTAAAATTATCACAAAAACCATTTCACTTAATTGGCGAAAGCGCAGAATATACTTGCGATGCATTAATTATTGCAACCGGTGCATCGGCACGTTATTTAGGAATTCCGTCCGAACAAAAATTTCGCGGCAAAGGTGTTTCAGCATGTGCAACGTGCGATGGATTTTTTTATAAAAATAAAAAAGTTGCTGTAATTGGTGGCGGAAATACCGCAGTTGAAGAAGCATTATATTTAGCGAATATTGCATCCGATGTTACAATCGTGCATCGTCGCGATACATTTAAAGCAGAAAAAATATTAATCGATAAATTAAAAAATAATGCAAAAATAAAAATTATTTATGATTCTGTTTTGGATGAAGTGTTAGGTGACAATTCCGGCGCAACGGGTATTCGCGTAAAAAATGTAAAAACAAATGCGACAGAAAATATTGACGTTACTGGTGTTTTTATCGCAATTGGTCACGACCCCAATACAAAAATTTTTAAAGATCAATTAAAAATGAATGAAGCGGGATATATTGAAATACATGGCGGACAAGATGGTCGCGCAACCGCAACTAATATTCCCGGCGTTTTTGCTGCGGGTGATGTTGCAGATCATATTTATCGACAAGCGGTCACATCAGCAGGATTTGGTTGTATGGCAGCTTTAGATGCAGAAAAATATTTAGATGCATTGTAAAACACGCTACAATATTAAAAAATTTTAAAATAAAGGCATGACAATGGCAAAAGAAGAATCGATCGAAATGGCTGGCGTAATTATTGAAACGCTTCCCAACACAACATTTAAAGTAAAATTAGAAAACGGTCACATTATCAATGCACATATTTCCGGTCGCATGCGCAAAAATTATATTCGCATTTTAACCGGTGATTCCGTCATGGTGGAATTAACGCCGTACGATTTAACAAAAGGCAGAATTATTTTTCGTGATGCGGGCGGAAAGAAAAATCCAACGCCGGAAGCAACTGAATAATTTTTTAGAAGCGAAATTTGTTGGGGTTATACCAATGCCCCACTTTTCGCTTCAATTTCCCAAACCAATTCATCATTTTTTACCGAAACAATAATATGCGCTTCCGTATTTGCAGCGCTTAATTTACCGAATAATAATTCATCCGCTAATGGTTTCTTTAATTTTTCTTGAATTAATCTTTCCATTGGACGCGCACCCATTTTTTCATCGTAGCCATGTTTGCCAAGCCAATTTCTTGCATCATCATCAATGCTGATCGTAATTTTTTTATCGTGTAATCGCGCAGATAATTCAGCGATATCTTTATCGACAATTTTTAAAATGGTTTCTGGTTTTAATGAACCAAATTTTAAAACTGCATCTAAACGATTTCGAAATTCAGGTGAAAATAATTGTTTGATCGCAACTAAATTATCATCACTTTGATCGGCTTTTGCAAAACCAACAGGAATTTTATCTAAAAATTCTGCGCCGGCATTCGTTGTCATCATTAAAACAACGTGACGAAAATCTGCTTTTCTGCCGTTATTATCAGTTAATTGTCCGTAATCCATCACTTGTAATAAAATATTAAACATATCAGGATGTGCTTTTTCAACTTCATCAAGCAGCACAACAGCATATGGTTTTTTCATGACTGATTCAGTTAACAAGCCACCTTGATCAAAACCAACGTATCCCGGCGGCGCGCCAATTAATCGAGAAACAGTGTGTTTTTCTGAATATTCAGACATATCAAATCGTAATAAATCCACATTTAATTCTTTTGCTAATTGTTTACATAATTCTGTTTTACCAACACCGGTTGGACCTGCCATTAAAAAAGATCCGATGGGTTTATTTTCATTTCGCAAACCAGCGCGTGATAATTTAATCGAATCGCATAATGTATCAACTGCTTTGTCTTGTCCAAAAACAGCTTGTTTTAAGCGATTATCTAAACTTTTTAATTGATCGCGATCGGTTTGTGTAATTTGTTGAATCGGTATACCCAAAATTTTCGCGACAATTTCTTCAACTTCGTGCGTTCCAATTGTATGTTTTTTATTTTTTACAGTTTGCATTTGTTGAAATGCACCCGCTTCGTCAATAATATCAATTGCTTTATCTGGCAAATGACGATCATTCATGTAGCGTGATGATAATGAAACCGCTTGTTCCAAAGCTTGAGTTGAATATTTCACATTGTGATACGATTCAAATCGTGTTTTTAATCCGCGTAAAATTTTCATGGTATCTTCTGCGTTTGATTCTTTGATATCAATTTTTTGAAAACGACGCAACAGTGCAGTATCTTTTGAAATATAATTTCTAAATTCATCGTAAGTTGTTGCGCCCATGCAACGCAATTCACCTGAACTTAAAAATGGTTTAATTAAATTCGATGCATCCATCGTGCCGCCTGTTGCAGAACCTGCGCCCACTAAATTATGAATTTCATCAATAAAAATAATGGCGCCGGTTTGACGACGTAACGCTTTTAATACTGCCTTAAATCTTTTTTCAAAATCACCGCGATATTTTGTTCCTGCTAATAAAACCCCTAAATCTAAAGAGTAAACTGTGCAGTGTGATAAAACGTCTGGCACTTCTTTGTCAATAATACTTTTTGCCAATCCTTCTGCGATCGCTGTTTTTCCAACACCCGCTTCGCCAACTAATAATGGATTATTTTTGCGACGACGACATAATGTTTGAATGACTCGAGATAATTCATCGGCGCGTCCAATTAATGGATCTGTTTTTCCAAGTCGTGCGCGATCATTTAAATTTGTTGCATATAATTCCAAAATATTTTCTTCAGAATCTGCATCGCGCATAAAAGGTTGTGCGCCAATTGATGGACTAGAATCATATTGATAATCCTCTGTTTGACGTGCGCGCATAATTCCTTGTGTTGTATATTTCACTACATCAATTCGCGTTACATTTTCTTGATGTAAAAAATAAACGGCTTGACTATCTGGTTCGCCGAAAATGGAAACTAAAGCATGTGCGCCAGTTACTTCGGTTTGTCCAATACCTTGCGCTTGAGAAATAGAACGTTGTAAAACACGTTGAAAACTAATGGTGGGTTGAATATCGCGTTCATATTGTTGTTGTTGTGAAATACTCGGTGTTGTTTCATCTACAAATATACCTAATCCTGCGCGGAGACGATCTAAATTAGCGCCGCATGCAACTAACACTTCTGATGCTTCGGGGTTGTCAACTAGGGCTAATAGCAAATGTTCTACCGTAATAAATTCATGCTTCTTTTCGCGCGCCCTTGCATAAGCTGAATTCAACGTTAGCTCAAAAGACTTACTAAACATAACCCACCCTCCTTTTCATGTCACAACTTTTACATCGTCCTCACTCTTACTGTAGTAAAAGATTTGAAAGATTTCTTGGATAAATTGTAAAAAAAATGAACAAAAAATGTGGACTTTTGGGCTGAAACATGGATTTTGAATGTTTCAATGTGTTAAAAAAGGTTAGCATGGTAATTATTATCATTATTTATAACCAGTCACGGATGAAAATAATAAGATGATGGGTTGGTTACTTCTGCTAAATTATAATCTATTGAGTTATAAAATAAGTGTAATACTATGTTTTATATTTATTTATTTCATCTAGTTGGTAAATCTAAAAAAACTAAACTATACTCCCTACTGTAGATCTTTCGACAATTGGAGTATTCCGATGAAAATATCCAAATTAAGATATAAATTAAATTACGCCTTATTATTCTCAACTTTTACGATTTTTTTTCTATCGTTAAGCGCTCATGCAGATATCTGTTTAACTAGTGCGAGTTGGCAGGCACTTAGTTATATGCAGACCGGTGATTATACTTCGGGGGTGGGGGTCACGTACTCTTCGATGAAGAATAGCGCCACAGGATCGTGCCCTTTCGGTACTGCGTCGGGGTCGGTGAATGGGAGTTGGGTAATTACCAATAATTCATTAACATGTGCCGTCAATATTTCTGGCCCTGCTACCAATACTGGTACTTGTGCTACGGCAACTGAAGATGCTACTGATCTGAATGGTGACGCGTTGGGAGATGGTGGTCACCTCGGGATAAAAGCTTGTATAAAAGCATACAACAGCTCAGCAGAATGCAAACAACAAATGTTGTTGAATCAATCACAACCACAACAAGAAGAGTATGGATTTGGGAATGGGCAGTGGCAGTAGTGACCTTCCGGCAAGAGTTCATGTACTGACCGTAATTAATTTTTCTTTATGCTAACGCTTTAATTACAAGAGCGTTAGCATTATCTTGTCAAGCTAGTTTTTTTGCCTTTTTACATTTTTTGGATGATAGCATCCCCAAACCCAGAACAACTTACTTCATGCGCACCGGACATTAATCGCGCTAAATCATAAGTGACTATCTTGCTTTGAATCGCGCCATTCACGCCTTTGATAATTAAATCCGCTGCTTCAATCCAACCCATATAACGCAACATCATTTCAGCAGATAAAATAATCGAACCTGGATTTACTTTATTTTGCCCTGCATATTTTGGAGCGGTTCCATGTGTTGCTTCAAAAATCGCAACGTTATCACTTAAATTTGCACCGGGCGCAATTCCAATTCCACCCACTTGCGCAGCAAGCGCATCAGAAATGTAATCACCATTTAAATTTAATGTTGCAATCACACTATATTCTTCAGGGCGTAATAAAATTTGCTGTAAAAATGCATCTGCAATCACATCTTTCATGACAATATCTTTTCCTGTTTTTGGATTTTTAAATTTCATCCATGGACCTTGATCAATTAATTGTGCGCCAAATTCATCACGAGCCAATGCATAACCCCAATCACGAAAACCACCTTCGGTAAATTTCATAATATTACCTTTGTGCACTAACGTAACTGAATCACGATTATTATCGATTGCATATTGAATTGCTCTTCGCACTAAACGTTGCGTTCCATCTTTTGAAACAGGTTTAATACCAATCGCACTTGTTTCTGGAAAACGAATTTTTTTCACGTGCATTTCAGTTTGTAAAAATGAAATTAATTTTTTAACATCTGCAGTATTTGATTCCCATTCAATGCCTGCATAAATATCTTCTGAATTTTCGCGGAAAATAACCATGTTTACTTTTTCGGGATGTTTTACTGGTGATGGCGTACCTTCAAAATAACGCACGGGACGCAAACAAACATATAAATCTAATTCTTGTCTTAATGCGACATTTAAAGAACGAATTCCACCGCCAACCGGTGTTGTTAACGGACCTTTAATTGAAACAACAAATTCTTTTGCAGCTTGAAAAGTTTCTGGCGGCAACCAAGTGTCATTGCCGTACACTTTCACTGCTTTTTCGCCGGCGTAAATTTCCATCCAATGAATTTTTTTTGCATCGCCGTATGCTTTTTTTACTGCGGCATCGACAACGTGTTTCATCACAGGTGTAATATCAACACCAATTCCGTCACCTTCAATAAATGGCACGATTGGCTGATTCGGTACATGTAATTTATGCTGTGCATCAACTGTTATTTTTTCGCCGTGGGATGGGATTTTGATGTGTTCATATGACATGATGAAATCTCCTAAATAATTTTGACGCTATATTACTGCTTATTTAGTAGCGATGGAAGTGGGAGCGCTAGCGACCACGCCGATCAAAGCGATTTTTTCTCTAACAACATCGCATCCCCATAACTAAAAAACCGATATTTTTCTTCAACAGCATTTTGATATATTAATTTTATTTTATCAAAACCCGCAAACGCAGAAACTAACATTAACAATGTTGATTTAGGTAAATGAAAATTTGTTAATAACACATCAACCATTTTAAATTCAAATCCCGGCGTAATAAAAATATTCGTTTCGCCAGAAAATGGTTTTATTTCTCCTGAAATTCCAGCACTTTCTAATGCGCGCACAACCGTTGTGCCAATTGCAATGATGCGCCCGCCTCGTTCGCGTGCCGCGCAAATTTGTTTGCATAATTTTTCTGCTACAGTAAAAAATTCATGATGCATTTTATGCTGTGATAAATCGTCTACACGTACTGGTTGAAATGTACCTGCGCCAACATGCAATGTCACAAATCCCATTTCAATTTTTTTATTTTTTAATTGCGAAATAATATTTTCATCAAAATGTAATCCTGCTGTTGGCGCTGCAACCGCGCCCAATTTTTCAGCGTAAATTGTTTGATAACGTTCTAAATCTTCGCGTTTAACATCACGCGAAATATACGGCGGCAATGGTAAATGTCCATGTTTTTCTAATAATTCTGTAATCGTTTCTTGATTTAAAAATTCCAAAATAAAAAATGCATTATCACGCGCGATAACTTTTGCATGTAAAACATTTTCAAAAATAATTTCTATTCCGATTTTAGGTGTAATGCTTGCGCGAATATGGGCAAGCGCTTGATGATCATTCAACACGCGTTCAATTAAACATTCAATTTTTCCACCCGAAATTTTATTTCCAAATAAACGTGCATTCATCACGCGTGTATCATTAAAAATAATGAGATCATTTTCATTAATATAATCTAAAAATGCGGGAAATTGCGTGTGAATCAACTCATCCGAATCGGCAGATGCAATCAATAACCTGCTTTCTGTGCGATTTTTTGCAGGAAATTGAGCAATTAACGCGTCAGGTAAGGTATAATTGAAATCGTTGAGTGTGTACATATGTGTGGGTGTGAGTGTGAGTGTGCGGTCGAGTTTACAAGGAGACGAGAGATTTGACAATGCAAAATAATCTTCAACTCACCAAACAAAGTTTCACGATCATTAAGCAACGAAAAAGTTTACTGATTTTTCCTGCAATCGCAACGACGCTTACTTTAATTTTATTGTATTTCATATTTAATCCCGTTATTCACATTGAAGTAATTGCCTGGACAACAAATCAAATTAGCGCCATTCATTTTGCTATTTTTATCTGCGCTATATTATTATTTTTTGCATTCTCACATTTAATTACACAATTATTTCAAGCGGCATTAACCAGTTGCGCGATAAAACATATTCAAGGCGAAACGTATTCTATTTTGTTTGGTTTTAAAATGATGTGTTCACATTTTACAAAAATATTTTATTGGAATTTTATCATGACAACATTTGGAATTGGTGTCGTGCAAATGCAATATTGGATGGATAATTGGCGTGAAAAAAAATTCTTGGATGATTTATTATCTGGATTACCGTGGGTTATTGCGACAACATTCGTAACGCCTGTTTTAATAAAAGAAAATTTGAAAACATTTGCGGCGATAAAAAAATCTGCACAACTAATAAAAAATACATGGGATGCGCCGAAATTTTTGCGTATTAAGTTAGGCCGTACATTATCTCTAATTAGAATTATTGCATTTATTCCGCTGATTATTGCTATTTTTGTAGGAATAAAAAAAATTATTTTATTTGCATCAATCTTTTTGATCGTCGTTTTAATTTGTGTACACATACTGCATGCCGCGCTGCGGGTCATCACCGTTAGCGCGTTGTATTTATTTGCGAACAAACACTGACACTGTTCACTGTCACACTTTTCAGTTATGATTCATCCTGAGTTTTTTTCAACCCAACTTTAAGGAAATAAATCATGAAGAAAAAACTTTTAGCGATTGGATTAGGCGCGGCATTATCGATGACCGCAGTGAGTGCAATGGCAGACTATTTGACATTAACCAATAATCTCGGCAGTACAATCACTGTGCTATGTCGTGGCATACCTGCCTTACCAATCAACGTCGGCACTCCACGAGTAATAGAATATAAATATCTCAATATTTATGGCAGCAGACCTATTTGTAAATTCTATCTCAACAACTACACAACACAGATCGGTATAGCACAAATCTATGTGGCATCTGGAAACACTCAAGCTCAAGTGCTCTCAGCTGCTTCAACTACTGGATATTCCGCAACAGTAACAGATCAAGATAACGGCACCACTTATCAAACTCCAATCACAACAAGCACACCAGAAGCAAATAATATGTCTGTTACGTTTAACAATTAATTATTAAAATAAAAGCCATCGTTTTTTGATGGCTTTTTTCTACATGATGTTATTACACATTAAAAGTTAATTGGATACCGAATATATTTACACTGGAATTAACAGTTCCTTGGCCAATCGGAAAAAAACTAGGATTAATTGTTGACTGACCCGCATTAAACGAACCAGAATTATCAACCGGTGTGTTTCCAAGAAATAAATGTGTCCATCCTATACTGCATTCGACCGTCGGTGTTGGGCGAACATTAAGACCAAACGATACAACATAATGACTTGCGTCTGGCAAACGAATATCGCGATACGGCAAACTGGTTGGCGTTTCATCATGACCAGCGCCCGCTTCTAATGCAAAATGCTGATTAAATCTATAGCGTGTGCCAATCGCAAAATTCCATGTGTTGTGATAATTTTCATTGAGTCCAACAGTAGCATTCGGACTACCCGGACCTTGCGCCATATTATTAATAATTAAAGATTGAAAACAAGACCATTGCGTATAAAACGCACTTGCCATTATTGCTAAACGATGATTGATGTCGTGATACACACTCATCATCGTTGTTGCGGGCAATGGAAAATTAGCAGACACTGTTGATGAATTTGTATTTCCAACTCCGCCATTATAATCACTCTGACCTACTGCAGGAATAGTAATAGCTGAACGATAACTTAATCCTGCGCGTGTTTCTGGAGTAAATTGAAATAGCACACCTGCATTATAACCATATCCCCATCCGGTTAATGTGTTATCAAGCGGTGCAAAAATAGCTTCACTATTGTAAATTGCTTCGCCATACATCGCATCAAATCCAGCACCCACTGAAACATAATGATTAATTGCATACGATACACTTGGATTTAAATTAATAGTTTCTAATTTTGTTTCTGTTGCTAAATCTTCAACGTTATCAACTACGCTATTAAAATCATTATAGTTTGTTGATGCGCCGAACGGTGTTGTTTCTTCTAAACCAACAGCCCAGCGATCATTAATCGGCAATACATAATGAAAGTTTGGAACAATATTATAAGTATTACCCGGTATGCCAACTGTTGTTGCAGTTTGATAACCACCAATGGTGACTGTGCCGTTATATGTTGCACCTAAATTAATAAATACAACACCCGCAGAAATTTGTTGATGTTTCATTCGCGACATTCCTGCCGGATTATAAAATATTGTACCTGCATTATTTGCTTCTGCTGCAGCACCCGCATGATAATCACCTAAACTAGCTGCACTTTCTTCCCATAATTGAAATGCACCTGCAAAACTTTGCGCGGAAAAAATAAAAATAGATGTGGTGCAAATAGAAATAATATATTTTTTAAGATTATTGGAAAATTGCATTAATAAAAATCCTTAAAATAATTCGGAGAAGGTGGGATTCGAACCCACGTGGGCGTTTTCACGCCCCATCCGATTTCGAGTCGGCGCTGTTATGACCACTTCAGTACCTCTCCAATAGCTTCTACTTCAATAAAGTTGGTGGTTTTAAATTGGGTGTTTTCGCTGTTGTATTTTCCGGTGGAATATTTGGCACGGGATAATATGGTTCTTGTTTAATGATTGGAACGCCGGGCGGTACAACGATTGAATTTACATCTTGATCTTTTTTTAAATAATCTTTTGAATGATTTGCGCAACCTGCTAAAAAAATACTTGCGCAAAACACTGCAATTAAAGCTATAAAACGCATATTAAACTCCTAAGCTTGTAACACAGATTGCAACTGCGAATGATACGCAGCATTGAATGGCGTCAATGGTAACCTGATTCCGCCCTGAATTAAACCCATTTGTTGCAATGCCCATTTCGTTGGAATTGGATTGGTTTCCAAAAATATCATACGATATAATTCGCGCAAAGAATGATCTATTTTTTCGGAAAGTGCGCGATCACCTTTTAATGCTGCAACAGTTAATTCATGAATTTGTTTTGGCGCAATATTTGCAGCGACAGAAATAGTTCCCTTTCCGCCTGCTAACATAAATTCCATATTGTTTTCATCGCAACCCGTAAAATAATTCATTTGCAAATTCAGCGATAATAATTTTTTTAAACGATTAACATCACCTGTTGCTTCTTTCACGCCAACAATATTTGCAAATTGTGATAAACGCGAAATAGTTTCTGGTAATAAATCACAACACGTGCGTCCCGGAACATTATATAAAATTTGCGGAATAGAAACGGCGGTTGCAATTGCGCGATAATGTTGAAATAAACCTTCTTGTGTTGGTTTATTATAATATGGCGTTACTAATAAAACGGCATCTGCACCGAGTGACATTGCTTCTTGTGTTAAAGAAATTGTGTGTGCGGTTGAATTTGTTCCGCAGCCTACAATTACAGGGATTTTTTGACGACATCTCGCGACTGCGCATTTAATTAATTCACGACGTTCGTCATGTTCAATTGTCGGTGATTCACCTGTTGTTCCTAAAATAACTAAACCATCAGTTTTATTTTCAATTTGCCAATCAATTAATTTTTCAAAACTTGCATAATCAATTGCGCCGTCTTCGTGCATGGGTGTTACTAACGCAACTAAACTGCCGTGGAACATAAACACACTCCTACTTTTGGCGATATAATACTGATAGAATCGGTACAATTCAATCATTCATTGAGAACCACACTATGGAAATTTGCATTGCAATTTTTATTGTTCTTTGCGTTGTTGCGCTTATTTTTATGATCATGAATCAAGTATCAAAAATGTTTTATCAGTCAACGCAACAACTCACACAACAATTTGAAAAATTAACACAAACAACGAAAGAACAATTAAAAGAAATTAGTCATGAAGTCAACAAACAATTAACCAGTGGATTTGAAAAAACAACGACGACATTTTTAGATGTCGTAAAACGTTTAGCAATTATTGATGAAGCGCAGAAAAAAATTACGGAATTGTCAACGAACGTTGTGAGTTTGCAAGAAATTTTATCGGATAAACGTTCGCGCGGTGCATTTGGTGAAGTGCAATTGAGTAATTTATTGCATAACATGCTGCCGGAAAATAATTTTGCATTGCAACACACATTATCAAATGGTAAGCGCGCTGACTGTTTATTATTTTTGCCTGAACCAACCGGCAATATGGTAATCGATGCAAAATTTCCGCTCGAAAGTTTTCGTCAATTGCAAAATACACAATTAACTGTTGCTGAGCGAAAAGTAATTGAAACACAATTTAAAACTGATATTAAAAAACATGTTCAAGATATTGCAGAAAAATATATTATTCCAGGCGAAACAGCAGATGGCGCAATGCTATTTATTCCCGCCGAAGCAATTTTTGCTGAAATTCACGGCTCTTTTGAAGATCTCGTTGAATTCGCGCAACAGAAAAGAGTGTGGCTTGCATCCCCTACTACGATGATGGCGATTTTAACAACAGCGCGCGCAGTTTTAAAAGATGCTGCAACACGTCAGCAAATTCACATTATTCAAGAACATTTGGTTGGTCTTGGAAAAGATTTTGATCGCTTTCAAGAACGCATGGATAATTTAGCGAAACATATTTCACAAGCGAATAAAGATGTTGAAGAAGTGCATATTTCTTCGCAGAAATTAACAAGCCGTTTTCAGAAAATTGAGAAGGTGGATGTTGGCGCGGCAGAAACAAAATTTATTGCGACTGAATAATTTCCGCATATTCTTGTTTTGCTAAATTTGCAAATTTAATAAATGATTTATCTTTTTGCAAAATAAATTTTCCTAAGTTTTTTCCAACATAACGTAAATTAAAATTTGTTGATGGGAACTCTTTTAAATAATCTATTACCAAACTTCGAAAAGCAGATTCACCAATTGAATCACATAATGTCGGGAAATCTTGCATCATTGCTAAAATAATACGTTCGGAATAACTATTTTGATAAATTTGCATTTGTTCTGATGCGGATAAATTTTTTGATGATAAAATAGATTTTTCAATATCAGAATTATTATTAAGAATATTTTTTTGAAACCTATTTTGCAATATTTTTAATGATGTCATTTTTAATAATCTCTTATTGTACGAGCCTGATTTAATTCCAATATTAATTCAGATAAGGCCGGAATATTTGAATCACGCTCAATAATTGTTGCAGCATCAGGAAAATATTTTATTGCATCAGCATATAATTTCCATACATCATCGACAATTGCTGCATCATGTGTATCAATAATATGTGTTTGACAATGTTTGTGTCCTGCTAAATGAAATTGTTTTACGCGATCAACTGCAATTCCATTTAAATAATTGCACGCAGAAAAATGATGATTAAATGCGTTTACATAAATATTATTAATATCTAATAAAATAAAACAATCAGTCTTTTTTGCAACTTCAGAAATAAATTCCCATTCAGTCATTTCTGATTCTGTAAATGTTACGTAGCTGGATACATTTTCTAACATAATTTGCAGACCTAAAAAATCTTGCACTCTTTTTATTCGTTCAACTAAATGATTAACCGCTTCTGTTGTAAAGGGCAATGGCAATAAATCATGTGTATTGATTTTATTTATTCCTGTCCAACAAAAATGATCAGAAACACAAATAGGCTTCACATGATTAATTAATTTTTTTAACTGTGTTAAATATTTTTTATTTAAGGGATCACAACTGCCAATGGATAATGCAACGCCGTGTAATGAAATAGGATAATACTCACGAATTTTTTCTAAATATAAAAAATCATCGCCGGATAATTCAATAAAATCTTCGGTGATGCATTCGAAGAAATCGATTACAGGTTTCGTGTTAATTATTTCTTCGTAATGCGCGGGGCGCAGACCTAATCCAAACATACTAACTCGTCGATGCGCCTGCATTTGTATCCATGTACGCTTTTCCGGGCGCGAAATCGATGGAGCAACTTGCTAAGAAAATAGAAATAATAATAAATGAACATAAGCAAATCATTTTTTTCATGTGCGATCAATCTCCATCTGATGCTTCGTTTAAATAATGTAATTGTCGATCTTTTGTAAAATCCATATATTTACATTTTGTGCAGGGTGTTGTGCAGGCGGATAAAAAACAAGCACTGAAGAATAAAAATAAAATCATTCGACTCACAATCTTTGTCCTCGCTCACTCAATAAAAAATCCAGATGGATCTTTTATTTCGCTCGCTCTCACAGCGCATAGTCACCGTCATTTTTTTCCCACTTTTTCATACCACTTCAACAACGCTTCCGAAAATTGCTCCGGCACAGATTCTTGCGCTAAATGTAATGCATCATCTAATGCTGCAATTTCAGTATTCGGAAAATGATCACGCGCCCAAACAACATTTTCAATTGTTGTCATAAATCCTGGAATGGCATACAACAATAATTTTGGAATTTTTGTTTTTTGCAACCACTTCGAATATTCTTCAATTAATTTCACAACATCAGTCGGCCCTTTTCCTAATGGTAAATCATTTACATATTGCCATAATGGTTTACGACTTTCCGGTGTTTGAAATGGCGCGCGATAATGTTCCATTTCTTCTTCTGTTAATGGACGAATGACACTGCGCGGTAATAATTTTTCAATAAAATAATTTTGTTTTACAACGGAACGATAACTTGCGCCGGGACGATTTAATAATGTTGCTAATTGTTGCACGGGCAAAGATAATTGACTCCAATCTGTTACGGGTTGTAAATGCGATTCATAAAATGCAATGCCTTTAATATTTTTTTCATGACGACGCGCGTAATCAAAACCGATTACCGATCCCCAACCGTGTAAAACTAATGTAATATTTTTTAATTTTAATGCATCAATAAATGCTTCAATATAAGCAATATGATCAAATACACGATATTCAATATCGGGTTTGTCGGATTGTCCCATGCCAATTAAATCAGGTGCAATGCAACGCGCTTTCGGTGAAATGGCAGAAATAATATGGCGCCATGTGTAACTGGATGTTGGAACGGTATGCAAAAATACGATGGGATCGCCGGATCCAATATCGATGTAATGTATTTGCGATCCTTTTACGGAAATAAAATGTGAACCTGCTTCGGGTTGTTGCTTTCTTGCTTGTGTTCTCATAATCCCTCACTTTGAAAATATAAATGATTGCTGCGCAATCTCGCTTACTTACGCGCGCGGCTCCCTGTCATGTTCCGCGGGAAGCTTGGGCTAAATCAAATAATTCACGAATCGCAACTGAGACAATTGAAAAATCAGTAATCTCTTCGCTACGCAAATCAGTTAAAATAATACGCCATCTTGCAATTAAATCACGATATTTTTCCAACCATGCATCAACACGCTCAATCGGATCTTTGGTCGGTACATCAAGCGCAATTACGCTTGCAGTTAATTCACGCTGTATCCAATCCAAATCACCTTTAAATGCAGCTTTTGCTAACACGGACCAACGATGCGTTACAGGATGATCATTAATTTTATCGCGAAACCAATGCAAATCTAAACGATCGACCAACATAAAATAGATTTGCGCAACTTGATACACATCGGTTTCGCGCGCATCTGCTGCTTCAATAATATTTAATGCATGATACATCGATCGCACACTTGCAATTTTTGTTGCAATTTCTTCTGGCACTTGCGCAGCAATTAATTGTTCTTTGCGCGCATCAACATCTTCTTTATCGCTGCCTAATAATAATTTTGGTAAACGTTTATATAATCCTTGAATATGCGGCTCAAAATGCGGAACCATATTTTCAATTGACATTTGTTCGCGCGCATTACGCAATAACCAACGTGTCGCGCGACGCACTAATCGTATCACTTCATCCAACATTTGATATTGCAATAACATCTCAACGCGATAATCTAATCCTTCAATATCAGAAATCATTTCAGCAACATCAAAAATATCATAAGCAATAAAAAATGCGCGCACGATTGCACTGATTGATGCGCCCGTTTCATCTAACATTTGATATACAAATGTAATGCCCATGTGCGACACCAAATGATTACTCAATTGCGTCGCTAAAAGTTCATGACGTAAACGATGATGAAAAATTTGTTCGCTGTATTTTTTACACAGTACAGTTGGAAATGCATTTTTCATATATTCTTTCAGTGATGCATCATCTATTAAATCAGATTGCAGAATATCTTCTTTTAAAATAATTTTGCTATAAGATAACAACACAGAAATTTCTGGGCGCGTTAAACCTAAATCATTTGCGCGACGTTCCAATAAAGTTTTTGAATCTGGCAAAAATTCTAGTGCGCGATTAATTCTGCCGTTTTGTTCTTGCACATCTAAATAACGCATATACAAACTAATATGTTTTGGTGATAACAAACTTAAAAAACTCACCGATTGATTTTGATGATAATTATTTTGCAATACTAAATTTGCAACTTCATCTGTCATGGATGCTAATAATTCATTACGTTGTTTTTCAGTGAGGTCACCTGATTCAACAATGGTATTCAATAAAATTTTAATATTGACTTCGTGGTCAGAACAATCAACTCCGGCAGAATTATCGATAAAATCCGTATTCATTAATCCGCCAAGCAAAGCGTATTCAATTCGTCCTAATTGTGTGAATCCTAAATTACCACCTTCAACAACAACACGTGAACGCAAATCAGCGCCATTTACACGCACAGAATCATTTGTTCGATCACCTACGTCTGCATTCGTTTCTTCTGCTGCTTTAACATAAGTTCCAATTCCACCGTTCCAAATCATATCGACAGGCGCTTTTAAAATTGCACGAATTAATTCATTGGGTGCAAGACGATCATCTGCGATATCCAATAATGCCTTTATTTCAGGCGAAATTGGGATATATTTTGCTGCACGAGAAAATACACCGCCACCTTGTGAAATTAAATCGGTGCGATAATCTGCCCACGTTGAACGCGGCAATGCAAACATGCGTTGACGTTCTTCAAAACTTTTTTGTGGATTGGGTGTTGGATCAATAAAAATATGCATGTGGTTAAATGCGGCAACTAATTTTAAATGTGCCGATAGCAATACACCATTTCCAAAAACGTCACCACTTAAATCACCGATGCCAACAACTGTAATTTCAGCGTTATCAACATTGATATTTAATCCCTGAAAATGTCTTTCAGCAGAAACCCACGCGCCTCGCGCAGTGATTCCCATTTTTTTATGATCGTATCCAGTCGATCCGCCTGATGCAAATGCATCACCTAACCAAAAATGATTATCGATCGCAATTTGATTTGCAATATCAGAAAAAGTTGCCGTACCTTTATCTGCCGCAACAACAAAATAAGGATCAAATTCATCGTAGCAAACTGTTTGTGCTGGACGCACAGTATCTAATCCAACAATATTATCAGTAATATCTAAAAGCGCTTGAATAAAGCCTTTATAGCATGCGATTCCTTCTTGCATAATTTCATCACGCGTTCCATTGATCGGTAAATTTTTTGGAACAAAACCACCTTTCGCACCAGACGGCACAATCACTGCATTTTTTACTTGTTGCGCTTTCATTAATCCTAACACTTCTGTTCTGAAATCTTCACGACGATCTGACCAACGCAAACCACCACGCGCAACTTTCGCCATTCGCAAGTGCACACCTTCAAAACGTGGTGAATAAACAAAGATTTCAAACTTTGGTAAAGGTAATGGCATTTCTGGAATTTTTTCTGGCGATAATTTAAATGATAAATTAACTTTGCATTTATTTGTCGCATCACATTGATAAAAATTCGTGCGCAGTGTTGCTTTTATTACAAATAAAACACGTCTAAAAATGCGATCTTCATCGAGTAAAATAACATCTTCAATTTGTTTGTTAATTTTTGTTTCGATAGATTCGATAGTGATATCAGAAGATTGTTTTGCAGGATCAAATAAGCGATGAAATAATTCAACAAAAGTTTTTGCGATCAGCGGGTATTTTAAAAATGTTTCTGAAACATATTGTGGGCTATACGTAAATCCTGTTTGACGCAAATATTTTGTATATGCGCGCAAAACAGCTACTTCGCGCCAACTTAATTGTGCTTCTAAAACCAAAGCATTTAATAAATCATTTTCAGCATTACCCAACCAAATATGATTAAATGCTTCTTGAAATAAAGTGTGTGCTGTTTCGATATCAAATGAAGATTCTTTTGCAAACACCATGTCAAAATCATTAATCCAAACTTGACGTCCTTCTTTAAATGTTAATTGATAAGGTCGCTCTTCAATCACGCGCAATCCCATATTTTCTAAAATGGGTAATGCGTCAGATAATGGAACTGTTTGGTCATAGCGAAATAATTTAAATTTAATTTCTTGCGGTGTTGAACCAGATGGACGATATAAACTCATGCCTAATGTGTCGGATAATTTCAACGCTTCGATATGTTCAATATCAATTACAGAATGCATCGGTGAAAATGCTTCGCGATATCCAGCAGAAAATGCATTTCCATATTTACTGACAATTTGATTGCCACGCTCTTCGCCAAAATAATCGAGCGCTGCTTCTTTAAATCCATCTTGCCATGATTTTGCAACAAGACTTAAACGCAACAATAAATCATCTAAATTATATTCCAATTTCTTTTTGGGTTCGACGCGAATAATGTAATGAATGCGAGTTAAAATTGGCGTGTAAAAATAAGTTGAATAACTAACATTAATTCCATGAAATGTTTCCATCAACACATCTTGTATACGCACAATTAATTGCGAATTAAAATTATCGCGCGGCACAAATACCAAGCATGAAACATAACGACCATATGCATCTTCACGCACAAAAGCGCTTATTTTACGGCGATCTTGTAAATTTAAAATACCTGTCGTGATTCGATATAAATCATCTGTTGTTGCTTGAAATAAATCATCACGCGGAAAAGTTTCTAAAATATTCATTAAATCTTTGCCGGCATGACTTTTAGGCGGCAATCCTGATTTTTCCATTACAGAAACAACTTTGTGACGTAAAAAAGGAATTTGTTTCGGATGACTGTTATACGCCGTTGACGTATACATTCCAAGAATGCGGCGTTCACCAATCAATTGCCCTGCTTTATCGAATTGTTTAATGCCAATATAATCTGTATAAACTTGTCGATGGACAGACGAAACAGTATTTGTTTTAGAAATGACGAGTAATTGTTTTGGCGACAACATGGATTCGCGCGCGAGATCGGGCATTTCAGAAAATAATCGCGTCACTTTACTTTGCGATTCATCACGTAAAACGCCAAGACCTGATTTTGGAATTAAACACAACGCCATCGCATCGCCTTTGCCAGTGACTTTATAATCACGTACACCTAAGAAAGTAAATTGACCATCCAACAACCATTCTAAAAATGCGATTGACTCATCTACTTCTTCTTGCGGTAAAATTGCAGGCGATTTTTTCAGTGCGTCAATAGATTCTTGCACTCGTTTTTGCATCGGCAACCAATCTTGCACCACTACTTTCACATCAGACAAAACGCGGCGAATATTTTCTTCGATCATTAATAAAATTTTGGGATCAGTTTGACGATCAATTTCCATGTAAACGGGCGATTCAATTGTTTCGGCCGCATGCTTTTTTTCTGCATTATAAGCATCAACACTTACAACTAATCCATTGATATCTCTACATATTTTCATCCCACCCATATAAATCATCAGATGAACCGTAAAATTTAGACGATTCATTTCCATTTGCATGCTATCCACTATGAACGGCATATCTTCCATCATGACTTCGATAACCGTGTGAGTGGTATGCCAGCCGTCACGTTCTAAATCAGGATTAAACACGCGAATATGCATGGTTTGCTTTTCATGACTGCAAACCAACATCCACTGCGAATATGCCATGCCGAATAATTCAGTCACGGAACGTTGTTTTAAGTCATTTTCAGAGGCATGCGAATAAAATAAACGTACAAAATTAGAGAATAAAACATACTGTTTTTCGTCATGAATTTGTGTTTTTGCGTGCTCCGTGACGTTGGCGATTAAAGATTTAATTGATGGGCGATCTGCAATGGGCATAATGTACCTTTAGCTAATTTTATGAGTATAGAATAAAAATTGAATATTGCACGATCCTTCAGCTTCGCGATTTTATCACGAGCTTTAAAAACGCTCAAACACTATCGAAACAGCATGACTTTACGTATCATAGCAATATGTAAAGTAGATTTTTGGGGGTGACATGCGCGTCTTATTGGTTGAAGATGATGAATTGCTTGGTGATGGCATTTGTTCTGGGCTCAAACATTATGGACACACCGTCGATTGGGTAAAAGATGGTAAATCCGCTTACGAAGCGTTATCTCATCAACAAGAAAATTTTGATGTCGTAGTATTGGATTTGGGATTACCCAAAATGTCAGGCTTGGATATTTTACGCCGCATTCGCGAAAAAAATATTCCAGTTCCCGTTTTAATTCTCACTGCAAAAGATACAGTTGAATCACGCGTGCAAGGATTAGATGCTGGCGCTGATGATTATTTATTAAAACCATTTGACCTTGATGAATTGTGCGCACGTTTACGCGCACTGCAACGTCGCTCTAAATCGCGCTCACAACCTGTTCTTGTACACGGTGATATTACAATCGATCCTGCTGCGCATATCGTTACACTGAAAGGCGAATCAGTAACATTATCGCGACGTGAATTTACATTGCTTCAAAAGTTATTAGAAAATGCAGGCAGAGTTATTTCGCGTGATCAATTAAATCAAACATTGTATGGTTGGGGCGAAAACATCGATAGCAATGCATTAGAAGTGCATATTCATAATTTGCGTAAACGATTTGGATCAAAACTCATTCGCACAATTCGCGGTGTGGGTTATATGATTAAAGCGCTTCAAGAAGAAAAATTCTAATGACGCCGTCAATAAGAACGTATTTATTAATAAACTTATTGTTGAGTGTAACACTCATCACATCGCTCGCCATCATCGGTAATTTATTTCTCGCACATCAAGATATTGAATTGCAACTTGATGCACAATTAATTCGAACAACATTGCGCATGCAAGCAGTATTTTCAGTCCCGGTAAATATGCGTGAATTAAATATCATTCAACATCGTTTAGCAGTGGAAAATCAGCATTTAGATGAATTAAAAAATATTCCCGGATTAAAATCAGAAGCAATCGAGCAAGCATCTAAAAATTTAGAATTTCAAATTTGGAGTCCAAAAGGAAAATTATTATTGCATTCGCAAAATGCATTATTAACTCCATTTTCAAATGGTAAAGTCGGATTATCCACTTTGTGGACACACGGTCACACTTGGCGTGTTAGCACAGGTTATAATCACAGCAATCATTTAACGGTGATGGTTGCGGAACGTTCGAATTATCGGCAAGAATTAGAAAATCGATTAACGCAAGATTCAATTGTTGTAATGTTAATTACCTATCCATTTTTAGGATTTTTAATTTGGGTAATTGTCGGACGCGGTTTAGATACATTGCGTCGTGTTGCACGTGAAGTGCATCAACGTGCACCATCTTATTTGGAACCTGTGGATTTAGAATCTGTTCCATCTGAAATTGAACCGCTTGTTTCGGAATTAAATAGTTTATTTCGCAGATTACAAGCTGCATTTGAAAGAGAAAAAAGATTTACCGCTGATGCTGCGCATGAATTAAAAACACCGCTTGCGGCGCTCAGCACACAAGCACAAGTTGCACTGCGCACAACAACGGATGAAGAAAAAAAAGAAGCGCTGTTGAAAGTTTTGTTTGGTGTGCGACGCAGCACACACGTTATTCAGCAATTATTAACCTTAAGTCGCATGGAACCTGAAGCAGGATTAACAGATACAACATCAGTAAACATTGCAAAACAAGCTGCAGAAGTAATTGGCATGCTTGCACCTTCTGCAATTGAAAAAAATATTGAATTAGAATTATTAGCGCCAGATTGTAAAGCAACCATTAAAGGAAATATTACAGCAATTGATATTTTAATTCGTAATTTAGTGGATAATGCAATTCGCTATTCACCGCCCGATAGTTTAGTTTGTATTGATATTAAAGAAGATGAAAAACATGTCACATTCATTGTGCGCGACAATGGTCCCGGCATTCCTGAAAAATTACACAAGCGTGTTTTTGAGCGTTTCTTTCGTATCATTGGAAATAATGCAATGGGCAGCGGTCTAGGATTAAGTATCGTACAACAAATTGCAAAATTACATCATGCAGAAATTGAATTACATACGCCGGAATCTGGAATAGGCGCAGAATTTAGAGTTATTTTTCCGAGGGAATAATAGTTTTTGTGTGATAACACGCAATATTTTGCGTAACACAGAAGCCCGCGTGCAATGTTAAAGTCACATCAGCGTTTTGCATTTAGTACAATATCACAGAAGCCCGCGTGCAATTCGCGCAGCGAATGGAACAAGGGCGTTTTGCAGTAAATTATAATTTCGCGCAAAACACGGTGTTGCAAAATAATTAATACTGCTATATTTACAGCATGAAAACAGAAGACAAAATTCCATTAGCTTATTTTATTACATTCAGAACATATGCAACTTGGTTGCACGGTGATGAACGATCCAGCGTCAGTCGCACTCGTAATAAAGTTGGCACACCTAAAATTCACCCCAATAAAAATCTAGAAACACAAATGCAAGCACTACAAAAAGATGAATGCGTTATATTATCGCGTGAACATGGCGATGTAATTCGAGAAGCAACCGTTAATTTATGCAATAAAAATAATTGGCGATTATATGCAATGCATATTAGATCAAATCACGTTCATCTCACCATAAAAGCAGATGATGAACCCGAAAAAATGATGACGAAAATAAAATCAAACGCAACATTTGCGCTGCGAAAAAAATGTGGGTTTGCAGTTGATCAGAAAATATGGTCAAGACATGGTAGTACAAAATATATTTGGACGCCGGAATCGTTGTATTACACTTCGGATTATACAACGGAATGTCAGGGGCAAAAGATGGCGTATTATTTTAATTTGTAGTTAATCATAATTCACTGCAAAACGCCCTTGTTCCATTCGCTGCGCGAATTGCACGCGGGCTTCTGTGACATTGCACTAAATGCAAAACGCTGATGTGAATGTTAACATTTTGCATGCGGGCTTCTGTGACATTGTGCCAATAAATCATCTTGTCGCCAATGCTTGAAACAACGGTGCGTAATGATTTGTTGCGCTCCAGACATACCATCCATTTGCACCCGCATCATGCGCAGCTTTTATTTCTGCTTTTATATACTGTGTTCTTTTTGTTGGCGATAAAAAGAATCGATAGTTATATGCTTCAATATAAGCATAAATTGCAACGCCTGGATGATTTTGTAATATTTTTTTCAACGATGCTACAGAGTTGAAAACAGTTTCATATGGACGATTGGAATGGAACACAAATGGTTCATAATGCGATGGATAAACCATCGGACAAAATGCATTTACTGCAACAGCCAATGACGCAGGATCTTGACCAATTGTGTGCGCAGGTCGCAGTGTTGAAATTCCAAAAATATCCATTTGCAATAATGTTGGCGATACTTCTTTTTTAAAATATTGCACGACTTTTAAAATATTTTTTGCTTTTTCTGGCGACGCAGGATTTTCAGAACGATAACGAATGTAATCTAATTGAATTGCAGACGCACCTAAATTTTCAGCATATTTCGCTAAATTTAAACGTCTTTGCCAAATACTTTTATCAGTAACTTGTGCGTGCGTTCCGCCGTGCGGAAAAATAACAATGCGTGCGACGTAATGAATTCCATTTTGTATAACATTTTTTACACTGGCTGCGTATGATTTACTTTGACCATTTACATCAATGACAAATGTATCAATATTAAATTTTTTGGCTTGAGAAATTAAATACGCCATTTTTATTTTGTTTTGCGCTGTTGATTGCGTAATATAAATTCCACGACTGAAGGCGAAAATGTTGATGGAGAAAATAAATAGGAAAAATAGCGTAGTGTATTTTAATATGCGGTTCATAACTGTCCTTGTAGATGGGTTACTGCAAAACGCCCTTGTTACGCTACGCTTCACGCGGGCTTCCGTAACATCGCTCCCAGAATATCATCAATCACCTTCGGTCCGCGATAGATAAATCCAGTAAAAATTTGAAAGAGTTGCGCACCAGCATTTTGATATTCTAGCGCATCGTTTCCTGAAAAAATGCCGCCGCAGCCAATAATTGGTAACTTTTTCTCTGAAATTTCAGTGATATTGCGAATCATCTTCGTGCTTCGCTCGAATAATGGTTTGCCGCTTAATCCACCCACTTCGTTTCCATGTTTACAATTTGCAACTGCAGAATGATCAAGTGTTGTATTGGAAATCACTAAACCATCTATTTCACAATCTAAAATAGTTTGTACAAAAGCTTCGTAATTTTCTTTTGGTAAATCAACAGAAGTTTTTACCAATAATGGAACATCACGATGATGCATGCCGGCTAGATTTTTTTTCGTATTACGCAATCCTTGTAATAAATTTTTTAAATATTGTTCAGATTGCAATTCACGCAAACCTGGCGTGTTTGGTGATGAAATATTAACAACAATATAATCGACGTAAGGAAAAACTGCTTTTAAACACAGTTGATAATCTTCCAAGGCATTTTCTAGACTAGTTTCTTTATTTTTTGTAATATTCACACCGAGAATTCCAGGCTCAATTCGCGTTTGCAATTTTGAAACTAATGCATCAAGTCCTGAATTACAAAATCCCATCCGATTAATAATTGCATTTTTTTCTGGGATGTGAAAAATTCTAGGTTTGGGATTTCCAGTTTGTGATTTGGGTGTTACTCCGCCAACCTCAACAAATCCAAATCCCATGCGAAATAATGCATTAAAACAAGTTGCATTATTATCCCACCCTGCTGCTAATCCAACCGGATTTGGAAATGTTAATCCAAATACATTCACTGGTTTTTGCTGCATTTTAGAGGAAAAATATTTTGAGTAACGTAATTGAATAAGGTATTTTGCTAATGTGTGTGCTTGTTCGGGATTAATTTTTAATAATAATTTTTGCAGCATAGTTATGTTCTATTAAAATTAAAATATAAATTAATAATATGTCTCTGTTAGTTGGGTTACTGCAAAACGCCCTTGTTCCATTCGCTACGCTCATTGCACGCGGGCTTCTGTGACACTGCGCCATACAAAACATTGTGCCACTTTCATTGATTGCGAATAATATTTTTCAAATTCGCAATCGCAATATCCGCTGGTTTTTGCTGATGTTCAGAAAGCATCGCCTTCGTCGATTGCAACGCTGATTTTTCTGGAATATCTTTCATGAAAATATTTTTTGCATCAACAACCATTCCTTCGCGCGCAGCGGATTTTGATTTTTGCGCCATTGTACCTGAAAATGTTGTAAAACTGGTTGGCGCATCACCTGGTGAAAAATAAGTTGCGTGAATGTAATCGTTTCCACCTCTGCTGGTAATTCCAAAAAAATTACCAATTTTTTGATACAACGTTACAATATTAACTGGTATTTTAAGTGTATCGAGATATTGTTTAAATACTTTGTTTTCAATTAAAACACCTTCATTCACAACATGCACACCAGCAGTGTCTTTGTTAACTGCAATTTCACCTTTTTCAATTCCCTCTTTTAACCATTTATAAAATGCATCGACTGCTGGATCTTGCGGTGCAAGCATATCAACTAATGCGCCATCTAAAGTATTTAAAATACCGAGAATATCTTCACGTTTAATTAATGCAACCGCTAATGAAATTTCTTTGCTGCCCACACCTTCTTCACCGAGCAATGCTGCCAACCAATCTGCAAATAAAGATAAATCATTCGATAGCCATAAAAATATTTCTGGCGAAATTAATTGACGCGCTAACAGTGGCGTTGCTTCTTTTTCAATTTTTAAATACGCTGCAGAAATAGGATACATTTTATAAAATGGCGCTTGTCCAATCATCGATCCTGAAAATGGATTCCAATCACGATAAAATTCTTCCGCTTCGTCTGTTAATACGATGCGTTGATTACTGAGCACGCGACCAACATCTTTTAATAAAGCAGCTGAAAATACGGCAAATTTTAATAAAGGTGTTGTTTGAGATTTTTTTAATCGACAATATTTTTGAAGTGTAACAACAGAGCGCGATAAACTATAATTAAATAAACTACCAATAATTCCGCCAGTTTTATGCGGAATAACTTGCACCAATTCCATAAAATTTTTAATCAGCGTGCCGTAAGAACGATCATAATCTTCTTGCAAAAATTCAAATGCTAAATCACGAAGTTGACGCAACAAACCTTTTTGACGACTGCCAAATAATAATTCGCTTTCAGTTAAAACGGGTAATAAAAAACCTGCTTCGTAAGTGTGAAGCTTAGGGTGCGATCCAACACTGCCAGAACCTTTGATAAACATATTTCATTTTCATCCATAACCATTTTGTTCGAAAATCATAGCATTTCTATGATTTTTTATCTAATGTGCATTTCAGCAAGCTTGACAGAAACAGCAAGATATCTTTACAGTGAGCAGCGAAATCGGAAAGATGCTTCAATCTTTGTATTTTTGATACTATCATGCGGATAACGGTTAACGGATAACGTTTTATGTACACAAATTACGAACCCAAAAAAATAGAAAGCGCTGCACAATTAGATTGGCAGAAAAGTGCTATTTTTACAGCAAAAGAAGATGATTCGCGCGAAAAATTTTATTGTTTGTCGATGTTGCCTTATCCTAGCGGTGAATTGCATATGGGTCATATGCGCAATTATACGATTGGTGATGCGATTGCGCGTTATCAACACATGCAAGGCAAAAATGTGCTGCAGCCGATGGGCTGGGATGCGTTTGGTTTGCCCGCTGAAAATGCAGCGATTTCACGAAAATTACCGCCAAATGAATGGACGCGCGACAATATTAAAAAAATGCATAGTCAATTCATCAAGATGGGATTGGCAATTGATTGGTCACGTGAAATTGCAACATGCGATCCAAGTTATTATCACTGGGAACAATGGTTGTTTATTCAATTATTCAAAAAAGGTTTAGCGTATAAGAAAAAATCTTTGGTGAATTGGGATCCCGTTGACCAAACTGTTTTAGCGAATGAACAAGTGGTTGACGGAAAAGGTTGGCGTTCAGGCGCGCCAGTTGAACGTCGCGAAATCGCGCAATGGTTTTTAAAAATTACCGATTACGCTGAAAGTTTATTAAATGATTTAGATAAATTAAAAGATTGGCCGCAACAAGTTGTACAAATGCAGCGAAATTGGATTGGAAAATCAGTTGGTATTGAAATTAATTTTGCTGTTGAAAATTCACATCTCACAATTTATACCACACGCGCCGATACTTTAATGGGTGCGACCTATTTAGGAATTGCAATTGAACATCCGCTTGCAAAAAAAGCCGCAGAAAAAAATCCTGCATTAAAAAAATTCTTAGAAGAAAATAAAAAATCAGGCGTGTCAGAAGCGAATATTGAAACACAAGAAAAATGCGGAATGAATACAGGATTATTTGCAACACATCCCATCACACAAGAAAAAATTCCTGTGTGGGTGACAAATTTTGTATTAATGGATTATGGTTCAGGTGCAATTATGGCAGTGCCAGCGCACGATGAACGCGATCACGAATTTGCAAAAAAATATCATTTAAAAATTCAACCGGTGATTAAAGCGCCTGAAAAATGGGATTTTGATCAAGCTGCTTTTACAGAATTGGGAATATTATTTAATTCAAATCAATTTGATGAATTAAATGGTACTGATGCTATTAAAAAAATTCAAGATTTTTTAATTGCAAAAAACATCGGAAAAATAAGAGTAAATTATCGTTTGCGTGATTGGGGAATTTCAAGACAACGTTATTGGGGCACACCGATTCCAATGATTCATTGTGAAATATGTGGCGATGCGCCAGTAAACGAAAAAGATTTGCCAGTGATTTTACCAGATAATTTAATTCCAACTGGCGCAGGATCTCCGCTTGCGTCAGATGAAAAATTTTATAAAACAACCTGCCCTACTTGCGGCAAAAACGCAAAACGCGAAACCGATACGATGGATACTTTTATGGAATCATCTTGGTATTACGCGCGTTATTGTTCTTTTGATCAAAATAAAAAAATATTAGATGAGCGCGCAAATTATTGGATGCCGGTTGATCAATATGTCGGTGGAATTGAACATG
Source organism: Gammaproteobacteria bacterium RIFCSPHIGHO2_12_FULL_36_30 (assembly GCA_001801815.1). GTDB lineage: Bacteria > Pseudomonadota > Gammaproteobacteria > Coxiellales > Coxiellaceae > 2-02-FULL-42-43. The sequence goes on from MGXU01000010.1 coordinate 233,969, forward strand.
CCATTTTACATTTATTATATGCGCGTTTTATTCATAAAGTTTTGCGTGATATGCATTTTTTAAATTCGGACGAACCATTTAAAAAATTATTAACGCAAGGCATGGTGTTAAAAGATGGCGTGAAAATGTCAAAATCAAAAGGCAATGTCGTCGGATTAGAATCTTTTGTTGAAAAATACGGCGCAGATACCGCGCGATTATTTATGTTATTTGCAGCATCACCAGAATTATCAATGGAATGGTCTGACGCTGGCGTTGAAGGTGCACATCGTTTTTTAAAAAAAATATGGAAAATGGCGGTGGAATTAAATGCGATGCAATTTGATTCTGCAAAACAGCATGATTTTTCGAATCTTAAAAATCAATATCATGAAATGCAACAATTAATACAGCAGGCAACACAAGATATGGAACGTCAACAATTTAATACAGTTGTTTCAGCTTGTATGAAGTTGCTTAATTTGCTGCAAGAAATTGATGCGACACATGAAAATAATAAATATTTTTTACGTGATGGATTCGGTATTTTATTGCGAATATTAGCGCCGATGGTGCCGCATTTAGCGCATTATTTATGGATTGAATTAAATTATGGAAAAAATATTGTGACAGCTGCGTGGCCTGTTGCAGATAAAAATGCATTACAATCTGCGCAAGTGAACATTATGATTCAAGTGAACGGAAAATTGCGCGGGCAAATTACAGTTGATCAAAATGAAGATGAAGAAACTCTGAAAAAACAGGTATTAAATATAGAATCGGTGAAACCATTTATAGAAAATAAAGAAATAAAGCGTATCATTGTTGTGCGGAATAGATTAGTGAATATAGTTGTGATGTAGCGAGCGAAATAAAAAATACAGATGGTCTTTCGCCGAGTTTGAATTTTTAGTGAGATGGTCGTTATTTTTTTAGGCAAAATTGACACGAAGTCAATTTTAGTCGATACGAGTCACGACGTCACGTTGAGACGGCCTAAAAAAATCGACCAACTCGCGTTAAAAAAATTCACACGAGAAGAAAGATCATCTGGATTTTTTATTGAGTGAGCGGTTGCGTGAGTTGAATATGAAAAAACACAAAATAATAATTCTCATTACTATTATTTTATCCAGCATTTTTTTATCCAGCTGCTCATTCGAACCGCGCTCATCAAAAGCAATGCCCGATGAATTAAATAAAATTTATTTCTCACCAATTAAACCGGATAGTGTTTTAACAACACAATTAAATGAATTATTTCGCTCGCTGCATATCCAATTAGTAAAGCAACAATCATCAGCGCCCTTTTCTGTTATTATTTCACGCGATCATTTTTCTTATAGCAGACCTGATTTTGTCGACACAACGTTACCAACCACGATTAGTTTTTCACAATTTGCCACTATTTCTATAGAAAATAACAAAAATCATAAAACAGTCGCCAAAAAAGAATTTGTAACTACACTTAGCGTTACGCTAAACGCCAATCAAATTTATACAGCAGATGCAAATAATTTGATGCAAAGGCAACTGTGTCAACAATTAGTAACACTTATCTATTACTGGTTTATTGCGTCTAACACACAAGCAGCATTGTATTATGCAAATCACCCAAAAACAGCTCATTACGCATCTTAAACAAATATTATCACCACTGTATTTATTAAGTGGTGATGAACCATTGTTGCTACAAGAAACACGTGATGAAATTATTAAAGCTGCAAAATCACATGAATTCAGCGAAAAAGAAACATTTTATATTGATTCTGGATTTCAAATCGAAAAATTAATTGAATCAGTTTGTAATGGCAGTTTATTTTCAACAAAAAAAATAATTGATATTCGAAATGCCGCTGCAAAAATAGATACGGTGTTTATTACTTTTCTTCAAGATTATTTTGCGCACGGAACAAATGACCGCGTTATTATTATTTCAACAGATAAATTATCAGCAGCGCAACAAAAAGCAGAATGGTATGAATTAATAAAACAACATGGTGTGATTATTCCAATTTGGCCAATTCGATCGAATGAATTGCCTGCATGGATTATTGAGCGTGCAAAAGAATTTCAGCTCACATTTTCAATTGATGTTGCACAAATGCTCGCGCATTTTTCAGAGGGAAATATTTTGAGTGCACAACAAGCGTTGGAAAAATTATCTGTGCTTTATCCAAATGCAGCTATCACGCGCGAACAATTAATTACTGTATTATTTGACCACGCGCGTTTTGGTATTTTTGATTTATCGGAATCCATTATGACAAATAATCCAAAAAAAATAATGCGAATATTAACGCGACTCGAACAAACTGGTGAAGAGCCAACCTTAGTTTTATGGGCGATTTGCAGAAAATTACGTGAAAATAGCGCTTCTGATAAAGCAAAAAAAGCATTGCAAAAAGCGGCGCGCGTTGACGAAATAATAAAAGGTGCGAGAATCGGAAATGTGTGGCAAGCACTAACGGAGCTGTGCTTATGAATATTGGAATTCTCGGTGGAACGTTTGACCCAATTCACGAAGGACATATTACGATTGCAGATCATGTTTTAAAAAAATTTAAATTAGAACGTGTTGATTTTATCCCTTGTTTTCAACCAGCGCATCGCGATCAACCGATTGCATCAGCAAAAGATCGATTGGAAATGGTCAAACTTGCAATAAAAAATCATCCAGAATTTATTGCAAATGATATTGAAATAAAGCGCGAAGGAATTAGTTATACTGTTGATACATTGCAAGCGCTGCAAAAACAATTTCCAAAAAATAATTATTATTTAATTATTGGTGCAGATGCATTTGCAAAATTTGATACGTGGCATGAATGGGAAAAAATGATTACGATTGGAAATATTATTGTTGTTAATCGCAATGATCGAGCAACCAAAGTGCCCAAAAAAGTATTGGATTTTATTGAAAAAAATAAACTTGTAAAAAATATTTTATTTTATGATATGCACCCTATTCTTATTTCCGCTTCGCAAATTCGCAAAGATGCAGCAGCAGGAAAAGAAAAAATAAATGGGTTGGCACAGTTGGTGCAGGAATATATTTTAAAAAATGGAATTTATTCTTAAAACCCGCTATGATTGCACTCTTTTTTCACAATCGGATTTTCACATGAATTTCAAACAATTACTTGCGTTTGTTAAAAAACAGCTGGAAGACAATAAAGCGCTGAATATCACTGAATTAGATGTAACAAAGCTGACGCAATCGATGGATTGCATGATTATTTGCACAGGTACATCTACGCGACATGTACAGTCAATTGCGAAAAAAACGATTAATGCGGTGAAAGAAGCTGGCGTGCGTCCGCTTGGCATTGAAGGTGAAGTGAATGGTGAATGGGTGTTGGTTGATCTGGGTGATATTGTTTTGCATGTGATGCTAAAAGAGCAACGGGAATTATATAATCTTGAAAAATTGTGGGCAGTGACAGAACGGTTTCGTTCGCATGCTGATTAATATTATCGCCATCGGCAAAAACATGCCTTCATGGATCAACGAAGGTTATGATGAATATGCAAAAAGAATGCCGCAAAATTATTCCACGCATTTAATTGAAATTTCCGCTGAAAAACGCACAAAGAATTCTGATATTAAAAAAATAATTGCAATAGAAGAAAGTAAAATGCGAGCTGCAATTCCAAAAGGCAGTTATTGTATCGCGCTAGATCGCACTGGAAAAATGGCAGATACAAAAACACTCGCAAAACGCCTGCAAACATGGCACGATAACGGGCAAACAATTTGCTTTATGATTGGTGGGCCAGAAGGTTTGTCGGAATCTTTTTTAAAAAATGCAGATGAAATTTGGTCTTTATCTGCAATGACATTTCCACATCCTTTGGTGCGCATCGTACTAAGTGAACAATTATATCGCGCATGGAGCATAACGGTTAATCACCCTTATCACCGATGAATACACCAAACCCAGAATCAAAACGATTTCATAAACGCAGCGTTACCTGCGCTAGCATTATCTTATTTTTATTTTTTATTTTATTTATTCGTTTGTGTTATTTGCAATTATTCGAACACAGTTTTTACGCAACGTTATCAAAAAGAAATGTCATCAGCATAATTCCTGTGCGCCCCGATCGTGGAATTATTTATGATCGCAATGGTGTTGTGCTTGCAAAAAATATTCCTGTTTATAGTTTAATGATTATTCCGGGTCGTGTGAAAAATATGAAACACACGATTAATGCTTTAAAAAAAGTGATTTCGTTAACGCCACAAGAAATTCAAAATTTTTATCATATTGTGAAACAATATTATCCGTATCAAGCTGTGCCATTGAAAGAACAATTAACTGAAGCGCAGGTAGATAGCTTTTATGTGAATCAATATCAATTTCCAGGTGTAACAGTGCAAACCAATATGATTCGCACTTATCCACTTGGAAATGCAACGAGCGATGTTGTTGGATATGTTGGAAGAATTACGGCGAATGAATTAACAGAAGTTAATCCTGCAAATTACACAGCATCAGATGAAATTGGAAAAGCCGGCGTTGAATCAGAAGATGAAATATTATTGCATGGCGTAATGGGTTCTGAAGAAGCGGAAATTGATGCGACAGGAAAAGTGGTTCGTATTTTGAAAAAAACACCGCCGATTGCAGGCGATAATATTTATTTAACAATTGATAGTAAATTACAAGTGTATGCAAATAAATTACTTGGAAAAAATACAGGCGCAATTGTTGCAATTCAACCTGCAACAGGGCAAGTATTAGCGATGGTTACAAAACCAAATTATAATCCAAATGAATTTGTAAATGGTTTATCGCAAGCACAATATGATGCAATTATTAATGCTCCTGATCATCCAATGTTTAATCGTGCAACGCGCGCACAATATGCACCCGGTTCTGCAATTAAACCATTTATTGCATTTGGTGGCTTAAATGATGGCATTATTGATACGCAAGATTATATCTATGATCCAGGTTGGTTTCGATTGCCCGGCACAAAACACATTTTTCATAATTGGAAAAAATTTGGTTGGGTGAATGTGACAAAAGCAATTACTGTTTCGTGTGATACTTTCTTTTATCAATTAGCGGCTGTCATGGGTATTGACCGTGTTGATCAAACACTCACACAATTTGGTTTTGGTAATTTAACGGGAATTAATTTACCAATGGAAAAACCAGGTGTTGTGCCCTCGCCTGCATGGAAAATGAAAGCACTTGGGCAACCATGGTATGAAGGCGATACGGTGGAAACAGGAATTGGCCAAGGTTATATTTTAGTAACGCCAATTCAATTGGCAACTGCAGTTTCAACTATGGCGGAACGCGGATTGCGTTTTCAACCAACAGTATTATTAAAATTACAGCAGCCGAATGGTTCAATTACAACAATGCAACCGATTATTGAATCGCCGATTGTTGCAAAAGATCCTAAAGCATGGCAAACGGTGATTAATGCAATGCAAGATGTCATTACGAATCCGCAAGGAACGGCGTATCCATCATTTCAAAATATTACTTACACTGCTGCAGGAAAAACAGGTACGGCGCAAGTTGCGGCAGATAATTCACAAGGTAATGTTGCGCAAATAGGCGTGCGTTTTCAAAATAATCATTTCTTTATTGTGTTTGCTCCAGTGAATAATCCGCAAATTGCAATTGCAGTTGCTGTTGAACATATTGCAGGAATGACACAACGCGGTGTTTTAATTGCGCGAAAATTATTAGATTTTTATATGCGCGAGCAAAGTGCGAATGCAAGTAAAAATATAAATACTGCGCCGCAAGTTGCATTACCAACACCGCAAGCGCCTGCAAAAAACACTGAAAATACAGCTGGAAAAGTGAAAAAACAAAATTTACCAGCGCCGGCAGGTCCAAGTTTATTACCGAATGAAACAATGAAAAGTATTGAAAATAAAAAACCTGTGCCGACAAACAACTCGAACACTAATGCAAATACTATTCCGCCCACAACACAAAATAATAATCCCGCACAACAAACAACATCAAAATCAGTAATTCATTCAGCCTATCTTGATCAATTGCAGCAAGAAATGGAAACAAAAGTAAAAGCGCAGATGGAAATGCAAGCGGATATGCAGAATAGTAATCAGTAATTAATTACGCGTTCAAAATTCTAGAATCAATATTCGCATTTGATTGCTGCGGCGCTGGAATAATAGGTTTATTAATTGGCGTATGAGATGGTAAAGGTGTGAGATGAGGTGTTGCAGGCGCAGGCAGTGGTGCAATATTTGATTTTATAGATGAATCAGAAGATGGCGCAGGAGCAACATCAGATTTAACCGGCACATCTGATGTTAACTCATTAGGTTTAACAGGTTTGTCAGATGATAAAATCTCAGACTTTACTTTAACATCCGATCTTGGCAATACAATTGATCGCGTCAACCAATGATTTATTTGCAGTAAATCAGTTTGTGTTAATGTGCCAGCCGCTACTTTCAAATCAATAAAATCACTTAAATATAAATAACGATCGTCCACATATTGTTGTTGCGCTTGATACAGTGTTGTTAAATCATTTAACACATCCACCATCGTGCGCGCACCTACTTTTAATCCAGCTTCGGTTGCAACCAATGCTTTTTTTGCTGAAACGATACGTAATTTATCAATGTCAACTCGATCAATATTCGCAATAACACCGGTGTAACTATTGTGTGTTTGATTCACGACTTGACGATAAATAACATTCAACTCTGCGCTCGCAGCAACATAATTGTAACGCGCTTGTTTAGTTGATGCGTAAACTAAACCACCTTGAATTGGCGTATATGCTAAATTTAATCCTAATGTTGCAGAATCAACGACAGTGTTATCACCAATTTCATCATTAGCGTAAGCTTGCGAATAACCGCCAGCAAGATCTAACGTCGGCATATCGCCTGCGGATTGCTGTTTAATTTTATCCATTGCAGCAACAACATTGTATCGTTGCGCTTCTAAACTATAATTTTGTTTTACAGCAATGGTAGTCCATGCATTTTTATTTTTCGGGCGCGGCGTCATCAAAGGAATATTGTCATTAAATCCATTGAGAATTTTATAATAATGTCCGGTAATTTCATGCAAATTTTCTAATTTATCGCTGAGCGTATTTCTTGCTGTAATTTCTTGCGCTAATACTTGATCGTATCGTGATTGCGCATCATACATATCCATTATCGCAATTAATCCTGCTCTATATTTTTTTTGCGAACTGACATATTGTTTCCACACTGCATTTTTATTTTGAATTGTGTAAAACAAAACTTCATATGCTTTTAATACACCGAAATAAGCTTGCGCAGTGCGCTGCATTAAAGTTTGTTGTGCAAATAAATAAGTTGCTGTTGCAGCTTTCACTGCAGCGCCTGCACTTTTTATTGAATTCCATGCTGATAAATCAAAGATGGGTTGCGTGATGGTGAGTCCGTAACCATAAGACCAGTTGTAATCATTGATAGTACTTAAAGACGGCGGATCATAAAAATCATAATTACGTGCGCCATTACCGGTGATAGCAAGTTGCGGCAAATACGCAGAACGCGCGATTGGTAAATTCATTTTTTGTGATTGCCAAGTCGCTTCGGCTTTTACAAAAACAGGGTCATTTCGAGCGGCTTGTGAATAGACTTGTAAAAAAGTAGTGGCATAACCGATGCGTGCACAACAAACGCTGGCGAGTAAAATAAATCCTGACGCCAATCCCTTCTTCACGCTCTCATCCTAACAATTAAAATTTGTCGCTGTAAATGAACTCACTGCAAAACGCCCTTGTTCCAATCGCTGTGCTCATTGCACGCGGGCTTCCGTGACATTCGCTCCCACTCACACTTGATTTTATACTAAAAACACTGCTTTTGCCTATTTAAAACGAACCGCGCCAAAATTCCGGATGTAATCTTCAACTTCTGACAACGCCAACGGTTTTGAAAAGAAATAACCTTGCAAAATACTACATCCATTTTCTAATAAAAAATCGACTTGTTTTTGCGTTTCGACACCTTCTGCAATCAATGTAATTTGCATCGCGTTTGCAAGTGAAATAACACTCTTGATAATGTTGCGACAGTTTGCATCATTTTCAATTTCTTGCACAAAAGATTGATCGATTTTCAGCACTTTAATTGGCAATTCTTTTAAATTGGTAAATGAAGAATAACCAGTACCAAAATCATCTACCGCAATACACAAATCAGTTGTTGGTGAGCGAATAAATTGATTTTTTAGTTGTGACATATTTTGAATAATGCCGGTTTCCGTAATTTCAAAAATAAATTTTTGGGGATTAATTTTATTTAACTTAATTTTTTGCAATAAATGATCGATAAAATCATTTTGCAATAATTGGATTGCAGAAATATTAACTGATAACGAAACACCGTGTTTTTTAAAATAAGTTACGTTCGCATCAAATTGTTGATACGCTTTAATCGCAGAATCAATTACCCATTCACCAATCACATTAATTTGCTGACTTTCTTCGGCGATCGGAACAAATATATTTGGCGGAATATCACCGTACACAGCTTGCCGCCAACGCACTAATGTTTCAAATCCAAAAATAGCACTTTTTAATAAATCAATTTGCGGCTGAAAAACAATACTTAATTCTTTTTCATCAATCGCGTGACGCAATGCATTTTCAATAAAAATAGTGTGCTGAATTTCATGACTGATATTGTCTGTGTAAATTTCATAACAATTTCTGCCGCGTGCTTTTGAACGATATAATGCTTGATCTGCTTTTTGAATAATGGATTCTGCGTCGATACCCGTTGTTGTGTTATCGACATAAGCAACACCAATACTTAATGTTGTTAAACATTCGTGTTCGCCAATGTAAAATGGAACACGAAATTTTGTCAGTAATGTATCGCATAAAAAAGCAATTTCGCCAATACTGTTAATATGTTTAAAAACAATTAAAAATTCATCACCGCCAATTCGCGCAATAATATCGTATTTTCGAACAATGGATTTAAAACGGGCTGCGGCTTGTTTTAATAATTCATCACCTGCCGGATGTCCTAACAAATCATTTACTTTTTTAAAATGATCTAAGTCAATATAAAAAACAGCGAATGCATTTAATACACCGCGTTCACATTCGTGAATCATCATTTGCACCGCTTCAGAAAAATAACGGCGATTTGGCAAGCTAGTTAATGCGTCATGCATTGATAAATTAACTAATTCATCTTCTTTTGATTTTGTTGTAGTGACATCAACCATCGCACCTAAAAATTCGCCATTACCTTCAGGTATGTAATTACATTTCACCCATATTTCTTGAGATGCGCCTGTTATTAATTTTGCTTCAATTTCAAAAGGTGCTTGTCCTCGTAATTGTTGTAATAATTTCTCTGTTACAAGTTCTTTTGTGTCAGGTACAATGTATTTTAACCAACCATCACCTGTCATGATTTCTTTTTCAGAATAACCCAACATTTCACATAACGGTTTATTAACAGAAAGGCAATTGCCTTTCTGATTCATTTTAAAAATACCAGTATGTATAATGGCAGACGCAGTGGCTTTTTCTTTTTTTTGTTTTACGCCGTCCGCTTTTTGTTGTGTTTCATTTAATGCACGATGAATAACAGAAGGCAGTGAAATTAAATTTTGTTTTAATACGTAATCCTGCGCGCCTTGTTTGATTAAACGAATCGCAGAGTCATAACCAATTGCGCCAGAAATCACGATAATCGGTGTATCAATTTTTTTTGATTTAACAATGTCGATAGCTTCTGAAGCGCTCAAATTGGGCACGTCATAGTCCATCAAAATAACGTCAAATTTTTCGGTTTCTAGTTTTTTACAGAAGCGTTCTTTGTCATCAACAATAACAACATCGGCCGTATATGCTTGGTCTTTGAGCGCCAGAGCCACTAATTCAGCATCAATGCCATTATTCTCAAGATGGATGATCCGAATGCTTTTCATACGTCCCCTGAGCTTGAATTGCCTATAAACTTCAATAAATTCAAGCTACAATGTATAAAGGGATTATAGCATAGCTTTTAACTAATGCTGCATACAGGGACTGATCGATGTCTTTTCTTGAACTCATGCAAAAGATCAAATCGAACGTTACTGCTTACATCCAGATGGTATTGCAGTGGTTTCTACGCGCCTATCAAATCATATCGCAACGACTAATACATTATTACAAAATAATATTTCAGTGGCTGATGAATCATTGCGCGCAACCATTCAAACAACTGATTGCACCGATTACGCGTTTTTGTCAAATGATTCTTAGAATAATAAATCGCACCTATCAACGTATCACGCAATTTTTTAGTGAAAAAATACAAAATCTGATTCAAGTTATTGCACGATGGTTGACACCTTTAGCAAATGTCGTGAAAAGTAATGCGCGCTTTTGGTGGAATAAAATACGTGAATTAAAAATAAAAAATGAAACTATTGGCGATATCATCGATACAAAAATAGCGTTAATTAATTCTTATGCATGGGTAAAACAATTAAAAGAAGCATCGCAATATAATACGCGCGTGCCGACATTGGTTAGTACTTGTTTTGCTAATATTTTAGCATTAATTTTTCCTTTAGCTTTAATGCAAGTTTACGATCGCATTATTCCCAATCACACACTCAGCACGCTGATTTTTTTAACCATCGGCGTAATTGTTGCATTTGCAGTTGAAGGTGTCTTGCGCGTTATTCGCGTTTATATCAATTTGTGGGCTGACACAAAATATGAATATTCTCTCGGAAAAACAGCATTTAATAAACTTATTAATGCGCCATTATATATTTCAGAAAATATTGATGTGGGTACGCGTTTAAAACAATTTGCCATATTGGATCAGATGAAAGGATTTTATAATACACAACTTTTAACTGCTACATATGAAGTTCCCTTTTTATTTATTTTTTTATTTGCGATTGCTTATTTGGGTGGTTGGTTATTTTTCATCCCTTTTATTATTACTGTATTGGTAGTTTATGTAAGTTGGCGTTTTGCAAAACACTGGGAACATTTACTAGAAAAAAAAGTGACTTTTGAAGCAAGGGAAAGTGATTTTATTATTAATGTATTAACAGGAATTCACACGGCAAAATCAATTGGCATGGAAGAATTATTAATTCGCCGTCATGAACGTTTGCAAGAATCTGGCATGCAAGTAAATTTTTTATCAAGCTTGCACGATGGTGATTTACTCACAATTAAAACAATTGCCAGTCAATTAATTATTGTATTAACGGCATCAGTTGGCAGCATTATGGTAATTCAAGGTAATCTCGCGATCGGCGGTTTAGCAGCTTGTATTTTATTAGCGGGTCGCGTTATGCGTCCTTTTGATCGTGTTTTAAGTGCTTTTAATCGTTTGAGCATGATTACTATTGTGCGTAAAAAATTAGATCCTATTTTTGAATTGCCATCGGATATCAACCCTGCTGCAACTGAAGTGGATGTGGCGCAAGGTGAAATTACGCTTTGCAATGTTGGTTATCATTTTGATAATTACGCGGATCACCCCATTTTAAAAAATATTAATTTGCAAATTCCACCACATACTTTAGTTGCAATTACTGGCAGAAATCAAACTGAAAAAACAGCATTGCTGAATATTCTGGCAACCATTGTGAAACCAACGACTGGCGAATATTTGCTGGATAATAAAAATGAAAATTTATATCAATCAGTGACGCTTCGAAAACAAATTGCTTATTTAAATCGTACTGGAAAATTATTTCGTGGAACCATTATGGATAATTTATCTGCGTTTAACGAACAATTAGTTCCAACAGCAAGACGTCTTGTTGATCGTTTAGGTTTAAATACAATTTTATCAAGATTACCGAGTGGATATGACACATTTGTCGGTGAAAAAGCAGTGGAAGCATTACCAGGTGGTGTGTTGAATTTAATTTTTATTATTCGCGCACTCGTTAGCAAACCAAAAATTGTTTTATTTGACGAAACAAATATTAATTTAGATACGCAATCAAACAAACACATGTTAGATTTACTAGTATATTTAAAAGAATTTTCAACTGTTGTTGTTTTAGCAAGCAATCAATCAACCATTGATCTTGTAGATGTCGTCTATGCATTTCAAGATGAAAAATTAATTCGGGTGAATCGTGCGGAATAAAATTACTTCATTAGATCGCTGTCTGCATCCGCTCTTGAAATCACTTAAGTGGGATGGAGATGAGCGCGCGTTATTTGAAAGTATGCCACACGCAACAACAGTGGACACGCTGCAACAATTTCGATGGGTGATGCAAAATCTTGGGTTTGATAGTAAATTAATGTCATTAAATCTTAAAAATGCGGATCCACGAATATTTCCCTGTTTATTTATCTCAGCAAAAACGGGATCACCTGACGTCATCATTGAAAAAAATGAAAAAGGATTATTAATTTTTAATGGCACAACAGAACAAATTACCACGCTTACAACATGGGATGTTGAAGGCATACTTATTTCATTTAAAAAACAAGATGAATCAAAGCAAAAAGATATACAACAACATTGGTTTCGCAGCATTCTTTTTTCTGAAAAAAAATTATTACTGTGGGTTGGTTTTTTAACATTACTCCAAACACTAATGTTAGTTGTACCATCTTTTTATGTGATTAATATTTATGATCGCGTTATTGCATCTGATTCGTATCAAATGTTATTTTCATTTTTTATTGGAATTATTATTGTCTTGGTATCGCTAACATTAATCATGATTATGCGCACGCGATTTTTAGGATATATTGGCATTCGCATTCAAAAAAGTGTTGGGAATGCGATCTTTAAACAATTATTAAAATTACCGCCCTACTACACTGAAAATGCATCGGTACCGATGCAAATGATGCGCTTAAATGATTTTAATGCGGTGCGTAATTTTTTTAGTGGATCATTATTTACAACATTACTTGAATTTCCATTTCTCAGTATTTATTTTTTCATTGTGTGGGCAATTGGCGGTGTGTTAGTTGTTATTCCGCTTATTGCAATGCTCATTGCATTTATTATCGCCGGTATTACTTGGCGCGTAACACAACACAGCATCAGAGAAAGCACTAGCAGTAGCAGTCAATATAAAGATTTTTTATTAGAATCATTTTGGGGAATGCGCTCATTACAATATGCGGGATTACAAGAAAAATGGATATCGCGATTTCGCGATATTAGCGCAAAAGCAGATTATTATGGAAAAAAATTACTATTTTCAAGTCAAGCAAACGATATTATTTTTGATATGTTGACATTGTTGGCGGGGCTCGCAACTTTAGTTGTTGGTACGTTGATGGTGATTAAAAATAATTTGGGGTTGGGCGCACTAATTGGCGTGATGTTTATTATTTGGCGTATTTTAACGCCAATTCGATCTATTAACACAATGGTTCCAAAATTGATGCAGCTTAAAATCAGCAGTAAACAAATTAATGAGTTGATGAAATTACCTGTCGAATTACCGAGCGAAAGACAATGGAAAAATACACCGCAATATATTGTCGGCTCCATTGAATTTGCACAAGTTACTTTTCGTTACCCAAACACTGATTCGCCCGCATTAAAAAATATTAGTTTTACGCTAAAAACAGGGCAAACCATGTTAATTATTGGCCCTAGCGCATCTGGAAAAAGCACGATGGCAAATTTAATTCTTGCAATTTATTCGCCGCAAGCGGGACATATTTTTATTGATGGTCGTAACATCAAACAATATGATGTCAATGTATTGCGAAAAAATATTGCTTACGTTCCACAAAAAACAGAATTATTTTACGGCACTATTGCACAAAACATTGCATTGTCACAACCACTCGCATCACAAGAACAAATTATGGAAGCTGCAAAAACTGCGAATTTATTGCAAGATGTAAATGCATTGCCAGAAGGATTAAATACACGCATTCGATTTTATAGTGATGAAAAATTAGGACCGGCATTTTGTCAAAAAATAAATTTAGCGCGCGCATATTTACGTAACGCGCCCATTTTAATTATGGACGAGCCAACTGGAACACTCGATGCAGAAAGTATCGATGCGTTTGAAAATTTTTTAATGAAAATAAAAGGCAAAAAAACAGTCATTATATTTGGGCATAATACGCGATTTATGCCATTGGTTGATCAGGGAATGATACTGTATGATGGATATATTGTAGCGAGCGGCGATCCAAAAACTGTCATGGAAAATTTACCGCAAGGAATGGTATGACGGCTGAAGAAAAAGAAAAAAAAACAGATACGGAACAGTTGCATCAAATTTCGATTGCTTATCTTTTAGAAGAAGGTGGTTATTCGGATTTATTTAGACGCTGTTTGTATGTCATTGCATCCATATTATTAGCGCTTATTTTATGGGCATCATTTACAAAAATTGATGAAGTCGCAGTTAGTTTTGGTGATGTGCAACCTGTGCAAGAAATTCAACCGGTACAACATTTAGAGGGTGGAATTGTTGCTGCTGTTTACGTAAAAAATGGTGATGAAGTGCGCGTAGGCGATAGATTAATTAAATTAGATCCAGAACAAGTTGCCGCAGAATTACAAAAATTAACTGGACGAGAAATTTCTTTAAAATTAGATATTGTGCGACAAGAAGCGTTTCTTAATGAAACGCCGCTACACAATATTCCTTGGCGAGACGCTATCGCTAAATCTACTTTTAATACGCCAGAAAATCACACTAAAGTTGAGCAGTTGCTGCAAGAAAGTATGGAATTATTAAATAAACAAAATCAAGAACGTGATAATCAGCGCAATATTTATAAAGAAAAAATTGAGCAACGTGAATCACAACTCAAACAATTTTTAGATAGTAAATTTGAATTAGAAAGAAAATATAAACTGGATAAACAAGAAGAAGAAATGTATGGGCCATTAGTTGAAGAAGGTTATGTTTCTCGAAAAGAATATTTAACTGCACAACGCAATACAATTGAAGCAACTGCTCTACTCAAACAAACTGATGCAAAAATTATGGAAGCAAGAAGTTCGTTGGAAGAAGCGCAAAAAAATTTACAGCAAGTGAATAACAGCTTAAATAAAGATACATTGAAAGAATTAAATCAATTGAATGGTCAAGCACTCGAAATTCATTACACGATCGAACGATTAAAATCATTGAGTAAACGTTTAATTGTCGCATCACCTGCGTCAGGAATTGTAAAAGGTTTAGCGGTCACGCCAGGTCGCGTTATTTCACCTGGCGATACAATTTTAGAAATTGTACCGACCGAAGGCGCAATGATGATTGAATGCAAAATCAGCACGCACGACATTGGACACATTAAAATTGGCGATCATGCAAAAGTAAAAGTGAATGCATATGAATTTACGCGTTACGGCGTTATTGATGGAAAAGTTGCTGAAATTTCTGCATCTACTTTTTTAAATAAAGATGACTTACCTTACTACAAAGCAAAAGTATCCGTCGATAAAAGTTATGTCGGCG
Source organism: Gammaproteobacteria bacterium RIFCSPHIGHO2_12_FULL_36_30 (assembly GCA_001801815.1). Taxonomy (GTDB): domain Bacteria; phylum Pseudomonadota; class Gammaproteobacteria; order Coxiellales; family Coxiellaceae; genus 2-02-FULL-42-43. Next base: position 249,385 of record MGXU01000010.1, read on the forward strand.
ATAATCCCAATCAAAATCAATTAAAACCAGGAATGACAGTTGAAGTTGATATTATGACGGGTAAAAAATCAGTGATGTCATATTTGATTAATCCCATTACGCGTGGATTAAAAGATTCATTTAGAGAACGTTAACTAAAATCAATGTAGTCAACTTCTTGGAAAGTAATTGTTGAACCATCATCAACTGTGATTGTACCGCTTGCATCAGCTGAATTAAATGTTAAGCGTGTAATTCCACCGCCAGGACTTGAACTTGTTACGCCGGTTGCGCTGCTTAAAGACCAAGTACCATCTTGTGCGCCAACACCTCTTAAATAAATACCATCATTTCCAGAACCGCCGGCGCCTGTGCCGCCATAAAAAGTCACGTCATTATTATCGCTATAAGCAAATGCTAATACGTCCGCGCCCGCATCACCGTATACAGTGTCGGTTCCACCAGTGAGTGATGTTGAAATAACATCATTGCCGTCATTTCCGTGAATCGTATCAGTGTCAGCGCCACCGTTTAGATAATCGCCATTGCCATTACCGTTGATAGTGTCGTTACCAGCACCACCATTGATAATATCAATTTTACCATCACCAGTTAATGTATCACCACCGGCAGTTCCAGTTTGTGTTGTGGCGCTCGTGCTGCCCCATGTAAAATCATTTGCACTTAAATTTTGTGCGGTAAAACTAGATAATTTGATTGACCAGTCAGCTGTGTTATCGCCATTTTCATCGAAGCTCACAATTGTGTCGTTAGTGCTTTGTGACCAATACAATTGGTTCACGATACTGTTGGCGCCAGCTAATCCTTGTATTGTGAATGCTGTGCTGATTAATGTGCTGATATCAATTTTGTCGCCTTCTGATGCGCTGTAAGAACCAGATGAACTATTAAAATCTGTAATCACATCTCGTGCTGAGTCGTCGCCTGATGAATAAGAAGCATTACTCCAGGTAAAGGTATCGGCGCCAGTGCCGCCGGTTAATGTATCGGTACCCAATGCGGCGCCTGCATTAGTGTTGCCATATTTCAAAGCAAGATATTCATTCATTGTTGTGATTTCAGCAGCGCTTAATACTTTATCAAATATCATAATTTCATATAAGTAACCATTCATATAATCACTTGGGTTAGGACCACTATCATATTCTTGACCAATGGAAAAAAGATTTGCCGCTTTTAAAGTATCTGACACGACAGTTCTTGCATAACCAGACATATAGGGCGTTACATTTACCATATCGACTGTAAGCACCGTAGATACAATGCCCGCATTAAAATAATTTTGATCGGTAGCGAGAAACTCATCGTTAGAATCGGCATGATAAAGCTGACCTACCGTCAGCGCAGCATTATCAAATTTATATTCTTCTGAGTTCGAACCGCTACTAGTATTCCATGCAATCACAGTTGGATCACCACTCGTTCCAGCGGTGTAATCACCCACAAACACAACGGTATGTGCTGAACCCGCCAGCGAAGCAAGCGCATTGTTGATCAAATAATGTGAATTACTGCTATTAAAACTAATCGCAGCATTTCCTTGGGAATCGTATGTAAATGTGGGTCGATTTCCAGCGGTTGCTTGTGTTGCGTTGTTGCCACCACTTGATAAATCTGTCCATGTTGCAATCGCAGCACCGCTTGCAACAGAAGTGCCATCGCCATTTACATTTTTTGCATCAACCCAAAAAGCTAAATTGGAAATAGTTGAGCTTGTAAACGATTGTCGATCAGCATAAATAACATCGTTGCCTGCACCGCCTGTAATTGTATCGCCACCGTGTGCGCCAGCTAAAGTGTCAGCGCCTGTTCCGCCAGCTAATGTATCAGCACCACCACTACCAACAACGCTAGTATTGGTAGCATCTGCCGAAGTAATTTTTCCAGCCGCAGTCAAAGTAATGGTACCTGTTGCGCCAGCGACTGCTGTTCTTGCAACATTCAATGCACTGGTGTCTAAACTAACGGTATAACTGCTGTTATTAATTCTGACAGAATCACTGTCTGCTGCATCCACAAATGCGTCACTTAATGTCAATGTACTGCCACTCGCATTCAATTGGATTATTTCAATACCAGTTTTATTTGCTAATTCTGCAGCGGTGATAGTTGCTCCACCAACAATTACCAATGTATCGGTACCAGTGCTACCTGTTAAAGTGTCACCAGCGACAAAATTAGAATCATTTGTTACAAATGTGTTTGCGTTTTCATCACCAGTTAACGTATCAGTGCTGTTGGTTACTATTAAGCTACCAGCTGCTGGTGTATACGAATTAGCAAATAAAGTAAAATTACTGCTTGTTAAATTGCTAGCTGTAAAAGTAGATAATTTAATTGACCAATCTGCTGTATTATCGCCACCAAAGTCCATGCTAACAATTACGTCAGCACCGCTTGTCGCCCAAATTAATTGGTTGGCGTAACCTGAAAATGAACCCGTTCCTAAAACGAATGCTGCAGCACTAATTAATGTGCTGATATCAATTTTATCACCTTCATTTCCATCATAACTGCCAGAACCAGTATTAAAATCAGTAATCACATCTCGTGCAGATGCGTCACCGGATGAATAAGAAGCGTTAGTCCAAGTAAAAGTATCAGCGCCAGTGCCACCGGTTAAAGTGTCCGCACCAATGCTTATTCCATTCATCGTAATGCCATACTTGTTAGATAAATATTGATTGGCGATCAACATTTCTGCTGCAGTGAGATAGTGATCAAAAACTAAGATTTCTGCGATATCACCTGCATATCTATATCCGCCACCGTAATCTTCACCAATATGAAGCGCTGTATCATCCATAGCTGTTGCATTGCGCACAACGCTGTTAGTCGGACTTGTTGCTCCATCATAAAATAACGTATAAGTTGAACTGGTGCGACCACCGCTGATAAGATTAACGGCTCCATCGGTAAATAAACCAGAACTAGTGCCATTATAACTACCACTACCATCCAAATAAAAAGTATTACCGTTAATGTAATTACGGGCTATAGCCCATCCAGAGTTATAGTTTTTGTCCATGATATTTTCATACTCATTAACGGTCGAATCTTTAAAAACTGCTAATGTAAACATATCGCCATAAGTGGAAGTAAGTCCTGTAATAAAACCACTGCTGCCATCAAAAGTGATGGATGCTCGTCCGCTAATTCCGCTGCTTGCATAAACAGGAGTGCCAGCACTAGTTGTACCGTCATTATCGCCAGCGACAGATAGATCATTCCATGCTGTAATGCCTGCGCCATTGCTAGTAGTTGTATTGTTAGCAAGAAGATTACTGGCGTCGAGCCACAAATCTAAACCAGTGATGGAGCTATTTATAAACGTTTGGTTGTCAGCGTAAATTACATCATTACCCGCACCACCTGAAATCGTATCACCATTGTAACCGCCGGTTAATGTATCATTACCATCACCACCACTAATCGTATCTACACCTGTATTACCAACAATCGTATCTGCGCTACCGCTACCGGTGATAGTAGTATTGACGGTTGTAGAATAAACGGTTCCGCCTGCCGTTAAAGTAACTGCGCCTGTACCGTTAATGTAAGCGGTACGCGCAGCGGCAAGAGCGCTGGTATCCAAACTCAATGTATTTGCGCCATTATTAATTTGAACTGAATCACTGGTGGTTGAATCAACAAATGCATCAGTTAAAGTAAGCGTGCTATTGCCAGCAAATTGAACAACTTCAATACCTGTTTTATTTGCCAATTCTGCGCCTGTCACAGTCGCAGCATCACTGAATGCTAATGTATCTGTTCCGGTACTACCTTGTAACACATCTGCTGCAGCAAAATTCGCATCGGTCGTTGTAAAAGTTTCGTTACCAGTATTACCGTAAACAGTGTCGGTTGATGAACTTAAAATCCACGAAGTATTAACACCTGCTGCTGCATAACCTGTGCTGGCGTTAACCATGGTAACAGCTGCTGTGCTACTCACCGTAACGTGACGCGCAGAATTTAATGCGCTGGTATCAAAAGTGGTGATGGTATAATTACCGGTGATCGTAACATTATCTGAATCTGACGCATCAACAAATGCATCACTGAAAGTAAAGCTATTGCCATTAGCGGACATTGAAATCACATCAATACCGGTTTTATTATCCCATCCTGTACTAGCGACTGTCGCTGCATTACTAAATGCAATCGTATCCGATCCTGTACTGCCTTGTAATATATCCGCTTGTGCAAAATTAGCGCTGGTTGATGTAAAAGTATCAGCACCGCTATTACCATAAACAGCGGTAGTCGATGAATTGAGAACCCACGAAGTATTAACACCTGCTGCCGCATAACCTGTGCTGGCGTTAACCATGGTAACAGCTGCTGTGCTACTCACCGTAACGTGACGCGCAGAATTTAATGCGCTGGTATCAAAAGTGGTGATGGTATAATTACCGGTGATCGTAACATTATCTGAATCTGACGCATCAACAAATGCATCACTGAAAGTAAAGCTATTGCCATTAGCGGACATTGAAATCACATCAATACCGGTTTTATTATCCCATCCTGTACTAGCGACTGTCGCTGCATTACTAAATGCAATCGTATCCGATCCTGTACTGCCTTGTAATATATCCGCTTGTGCAAAATTAGCGCTGGTTGATGTAAAAGTATCAGCACCGCTATTACCATAAACAGCGGTAGTCGATGAATTGAGAACCCACGAAGTATTAACACCTGCTGCCGCATAACCTGTGCTGGCGTTAACCATGGTAACAGCTGCTGTGCTACTCACCGTAACGTGACGCGCAGAATTTAATGCGCTGGTATCAAAAGTGGTGATGGTATAATTACCGGTGATCGTAACATTATCTGAATCTGACGCATCAACAAATGCATCACTGAAAGTAAAGCTATTGCCATTAGCGGCAATTTGAATAGTATCAATGCCTGTTTTATTTGCTAATGATGCAGCGGTAACTGTTGCCGCATCAGTAAAGATTAACTTATCTGAACCCGTGCTACCGGTAAGTGTATCTTCCGCTGCAAAATTTGCTGTGCTGGTAGTGAAGTAATCGAGACCAGTACCACCCACAAAAGTGTCAGTACCACTGGTTAAGGTGTAGCCAAAGCCACTGTTTGCGGATAAAGTGAAATTGCTAGAAGATAAATTACTTGCTGTGAAATTCGATAATTTAATTGACCAATCAGCTGTATTGTCACCGCCAAAGTCCATACTAACAATTGTGTCAGAACCACTTGTTGCCCAAATCAATTGATTAGCAAAACCTCCAAATGAAGCGGCACCTAATACCACTATTGGTGTTGAAACCAATGTGCTGATATCAATTAAGTCACCTTCGCTACCGTTATAACTACCAGAACCAGTATTAAAATCAGTAATCACATCTCGATTTGTTGCATCGCCTGATGAATATGAAGCAGATCCCCAAGCGAATGTATCAGCTCCTGCACCACCAGTTAATGTATCTGCAGCTAACAGAGCACCGGAAAGAGTGATGCCATATTTTTGAGCGACGTATTGATAAACCGCACTTAATTCACCGGCTGTCATGTTGGAATTAAATATCAATACTTCGGCAATGTCGCCTATGAAGAAACCATAACTATTATCGATTGAACCAATTCTGATGTTAGACTGACTGGTGAGTGATTGTGTTCCGCCAGCAGAAGAAGTGGCTGCAGTGTTATTATCAACAGCAATTGAAATTAAATCGTTGGTTTGATCACGTTGAAAAACGGCAATATGACCTGCGCTATTATTCAAGCCGCTGGTAGTAGAGGTAATCGTTGTATCGGGATTACCAATACCTGCTTTCACAGCTGAAGCTGAACTAAAACTCATACCAAAGTCATTAACAACGCCACCCGATTCAGAATCAACGAGACCTCTGCTTGCATACCACTGACCGGCTCCGGAGCCTGCCGTAGCTGTTTTAAATACAGCAATAATGGCAAAGTTGTCAGCGATATTACGCGTGAAAGACAAACCATCATTACCATCAAAAGTCACTGCGCCATAACCATTGATGCTGCTGCTAGTGTAAGTTGGTGAGCCGACTGTTGCGGTGGCATTAGTTGCTGTTCCCGCTAAATCAACCCATGTTGAAACGGCTGCACCATTAACAACTGATGTGCCATCGCCATTGATATTGCTAGCGTCAAACCACACTTGTAGGCTTGAAATAAGCGATGTGCTTAGACTTTGATAATCTGCATAAATAGTGTCATTTCCCGCACCGCCAGTAATCGTATCGCCACCGCCACCACCAGATAATGTATCAGCACCAGTTCCACCAGTTAATGTATCTACGCCTGAACTACCAGTGATATTAGTATTTACACCGTCTGCTGAAGTAACTTGACCAGCAGCAGTTAATGTAACCGCACCCGTACCACCAATAGTTACTGTTCTTGGCGCAACAACAGCACTGTCATCTAAGTTTAATGTATAACTGCCATTATTAATGCGAATATTATCGCTATCGGCTGCATCCACAAATGCATCAGATAATGTAAGCGTACTATTACCGTTTAGTTGAATTACTTCAATACCAGTCTTGTTCGCTAATTGTGCGGCAGTAATTGTTCCGCCATCGGCAAATACCAATGTATCTGTGCCAGTACTACCAGTTAATGTATCAGCAGCAACAAAATTAGCATTGAGTGTTAAGAATCCATTTGCACTTCCATCACCTGTGAAAGTATCGGTGCCACTCGTTAATATAAAACCACCCGAAGCAGGTAACGCATATGAATTAGTTGGTAATGTGAAATTACTACTTGTTAAATTGCTTGAAGTGAAATTAGATAATTTGATTGACCAATCGGCTGTGTTATCACCACCAAAGTCCATACTAACAATTGTGTCTGAACCACTTGTCGCCCAAATCAATTGATTAGCAACACCTGAAAATGAAGTTGCGCCTAATAACATTACTGGTCCACTAACTAATGTACTGATATCAATTAAGTCACCTTCACTACCGTTATAACTACCAGAACCAGTATTAAAATCAGTGATCACATCTCGATTAGATGCATCACCCGATGAATAAGAATTATTACTCCAAACAAAAGTATCAGCGCCTGTGCCACCAGTAAGTGTATCTGCTGCTAATGAAACTCCGGAAATACTAATGCCATATTTGTATGATAAATATTGATAGACTGCATTACGTTCTGCTGTAGTGATGCTGGAATTTAAGACCAAGATTTCTGAAATATCACCCGTCAAATAGTTAAAATTTGTTTGTATTGAGCCAATAGTAATGCTCGGCGTAGTAACTGATGACGTAGTACCACTAGATGAACTTACTGGTGTGTCATTATCTACCGTTACCGTAATTAAATCGTTCGTTGCATCACGTTGATATACAGCGACGTGACCTGCATTGTTGTTCAAACCGCTAGTAGTTGAAGTGACTGTTACATCACCAAGAAGACCAGCCATAACAGCGCCACTTGAACTAAAACTCAGACCAAAGTCAACGTAACCATCACTCACTTCGGCATCAACGATACCAGTACCGCTGTACCAATTATCGGCACCTGCGCCAGCGGCACCAGTTTTGAATACAGACACGATGGTAAAATTGTCACTGATATTTCTAGTGAACTCCATGTTGTCATTACCATCAAAAGCCACTGCAGCACGTCCACCAATACTGTTGACAGTGTAAGTGGCAGAACCATTGCGTGCAGTTGCATTTGTTTGAGCGCCTGCGGCATCAGTCCAAGTACTAACTGCAGTGCCATTCGCAACATTGCTATTGTTAGCATTCAAATTGCTGGCATCAAACCATACCAATAAGCTTGAAATAGTAGATGAGGTGAAGGCTTGTCCGTCTGCATAAATTACATCATTACCAGCACCGCCCGAAATCGTATCACCACCTGCACCACCAGTGAATGTATCAGCACCTGTTCCGCCTGTGAATGTTTCAACGCCGGCGGTGCCAACAACAGTTGTATTGACGCTATCTGCTGAAGTAACTTTACCAGCAACACTTAAAGTCGCTGTACCTGTGCCAGAAATTACTGCGGTTCTTGCAACATTTAAATCACTAACATCCAAACTCACTGTGTAAGTACTATTATTTATTTGCACAGAATTATTATCTGATGCATCAACAAAAGCATCACTTAATGCAACAGTACTGTTAGCGCCTAATTGAATTACATCGATACCTGTTTTATTTGCTAATTCAGCCGTTGTAATAGTTGCAGCGTTTGTGAAGCTAATGGTATCGGTACCTGCGCCGCCAGCTAATGTATCGTCTGCCGAAAAATTAGCTTCTGAGGTGGAAAATATATCGGTTCCGCCCGTGCCAGTAAAATTATCAGTTCCGCTGGTTAATGTTTGTGTATCTGCTTCTTCAGTCACATTGACTGTGATAGTTTGCGCTACAGAAGTACCGCCATCACCATCGGTCACAGAAATACTTAATGTGCGTGCAGCTGCTGGATTGTGTGAAGTGTTTTGATAAGTGATCGCTTGAATTAACGCATCAATTGACGTCGGCGTTGCGCTCGATGTATTGAGTGCAATGACTAAATTTGTACCATTTACACCATTTGTGGTAATCGTACCAATTGCGCTTCCCGCATAACTTACTGTCGCGCCCGATACACCAATTTGTCCAGCGCCATTACCTTGATGCGCAACAGTCAATTGATCTTCTGAGCCGCCGCCTGAAGAATAGGAAATAGTAAATGTGCCGCCATTCAAATCAGCGCTGTCAACATCTGCAAACGTTACATCGCTATCGACAATTTGCGCTGCTGAATTTAATGTATTTTCAGCTAATGTCGTAGAGCTTGCCAATCCTGATAATGTTGGAGCGTCGTTGACTGCATTCACCGTTGCCGTCACATCATAATTTGCAGATGTTCCACCATCACCATCTGTTAAAACAAATCTAATTGTTCTATCACCCGTTGTTGGATTAT
>MGXU01000010.1:258331-397132 GCA_001801815.1 Gammaproteobacteria bacterium RIFCSPHIGHO2_12_FULL_36_30
AATTTAATGTAATAACTAAATTTGATCCTGATGATCCACCAGTGAAAGTACCAATGATCGTTCCAGCATATGTGACGTTCGCACCTGATGTGCCAATTTGTCCTGCGCCTGATCCTTGATTTCTAATTGCTAAAATATCTTCTGCGGAATCAGAACCTGCCGTGAAAGAAACGGTTAATGTTCCTGTGTCAAAATTAGATGAGTCAACATCACTTACAATCGCAGCGGTTGATTGATCAACAACGACAGCACCTGCACCTTCACTGTAACTAAGAGAATCAGATCCTAAGTTTGTAATCACAGCAACATCATTAACCCCATTCACCGTTGCCGTCACATCATAATTTGCAGATGTTCCACCATCACCATCTGTTAAAACAAATCTAATTGTTCTATCACCCGTTGTTGGATTATCAGTGTCAGAGTCTTGGAAGGTAATGTTTTTAACAAGCGCTGTTGTTGCAGTTGCATCCGCTGAAGAATTTAATGTAATAACTAAATTTGATCCTGATGATCCACCAGTGAAAGTACCAATGATCGTTCCAGCATATGTGACGTTCGCACCTGATGTGCCAATTTGTCCTGCGCCTGATCCTTGATTTCTAATTGCTAAAATATCTTCTGCGGAATCAGAACCTGCCGTGAAAGAAACGGTTAATGTTCCTGTGTCAAAATTAGATGAGTCAACATCACTTACAATCGCAGCGGTTGATTGATCAACAACGACAGCACCTGCACCTTCACTGTAACTAAGAGAATCAGATCCTAAGTTTGTAATCACAGCAACATCATTAACCCCATTCACCGTTGCCGTCACATCATAATTTGCAGATGTTCCACCATCACCATCTGTTAAAACAAATCTAATTGTTCTATCACCCGTTGTTGGATTATCAGTGTCAGAGTCTTGGAAGGTAATGTTTTTAACAAGCGCTGTTGTTGCAGTTGCAGTTGCATTTGAATTTAATGTGATAACAAGTGCACTGCCGCTTGAGCCGCCAGTGAAAGTACCGATCGTGGTTCCTTCATAAGCAACATTTGATCCTGATGTGCCAATTTGTGCTGCGCCTGAACCTTGATTTCGAATGGCTAAAATATCTTCTGCAGAATCAGATCCTGCTGTGAAAGAAACGGTTAAAGTTCCTGTGTCAAAATTAGATGAGTCAACATCAGTTACAATCGCAGCTGTGCTTTGATCGATAATAACTGCACCTGCACCTTCACTGTAACTAAAAGAATCAGATCCTAAATTTGTAATAACAGCAACATCGTTAACGCCAGTAATTGTTACAACTACATTTGCATTGCTCGTCGCACTTTGCGAATCAGTCGCGCGGAAAGTTAATGTGTCTGTTAATGTTGCGCCAACACCTAATGCTTGCACTGCGGAAATACTATTATCAATCGTATAGCTATAAGCGCCTGTCGTTGCATTGGTAATAGCAAAAGAACCATACACACCATTTGTTACTACCGTAAAAGTTTTTGTATCACTGCTATCCACATCCGTCGCAGAAACAGTACCAGATACCGCGCTACCATCTTCTGTCGCAGCTTTCGTACCAGCAACTGCAACTGGCGCATCATTTGCACCTGCAATTGTAACAACTACATTCGCTTCATCTGTTGCAGCGCTTGAATCAGCAACGCGGAAAGTTAATGTATCTGTTAATGTTGCGCCAACACCCAGCGCTTGCACTGCGGAAATACTATTGTCAATTGTATAACTATAATCACCCGACGTTGAATCGGTAATAGCGAAAACACCATATGCACCATTCGTCACTACTGTAAAAGTTTTTGTATCGCCCGAATTTGCATCAGTCGCAGATAATGTACCAGTAACAGCAGCGCCATCTTCAACGGCTGATTTTGTTCCAGCAACTGCAACTGGCGCAGTATTTGCTGGCGTGCTTGGTGTCGATGAACCCAAATTAGGATCATGAACGGGTGGCGTAATATCAACTGGACGCGGTGGTGGCGGAACAAATGACGGCGGTCCTGAACCAGCGCCACCAGATACATTCTCCGTTGCAATTGGTGCAGCTACTGTGGGTAATGTCGGCGGCGTTATAACTGGCGGAACAAAAACAAATGGGTTTTCAACAAAAATTGGCGCTGGCGGAACGAACGATCCCGTTACAATCGGATTCAATATACCAAAACTATTACCACCACCGGGAGTTAATGATCCAAATCCCGTAACGGGAAGAACAGCAGTAGCGACAGTTTCAAATCCAATGCTAGGCGCGCCAAACATAATGTCAGATGCACTCATGATTGTGCCAACAAGCGTTTTATTTTCCATGCCAGACGCTGTGGCAGCATATACAGATGCAATAGCTGCCGCACTCATAAAATGTGCTGACATTGTATTATTCAAAACGGGTTGCATTCGATCAGGTGTGAAATGAGTACTCGCTACAGCGCGACCACTTATGTTATCAGCAGCATTCACTGCAGCTTGCGCAATGCGAAATTGTTGTGTTTCAGCATTACGAAACACTACGACTTTTGCATCACCTTCTTTATTATCGTGTGCATCTACACTTATTTCTCTGCGTTTTGTGAAATCAATAGATTCAATTTTATCTTCTTCTTGTGCAGATTTTTTATCTTCCATTTCTGATTCATATTTTGGACGATCAGCCATTGCAACAATTATTTCTTCTTGCGCCGATCCTTTTTCATGAGCTGTTAATTCACTATGACGTTCAATTTGATTACCTTTTGTGACGGTATCGTAATTGTGTTGATGCTCATCTTGCGAAGCAGGCACAACAGCGGAGTGTTCTCTCGCATCACCCAGCTTGGATGTTGCTGCTGTTGCATGATGTTGCGCATCCGTCACTGCCGAATTGTCGGCCAATTGAAGGGATTGCAACACCTTTTTGAGTGATAATTTTTTATCCACAACCCACCCGCCTATATAAGCAATAACCCTACTTACACAATAAATTATAGTAGATAGGCGAGTATTCTGCTGTAAAACTTTAAGTTAAATTTTGTTATTAATCAACATGATGTAAAATATACTTATGAAGATACTTTAAATGTACATTAAATTGACTCTACCAGTCAAATGGCAGAGTAATTCATGCGAAATAGTATTAGCGCATTGCGCAACCTCAACGACCGACAAATCGCGACCCCATAAAGTCACCGTATCGTCCACAGATACCTCTTTTAGAGCTGAAACATCCACAGTAATCATATCCATCGACACACGTCCCACAATCGGACAACGCTGCTCTCGAATTAAAACCGGCGTACCGTTTTTTGCCTGTCGCGGATAACTATCACCATATCCCATTCCAACAATTCCAATTTTCATATCGCGGTCAGCAATATATGTGCACGTATAACCAATTTTTTCACCACGCTTTACATTTTTCACAGCAATTAATTTTGATTCTAATGTCATCGCTGGCATAAAATTTTTCGTCACAGATTGATATTCATTTGTCGAATTAAAAGGCGTCACACCATACAATAATAATCCCGGACGAATCCAATCATAATGTGCACGCGCGTGTGCAATAATTCCCGCAGAATTTAATAAACTTTTTTCATTCGAAATATTTTTTGTTGCATTTTCAAAATTCATAATTTGTTGACGCGTAAAAGTTGGATCAACATTATCGGCATCTGCCAAATGCGAACAAACAACAAAATGTTTTTCAATAAAAGATAATTTATTTAATCGATTATATATTTCTTGAAACTCATCACACGAAAATCCTAAACGATGCATGCCCGTATCTATTTTCATCCAAATTCGTAATTTTTTATTTTCTGAAAATGAATTATTTTCCAATAAAAATAATTGCTGATGTTCATGCACACAAGCAATTAATTTATCATCAGCAAAAAAAATAGATAATTCATCACGCGTTGCAAATCCACGCATCACAACAATATCCGCATCAATTCCCGCATTTCGCAATTGCAATGCTTCTGCAATCGTTGCAACGCCCAACGCATCTGCATTTCCGAGCGCTTTTGCAACTGGAATTAAACCATGTCCATACGCATTACTTTTTATCATCGCCAAAATTTTTTGTTTTGGCATCATTTCTTGAATTAAATGTAAATTATGTTTAATTGCACTTAAATCAATAATGCTGGTGGCGGTTGAATTCATGGGGACGTTATCCGTTATTCGTTATGCGTTATTCGTTATGCGTTATTCGTCATCTTGCGCCAACCGTATTTCATTTTCAATACCGTGTTTTTAAACATGTATCGTTTTTCATTTACACCTCTGAACGCATAACGCATAACGCATAACTAATAACATTTTTATCATCTGCAAATTTCTTCCGCCATATATCCCACCGTCCCCGCATAATACGACGAACGATTCCATTTCATAATGACGCGAAAATTATTAAACACCATCATCGCCGGCGCACCATCCGGTTGAATAACAGACGCTGCCAAATCAGCAGAAATATTTTCTGGCTGCGCAAAATGCACACCCATTTTTTCCCAGTCCGCAACTGTTTTAATTGTTTTTGTCGTTAATAATGCACGATCAAAATTTGTTGGTAAATCAACTTGCACAGTCCATAATTGATTTTCTTGCCAACCTAACACATGTAAATAATTTGCAATCGACGCAAAAATATCACCATCTGATTTCCAAATATCTTTTTTTCCATCACCGTCAAAGTCAACTGCATAATTATGCCAAGTTGACGGCAAAAATTGTGGTTGTCCCGTCGCACCTGCCCACTCGCCTTTTAAATCTTTTAACGCAACGTGTCCTTCATTTAACATTTCCAAAGCATAAAATAATTCTTTGCGAAAAATTGCAGCGCGACGCTGATCATAAGCTAATGTTGCGAGTGATTGAATCACCGAAAATTTTCCCATGTAATGTCCGTAACTTGTTTCCAATCCCCACAACGATCCAATATAACAAGCATCAACATGATAATGATTTGCTATTTTATCCAGTAATTCTCGATGTTTTTTAATTTCACGTCGACCCATCACAATGCGATCTTTACTTGCGCGTGAATTTCGATATTGAAAATATGTAATTCTTTTTTCTGGTTGCGTGCGATCAAAACGTAAAACTTCTTTGTGCGGTTCTTGAATTCCTTGAAACGCTTCATCAAAAATTTCCGGACGAATTCCTTTTGCAATTGCTTCTGTTCGCAAGCCTTGAATATAATTATTCCAATTTGAGTCTGCAAAAACAGCGGTAGAAATAAAAATAAAAAATAAAATAAATAATCGCGTCGTCATTTAAATTCTCCGTTAATTCGCATATTTCACACACTGCGAATCACAAAACTCTTTTTCCCTCGATTGCAAACACGGACTCAGTTCGTAACTGTGATAACAAACATACCCCATATTAATTAAATAATCCGCCGTATCTTGATTACATGTCGTGCGATCCACTTGTCTCGGGTACACATGAAATCCATAACGCCCGGGTTTCACGCAACGATAACAACCATTCCGCAATCTTTCGCGCTGAAAACAATAACTGTTCGTATAACAAACTTGTTTCCACTGCAAACATTTTTCAAACCGCGGCGATTCAGTTGGTGCACTCGCATTTTGTTGCGGTATTGTCACACTCGTTGCATTCGGCGTTAATACATTTGAAGCATAAATATTATTTACAAAAAATAATACGACAATCATTATCATTATTTTTTTTATCATATTCAACTACCCATATATTTCAAGCGAAGCCTCTTCAGAAGCTCGCGCGGAAGCGTGAGCGCAAAGTTCATTATTCTCACCACATTATGTTACAATACAGCCACTTTTCCAAAATTGAAAGCAAGGAATTCATCATGCCAGAAACAAAAAATTCATCTGCCGGATTAGCAGGCATCATCGCAGGACAATCCGCAATTTCAATGGTCGGCCACAACGAAACTGGTTTACATTATCGCGGCTATGAAATTCACGATCTCACGCAAAAATCATCTTTCGAAGCTGTCGCGTATTTATTAATTTACGGCGAATTACCGACAAAAATACAATTAAATGAATATCAAGAAAAATTAATTTCGCTGCGCAATTTGCCGAACGCATTGCAAGAAGTATTGGAAAAAATTCCAGTGACTGCACACCCAATGGATGTTTTGCGCACCGGCTGTTCTTTTTTAGGAACACTCGAACCTGAAAATAAAAATCACAATCAAATCGACATCGCCAATAAATTAATCGCTTGTTTTCCAGCCATGTTAACGTATTGGTTTCACTTTCAACACAATCATAAAAAAATAAATACACAATTAAATGACAAAACAACTGGCGAATATTTTTTACATTTATTACATGGAGAAAAACCGGATGCTTTGCAAACCAGTGTTTTAAATACATCATTAATTTTATACGCAGAACATGAATTTAATGCATCCACTTTTACTGCGCGTGTTATTGCCGCAACATTATCTGATTTTTATTCTTGTATTACCGGCGCAATCGGTGCACTGCGCGGACCACTTCACGGCGGCGCAAATGAAGAAGCATTAAAATTAATTTTACAATTTAATTCTGTTGCTGCTGCTGAAAAAGGTGTGATGGAAATGTTACGACAAAAAAAATTAATCATGGGATTTGGCCATCGCGTTTATAAAAATGGCGATCCACGATCTGATATTATTAAAGCGGAAGCAAAAAAATTATCTGAAAAATTAAATGATCATGTTGTGTATGCAGTTTCTGAAGTGATCGAAAAATTAATGCGGAGCGAAAAGAAAATGTTTCCCAATCTCGATTTTTACAGCGCATCAGCATATCATTTCTGCAATATTCCGGTTGAATTATTCACGCCGATTTTTGTTTTTGCAAGAACAGCTGGATGGTCTGCACACATTATCGAACAACGCGCAAATAATAAATTAATTCGGCCGTTGTCGGAATATATTGGACCTGCGCCACGAAAGCATCCGATTTGATATTATATCCTATTTCACCTATAATCTTACTAGTAAGAATATCGAGGTAATCATTATGAGTAATTTAGCAACAACAAAGCTATCATCAAAAGGTCAAGTCGTCATTCCAGAAGAGATCCGTGATCAAATGGGTTTACACACTGGCGATCAATTTCTTGTCGTCGCTGAAAAAGGTGTAATGATATTAAAAATAATTGAGAAACCAGACATGAGTCGATATCAAGTTTTGATTGCAAAAACACGTAAATTAGCAAAATCATCTGGATTGAGTGAACAAGATATAGTGCGCGCAATTAAGGCGGTTCGCAAAAAATGATTAGAATCGTTTTGGATACCAATGTTTTCATGTCCGGTATTTTTTGGTCCGGAAATCCTGGAAAAATATTAGATGCATGGGGCAATAACAAAATTAAGATAGTTTTTTCATATGAAATTCTTGATGAGTATATTCGCGTTGGACAAATTCTTTCAAAAAAGTATCCTGGTATAGACATTTCGCCATTTATTGATCTTTTAACGATTCATGGAGAATTGCATCAACCCATAAAACTAAAAGATCCGGTCTCACAAGATTCTGATGATGATAAATTTATTGCGGTCGCGCTTGCTGCAAAATGTCCCTGTATTGTCAGCGGTGATGTTGATTTGTTATCGGTAGATGGCGTTTTTGAAATTAAAATTTTGAAGCCCGCGGATTTTGTAAAAAAGTATTTGTAATGATCTAATTTATTTTTGTAAGATACACAAACTTCACAGATAATCAGGAAATTTCATCATGAGCAACTACCACAACGAAAACAATTCCCGCACTGAATTTGATTCTATTATTACAGGCATTACTGATTACGTTTATGATTTTAATCAATACACTCAACTTGCGATTGACACTGCATATCATGATTTATTAGACAGCATTGCATGTTCACTGATGGCATTAAAATTTCCCGCTTGCACAAAATTATTAGGACCCATTGTGCCAGGCGCAACATTAAAAAATGGCGCGCGTGTGATTGGCACAAATTTTGAATTAGAACCTGTGCAAGCTGCATTTAATATCGGTGCATTAATTCGCTGGCTTGATTTTAATGATACTTTTTTAGCAGCAGAATGGGGACATCCATCTGATAATTTAGGCGGCATTCTAGCAATCACAGATTATTTAAATCGCACACACGAAAAAAAATTTACTGTAAAAGATATTTTACATGCTGCAATTAAAGCACATGAAATTCAAGGTGTATTATCACTTGATAACAGTTTTAATAAAGTCGGTTTAGATCATGTTATTTTAGTTAAAATTGCAACGACTGCAGTTGTTACGCATTTATTAGGCGGAAATAAAGATCAAATAAATAATGCCATTTCAAATGCGTGGCTTGATGGGCAATCATTACGAACATATCGTCATGCGCCAAATACAGGTTCACGAAAATCTTGGGCGGCAGGTGATGCAACTTCTCGTGGTGTGCGATTAGCATTAATGGCAATGCAAAATGAAATGGGCTACCCATCAGTTTTAACCGCTAAAACATGGGGTTTTTATGACACTTCATTTCGCGGAAATAAATTTTCACTGCAACGTCCATACGAAAATTATGTGATGGAAAATATTTTATTTAAAATTTCTTATCCTGCAGAATTTCATTCGCAAACTGCTGTTGAATGCGCAATGCAATTATATCCGCTTGTCAAAAATAAATTAAATGATATTGAGCGCATCGAAGTGCAAACACAAAATGCCGCAATGCGCATTATCAGTAAAAAAGGTCCGCTGCATAATCCTGCTGATCGCGATCATTGTTTAGAATATATGATTGCAGTGCCTTTAATTTATGGTGAATTAACTGCGAAGCATTATGAAAATGATATTGCAAAAAATACAATGATTGACACACTGCGAAATAAAATGCACGTCACCGAAAACGAAAAATTCAGTACGGAATATTTAGACCCAGAAAAACGCGCGATTGGAAATTCAATTCAAATATTTTTTAAAGACGGCACTAAAACCGATTTAATCAGCATCGATTACCCCATCGGTCACAAACGTCGCCGCGTCGACGGCATCCCATTATTATTTGCAAAATTTAAATCAGCCGTTGCAGAACATTATTCTGCAAAACAAGCACAAGACATTACTGCGGTTTGTATGGATCAAGAAAAATTAATGCAAATAGCGATTGATGAATTAATGAAGATGTTGGTACTGTAGACAAACACCCCGTTCTTCGCTATCCTTTGCGTCAAAATATATGCTGACAGGAAGATAATCATGGCAAAAGAAAAAGAAAATAAAGCAAAAACATCGGCAAAAGCAGCACCATCAAAGAAAATGCCGAAACCAGAAAAAATTGATAAATCAGCGAAAGCGCCGAAAGAAACGACTGAAATGGACGGAAAACATCCGAAGTACGAAGAAGTGATCGTTACTTGCAGCTGTGGCAACACATTCAAAACACGTTCAACTGTTGGCAGAAAAGATCTGCACATTGAAGTTTGCTCTGCTTGTCATCCATTTTACACAGGCCAACAAAAATTGGTGGACACATCGGGTCGTGTTGAAAAATTCAAGCAAAAATACGCTCGCAAATCCGCAGACAAATAATTGGTGAGAACCTTGGGCGTCAGCCCAAGGAATTTATATTTGAATTTATATTTGAATTTACATTCAAAAATTCCATCAACTCACCTTCACTCACAGCACGATCGCTTAATTTTCTCCGCCAATTTCGCGCACCAATTTCACCTTGAAACAATCCAATTAAATGTTTTGTCGTATGACGAATTGGAATTCCGTTTTTTTGTTGCTCCAAAATATATGGTAAATATTCTTTGATAATTTCTTGTCGAGATTGATTGGTGTTCTCGCTTGCTGACGCGCGCGGCTCCCTGACGCGCGCAGTGCCTGGCGAAAATTGTTCATCCGCTCCATATAAAAAATATGGATTAGAACAAGCAACACGCCCTATCATCACACCATCAACATATTTTAAATGCTCACGCACCGCATCATGCGTTTGAATTCCGCCATTTAAAATAATTTCCAACTGTGGAAATAATTTTTTTAATTGATATACGCGATCATATTGCAACGGTGGAACATCACGATTTTCTTTTGGACTTAATCCTTTTAAAAAAGCTTTGCGTGCATGCATAACAAAAACGTTACATCCCGCCTCATGAATTTTTCCCATAAAATCATGCAAAAAATAATCGCTGTCACATTCATCAACACCTAAACGCGTTTTAATTGTCACGGGAATTGAAACTGCATTACGCATTGCAGTGATACATTGCGCTACTAATTTAGGTTCTTTCATCAACGCTGCGCCAAAACATCCATTTTGCACACGTTCACTCGGACAACCCACATTTAAATTAATTTCATCGTAACCCCATTTTTCCCCTATTTTTGCAGCTTTTTCTAACAACGCAGGGTCCGAACCACCTAATTGTAATGCAACAGGATGTTCTTCGCTCGAAAAATCCAGCAAATAAGGTTGATCGCCATGCATAATCGCCTGCGCCGTAATCATCTCTGTATACAAAACAGCATGCTTCGATATTAATCGCAATAAATATCTAAAATGACGATCGGTGTACGCCATCATCGGTGCAACACAAATTTTTCGATTAAGGGTTTTCATAGATTGTGATCATAACAAAAAATACACACAAAATGAAAAACCCGAATATAAATATTTATTTATTTGTAGTATTGTCAGCACGATATGTACAACTCACTTGAGAAATTAACAAATATGTTATATCATAAAAACTGGAAAATAGAATATTATGATGAAAATTTACAAAACTGGGTGGATATATTACCGGTTGGTATTCGAGCCTCATTCGCTCGATTAAGTGAGTTACTCATCGAGTTTGGGGTTGATTTACGTTTACCGCACGCAAGAAAAATGGGCGCTGGATTATTTGAATTACGCCCACGCGGCAAAGAAGGAATTGCGCGCATATTTTACTGTGCATTAATCGGTAAACGAATTATGTTTCTGCACGGAATTAGAAAAAAAACAGAAGAGACGCCGAACAAAGAATTAAAAATTGCAAGACGTAGATTAAAAGAGGTAAAAAATGAAAGCTAAAAAAAAACATATGCCTGCTCGCAAAACACATAAGGAAATGATTCAGAAATGGATGAAAAATCCCGCATTCAAATCTGAATATGATTTTCTAAAAGAAGAATATGAATTACTAAGAGAAATGTTGCTCGCCAGAAAGCGCTCGAAATTAACTCAAGCGGATATTGCAAAACGCATGGGAACTAAAGCGCCTGCAATTGCTAGACTTGAATCATCCACTGCAACCGACAAACATTCACCCAGCATAAATACATTGCGAAAATATGCGCACGCTGTCGGTTGCAAATTAGAAATTCATTTTAAACCACTATATTAATTTTTTATCTTCGCGCTCAATAAAATAAATCCTGCTGCCGCCATCCCAAAAAATCCCAAATACATCGGCACTGCTGGACTTAAATCCGCTGCAAATCCACTCATTAATGCAGTTATACCAAATGATAATGCGCCAACAGAATTAGTAATTCCCATTACCCATCCCTGCTCTTCTATGCTCACTTGATTTGAAAACAACGTAATTAATAATGAATACAAAACTGCAACGCTCATACCAATTAATGCAGCACCAATCCAAATTACTATCTGAACATGAACAATAGCGGTCATCAAAAATAACAATGCAGAAATAAATAAATTCACAACAACACAATTTTTTAAATTAAAATATTTTGCGGCAGGTTTAATTAATAAACCAAATCCAATGCTAAATCCCACAGATAAAACAGCAATAAAAAGTGAAACGTCTGTTGCGGAATAATTAAAACGTCTTAATAAAAATTGTGAAACAAAAGTATAATATTCTGACCATCCTGCTGTTTCAACCAATAAAACAAATGATAAAATACGAATCGATTTTTTTTGAAATGCTTCTACAAAAATTTGAATCGCATAACTCACCCTGATTTTTATTTTTTTTATTCGCGTGAATGTTTCTGAAAAAGAAAAATATAAAACAATGCAATTTAATAACGATAAAATTCCCGCAAAATAAAGTGGCGTTGCAAAATTAAACCACGATACAAAATCATGATTCGATAAAATACCGCCCATAATTGGACCTAAAATAAATCCAATCGAAACTGCCAATAAAATATAACCGATATTTCTCGCGCGATTTTCTGGTGCGCTTACATCGACAATCGCTGCTTGCGCAATCGGCTGACTTCCCGCCGTAAATCCTGCGAGTACGCGTCCGACAATTAAAAATATAATGCTGTGAAAACCAATTGCAATTGCAGAAATTGCATAACCCGCTGTTGCGCCGATTAGACAAATCATCAATGCTTTTTTGCGACCCATGATGTCGGATATATCACCCAACATTGCTGATCCAAAAAACCAAGCAATCATATAAATTCCAATCGTCACGCCATAAATTAATTCGCGTAAAAAATCGGAAGTATCAACCGATAAAAAATGTGATTGGTGACTAATCAGCATCGCACTTAAAATCGGAAATAAAATGCCGATCCCCATGCTATCAATGGCGATAACCAAAAATAGTGGAGCAACGCGCAATAAACTGTTTTTTTCGGATGTTTTATTAATATCTGACTCGTATGACATAAATAATCTCTTTTGTGATTTAATGAGTTAAAAATCAAGAAAAAAGATTAATTATTCATGGGTGAAAAGACCTCGTATAGTCGGCTGATATGAAATAACAGACGCAATTCTACGACATTTCTATAATAAAAATCAAATTTTAGCTGACCTAGCAAATTACTACGTGATGCATATATAATGGCGAAACTATATGTATATTCTTGTATTGTAGGGAGCGCTTACTAATGACCATGCAAGCTAATAACGATAATGCAGCAACTGAAGCTAATAATAACCACAAATGGTTACTATTGCTGACGACTTGTTTGTTGACAGTAATGTTGAATTTTGATGCGACAGCAGTGAATTTAGCGGTACCGGTTATTGCCCATCAAATGGATGCAAAGCTTGCAACCATGCAGTGGGTCATCAATGCTTTTGTGTTGATGTCAGCGATTTTTCAAATCATTGGTGGTCGATCGGGTGATTTATATGGGCATCGCAGAATTTACGTGATAGGTACCATTCTTTTCGTACTATCTTCTGTTTTTGCGGGTTTTGCGATGAATGACTGGTGGTTGATTCTCGGGCGGATTGGTCAGGGTTTTGCGCTAGGAATCGCTTATCCTATGACAATCGTTCTAATTTTAAATACCTTTCCACAAAATCAGCATGGCACGGCAATTGGTGTGTTAATGGGTACGATGGGTGTGTCACTGGCGATTGGACCAACACTGGGTGGTGTGATCATGCATTACTTGAGTTGGCGTTGGATTTTTCTTGTGAATTTGCCAATTGGTATTGTGACTGTGATTTGTACGTATTTATTTTGCAAACCCGATCCAGTTAAAACACATAGCGAAACATTGGATTATCGAGGCTGTCTATTTTTACTTTTAGGTTTAGGGGGTGTGATTTTAGCGCTAAATCAATCAGAAGAATGGGGTGTCGGTTCGAGTGCTTTTTTGAGCACATTAATCATTGGTTTGATCGCGTTGTTTATTTTATTTTTTGTTGAAAAAAATCGAGCAAATCGCTTAATTGATTTTACATTATTTAAGATTCGTAACTACGCATTAAATAGTTTGATTCGTATGATTGCGCAAATGGTTTTCTTGCCCGTTCTTTTTTTCATCCCAATTTATTTGCAAAATTTTTTAGGATATAGCCCTTTATATACAGGGGCGATCATGCTGGCTTGCACAATAGTTGTTGGTGTGCTGTCACCTTTTGCCGGCACCATTGTCGATAAACTTGGCTTCAAAATACCTAATGTCATTGCTATGGTTGCTTTTAGCATTGGATGTTATTTATTGTCTGACTTAGGAACACAAATAAATTTTCCGCTCCTGTTTTGGGGTTTGGGTTTGATAGGATTAGGCTCGGGAATTAGTTTTGTTAGCTCAACAAGCGGCGCATTATCTGCCGTAAAACCAGAACAGATGGGTATGGCAACCGGTGTGTTTTATACGATCGCGTGGGGTGCTTGTGCGCTGGGTATTACAATATATGGCATGATTGCAGCGTTTATCAGTAAAGCCTCTTTGATATTTCATATTCAACAACAAAATTTAGTTGAAACGCATGCCCAACTAAATGCATTGATACGTGTTGCCAGAGGATTATCACCCGCTGACCATCTGAAAGCATATTTTAGTTCGATAAATTATCCCTCAGCGGTTGATTTATCACATATTGCTTATGAGCATGCGTTTCACGCTGGATTTATGTTTTTGTGCTTGATTTCTATTGTTGGCATACTGCTTTCTTGTCTGACAAAAAAATAGACACCTGAAAAATTTGCCAAAATCACTATACTTACCATACATCAATACGGTAATGAGGTATTACAGTAATGCATATATCTACCTTAACCACCAAATGTCAAGCCACCATTCCAGCTGAGGTGCGAAAAGAATTAAGCCTGCACGCTGGAGATAAAATTGGCTTTGTCAGAGTAAATGGAAAAATCTATATCGTCAAAATACCGGCGTTTGATTTTGCACATCACCAAGCACTAGAATCAACACTGTCGGAATGGAATTCAAAAGAAGATGATCAGGCATATGACGATTTATAAACCGTTTAGCGTTGTTGTTGTCCCATTTCCTTTTACTGATGTCGCAAAGGCAAAAAAGCGTCCCGCGCTTGTCGTGAGCACAGAAAGATTTCAACAGGAGTTTCGCACCGAAGACAAATCTTAAACGAGCGAGCGATAATGTAACTGAAATTATAAATTAGGCTGATGGAAAGATGTGACCTGTCTCTTTTGTAGCGAATAGCGTCACGACAGACGCGGGACCGAACCAGGGATGGTTCATTTTTGAGCGGAAAAAGAGACAGGTCATATCTTTACATCTCCATTTATTTTTTTTCAGTTACATTATCCAGCGAGCGAGCGCAAAGATTCAAAAGTGCGAAACTCCTGTTCAAAAAGAAAATGATATTAATCAAATTAAAATACTCTTTAAAAAAAGCATTGCGATAGATTAATTCATTTACGAAGCTAATTGTTAGGGTTAGCGGAAATAAAAAAATCAATTCCTCAATCTCGAACTCTTTTGAATTAAATACAACGCAAAAATAAAAAGCACAATCGTCATCAGCAATAATAAAATAAATGCAATTAGAATATTCGCATCTTGTATTCCGAGCATGCTATACCGAAATAAATCGACGATATATAAAATCGGATTAATCATCGCAATTTTTTGCCACACACCTGACAGCATATTAATTGAAAAAAATACACCGCCTAAATAAGTTAATGGTGTTAATACAAATGATGGAATCCAAGAAACGTCGTCAAAATTGCGTGCAAAAATAGCATTCACTAAACCAGCTGTTGAGAAAAAAAATGCGGTGATAAATGCTGTGCAAAACATTAAAAAAATATGATGGATAACAATATGCGTAAATAATAGCGCAATAAATAAAACAATCAATCCGACAATGAGTCCGCGCGCAACTGCGCCTGTTACAAATCCTAATAAAATAATAAAATTTGGTGTTGGTGAAATTAAAATTTCTTCAATATTACGCTGAAATTTCATGCTAAAAAAAGATGATGATGAATTCATATAACTATTCGTAATCACCGACATCATAATTAATCCGGGCACAATATATTGCATGTAAGTAAAACCTTGTACTGCGGAAATTTGCGAGCCGACTAATTTTCCAAAAATTAAAAAATACAATGCCATCGTGATTGCTGGCGGAACTAATGTTTGCGGCCAGATACGAAAACAACGCACCAATTCTTTAATAATAATAGTTTGGTAAGCGATTAATACTTGCTTTGGGGTCATTGCGTTAACCTCAAAAATAATTCTTCCAAACGATTCACGCGATTTCGCATGCTGTTGACAATAATATTGTGCGCATTTAAAAAATCAAATATCGCATTTAAATTTTTTCCTTTTTGACATTCCACTTCTAAAGTCACAGGATCAATTATTTTAATTAAAAAATCATTACACGTCGGCAATGTTTTTTGTAACGGTTCATTTAAATCAAAAATAAAAGTTTCAACATTTAATAAACTGAGTAATTGTTTTTTTGTGGTATCTTGAATAATATTGCCGTGATGAATAATGGCAATGCGATTACACAAATCTTCCGCTTCTTCTAAATAATGCGTCGTTAAAATAATTGTTTTTCCGGCATGATTTAATTCGCGCAATAATTCCCACATCGATCGGCGAATTTCAACATCAACACCAGCAGTAGGTTCATCTAAAATTAAAATGCGCGGTTCATGCATTAATGCACGCGCAATCATTAATCGACGTTTCATTCCGCCGGATAAATCACGCGCAGGTTGATCGCGCTTGTGCCACAATTCCAATAATTTTAAATATTTTTCTGCGCGCTTTTTTGATTCTGTACGCGAAATACCATAATATCCTGCTTGATTCATGACAATTTGTTTTACTTTTTCAAAAATTCCGAAATTAAATTCTTGCGGCACAACACCAATTTGTGATTTTGCTAAACTACTTTGTGTTTCAAGATTATAACCGTTGATAAAAACACTGCCGCTGGTTTTGCGCGTCAATGAATTAATAATACTGATAATAGTTGATTTGCCAGCGCCATTGGGTCCAAGCAAACCAATAAAATCGCCTTGATTGACACTTAAATTAATGCCTTTTAATGCCTCAACGCCATTTGAATATATTTTTTTTAATGACTCAACTTGCAATGCCAACATATTTATTTTTTCACAGCGGAAATCAACGAATCAGTCATCGCTTTTACTTGATCAATAAATCCAGGTTTTGGCATCAAATCTTTTGGCAATAATGTTCTGCAATAAGCAACGCATTTTTGAAAATATGGCGCTAATTGCGAATGCTGAAACCATGCTGCGGTATGCCACGATGTTAATTCAATTACAAATAAAATAATGATAATAAATAAAGCACCGCGCACAACGCCAAAAATAAATCCTAAAATTTTATCGAAAAATCCGAGCAAGGATATTTTCATTATTTCATGTGCTAATTTTCCAGCAACCTTTCCGAGCAGCAGCACAACCAGAAAAATAATAATTGCTGAAATCGCATAACTTATTTTTGGATTTGAAATAAAATGAAACACGCCGCTCAATGTCGGCGCAAATTGCAGCGCTAAATAAAATGCCAAAAACCATGTGACTAACGAAATTGCTTCGCGCACAAATCCGCGAAAGAAACTTAAAATCACGGAAAAAAACATCACAGCCGCTAAAATATAATCAAGCGCTGTCCAGTTTAAAAATATATTTTCCATGATACATATACCCCGTTATTGAATGAAAAAATCTTTTTCTTGGTCTCACTCGCAACAATATAACTGAAAAAAATAGGTTGAGAAGTAAAGATATGACCTGTCTCTTTTTCCGCTCAAAGATGAACCATCCCTGGTTCGGTCCCTCGTCAATCCTGACGCTATTCGCTACAAAAGAGACAGGTCACATCTTTCCATCAACTTAATTTAATATTTTCAGTTACATTATCGCTCGTTCACTTCAGTGCGATTTTTTCTCACGCTCCAATTCATGCTTGATATTTTTTGATCTCACCACTCAATTGAAAATCACGTCTCAAATCTTTTTTCAAAATTTCAGCGCGGGCAAAATTAATTTCTGGGCCCACAAAAATAGCAATATAATGACGGCGATTGACAGCAACGCGGCGACTATATGCTTCAAAATGATGCGCACGTAATTTTGCAATCATTTTTTCAGCATTTTCTTTGTCGGAAAACACCGCAACTTGAATTTCCCACGCAGATGTACTTGCATTAATTGGCATGCGTGCTATTTCTTGTTTTTTAATTGCAACACGCTTTTTAACAACGTATTTGGCAGGTGTTGCAGCAGATGTGTTTGGTAAAGTTGTATTGGTTGGTGTTGTTGTATTTTGTGTGGCGGGAACTGCTTGTGTTGGTTGTGTTGGACCTTCGTTCGCATTACCAGTTGTTAATGCATTTGGCGATGCCGGCGCTAAACTATCTGAAGTTGTAGTGGATGTTGTTGCAGGCGTTATTGTTTGTGTTGTTGTATTAGATGTTGTTGGCGCAGCTTGCGTCGTCATATCTGTTGCTTGCGGTGTTGTCGCTTGTTGTGGTGTTGTAGTTGTTATTGCGTTATTCGATGTTTGTGTTTGTGAAGCTGTGCTCGCCGCATTTGTATCTGCACTTTGAGTTTGCGTTGTGGTGTTTGTCGTGTCGGACGGTTGCGTTTGCAATGTTGATACAGCGTTATTATTATCCGCAACAGTTGTATTCGAAGTATTTGTTGTATTTCCGCCAGTCGATGCAGCAGTTGGTAATGCAACCGTTACATTGGAATTCGGTGCGTTGGTTGATAAATTAGTTTGTAACGTAGGTCGCGAATTATGAAATAAAAACGGCAGGATAATAAATAATGCGCCGATAATAACGATTACACCAATAAATCTTTGTTTTGTTTTTTCTTCCACGGTTTTTCTCCCTGATTAACTTGTTCTGCAAACCACCGTTTTGCAGCGGCAATTGTATAAAATGATCCGAAAATTAAAGCACGATCACATACCTTCTGGCAATGTGCCAACTGTAAAGAATACATGGCGTCTGCAACAGATGCAAACAATGTGCATTCTTTTCCCTGTGATTTTAAAAACGCAGCAATCATTTCACCATCTGCGCCGCGCGTTTCTGAATCTGATAATAAACTACACACATACCAATTATTTATAAAAGGCAATAATGGCGCGATACAATCTGTCATCGCTTTATCTTTTAACATTCCGACAACGGCAATTGTTTTTGCAGCTGGTAATTGTTGATATTGTTTTGCGAGCCATTCTGTTGCGGATGGATTATGCGCAACATCTAATACACACGGTAATGGAGATTCAATTAATTCAAATCGTCCTAGCCATTGTGTTTTTTGAATGCCGTCTGCAATATTTTTTTCTGAAATAAATAATTTATTTTGTAACGATTCAATTACTGCAATTGCAGTTGCAATATTTTGTGGTTTTAAAATTGGCATGGGTAAATTTTTATAATGAAAAATTTTTCCGCGATAATGAAATGCTAAATCTTTTATTTCATAAAAAAAATCGCGATTAATTTGATACAGAATAGATTTTTTTTCTGCGATAATTTTTGAAATTATTTCTGGCGGATTTTCTTCGCCGCAAATAAAATTTTTATTCGCGCGTGCAATATGTGCTTTTTCATATGCAATTTTTTCACGCGTATCGCCCAGTAAATTAATATGATCTAATCCAATAGAAGTAATTACCGCAACATCACTTTCAACAATATTCACCGCATCTAATCGCCCCCCCAATCCCGCTTCTAAAATAATCACATTAGGTGATGCTTCTTGAAATAAAAATAAAGCGGCTAACGTAATAAATTCAAAAAAACTTAAAATAATATTTTCTCGCGCGTTTTCAATTACAGAAAACGCACGTAATAAATTTTCATCTGAAATATTTTTATTATGAATTCGAATACGCTCATTAAATTCTAATAAATGCGGCGAAGTGTATAATGCTGTTTTAAAACCAGCTTGAAAATAGATAGATTCTAATGTTTTTGCCGTTGATCCTTTTCCATTTGTGCCGGTGATGGTAATGACGGGACATGAAAAATTTTTTAATTGTAAATGTTTGGCAATTTGATCAACACGGTCTAATGAAAAATCAGTGCGTTTTTCATGAAGTGTCTTGATGTGGGCAAACCATGCATCTTTTGATCCCACACTCATTCCCACTCACACCAATTTTGACAACAATTGATAAACAGTTTCGCGCATCTCACGCCTATCAACAATTTTATCAATCGCGCCTTGCTGCAATAAAAATTCACTGCGTTGAAAACCTTCTGGCAATGTTTGTCGAATTGTTTGTTCAATGACACGCGGGCCGGCAAATCCCATTAATGCTTTTGGTTCTGCAATAATAATATCACCGAGCGTTGCTAAACTTGCGGAAACGCCGCCCATCGTTGGATCAGTTAACACTGAAATATACGGCAATTTTGCATGAGATAATTGTGCAAGCGCGGTTGCTGTTTTTGCCATTTGAAATAAAGAAAATAATCCTTCTTGCATGCGCGCGCCACCGCTGGTTGCAAAACAAACTAATGGCAAATGATTTTGCATCGCTGTTTTTACAGCCAAAACAAATCGCTCACCAACCGCAACACTCATCGATCCACCAATAAAATTAAATTCAAATGCAGCAACAACAATCGGCATCTCATTTAATTTTCCACGCATCACAATTAATGCTTCTGTTTCACCTGTTTCTTTTTGCGCTGCACTTAAACGATCTTTATATTTTTTTGAATCACGAAATTTTAAACGATCAACCGGTAAAATATTTTTTCCTAATTCTTCACGATCATCCGGATCTAAAAAATAATCTAAACGCTGACGCGCATTAATGCGCATATGATTTTGACATTTTGGACAAACAAATAAATGGCGCTCTAATTCCGCGCGATACAAAACTGCTTCGCACTCATTGCACTTACACCAAATACCTTCCGGCACACCTTTCTTTTTTGCGGATGTGGAAATTTTGGGTAGTATTTTTGTAAACCAGCTCATAATAAACGACCTTGTTATCAATGCGGATAATCATAGCTCATCTTTATCGTTTTCACACGGTCATTAACTCAAAAAAAACGGCCCTTTTGGACATTTCGGCAAGTTAAAATGGCTAGGATATTCAACGTCGACTAAATACAAACCATACGGCGAGCTTGTGGTTGCGCCTTGCTTGCGATCGCGTGATTCGAGCACTTCTTTTGCCCACGTTGGATTTTTCTCGCCCAGCCCAATTTCAACTAATACGCCGACAATATTACGCACCATATGCAACAAAAACGCATTGGCTTTCACTTCAATAACAATTAATTTGCCATGCCTTGTTACGCTGAGTTGTTGAATGGTTCGCACTGCGTGATGCGCTTGGCAACCTGATCCGCGAAATGCGCTGAAATCATGTTCGCCTAATAAATATTGTGTTGCGCTTTGCATGCGATCTACGTCAAGTGGTTTGTGATACCACGCAACACCTTTATTTAAAATCCCAGGTCGCATTGTTTGATTACAAATAACATAACGATATGTGCGCGACACAGCAGAAAAACGTGCATGAAAATCAGTTGTTGTTATCTTTGCCCACTGCACAGAAATATCGGCAGGTAAATTACTATTTGCTCCAAACAACCAAGAATGTTCTGTGCGCTCTGCTTCCGTATCAAAATGCACAACTTGCGCGGTTGCATGTACTCCTGCATCAGTACGCCCTGCGCAAACGGTTGTGACAGGTTGATCTGCAACGCGCGAAACAGCGTGCTCAACAATTTGCTGAACGCTGGTCACTTCTTCTTGATATTGCCATCCATGGTAACGTGAGCCGTCATAGCAAATGCACAGTGCAATTCTTCTCATGTTGCCTTATTAATTTTAGTCAGCAGCGCTTCCGCAACTATGCGCTGTTCTTCATCACCTTTTTCCAACACAGTTTTTAAAACAGCGCGTGCTTGTTCATGATCATTCATTGCCATGTACGAACGCGCTAAATCTAATTTCGCAGGAATCGCAGCTTTTGTACCCATAAAATCATATTCACTTTTTGTATCATCCGCTAAAACATCGCCAACGGGATATGCGGATAATGCTTTTGCAAGCGCAACTTTCGGCGAACGATTCATTAAACGTCCCATAAAAACACCAAACAATAATAACAATGCAGCGACACCACCAAAAATAATAAATGTTGCTAAATCTTCGCGCGGAATAATAGCCACTTTTGGATTAGCGGGTTGTAATTGCAATACCTCTTGCTGTAATTGCGCGACATTTTGATCTAATGTTTCAATTGCTGCACCCATTGCTTGATTACTTGAATCTAAATTCTGAATATGTTGATCAGTTGTTTGTTGAAAATTTTCATTGAGCGCTTGACTCTGCGCAGTCGGGGAATTGAATACAGCATTAGGATTACTGCTATTCGCATCTGGTGTTGATACTGGTGTTGCTTGTGCTAAAACAGGCATATCTGGCGCAGGTTGTTCAGCGGTTTGTGTTGATTGATATGTTTGTGTCGGCGCTGGCGCAGTTGAAAATGGCGAATTTACTGAAAATGCAGCATTAAAAGCAATAGATAAAGCAAATAGTACGATTATTTTTTTTAACATATAATCCTCGCAACAGTCCATGTTAATGATTTACGCGGTTTACTATATCAACTTTGCGTTATAAAATGAACCACCATTACACAACGAGGAACTTACCCGTGTCAGAAAATAACTCCGCTATTAAAATCACCATGATCAGCATTATTGCCATTATTGTGATTGCTGTAATTGCAATTTTTTTCATTCGCCCAATGTACATCGAAAAAGAATTACCGAAACCAGTTGTCATTAATACAACAGGTCAACCCACCATTGGAAACCCAAACGCAAAAATTCATCTCGTTGCTTTTGAAGATTTAAAATGCAGCAATTGCGCACGATTCAATGTCGAATTAATGCCATATATCAAAAAAGATTTAATCGAGAAAAATGTTGCAACATATACATTAATTAATCTTGCATTTATTGAGGGATCAATGCCAGCTGCAAATGCAGCACATTGTGTTTATCAGCAAAGTGCAAAATTATTTTTTGAATACACCGATTATATTTTTCATCATCAACCACCTGAAACTGAAAATTGGGCAACCGTTCCGAATTTACTAAATTATGCGAATGATGTAAAAGGCATAAATACAACACAATTATCACAATGTTTAGTGCAAAGTCCGTACGATCAATTTATGCATAATAATTTATTGCAAGCGATAAAAATTATGCCGAATGGGATTGTGCAAACACCGACGCTATATATTAACGGTGTTATTGTGCAACCGTTAACAAGAAAACAAATTGAGCGCGTGATTGAAGCAGTAAAGTAACTGCACTCGACAGGGAGCCGCGCGCGTAAGCAAGCGAGAACGAAGCACACATGAACAAATACGGACTTTTTTTCTCGTGGCTAATTGCATTAATCGCACTATTATCCACATTATTTTCAGAATATATTTTACACTGGCCCGTTTGCCCATTATGTTGGTATCAACGCATTTGTATTTATCCGCTCGTGATTTTATTGGGAATCGCCGCATTCAAAAACGATAAAAATATTATTCCCTACGCGTTACCATTTCCCATTATTGGATTTTTATTTGCAACATATCAATATTTAGAACAAATGATTCCGGGATTTGAACCAATTAAATTTTGCACGCAAGGCACCGCGTGCAACACAATTCATTTTAAATTATTAGGTTTTATCACAATCCCATTTTTAAGCGCGGCTGCATGTATTTTAATTTTTATTTTTTTGATATGTGGGCAAAACGATCCATTGTCTAGATAGTCCCCGGTCCTCGTGCCAGCGGCACATAATGAGTATCAGAATCTCGAGAAAGGCGAAAAACAAGGCGATAACAGAAATAGATTAAAGTAGCAGCAGCGGTGAGACAACCCAACACAACAACAGGCCAGAATTGGTGGAGTGAGCTTATGACAGAAAAATCACCTGCGCTAGTTTGTACTGGGGGATAAGTTTGATTTTCAAAAAACAATGGACACTCCATACTTAGATTTTCGCCCAAGTTAATACAACCATCCTTGAAAAACAACAAAAATATAATGTAAATAAAATTAATATAGTGCTAATGTTTTTAAAATCATTACGGCAAGTAATGGCAAAATGAGCATCATCGCGTTATCATCAATCCACTTTAAATTAGGCCATTCTGCCGCAATCGAAACAGGCGCCAAAATAATCCCGAACCAAAATGGAAAATGATAAATCGCAGAAAATATAATCCAAATAATGAACGCAACAAAAATTCCCGCGGTAATAACATTTTTTTTATTAAAATTTCGTAAACGCATTTCACCTAATAAAGGATCAACAATCGCGCAAGTAAAAATAATGGGCATAGCAAAATAAACCGGCGCAAAAAATAAAATAATTCCGAGTGATAACATCGTCCACGCAAATGCAGAAATACGCGAAGCTTCATGTAATTTCTGCGCGAATAAAACTAATTTCATGCGAATGCGTAATTTTTCAAATAAAAAAACAAGGAAAATAAATGCGAGGATGGCGAGATGTAAATATTTTTCTGAGAAGTGAGAAATAAAAAAATAATAATAAAAAAATGGAACGATAATCATGGAAGCATGAAAAATACGACGCGCAATATGAGCAATAATACCACCCTTAATTTCGCTCACACTCACACTCCCACTTACTTCAACGCATGAGCTTCTGAAGTTTCTTCGAATTCGGATAACTCGCTTCAAATATTTTCAGCGTATTATTCGCCATATCGTTTAATCCCAGTTTACGATATGACTTCACCATTATGTATAATGCATCGATAACATAAGGTGATTTGTCGTAATGCACAACAACATCATTCGCGCGATTTGCCGCAGCAACATATGCTTTATTTTCATAATAAAATTTCGCAATGCCAACTGCTTTTTCAGCATATAAATTGCGAATGTAGCGCATGCGAGCAATTGCATCTGGAACATACGGACTTTGCGGAAATGTTTCCACTAATTCATTAAAAGATAAATACGCTGTTTTTAAATTCGATAAATCACGCGGTGCTGGATTCACGCCCGCTTTGCGTTGCATCCAAGAAAAACCTTGTTTAAATGCAATCACACCTTTCATGTAGTATGCGTAGTCTGAATAATTTCCACGTGGATATAAACGTAAATAACGATCCGCCGCTGCCATCGCTTCATCCGCTTCGTCATCCTGATAGTATGCGTACACTAAATTAATCAATCCTGGTTCCGCATAAGCGCCGAATGGATAAAGTGCATTTAGCGCTTCTAATTTTTTCACCGCTTTATTCGGATGACCTTTGATTAAATCTTTTTTAGATTCGTGATATAACTGCGACGATGTTTCTTTTTTATATGCAGAATATGAATCGTGTAATTCACTGCTTGAACATGCAGATAATAGTGCGCCTAATAAACAAACGAGTAATATTTTTTTCATGGTATTTTCCCTGATTCCGAAACGAAGCTATGATATGCTATCGACCTTATGAAAACAATCACGTTAACAAATACTATTCCTGATGCACTCGCCCATCAACGTTTGGACGCAGCACTTGCACAATTATTTCCCGATTATTCACGCAGTCAAATTCAGCAATGGATACGCGAAGGATATGTACAGATCAATAATAAAATAATTCAAAAGCCGCGGCAGGAAACTATTGCCGGGCAGATCGTTACAATTACTGCAACAATAACAGAAAATACAGAATGGATTGCGCAATCCATTCCGCTCAATATTGTTTTTGAGGATGAAACAATCATTGTGATTAATAAACCCGTTGGATTAATCGTGCATCCCGGCGCTGGCAATCCAGACAATACTTTAGTAAATGCCCTGCTACATCATTGCGCTGAATTATCGCATATTCCTCGCGCGGGAATTATTCATCGTTTAGATAAAGATACATCCGGATTATTGGTAATTGCAAAAACACTAGTCGCGCATAATTTATTAATTAAACAAATGCAAGCGCGAGAAATTGAGCGTGAATATCGTGCAGTTGTGCATGGAAATATTATTTCTGGCGGCACAATTGATTTGGCAATGGGTCGACACGCAACGCAACGCACAAAAATGGCTGTAAAAGAAATGGGGAAACCTGCAATCACACATTATCGCGTGCTTGAACATTTTCAAGAACACACTTTATTATCTGTAAAATTAGAAACGGGTCGCACACATCAAATTCGCGTGCATTTTTCACATTATAATTATCCCCTCGTCGGCGATCCTGTTTATGGAAAACGCGGACAATATCAATATCCAGAATTATCACAAGCCGCGCAAGATGCATTAAATAATTTTAAACATCAAGCATTGCACGCGTATAAATTAACATTGACACATCCCGTTACAAAAAAGAGAATGACATTTCAAGCGCCGCTGCCAGATGATTTTTTACAGTTGATTGAAGCATTATCAGGGTATTAAAAAATGCGATCACTTGTTGCACCTCCAGAATATGCGCGTCCATTATACGGATCTTTTTATGGAGCAAATCAAAATGAGTGCGCAAATGAAATAGAAAAAATAGTTGATTCGATATTATCAAATCCTTTGGCGCATCAACCCATTACTGTTGAGACGCTTTATCAGTTGATGAATTATGCATTACAAAAATATGCAGCACTGAGACATCCAAAACAAAAAATATCTGTTTTTTCTACGGCGCAAGAGGAAGTAATCGAAAAATACACACACTTTTGTCCAGAAAGAATGTTGTGTAATTATTTAGTGTTTGATCAATGGATGCTGCGATCAAATCAAAAGGTCATTTCAAATAACGATATCACTGTAAAACAATTTATCACACGTGCATCTGAATATTTTGAAATAAACCTCACCACTTCACAGAATAGCTCACTGTATATTGCAGGTATATTAATGACATCGAATTACCCCGCGCATTTGCTTGACGCATTGAAAAAAGATCAGAAGAAACTGAATGAGTTGTACCAACAATTATTGCAGATAATATTTTCAGACAGCGCGAATCAACAAAATAAAAAATTAAATGCAATTTTTTTATTGGTATTTTTGATTGGATCAAATCCATTTACATATAAAATTGGTGAAAACAACTGTTATGGCGGCGGATTTACAACGGATCTTGCATTACAATTACTGCTACAGTCTGCTGGATTCAAAGCAGTGCGAAAAAATCCATTAGGACTTACTGAAATATCTTTACTACATTGTTTCGCAAATCCAGAATTAGATTCTTGGTTCAAACCGTTGCGTGAATATCATGAAATATGTCAAGGAACAAAATCCATCACATCATTGTGGTGTTCTGTTGATTTAGATAATCGCGCTGAATGCGAGACTCTGTTAAATTTTACGCGGAGTTTGCGAACATTTACAACAGATTTCACAGTTGTAAAGTCGGCGCACAATCAAATAATATTATTTTTGGAATTATATTATTATCTTTCTGATCCGGTAAAAGAAAATATTTCAGACAATATTGGGAAATTATTTGCTAATATACCGTCTTTCTACGAACGTTTTGAGACGCTGAAGAATTTTATTTCTTATTCTGGCGAAACAGAGCAAGTGATATTACTGACTCAAATCATAAAAAGATACCGTACTCTTTTTGACGATCTGAGTGTTGATAGTGGTTGGTGTGACGAGAATGACGCGTTGCTTTATAAAAAACTGTTTCCTACAGAAGAAGTAACGTCATTGTGTAATCCATATAGTTTTTTGCCACCCCATGATGCAAAGAAAAATTTAGCGGAAGTATTCAAACCACTTGCCCTCAGTTAATTTAACAATTGTGCTCAGAGGATTTTATGAATAATAACAACCATAAAAAATTCTTGCGCTTTTATTTAATAACGAGTTTGCTCATTCTTTTCATCGGTACATTTTTTATTTTTCCAAATCAATTATTCGATACGGTTTATTACTGGACGTGGAGCAAACATTTAGCGGCGTCTTATCTTGATGGCCCACCGATGATTGCTTATGCTATTTCCGGCATAACGCATATTTTTGGTGACAGAATAGCATCACTTAATTTATTAGCATTTATTTTTCTTATTTTAAGTGGATTTGTCGTATACAAAATCGCGCGCATTTTTTCAGAAAAAGAACATGCGCTGATGATAATGGCACTGTGGATGTTTTATCCGTTCAGCACAATTCGTTTTTTATATATGAGTTTAACACTAGATAATGTTGAAATGCTTTTTTCTCTCATTATTATTTATTTTGCATGCTGTTTGATTAAAACAAAAAATAATCACTATATTTATTATCTTGGATTTTCTTGCGGGCTTGGATTATTAGCGAAATACAATGTTATTTTTTTAATTATTGCGATATTAATTTATTTTGCATGTGATGCTGATTTGAGATACGTATATCGTAGAAAGGAAGTTTATATTGCAACGATAATAGCGCTTATTTTATTTTCACCCGTTCTGATTTGGAATTATCAACATCACTTTGCATCATTTATAATGCAGCTGACAACGCATTCTTACGGAACGACGAATAAACATGGCATGGCTGGCGTGCTTTTCTATTTGACAGGGCCAATATTATCTACATTCTTTTTTTGGATTTTAGTATTACTTTATTTATTAATCCGAAAAATATCTATTTTTGATAACAATAATCCCTACAGTAAATTTTTATTTACGGTGAGTATTATTATTTTTCTTATTTGGTTGCCAATATCTTATTTTGCCCATATTGGTTTAAATTATGTTGTCGTAACAGACAGCTTAATGTTAATTGTTATCAGCAATGTTTTTATTAAACACTATAAAAAAATATCGATGGTTTTTTTAATTTTATTTATGCTGATTAATATCATTACGATTTTTACGGACTCTCAAATAGCGCGCCAAAAAAATAGAAACGGATTTACCAATCTTTATTGTCGACCTGAAAGTCCATTTAATTGTGGGATCACAATTCACTATTCAGCGCCGACAGAGAAATTGACGGTAACACATTTTAATTCGCTGCCATCGCAAATAAAAAATTAACATAAGTGATTCAACAGCATTATTTTTAGGTAATTTACTATACCCTTTTTGACGATCAATAAATTCAATTGGAAATTCTACTATTTTTGCTTTACATAAATACAATAACCACATCAAATGAATTTTATAAGCATACCCTTTCGATTTTAAATTATCTAAATCAATTTTTTTAAGGAATGATGTGCGTGTGCCACGAAAACCAGTGGTGTAATCTTTTATTTTAGCGCTCAAAACAATTCGCGCTGCATAATTTCCAACGACCGATAATAATTTTCGATGCAACGCCCAATCAGCAGGAATGCTGCCACCTTCCACATAACGACTACCCGTGACAACATCAGCGCCTTTTGTAAATTCCTGCATCATCGGTATTAAATATTTTGGTTGATGTGAACCATCCGCATCAAACTCAAAAACAATGTCGGCATTTAAAGTTTGGTATGCATATTTCATCGCTTGAATATACGCATTTCCCAAACCAGATTTTTTTTCCTCTGTTTGTAAATAAAGTGATGGATATTTTTTTTGATATGCCTTTACAATTTCACTTGTTTTATCAGGTGAATTGCTGTCATAAATTAATATTCCAATGTCATAATCTTTGATTTCATTAAAAACAATTTGTAATTGATCTATGATCAAAGCAATATTTTCTTGTTCGTTATAAGTAGGGATAATAATAATTACTTTTGAGATGTACATAATTACTCGTGCGTCTTCTTTGGCATATAGTAAATTTAGCTACTGATGTTATACTGCTCAACTTCGTATTAAAAGGAAATTTTATGCAAAGTAGTTGCATTAATCCGGTAATTCTCGTTGGCGGCACAGGCACGCGTTTATGGCCATTATCACGCGTTAATTATCCAAAGCAATTTATTCGTCTTGACGGACAGTATTCTTTGTTTCAGCAAACTGTACTGCGCGTAAAAAAAATTCAGAATGTAAATTGTATTTATATTGTTGTGAATGAATCTAATTATTTTTTATGTTTAGATCAATTACGCGATTGTCATGCTGAAAATGTAACGATTATTGTTGAACCAGCGGGTCGCAATACTGCACCCGCTGCCGCTGCTGCCGCACATATCATGAAACAACGCAACGCTTATCATGAATTAATGTTGGTGTTACCGTCAGATCACAAAATTAAAAATGACGAAGAATTTATTGCAACTATTTCTCAAGCGATAAGCGCTAATACAGAAAAAAAATTAATTTTATTTGGCATCAAACCTCACGAACCATCCACCGCTTATGGCTATATTCAAACTGAACATGATGCAGCACAACTTACAAAAGTAAAATCGTTTTTTGAAAAACCCAGTTTGGATAACGCAAAAATTTTTATTTCGCAATCTAATTGTTATTGGAATAGCGGAATGTTTTTATTTTCTGCAGAAACATTCTTGGCTGAATTATCACATCATGCGCCTGATATTAATTCTTTAGGTTTTTTATCCACTGAAAATGGAATTCATCGAGATAATACTTATTATTTAAATCGTGATGATTTTTCAAAAATGTCTAATATTTCTATTGATGTTGCTGTGATGGAAAAAACAAATGCGGCATATGTTTTAGCATTGCAATCTGATTGGTCGGATTTAGGCGATTGGCATGCGATTCACAAAAATGCAGAAGCAGATCAAAATGGTAATGTATCTGTTGGCAATGTGTTTTCATTAGACACGCAAAATTCATATTTACATTCCGATGATAAATTATTAGCAACATTAGGTGTAGATAATTTAGTGGTGGTTGCATCCAAAGATAGCGTACTCATTGCGAATAAATCAAAAGCGCAAGATGTGAAAGTATTGGTGAATTTATTAAAATCTCAAGGACATGGAGATTGTCTTGCGAATGATTTAAAAGTGCATCGTCCTTGGGGAACTTATGAAAGCATCATGACTTCAAAAAATGTTCGCGTGAAACATATTATTGTAAAGCCAGGCGGAAAATTATCACTCCAATTGCATGCGCATCGATCTGAACATTGGGTTGTTGTTAAGGGTATTGCAGATGTTGTTTGCGCAGAAAAATCATTTCAACTTTATGAAAACGAATCGATTTATATTTTGAAAAATACAAAACATCGATTATCAAATCTTCAAGATCGTGAATTACATTTAATTGAAGTGCAAGTGGGTGATTACGTAGGTGAAGATGATATTGTGCGATTTGATGATGTTTATGGCAGAGTATCTCAAAGCGAAAAAGAAAAAGTAATGTTGTAAAACCGCAAAATTTGACAACAAAACCATTAAAAAACATATATAATCTTGTTTATTTGCTCGAGGTTATATGAAAAAGATCATTTCATCCATTACGTTCATTTTGTTATTTATCCCATTGGTTTGCTTGGCGCATTTGCCGACAACGCAAGAAAATAATCAAAATACTATTGCGCCGATGCTGGCAAAGGTGACGCCGGCCGTTGTTAATATTTATGTCGAAGAAGAACAATTAACAAAATTAAACACATTAATTCCAACCCAAGATAACATCACAAAAGTGCCAGTAAAAAGTTATGCGGTTGGTTCCGGCGTTATTTTTGATGCAGAAAAGGGCTTAATTGTAACGAATGCACATGTTGTTGCGCATGAAAAAGTAATTATCGTGACATTGAAAGATGGCGAACGTTATCACGCGAAATTAATTGCAAAAGCGAAAGGTTATGATATTGCAATTTTAGCAATACAAGCAAAAAATTTAACGGCATTAAAATTTGCAAATTCAGATAATGTAAAAGTCGGTGATTTTGTTACTGCAATTGGAAGTCCATACGGTTTATCGCAAACTGTTACATCAGGTGTTGTGAGTGCATTAAATCGAACACATCCACGCATCGAAGGTTATCAAAGTTTTATTCAAACCGATGCGCCAATTAATCCTGGTAATTCTGGTGGCGCATTAGTTGATATGCAAGGTGATTTAATTGGAATTAATACTGCAATGGTTGCACCAACGGATGGCAGCATTGGTTTAGGATTTTCAATTCCAAGTAACATGGTGCAGGGTGTTATTGAACAATTATTAAAATACGGAAAAGTTGAACACGGTGTGCTTGGCGTAATCGTGCAAAACATTACACCCGAATTAGCAACAGCACTCGATTTAAAAAATACAAAAGGCGCAATTATTTCTGAAATTGTTCCGAACACACCTGCTGCAACTGCTGGATTAAAGGTTGGCGACGTGATTACTGATATTGATAATCATCCTGTGCATGGCGCAGTACAATTAAAAAATACCATGGGATTAATTCGTCCTGGCACATCAGCGACGATTACATTAATTCGCAATCACAAAACAGAAACAGTATCAGCAATTGTTGCTGATCCAAAAACATTAAAAGAAAAAGAAACGCCCTACTTTGCCGGAATGCGTTTTCAAAAATTTAATGAATTAGAATCGGATGGAACAAAATTGCATGGCGTAATTGTAACTGGTTTAACAGACGCGAGTAATGGCGCACTCGCTGGATTATTACCGGGCGATGTCATTACATCGATTAATAACACACCAGTTGATTCAATTGAAACACTGCAAAAAGCAGCAGATAATCAAACGAAACCATTATTATTAAATGTGACGCGCGGAAAAGAAAATGTGTTTTTAGTACTGAATAAATAGTGGAGCCATTTCAAGCGAAGCCTCGTTACAGAAGCCCGCGTTGAAGTGAGCGCAGCTCACGGAACAAGGGCGTTTTGCAGTGGCCCAACTAACAGCGACAACTTATAAAATTATATTTTAAGCTTAATAGAAGGCATTTCAACGTGACATTAAAAAATAAAAAAATCATCGCAATCACTCTCGCAATTATTTTAATTATTGCATTAGCAATTCATCACCACCTAAAAATAAAAGATAAACTCGCTGCCGCAAAAATAA
Source organism: Gammaproteobacteria bacterium RIFCSPHIGHO2_12_FULL_36_30 (assembly GCA_001801815.1). Lineage (GTDB taxonomy): Bacteria > Pseudomonadota > Gammaproteobacteria > Coxiellales > Coxiellaceae > 2-02-FULL-42-43. The sequence continues at coordinate 290,949 of MGXU01000010.1, forward strand.
ATCCCGTGCTGGTAAAAGTACAAAAACCAATTCTACAATCCATTCCAGTAACCGCATCTGCAACCGGTTCATTAATCGCACGCAAAAGCACAATCATCTCACCTCGCGCACCCGGATATATTCGCGCAATATTATTTCACGAAGGTGAAACAGTAAAAGCAGGAAAAATTTTATTTAAACTCGATTATCAAACACAAAAAGATGCATTAACCGGCGCAAAAGCAGCTTATTTATTGAGTAAAGTAGAATACGATCGCGATGCGAAATTTTTAAAAAAAGGATTTATTACACAAGATTTATATTATTCTGCAAAAGCCACGATGAAACAAAATCAAGCATTGCTGCAAACAGCAGAAACCAATTTAAAAGATCGCACAATCACGGCGCCATTTGATGGTACGCTCGGTTCATTATCTGTAAGCTTGGGTGATTATGTAAGTTCCAGCAACACATTAACAACACTCGTCGACAATAAAAATTTACGCGTTGAATACGCACTGCCCGTAAAAGATTTAAATCAATTGCAATTAAATCAAACTGTAGTTGTAACAGATTCAGCGAAAAAAAATAAAATTACCGCAAAAGTTTCTTATATCGCACCACAAATCGATCAATCAACACAAACCATTTCCGTTCACGCGCATGTTAATAACAGCAAAGAATTATTTAAACCTGGCGAATACGTTACCGTTATACAAAATATCGGTTCAGCACAAAAAGCATTATTAGTGCCTGAACAAAGTGTTTTGGCATCAATTAATGGATATCATGTTTTTATTGTTAAAAAAAATAAAGCGATAAAAACATCTGTAAAAATTGGTGATCGCATTAAAAATAAAGTTGTGATTACATCTGGATTAAAACCAACTGATGAAGTAATTGTTGCGGGTGAGAATGAAGTGAAAGATGGTATGAGTGTGAGTGTGCGCATTCCCACACACACTCACACTCACACTAAACAAGCACACGAGTTAATGAAACCATGAAGTTACCTTCATTCTGCATCCAACGCCCCGTCTTCGCCACCGTCTTAAGTTTAATTCTCGTGATGATCGGCATCATGGGTTATCAAAATTTACAAACTCGTTTTTTACCGCACTTCGAACAAAATCGCGTACAAATTACTACAACTTATATCGGCGCGAGCGCAAATTTAGTTGAAACGAGTATTACAACACCCATTGAAAAAGCAATCAGCGGAATTAACGGAATTGATTATGTCACTTCAGTTAGCGCACAAGGTTCCAGCACAATTACAGCAATTTTAGACTCCGGCGTAAATATTTATAACGTCACGAGCAAAATTCGAAATGCAGTTGAAATGGCTGCATCAACATTACCAAACAATATTCAATCACCTGTCATTCAAGAAGGTTATCACGGCATTGATTTAATGGATATTGGATTTACCATTCAAGGTGCATCTTTGCATAGCTTGCGAGATTATTTAGATCGTTATGTGATTAATCGCATTGAAGAACAATCTGGAATTGCAGCAGTTGTTCCGCTCGGCGCAAATAAATATGCAATGCGAATTACTTTGCATCCAACAGAAATGGCAGCACGTAAAATTAATATTAATGAAATTCAACAAGCAATTCAAAATAGTAATTTACAATTACCTGCTGGCAGCATTCAAACATCCACCATGCAATTTCCCGTCACTGCAAAAACATCATTAAAAACTGCAAAACAATTCGGCGATATTGTCATTAAAAATGATAAGGGGGAATTAATTCGCTTAAAAGATATTGCGAGCATTAAACTCGGCAGCGATTTAGAATCAAAATCATTTGTACATATTAACGGAACGCCAGGTATTTTACTCAGCGTTTATAATACCAATGCAGCAAATCCAATCACCGCTGCAAAACAATTACGCGCATTATTAGCGAGAATTTCAACGCAATTCCCCAGCAATATTCATTACGCAATTACATTTGACGAATCTAATTTTATGAATGATAGTATTCATGAAGTGTATAAATCGATTGGGCTATCGATTTTATTTGTCGCCATTATAATATTTTTCACACTCGGTAAAATTCGCTCATCATTAATTCCAATTGTTACCATTCCAGTTTGTATTTTAGCAACAATGGGCATGATGTATTTTGCGGGATTTAGCATTAATATTATTACATTATTGGCAATTGTTTTATCTGTAGGATTAGTCGTTGACGATGCCATTGTTGTGCTCGAAAATATTCATCGACATATGGAAAATGGATTAACGCGCATTGAAGCAGCATTAAAAGGCAGTCAAGAAATTGCAACACCGGTGATTGCAATGACGTTAACGCTTGCGGCAGTGTATGCACCAATTGGCTTAATTCAAGGCGTTGTCGCACATATTTTTGCATCGTTTGCATTTACATTAGCCATTGCAGTGATTATTTCAGGGTTTGTCGCATTAACATTATCACCGATGATGTGTTCTAAATTTTTAGTGCATGATGCCATGCCGCAAAATACATTAAATAAAAATATTGAAAACTTTTTTCATGCGCTGACAAAATTTTATAAAAATTTATTAACGCATGTTTTAATGCATCGATTAAAAATTATTATTATTACGATTATTTTAGCAATTGCTGGATTTGCAGTTGCAGCAACATTAAATAAAACATTTTTACCAAATGAAGATATGGGATTTGTAATCACTCTGTTAAAAACTCCTGCTGGCAGCAGCAATCAATCTGCACAACAGAACTTACAAAAAATTAATCAATTATTATTAAGCAATCCTGCTGTAGATCATAATGTTGGTATTTCATTCGTGCCTGCAAGCAATAGACATAATAATATTACCTTTACCGCATTAAAAAATTACAACGAGCGAAATGAATCTGCAAGTGAAGTTGCACAATGGATGAATTTACAATTTAAAAAAACGCCCGGATTAAATGCAATTTCTATTGCGCCATCATTTGGCGGCTCAACACAAAATGCAATTGAATTTTATATTACAGCGCCCAATAGCTATCATTATTTATTTAAAGTCGGCAATACATTAATTAAAAAATTAAATAATTATCCTGGCTTAGTTAATATGTCCAGCAATATGCAATATAATAATCAACAATATAATTTAACTGTAAATCGCACGCTCGCAAATCAATTAAATGTAAATATCAGCACAATTGATAATACCATTGCGGCAATGTTGGGTGGCACGCAAGTTTCAACATTTGATATGGGTGGTGAAACTTATGATGTTGATATGCAAGCAGCAAAACCCTATTTGCAAAGCGTACAATCGATAGAACAATTATCAGTTCCAAATGCTGCAGGACAATTAATTCCGTTAACGAATTTAATTAATGTCACACCTGTTCCAACACAAACTAATTTACTGCATTACAATCGTTTACGCGCAGCAGAAATTGCAGGAGAAATCGCGCCAGGTTATACGCTCGGTGAAGTCGTTGCGTATTTACAAAAATCATTACCCACATTATTACCTTCACATGTGAAATATACTTTTATGGGACAAGCAAGACGTGTTGTCACATCATCAAATTCAATGGCTTTAGTTTTTTTACTCGCATTTATTTTTATTTATTTAGTGTTAAGCGCGCAATTTGAAAGTTTTGTTGATCCACTTATTATTTTATTAGCAGTGCCGCTTAGTATTATTGGAGCGCTTGTCAGTTTAAAAATGGTAAACGGTTCAATTAATTTATATACGATGATTGGATTAATTACACTGGTTGGATTAATTGCAAAACATGGAATTTTAATTACGCAATTTGCAAATACACTGCAAAAATCAGGTGAAAATGCGCATGATGCATTGGTGCATGCAGCAAGTATTCGTTTGCGTCCGATTTTAATGACAACTGCTGCAATGATATTTGGTGCATTGCCATTAGTATTTTCATCTGGCGCAAGTGCAGTCAGTCGCGAACAAATTGGAACGGTATTTGTCGGTGGATTATTATGCGGTACTTTTTTCTCGTTAATTTTAGTGCCAATTTCGTATAGTTATTTTAATCAGTTGAAAGCGTTTGTGAAAAGACGTAATACGTTAACCGTTAACCGTTAACGTTCTCAGCAAAACTTTAAATATGTACTATACTGTCCTGATAAATAAATCATTATTTGATATTATTTTTAATGAAAAACAAAACGTTAGGAGACATGTTTTTGGGATGGAAGCCTACTCGACTTTGAGGAGGCAACATGAAATTATTTATCGCAATTTGTAGCGCAACATTATTATCGTTTTCGATAAGTGCTCTCGCGCAATCAAATCAATCTTATTCAAAACAATATTCAAAAAATCCAAGCGCTCAAGTAAAAGCTGAAAAAGTTTTTATTTTTGATCCGCGCACAAAAAAATGGGCGGCCTATCAAAATGGAAAAAAAGTGGGTAGCGGACCTGCAAATGGCGGCAAACCCGGATATCATACGCCGCGTGGTACGTTTCATATTTACAGTAAAAAAGGCCCAAATCATGTTTCAAGTAAATATCCTGTCTACTCAAATGGATCACGCGGCGGCGCAAAAATGCCGTACGCAATGCATTTTACAAAAGCGGGACATGCGATTCATGGCTCTCCCACTATTTCAAATCAAAATTCAAGCCACGGCTGCATTCGCGTGAAAACATCTGCGGCGAAATGGTTAAATGAATCATTTATGACGCGGAATACAAAAGTAATTGTGTATCCATATTAATTTGCTACACTACGCGAACTTATTTTACTGCAAAATGTACATAAGATGGTAATTACTTTAAAAACAGCAATCGAAGTTCCCGCGGTGCTTGCTGCGTTTCTCAACATTTATTTAGCCGCACGTGCAAGCATGTGGAATTGGTTATTCGGTATTTTCGCCGTCATTTTATACGGTTTTATTTTTTATCAAACCCGATTATACGGCGACATGACTTTGCAAGCCGTATATTTATTTTTTCAATTTTATGGATGGTATGAATGGAAACGCGGCGGTCCGCACGCAACGCTTTTATCCATCACGCGCATGCCAAAAAAACAATATTACATTTTAGGCGCTATTTTATGTGTTCTATACATCGCGTTTTATTTTATTTTATCGCGTTATACCAATTCAACAACGCCTTATGTTGATGCATTCACAACTGCGCTCGCTTTAATTGCGCAATGGATGATGTGTAAAAAATGGTTGGAAAATTGGATTTTGTGGGTTGTGATGGATGTGATTTCGCTTTATATGTATACGTATAAACATTTATATTTAACGACTGCGCTTTATGCAATATTTATTATTTTGTGTGTGATGGGATATCGTGAGTGGAAACGAAGTATAAATTGTATCAATATAAATTCCATGACTAAATCAATTTTTTGATAATTTTCTGACGATATTTTTTTTCAGCAAGATTACGATCAAATAAAATCATATTAATATGCTCAATTAATTTTGCATGTTCCAATAATTCACTATTTTCAATTTTCTTTTGCTGATATAACCATTCCAATACATCATACCATCGCCATAATGGTGATTTTGCCGTTAGTTTTATTGCAGGTGCTGGGAAATGGTTTTTTGCATGACGTTCACCTTTGAACCATAATGAAACTGTTTGTCTTTTTAAATGTAATCGTTCAGCCACTTCAGATTCACTAACATAATAATCGGGTGCAACACTCATTACTTTAATATTTAAAGATGTATTTTCAACTGCTTTGATAGCGGAAATCACAGCGTCTTCAAAACTGAATGCCTGACGATCAAAATCAAGATAGGCTGTTCCATTGCGAAAATTAATGAGCGCATCATCACAACCTGCTGCATATAAAACATCTTCAAGATTTTTAGTTTTATCATTTACGCCGCTTAAAACTAGCATAAATGAATATGTACTTTTTTTCTTTTTCACTAATGTGTCCTCAAAAAATAATGCGGACAATGTTTCACGCACCGAATAATTTGCTTTGCATGCATTTCTGGATTTCTTGGCGTTGACCAAACAGATAACGCACAACCTTCTCTATCGCGCAAAACACAAAGCAATCTACACCATGCATGCGCAGACTTACCAGTTTTTTGATATCGCCAACCTCTGCTTTCAGCAAATACAATTGCTGTCTCAATTTCCTTATTGGGATGTCTTTTTCTGCGACGCATAAACTATCCCTATAACAAATAGTATAGTGTCTTGTTGACAAATGTCAACAGATCATTTTAATTAAGGTAATAAGATTGTCAGGAAAAACTAGATAGTTATATTCGGGTTTTTGAAATATTTTATCTTCGCCCGCCAGCGCCAAACAATAATCGCAGCGCCAATCAATAATCCGATGTTACTGCCAATACGAAAACCAATGACATTCATGTGTAATGTAAATGCAAATAAATAACCCAGCGGAACAACTAATAACCACATAATTAATACGCCGACTTGCATCGGAAATTGCGTGTCAAATAATCCACGCAATGAACCTGAAACAACATCACGAATAGAATTAAAAATTAATGTAACCGCCATTAAAATAAATAACGGTGGAATTAATTTCATCATTGCAGCATTATTTTTTGTGCTGGAATTCATATAAAAAGAAGCGAAAAAATGTGGGAAAAAAGTAAATCCAATTCCAAGCAACACCACTAATCCCAATGCAATTAATAATCCGGAATAATTAATCGACGACAATTGATTATATTCTTTCGCGCCAACCGCTTGCCCCACTAAAATTCCCGACGCTTCTGCCATTGCAAAAACAGGCACAATAACAAGATACATCCACTGTTGTGTAATTTGCACAGCCGCTAATGCATTTGTACCTAACCACCCTATCATCATCGTAATCACAAAAAACGCGCCTAATTCTCCGCCAAATTGCACGCTCATCGGCCAACCAATTCGCAATATTTTTCGCAAATAAACAAATTTTTCTAACGACCTTTTTTTAAATAATCCAAACGCTTGAAAATCTCGCATCACATAACAACAAATTAATAAAACAGAAAAATCAAACCATGCTTGAATTGCAAATGTTAAACCTAAACCATAAACACCGAGCGCAGGCATTCCAAATTTTCCAAAAATTAAAATATACGCTGTTGGAATTCCAATCATCACCGTCATAATATTAATTGCAATAACCAAACGCTGTTTTAAAATGCCATAACAAAATTGTTCCAAACAAGATTGCAACATAATTGCAATTACACCCCACATTAATGCATGAAAATATTGACGCACATAAATCAACATCGTTTCTGGTTCGTGAAAATATTTTAAAATATCATCTGCGTACCAGAAAAAAATCATCATGATGACAGCAAGCACAAAAGACAATAACATTCCTTGTTGAACTGTTGCGCCAATTTCATCGTATTTTCTAGCGCCAAATGATTGTCCAGTAATAAAACTTAATGAAAAAACAATCGACATAAATACAAGTAAAATTGTAGATAATGTTGCGTTGATTAATGCGCATGATGCTAAAACAGTTCGCCCTAAATGCGACACCATCATTGTTGCAATAAATCCGCTGAACATTTGCAGGAAACGCGAGCCGGCCATTGGTAAGGATAATTGAAATACTTTTTTGATTTGATTGGTATTATGAAACACGTTGAATATCAGCACCCAGTTGCGAAAATTTTTCTTCAATACATTCGTAACCGCGATCAATATGATAAATGCGATCAACTAATGTTTTACCTTCTGCAACTAATCCTGCTAAAACTAATCCTGCTGATGCGCGCAAATCGGTTGCCATCACTGGCGCGCCTTTTAAATGTAATTTTCCGTTACAAAATACAGTGTTTCCTTCTAATCGAATATCCGCACCCATGCGTTGTAATTCGGGCACATGCATAAAACGATTTTCAAAAATATTTTCTTTGATGGTGGAAGAACCATCTGCAATTGCATTTAATGCGAGAAATTGTGCTTGCATATCAGTCGGCATTTCTGGGTATGGCGCAGTGCTAATATCAACTGCAAGTGGACGTTTACCTTGCATATCTAATGTTATCCAATCTTTTCCTGTTGTAATGTGCGCGCCCGCTTCTGTTAATTTTTCTAAAATAATTTTTACTGTTTCGGGTAAAACATTTTTGACTGTTATTTTTCCACCTGTCATTGCGCCTGCAACTAAATAAGTGCCTGCTTCAATTCGATCTGGCAATACACGATATGTTCCGCCATTTAATTTTGTGACGCCGTGAATAATAATTTTTTCAGTACCAGCACCTTCAATTTTCGCACCCAATGTATTTAAAAAATTCGCGAGATCGGTGACTTCAGGTTCGCATGCTGAATTATGCAACACTGTTTTTCCATCTGCAAAAACAGCGGCCATCATAATATTTTCTGTTCCTGTTACAGTGACTTTTTCAAAAAATATTTCTGCGCCTTTTAAACGATCTTTTACAGATGCGTGAATATAACCATCGCTCACGGTAATATCTGCGCCCATTTTTTTTAATGCGTCAATGTGTAAATTGACGGGACGCGAACCAATTGCGCATCCACCTGGCAATGATACTTCTGCTTTACCAAAACGCGCTAATAATGGGCCCAAAACAACAATGGATGCGCGCATTGTTTTTACTAATTCATAGGGTGCTGTAAAACTCGAGACAGAAGCAGCATTTACTTCAATACTCATTTTATCGCCCATGGTAATTTCAACCCCTAAACGACCGAGTAAAGTCATCATCGTTGTGACATCATTTAAATGTGGGATATTCGTGATGATAATTTTTTTATCTGTCATTAATGTTGCGGCGAGAATCGGCAGGACTGCATTTTTTGCGCCTGAAATACGGACTGTGCCGCGGAGTGGTTTGCCACCTGTAATAATTAATTTATCCATACCAATCCAAACATTTTACTCATACGTTGCAACGAATGAGATAAATTTATAAACTGCAACGACTTTTTATTTTTTTTTGCAAAACGCAACCAGCATAATAATAATGAAAGTGAAGACGCATCTTGATCTTTCATTTCACTCAAATTGATCGCAATATTTTCTTGTGAAAATTTTTTTAATAATTTTGTACCTTCGAATCGCAAACGCACAACATTAAAAAAACCAACATGGCCTTGCACAGAAAAACCTTGATCAGTAGAAATTAATGTTGCGTGCATTTATTATTTACTCGATTGATTGTGACTTTGTAAACGCGTCAATAATGCAGACATCCCACCTTTTGCTAATACATCTGCAAATTGCGAACGATAACTTTGCACCATACTCACATGTTCAATACTGAAATCATAGACTTTCCATGCATCACCAGAGCGCACGACGTCATATGAAATTGGAATATGTTGACCATTTTTGCGAATAATTAAGCTGTTTACACGTGTTGTTTGTTCTGTTGTAAAATCTCCACGCATTGGCTGAACAGTGACTTGATCGCCATTGTAAGATGCTAATGCAGATGAATATGTTGTCGTTACTAAATAAGAAAATTCTTTTTCAAATTGTGATTTTTGTGCGGGAGTTGCAGTTCTCCAATCACGACCGACGACTGAAGCTGACATACGATCTACATCAATATTAGGCATTAATACTTGATTTACGATGCGGCGAATGACAGACATATTATGTAATTGTGATTTATTCGTTTCTAATTGCGACACCATTTTATTTGCGACAGCTTGTAATTGAGCTGCGGGTGAAGTGATTGCGAAGCAAAGTGGTGAGATAAAACAAAATGTAATTAATATTGTAATTGCTTTGAGAGAGAAAAACTTTTTCATAAATATCCTCGTTAAATATTTGTCGTTGTGAGTTGGGTTACTGCAAAACGCCCTTGTTACGTGAAGCTAAAGCTTCACTTCACGCAGGCTTCTGTGACACTGCTCCACTCTTTTTATCATTGCTAAGATTAAACATCAGCTGCCCAATTAAATTTTCTAAAATTAATGCGGAGTGCGTTGTTTCAATTCGTCCATTCGCTCCTAACATTGTTGATTGATATCCTGGCGATAAACTAATATAATTTGAGCCTAATAAACCTTGCGTTAAAATACTTGCGGATGTATCAATTGGCAAATCTTTATAATGATTATTAATTTGCATTATCACTTCAGCGCGATAGGTTTGCGGATTCAATATAATTTTGCTGACATGTCCGACTTTCACACCAGCAACTGCAACTGGCGCACGCACTTTTAATCCGCCAATATTATCAAAATCAGCGCGTAATAAATAATAATTTCCATCATCCCAATTCGATAAACCACTTACTTTAAAGGCTAAAAACAGCAAGCCGCACAATGCTGCGATAATAAAAATACCAACACTGAATTCTAAAAATCGATTACGCATTTACCATCCACCCATCATAACTGCTGTTAATACAAAATCTAATGCCAAAATTAACAGCGATGAAAAAACCACTGTTTTTGTCGTTGCAATACTAATGCCACGCGCGTTTGGTTCTGAATAATAACCTTCGTAAACCGCAATCCATGTGACGACAAAACCAAATACCACGCTTTTTATAATACCGTTTAATATATCAGAATGAAAACTAACAGCGGACTGCATGTTACTCCAAAATGAACCATCATCAACCCCCAACCAGTCAACACCCACTAAATGTCCACCATAAATTGCAAATACATTAAATAAAATTGTTAAAAGCGGCAACGAAATAAATCCTGCCCAAAAACGTGGCGAAATAACACGCCATAATGGATTCACTGCCATCATTTCCAAACTGCTTAATTGCGATGTTGCACGCATCAAACCAATTTCTGCTGTTAATGCAGAGCCTGCGCGTCCTGCAAATAATAATGCCGTTACAACCGGTCCTAATTCTCGCACAACACTGAGCGCAAGTAATTGTCCTAATTCTTGTTCAGCGCCAAATTTTTGTAACGTATGAAATCCTTGCAGCGCAACAACCATTCCAATAAAAATTGCGGAGACTAAAATAATTGGTAATGATAAAACACCGACGCGATATAGTTGCGTTGATAATAATGGCCACACTTGCGACCATTTTGGCACTTGAAATAATGTGCGCAATAAAAATAAACCTGAGCGTCCGACTCGAACGCAAAAGTCGATACTTTTTCCGCCTATTTGTGTGATTTGTGAAATCATCCAAATAATTCCTCTTGAAAAGTTTTTGCAGGATAATGAAATGACACTGGGCCATCTGCTAAACCTTGCACAAATTGCTGCACTTCTTTCGATGAATGATTAATAATATCAGTCGGCGTGCCCGCACCTAAAATTTTTCCATCAAAAAGAATCACAATATAATCTGCAATTTGAGCTGTTTCGTGCACATCGTGCGATACAATCACTGATGTTAAATTTAATGCGTCATTTAATTCTTTAATCACGCGCAATAATACACCGCGACCAATCGGATCTTGTCCTGAAAAAGGTTCGTCATACATCATGATGTGTGGGCTCAAAATAATTGCACGCGCTAATGCAACACGACGCGCCATGCCGCCCGATAATTCATCAATATTTAATTCACTTGCGCCGCGCAAACCAACCGCTTCTAAATGCATCAAAACTAAATCGCGAATCATATCTTCTGGTAATTTTGTATGTTCGCGTAAAGGAAATGCAACATTTTCAAATACATTTAAATCTGTAAATAAACCACCCTCTTGAAATAACACGCCCATTTTTCGGCGATGATGATATAATTTCTTTTGCGACAGAGCATGCCAATTTTCACCATCTACCATGATTGATCCAGCATGCGGTTGTAATTGTGCGCCAATTAATTGCAGTAAAGTTGTTTTACCTGTTCCGCTGGGTCCCATAATGGCAGTTATTTTTCCGCGCGGAATAGATAATGTGACGCCATCAAAAATAGCCCTGCTTTCTCGATAAAAAACTAGCTGATCAATGGCAATAATTGCATCAGACAACACAATAACTCCTGAAATGTACGGATAAAAGCGATGTAACACTTTAGCCACAACGCTGATGTAGGTATAATACCCCGAAATAGATAATACTGCACACCAAAAGAATGTGAAATTAACATGTTAGAATGCGCTGTAAAAGAAACAAAAGACACGGAATATCTTTGTCGCATTGGTCGGCAAGTTATCGATATCGAAACACAATCCGTTGCGAATTTAATTTTACGGATTGATGAAAGTTATGCGACTGCTTGTCGCTTACTTTTAACCTGTCGTGGTCGCGTTATATTAATTGGCATGGGGAAATCGGGTCATATCGCGCGAAAAATTGCCGCAACATTAGCAAGCACGGGAACAGCAAGTTATTTTGTACATCCTGCTGAAGCAAATCACGGTGATTTAGGAATGCTTGCGCCAGGTGATATGGTTATTGCCATTTCAAATTCAGGCGAAACAGAAGAAATTCTTACGTTGTTGCCAATTATTAAATTATTAGATATTCCAATTATTGCAATGACAGGTAATCCACATTCCGCGCTTGCTAATTACTCTACCGTACACATTGATATTAGTGTTGATAAAGAAGCTTGCCCGCTAGGACTTGCTCCAACATCTAGCACAACCGCTGCACTTGTCATGGGCGATGCCATTGCAATTACATTGCTCGAAGCGCGCGGATTTAAAGAAAAAGATTTTGCACGTTATCATCCTGGCGGTTCGCTTGGTCGACGATTATTACTGAGAATTGAAGGTTTAATGCATATCGGCGATGCGCTACCTAAAATAAAATTAGATTGTTTATTATCTGAAGCATTAATTGAAATCACGCAAAAAAGTTTGGGCATGACAACAATTGTGAATGATAACGGTGAATTATGTGGAATTTTTACAGACGGTGATTTACGTCGTTCGCTTGATCAGATTATTGATATTCATACAACACCCATTCAAAAAGTAATGACAAAAAAATGTATCACCATTACAAAAAATACATTAGCAGCAGAAGCATTACAAATTATGGAACAACATAAAATAACATCACTCGTTATTGTTGAGGAAAAAAAACCGATTGGTGTTGTGCATATGCATGATTTATTACGAGCAGGAATTTGTTGATGGATCTAATATCGGTTGCTAAAAATATTAAATTATTAATTCTCGACTGCGACGGCATTTTAACAGATGGAAAAATTTATTACACATCTGATGGCGTTGAAATGTTAGCATTTAATATTTTAGATGGTTATGGAATTGTGCGCTTACAACAAATTGGCGTTGAAGTTGCGATTATTTCTGGCAGAAAAAATAAAGCGGTTGAATATCGTTTAAGTCAATTAAATATAAAACATGTTTTTTTAGGACATAACGATAAAATGATGGCATTTAATATGTTACTCAAAACAATATCCACTCCGCTCAATCAAATTGCTTACATGGGCGATGATTTACCCGATTTGCCGATTATGGAAAAAGTTGCACTGCCAATCACTGTTCCAAATGCAGTGGATGCTATTAAAAAAATTGCTGTGTGGTGCACGCAAAAAAAAGGTGGGCGCGGCGCAGTGCGCGAAGTATGTGATTATATTTATGATGCGCAAAAATCGTGAAACATAAAGTAATGAATTTTTATTTAATTTTATTTGTGTTGTTAGGTGTGATGAGCATGGTAATTTTGCATCACACACAAAAAATAAATATAAACTCTTCGCAAAAAACAACTGTACAAACTTTTGTGCATGACGCTACTTTTACCGAATACAATCAAACTGGATTAATAAAAGCAAAAATACATTCAGAAAAAATTATGCATTATGAACCACAAGGCACAACACTTTTTAAAAAACCATTTATTATTGTTTACACTGAAACGCGTGTGCCATGGCACATTCGTGCAGATCAAGCTGTCAGTGATCGCACAGGAAAAAAATTAATATTAACTGGAAATGTTATTGCGCATGAATTACCAACTGCAAAAAATGAAGAAACTACTGTTAAAACCACTGAAATTACAGTGTATCCTGATCCAAAAGAATTTCGTGTTGAAACAGATCAACCTGTTGTGTTAACAAGACCAGGAACGAAAATTACCGGCAAAGGATTTTCTGCAAATTTAAAAACAGGTCGCTATCGATTACATTCTGCGATGAAAGCAGTATATTTACCACAACAGAAAAAACATAAATCGCAATAAGAGGAATTTATGCCACTGCTCGTTGCACATGAATTGCAAAAAAAATATAAAGATCGATTTGCAGTGAAAAATGTTTCTATCACTGTAAAAAGCGGACAAATTGTAGGTTTGCTCGGTCCAAATGGCGCTGGAAAAACCACGAGTTTTTATATGATCGTGGGATTAATTGCGCCTGATCACGGAACAATTTGTATTGATCATCATGACGTCACGCATTTACCAATGCATACGCGCGCGCGGATGGGTATTGGTTATTTACCGCAAGAAAGATCTATTTTTAAAAAATTATCTGTCGGTGATAATGTGATGGCGATTTTAGAATTGCGAAAAGATTTAAATTCTGCTGAACGTGAAGCACGTCTGCAATTTTTATTAGAAGAATTTAATATCACTCATTTGCGCAATGTGATGGCGCACACATTATCAGGTGGTGAAGCGCGACGTGTTGAAATTGCGCGCGCATTAGCAATTGATCCAAAATTTATTTTACTTGATGAGCCATTTGCGGGTGTTGATCCAATTTCTGTCATGGACATTAAACGCATTATTTTGCATTTATCCGCGCGCGGAATTGGTGTTTTAATTACTGATCATAATGTACGTGAAACACTAAAAATTTGTGAGCATGCGTACATCGTGAGCGAAGGAAATATTATTGCGCAAGGCACACCTGAAGAAATTTTGTCGCACAAGCGAGTGCGTGAAGTTTATTTGGGTGAAGATTTTGTATTGTAAATAGGATTTTCTTTTCAGAAATACAGTGCTATCATGCACCGCTAAATCAACTGGAGAGATGGCCGAGTGGTCGAAGGCGCTCCCCTGCTAAGGGAGTATGGGGCCAAAAGTCTCATCGAGGGTTCAAATCCCTCTCTCTCCGAAATGAAAATGAATAATGGAAAAATTTTCAAAAGAATTGCGCCCGTAGCTCAGTTGGATAGAGTATCTGGCTACGAACTAGAGGGTCGGGAGTTCGAATCTCTCCGGGCGCACCAAATTAAAAGAGGCTTCGGCCTCTTTTTTTTTAAATAATATTAAATGGAATCGTGCTCGTTTTTATCAACGAGAATTTTTAATTATTATATTTTTGAAATCAGTAATCGGAGATAAAATTATGCGTCAAGAAGCAAGAAAACTAGAAGATGGGAATTTAATATTAAGAAGAGCAGATGCCACGCCAGATTCTGCACTTGATGTAACTAGAGATGATCTTTTATTTAAAGCTCTAGACCCATTTTTTACTGGCGAAAAAATCCAATTTAATTTAGAAGAAATTGCTGCTGCTCACAACGTAACTCCAGCAGAAGTATTTGCAAAAATTCACGGATTTTATGGATACATGTGTCTTGGCACTGGTGAAAATCCAGCTTTCAATGAAACGCTAACTGATGCAGAAAAAAAACAACGTGAACAGAAAATTGAACGGGCATTAACGGAAGCAAAATTACCGCATATATTAATTGAAGGTAAATACATGGGGGTGACTGAAAAAACTTTTTTTATTCCCGTTAATAATCAAACCATCGGATTGGGCGCTGTTTTACAAAGCGAGCAAGTGAAAAAGGTAGCTGACATTGCTACAGAAAATAATCAAGATTCAATATTAGTTTGTCAAAAAGGATACGCTTGTTATTTATATACTTCTGGCGTGCAAAAAGGATCTGTTATTGCTGGAAAAACAGCTGTCGTTTATCCAGGCAAAGCTCAATTGCCAGACGATTGTTATTCTCTATTTTTAGGCAGTGCTGCGGTTGGCTTTACATGCGGACTCAATTTTGGACGCATATATTCAACGATTCAAGAATATGTCGATTCTGAAAACAAAATATTGCAAGAACACTATAGCGATTTTTTAACACACCCTCTTGAATCAGAATCTGCCGCGCAACCAACAAAAAAAATTGTTATTTTATTACGCGGTACAGATGGTTATAACCAATATGCAATAGATTTACAAAAGCAATTAAAAGCATCTGGCGTAAAAGTAGCGATATTTGGAACTGACGCTAATATTGCAAAAATAAATGAAGAAGTGGCGCATGATAATAATTCAGATCCTCGCGGACCAAAAGAAGGTTGGAAATGGTCACAAATTCGAGGTGAATTTATTGGACGCAATCGAGAAATATATTCTTCATTACTTAAAAGTAATAATGTTGATGTTATTGTTTACGCAGACATGAATAAATTACTTGAGTTTATGCAGCCGATGGTCATGCAAGCACAAGAAAATGGCCATGTCGTATTCAGTCACGTTGTAAATAGTTTTGTGTTTGAATTTAATCGTAGTGATTATGTTAAAAAACTTTGTGAAACATATGGCGATTACATGGAACGACATGTTACGGATTTTAAAGATCCAGAAAGATCACAAATTAATGCGAAAGTTATTTGTGGTGATGTGGAGCAGTTACATAGTTTGCCTGTCGATACGTTTGCTAATTTGATTATAGAAAAATTACGTGAATTGAAATCGAGAGCAGCATTGACTGCTGGGATTGTTAGTACATTTGTGGTGCAGCCGACACAAGCTGTCGACACCGCTCAGCTCAATCTCGGTTTGCAGCAGTAACATTAAATCAGATTGATTATTTTGTGTGACAAAACGCTCATGCTAACGCATGAGCCTCTGAAGATGCTTCGTTTTATTTGCTTGCGCGTTTTCTTTCGTTTTCTTTTAAAAACTTTTTGCGAATGCGAATTGATTTTGGTGTAACTTCTACCAATTCATCATCAGCAATAAATGCAATTGCACGTTCAAGCGACATAATCATCGGCGGCGTTAAAATAATATTTTCATCAGAGCCTGATGCGCGCATATTTGTTAATTGCTTTTCTTTTGTTGCATTCACCACTAAATCATTTTCACGCGTGTGCAATCCAACAATCATTCCTTCGTAAACATCTGTTTGCGGACCCACAAATAATGAGCCGCGTTCTTGCAAACCAAATAATCCAAATGCGCGTGTAATTCCAGGACAATTACAAATTAAAACACCACGATGACGTGCTTTAATTGGCTTTGCTTTTACAGGACCGTAATGATCAAACACGTGATGCATTACGCCGGAACCTGAAGTTAATGTTAAAAATTTAGTTTGAAAACCAATTAATCCACGCGTTGGCATTATATAATCTAAACGCACGCGCCCTTTTCCATCCGGCATCATATGTTTTAAATCTGCTTGACGATCCGCTAAATATTGCATGATCGTGCCTTGATCTTTTTCTTCCACATCAATAATTAATTGTTCGTATGGTTCGCACATCACACCATCAATTTCTTTTTGAATTACTTTCGGACGTGACACAGATAATTCATATCCTTCGCGTCGCATATTTTCAATTAAAATTGATAAATGTAATTCACCGCGACCAGAAACAATAAATTCATCTGATGCATCACTTGTTTCAACACGCAATGCAACATTTGCAATTAATTCACGTTGCAAACGATCACCAATTTGTCGGCTCGTTACATATTTACCTTCTTTTCCAGCGAAAGGTGAATTGTTAACAGAAAATGTCATGCTGACGGTTGGTTCATCAACTGTTAATACAGGCAATGCTTCAACTTGTTCTGGATCGCAAAATGTATCTGAAATTCGCAAATCATCAACGCCCGTTACAGAAATAATATCACCTGCAGATGCTTCTTGAATTTCTAAACGCTCGAACCCAATTGTTTGAAAAATTTGTAAAATGCGACCTGGGCGTGTTTTACCTTTTGCGTCGATCACAGTAATATTTGTATTGGGTTTAATTTTTCCGCGTGAAACACGCCCGATACCAATTGCGCCAACATAACTTGAATAATCAATTGCAGATACTTGCATTTGAAATCCACCTTCTAAATCAACTTTTGGCGGCGGGACTTTGTCAATAATAGTTTGAAATAAAATTGACATGTCGTTTGTTTTTTTTGTTGGGTCATCTGTTGCGTAACCTTGCAATGCAGATGTATATACAATCGGAAAATCTAATTGTTCATCCGTTGCATCTAAGCTCACAAATAAATCGAATACTTGATCAACTGCCCAATCAGGACGCGCGCCGTCACGATCAATTTTATTAATTACAACGATTGGCTTTAATCCCCATGAAAAAGCTTTTTGCGTAACGAATCTGGTTTGCGGCATGGGACCATCAACCGCGTCAATTAATAATAAAACAGAATCGACCATCGATAAAATACGTTCTACTTCACCACCAAAATCAGCGTGACCTGGGGTGTCGACAATATTTACATGATAATCATGCCAGCGAATTGCTGTATTTTTCGCTAAAATGGTAATGCCGCGTTCTTGTTCCAACGGATTTGAATCCATCATACGTTCTGATAAATGTGCACGCTCATTGAACGTGCCAGATTGTTGTAATAATTTATCGACGAGCGTTGTTTTGCCGTGATCGACGTGAGCGATAATTGCGACGTTTCTAATATGCGATACCATTTCTATTTTCTCATTTCGTTTTTTACATTATTACACAAAAACCATACTTATTTTCTTTTGCAAATGCATTGTTGTCGCAAAATACAAACCGAACATCATTAAAAAACTCACCAATTGCCATGATTCCGGCATTTTTTGAGTCGCAAGCAATAAACCAATCAAACCCAATAACAATGAAAATGCAAATATTACAAATGTTACCGTGCCTCGACGCAATCCAATATCTAATAATAAATAATGCAAATGATCACGACTCGCTATAAAAGGTGATCGCTTTGTCTTTAATCGATGTAATACCACGGCCAATAAATCATAAAGCGGATATGCCAATATCCACACAACCGTGACTGGATTAAAATTCACAGTCAAATGCGGAAGTGAACACAACATTTGCGATAACTCAACCGCAAACCATGCAATCACAAACCCAACAAATGTACTACCCGCATCTCCCATAAAAACACTTGCTCGTTTGCGGCGAAACAACGGCAGATTAAAACTCAAAAATACACACAGCACAACAATAAAAATAAGTAATAACAGTACATTTTGTATTTGATATAAACACAAATTCAAAAAAGCCAACAATAATGCTTGTCCCAACACAATTAAACCTGCTAAACCATCATGACCATCGATCATGTTAATTGCATTAATAAATCCAGGCACCACAATCATTGTTGCAAAAAAAGAAAAAATACCTAAATTCACATTACCGAAAAAAAATAAATTACCTAAATGATCGACGGAAATATGACCCCATTCAATCAACAACAATGTTGCGATACATTGTCCAGCTAAACGCACACGAGGTGTTAATTCACGAAAATCATCAATTACACCTAGCAAAACTAAAATAGCACTACCAGCTAACAATCCACGATAATCACTTAGTGATATATTCAAACATAACAACGAAAAACAAAAACCAAAAAAAATTGAAACACCGCCAATCAATGGCACGGCATGTGCATGCGTCTTACGACCGCCCGGAGTATCAACTAAACCAATATGCACAGCTACTGGTTTTAAAAGGTAGATACAAAACAACGTTGTAAATACACTGACCACGATACTGAGAATCAGCGAGAACAAAAGACTAATGTGCACCACAATATCCCGAATCAAAAAACTGTGGGGCAGATTTTGTCACATTTGGCAGTGCTTTGTCTCGCACTATCATGAATAATTCTGGCTGTGATGGCAACTATCCGCAATATCATCATGATATTGACTTAGAATGCCAGCAAAATCAATGTATTATGATATTATCTTATTGTAATACCACCACACCCAGAAATCGTAGTCTACTCTATTTTTACTTAACTGTTAACTACCAAACGACCTGGATTTTTCACCTGCAAGCGCGCCACTGACTTCAAACCAATCCCCTTCACTTTTGCCAAATCATCAACCGTTTTAAACGATCCATGCGCACTACGATAAGCAATAATCGCCTCAGCTTTTTTTGGACCAATACCTTTCAGCGTTGCAAGTTGCGTCACATCTGCTGCATTGATATTAACTGGCTGCGTATCATTTGCTTTTGAATGCGATCGCTCATGTTTCACATGATGATGTTTAATTGCAATATGCTGTTCTAAATTATTTTTTACATTTTCAGCATACGAAAAATGTGGCACCAATAAAATTGACAATAAACCCGCTAAAAATAACGATTTCATAAAACGCTCCTTAAAAAAATTAACAACACAAAAGTGTTATCCATTTTAATCGCGTTTTACTTTTCTGCAATACCGTGTTTTTGAATTATTGTTGCTGAATTTTCTTGATAATTTTATTTTATTTTTTTACTACCGTGTTTTAAGTTATTCGCTGATTATGATGCGCTTTAGTTTTTTAATTCTTTCAAAATTTTTACCGGATCATTTGCTTGCGTAATCGATCTTCCCATCACTAAATAATCGGCGCCTGCAGAAAATGCAGCTTGCGGTGTCATTACTCTTTTCTGATCGGCATGATCATCAGATGATAAACGAATACCAGGCGTAATTAATAAAAAATCCTTTCCTAATTCTTTTCGCAATAAAGTTGCTTCTTTTGCAGAACAAACTACACCATCGAGTTCGCATGCTTTTGCACTGCGCGCCAAACGTAAAACAGTATCATCTACTGAATCACGAATTCCTAATAATTTTAAATCTTCATGATCTAAACTCGTTAAAACAGTAACGCCAATTAATAGTGGACGTTTTGCTTCAGGCAACAAATTAATTTTAGCACGTGCAGCACGCATCATTTCTGCACCGCCAGCAATATGAATATTCATCATCCACACACCTAATTCTGCTGCAGCAAAACAAGCATCTGCAACTGTATTGGGAATGTCATGGAATTTTAAATCTAAAAAAACGCGAAAACCTTTTGCAACTAATTCACGCACATAATCAGGGCCTAATCGTGTGAATAAATGTTTACCGATTTTTAATGCACATAAATCAGGATTAATTTTTGCAATAAAATCATCGGAAGATTTTTTATCGGGAAAATCGAGGGCGATGATTATTTTAGGAATTTTATTTATCATGCAACTCTCGATTCACCAAAAAAATTTATTAAATATTTGTCGTTGTGAGTTAAGTTTACTGCAAAACGCCCTTGTTCCATGAGCTGCGCTCATTGCACGCGGGCTTCTGTAAGCCTGCTCCTACTCGCGCTGCACGCACACCCACTCACACTCCCACCTTTTTATTCCTTCGACTTCATTTTTTCTTTCAACAAATCACCCAAAGTGGTTTTTGTTGGAACATCACTGCTAATAGTGCGCGTTGTTCCTGTGTCACCTTTAGCCTGTGTTTCCAGCACTTTATGCGAAACCAAAATTTGATTTGTTTTGCGATCAACGGTCAGCACTTTTACATCTATTTCTTCGCCAACTTTCAATTCATCTTGCAAATCTTTCACGCGATCATAACTATAATCTGCAATTTTTAATACACCAGTTAATTCAGGCGTTAATTGCAAAATGGCTTGTTTTGCAGCAACTTCATTTACTTTTGCTTTGATCACATCTTCTTTATTTAATCCTTGCAAATGTGATTCCATTGGATCACCAGTTAATTGCTTGATACCAAGTGAAATACGTTCACGTTCAGGATCGATCGCCAAAATAACTGCTTCGACTTCGGAACCTTTTTGGTAAGCACGAACCGCTTGTTCGCCTGGTTCTGTCCATGAAATATCAGACAAGTGAACTAAACCATCAATACCACCAATTAAACCTACAAATAAACCGAAATCAGTAATAGAACAAACACTACCTCTAATTTTTTCACCTACCGCATATTTCGTTGCAAATTCTTGCCATGGATTTACTTTGCATTGTTTTACGCCTAAAGAAATACGACGACGATCTTCATCAATTTCCAATACAATCACTTCCACTTCTTCATGCAAATTCACAATTTTACTTGGATGAATATTTTTATTTGTCCAATCCATTTCTGACATGTGAACTAAACCTTCAACACCTTCTTCTAATTCAACAAAGCAACCGTAATCAGTAATGTTCGTTACTTTACCGGTGATTTTTGTGCTTGCAGGATAGCGTTTTGCAACGTTATGCCATGGATCTTCGCCCAATTGTTTTAAACCTAACGAAACACGTTGTTTATCGCGATCAAATTTTAAAACTTTAACTTTAATGTCAGCGCCAACAGTTAGTATCTCGCTTGGATGTTTAACACGTTTCCATGCCATATCAGTAATGTGTAACAATCCATCAATTCCACCCAATTCAACAAATGCACCGTAATCAGTAATATTTTTTACAACACCAACCACTTCTTGACCTTCTTGCAATTCATCTAAACGTGACATACGTTCAACACGTGATTCTGCTTCCATTACAGCGCGACGCGAAACAACAACGTTGTTACGTTTTTTATCCATTTTAATAACTTTAAATTCTAATTCTTTTCCTTCTAAATAACCTGGATCACGAACTGGTTTAACATCAACAAGTGAACCCGGTAAAAATGCACGAATTGTGCCTAAATCTACTGTAAAACCACCTTTAACACGTTCTGTAATTGTTCCCATGATAATAGTTTGCGCTTCAAATACTTTTTCTAATTGTGTCCATGCGCGCGCACGCATTGCTTTTTCATGTGATAAACGTGTTTCACCAAAACCATTTTCAGGCGATTCTAAAACGACTTCAACCATATCGCCAACATTAACTTCTTCATTTTTAAATTCGACAGCGGGAATTGGGCCTTCTGATTTTAAACCGACATTCACTGTAATAAATTCTTTGTCGATTGAAACAACCAAACCTTCTAACAATGCGCCATGACGCATATCAATATTTTTTAAACTTTCTTCAAAAATTTCAGAGAATTTTTCTGTGTGTTGTGTATGTTCAGACATTATATTTTTTCCAAAAAAATAAACTCGGTGACGAATTTATTGTTAAGTTAATTTTGTTTTTAAATACATTGCGCATTTAAAAACCCCGTTTTTTTACATCCTGCAAAACTAATTTCAAAACAGATTCAATATTTAAATTTGTCGTGTCAATTGTAATTGCATCATTCGCCGGCTTTGTGGGTGAGATTGCGCGAGTTTGATCTCGCTCATCACGCACCTGCAATTCTCGATGAATGTCGCGCAGGTTAACATTTTTACCCTTAGCTTTCAACTGATTAAATCGACGATTCGCTCGTTCATCTAAACTCGCCGTAATATAAAATTTTAAAATTGCATCGGGAAATACAACTGTTCCCATATCACGACCATCCGTCACCAAACCAGGCGCTTTACGCATCGCACGTTGACGATCTAATAATGCCGTGCGAACCAGCGGAATTGCCGATGTAATTGACGCCATTTGACTACAAGCTTCACTTCGAATTTCGCTGGTAACTTCTTGATTATCGCAAAATATATGCGGATCATCGCTAATTTCAGATACTTTCATTTCAATTTTAATGTGATTAATGAGATTTTGTAATGCGTTTAAATCGCTCGGGTCAACCTGGTTCTGTAAAACCGCCCAACCAATTACGCGATATAAAACGCCACTATCTAAAAAATGCCAATGCAGCTTTTTCGCTAATAACTGCGCGATTGTACCTTTTCCAGAACCCGATGGGCCATCGATTGTGATGACAGGAATATTTGTCATGTACTACTCCGTGTTGCAAACTTTCATGCCAACTTGTTTCGCCAATTTTAAAAAATTGGGAAACGAAGTTTTGATCAGTTCGCAATTATCCACGAAAACAGGATCTTTTGCGACATTTCCAGCAATCGCAAAACTCATTGCGATACGGTGATCACCAAAAGAATCCACTCGCCCACCGTGAAATGCTTGATCGCCATAAATCAAAATACCGTCATTATATTCTTCTGTTTGAATATTCAATGCATCAAAATTTTTTTTCATACAAGCAATACGATCACTTTCCTTTACACGCAATTCTTTTGCGCCTCGCAATAATGTATTACCTTTTGCAGTTGCTGCGGCAATAAAAATAATAGGAAATTCATCAATTGCGTTTGAAATTAATTCTTGTGGAATTGTTCTTCCATGTAGCGGTGCATATTGAATTTGAATATCAGCAACGGGTTCATTTCCAAAAAATGTTTTATTAAAAATTTTTATGTTCGCGCCCATTAGTTTTAAAATATCGATAATTCCAGTGCGAAATGGATTGACGCCAACTTCACGAATAATTAAATTAGAATCTTTTGTAATGGCTGCGAGAACAATAAAAAATGCCGCGGACGAAATATCCCCAGGAATTTTTATTTCGATATTATTGCATGCGAGCATTTTTTCTGTATGATCGCGCGTTTTAGTTTTTTCGTGAACAAACGTTTCGCCTTGCGCATATAAACTTGCTAATAAAATAGCGGATTTGACTTGAGCGCTCGGAATTTTTAATTCATAACTAATCGCATTTAATTTTTGACTGCCAATAATTTCAATCGGCGCAGTATTGTTTTCAGATAAATTTATTTTTGCGCCCATTAAACGCAGTGGTTCCGCAACACGCAACATCGGACGTTTTGATAATGAATCATCGCCAATTAAAATAGAATTAAATTTCTGCGCGCATAATAATCCGCACAGCAAGCGCATTGCCGTTCCAGAATTACCGCAATTAATAGGATTTTTCGGTGCTTTTAATCCATGCAAACCAACACCGTAAACACGCGCAGATTTTTTTTCTTCGTCAATAATAATCTCAACACCAAGCTCACGCATCGCTTCAACAGTATTTAAAACATCGTCTGCTAATAATAAATTTGAAATGGTTGTGATTTCATCGCGAATAGAAGATAAAATAACCGCGCGATGGGAAATTGATTTATCGCCCGAAACAAAAATATCTCCAACGATTTTTTGATTGGGTGAAATACAAAAAATATCACCCATTTTTTTTCGCAAACTCTTTCATAAAAGAAATCAATGCATCAATTCCTTCCATCGGCATTGCATTATAAATACTGGCACGAATTCCACCGAGAACTTTATGGCCTTTTAATCCCATAAATCCTGCTGCGCTTGCCGCTTTTGCAAATTGGTCATCTAATTCTGGCGTAGGTAATTTAAAAATAATATTCATTTGTGATCGACATTTTTTATCAACATTATTTTTATAAAAAGTTTGTGAATCTAAATAATCATATAATTTCGCTGATTTTTCAGCATTTCTTTTCGCAATAACGTTCAACCCACCCTGCTTTTTCAACCATTGAAAAATTAATCCGGCAAAATACCAAGAATAAGTTGGCGGCGTGTTATACATAGAATTATTTTGTACTTGCAAATCATAATTCATCATCGCCGGCAAAAATGAATGCGGTTTTCTTTTTAATAAATCATCACGAATAATAACAATCGTAATACCAGAAATTCCAATATCTTTTTGCGAACACGCATAAATTAAACCGAATTTACTGACATCAAAAGGACGTGATAAAAAATTAGATGACATATCACACACAAGTGGGATATTTTTTGCATCAGGAATAAAATCAAATTCAACACCGTGAATGGTTTCATTATCAACATAATGCAAATAAGCGCAATCAGAAAAATTTTCCCAAGTTTTTTCTGGCGGAATAAATGTGTAATGTGCCGATTCAGAACTTGCAACAATTTTGGTATTAATAAATCGCGCGGCTTCAGTTGCAGCAACTTTTCCCCAATGACCTGTTAATACATACGCAGCAGATTTAAAATCATCACATAAATTCATTGGCACGGCAGCAAATTGTGTGCGCGAACCACCCGATAAAAACAAAACATGATAATTTGCAGGGATTTTTAATAAATCACGCAAATCTTTTTCAATTTCTTTTACCAAATCTAAAAATGGTTGACTACGATGTGAAATTTCCGCAACCGAAACACCTAAATTATTCCAATTTAAAAATTCTGCTTGCGCTTGTTTCATCACTTCTGGCGGCATCATTGCAGGACCCGCGCTGAAATTAAAAATTTTATTCATCAGTCGATCCCAGTGTCGCATCCACACTCTCAACACTCACGACTTTTTCATTTTCCTGAACGTTAATCAAGCGAACGCCTTGTGTGTTACGACCGATTACATTTATTTCAGCAACTGGAATGCGAACTAATGTGCCGCCATTCGTTACTAATAGAATTTCAGAATCAGATTGCACTGGAACAGAACCTACAACTTTTCCATTTCGATCGGTAGTTTGAATTGCAATGACACCTTGTCCACCGCGACCACATTCACGATAATCATTTACTTCAGTGCGTTGACCGTAACCATTTTCAGTAACCGTTAAAATCGTGCCATCTTTTTTCGGAATAATTAATGCAATTAATTTTTGATCTGCTTTTAAACGTATGCCGCGTATACCGGTTGCAGTTCTTCCCATTGCGCGCACTTGATCTTCTGAAAAACGAATTGCTTTTCCAGCATCGCTCACTAACATGATATCTTGTTTTCCATCCGTTAATGCAACACCAATTAAGCGATCACCTTCGTGTAATCCTAATGCAATTTTTCCGTTTGAACGCGGATTTTCAAATTCAGATAAAACTACTTTTTTCACCGTACCATTTTGTGTTGCCATAAAAATAAAATGTGTCTCATCAAATTGCGCAACTGGTAAAATTGCCGTAATTAATTCATCTTTTTCTAATGGCAATAAATTCACAATCGGTTGTCCGCGTGCAATTCTTCCTGCTTGCGGAATTTGATATGTCTTCAGCCAATATGCTTTACCCATCGTTGAAAAACATAAAATTGTATGATGCGAATTCGCAACTAAAATATTTTTAACATAATCTTCTTCTTTCACCGATGTTGCGCGTTTACCGCGGCCGCCGCGATGTTGTGATTCGTAACTGTCGAGTGATTGTGATTTGATATATCCTTCGTGAGATAATGTGACGACCAAATCTTCTTCGGTAATTAAATCTTCAGAACTTAAATCTTCGTGATTTTCTAAAATAACAGTACGACGCGCATCACCAAATTGCGTTTTAATTGCTGTTAATTCTTCGCGAATCACAGCATGCAAACGATCTGGATTCGATAAAATTTCCATTAATGCATTTATGTCTTCAATTAATTGTTTGTATTCATCGTGAATTTTATCAGTTTCTAAACCGGTTAAACGATGCAAACGCAAATCTAAAATGGCTTGCGCTTGTTCTGGCGACAAATGATATTTTTCATTATGCAAACCAAATTTTTCATCCAAATCATTTGGACGCGTTTGATTTGCACCTGCTTTTGAAAGCATTTGCGCAACAATTCCAGGCGCCCATGTTTTTTCTAATAATAAAATTTTTGCATCAGCTGGTGTTTTTGCTGATTTAATTAATGCAACAATTGCGTCAATATTTGCAAGCGCAACACCCAAACCTTCTAAAATGTGCGCGCGATCTTTTGCTTTTGCTAATAAGAAAATGGTACGACGCGTAACAACTTCACGACGATGTTGTAAAAATGCATTTAAAATAAATTTTAAATTCATGACTTGCGGACGGCCGTTATATAACGCGACCATATTAATTCCAAACACAGTTTGTAATTGTGTTTGCGCATATAAATTATTTAAAACAACTTCAGGTTGATCGCCGCGACGCACTTCAATTACCATGCGCATTCCGCGTTTGTCAGATTCATCGCGCAAACCAACAATACCTTCAATTTGTTTGTCGCGAACCAATTCGCCGATACGCTCTAACAATCTTGCTTTATTCACTTGATACGGTAATTCATGCACAATAATCGATACGCGATTTGTTTTTTCATTGGTTTCAATATCGGTTTTTGCGCGCACATAAATTTTGCCGCGACCTGTTCGATAAGCGCGAACAATTCCTGCGCGCCCATTAATAATTCCTGCGGTTGGAAAATCAGGACCTGGAACATATTTCATTAATTCATCGATGGTTAATTCTGAATTATCAATTAGCGCAAGTGTTGCATCGATAATTTCAGTGATATTGTGCGGCGGAATATTCGTTGCCATTCCGACTGCAATTCCAGATGAACCATTCACTAATAAATTCGGCACTTGCGTTGGCAAAACCGATGGCATTTGTTCCGTTTCATCATAATTAGGCTGAAAATCGACGGTTTGTTTGTCAAGATCTGCTAATAAATAATGCGCAAATTGCGACATTCTAATTTCGGTATAACGCATTGCAGCTGGCGCATCGCCATCGACTGAACCAAAGTTACCTTGCCCATCCACCAACATGTAACGCAAACTAAATGGCTGCGCCATACGTACAATTGTGTCGTAAACTGCTGTATCTCCATGCGGATGGTATTTACCGATTACGTCACCGACAATACGCGCTGATTTTTTATACGGTTTATTCGAATCATTTCCCAATTCTTGCATGGCAAATAAAACGCGGCGATGTACAGGTTTTAACCCATCGCGCACATCAGGCAATGCTCGCCCAACAATAACGCTCATCGCGTAATCTAAGTAAGATTGTTTTAATTCACTCTCGATCGTA
Source organism: Gammaproteobacteria bacterium RIFCSPHIGHO2_12_FULL_36_30 (assembly GCA_001801815.1). Taxonomy (GTDB): domain Bacteria; phylum Pseudomonadota; class Gammaproteobacteria; order Coxiellales; family Coxiellaceae; genus 2-02-FULL-42-43. The sequence goes on from MGXU01000010.1 coordinate 319,436, forward strand.
ATCGTTGTAATTTCTTTCGCCAAATCTGACATGTTTTTTGCCTTTATTGCATGATTTTGTAAGCGATAATCATATCACAATCAAAGCTTTTTTGTTACGATAACCGCGAGTAAATTTTCAGATAAAAAGGACATTTCATGCAAGCAATTGACACACTAATTCACGCACGTTGGGTCGTCCCGATTGTGCCTCGCAATCAAGTTTTAGAAAATCATTCTGTTGCAATTCATCATGACAAAATAATCGCTATTATGCCGACAGAAAATGCAAAAAAAAATTATTCCGCGAAAAATAATATTGATCGCAAAGATCATGTGGTGATGCCGGGATTAATTAATACGCACGCACACACACCGATGAATTTATTTCGCGGATTAGCGGATGATTTAGAATTAATGGATTGGCTCAATAATCATATTTGGCCTGCAGAAGCAAAAACCATTAATGCAAAAAGTGTTTATGATGGATCTTCACTTGCGATTATTGAAATGTTACGCGGCGGCACAACTTGCTTTAATGATCATTATTTTTATCCAAATGATACAGCACGCGCAGCAATTGATGCAGGCATACGCGCATCAATTGGATTATGGGTTGGAAACGCACCAACGGGTTGGGCAAAAGATGGGGATGAATGTATTGCAAAAGCAAAACACGAATATAAAAATCGTCCCGATAGTAAATTAATTACTTACATGCTTGCACCACATTCGCCTTACATTACAGACGATCGCATTTTATTAGAAACAAAAAAACTTGCTGATGACAATAATTTGCGTGTTCATATTCATTTACATGAAACACAATCTGAAATTAATATTGATTTAAAGCAATATAGTAAACGTCCGTTACAACGCTTTGCTGAATTAGGTTTATTAGATGAAAAATTTATTGCGGTGCATATGGTGCATTTAACAGATGAAGAAATTGCATTATGCGCAGAAAAAAAAGTGCATATCTCACATAATCCAGAATCCAATTTAAAATTAGCGAGTGGTTTTGCGCCCGTTGTAAAATTAATGAAAGCAGGTGTGAATGTTTGTTTAGGAACAGATGGCGCGGCAAGCAATAATGATTTAGATATGTTTGGCGAATTACGCACTGCTGCTTTTATTGCAAAAGCCGTGAATCAAGATCCTACTGTTTTAGATGCCATGACAACATTAGAAATGGCAACCATTAATGGTGCGAAAGCATTGGGATTAGAAAAAGAAATTGGCTCGCTTGAAGTTGGAAAACAAGCTGATTTAATTACGATTAATTTAGGACATTATTTTACGCAGCCGGTTTTTAATCCGATTTCACATTTAGTGTATGCTGTTAATCGTATGCAAGTTGATGATGTTTTTGTTGCAGGAAAACAAATATTAAATCAGGGTGAGTTCACAAAGTTAGATGTAAAAGAAATTGTGGCAAATGCAAATAAATGGGCTGCTAAAATTTAAAAGGATTTATTATGAATCTTCCAAAAAAAGTCATCATCACCGAAGTCAGTCCTCGCGACGGTTTACAAAATGAAAAAGTTTTTATACCAACAAAAATTAAAATAAAATTTATTGAATTATTAACACAAGCCGGTTTTCCAATCATCGAAGCAACTGCTTTTGTAAATCCAAAAAAAATTCCCGCACTTTCTGATCATGAAATTATAATGAAACATTTTCGCTCCAATAATAAAACAAAATATGCAGCGTTAATTCCAAACGTACAAGGTTTGGAAAATGCTTTGTTATGCGGCTGCAAATATATTTCTGTTTTCACCACTGTCTCAGAAACTTTTTCACAAAAAAATACAAATTGCTCAATTGAAGAAAGTTTGCAACGCATTTCAGAAATAATAAAAATCGCAAAACAAAAAAATATTTTTATACGTGGATATATTTCGTGCGTAATGGGTTGTCCTTACGAAAAATTTATTGCAATTGAAAAAACTGTAACACTTGCAAAAAAATTATTTGACATGGGCTGCGATGAAATTGCATTGGGCGATACAATTGGAACTGGCACACCACCGCTCGCACAAGAATTAATTCACGCGGTCAATAAATTTATTCCAATTGAAAAAGTTGCGATTCATTTTCACGATACATATGGGCGAGCAATTGAAAATATTTCTGCGTGTTTGCAATTAGGTATTTCAAAAATAGATTCTTCGGTCGGCAGTTTAGGTGGTTGTCCTTATGCAAAAGGCGCGACAGGAAATGTCGCAACAGAATCCGTTTTAGATTTATTAAAAGAATTAAAAATTGAAACTGGCGTTGATTTAACTGCTGCAAAAAAGGCACGTGATTTTATTCGTTCACATTTAGGTTAAAGATTTTTTTCCTCATACATTCTATCATCCGCAATTTTAAGTAGCTCATCAATATCTTCACCATCCACTGGATAAATAGCTGCACCAATACTCACCGCACATGAAAATATATGATTTTTAAATTTCATGGGTGGTGCGATACACTGCTTAATTCGATCCATAACAATTGCGAGCGATGCAAAATCATTTTTTTCCGGTAATAATAATGCAAACTCATCACCACCCAGACGCGCTAACACATCTTCTTCGCGAATCATTTGTGTGATGCGATGCGCTAATTCTTTTAATAAAAAATCACCTGCATCATGTCCAAGCGTATCATTCACCGCTTTAAATTTATCAATATCTAAAAATAATAAACCAAATGAGCGATTGTACCGTTTGCATCGTGATAATTCTTCTTTACATCTCACATAAAATGCGCGACGTGTTAACGCATTCGTTAAAGAATCAATCATGGCGAGGCGATACAATCTTTTATTCAATTCATTTAATTTTTCTCGACCTTGCTCAACCAACAGTTCTAATTCATGCGTTTCTAATAATGTTCGATTGGATAATGGTCGCAATACCGCTGCTAAGCCCAACGCAAAGAAAAATAAAATCAACATCACGATCAGCAACAACATAAATGCGGCATGTTGCATTGCATGATATAAATCCATTTTGTTAGCAACCACAACCAAACCCAATGGCGCATCAGGTATTGCGGTATACGATATAATAAAATTTTCATGATCGATTGTTTTAAATAAGGTGCCTGATTTATTTTGTTCGACACTATTCACAAGCATCGAATTCACATCTGCATTATTCCACGACCCAATAAGATTCTGTTGAGAATTTTTTTTGTTGCTAAAAATCCACGATAACTGATGATTTTGCACGCGATAAATAAACACATTTCCTAAATATCCATGCACTTTTTCATTCATTAATTGTTGAATTTTTCGTATTGTAATGGCGGCATTCTTGCGATCAAATGCAGTGAGCGGATTTTTAGATTCTCGTTGAAAATAAGAATGAATCACAAGCACGCTCGCATCACGCGAAAACTGCACGTGTTGTTTTTGCATATCAAATAATCGTGCTTGCAATGGCAACATTACAACCAACGCAATTACGAAACCCGTTAAAAGCACGGCAGAAATTGCATACCAACGAATTGTGCGTTGAACACTTTTCGCGTTTTCGGTCATAAAACTCCGTAATATTTTTTCTTTGTATTCGCAATTTGATCTCTTATCATCGCTGCTTTTTCAAAATCTAAATTTTTCGCAGCAAGAAACATAGTTTTTTCTAATTCATTTAATTTTTTTTCTAACGCTTTTGGTGTCATCGATAAAATATCAAGCGCTGCAACTTCCGCCTCATGCACTTTAACGCTATTTTCTATCATACCATGAACTGCTTTCTGTATCCCGGTCGGCGTGATGTGATGTTTTTCATTATATTCTTGCTGTTTTGCTCGTCTGCGATCTGTTTCTTGAATAGCGCGATGCATTGATTTTGTAACAACATCCGCATATAAAATCGCCCTGCCATGCAAATTACGCGCTGCGCGTCCAATCGTTTGCACCAATGATCTTTCTGATCGTAAAAAACCTTCTTTATCCGCATCTAAAATTGCAACTAAAGATACTTCCGGTAAATCTAAACCTTCGCGCAATAAATTAATCCCGATTAATACATCAAAAACACCGAGTCGCAAATCACGTAAAATTTCTACGCGTTCAACGGTTTCAATATCAGAATGTAAATAACGCACTTTCACACCCGCTTCCGCAAAATATTCACTTAAATCTTCCGACATTCTTTTTGTTAATGTTGTGACTAACACGCGTTCATTTTTTGCAGCGCGAATTTTTACTTCTGATAATAAATTTTCGATTTGTGTTTTGACAGGACGAATTTCAACAATAGGATCTAATAATCCTGTTGGACGCACAACCAATTCAACAATATCAGTGCTGTGTGTCGCTTCATATTCACTCGGCGTTGCAGAAACAAAAATCATTTGTGGCGCAGCTTTTTCAAATTCGTCAAAACGCAGTGGACGATTATCTAATGCGGATGGCAAACGAAATCCAAAATTCACTAAATTTTCTTTGCGCGCGCGATCACCTTTATACATTGCGCCTAATTGTGGAATCGTCACATGCGATTCATCAATTACTAACAACGCATTTTTCGGTAAATAATCCATTAATGTTGGTGGTGGCTCACCCGGTTTTTTTCCAGATAAATAACGCGAATAATTTTCAATGCCAGAGCAATAACCTAATTCAATCATCATTTCAATATCAAATAATGTGCGTTGTTCTAAACGTTGTTTTTCAACTAGTTTATTTTCCGCTTGAAAATAGGCTAATTGTGATTTTAAATCAATTTTCACTTCGTCAATCATTTTCAAAATGCGAGAACGCGGCGTGACGTAATGTGATTTTGGAAAAATAGTAATGCGTTGTAATTTTTGTGTCACTTTATTTAATAGCGGATCAAAACTTTGTATCGCTTCAATTTCATCATCAAATAATTTTATACGTATTGCTTCTTTTTCAGAATCCGCAGGAAAAATATCAATGACATCGCCTGAAACACGATAATTTGCGCGATTTAATTCTAATTCATTTCGCGAATATTGCATTTCTGCTAATCGTCGCAATAATTCGCGCTGATCAATTCGCTCACCAACGCTCACGTGCAATACCATGCTTAAATATAATTTTGGATCGCCCAAACCATAAATCGCAGAAACCGTTGCAACAACAATTGTATCATCGCGTTCTAACATTGCTTTTGTTGCAGATAATCTCATTTGTTCTATTTGCGCATTAATCGATGCATCTTTTTCAATAAAAGTATCGGTCGATGGAACATATGCTTCAGGTTGATAATAATCATAATAAGAAACAAAATATTCCACTGCATTTTTTGGAAAAAATTCTCGCAGCTCAGCATATAATTGCGCCGCTAATGTTTTATTCGGCGCTAAAACTAATGTCGGTCTTTGCACGCGATTAATGACATTGGCAATTGTAAATGTTTTTCCAGAACCGGTTACGCCCAATAAAGTTTGATACATTAATCCCGAATTTAACCCATCGACTAGTTTTTCGATTGCTTGCGGTTGATCGCCAGTTGGCTGAAATGGTGATTTTAATTCAAATTGGGACATATCTGCTCGCATTGACACTTTTATTCACACGACATTGTAAAGCAAACCCAATTTCTTTACAGTATTGTAGACAATAAAAGGATCGTCTTATGCAAATTTCAAATCGCGCCAATGCCGTCAAACCCTCCGCAACAATAGTAATCAATGGCAAAACAAAACAACTCAAAGCACAAGGTATTGATGTCATTAATTTGAGCGTGGGTGAGCCTGATTTTGATACGCCAGAATTTATTAAAAAAGCAGCAATAAAAGCAATTGAGCTGGGATATACGAAATATACAGCAGTGGATGGTATTCCAGAATTAAAAGATGCGATCATTAAAAAATTTAAAAATGAAAATCATTTAGATTATACGTCCGAACAAATTCTTGTTTCTTGCGGCGCAAAACAAAGTTTTTATAATTTAATGCAAGCGGTTTTAAATGATGGTGATGAAGTGATTACGCCTGCACCTTATTGGGTGTCCTATCCTGCGATGGTGAGTTTAGCGGGCGGTGTAAATGTTATTGTAAAAACGAGCGTAGAAAATAGATTTAAAATTACTGCAACGCAATTAGAAAAAGCCATTACACCAAAAACAAAAATATTAATTATCAATAGTCCAAATAATCCAACCGGAATGGCATATACAAAAGAAGATTTATTTTCTTTGGCGCAAGTATTATTAAAACATCCGCAAGTATTAATTGCATCAGATGATATGTATGAGCATATTTTGTGGGGAATAAATCCATTTGTGAATATTGTGAATGTCTGTCCTGAATTAAAAGAACGTACGATTGTTTGCAACGGTGTTTCAAAATCTTTTGCGATGACGGGTTGGCGAATTGGATATGCTGCGGGCGCTGTTGCAATTATTAAAGCGATGACAAAAATTCAATCGCACAGCACATCGAATCCAACATCTATTTCACAATATGCTGCAGCAGCTGCATTAACAGGCGAAAAAGAATTTTTACATAATTTAAAAAAAGTTTTTAAAGAACGTCATGATTTTATTCATCAAAAATTAAATGCAATTTCTGGCGTAATTTGTCCGCCTGCTGATGGCGCATTTTATTTATTTCCAAATGTTGAAAAAGCGATCGCGAGACAAGGATTGAAAGATGATATTGCTTTATGCGAATTGATTTTAGAAAAAGCGCATGTCGCAGTTGTGCCCGGCACTGAATTTGGCGCGCCTGGTTTTATTCGTTTATCATATGCAACTAATATTGAAACGCTGAAATTGGCAGTTGAGCGGATGGAACAGTTTATCAAGGGATAATTGTTTGAAATTTGCTCCCCGGGACAGGTTCGAACTGCCGACCAAGTGATTAACAGTCACCTGCTCTACCACTGAGCTACCGGGGAATTCTACTGGCAAACTCAAGAAACCGTATGTTACTGATGCCAGTCTGTTAGGTCAATACTTCCGTGGTATTTTTGAGCGCCTGAAATGTTCGCTTTAAGTGGTATGCGCTATTATGCCAAAAACGAACGGTAATCAAGATCAAATAATTTTTCAATTCTGCGTGCGATGATTCGACCAATGGGACGCACACCACTTTCCATTTGCGAAATGTCGGACTGCGTCACCTTTAATTTTTCAGCCAATTCAGTTTGTGTTAAATGCTCACGCATTCTTATTCCTCGAAGCAATGCCCCGGGTTTTGTATATTTTTTATTAATTTCTGAAAAAACATCATCAACTGAAACTAAATCATCGTCGGTTGTAATATATTTTCGAGCAATTTTTTTGGGAATTTTATAAACAACGCCCGAATCGCGTAATATAATCATTTTATTTTTTTTACCAAAATTAATATGGTGCTTTTTCATGGGTACCGACATAATATACCTTTATTAATCGTTCAAGCTTCAGCACTTCCCAACAACAAACGTAGATTGGCCTACCTGTTAAAATATGACAATGTCGCCTGTCTTCATTTTTCTTTCCGTGCAATTTTCCATAATTAGGCCAATTTTTTCCAGGCGCTGGACCTTTGTTTTTTAAATCTTCTAACAAAACCTGCAATACAAACATTGCATCTTCATTCAGTAAAATTGCTTGTTTACTCGATTTTCCGGTAAATTTAACATGCCATTTCATAATAGTATATACCATTTTATGAAATATTGCAAAAAATCCAATATTATATTTTAAACTATTTTTCTAAAATCAAGGTGGGCGGATAAAAAACCACAGCAATATATACAAAAAATAAAAACAACGATAGAAAAAATAAAACATGCCACAACACCGCCCCACTCATCTCAAAATGCGATTTAAAAAATCCGCTTAACGCAGCAACGACAATCATTTCGATAAAGTAAAATAAGCTTGTCATCGTTGCTGATCCTTTTTCTGCGGATGGAATTGCAGCAAACTGACTGTTCGGAACTTGAATACCTAAGCCGAGTAAATAAAAAAATCCAGCGATCGCTAGCAAAATTGATTGATGAAATTGAATTTCAGACAAAGTCACGGCACCAAAAAAAGTAGCGAGCAACATTATCATAATTCCATACAATGCTGCACGCTCTGACATTATTCCTCGATGTGAAAAATATCGAGCAAGACGCGCACCTGCTAAATAAGCAAATAAAATCACAGAGAAAATAAAACCAAACGCAACAACTGAAAATTTCAATTGCTTCATAATAAAAAATGGGTATTCCATCACAATTAAAAAAAAACCAGTCCATGTGATTGAAATTGCAAATGTGTGAATTAAAAATGATTTAGATTGTAAGGCGCGAGTATATTGCAATAGTACATGTGATAAGTCTATTTTTTTAATAATTGTGACGGGCTCTCTAAAAATAAATAAAACAAATGCAAATAAAGAGGCGCCAATTATTAACATCAAAGCAAAACACGCTTTCCAAGAAAAAAAATGCACCAGCATTGATCCTAATAAGGGCGCAGCAATAAAAGCAATTGCCATTCCGCTAGATAATAATGCTAAAATTCCAACCGCTGTTTTATCATCAAATTGATCTCGCACAATCACTCTTGCAACGACAGTTCCAGCACATCCGCCTAATCCTTGCAAAAAACGCAGTAAAATTAATGAAAATAAATGCTGAGAAAATAAAATTAACAATGATGTAACGCAGTAAAGAAATAATCCAATTAATAATGTGTTTTTTCTACCAAGTGTGTCCGCTAAAATACCGCTTAATATCATGCAAATTGCAAAACCATATGTAAAGCTTACCAGCGATTGCTGCAAGCTTGTAGAATTGCTGTGAAATAATAAAACCATAGATGGCAATGCAGGAATATAAAGATTAGTTGAAAATGTTGACAGCGAAACCAACATAATTAAAATAATCAAAAAAACCAATGATTGTTTTTTTGTATTAGTGTGCATACATCGATTGTCCTGCTGTTTTTTCAACATTAAATCGCGCCAAATGCATAAAATTATTTTGCTCGCAATCTAATAAAATTGATTTTGCAACAGTGGCTGCTTGATCACTGCATACCAAATACGAGTTAGTAAAAAATTGTGTGCCTTTTGTTAAATCGCCAATCGCGTACAACGTTTGAAAATCTGAAACAGCAAAAGAATTAAAATTAACATTAATACCACCATACGGATTTGCTTTCGCAATACCGCGTTGCAAAATATTTTTTAATAAAGATGAACTAATGGAATTAACATCATAATTGATACCGGTTGCATTGATTAAAAAATCAGTTTCAATGGAAATAAATTTCTTTTTAAAGCTATCAAAGCCTTTTAATATTATTTTTTTATTATGTATTTCAGGGTGAGACACATCAGAAAATAAATTTAACTGCTCACTTTGAATTAAATTAACAATTTCATTTGCTGTGCATAGCGGCATAGAAAAACGATACGTTTCCCAAATCTGCGCAAAATGTTTTGTAAAAAATAATTTTTCTTGTGGATTTAAACAATGCCATGCAGAAATAAAAAAATCGCTTGCTGAAGCTAAAACAGATTGCCACAACACAGCGGGATTTTTTGCCATATTAATTTGCCAATATAACCAGCTCATCGAAAATCGTTTTTTCATTTCAATTTTTTTCCATGCAATTTTTTTTCCACTTGCGTATTCAATTTCTGATTTCACTAAATTGATTACATCATTTAGTTTAATATCGCCATGTCGATTTAAATGATGCAGTGTGTCGGTTGTTAATAAAATAGGATTATAAACATGATGAACATTTTTCACTGACGGCAAAAAACCAGAGCGTGACGCCATCACTATTTTTCCAGAATAATGATGTGATCTCAAAATTCCAGCTGTATCTAATGCACTTAATTTTGTTCCGATAATACCAACAGTCTTACAAGATAATATTTTTTTCAAATTATTTTTATTTGGCCATGGATTATTAAAATAATTATCCGCATGGTGCAAATGTTGAAAATTATTTTTTAAAAAGCCACCGATTGCTAATATTACATGAGAAAAAGAAAGCGTTTTTTGATACGACAATACTATTTCCCAACCAAGCTCCACATCAAAATTTATATCTTGCACTTCGTCTAATAAAAAATGAATTGTAGTATTATATTTTCGAGCAATGTCAGTATAAAAATGCAAAATGTGACGTAAATAAATACCCACTAAACAACGCGGCAAATAAGAATTTTTAGTAATGTCGGACAACATGAGCGTCGGACAATGCGCAGCCCATGCATCTTGATTTTCACGCACCCATTTTAAAAATGATGGTTGATTTTTAAGATGAGGACGTTGATCATCATTCATTCCGCTAAATAATCCAGCGGCAGTATTTAACAAATTAGATTGATGATCAGAACGATATGCCATTCCTTCGCCCAATATTTCATTTTTTTCAATGAGTGTTATTTGTAATGGCAACAAATCATCTGCTTCAATTTTTAAATCAATTAAATAGCATAATGCAAATATACCGCTTGCGCCGCCACCGATAATTCCAACATGCTTGTCACGGAATAACATAAATGCCTCGTTTTTAGGGGTTTCGCATATTCTAAAAAATTCGGATCTGTTTCCGCTCGCTTTTCTGTTGTGACGAGGTATTGTGTTCGCAGACGCCGTGAATACATCCCTGTAGGCTCGTCTTCGCCATCCATAGGCTTAGACGCTGCTCACCCAACACCTCATCACAACAGAACGCTCGCTACTTCAGATGATTCTTTGAAGCATGTAAAACGCCTATTCAATTTTGAATCTTCGTTTTCACTCATGCTTCAATTGCTACAGCGAAAACACTTCTAGATTTTTCATCACAATATTCACTACCTTTTACAGCAAAGTGAAAAATAACAAATGAAAATACAGCAAGGACAGCAAAATCCCATCCAAACGGAATAATATTTTTTCCACCGAATGCACCGAGATAAGAAATAAGTGTTAAGCCTATAAAATATGGCACAAGCCAGAGTGCAGATTTTATAGAAACAATTGTTGCGCTATAATTTTTACGTTTTGCAAAGAGTAAAACCACTACACCAATAAATAAAACAATAATAGTTTTTGAAACTGTATCCCATCCCGTCCAATAACTAATTAAATTGCAAAAATAAAATGCGAGCGGTGCAAGAAATTTTGCAAATGGTAATTTAAAACCAGGATTACTTTCCTTTTTAATTTGTCTTAATGACATTAATGCAACGGGTCCCATCGCATACGAAATTACCATAATAGATGTTAGAAATTGCACCATGGTTTGCCAATTTGGTAGTGGCAAAAATAACAAACATCCAATAATTGTATTAAATAAAATAGCAGCAACTGGGACATCACCAACATTCAATTTCGAAAAAAGTTTTGGGAAATAACCATTGCTCGACATCGCATATGTTAATCGCGCAGTAGATGAAACATAAACTGAACCTGCACCCAACGGCGAAACAACTGCATCTGTCATTAATAATTTTACCAGCCAAAATAATCCTAGCTCGCCAGCAATTCCTGCAAATGGTCCTAAATCGCCTGTAAATGAAAGATGTTGCCACCCTGTTGCAATATCAATTGGAGCAATTGCGCCGATAAATACAATTTGTAATCCTAAATATAACAATAAACAAATTACAACTGATCCAACAATTGCAAGCGGTACTGATTTTTTCGGATTAATTGTTTCACCCGATAATTCTACACCATGTTTAAAACCAACAAATGCAAATGCAACACCACCTGTTGCTAACGCAGTTAAAATTGATTTCCAAAAACCAAGATGTGAATCACCTACTGCAGCAAAATTACTTGTATGAAATACCGTTCCCATAATCACAAAAATTGTGAGTAAAATAACAGCGACTTTAAAAAATAAAATAATAATGTTTGATCGTAATACTGTTTTTATTGCGTGCGTATTTAAAAATACTAGCCCAAACATTAAAACAACAGCACAACAAATCCCAACAAATGATAATACATCAGCACCACTTTGTGACTTCACAATTAAAAACGGTAAGTAATTTGCTGCGTATTGCAACACTGCTTGCACTTCAATTGCAGGAATGGTGATATTTGAAATCCATGCAATCCAACTCACAATAAATGCAGTTAATTCACCATGTGTATATCGCGCAACTTCTGTTGTGCCGCCCACCATAGGTATTTGTCCGGAAGTTTCAGCAAAAGTAAACGCAATTAAAATAGTCATGAATCCACCTAAAATCCATGCTAATATTGCGCCCGATCCCGCTATTTTTGCAGCATAAAATGGTGCAAAAAGCCAAGCAGAACCAATCGTTCCATTAATAATAATTAACAATAATCCCGCAAACGTAATTTTTCTATTCATAATAAAATATCCCTGAAAATAAATACGAAACACATCATAAAACTAATTTTTTAAAATTTATATCCGTGTTTTTGAAAAAAAAATAAATAATTTTGTTTGACAATGTGAATTATGTATTTAAGTATTGCGCGGATGATGACGCCAATAACTTAACCAAGTATCACGCGGGGGATGCGTTGAAAAATAATGGCGAATTCCGAGCATAATCGCATACGCCAATTTATTCTGATAAGTTTGGCTGCGCAATTTACGCTCTTCGTTTGGATTCGATAAAAATCCAGTTTCAACTAATAAAGATGGAATATCAGGTGATTTCAATACGACAAATGCAGCTTGTTCTACACGATCATGATGCAATCGCGCAATCGGTTTAATCGTTGCCAACAAATCATTTCCAATTTCTAAACTAGAACGAATAGTTGCTGCTTGTGATAAATTAATTAATACTGATTTTAGTAAATGTGATTTATCTTGCAAATCAACACCGCCCATTAATTCAGATGCATTTTCACGTGCTGCCAACCAACGTGCTGCTTCACTTGTTGCTCCTTTTTGGGATAATGCAAAAACAGAAACGCCGCCTGCAGTTCTATTTCTCCATGTATCCGCATGAATTGCAATAAACATATCTGCTTTATCTTTTCGTGCAATACGTAATCGCTGACGCAATGTTAAATAATAATCTCCTGTACGTGTTAATAATGCACGATAACCAGGTTGCTCATCAATCCAACGTTGTAATTTTTTTGAAATAGATAACACAATTGTTTTTTCATGTGTGCCACCAGGTCCTGTCGCGCCTGGGTCTTTTCCGCCATGTCCTGGGTCAACAACAATAATAATATCACGATGCTGATTACTATTTTCCGTATCAGTTAACACAGCTTTTCCAATTGGTTCTGCAGTGATATTTTTACTAGTTTTCTGCGGTAAAAAAACATTATGCTTCAACCAAGATGGTGTTGATGAAGATAATCGTGGAAAAATAATTTGCAATCGCGCCTGATGAAATTGATCAGGCGGCAAGGTGTGAACGATGGGCGTGAATCTATTATTCAAACCAAATACCATTCGAAAAATTCCATCGCGATGTGTTGCATATTTAAAATCAACCACTGGATTTCGCAATGGAAATTGTAATCGGCGATATGTTCTTGTATTTTTTAAATCAACTACAAAACGTGTGGGATTATGCAATGTAAATGTACGATATTGAGTGGATGATGATAAATATAATGTTGCTCGCATATCTTGCGACAAATTTTGCACGCGCATATCACGCAAAATAATTGGTTTTGCAAATACAGAAAATGAAAATAGAAATATTGTCAACGCAACGAAAAAAATTCTTTTCATATTGTCACGCTCATGCTCCCACTTATCTTTAAGATTCTTCCCTTTCCATCTTCAGGTATTTTTAGTGTGCACAATAACGTTGGTTTTGGCAACCACTCGCGCGCATGTGATGCCCATTCAATTAATGCGATTGTATTTGAATTAAAATAATCTCGAAAACCCATGATTTCTAATTCGTGTGGATCATTAATACGATATAGATCGGCATGCAATATCACTGCTTCATTTACAGAATATGTTTCAACTAAAGTGTAAGTCGGACTTTTTACTAATCCTTCATATCCGCATCCACGCAAAAAACCTTTTACAAAAGTGGTTTTTCCAGCGCCTAATTGTCCTTCTAAATAAATTGTGGCAGGTGCTGTTATTTGCATTGCTAATTTTGCAGCAATATTTTCTGTGTCTTCGGGAGTATTTAAAAAAATTGTTTTCATCCATTCACCAATTGCCTTAAATACAGCATTAAATCGCTCGCTAATAATCCACGCTCACCATTTTCTTTCGCCGCTAAATCACCTGCCATCGCATGTAATAAAACACCTGTTTTTGCAGCAGATAATAACGAAAAATGTTGCGCTAATAAACCGCCAATCACACCACTTAACACATCACCCATTCCACCAGAAGCCATTCCCGGATTTCCAGCTTCACATAAAAACGGTAACTCATTTTCTGCTTGAATTAAAGTGCCTGCGCCTTTCAAAACAATTATGCCGCCATATTGATTACATAATTTTTTTGCTGAATCAAATCGATCTGCTTGTACTTGTGCGGTACTGCAATGTAATAATCGCGCCGCTTCACCAACATGCGGCGTTAAAATCCAATTATTTTTTTTCTGAGGTTTTTCGCTTAATAAATTTAATGCATCCGCATCAACTACTTTATTTTGTTCTGTATTTAAAGCAGTTTGAAATAATTCGCGCGACCAATCACTTTTTCCTAAACCCGTGCCAATCACAATGACCGTTGCTTTTTTAATAAGTGGTAATAATTGCGCTGCATTTTTTACAGCGTGACACATAATCTCAGGACGAGATTCGCATAATGGCAAAACATGTTCTGCGCGCGTTGCAACAGAAACTAATCCAGCGCCAACACGCAATGCTGCTTCTGCACATAAATGAACAGCGCCGCCCATTCCATGATCGCCACCAATCACCAACACATGTCCAAAATCGCCTTTGTACGCAGCACGATCTCGCGGTTTGAATTGTTCAGATAATTTTTTCCATTCTAGCTTTTGATATGACGCATCCATTGCATTCACGCTCGCCTAAAACATGACACCGACATTTCCAATCACTTCATTCAACCACATACTTTGACTCGCCACACCATCATATACCTGAATATTATTTAATGTAATAAAAGCTTCTTTATCAGTTAATTCAACGTAAACGCTTCGATGAACAAGTAATTGCATGCCCGCTTCTGCACCAACAACCCAACCACCAAATTGCCACCATCCATGATGTAATCCAAATGCATTCGACCATGTTTTTGAACCGACATCCACTGTGTTTCCCATAATAGTATTTTCTGGATGCGGTAACATTACGCCGCCACCAAATTTTCCAATCGCCGCTAATTGAAAAAGCGCTCTTGAAGATTGAGCAACTGTTTTTCTTCGCACTAAATTTACCATTAATAAATTCGCGCCATTATGTAATTTATAATTAAAATATTGTGATGTTAATACTTCATTTTGATTAAACGGTACACCATTCACTTCACCTGAAACACGCGCAACTTGATTTAAATTCGTATTATATTTTGTGTGATCAAAACTGAGTTCAACACCCCAAGTATGCGCAGCCGTAAAATAATGACCGATGCGAATATTATATTGCGGACCCATCAAACTTTTATTAAATAATCCTGTAGTCCAACCTGGGCAATCACCAGCGCTTACATTGTAAATAGTGAAAGCATTATGCAAATCCGGCTGAATAATAGTGATATCACTGTTTGACCAATTATCAGAATTATATCCCCACGACACATACCATGATTTATTTTTTGGTTTCGATTCTTTTTTTTGTTTTGTTTGCGGATTTTTATAATTCAAATTTAAATTATTATTTTCAGCAATTACAGAAAATGAAAAAATCATCGAAAATAACAGGGTAAAAATAACTCGAAACATTTTCATAAAAATTCCTCAAAAATAAAACCTCCGTGTATTAAATTTCATCCATAGCCCATCTTGCTTTTACATCTACATCCAACGCATCTTTTTCATTTTTTGATAATCGCATCAATCCATTTATTGCAACCATCGCAGCATTATCAGTGCAAAATTCTCTGCGCGGAAAAAATATTTTTTTTCCTTGTTTAATCAATTTATTTACATGCTCGCGTAATTTTTCATTTGCAGAAACACCGCCTGCAATCACTAATTGATCGCAATGCATTTCTTCAAGCGCGCGTTCTGATTTTTTCATTAATGTTTCAATCACTGCATCTTCAAATGCGCATGCAATATCTGCTTTTAATTGATCGTCATGATCATTTTGTTGAAAACAATTTATTGCTGCGGTTTTTAATCCGCTAAAACTAAATTCTAATCCGGGGCGATTTAACATGGGTCGCGGAAAATGAAAACGTTTTGCATTTCCTTGTTTTGCAATTGCTGCTAATGCTGGACCACCAGGATAATCTAATCCTAACAATTTTGCAGTTTTATCGAATGCTTCGCCAGCTGCATCATCAAGCGTTTCACCCAAAATTCGATAAACACCGTATTTTTCAGCATAAAGTAACATGGTGTGTCCGCCGGAAACTAATAATGTTACAAATGGAAATGATGGTTTTTCTTTTTCTAACATCACTGCCATGATATGTGATTCCAAATGATGCACGCCAATGCTCGGAATATTCCATGCAAAAGCTAAACTACGCGCAACAGATGCGCCAACCATTAGTGCACCAATTAATCCTGGGCCACGCGTATAAGCAATGCCCGAAATATCTTTTTGAGATAATTTTAATTGATCTAACAATTGTTGAATTAGTGGTAATAATTTTTTTATATGATCGCGTGATGCTAATTCAGGAACAACACCGCCATATTTTTGATGCAAATCAATTTGCGAATGAATTAATTGTCCGAGCAAACCTGCATCGCTATCATAAATAGCAACAGCAGTTTCGTCGCAGGAGGTTTCGATGGATAATATTTTCAAATCAATCCCAATTCTTTCACTGCCGCAAACTCACCCCGCAATTCATCCAGCGTCGCTTTTAATTTTGCTTGTCCAAATTCATTTTGTTTTATATTTTCAACAACAATAACTTTGCCATTTTCAGTACGACACGGAACAGAAAAAATTAAATCTTTATCAACACCGTATTCACCTTTCGATGCGCGACACATCGAATACATCTTATTTTTAGGTGTTTCGTGATGCAATGCTTTTAATCCATCAATAATGGCATTCGCAGCGGATGCAGCGGATGACAATCCACGCGCTTCTAAAATTGCAGCGCCGCGCTGTTGAACAGTTGGAATAAAATATTCTGTAAACCATTTTTCATCATTAATCACATCAAATGCAGACTGTCCTTTTATTTTTGCATTATAAAAATCGGGGTATTGTGTAGACGAATGATTTCCCCAAATAATCATATGTTCAACATCCGTAACATCAACATTTGCTTTTTTTGCTAATTGCGTCACAGCGCGATTTTGATCAAGCATCGTCATTGCAAAAAAACGATCGTGAGAAATATCAGGCGCATGATGCATTGCGATTAAACAATTTGTATTGCAGGGATTTCCGACAACAAATATTTTTACATCATCAGCAGCATGATCATTAATTGCTTTGCCTTGTGTTTTAAAAATCGCGCCGTTAATTTTTAATAATTCAGAACGTTCCATTCCTTTTTTGCGCGGAACTGATCCGACGAGTGCTGCATAATTAATATCTTTCATTGCAACATTTGCATCATCTGTCACAACAACATTACCTAATGTCGGAAATGCGCAATCATCTAATTCCATCACAACGCCTTTTAATGCAGGCAATGCGGGTGTAATTTCTAATAAATGTAAATCTACTTTTACGTCAGCACCAAACACTTGTCCTGATGCTAAACGAAATAATAATGCATAACCAATTTGTCCTGCGCCGCCGGTGACAGCAATTTTAATTTTTTTCATATAATCTCTCCAGTAATAAAACTCCTGCAACACTTCTCGATTCATGAAATTCAGGATGTTTTAATAATTTATCAATATCACTGATTTTCCATGGAATCACTTCAATTTCTTCTGGTTCATCACCTTCTAATTTTTTTGGATATAAATTTTTTGCTAAAACGATATCCATATCTGCATTAAAATACGCGGGCGATAAACTCCATTTTGCTAAATGCGTTAATTCTTTTGCGCCGTATCCCGTTTCTTCCATTAATTCACGATTAGCGGATTCTAAAGGATTTTCACCTTCATCCATCGCGCCTTTTGGAAATCCTAAAATATATTTATTTGCAGCGGGTGCATATTCGCGAATTAATAAAAATGTTTCGTCGTCTAACATTGCGATAATCATTACAGCGCCAGGATGGCGTCCGCAAATTCGCTCGAACGTATGTTCATGTCCATTTGAAAATTGCACGCGTGTTTCTTCGATTGTAAAAATGCGGGTTTTTGCTAATATTTTTGTGCTGAGGAGTTTTGTGGATTTTGGCATAATGAATTACTTTAAATTTAAAATATAAATTAAATATTTGTCGTTGTGAGGTGGGTCACTGCAAAACGCCCTTGTTCCGTTCGCTGCGCGAACTTCAACGCGGGCTTCCGTAACTATTTACTTCGTCACGACAACCAACGTTCCTAATTTTACAAATTTTTTATTTAACCATTGCGCATCTGCTTTAAACATACGCACACAACCATCGCTTCGATTAATAAAACCGGACAAAGTAGAATAATGCAGCGCTGTGCCATTATGAAAATACATGCAATAAGGCATTGGATAACCACCGTGTGTTTCCATCGGAAATTCATGTGATATACAATTTTTTCCTTCCATGCGAAACACTCTAAAGTTTCCAGTTGCTGTCGAACAAATTCCATTGGTATCAAAACATTTTTTACGACCGCTACTAACTGGTCCCCAATAAATTAATTTTCCTGTTTTATCATAAGCACCAAATGCAAATAAACTTAAATTCACATACACTTCTTTTTGACCGTGCGTATCAATATGTTTTGGTAATGGAGACATATCCATGTATGTCGTTTTATTAAAATCTTTCGGAACAACCAACCAATTGCGGTACATCAACGCAACATTCGTGCGATTTAAACGCATCACTTCTTGACGTTGTAAATAATTAGGAAATAACGAGTACCAATGATCATTTTTTCCAACCGGGCGACAAAAATAATTAGGATTATTGCATAGGGTACGCCCATAATTATGTTGACTCGCTGCTTGTTCATCTGCAGCAATCACGGATGGAATTGTTTCTGCACCTGTATCATCTGCCAAAATTGCAGAAAAAGGTGAAATCAAAAATACCCAAAAAATTAAATTCAGAAAATGTTTTTTCAATGTCATAGCCCTTGTAGCGGTTATCGGTTGGCGCCTAAATATGATACAGTTCATACCGCCGTCATTATAACGAATAAAAATTGCGAGTCACATGAAATTTGATCAAATTCCACTGAGTTTGTATATTCACATTCCTTGGTGCGTCAAAAAATGCCCGTATTGTGATTTTAATTCGCATGCGGCGACGGGTGAACTGCCTGAAAAAGCGTATATCGATCAACTGCTGTTCGATTTAGAAACACAATTATCATTTGTACAAAACCGCGCGATTCATTCTATTTTTATTGGGGGTGGCACGCCGAGTTTATTTTCGCCAGAAGCGTATGAAAAATTATTTGCGCGTTTAAGAGATCATTTGGATATTTCGAATCAAATTGAAATTACTTTGGAAGCAAATCCTGGCACGACGGAAGCAAGTCGATTTAAAGGTTATTTTGATGTTGGTATCAATCGCATTTCACTTGGTGTGCAAAGTTTTCAAGATGAAAAATTAAAAGTACTTGGAAGAATTCATGATAACAATCAAGCGAAAAATGCTTTTCATGAAGCGCGTCGTGCGGGTTTTCAAAATATTAATATTGATTTAATGTTTGGTTTGCCGAATCAAACGATTGATGATGCATTATTTGATTTGCAAACTGCGATTGATTTATCACCGAATCATATTTCTTGGTATCAATTAACATTAGAACCTAATACTTTTTTTTATCGCTTTCCACCGAAGTTGCCAGATGATGATTATCGATTTGAAATACAAAATGCCGGGCAAAAATTATTGCATGAAAATAATTTTGAGCAATATGAAATTTCTGCGTATGCAAAAATTAAATCCCAGCATAATTTAAATTACTGGCTTTTTGGGGATTATTTAGCAATTGGCGCAGGCGCGCATGCAAAATTAACGGATTTTAATTCTGGGAAAATAATGCGACGATGGAATACAAAACATCCGAAGCAATATTTATCCGCAAATAAAAATAATTTATTTGAAACAAAAATAATTTTAGAAAAAGAATTGCCGTTGGAATTTATGATGAACGCGTTGAGATTAATGCAGCCTATTGCGATTGAAATGTTTGAAGTGAGAACGGGATTAAAATTTTCTGTAATTGAAAAAGAAATAGCAAAAGCGATTGAAATGGGATTTTTGAAATTGGAGAAAAATTATTTTCAGGTTACTAAGAAAGGATATTTGTTTTTGAATGAGTTTCTTGAAATATTTTTATAAAATACCCGCCAAATTTTCTAATATTCAAAACACCCGCATCAAAAATTAAATACTGACCTTTTATTCCTTGCAAAATACCTGTAATTGCAGGAGTTTTATCAAATGATAATGAATTTATTTTGGTCGGATATTGTAAAACTGGATATTCAAACGTAAAAACATTTTTTTCTTCTAACAAAATAATTTCATCAGAATATTTTTTTAAAATCGGCGACAGATTTTTTTGCGCTTCGGATAATAATCTTTTTTTCTCTGTGATTAAATCAATGTGCGGAATATTTTTTGTAAGCATCAAACGCCAATTTGTTTTATCCGCAACAAAATCTTTTAATGCAACTTCAATTAATCCTGCTTGATAACGATTTACAGTTTGAAAAATCGGTAATGCTTGCGCAGCGCCCTGATCAATCCAACGCGTAGGATTATTTTTTGTGCGCGTCACGCCGACTTTTAATCCGGATGAATTGGCGAGATAAACAAAATGTGATTGATGACATTGTTGATGCGCCCAATTATTCGGATCGCATTTTCCTGTTTCAACTAAACATTTTTCGGGATGTAACATACAATTATTGCATTCATTTATTTTTTGCATGCATGGAAAACAATATCCTTGTTGAAATGTTTTTTTTATTTTTCTGTTGCATTGGATACAGTGGATTTCATTTAAAAATTCAAGTGAGATTTTTTTATTTAAGAAATTATTTAAATTTATTTTTTGATTATCTAAAATTAATTCGTATTGGATGGGTTGTGCGTGCGTGACCGACATTTTTTGAAGATAACCTGAAGTCATAAAATATCGCTTGCTTACGCGCGCGGCTCCCTGTCAGGTTCAGCAATCACAAATTCTTTAACAGGCACACCACCAATTAAATGTTCTTGAATAATTCTTTCTAAAACTTCCGGCGTGCAGTGTTTATACCAAACGCCTTCAGGATAAACGACAGCGATTGGACCTTCACAACAAATACGTAGACAATTTGCTTTTGTGCGATAAATTCCGCCGTCGCCAGTTAAATTTAATTCATTTAGGCGACGTTTTAAATATTGCCATGATTCTAATCCCACTTCTTTTAAGCAACAATGTGGTTCGGTTTGATCGCAGCATAAAAAAATATGGCGGCGGATTTTGGTGAGTTTGAGTTTGTCTAATTTTTCCTGCAATTGATCGGTCATATGGAATCAATCCTTACATCCACATCCACCTCTTTTTTATAATCCACACCATCCACTTCGAATCCAAATAATTTATAAAAATCTCGACGATATCCATTTAAATCTGATAATTGATTAATATTATCCGTCGATATTTTTTTCCAAATATCATCTACAGACTTTTGCACATCATCACGCATTTCCCAATCGTCAATACGAATGCGATCTTCTGAATCAGTTTTTATATCACGACCAGTATAAACAAAATCATGCAGTAAACGATATAATTGTTCAATGCAACCTTCATGCGTTTTATTTTCTTTCATAATTTTAAATAAAATAGAAATATATAATGGCACGACAGGAATTGCGGAGCTGGATTGCGTTACTAATGCTTTATTGACAGAGATAAATGCACGTCCGCCAGTTGCTTTTAATTTTTTATCTAGCGCATAAGCAGTGGCAAGCAAATCATCTTTTGCTTTTCCGATTGTTCCATGTTTATAAATTGCATGTGTTAATTCAGGGCCAACATAAGTGTAAGCAAAAGTAATTGCATCATCTGTTAATAATTTTTCTTCGCGCAATAAATCAATCCACATTTTCCAATCATCACCGCCCATCACTGCAACAGTATGTGCAATGTCTTCTGAATTTGCAGGCTCAATTGCAACTTCGCTCACAACACCCGTTAATGGATCAACCGTTTTATTTTTATAAACTCTATCAGTTGGTTTTAATGTGGAATGAAATACTTCGCCCGTTTTTGGATGCGTGCGACGCGGTGATGCTAAACTATAAATAACCAAATCAATTTTTCCTAAATCTTTTTTAATTAAATCGATAGTTTGTTTTTTTATTTCATCAGAAAATGCATCGCCATTAATACTTTTTGCATAATGTCCATCTGCATGTGCAATTTTTTCAAACGCAGCGGAATTATACCAACCCGCTGTTGCTGTGCGTTTATCACTTGCTGGCTTTTCAAAAAATACGCCGATCGTTTTTGCATTTGCTGCATAAGTTGTTGCAATGCGAGATGCTAAA
The DNA here is from genome assembly GCA_001801815.1 of Gammaproteobacteria bacterium RIFCSPHIGHO2_12_FULL_36_30. Classification (GTDB taxonomy): domain Bacteria; phylum Pseudomonadota; class Gammaproteobacteria; order Coxiellales; family Coxiellaceae; genus 2-02-FULL-42-43. The sequence goes on from MGXU01000010.1 coordinate 342,051, forward strand.
CCATATCCAGTTGATGCGCCGATCACTAAAACATTTTTTGGTCTGCATGATTCAGGCAAACGGTGATGTGATTTGATGTAATTAATTTGCTCTAGTACATTTTGGTAACATCCAACTGGATGGGCGGTGGTACAAATAAATCCACGCACTTTTGGTTCAACAATCATACAAAACTCCTGAAATGTGATTTTGCGTCAGTGTATCATTATTTACTTTTAATAATCTGCTGTGTAGACTCGAGTTCAATTTTAATTAATAGTAATAGTAAAATGATACTACTTAACTAGTACGGGGATTGTAGCGCATGACCAAATTTAACAGAAATATTTCAACATTTTCTTTGATGATGACAGGTATTACGTCAATTGTTGGATCGGGTTGGTTATTAAGTACACAAAAAATTGCCAATGTTGCAGGTCCTGCAGGTTTAGTTTCCTGGGTTGTCGGTGCTGTCATTGCATTATTAGTTGGTCTTTTGTTTGTTGAGATGGGTAGTATTTTTCCTTCAGCGGGCGGTATTGGTTATTATGCAAATGTTACACATGGCCGCTTTTGCGGTTTTTTAACATCTTGGATTAATTGGTTGTGTATTGTTGCGGTTCCACCAGTTGAAGCGCAAGGAATTGTTCAATACCTCAGTCAATTATCGCCAATGTGGAATCGTTTGTATGACATTCCATCTCACGAACTCACTCATTTTGGTATTGCCGCTGCAATTGTATTGATGTTGTTTTTTATGTTTGTGAATTATTGGAGTGTGAGAATTTTTATTAAATTTAATAATTTTTTCACGATGATTAAAATTATTGTCCCATTATTAACAGTTGCTGCATTAATTTATAGCGGATTTCATCCAGGCAATTTTGACAACACGACAGATGGTGGATTTATGCCGTTTGGAATGAGTTCTATTTTTGTCAGCATTATTTCTTGTGGTGTGATTATGTCATTCAATGGATTTCAAACACCACTGACATTTTCTGAAGAAATTAAATCACCTAAAACAATGTTACCAATTGCAGTTGCTGGCAGTATTTTAATTTCATTAATTTTATATATGTTATTGCAAGTTGCGTATGTTGGAAGTTTAAGTCCAGCTTTATTGGAACATAGCGGATGGGCTGGAATTAATTTCCGCTCGCCGTACGTTCAATTATTATTAGCAGCTAATTTACAATTAATGGTGATTATTGTTTATATTGGATCAGTTGTATCGCCTGGTGTTTGTGGTGCTGCATTTACTGCATCAGCTTCACGCATAATGTATTCTCTTGCGCGCGAAGGACATTTGCCACATTTTTTAAGTATGCTGAATCCTAAATTTAAAAATCCGAGAAGCGCAATTGTGACAACGATGTTAGTTGGCTGTATTTTCTTATTTATGTTTCGCGGATGGTATCAATTGGTCGCGGTAATTTCTGTGTTGCATGTATTTTCATATTTGCCTGCGCCAATTGTAGTTATTTCCAATCGCATTAAAAATAAAGCGTTGATGCTCAGTAAAAATCAATTTATGTTGCCGCTCGCACATTTATTAGCGCCATTATTATTATTTGTATTATCAATATTATTATTTTATGCTGGCTGGCCGTTGATTCCGAAATTATTAATATTAGTAATTCCCGGAATTTGTTTATATTTATATTACGAAACAAAAGTAAAAGTAGCGAAGAATGTTTATGCTGCAATTAAAGGTGTTTCGTGGTTGATTTTATATTTTATTGGATTGTGTTTTATTGTATTTTTGGGCGACAATCATTCTCCAGGAAATTCAATCACAACAGAAACCAGCATGATTTATTTATTGATATTATCCTTAATAGTTTATTTTTACGGCGCATTTTTTACTTGGGATAAAAGAACGTTTGTGCCGCGTCATGAAATGGTTGCGGAATAAAAATAAAAGCGCACAAAAATGTGCGCTTTTAATCTGTTTTTAAAAGAGTAGCCATAAGGGTCACCTCGCAACGATATGTTGCAAACTCCGCCAGGTCCGGAAGGAAGCAACGGTAGCGACAGACTCGGGTGCGAGTAATGGCTTTTGTGGCTACCCTTTTACAAACAGGGATCGGTGCGAGTTATCAAATATGCCTTATTTAGCTCTAGCTCGAAAATGGCGTCCAAAACAATTTGATCAAATTGTTGGACAAGCGCATGTCATTCAATCACTCTCAAATGCATTAACACAAAATAAAATTCATCACGCCTATTTATTTACTGGCACGCACGGCACAGGAAAAACAACTGTCGCAAGAATATTTGCAAAATGTTTAAATTGCGAAAAAGGAATGACTGCAACACCCTGCGAACAATGCTCAAACTGTAAAGAAATTGATAGCGGACGTTTTCCAGATTTATATGAAATTGATGCAGCATCGCGAACTAAAGTCGAAGACACACGCGAATTATTAGATAATATTCCTTACGCGCCGACAAAAGGTAAATTTAAAGTTTATTTAATCGATGAAGTGCACATGTTATCTGGACATAGTTTTAATGCATTATTAAAAACATTAGAAGAACCGCCCGAACATGTAAAATTTTTATTAGCAACAACTGATCCGCAAAAATTACCTGCCACTGTTTTGTCACGCTGTTTACAATTTCATTTATCAAAAATGACAATTGATCAAATTGAAAAACAATTACAATTTATTTTAAATGCAGAAAAAATAAAATTTGAAAACGACGCGCTTAATTTAATTGCAACATCCAGCAATGGCAGCATGCGCGATAGTTTAAGTTTATTAGATCAATGTATTGCTTATGGCAATGGAAAAATTTCTACTGCAGAAACGCGAGCGATGTTGGGATTATCAAATAAAGCAGAAATAACTGCATTATTAAAAGCAATTCACGCACGCGATGCAGACGCTGCATTATCACTTACAAAATCTTGGGAAAAAAATGGCGTTAATTTTGCGCGTTGCTTATCGGAATTATTAACACAACTATATCACATTTCAATTAAACAATTGATTGATAAAAAATTTATAAGCGAATTTACACGCGACGAAATTCAATTGTATTATCAGATTGCGCTAGCCGGCCAGCGTGATTTACCACTTTCGCCAACGCCTCAAATTGGTTTTGAAATGTGTGTAATACGAATGATGACTGTTAAATCAGTACCTGAAACAAAAATTACATCAGAAGCACCAACAAAAACTACCGAGCATTTTGCTGAAAAGAACATTTCAGACAGTTGGAACACATTATTATCTCAATTAAAATTATCCGGCCCTACTCTCGCGCTTGCGCAGCAATGTGTGTTAAAATCACGAACAGATAATGCTGTACATCTCACTATTAAATCGAAATATGCTGCGTTAATTAATATAAAACAACAGCAATATTTGCAGGATGCATTTACGCAACTGGAAGGTCGCGCAATTAAAGTGACGATCACAGCTGAAGATAATACAGTCGAAACACCTGCGGAATTTGCAGTGCGTTTACAAAATAGTGAAAAACAATCGGCAAAAAAAGCAATTTCTGCTGATCCATCTGTTCAACGGATTGTAAAAACATTCGGCGCTACTGTTATTGAAGACAGCATCGAATCTAATTAATTAAATTATTTGTCGGAGAAAGTAAAATGTCAGATCAATTATTATCAGATATTAAAAGTAGTATTATGGATATGCAAAATCAAATGCAATCCACTTATCAAAATTTAGCAGACATTAAAATTAGCGGTGAATCATCGGATAAAACAGTTAAAATTACGATGACCGCAACGTATGGTTTTGTTGATATTGATTTTAATGAAAAAGCATTACAAGGTGGCGTAAAAGAATTTAAATTACGCATTCGCGAAGCATGGGAAAGTGTTGTAAAAAAAATTCAAGAAGCAACACAAGCAAAAACAATTGAATTATTGCAACAAATGCAAATTCCGGATGAAATTAAAAATTTATCATTGCCAACAGATCAAAAAGCAATTGAAGCAAGTAAAGAAGGTGGTGATACAGGTACGAACGGATAATGTTCTCGCCTCACGTCAAACAATTAATCGATGCGCTCCGTGCATTGCCAGGCGTTGGTCCCAAATCAGCGCAACGCATGGCGTATCAATTATTGACAGACAGTGGTCGTGAAAAAGCAAAAACACTCGCAGATGCCTTAAAACAAGCTGTTTTATCAGTTGGGCAATGTCAACGATGCAGACAATTAACAGAACATAAATTATGTTCGCTTTGTAGCAATACAAAACGCAATCACACATTATTATGTGTTGTTGAAGGTCCTGCAGATATGATTGCAATTGAACAAACACATGCATTCAACGGATGTTATTTTGTTTTACACGGACATTTATCTCCGCTCGATGGAATTTCACCAGATCATATTGGCATTCCATTATTATTAAAGCGTTTGCAAGAAGAAAAAATTGAAGAAATTATTTTAGCAACGAATCCAACGGTTGAAGGAAAAGCAACAGCGCAATATATTGCAAATCATATTGACGCAAAAAAAATAAAATGTACGCGCATTGCACATGGTGTGCCGATGGGTGGTGAATTAGAATATTTAGATGGCAGTACATTGTCACATGCACTTTATTCAAGAAGCGAGGTATAAAAAATGTTTGGTGATAAATTTAATTTAGGTAATTTAGGAAATATTGCGAGCTTGATGAAAAACGCTGGCAAAATTCAAGAGATGATGAAAGACGCGCAAGAAAAATTAGCGAAAGTTGAAGTGATGGGTTCTGCTGGTGCTGATGCTGTGCAAATTAAAATGAATGCGCAAGGTTATGCGTTATCTGTAAACATTGATGATGCAATTTTAAAAGAAGATAAAATTATTTTGCAGGATTTAATTGCTGCTGCAATCAACGATGCCGCACAAAAAATTGAAAAAGAAAAAGAAAGCATGATGGGCGGCGCGAGTGGAATGTTGGGTGGGATGTTGGGCGAAGACAATAAATAACGAAGTCTTACACAGACTTCGGCCATGCCCTCATCACCGCATCTGCAACCGTTGCTAATGGAATTGCAAAAAACACGCCCCAAAATCCCCAAATTCCACCAAAAACTAAAACGGATAAAATAATGACAACTGGATGTAAATCCATCGTTTCAGCAAATAACATCGGCACTAAAATATTTGCATCCAAAACAATAATAATTGTGTAGGCAATCATCGCGTATAAAAAATGTGGCGCCATCCCCCACTGCATTAATCCAACAATAAAAACAGGAATCGTCACAATGACTGCGCCGATGTAAGGAATAATTACCGATAATCCAACTAAAACACCGAGCAAAATAGAATATTTCATTCCTAATGCAATAAATACAATTGATGTTACAAATCCAACTAATAAAATTTCAATCACACGACCACGAACATAACATCCAATTTTATGATTTACATCTTGCCAAACATTGGAAACCAAACTTCTGTTTTTTGGAAGAAATTGCGTAAACCATTCAACAATTTTTTTCGAATCTTTTAAGAAAAAATATAATAATAATGGCACTAAAATAAAATATAAAACGGCGGTGATTAAATTGGGAATTAATGCCCACACATATTTCAATGTAATTTGCCCTGCATGTGCAAATTCATTTTGCATAAATGCGATGGTTTGTTGAAAACGCGGATCAGCAAAAATGGCGGGATAATTCGCCATCATTTTTGTTAGCCATTGATGACTTTGTGTAAATGCATTTGGAAATTCAGTCACTAGATTTTGTAATTGTCGCACTGAAATTGGCAACACCACCACCAATCCAAAAATCACCAAACCCACAAAAACCACAAATACAATATTCACTGCTAAAAAATGGGGAAAATGCCATCGTTCTAACAAACGTACAACCGATAACAACAAATATGTCAAAATAACGCTGATGATAACGGGCATGAAAAAATGCCCAAAAAACTCGAGGAAAAGTAATACAAACAATACAGTAAAAAACAAACCCACCGTTGCTGGATCTGAAAAATTACGTCGAAACCAAGTCGAAATGGATTGCAATAATGGATTGGAATCACGCATAAAACTCACCTAAAATTTTTCGCTCCACTTTCTTCATTTTAATATAAAATGTTATACAATAGCCATCCGTATTTTGGGATCTTGCATGAAATCGCTGCACTTTCATTTTAAATTCTTACCGTTATCCATCGCGACCTTGCTGCTTTGCGCTTGCGCTGGCTTTAAACCACAAATTACAATTCCTGCAGTTCAACCCAAACCTTTAAAATTAAAACAGCGTCCTGAAGTAGCGCTAGTTTTGGGCGCAGGTGGTGCACGCGGTTTTGCACATGCCGGTGCAGTACAAGTTTTACAAAACGCAGGTGTTCCGATTAATCTAATTGTTGGCAGCAGCGTTGGCGGTTTTTACGGTGCATTATTAGCAGATAGTGGAAATGCAAAAACTGCGTCAAAAATAATGTTGTCTGCTACATTTTGGAATATAGCTGATATTAGTAATATACCCAGTTTAAAAGGATTGATGCAAGGTTATCATTACGAAAAATTTTTATTAAATCACATGAGATCACAATGGTTTAATCAATTAAAAATTCCACTTGTCATCGTCACGACTGACTTAAAAACCGGAAAAGAATTTGTGATTTCAAGTGGACCAATTGCGCCGGCCGCTGAAGCATCTGCATCTATTCCTGGCGCAGTAAAACCCGCACATTTGTATGGTCGAACATTGGTTGATGGCGGCATGACCGATCCTGTTCCGGTGGATATCGCAAAACAATTTCATCCAAAAGTAATTATTGCGATAAATGTTTCACAACAATTATCAAAAAATATGCCGTGGACCGCACTCGGTGTATATGATCGAGCATTTCATATTTCTTGGTTACAATTATCACGTCTATCTGAAAATGGCGCTAACATTGTTATTCGCCCGCAAGTAGGCGATACAGGCACATTTGATATCGATCAAAAATATAAATTATTTTATCAGGGTGAATTAGCAGCATATAAAGCATTACCAAAAATTAAAAAAATTCTGCGGGAAAAACATATTTCATTAACTTATGTTCGTCATTAATTTTATTGCGAATAAAAAGCTTGATTATCTGAAAAAACTCCATCTACTCCAATCGCTTTTAATTTTTCCAACACGCTTAAATCATTTACAGTATAAGCTAAAACATGCAAACTTTGTTCGTGCAACATCGCAACATAATCTGCATTTAAAATTTTAAAAGGTTGATGAAGAGAAATAATATTAGATTGAAATAAATTTGCTGCCATTTTTTCAGAAAATATTTTTTCACTAATTAATCCCAACAGCAAAGTATTTGCACGTTCTTGAATTTGCATCAATGCAAATTGATTACTACTTGAAATAAAAATACTATTCGAATGCGCAGGCCAATATTTTTGTAAATGATCAATCACCGATTCTGCTAATAAAATAGATTCTTTTTTTGTTTCGCATTTTAATTCTAAATTTAACTTTAATTTTAAAGTTAATGCGCATTGCAGCCATGCTTGCAATGTTGGCACTTTTTCGCCTGCAAATTCAGCTGAAAACCAACTACCTGCATCTAATTTTTGCAATGCTGATAAAGTAAAATCAGATAATTTTCCACGTCCATTGGTCGTGCGATTTAATTTTGTATCATGAAAAATAACAGGCTGATTATCTTTTGTGAGTTGAATATCACATTCAACCCATTCTGAACCTGCTTGTTTTGCAGCTTTTAATGCAGCTATTGTATTTTCGGGTGCAAGTTTTGATGCACCGCGATGCGCAATTACAAATGGTAACGGCCATTGTTGTGATTGATTTTTGGTCACTGAAATGCTCACTTTGCCACTATGTTTGATGAAACAATCTTGGTAATATGCACCATTATTAAATCAAATATAAGAGCTCACGGAATATGAAACGAAAAATACACTCTTATCATGCACTTATGCGTTATGCCCGAATCATGAAATTTGGCGGAATATACACAAAAATAGACCCTGCAACAGGCTTATTTGCCATGATTGCCGTGCATAATACAAAATTAGGCCCTGCAATTGGCGGCTGTCGTTTTTATTCATATCCATCACCAGAATCAGCATTAAAAGATGTTTTGCGTCTTGCGTACGGCATGACATTAAAAGCTGCCGCATGTGATTTACCGCACGGCGGTGCAAAAGCAGTGATTATCAAACCAAAAGGTGATTATGATCGAGAAGCAATATTTCGCAGCTTCGGTGATTTTGTACATGAATTAAATGGACGATATATTACTGCGGTTGATGTTGGATCAAACGTAAATGATATGAAAATAATTTCAGAGCGCACACCATTTGTATCAAGTATTACGGCAACTGGCGAGGTTTCTGAAGATCCTTCTGTTTCAACTGCAAAAGGCGTGTTTCGCGCAATACAAGCAGCGGTAAAATTTAAATTACATAAAAATAATTGCGATGGTGTTCGTGTTGCAATTCAAGGTATCGGACACGTTGGTTATTTACTCGCAAAACATTTAGTAAATGATGGTGCGACAGTAATTGTTTCTGACGTGAATGCAGATATTTTAGAAAAATGTAAAAAAGAATTAAACGTAACAGTTGTTGCGCCTGATAAAATTGAAACTGTTGACTGCGATATTTATGCACCTTGTGCACTTGGCGCCACAATTACGCATGATTTTATTAAGCATACAAAAGCAAAAATTATTGCAGGCTCCGCAAATAATCAATTAGCACATCATAATAATGCGCGCATTATGCATGAACGCGGCATTATTTATTTGCCTGATTTTTTAATTAACTCAGGTGGACTCATTCACGTTGCGATGGAATATGCTTATCAAGATGCATTAAAAGCAGATGAAAAAATTGATAACATATATAATATCACGATGACGATGTTAGAGCGTGTTGCAAGTAGCGGAAAAACACCGAACGTTGTTGCGGAAGAAATGGCGTTTGAGAGATTAGCATGCCAAAAAAATTAAAAACAATTACATCATTTATTGTGCCCTATTTACAGTATTTAGATGAACACAGCCAACAAACACAACCCTTCCCAGATTTTATTACAAATGATTTATTAATTGATTTATATAAACGCATGACTGTGTTGCGCGTATTTGATAATCAAATGGTAAATTTACATCGCACTGGAAAAATAGGTACTTTTCCATCATCGCAAGGACAAGAAGCAATATTTGTTGCAACCGGTTTTAGCATGGATAAAGAAGATGTGCTCTGCCCTTTTTATCGCGATCATGGTTCATTATTGCAACGCGGATATTCACTCACAGATATTTTAGCGTATTGGTCCGGAGATGAACGTGGTAATGCTTCCCCTACTTTAAATCAAGATTTTCCAATTTGTGTACCTATCGCAACGCAATGCTTACACGCTGCAGGTGCTGCATACGCAATTAAATATAAAAAAGAAAAACGAGTTGTCGTCACTGAAATTGGCGATGGCGGAACATCAAAAGGCGATTTTTACGAAGCAATGAATTTAGCAGGCGCATGGCATTTGCCAGTAATATTTGTAATCGATAATAATCAATGGGCAATTTCGGTTCCGCGCGCAAAACAAAGTTCATGCGAAACACTTGCGCAAAAAGCAATTGCGGCAGGATTAGATTGTATTCAAGTCGATGGTAATGATGTGATTGCAATGATGGATGTGATGAAAACAGCTTTATTACAAGTGCGAAATGGTGGGAAAGCAATTGTGATTGAAGCAGTTTCTTATCGTTTAGCAGATCACACAACAGTTGATGATGCGTCACGTTATTCGGATGTAGAAGAAAAAAAATCAGCATGGAAAAAAGAACCCATCGCACGTTTAGGATATTATTTAGAAGCGCAAGGTGTGTGGAATAAAGAAAAAGAAAATGAATTACAACACACAACAAAAGAATTTGTTGAAAAAGAAATTAATCATTATTTTTCACGCGAAAAACAAAAACCAGAAACGATGTTTGATTATATGTATGAAACATTACCGGACGCATACATTGATCAACGAAATGATTTATTGGAAAACTCATGACAGCAATCACATTAGTCGAAGCAGTCACACAAGCCATCGCATATGAGATGTCACACGACAAAAATGTCATTATTTTTGGTGAAGATATTGCTGTTAACGGCGGTGTTTTTCGCTCAACAGTTGGTTTACTTGAAAAATTTGGACCTGAACGTGTACTTGATACACCACTTGCAGAAAGTATGATTGCGGGCATGGCGATTGGAATGGCAACACAAGGATTAAAACCCATTGCTGAATTTCAATTTATGGGATTTATTTATTCTGGTTTTGATCAAATGATTTCACACGCATCACGCATGCGCAATCGCACACGCGGACGATTAACTTGTCCAATTGTTTATCGCGCACCTTACGGCGGCGGAATTCACGCACCAGAACATCATTCAGAAAGCAGTGAAGCATTATTCGCTCATATTCCAGGCATGCGCGTTGTCATTCCATCATCACCTGCAAAAGCATATGGATTATTATTAGCGGCAATTCGCAATCCCGATCCTATTTTATTTTTAGAACCAAAAAGAATTTATCGTTTAGTAAAACAAGAAGTGCCTGATAATGGAAAAGCATTACCACTGGATAAATGTTTTCTCGTGAAAGAAGGTGATGATGTCACTTTAATTTCATGGGGCGCAATGATGAAAGAAACAATTGAAGCGGCAGAACAATTAGAAAATAGCGGTATTTCTGCTGAAATAATTGATTTAGCAACAATATCGCCAATTGATATGGAAACCATTTTAACATCCGTTGAAAAAACAGGTCGCTGTGTAATTATTTCTGAAGCGCCGCGCACATGTGGCGTTAGCGCTGAAATTGCAGCACAATTAGCAGAATATGCATTAGATACATTAAAAGCGCCGGTTCAACGCGTGAGTGGCTATGATACTGTCATGCCATACGCACAATTAGAAAAATATTATATGCCAAGTGCGCAACGAATTATAAAAGCAGTGGAAAAAATAATATGAAAATATTTAAGCTCCCCGATCTCGGCGAAGGTTTACCCGATGCAATTATTCGCGAATGGTATGTCAAAGTTGGTGATGCTGTAAAAAAAGATCAACCCATTGTTGCAATGGAAACTGCAAAAGCATTAGTCGATGTGCCCGCACCTTTCGATACAAAAATCGAAAAATTATTTGGTAATGTCAATGACACAATCGAAACAGGAAAACCATTAATTGGTTTTGAAGGCGCTGCAGAAATTGATGAGAAAAAAGATACGGGCACTGTCGTTGGAAAAATTGAACAATCAGAAAAAATTATTTCTGGAAATTTAAATTTAACTGATGCTGTTGTTAATAATAATATTAAAGCAACGCCCGCAATTCGCGCACTCGCTCGAAAATTAAATATTGATTTATCCACTGTAAAATTTAGCGGTGATCGCATTACAGAAGATGATGTGAAAAAATCTGCTCAAAAACCTGGTGTTACTGAAGCGAAAGACGGTTGGGAAAATTTATCTAACACAAAACGTGCCATGGTATTAAGCATGCAGCAATCTCATCACGACATTGTTCCGGTCACCATCATTGATGAAGTTGATATTCATGCATGGCAAGGCAAACAAGATATTACCATTCGCATTATTCGCGCCATCACTGCAGCATGCAAAAAAGAACCTGCATTAAATGCTATTTTTAACGGCAAAAATATGCAAATGAAAAAATTCGATAAAATAAATTTAGGGTTAGCGCTCGACATGCCGCATGGATTATATGTTCCTGTGATTAAAGACGCTGCGAATTTATCCGATGAAAAAATTCGCGAAACAATTGAAAAATTTAAAAGCCAAGCACAAACAAAATCAATTGCACAAGCTGACTTAAAAGATCCAACAATTGTATTATCAAATTTTGGTTCGATTGCCGGAAAATATGCAAACCCCATTATCTTACCGCCAACGGTTGCAATTATTGGTGTTGGCAGAATTACAAAAAATGTTGCGCTTGATAAAAACAATAAATGCGAATTACACAAAGTCATTCCACTATCATTATCAGTTGATCATCGCGCAATTACTGGCGGTGAAGCAGCGCGTTTTTTACATGCGATGATGGATGCGCTCGCACAAGCATCATGAAAAATATTTTTTCATCACAATTAATTAAGCAACACAAAAATTCTCATGCGCGTGTAATGAAAGTTAAAACTCCGCACGGCGAATTCACAACACCCTGTTTTATGCCCGTTGGCACGCGCGCATTTGTAAATTTAATGTCACCTGATGATTTAATTGTAACAAACACACAAATTATTTTAGGTGGAAATACCTATCACATGTTGGTTTCACCCAGCATGGAAATTATTCAAGCTGCAGGTGGCATGCACAAATTTATGAATTGGAATAAACCAATGTTAACAGACAGCGGTGGATTTCAAGTATTTAGTTTGTCGAATAAAACAGATATTTGTAAAATAAAAGAAGACGGCGCGCATTTTAAACATCCTATTACCGGAAAAATAATTACATTAAATTCTAAAACTTCAATTGAAGCGCAAAAAATAATCGGCGCTGATATTATCATGGCATTTGATCAATGCACACCAGAAAATATTTCAGAAGATGAAGCGCAAAAAATAATGGAGCGCACACATCGCTGGCTTTTAGAATCCAAAACAATTCACGATCAAAATCAAAATTCATTTTATGGCTTAAAACAAGCACTTTTTGGCATTATTCAAGGTGGCATTTATCAAAAACTACGCGAACAAAGTGCGCAATTTATTGTGGATGCTGATTTAGATGGAATTGGAATTGGCGGCGAATCAATTGGTTTTAATATGGAAAAAACTGCGGACATTATAAATTGGGTGCGCCCTATTCTTCCTGAAAATAAAATTCGCTACACGATGGGTGTTGGCGCGCATCCGCAAGATTTAATTGATGTTGTAAAATGTGGCGCTGATATTTTTGATTGTGTCGCGCCAACACGTAACGCACGACACGGATCTTTATATCATGGTTTTGCAGAACCAAAAGATGATTGGATAATATTTAATGCTTGCGGTGAAGAAAAGGGATTAATCAGCATTAAAAAAAGTATTTACGCCAAAGACGAAAATCCTATTTTAAAAAATTGCGAATGTCGCACCTGCAAAAATTATTCCCGCGCGTATTTACATTATTTATTTAAATCAGAAGCGCCGGCATATCATAATTTAGCGTGTGTGCATAATATTTTTGTGATGCAGAGGACGTGTGATGTGATGCGAGATGTTATATCTTTTTGCGCTCACGCTGACGCATGAGCGCATAAACACTCAACAATCCTGCAACCGTTTAATCTGCTTTCCATTCAAATCAAAATTATTTTCATCCAACCACTTTTCAAATTTAATTTTTAACGCTGGCCATTCATTATCTAAAATTGAAAACCAAGTTGTGTCGCGATTATGATTTTTAAATACATTGCATTGTCTGAAAATACCCTCGAATTGAAAACCTAAACGAAGTGCTGCATTGCGTGATGCTTCATTAAGCGAATTACATTTCCATTCATAACGACGATAATGTAATTCTTCAAAAACATAATGCATCATTAAATACATTGCTTCTGTCGCCAACGGTGTTTGTTTTAAAAATTTTGAATAATGTAAATGCCCCACTTCAATTGTTCCATGCGTTGGATCGATTCGTAAATAGCCTGCAATGCCAATTGGTTTTTTTGATTTTAAATCGATAATAACATATAATATTGTGTCATCATTTTTTACTTTATTATGCAACCATTGTTGAAATCCTTCTAACAAAAAAATTGGTCCAGACGACAAATAAGTCCACGATTCACCTTTATTTTCAAATGAAATCGCATCAAACAAATCGCTTGCATGTTTTTCAATATCTAAAATTTCAAGCGAACAATATTTTCCTGTCATTTTATTTTTAGATGGATATTCGCAAGATTTCCAATTGGGAACAATGTCGCCGATCGTTTGATTAAATTTATTTATTTCTGACATATTCACTTTCCATCAAATAAAATTTACTTTTTATTTTTCATTAAAATTGCGCAAACCAATCCAACCATTTTTTCTTTATCTTTTGGTGCGCTTTCTGCAATTAATAATGTTAATGCTGTTAAGGCAGGCGGTGTCATTTTTTTCAAATCTAAAATTTTTGCTTGTTTTAAAAACCAAACAAATGCATATGCACCGCTACGTTTATTGCCATCAACAAACGGGTGATTTTTTATGATGAAATAAAGTAAATGCGCTGATTTTTCTTCAATACTTGGATAAACATCTTGATCACCAAATGATTGCATCACATTTCCAATAATTCCGGCAATACTATCTTTAGATCTTTCAACACCAAAAATATCAGTTGCTTCGCCTTTTGAAATTAAATTTTGTTTTAATTCAGAAAGCGCTTTATTTAATTTTTCTGCAGTCAAATTTACTTTCTTTTTTGTGCTGCCTTTCGATACTAATTTATCTTTATCGTAAGAATCCAGTGATAACCACGTGTCTGCAAATAATGAAATTAACTCAAGCACACTGTCTTTATCAATTGCAAATCCATCTGGTAATAATTTTCTAACATCATCAACTGATTTTAAAAATTCATCATAATTTTTTTTGATGCGATGGCGATTAATGGTGTAACCTTTTTGAATGTGGTTTTTTAAGGTTTGTGTTGCCCATTGGCGAAAATGAGTAGCCTTTATAGAATTAACGCGGTACCCAATAGATAGCACAAGATCTAAATTGTAATATTCGAGCGCCCTTTTTATACTGCGTTTACCTTCACTTTGAACTGTTTCCATTTTGGAAACAGTTGCCATATGATTCAGCTCACCGCAATCAAATATATTCTTAACATGTTTTGAAATCGCTGCTTTTTGCACTTCAAAAAGTTCAGCGACTTGCTGTTGTGTTAGCCAAATCGTTTCAAATTGATTATCCGTTTTTAATTCTAGCGAACCTGTTTTGGATTGATAAATAACTGTTTGGTTAATTGTGTCGTTTTGTTTTTTCATATGACCCACCATTATAAATAAATTAAAAAAGAATGGGGGTCATTATAAGTCATTTTGAATTTTTACGAAATACAGTGTTTTATTATTTATTTTTGTCTTGCAAATTGCGCTCACCCTGATGGGCGAGCTTCTGAAGGATCGTTGTAGCTAGCGTGATGTCACGACGAAGATCTGTCAGAAGCCCATGCGTCAGCGTGAACGCAAAGAACAAAAAATAATTTTAAAAAAAATATTTTATAATTTCACAAGCGGCACTGTTTGCACGACAATTGTTTTCGTGCCGTCTGGTTTTTTCCCAATATTTACATCGTGCAACCAAATTGAATTTTTACTACGACGCAACATATCAAATAACAGGTCTCGAACCGCAACGTCATGAGATGCAGGATCACATAATATTCGCTCGCCTGTTTTCCCATTTGTTCGCTTTGACCAAAACGGTCCCGCTATTTTTCCTGCAACAATTTTATTGGTTTCATCATTTAATTTTTTAATATTATCTTCATCTGTTTCATAACCATCATCTGTTTTTACTGCAACAATCGCATCTAATTTTTTAGCAATCTCATCCAATTTTTTTGCTTGAGTTTCATTTGTTGCGCGCAATAATTTTACTTCATTACTTTCAGCTGGTGGAGGCGCATCTGTCCATGCGTTCACTTTTAATTCCAACGCTTTTAAATCTTTAACAGTATCATTTGCCCATTTATAAAGAGAATTTAATTTGATATCAACTGCTTGAACAAATGCAAATATATTATCAGGCTTTAATCTTTTTTTACCTAATTGCGAGAGTAAAAATTTAATTTCAGTAATAGAATCATTTACGTTTTTGGTTTGTATTTCTATTAATTGCTTTTTAATATGTTCAGTTCTGATGACTTTATCTGAATATGTTTTTGGATCAACGCCCAACAAATTCATAAACGCATGTATTTGCAACGCACACGATTCTAATTTTTCTAATGCTTTTGTAAATCGCACATCCGATAATAATTCTGCGATGGCTTGATCGCGATATGATTTTAATAATTGATGAACGCGCGCTGCTGTTCTTTTTGAAAGTGTTTCAAGCTCTTTTTTATCAACTGCAGTAATAACCCATTCAGCTCCACCATAACAATTAGAGCGATAGAGATGCGCTGTCATAAACAATCCTATATATGGAGTTTCATGTGGATGATGATCACCATTAGCGTCATGATATTTACTAACACCTGAAATAAAAATTAATGAGTTTTCTTCTTCTAATTTAATTACATTTTGAAATTTGTGTTCAATATCAGCACCTATTGTACTAAGATTTGAAATACACATATCAACTTTTCTTTCGACAATCATTTTCTGCAATCGTAATCCCAATGATAATTGTCTTTCTGTTTCGCCAAGATGCATTCTTTCGATAGCAGGTTTTACTGTTTCATTGTAATGTCTATTTAATTCATCCCATGCCGCTTTTGCAGCATTATAAAAAGTACAAAAGCCTGGTCTAAAGCTTGGTGGATAACCTTCTTGAATATTTAAATTCTCTGTTAATATGACATCCCGATTTCTAGTGTCTAAGGCAACAGGATGCAAGTCCGAACGACCCGTAAAATGAATCGGCGTTCTTTCACAACTTTCTTGTAAATAACTATCCACTTGTCTTGCGCTCGCTTCATCAAACGTCTCATCCAATTTAATTAAACGCTCACCCGGCAAAAATTTAATTGTGTCTAAATAAAATTTATTTTCTTGTTCTTTTAAATGCTCTTGAATTAATTTTTCAATTTCACTTAAACTGCCATGATAATTTCCAATTAACTTTTCATACAATTCTTTTTTAGTTGAAATCGCGCTTAAAAATGTTTTCACTTTTTCTAATTGTTTTGATAATTCATGAATTCCTTCAATATATAATTTTTTATCCGCACTTAAGGCAGGATTACATTCCGACAATAATTTTTCATAGGCAATAATTGCTGCGCGCCATTGGTTTGGATTTAATAATGATTCTGGTTGCGGCACAAATTTATCAGAACTAATATGATGATTGGCAAGTCCTGCTAACAATCCTAATAAATTATATAAACGAATTTTTGAAACATCAGTCACATTTGATTGATCATGCAATGCTTCTGCAATCGCAACAAAATCGTCAGCGTTTACTTTTCCGTTGTATCTAACAATTACATCGGATGCATTTGCGCTAGGCAAACAACTTGTTGCAGTTAAAAAGAAAAATAAAGATTGCTTAAGCGAATCTACTTCATTTAACTTTAAACTTTTTACATAATCTTTTTTGGGTGGCTTTAAAATTACTTGAATTGTGCTGGGTTGCACTAATGTTGCTTGAACCGCAGAAAATCCCGCATCTATTTTGCTCGTCACCGATTCCACTTTCGCCGCTAATTTTTCTGCAGCATATTGACTCTGCAAATGATGTTTAACAATTTTGTTTGCTTTTTCTAATACTGCATCAAAACCTTCTCTCATTAATCTACGATTTTCATATTCAATTTTTTCTAATCGATCAAAACGTTCGTGCATTTGCTTTTGAATTTCATCAAGCTTACCCATAATTTGCTGCAACATTTGCAACACTTGTTTTTGAAATGGATCTTCATGCGGCTCTTTATCTTTTGTAACAAGCATGCTGATTACCATCAATGCAGCCATGCCTGCCATTGCAAGTGGCCCTAAACATGCACCAAATGAAGCATTAGCTGCGAGTCCTGACATCGCAATACCGGCTTCATAAGCAATCGCGCCTGCCATGCAAGCTGTTCCTGCATCTTTAAAAAAGGGTGAATCAGCAACATCGCCAAACATACTGACAAATTGCGCGCCTTTTTTATAACCTTCTATTTCAGCTTTATCTCGTTTTTCTTTTTCTAATTCTTTTGCTTGTTTGGCGGATTCAATTTGCTGTTCTTTTAAAAAATCAATAATTTCCTTTTGTCCGACTTTTAAATCATGAATTTCATCAGTATTTTTATTGATCGCATTGGTTATTTTTTTTAATGATGTTTGAAATTGTTTATGATGTGCATCTGCATTTTTTTGAAGATCAGAAATTTGTTTTGAAAGATCATTATAATTTTTCTTAGCTTCCGCAGTATTTTGTTTTTGATATGTTTGAGCTTGTTCTTGTAAATCATTAATTTGTTTTGAAAGCCCACCGAATTTTAATTTTATTTCATCATGTCTTTCTCTCGATTTAATATGATCGACACTAAAATCTTCATTTAACGGAAGTGCACTTAAAACTTGTTGGTAATAAAAACTGCGTAAATCTTGCGGAATATTTTCTTTATTCATTAATGCAGTGACATGATCAAACATCGTGTTTGGATTATTTTCAGAATAGTGTTTTATGTTATCTAAAAATTCCATTTGCAAACGATAAGTAGTTTGCTCAATATGTTCTGCTGCATCTTTACTATCGCCATGAATAAATTTTAATACTTCTTGCGATATTCTATTTGCATTATTAGTAAAATCTTTTGGCGATGAAAGATAATGTGCGAGTTGCACTAATCCTGGATTTTGTGATGTTTGAAAAGTGCGTGGATTAAACGTAGAACCACTCGTTCGCATATGATCTGCTATTATTTCTGCAAATCTTGCGCTTTGATATGCAGCCTGTGCCGAAGCAAGATTGGGTTGCAAACTTCTAACATCATCGACAACACTGTTAACATAATCTCTCGCCCATCCAAAGAAATTCGTGAAAATATTTCCGGTGGGTTTTGGTTGAGTTATATTTTCAGAAAAAGCATTTTGCATTTCAACATAAGTGAACGGATGTGAAGGTGATATTGGATTTTGTCTTTTTATATCAAAATGTGTTTTTAATATTTCAGAAGTGATGTCAGCAATTGGAATTGTAACTGAGGAATGACGCGCTATTTCTTCATATAATTTTTCTGCAGTATGGGAAATACTTGCTGGATCAATGTGTCCCTGAATCGATAAAAGATCAATGCCTTGTTCAGCATCAAAAAAAACAAAGCTGACATTCATATCCATTGTTTTTTTCAAATGGTCGAGCGTTGAAAAAAGTATTCCGGTTGGAGCATCTAACGAAAGATAAGTATCATTACCAATTGAAACTACAGCGTGTCCTTCGCTTCTAAATGGATAATGCCATTTATCACTATTGCACAACCCAATTACTTTTCCAGCACCTAAACCAGCTGAATAATCTCGCTTCGTGTCCACGCGCATGCCGTTACCTTGAACTGATGCATTTTTTCCATGCATCATTTCAACAGCAAAATGCAAGCAATGATATTCTTTGCTCCATGGTTTATAGTCCTTTAAAAAGCGAATAAAATTAACACTCATTTGCGGAGAAAGATGTGTTGTTTTATCGTCATGCGCAAAATAAATTTGCACGGTTGTTGTATCGTCGATGTTTTGTAGTGGCGAAAGAGCAATTTTATCTTTACTTAATTCATGAAGACCGATGGTATAAATGCATTCATCATTAGGTTTGCGTAATTCTAGTTTTGCAAATTTCATGCCATGAATTTGAGGCGTCGGCTTGCCAAGGAGAATGGTATCATCAATATCGGAAACAGTGATTTTAATATAATTATTTAGTTCAGTGGGCATTACTGTTTCTCACGTATCAAATATTCTGTCAATTATAAAAACATCTCCATGTAAATAAATCTTCAGTCATTTTTTAAATATACATCACCGCTAAAACGTAATTTATTTTTAATAATTTTTCATAAAAAGTGGCTAATTTTAAGGCATTTTGAGGTGAAAAGATATCGTAATAATACGGTGATTGAGGTGATTTGTGTAGGCTGAGTTATATGAAGTTTATCTTAGTTTATCAATGTTATCTTTTTTTTGGATAACTTTGATAACTTTAATTAAACTGCTTAATTCATGGTAGTAAAACCAGAGTGGTAATCAAAAAGATGACTCATGAATACTATTATATGTCATCATTTCAAAAAACACGGTAGTACAACTTAAAATAACTATGTATCATTCCAATTACAAATCAATAAAAATAATCGCCAAAACTTTATATTAAAAATATTAATTTTCAGTTGGTTAACTGCATATGCTTGTTATTATAATTTAGCATGCTAATATTAGCATGTAAGGGGTTTTCCTATGAAAAAACGTGCTAAGAATAAAATTAAAATAACTAAATCAAGTGGCAATGTCTTTGCTGATCTTGATATTAAAGATGCTGAAAAATATATTGCAAAAGCAGAGCTCGCAAGAAAAATAAATTCAATTATTGAAAAACGTCGGTTATTGCAATCTGAAGCTGCTACATTACTTGAAATCGATCAACCAAAAATATCTGCCTTATCTTGTGGAAGGCTCGATGATTTTTCTCTCGAAAGATTAATCACCTTTTTAAACAAATTAGATCGCGATGTTGAAATTTTTGTGCGAGAACCGCATAACAAACGTGTTCACAAAACTGGTCATCTAACAGTTGCTTTTGGTTAGTTACCCGTGCTCCGGCGCAATCATATAAATGCCGGGAGCATTGCGAAGATAACCTTTGTAATCCATGCCGTAACCAAATACATAATGATTATCGACACGCAATCCACAAAAATCTGCGTGAGATAAACCTTGTGGTAAACGTGCATTTTTTTTATCAACTAAAACTGCGGTTAAAACAGAACGTGCGCCTTTGTCTTGACAATATTTTACAATTTCAGCAAGTGTGATGCCGCCATCTAAAATATCATCAACAATTAATACGGTGCGATTTTTTAATGAGGATTGTGGTGTTGCTTTCCAAACTAATTCTTTTCCGCTGGTTTTATTTTGATAACGTGTTGCGTGAATGTAATCTACTTCTAATGGAAAATCGATGCGCGGTAATAAATTCCCGAGCGGAACAATTCCACCGACAACAACACATAAAAAAATTGGATTTTCATGCGACAAACGCTGATTAATTTCATCAGCCATTTTATCTAATGCAGCTTCAACTTCTATTTTTGAATAAAGACAAGTTGATTTTGCAAGCACTTCGCGAATATGGCTTGGTAAAATTTCTGGTTGCACTTGCGGCTCCATTTCAAGAAGGTGATTGCATTCGATCGTCGTCATATTTCATTAACACTGTGGTCGTTGGGAAGGCACATTCTGCATTATTTGCAGTAATAATTGCAATAGTTTTTAAAAAAACATCTTGTTGAACTTGACGATATTTCGCCCAGTCAGTTGTTTTTGTAAATGCATAAATATTTAAATTCAGCGATGATGGTCCAAATTCCACAAAATTAACCATGATGGATTGCATCGGATCAATTCCGGGATGTGTACGCAACATTTCATCCACTGCTTTTACAATTGTCGCGATTGCATTTGCGTCGTCGTAACGTACACCAACAGATGTATTAATTCGTCGATGACTCATGCGTTGTGGATTTTCAATTGATATAGTTGAAAAAACACTATTAGGAACATACAACGGACGTTTTGTAAAAGTTCTAATGCGTGTTAAACGCCAACCGATATGTTCAACCGTTCCTTCAATGTCACGATCCGGCGATCGAATCCAATCACCCACTGAAAATGGACGATCCCAAAAAATCATCATGCCGCCTAAAAAATTTGACAGCGTATCTTTTGCTGCAAAACCAACTGCAACAGCACTCACGCCGCCGAAAGCTAATAAGCTTGCAACTTTAAAACCAAGCATAGGTAATATTATTAATATCACTAAAATACTGAGAATAATGCGAGATAATTGTGCGATTGCACGCAAGGTTGTTTTGTCGCGCACTGGAATTCGTCCTGATCGCGGCGCAATTTCTTGTTCCATTCGCGTAATAAATTTTAATATCATCCAGTAAATCATGCCGATAAATAATAAACGGCGGATGGTATTTAGCGTGGTAATTTCTGCAAGATCAATATCAAATCGATGCATAATAATTTGAATAATAAAACTGATTGCGAGCAACCAAAAAAATGTCATCCACGGCGTATGGACAGATTTAACTAACGACGACATCCATACATGTTTGCCATTATCAAATTTAGATAATAAAAAACGATAAAATATTCTGGAAAGCCAGTGATAAATAATCATGACGAGCAAAATCGTCACGCAGTTTACAAGCCACTGGTGAAGTGCGAGAAAATGAAGGATGTCTTGTGTAAATTGAGTATGCATAACTCAATTTTATAGGGATTTTGAGTAAAAAGCGATGCGTTCTAATCACTGATATCGCTTATAACGATTCAAACGACTTACTGAATCATCATTTTTTTGAGATGAAACATGATCTAAAATATCCACCACCCCATCACGCGAATTACAGACAAGTAAAACATCGCATCCCGCTTCCAATGCACGTTCAGCGCGATCAAAATAAGAACCCATTTTTGAAACAGCATGCATGGATAAATCATCACACATAATTAATCCGTCATATTGTAATTGTTTTCGCAAAATTTCTTGAATCCATTCATATGAAAATAAAACGGGTTCAGAATCAATTTGCTCATAAACAACATGCGCCAACATAATTGCATCTAATTTTTTCGATAAATATGAAAATGGTTGTAAATCTTGTTTTTCAATTTCATCAAAAGAGCGATTATCTATCGGTAAATCCAGATGCGAATCAACCGTGACAAAACCGTGTCCGGGAAAATGTTTTCCAGTCACAGGCATTTTTAATTGATGCCATTGATCGATTGCAAATTCAGCAACTTGATTTACATGATTTGCATTAGCGCCAAAACTACGATGCCCGATAATTTCACTGCGTCCATAATCAATATCTAAAACCGGTACTAAACTACTATAAATACCGACATCACGTAATTCATTTACCATGGTTGATAATGTTTTTGTAATTTCTTTTTTTGCTTCGATAGGATTTTTTACAAATTGCGCGCCGAGTTCACCCATTGCTGGCAGCTCGGTAAATCCTTCACGAAAACGCTGCACGCGTCCACCTTCTTGATCAACGGTAATAATTATTTCAGGCGAAACAGATTTTATTTGTCGCGTTAATTCACGCAATTGTTCTTTTGATTCGTAATTTCTAGAAAATAAAATAAGGCCAGAAATAAAAGGGTGCGATAAAATTTCTTTGTCTTCGGATGTTAGCGTTAAACCAGCAACATCAGCCCAGAGAAATCCATTACGCACAAAACACTCCTGTTATTTTTTTATTGGCAACTGACTTACATTATTCTTTTTTTCAGATACACTCATACACGCTACACCTTCTTGCATCACCATTTCATCAATACGCAAAACAGAATGTAGTGGTAAATAAACGCGTTTTACGCCTTTAAATTCAGCGCGCATTTTTTCTTCTGTTGGATCGATCACTATGCCGGATTTAGCATCTTGAAAAATTAATTCTTCAATTTCAATAAAACCCATTAAACTTTCTTCAGTTAAAAAACGAGCGTAAACTTCGTATGTTTTATCATTTTGAATAAAATAGACACGATACAATGGTTCTTGTTGCGTTGATTCTTTCACGAATTATTCTCACACTCATGCTATTCGCGTTCACCAATTTCTTTCAGGAAAGCAATTTCTGCTTTGCTGGATTCTCGATGTAACGCTTCATTTCGTTGCGGAAATCGACCAAATCGATGAATAATCGAATAATGATGATTCGCAAATTTTAAAAAGCTGTCAAAGATAACACGAGTTTCCGAAAATGCCAAATCAGCTAATGTACGATATGCACGAACTGATCTTTCTTGATGTGATATTTTTTCAGAGTGTAATAACGGGAAATAATAAAACACGCGTTCGATCAAACTGAGCGAATGATCCACTTCATGTTTCATGCCATCTAAACAAATCGCTAATGCTTTTTCATCGTACAAAAAAGCTTTGTCAGAGCCGCGATAAACATGTCGTGCAAATTGATCAAGCGTAATAATTAACGCCAATTGTCCGCGCGCTGTTTTTTCCCAATCGCCAAATTGTCCTGCAATTGCAGCATCAACTTGCGCACTGAATTTTGCTTTAATTTCTTCATCGATGTCTGCATCTTCGGCAAACCAAATGCGCGCGCGATGTTCGGTTGGCACAATAGTTTCTTCTACGTGACCAAACCAGTATTTTAAGATGTCATCTTGCGTCGTAATGATTTGATTCATAGCACTAATCCCGACAATGCTTGTTACATTGTCAGGACAGGTATAGCTGCTAATTGAGTTTATTTCAAATCAAGGAGTTATAATTACTTCTTCGCCTACGTTAACGCGATCAAATAATGCGATTACATCTTTATTTAGCATACGAATGCAGCCATGCGATTTTGGCGTGCCGATATTTTTTTCATCATTTGTGCCGTGAATATAAATGTAACGCGATTTTGTATCAACATCACCGCCACAATTAATGCCAAGTTCCGTTCCAGAAAGCCATAAAATACGGGATAAAATGAAATCTTTTTCTGTGTATGATGCTAAAATATTTTCATTAAAAATTTCACCAGTTGGTTTTCGTGCGCGAAATACTGTAAAAATAGGCATTTTATCGCCGATCTTTTCGCAGATGATATGTTTGCCGCGAGGTGTTTGCTCACTGCCGTTTTTTTCGCCGAGACCTTTTAGGGCGGAAGAAATGGGATATTCAACAATGACATTATTATTTTTTTTGAAAAATAACTTTTGTTTTGTAATGTTAATAATGATTGTCATAGGTCGGCGTGGTCGCTAGCGCTTCCACTTCCATTCGTACTAATATACTTTATCACATCTTCAACTAAATTTTTATCCTGCGGATCCAACACAATCAAATTTTTCCAACTCCGCAACCAAGTCATTTGTCTTTTTGCTAATTGTCTTGTTGCAGCAATTGCCTTTAATTTCATTGTCTCGAAATCAGTTTTACCATCTAAATATTCCCATACTTGTCGATATCCAACAATACGCATGGATGGTAAATCAGAATACATATCAGGTCGTTCACGCAATGCACGCACTTCATCAATTAATCCCGCATCCAACATTTTCTCAAAACGTTTTGCAATATTATTATGTAACCATGCACGATCTTCTGGAATTAAAGCAATAGAAATCACATCACTCGAATTTAATAATGGTGATTGATTATTTTTTTGCAAAGTTGAAATTGCTTTTCCTGTTAACATAAACACTTCTAACGCACGCGAAATACGCTGCGGATCTTGTGGTTTTATTTTTTTTGCAGATACAGGATCAATTTCTGCTAAACGTTTATGCATAGCAATCCAACCTATTTTTTCCGCATCACGCATTAATTCATCGCGAATTTTTTTATTAGCGGTTGGTAATTCTGCCAGGCCAAATAATAATTTATGAAAATAAAGCATCGTGCCACCCACTAATAATGGCACGCGATCGCAAGATAAAATCGAATTAATTTCACGCACTGCATCAGCACAAAACTGACCAGCGGAATAACTTACAGCAGGATCACATAAATTAATTAATCGATGTGGCGCAATTTTTAATTCTGCAGCTGTTGGTTTTCCAGTTCCAATATCCATTCCACGATACACTAACGCAGAATCAACGCTGATAATATCGGCCGGTATTTTCTGCGTTAATTGTATTGCAAGATCCGTTTTGCCGCATGCAGTTGGACCCATTAAACAAATAATTTTTTTAGAACCGATCATTCGATCCACCAAAACGCCGATCTTGATGTGATTTAACCAACAAAAGCTCGCTTTTGTGCTTTCGCTTTAGAAGCAACACAATTATTTCCATCAAAACGTGCATTCACAATCATACCCATTTTATTAATTTCAAATTCTGTGTTACACCAAAAAGTTTCATTTTGTTCTGCAATACTCGATGGCGAATGACTTAACATACCATTCGTATTTTGCTGCGGATTAACACGTCCGGTTGGAATAACTGGAACATCATTATTTTTTTCGAATTTTATTTTTTCAACTGTGCGATACGTATATAACTCGTTTCCATTTTTCAAAGTTGTTTCATCGATTGGTTGACCCCATGTATGCACTAACGCTGATTTTGGTGCGCCTTGCCATGAATTAACTGCCATCGAATAATTTTTTGTGTTGCCACAACCGAACAATAAAAAAGCAGTAGAGAATAATACACTGAATTGAAGAATTTTTTTGACGTACATATTTTGATTCCTTTCTGTTAAAAATAAATTTCGCTAAATGATAACATGATTTTTTGCTGAAAATTAGCTATAATCTCGTTTCATTATCAAAATAAATGTTTCCCAATAGGAGAAATGTAATGTCAAGTGAAGGCTATCATGAACCGATTGAAGAATTATCCGATGAAACTCGCGATATGCATCGCGCCGTACAATCTTTAATGGAAGAGTTTGAAGCAATGGATTGGTATAATCAACGCGTCGATGCTTGCAAAAATCCTGACTTAAAAAAAATTCTTATCCACAATCGCGATGATGAAAAAGAACATGCTGCGATGCTGCTACAATGGATTCGCAAACACGATGTTCGCTTTGAAAAAGAATTACAAGAATGGGTATTAGATGCTAAAGATTTAAATCAGCACGAAGATCATTAACATGTCAGAAAAAACTGAAAGACCCATTGGTATTTTTGATAGCGGCATTGGCGGATTAACCATTGCACAAGCACTTGTTGAAAAATTACCGAATGAAAATATTATTTATTTCGGCGACACAGCGCATTTACCTTATGGCGATAAATCTATTGCTGCAATTCAATCCTATTCTGTAAAAATAGCGCATATGTTATTACAACAAGAATGCAAATTAATTTTAATTGCGTGTAATACCGCATCAGCGGCTGCTTTTGATTTGGTAAAAGAATATTGCGGAATTAAAGCGGAAGTGATGGATGTAATTGATCCTGTCATCCATCATTTAAAAAAATCTTATACGAAAAAAAATATTGGATTGATTGCGACGAAAGCAACGGTAAATTCTAACGTGTACAAAAAGAAAGTGGATGCATTAAATATTGGTATTAACTTAAAATCACAAGCAACACCAATTTTAGCATCGTTAATTGAAGAAGGTTTTCACAGTAAAAAAGTCATCGATTTAGTTTTAGCGGAATATTTATCTCAAAAAAATTTAAACGATATTGAAGCATTGATTTTAGCGTGCACACATTATCCTGTTGTGAAAAAAAATATTAATACATTTTATGAAAATAAAATTGACATCATCGATCCATCTGAAATTGTCGCAAATGCGGTGAAAGCGCGTTTAGAATCGAATAACGCGATTAATAAAAATAAAACAAAAGGCACAAAACATTTTTATATTTCGGATTACACACAAACATTTGCGGATAATACTAAATTATTTTTTGATGAAGAAATTAATTTGGAACATTATCCGATTTGGGATTGAAATATAAATTCCATGGATTAATGCCCACTGCTAGCAGCTGCATTTATTTGCCTCCATAGAACTATCCCGGACAACAGTCCCAAAGTCATCACGACAACAGCTAATGGTAACTGTGTTGTGTCTGGTAAAATAGCCATAAATGCGGAAAAAATACCTGTCAATAATATTTGTAGACTACTGAATAATGCACTGGCTTTACCTGCTGTCGTTGCGGAAAAATTATGTAATGCCATTGCAATCGAATTTGAAAAAATCAACGCTTGACCAAAAGTAGCCAACATCATCGGTATAATAATATAAATAAGAAGTATTTTATGGTCTATCATGGTGAGCGCCATTGCTATACCGGATAAAATAATAAGTAATGCGCCTAACGCAAAAATAGGTTCCGTTCCAAATTTAATAACTAATTTTTTATTCATTGACGCTGCGGTGTAATATGGTATTGCAACTAGGATAGCCAACCAACCGTATTCACTCGGTGAAAATCCAAGAACATTTTGAATTAAAAAAGGCGTCATCACGTTATAAGCAACAACGACTACGTACGCAAATAATCCACCCAAAAGAAACTGCATAAAAATACGATTTTTAATGATGACTTTATAATCAGACAATGTTTTTTGAAAAAATATTTTACTGCTAACATTTCTTTCTGACTTTGATGATGTTTCAGGAAGCAAGCGCCATAGAATTAAAAAAAGACTTGTCCCTAAAAACAGTAAAAAAACAAAATCCGCTCGCCAACCAAAATATTCGGATAAATAAGCACCAATGATTGGAGATACGCCAAATCCTATTGCAAAGCCCATTGAAGCATATGAAGCGGCACTTGCTAATTCTCGACCGCTAAAACAATCACGCAAGATTGAGCGTCCATTTGTAAGCAGGCTTCCACATCCAATACCTTGCAATAAACGTGCAAATAGGAAGACATTTTGCGTATGTGAAAATATATTAACGACACATCCGATACAAAAAATAAATATGCCCAGCAGTAATATTGGTTTTCGCCCAAAGCGATCAGATAATGGCCCGTAAATAATCTGAGAAAATCCGAATCCAATTAAAAAAATAGCGATTGAATTTTTAATTGCAACTGGTGAGATATGAAGTGCGTGGGATATAGCAGGAAAAGCGGGTAAATATAATGCAATTGCCGCTTGGCTTAATGTTGTCATCCACATCACTAATAAAGTAATTTTGTATTTATCTTGTGCCGCGATTATTCTCATTTAATCCAATTTTATTTTTTCAAGGAATTAATGTTCGTAAATATTCCTTCGGTGTAATAATTTTTCCGGTAATACTTATACATAGGTATATAACAGTATAGTCATATACCCATACGCAAGTACTAGTCATCCACCGCCAACAACTGCGCATTCCCACCCATCGCTGTCGTATTAATTGTCATCGTACTTTCTCTACATAAACGCAATAAATAATGTGGGCCGCCGGCTTTTGGACCTGTTCCAGATAATCCACAACCACCAAATGGTTGTACGCCAACAACTGCACCTGTCATTGTGCGATTTACATAAATATTGCCTGTTTTTATGCGTTTTTGAATTGCATCAATTGTTAAATCAATTCGACTTTGAATACCAAATGTTAAGCCGTAGCCTAAATTATTTATTTCGTCGATCACGCGATCTAATTCTTTTCGCTTAAATCTCAGCACATGCAGCACTGGTCCAAATACTTCTTTTTTTAAAGTTGATAATTGTGGAATTTCAAATGCAACCGGTGCGATAAATGTTCCATTTTTTGTATCTGCATTTAATTCCATTTGTGCAATGAATTTTGCTTGCGCGTTCATCTCGTCAATATGCGCTTGCAAAGTTTTTTGTGCGCCTGCATCAATTACTGGACCCACATCAGTTGATAAATAAGCTGAATTTGCAACGCGCCATGTTTTCATCGCGCCTTGTAACATATGAATAAATTCATCTGCAATTTCTTCTTGAATAAATACAACACGCAATGCAGAACAACGCTGCCCTGCACTTCCAAATGCAGAAATCATCACATCACCCACAACTTGTTCTAATAATGCAGATGAATCTACAATCATTGCATTCATTCCGCCCGTTTCTGCAATGAATGGAACAATTGCACCTTTTTTATTTGCTAATGTTAATTGAATTGTTTTTGCTGTATCCGTTGAGCCAGTAAACAAAACACCAGAGGATCTTTCATCTGCAATTAAAGCATTGCCAATTTTTCCACCGGAACCCGGAACACATTGTAAAACAGATTTTGGAACACCCGCTTCGTGAAATAATTCAACAGCGCGCGCAGCAATTAAAGGTGTTTGCGTTGCAGGTTTTGTAATGACACAATTTCCCGCAACTAAACTTGCTGCCAATTGTCCTGTAAAAATAGCTAACGGAAAATTCCATGGGCTAACACAAATCACTGTGCCTAAACCATGCATGCGCAACACATTAGATTCACCTGTTGGACCTGGCATATTTTCTGGTGCTAAAATTTTTCGTGCGATTTTTGCATAGTATCTACAAAAATCAACCGCTTCACGCACTTCTGAAATTGCATCAGGAAAAAATTTTCCTGCTTCACGAATTAATAATACTAATAATTCAGCTTGGTTTTTTTCCATTAAGTCGGCGGTTTTCTCAAGTAATTCTGCGCGTTTTTCAACACTCAATTGATCCCATTCAAATTCAGCTTGTTTTGCAGTGTTTAAAGCGATATCGACATCTGTTGCTTCTGCTAATTTTACAAAACCAACAATATCATCGTGGTTATTTGGATTGCGTACTTCATTCACACCACCATCAAAATTCCACTGATGATTTTCAAACGTTTCCATTTCATTCATTAATTCTGCTAAACAATCTTCGCGCGTAAAATCAAAGCCGGTTGAATTAATTCTGCCGTCAGGAAAAAGATTTCGCGGTAATGGAATTTTTAAATTGGGAATGGATGATAACAATTTTAATTTATCCATCGGACATTGCGTTAACGATGCAACAGGCACATCACGATTTGCAATTTGATGCACAAAAGAACTGTTCGCACCATTTTCCAATAATCGACGCACTAAATAAGGCAATAAATCTTTATGTTGTCCCACTGGTGCGTAAATACGACTTTGTGCGTGATATTTTTCTGAAGAAACTAAAACATTATGCAATGGTTTTCCCATGCCTTGAAGATTTTGAAATTCATAAATATATTTTTTATCTTGTGTTAAAAATAAAATTGCTGCAACAGAATATGCGTTATGTGTTGCAAATTGTGGGTAAATTGCATCTTGCGCAGATAATAATAATTTTGCGCATGCAAGATAACTCACATCGGTTGATACTTTACGCGTGAAAACAGGATAATTTTCAAATCCACCCACCTGCGCTAATTTAATTTCTGTATCCCAATATGCGCCTTTCACTAATCGCACACAGATTTTTTTATGATGCGCGCGCGCTAATTCAATTAAATATTCAATCACTGGAAATCCGCGTTTTTGATACGCTTGCACAGCTAAACCTAAACCATTCCAATTTGCAAAAACAGGATCAGCAAATACCGCTTCAAAAATATCAAGTGAAATATCTAAACGATTCGCCTCTTCAGCATCAAGCGTCACATACACGCCTAGTTTTTTTGCCTGTAAAGCTAGTGTTTTTATGCGATCCACTAAAAATGGAACAACCGTTTCTTTTTTTGAAAATTCATAGCGCGGATGAAGAGCGGATAATTTAATTGAAATACTCGGCGATGAAAAATTCTTCTCACCCCCACTTTTATTATATTCACCCATCACTTGAATCGCACGTTGATAATCAGAAAAATATTTTTCCGCCTGTTCTTGCGTGCGCGCCATTTCACCCAACATATCAAATGAAAATAAATATCCTTGCTCTGTAAATGGTTTTGCATTTTTTAATGCTTCATCAATTGTGCGACCCAACACAAAATGTTCGCTCATAATTTTCATTGAGCGGCGCACTGCTTGGCGAATCACAGGTTCACCACATCGTCCTAATAATCCGTACCAAACTTTTTTAAAAATATTAGTATGATCACCTAAAACTTTTCCACCGAGCGCTAAACTTCGCGTCGTTAAATTCACAAAAGTAGATTCACTCGCGCCAATATGTTTTTCCCAATCTGCGCTCGTTAATTTATCGCGAATTAATAAATCTTCTGTTTCTTTATCAGGAATGCGTAACAACGCTTCAGCCAAACACATTAACACCGTGCCTTCTTCCGAAGATAAATCATATTCCAACATTAACGCTTCAACACTGGTTTGATCATTTTTTTCATTGCGAACTGTATTGACTAAATCAGTTGCGATATATTCAATTTCACGCTTATTTTCAGGCGAAAAAGATAATGTTGATAATAATAATTCGACACAGTGTGTTTCGTCGACGTAATAATTTTTTGTAATTTTTTGGCGTGCGCGTGATTGTTTCGGCAATTCATTTTTAAAAAGTAACATAATTAATTTCTCGGCTTAAAACGTGCAATACTGTCATTAATTTCTTTTGCAGCAGCATCTTTATCAAGCCATGCGCCAATCTTGACCCATTTTCCCGCTTCTAATTTTTTATAATTTTCAAAAAAATGCGTGATGGTATTTAAAGTAATTTCAGGAATATCTTTTAATGTTTTCATATGCGCATAGTGCACGCATAATTTTTCAATTGGCAATGCCAATACTTTATAATCTTCACCTGATTCATCCGTCATTTGCAAAACGCCCACTGCGCGGCAACGCATAAAACTGCCTGGTTGAACTGGAAATGGGGTCATGACCAACACATCAACTGGATCACCATCTTGCGATAATGTATTTGGCACGAAACCATAATTGCATGGATAATGCATTGCAGTCGGCATAAAACGATCAACCATTAATAAACCAGATTCTTTATCCATTTCATATTTAACAGGTGTGCCATTCGCAGAAATTTCAATTACAACATTAAAATCATCTGGAATTTTGCGACCCGGAGAAAGTGCACTTAACGCTGACATATTTTTTTCCTTTGTATAATTAAAATTGAAAGAATCATATCATAACTATTCACGTTTTTTTCTAAAAAATGCTTTTAAAACAGATGAACATTCGTTTTCAAGTATACCACCACTCCACTCAACTTTATGATTATGTCGCACATCATTTAGTAATTGAAACGCACTTTTTACCGCACCTGCTTTTGGATCATATGCGCCAAATACCAAACGTTCAATTCGTGCATGAATCATCGCACCGACACACATCGCGCAAGGTTCTAATGTGACATACAACATTGCTTTATTTAAACGATAATTGCCAATATTTTTTGCAGCATTTCGCAATGCAATAATTTCCGCGTGCGCGGTTGGGTCATGCGATTGAATAGGTTGATTCCACCCTTCTGCAATTATTTTATTATCCAAAACAATCACAGCGCCAACCGGCACTTCACCCTCATTTTCAGCTTGTTTTGCAAGCATGATGGCATGTTGGATAAATATATTGTCATTATCTAAAATCATGCGCGCATATTACACTATTTTTAAAAAACACGGTATTGCAAAATAATATTAACATGTTAAATTGTCATATCATTTGACGAAGCTTCTATGTGATGTATACAATAGATGTATACATTATGAGGTGACGCCATGATTCGCACACAGGTTTACATTACTAAAGAAGAAAAAAAGATGTTAACGCAGTTGTCAAAACAGACTGGTGACTCGCAAAGTGAGCTGATTCGCAAAGCTATTGAGCTACTCAAAAATGCCCTCAAAAAAAAATCGAGTGATAGACTACAAGCTTTACGTGCAGCGCGTGGTATATGGGAAGGCAGAAGTGATGATGAATTTATCGCTATTCGTAAAAGCTTGGATAGGAAATTTAAAGAATAGGGTTTATGCATGAAAAAAATTTCATTACTGATCGATACAAATGTAATTATTGACTACCTACGCAATAACGCACAAGCAGCAGATTACTTAGAAAATTTATCTGCATCTATTGTGTTATCTACTATTTCTGTTGCGGAAATTTATGCGGGAATTCGAAATGGCGCAGAAGAGCAAACGGTAGAGAATTTACTACGAACCATGATCATTCTGCCAGTGGATCATGCAATCGCAAGTGTGGGCGGATCATTTTGCAAAAAATATAAAAATAGTCATGGGGTTGGTTTAGCAGATGCGCTCATCGCCGCAACAGCACAACAACACGAAGCAATATTAGTCACCCTCAACACAAAACATTTTCCAATGGTAAAAACAGTAAAACCATACAACAAATAGAATAGATCTACGCATCACACTGGTTTCAAATAGTAGAATAACTGCGTATAGTGGGACTACACGTAATTGCCACGGAAGCGCAATTCATGATTTCCACATCCGCATTCAATCGGTTAATAACCATCACCAGAATTTTTTTTGGGATTTTTGTCACGGTATTAGGCGGCATAGTATTATTTGGTTGGTATACTGACAATATCACTCTGATTCAAGTCAGACCTTATTTAACACCCATGCAATTCAACACCGCTCTCGGCATATTGTTATCGGGCTTATCAATGTTATGCTTAAAAAATTATAGAAAAATAGCTATTTTTTTTAGTGTGATAATATTTTTATTAACAGCATTAACTTTATTGCAATATATTTTTTATATTAATATTGGCATAGATCAATTATTTGTAAAATCAATTTTTACCACCAATACATCACATCCCGGTAGAATGGCGCCCAACACAGCAATGTGTCTTTTAGCAATTAGTATCATGTTTTTAACAAATCAATTCTCAGCACATTATAAATGGAACAGTCTCATTGCTCTCATTTTATGCGTCATTGTCGGCATCATGGGATTAACATCACTGACAGGTTATTTCTTACATGTTTCAGTATTATATAATTGGGGAAATTATACTGCGATGGCATTACACACAGCGAGTGGGTTATTAGCCATTGCGATTGGTAGTTTTTTATTTATGTTAAATCAAAGTTGGCAAGATCATGCAGAAAGAAATTACTGTCCCGTTATGATTGTTTGCGTAATTGCAATTCCACTATTTTTAATTTCATGGCAATCAATAGTGAGATATCAAAATAATATTATCAAAGAATCTATTTCGCAGGAATTAATTTCTGGTGAGGCTTATTTAAACGCATTTTTATCTAATCGAGTTTATGCATTCATACGATTGTTTGATCGTGGAACATATGATAATTACTATAAAAATGATTTTTGGAAAAAGGATGCCGATGCATATTTTTCCACATATCTAGCTTTGCAAAGCGTATCCGCGCAAGATAACGATGGGAAAATTTATTTATACGCACGAGATGCGGATGCGCAATTAGCTGCAAAAAAAAATATTGCCATTTGCAATGCTCTGCTACAACAAAAAAATAAAAATTTTAATACGACAATAAAAAACGTCACAATTACAACTAACTCTCAGTTATTTTGCCTTGAAAAAAATCCAGGTAACTCTTTAGCAATTTTTAATGTTCAGCAATTATTTTCATTTTTATTTGATTTTCCTGTTTGGAAATCTTATGGAATTGAATTATCAAATCAAGATGGAATTGTTTTTTCAAAAAAAATCACAAGTGGGGATGATTTTTTCAGAAAACAATGGGGGCAAGAAAATAAATTTGCCGTATTTGGCCAACAATGGAATTTAGAAATATGGCCAAATGAGAAATGGGTGCGTGAAAAAAGTTCTTTATTTCCAGAATTTTTTCTACTGTTTGGATTAATACTCACAGGATTGCTAGCAACTGTGATGCAAATGTGGCAATTGTCTGAACGTAAAAATAAATTATTAATACAGTACAACGCGATCATTAATAAAATGGATGAAGGATTTTGTATTGTTGAAATCATTTATGATAAAAATAAAAACCCAATTGATTGGCGTTATCTCAATGTTAATCCATCGTTTGAAAAACAAACCAGGTTAAAAAATGTAATAGGGAAAAGAGTATTGGAAGTCATTCCAACTATAGAAAATGTTTGGATTGAAACGTTTGCTAAAGTTGCTTTATCAGGCGAAGGCGTTCAGTTGGAAAATTTTGCCGAAGGTTTAAATAGATGGTATGAAGCGTATGCATTTACCATAAAAGATTTTAAAAAAAATCAGGTTGCAATATTATTTAAAGATATTACAGATAGGAAGAAAAATGAGAGTGATCTTGCACAACAAGCTAAAAATATTAAGTTATTATATGAAACAATGATGATAGCTTCTAATGCGAAAAGCACACAAGACGCAATGCGTGACTGTTTAAATCTTATTTGTAAAGCAATAGACTGGCCAGTTGGACATATTTATATTCTAAATCAAAATAAAATATCAGAATTAGAATCGTCTCATATTTGGTATTGCGAATATCCTGAAAAAATGACTGAATTTAAAACGGTATCAGAAAAAATGCACTTTACAAAAGGTGTTGGATTGCCAGGGCGAATTTTGGAATCAAAAAAACCCGTTTGGATTTTTGATATTAATAAAGATAATAATTTTCCACGTGCGGCGCTTTGTCGTGATATTAAAATTCGTGGCGCAGCAGGATTTCCAATATTATTACATTACGAAGTAATTGCGGTATTTGAATTTTTTTCATATGAACAGAAAGAATATGATGAGCGCATATTGCATATTTTTGAGGTAATGGGCGAACAAATCGGCCACGTTTTTGAGCGAACATTTGCACATCAAGAATTAGAAAGTCATGCAACTGTCTTGCAAAATGAAAATGAAACGCTGGAAAAATTTGCTTATCATGATCACTTAACAAAAATTCCGAATCGATTATCGTTTGATGAATTGTTGATGAAAACATTGGCGCATGCAAAACGACATAAAAAAATGTTTGCGCTAATGATGCTTGATTTAGATTATTTTAAAAAAATTAACGATACATTTGGTCATGCGGCGGGAGATGAATTATTAAAACAGGTTAGTCTTCGATTTCAATCTGTGATCCGTGCTGAAGATACATTAGCAAGATTGGGTGGCGATGAATTTGGAATATTAGTTGTCGATATCAAGAATAAAGAAGATGCTGTCATTTTTGCAAAAAAATTAATGAAGGCGTTAGTAGAGCCAATATTTTTAGATGAAAAACCTGTGAATATAACATGTAGTGTTGGTATCGCAGTTTATCCCTTTTCTGGCGACACCGCTGCTACGCTTATGCAAAATGCTGACACGGCGATGTATAAAGTAAAAAATGCGGGAAGAAATAATTTTCAGTTTTATGAGGAATAAAATTTTTATTTTATTCCCATTCAATTGTTGACGGTGGTTTTCCAGATATATCATAAACAACACGCGAAATATTTTTCACTTCATTTAAAATTTTATTACTGACTTCTGTTAAAAATGCATGTGGTAATTCTGCGAATGATGCAGTCATAAAATCGGTTGTGCAAACTGCACGTAATGCAATCACATATTCATAACAACGCGCATCACCTTTTACGCCAACTGATTTTACTGGTAAAAATACAGCGAAAGCCTGCGCGACTTTATCGTATAAATTATTTTTTCTTAAGGCTTCGATGAAAATTGCATCTGCTTCTTGCAAAATTTCTACAAATTCTTTTTTAACTTCCGCTAAAATGCGAATGCCTAAACCTGCGCCAGGAAATGGATGACGATAAACCATTTCGTTTGGTAATCCTAATTGCACGCCAAGTGCACGCACTTCATCTTTAAATAATTCGCGCAGTGGTTCAATTAATTTAAATTGCATATTTTCAGGTAATCCACCAACATTATGATGCGATTTAATCACATGCGATCCTGACGATGCATGACCTGATTCAATTACGTCAGGATAAATTGTACCTTGCGCTAAAAATTGTATGCCTTTTAATTTTTCAGCTTCGTGATCGAAAATTTCTATAAATGTTTTTCCGATAATTTTTCTTTTTGCTTCAGGATCAATAATATTTTTTAATTTATCAAAAAATAAATTTTGTGCGTTGACGCGAATGACTTTTACGCCTAAATTTTTAGCGAACACTTGCATCACGTGATCGCCTTCATTTTTTCGCATTAAACCTGTGTCGACAAATACGCAAATTAGTTGATCGCCGATTGATTTATGTAAAAGTGCTGCTAAAACAGATGAATCAACGCCACCTGATAACGCGAGTAATACTTTTTCATTTCCAACTTTGTCGCGAATAGTTTTAATATTTTCATCAATAATATTTTTGGTCGTCCAATTTTTTTCGCAATGACAAATTTTAAAAACAAAATTTTCTAATATTTTTTTTCCGTTTTGTGTGTGTGTAACTTCAGGATGGAATTGTACTGCGTAGAATTTTTTTTCTGAATTGCACATTGCAGCGATCGGCGCATTATTTGTTGTTGCAATAATAGAAAATCCTGCGGGAATTTTGGTGACGTGGTCGCCGTGGCTCATCCAGACTTCTCGCTTGCTTACGCGCGCGGCTCCCTGTTGAGATTGATCGAAGTTGAATAATTCGCATTGATTAAATTCACATTCTGCTAATCCAAATTCACGTTTATTACTTGATTCAACGGTACCGCCTAATTGTTGCGCCATTGTTTGCATGCCGTAACAAATTCCCAAAACAGGAACACCTAATTCAAAAATAATTTTTGATGCGCGTGGCGTGTGTTTTTCAATTACTGTTTCAGGACCACCCGATAAAATAATTCCATTCGGATTAAATGCGCGAATTTTTTCGTCAGAAATATTCGGGTGCATTAATTCACAATAAACGCCGCATTCACGAACACGGCGTGCGATTAATTGTGCGTACTGCGAACCAAAATCAATAATTAAAATTTTATGTTGATGGATATTCATTATTCTTCTCTCGAATAATTCGGCGCTTCTTTTGTAATTTGCACATCATGCACGTGACTTTCGCGAACGCCGGCATTGGTAATTCGCACAAATTTCGCTTGTTTTTGCATGTTTTCGATTGTTGCTGCGCCAACATATCCCATTGATGAACGCAAACCGCCGGTTAATTGATGTAATACATTTCGCAATGAACCTTTGTATGGAACACGTCCTTCAATTCCTTCAGGAACATATTTTTTTTCGGATTCATTTTTTTCTTGCGCATAACGATCGTGTGAACCTTCAGACATCGCGCTAACAGATCCCATGCCACGATATACTTTGTAAGATCGACCTTGAAATAAAATCACTTCACCAGGCGCTTCTTCTGTGCCTGCGAATAATCCACCGATCATCACACACGCTGCACCTGCTGCAATTGCTTTTG
Source organism: Gammaproteobacteria bacterium RIFCSPHIGHO2_12_FULL_36_30 (assembly GCA_001801815.1). GTDB lineage: Bacteria > Pseudomonadota > Gammaproteobacteria > Coxiellales > Coxiellaceae > 2-02-FULL-42-43. The sequence goes on from MGXU01000010.1 coordinate 380,643, forward strand.
CAATATCACCTGAAAAACGAATGCCGCCATCTGCAACAACTGGAATATTTTTTTTCGAAGCTGCTTTCACAACATCTGAAATTGCAGTGATTTGTGGAACGCCGATGCCAGCAACAATTCGCGTTGTGCAAATTGAACCAGGACCCATTCCCACTTTTATTGCATCAACACCCGCTTCCATTAATGCAATTGCAGCATCAGCTGTTGCAATATTTCCACCCATCACTTGTTGTGCCGGATAATTTTTTTTAATAAATTTTATTGTATCGATGACACCTTTTGAATGTCCGTGCGCAGTATCAACCACAATTAAATCGACACCCTCTGCAATTAATGCGGCAACGCGATCTGGAGTTTCAGCGCCTGTTGTAACAGCAGCGCCAACACGCAATTGTCCATTTTCATTTTTAGTTGCCAGTGGTTTTGATTGTGATTTTAAAATATCCTTGACGGTATACATGCCGCGTAATTCAAATGCATCATTTACAATTAATATTTTTTCAACACGATGTTGACGAAATAATGTCATAACCGCATCACGCGACACACCTTCTTTTACGGTAATTAAACGCTCTTTTGGTGTCATGACATTTAAAACTAAATTATCAAAATTATTTTCAAAACGAATATCGCGACTTGTAACAATCCCAACAAGATTTTTTCCTTCGACAACTGGCATGCCAGAAATATTATTTTTCTCGGTAATTTCTATCAATTCGTGAATGGTTGTTTTTGGAGAAACAGTAATGGGATCTTTCACCACACCGCTTTCAAATTTTTTAACACGGCGCACTTCACGCGCTTGCGATTCAATCGACATGTTTTTATGTAAAATGCCCAAACCACCTTCTTCTGCAATACAAACAGCAAGTCGATGTTCCGTGACAGTGTCCATTGCAGCGGAAAGGATCGGAATGTTCAGTTGAATTTCACGTGTTAAATTTGTTTTTAACGACGCATCTTTTGGCAAAATATCAGAATATTGTGGGATTAATAGTACATCATCGAAGGTTAAAGCATCTTGTGTGATTTGCATTCATCGCCTCGCGCTTTTAGCTCTATTGGATAAATGCAAGGCATTGTAGCGTAAAATGCGCACAGAAGCTATACTGAATAAATTATCTATGCCGTACATTTCGGCGCTGTAAAACCACGAGAATATAATCATGTCACAATTAAACGAAAATAATCTTGTCTGGCTAGATTTAGAAATGACGGGATTAAATCCAGATGAAAATCGCATTATTGAAATTGCAACTATTGTGACTGATTCAGAATTAAATATTATTGCAGAAGGCCCTGCGATGGCAATTCATCAAGCGCAAATATATTTGGATCAAATGGATAAATGGTGCACGGAACAACATGGAAAATCTGGTTTAACAAAACGCGTGCAAGAAAGTAATGTTGCGGAAAAAGAAGCGGAAAAATTAACACTTGAATTTATAAAAAAATATGTTCCCGCAAAAACGTCGCCGATGTGTGGAAATACAATTTATCAAGATCGTCGTTTTTTAGCGAAATATATGCCGTCGCTAGAAGATTATTTTCATTATCGTTTGTTGGACGTGAGCACACTCAAAATACTCGCGCAAAAATGGGCGCCGGATATCACAAAAGGTTTTAAGAAAGATTCGACACACCTCGCTTTGCAAGATATTCGCGATTCGATTGAAGAGTTGCGTTATTATCGAATGCACTTTATTAAGTAGAATCTAGCGAATTTAGTCTCGACTCTGATACAATAAAGCCACAGTTTACTTTTTAGAAGGGAATCGCTTATGTCAGCATTGATCGCAATTATCATCGCTTATTTATTAGGTTCAGTTTCACCCGCAATTATCGTTTCAAAAGTCTATAAAACACCTGATCCACGCACAGAAGGCTCTGGAAATGCAGGCGCTACGAATATTTTGCGTATTGCCGGCAAACCGCAAGCATTGATGGTTTTAGTTGGAGATGTATTGAAAGGGTTGATCGCTGTTTGGATTGGTCATCTTTTTCAAGTGCATGGATTTATGTTGGGCATCGTTGGTTTGGCTGCCGTAATCGGACATATATTTCCCCTTTATTTTAAATTCAAAGGCGGAAAAGGTGTTGCGACAGCTGTTGGCGCAACGCTTGGCTTGTCATTTTTGTGTGGAATATTGATGGCAATCGTTTGGGCTGTTGTTGCATTTGCACTGCGTTTTGCTTCGCTTGCATCATTGGTTGCAGTTATCTTAGCGCCATTTTTCTTATTGATATTTGCAAAAGCAGCGTTCTTTGTCCCCAGTTTATTAATTGCTGCGGTGATTGTTTGGAAACATAAAGAAAATATTGAACGTCTGAGAAATAAAACGGAAAGTAAGATTGAGTTTTAGCAATCGCGATCAGTGATCAATCCGATGATCACTGATTCTTTTTGTTACTGGATAAACCCGCAATTTTTGTTTATCTCCATTACAATAAATAACACGCACCAAATATCCTAATTTTTCATCAACGATAGAATACGTCGCATACTCAACATATTTTCCATCATGTTTCGCATACGAAGCACATATTTTTTTACCTGGCACAACACGCGACTGCCCATGAATTATTTTTCCATTCGAAAAAATATATTGTTCATTTGAAATGCCTTTGTGAAAATGTCGTTTTACAAAAAAATTTTCATGATTGGATTTACTAATTACATTTGCGTATTTTGTTCGAGATAAATAAGTTGCGCAGGGAACGATATCATTTGCAAATAAAATAGTTGTAAATGTAAAAATTGCGATTAATAGTAAGAATTTCTTCAGCATAAATTACGTCTCTACGCTAACACAAAATCAATTTGTCTATCATCCAAATTCACCCTTGCAACTTGCACGCGAATTGCATCACCTAATCGATACACTGTATTTCCAGATTTTCCACGCAATGCATGATGCACAGAATCAAATTGATAATAATCATTTTTTAATGCGGTGACATGCACTAAACCTTGCACATAAATATCTTTTAATTCTACAAATAAACCAAAACCCGTTACATCCGCAATAAAACCATCAAATGTTTGTCCCACTTTATGCTGCATATAATCGCATTTTAACCAATCTGTTGCATCACGCGATGCACGATCAGCGCGACGTTCTGTCATCGAACAATGCTCACCAATTAATTCTACTTTTTCCGCTGCTAAAGAAAATTTTGATGCTTTTTCTTTTTGTATGACTTGTTTTAATGCGCGATGAATATATAAATCAGGATAACGACGAATCGGCGAAGTGAAATGACAATAACTTTCGTAAGATAAACCAAAATGTCCGCGATTATCAGTGGAATAAATTGCTTGACGCAATGAACGCAACATCACCGTTTGAATTAATTGTGCGTCGGGTCTTTTTGAAACGCGCTCTAATAATTTTGCAAAATCACTTGGTGTTGGAGCATCACCGCCCGCCAATCGCAATGCAAATGATTTTAAAAAATCGCGCAGGCTTAATAATTTGTCCGGTTGTGGCAAATCATGAACGCGATAAAGTACTGGAATTCCAGACGTTTCAAGATATTTTGACGTGCATTCATTTGCAAGCAACATCATTTCTTCAATAATTTGATGTGCAACATTTCGTTTGCGTGCAACAATGCGATCAATTTTTCCATCTTTGCTAAATAAAATTTGTGTTTCGGTTGTTTCAAATTCGATTGCACCGCGAAATTTTCGCTGCTCTAATAATTTTTTAAATAATGCGTGTAAATTTTTTAAATGCGGATTTATTTTTTCATCACCTTTTTCTTTTCCCGCTAAAATCGCTGCAACAGTTGTGTAAGTTAATCGCGCTTTGGAATGAATGACAGCATTATTAAATTGAAAAGATTGCGCAACGCCATCTGCATTTAAATTAATTTCACACACCATTGTTAAACGATCGACATTCGGACGCAGCGAACATAATTCATTTGATAATTTTTCTGGCAACATCGGAACAACACGCGATGGAAAATAAACTGAATTTCCGCGTAGTTTTGCTTCATTATCTAAAGCAGAATTTGGCGTAACATAATGCGCTACATCAGCGATTGCAATCATCGCGCGCCATCCACCATTTTTTAATGGTTCACAAAAAACCGCATCATCAAAATCTTTTGCATCTTCGCCATCAATTGTAACGAATGGTAAATCGCGTAAATCACGGCGATTTTTAAAATCATGTTCAATTACTTTGTTCGGTAATTTTTCTGCTTCTTGTAATACTGTTTCTGGAAATTGAAATGGTAGATTGTGTGAACGAATAGCTAATTCAACTTCCATGCCGGGCGTTAGTTGATTTCCTAATACTTCCACTACTTCACCTAATGCTTGTCTGCGCGCTGTCGGCTGCGCTGTAATTTTTACAACAACAAAATCACCTGATTTTGCAGTGCTTTCTGCACCTTTTGGAATTAAAATTTCTTGCGTAATAACTTTACTATTCGGATCAACAAATGCAATTCCATTTTCAATTAAAAAACGTCCCGCTAAATGTTCTGTGTTTCGCTCTAAAATTTCAACGATCACGCCTTCTGGTTTTCTGCCTGGTTTTGAAACGACACGCACTAAAACACGATCATCATTAAATACTTGTCGCATTTGCCTTGCATGTAAAAAAATATCTTGTCCGCCCGCTTCCGGAATTAACCAACCAAATCCATCACGATGCGCTTGCACAAATCCTGCAACTAAAGACATGCGATCAACTAAACCATAATGATCCTTGCGATTTAAAACCAATTGTCCATCGCGCAACATTGCTTGCAAACGACGTTGCAATCCATCACGTTCAGGTTCTGATTTTAATCCGAGCGCTTCAAATAATTGCTCAAAACTCGCTGGTTTTTTGCGTTCACGTAAAAAAGATAAAATATATTCGCGACTTGGTACAGGATGTTCGTAAGTTTGCGCTTCGCGCGCGTAGTACGGATCTTTTTTATAATTTTTTTGTTCGTGATGTGATTTACGATTCTTTGTTTTTCTTATTTTCTTAGGCACGTTGTCTGTTACTCAAATGGACGGATGATTATTTTATTTTCTATTATCCATTGAAATGGCTTCAATTGCATCATTTTAATGAAAAACCACGCGCGCGAATACGCGACATCAAATCGCGAAACAATACATTTTCAACAACCCAATAACTTCCACCAATCGGATGATGTGAATAAAATTCGCTAAATTGGCAAGCGCGAATCATATGTTCACATGAAGCACGCATCATGACGCCTGCTTTATTTTGAAAGTGACAGTGCAAATCAAATTGACGACGCGTAATTAAAATTGCCGACCAATGTTGCGGTGATAATTGTGTATCCCATCCCGCACTCGCACCAGGATTTTTTTTCTCATGCGTTAACCAAATTATTTTTTTAGAAATATTTTTAATGACATATAATCTTGGCATTGCAGTGTGTTGTGAAAAAAATAAAATGGAATGGTGCGAAAAACGTAAGCCCGAAATGCGACAATGTGTGGGGAATTTTTCGGTGGCAGAAATAATTAATGGAAAAATAATGAATGTAATGAATAATAATTTTAATTTCATTTTAACTTTCAACCCCGTTTAAAATTTCTTTTTTGTGGTGGTAAATCATTTCTACCTTCGGGCATAAAATCACCAGGTAATTTTGTTAATAATTTAAAAGCTTCGCCTAAATTATTTGGTTTTTTGCGAACTTTTGCTTTTTTTATTTTTGTTTTCATCAAATTCATCTCCTAACATCTTCGTTTCTACCAAATTAAAAGAATGGTAGAAAATATGCAAGAAAATAAGGATAATGACTACGCGCAGAATCGAGTATTTTGCCTTTAGACGAGGCGTAATTTGAGTGAACGACGCAGTTTACAGAAAAGTAAATGAGGAGTTCACGAAAATTACAACGAAGTATAAAGGCAAAAGACGAAGATTATGCCCCGGTAGCTCAGTTGGAAAGAGCGGTCCCCTCCTAAGGGACAGGTCGGCCGTTCGAATCGGCTCTGGGGCACTTATTAATTTAAAATTTTCTGTGCAATGTAATATAAAAATTTATTTTGGTGTTGGAGATCGAGGCACTTCACCGCAAGGAGACATTCCAGAAAAATAGTCTATCAGTTCTTTTTCACGCCGTTCATTTGCAGAATTATCTGCAGAAAATTGAGAAAATAGACTTGATGATAATGGGGTTGTTGGTGGCGCAGATGGTTGCGGCGATTGTTGCGACAATCGACTCGTCCTTCCAAATGCCGACAGTTCTGACTGCGATGTTGGCGAGAAACCTGGTGTCGACGACACAGAAGTTACATTTTTTCTTGTTGCTGGTGACCTACGCGCTTTTTGTTCATGATAAGAAGAAGGTTGAGGGGAAGGATCGGCGTTGATACTTACAGATGACTTCCTCACACTGCGTCCAGAATCAGGAATATAGCGATCAGTTTCAGAGTTTGAATTTCTCGACATAATAATTTCTCTTCAATAAAATTTATTATGCGCAAGCATAACAAATCATTATTAAAGCAATATTAAGCCTAAATTAAAGCAATCTTAAGTCCAAATCGCGACAACTGCCATAATCGCAAAACCCAAAATCACAAAATAAAAACGTTTTAAATCACAACATTGTTTTACTAACGTAGCATTTTCTAATCCGTGCAATGTTCCTAAATATAAAAATGTCCCTGCCGCTAATGAGCTAAAAATAGGCTCTAACAAAGGATAATTGTTAAGCGCGGTCGTTGCAGCTGCGCCAAGCACAATTCCAATCGGCGTCATCAATGAAAAAATACAAAATAAAAATGTATTCATTTTAAAACTAAAATTACTTTTATTAATTTGAATCGCGAGTGAAAAAGATTCTGCCCATTTGTGCGCTAAAATGGCGAGCAATAAAATAAATGCAACCGAAAATGTGGCGCTTAATCCTAATGCTGTTCCCATTAAAAATGCATGCACAGATAACATAATCGTTGCTAAAATTGCAAACGCACCACTCGCATCACCTTTGTGCGATACAATTTCGCGACCAATATGTTCGAGCAATAATAAAAATAAAAACATCACGCCCGCTAATAAAAATGCGAATGGATAATGATACGATAATTTATAAAATTGAGCGGACGCTGTGCCGAGCATATGAATTAATGCAACACTTAAAAATACGCCCGCTGCTAATGCTTCTGCAATGGGAAATGCTTGATCTTTTTCTGATGTAAATTTTTTAAAAAATGGATACAGACCTGACAATAATGTCACGCTCAACACCAACAACAAACAAATTAATTTAAATGTCCACATATTATTTAATATCACCTGATTTAAGATGGTCTGTATTGTTCTTCCAACACTTTAACTTTTTCTTCGATAAGCTTGGCTCGATCTATATCGCCAGCTTGTCGAAAATTAAATGCAGCACCATTAAAATTCCGACGAAGATACGAATGGCTCTTTTTACCCATAGCGTTTAGCGTGATTTGCGCCATCAGCAAGCATGCGAGACCCGCTTTTAAAAATTTCTCATTATCATCTGTTGGCAAACGGCTAATATATCCCGCCCACGCCCAGCGTGATGAAAATTGATGCGCAATCTTAAGAAATAATATTCTCGCTGCGTCTATTGTCTCAAGCGCAACTGCCTCATCTTCAGAGTTTACAATTTTTTTTTCCAGCGCGAGCAGCCTATTTATCGCGGTTTCATTCCACTGAGTTGGAAAGTTCTGTTGACGACTCATATATATCACCTCACGTCTAATTTTGCATCGTTATTTTTTTCTTTCAAATGCATTAAATAATCATTTAATTCGGCTTGATATAAATCAGCGCGATCACTATGTCCTGCTGTTCGAAAACAACGAATAGCAGCTTCGTAATTTCCTTGCAATTTTTCCACTGCTACATCATATTTATCATACGATAATTTCGCGGAAAATAAATAAGCAACCGCTGCTTTTAGCGGCGATCTACTTGCTTCATATTTTTTGCCACAGTCAAACCACGCCTTCGCGCTTTTCAAGCTGTTTAGCGTTACGTTCAAACAATTTTCTTCCATCTGATGATCTTTATTTTCTATCGCTTTTACCATCGCATTAATCGCGCGCTCATTTGCTTCAGTCGGAAATATTATGTATCGACTAGGCTGTGGTTGTTGGGGATACAATTGCAACTCATGCAATTTAGTTGTTATTCTCTGTAATGCGTCATGTAAATTTGCATTTTGACAATATTCGCTTGCCTCAGTATATGCGTTCACTGCATCATCGTAATGATTCAGAGCACGTTGATATGAATATGCACGAGCATATAAATCACCCGCCAACTCAAAAATTGCAACGACTGTTTTCAATTTTTTAACTGAGAAAAAATATTTTGTGCTTGCTAAAACAGAATTTTTAATATACTCAACACTACTTGGTAATACAGGACACATACGCAACGCTGCATAAAAACAAAATGCAGCAGCTTCTTTTGCGCGTGGATTACTGTCCTTATGATAAAGCAAAGCGATTTTATAATATGCTGTTGTGTAAAGTGCGCGTCTTACATCAGAAAAATCAGAAATAATTTGTGCTGAATTATCTTGCTTGATGATTAACTCGATTAATGTCATTGCCTCGAAATATTTTTTTTGGTCGACAAGATCATCCGCTTCAGAAAGCACTATAAGCTGAACATCAGACAATGGCATTTTTTATCTCCTTAAACTATTTTTACTTCTCGCTTTTCGATGTGCGGTAATTGCAAATCGATGCGCTTCATCTCGAATTCGTTGAATAAATAATCTTGCGGGATCATCTGTTGATAACGAAATATTTTTATCTCGTCCCCACACAATTAATTTTTCAACACCCGCTTTTCTCGTCACGCCTTTTGCAACGCCCAACAATATTACACCACTTATTTGCAAATTTTCTAAAACTTCTGCGGCAATTCGCAATTGCCCTTTTCCGCCATCAATAATAATTAAATCAGGCAAACTTTTATTTTCCGTTTTTAATCGTGTGTAACGGCGTGTTAAAACTTGACGCATTGCAGCATAATCATCACCTTTTGTAATGTTGTCAATATTAAATTGGCGATAAGAATTTTTTATTGCACCATCTGCGCCGAAAACAACACATGATGCTTTTGTAGATTCACCCATTGTGTGACTAATATCAAAACATTCAATTCGCTCTAATAAATTCGGTAAATTTAATGCATTTTGTAAAATTGTTAATGGATTTTTTTCTGTTGTTGATGAAAATTTTTCGGCAACAATCGGAATTGAAATCCATTCACGCGATGCGGCAACACTGGCAACTTGTCGCGATACTTGTAATTTTTTCAAACGAAATAAAACATCGCGCAAATGTGCTGCGGTTTCGTAATCTTGATTTTTAGATGCAGTTTCCATTTGTAATTTAATGGCGCGCAACATTTCTTTATTTTTTCCTTCTAAAAATAAAGTTGCATTTTCAACTTGTTTTCCGTAATTTTCTTTTGTTACGTATTTTACACAAGGCGCTGTGCAACGATTAATTTGATATTGCAAACACGGGCGAGAACGATTATTAAAAAAAATATTATTACATGAGCGCAATTGAAATAATTTTTGAATGATGGCGAGATTATCGCGAACAGAACCTGCGCTTGGATAGGGACCAAAGTAACGTCCCTTTTCTTTTTTTGTTTTTTTTCCGTCCGCGCTTTTTTTCCCGCGATAATAATCTAATCGTGGAAATTCATCTGCAGATAATAATAAATATGGGTATGATTTATCATCACGCATCAAAATATTATATTTTGGATGCAGTTCTTTAATCAAATGACATTCGAGTAATAATGCTTGGTCTTCATCTGCGGTGATGGCGAATTCTAAATGTGAAACGTGTTGCATCATTGCAGCGGTTTTTTTATCGGATAAATTTGTGCGAAAATAACTGGCGATGCGTTTTTTTAAATTGCGGGCTTTGCCGACGTAAATTATTTTTTTGTGCGAATCAAGAAAGCGATAAACACCGGATGTTGAAGGTACATTCACACTGCCACCGCTTCTGAATCAACAACACCATATTTAATCGACAATAAAGTTAATTCAACATCATTTTTTACTTTTAATTTACTGAAGATGCGATAACGATAACTGTTTACTGTTTTTGCACTTAAATGCAAACTTTCTGCAATCGATTGCACTGCAATTCCACGCGTGATCATCATCATCACTTGTAATTCACGTTCGGATAATAAATCAAATGGCGAACCTTCTTTGTCAGTAACATGACGAAATGCTAAACGATTTGCAATTTCAGAACTAATGTAACGCTGTCCTGCGTGAATCGTTTTAATTGCGCGCACCATTTCATCTGTTGTTGCGCCTTTTGTGATATATCCTGCTGCGCCTGCTTGTAATAATCGCGCGGGATATAAATCATTATCGCAAATTGTTAAAACAAGAACTTTAATATCAGAATCAATGCGCACTAATTTTCGTGTTGCTTCAAATCCGCCAATTCCAGGCATTTTGACATCCATCAACACAACATTTGGATGTAATTTTCGTGCGAGTTTTACAGCTTCTTCGCCGGAATTTGCTTCGCCAATTACTTTAATACCAGATACATCTTCCAGAATTTTTTTAATTCCAGCGCGAACTAAATCATGATCGTCGACGAGTAATACATTTATCATACATCCTCATCTTACATGTTTTGGCGGAGAGACAGAGATTCGAACTCTGGGAGGGAGTTACCCTCAACGGTTTTCAAGACCGCCGCATTAAACCACTCTGCCATCTCTCCGTGGTAAAGATGGCTAATAATACGATGCAAAAGTAGCGCGTGTCACTGATTTTCTGCTACAATTTGCATAATTTAAATTGTACATGAGGATTTTTAACATGCGCCCATTCAATACAACAACAACTCGAGTGCCTTATCAATCTGATATTGCGAGACATGTCGTATTACGTAAAACATATTCTTTACTCAGCTTAACATTGTTATTCAGTGCTGCGATGGCTGCTTTCGCAATGAAAACTAATGCGCCGGCATTTGGTTTGTTAGTGCAAGTCGTTGGTATGTTCGGATTATTATTTTTAACAATGTGGCTGCGCAATAGTTTTTGGGGTGTTATTTCTATTTTTGCTTTTACAGGATTTTGTGGATATACATTGGGACCCATGTTAAACATGTACATTGCAGAATTTAGTAATGGCTCACAATTAATTTTAACTTCACTCGGTGCAACCGGAATTATTTTCGTTTCATTATCTGCTTATGTTTTAGCAACGAAAAAAGATTTTAGTTATTTGGGTGGGTTTTTATTTATTGCGTTGTTCGCCGGATTTTTAGTATATGTTGCAAGCTTAATATTTCATTTACCATTGACACAAATAGTTATGTCTGGTGCATTTGTTGTTATTTTTTCAGGTCTTGTTTTATACGACACAAGCAGAATTTTAAATAACGGCGAAACAAATTATATTATGGCGACAATTAGTTTGTATCTCGATATTCTTAATCTATTTATATATTTACTCCAAATCTTGAGTTATTTCTCAGGAAATCGCAGATAAAAATTAGGGTGGCGATCCCACCTCGATTCGGGTATAATGATGTCCATTACCACCCGATTTCGAGGAAAAAGTTTTGAAAATCAAGATGTTATTGAGCATTGCCGTTTCGACAATTGTAGGTTGTATTGTTTGCTTCACTGTATTCGGTCAAACCGCTCACGCTAATCCAAAAACACCTGCTCCCGGTTTAACAAAACAAGCATTGAAATATGCAATTAATGGTTATCGCTGGGCAATCAAACATCATGAAGTGACCAATCGAAATGTTTTAACCGTCGTTAATTTTAATGAACCTTCTTTTAAAAAACGCTTATTTGTAATTAATTTAAAAAATGATCATGTCGTAATGAAAATGCATGTTGCGCAAGGAAAAAATACTGGCGCTGTTTACGCAAAACGTTTTTCAAATCAACCTGGATCACTCGAATCATCACCTGGAATTTTTACTACTGCAAATGTATACGATGGCGAACACGGTGAATCATTACGTGTTGATGGTTTAGAAAATGGCATTAATAATAATGCGTACGAGCGCGCTGTTGTTATTCATCCTGCATGGTACGTTACGCCGAGTTTTATAAAACAAAATGGGTATGCCGGAAGAAGTTGGGGATGTTTTGCAGTAAACCCCGCACGCGCAGATAAATTTATTCACGCAGTGAAAAATGGTTCTGTTATATTCGCCTACGCAACACCAGAAAAATATGATCCGCGTGTTGATCATCGCTTATCATCAAAAGGTGAAAAATTATATCGGCAAATTATGCATGAAAGTAATTGGCATTGGTTTGCGTAAAATGTAAAATCCGCCTGCATCATGCTGGAAAAAAATATGGGTTTTACACTTCAATTGGTAATCAGCTCAAAGAATCAATCTGATGATTTTGATGTTAATGTTGTGTACGCTGAAAAAAATTATAAAGTTCCACTATCTCAATTTTTACAATTTTCAACACAAGTAAAACTCAATTTTTTTGCTGACATTGATTCATTAGAAGTACGTTATGATGAAAAAATACTGGAATTGCCGCAAAATATAAAAAATAATATCAAACTGTATTTAACGGAATATCACAAACTACTTAATATTTCACGTAGCTTTACGTGCCATCAATTTGCCACTTATCTTTCTTGTGGAAAATATTCGGAACCACTTTCTCTTAATTTTAACTACAACACTTCCAATCAAAAATATTTACATGCTGGGGATTTTATTACCTTGTCTTCAGCTGATAAATGCACAATACAAACAGTTCATTCTGCTATTTATTTAGGTGACGGTTTATATTTTTCAAAATCGGGTCAGCGTATTCCAAATATATGTACGCTCGACACCATGATTAATGAATGGCATTGTGATTTTGTTTTTATTGCTTCAAATCATGTTGAAATCAACAATTCAAGCGTCACTGTTCAATTCAGTTTATACGAAAATTTTTATCAGCGGAAATTCAATAGCGAAGGACTATGCTATGAAATATTAGGTTTGGATTGCACTACATTTTGTTCTCTCACACAAGCTGAAATAGCGAACGCAATTAGAAAATCGTTATTACCTTTTCATCCCGATAAAGACGGTAACCTAAAAGCAAAATCAAAGTTTGAATTAATTAGTTGTATCGGCGAGATACTAAAAAATCCAAAAACAAGAAGTGGTTATCATGTGTCTTTATTGTCAGGATATGATTGGACGCTTGCAAAAATTCTTAATATAGACAACGCGACTGAAACAAAATCGATTGTCGCTTACTATGACGCTGCATTAGATTTGTTATCAGATTTAAATAAAATTAATTTAATAAAAAAAATAAAAAATGAATCATTATATCAACGCGCACTTTTAACGATGAGTGAAGTTCATAACGAACATCCAAAAACAAATTCCGACACTCTCATTTTATCCATCACAAATGACTACGCAACATTAGGCGGCGCATCTTTTCATCCTGCATTTTTGGAATATGACGGAAACAAAAGACCATTAGAATATAATCCTATTTTTGACGTGAACCCAGGTGATGTTGCTCGTTTAAAAATTTTTTATGATGATGTACCTGTTATAATTCATTTTGACACTGTAGATGAATTAAAAGTATCAACATTATTAAAAACACTACAACCCGATTTAATTTCTTTTGATGATATTCTTGTGGGAATGACATTATTTAATGGATTGACACACAGCAATAATTATTTTGTTCCCCTCGGCGGTAATTTTTATTTATTTTTATCACCACCTGACACGCAAAAACGATTTAGTTTAATTAATCATGCTACATTATCGCTCAATGAACATTTCAAACGGGGTTATCAATTAGGCTCACATCCAGCTGGATTTTATATCGAATCATTTCATCAGCAAAATGAACTAAAACAATGGTTGCTATTGCGTGACAAAAGTCTTTTTACAAAAATAACAGGTGTTTCATTTTCTGAAAACACTTTAGAGTATAATTACATTAATGTTTTTGATTATTGTAGAAGCGGTAACACCATTTTATTAATCAAGAATAATAGAGTGGTTCACACCGCACTCTATCTTGGTAATAATATTTTTATGACAGATTGTTTTAACAATCAAATTCGCATTCTGAATTTGCTGATGTTAATAGAATCGCTCGAATGGGATTATGCGTGCGCTGTCAGAAAAATAGAGAAGGCGCATGGAAATGTTGTGAAAATTGAAATCCAACCCTGTTACAACTACATACAAAATTCATTACATAGTGCCATACTATCCGCTACTCCACCGCTATATAAAATATTAGGCATTCCGTTTCATGCGGGACATTTAAGTCGAATTACGCCGCAAATAGTAACAGACTGTTATCAACAAAAATTTGTAGAAATACAAGACAGCAAACAGCGATTTATTTTGTGCGAAATCTACAAACTGATGATGAATGATAATTTCAGAATTCAATACACGTCAGCATTTTTATTTAAAGGGAATATAAAAAATTCTCAAAGGATATTAGCACATATTGAAATACTTTATAAATTAGAAAGAAACAGACAAGCCAACATTATTATTTCAGCAATAGGTGCACTTTTACCAAAATGGGAAACTTCATTTTTAGATGATTGTCATATTGACGAAGTTGTATCTGGCGAGACAGCTTATACAAATATCATCTTTATTGATAAAAATAAGAATAAATGCGATCCAATTAAAATTTCAGATACAATTGAATCTATATATAAGAAACTTCTGACGCCAAACGGAAAATTAGATTTTCAATTATATATACTTCCTTTATGCGAAATTACGCTGCGAAATTTCCTAATAAGCGAAGAAAACAACAACACACCTCCCAACTTTAAAACATACCGTGATCAATGCGCTCGTTATGCAGATCCCTCACGTTTATTTAATACTGCGCGGAAAACATCATATGAGGAAGTTGTAGGTTATACACCCTCACCGCGATAATTTCACAATAAAATTTATTTTTTATAATTCGACAATAAACGCACAATATCACCAACCAAATATAACGGCAGATTAATAAAATCTTTTTGTTTATCTAAATTTTGTGGCGATGCACGTAATAATAATTCTGGTTTATATTTATCGCGATATAACATCAAACTTTTTTTATGATTACTCATGCCTGACTTTACTTCTAGTGGATATATACATCCTTCTTCCTGAAAAACAAAATCCACTTCAGCGCGATTTTCACTAGTCCAATAATGTAAACGTTCACGATGCTGCACAAGCTCCTGTGCCACAAAATTTTCTGTTAATGCGCCATGAAACTCTTGAAATAGATCATTTCCATCTATGATTACTTTAGTCGGCAAGTCTGCTAACGTGCTCAACAATCCAGTATCGCAAAAATAGGCTTTAAAATACTGCAAATTTTCGTATGCTATTAATGGTAATTTCGGTGTGCTAATTTGATATGCTTTATTAAGTAAATTTGCTTCGACAAGCCATTGCAATGCTTCTTCATAAGTTCTCGCGCGTGCACCTTCACGAATAATAGAATAAATAAATTTTTTATTTTCTTTAGATAATTGACTACCGATGGAATGAAAACATTCCGTAATTTTCATAACCAAATGATCTGGCGCATGCTTTAAAAAATCTAAATCATAGGTTCGCAAAATATCTTTATGTATTTCACGCACGGCATCAAATTGTTCTGTCTTTTGATAAATATTAATTGCTTCTGGCATACCACCAATTAAAAAATAATATTTTAAATAGTCTAAACATTTTGCATGAATGGCATCATTGATAGTATCGTTAAATGTGAGCGATAAAAGATAATCCTTTAGGCGTGTTTCATTAAGCGCATCTAAAAATTCAAAAAAACTAAGCGGAAATAATTTTTCAAAATGAACTTGCCCAACAGGAAAACCTTTTGTATGAGATAATTTAACACCAAGCAATGAACCCGCGCCGCACACATGATATTCACTTGCCTTTTCTCGAAAGTATTTCAAACTATTTAATGCATTTGGACAATCTTGAATTTCATCAAAAAATAATAAAGTTTCACCGGGAATAATCTCTACATTAAGCTCGAGACTGATATCACGCACAATGCGTTTAGGATCTAAATCGCGTTTAAATAATCGTTTCAGTTTTGGAGTGTCATCGAAATTGAGCTCAACCATATTGCGATAACATTCCTTTCCAAAATTTCGCAATAGCGTTGTTTTTCCAACTTGTCTGGCACCCATCACCAACATAGGTTTTCGATAGGAGGATAATTTCCATGCTTTTAGACGATCTAATAATTCACGCTTCATACCAAGAATGTATCATAAAGTGGCAGAATTGCCAAATATTATGGGGTAAAAAATGGCTTTTTAACCAAAAATATGTTCATAAAAGTGTGAATTGTGCCAGAAATACGTACATAAAAGTGTTGTGATCAATAAAAACAGTGGGTTAGAAATCACCGCAGTCTAAGATATTTCCGTCATTTTTTAAAAGCGCTTGAAAA
>MGXU01000010.1:397166-587725 GCA_001801815.1 Gammaproteobacteria bacterium RIFCSPHIGHO2_12_FULL_36_30
AAAATAATAAAATATATTGCGTTACTGTGTCTCGCGCTCGCGAGTGTGAATTTGTATGCGTATAACATTCCAAACCCGCTCAACGGTCTTGGGTTGGTTTACAGTAGACATAGCGGCAATGTGACTCCATGTGTTAGTATGACCAACCCCGCCTCCTATACCACTTTCTGTTTTCCCGCAGGACACTTAGTTCTTTTCAACAACAACGGATCCTATTCCCCCAATGTGACAATTCCTCAACCCAACACGTTGCTCGTTCAGTGGGATTATCCGGGTCCGACTGGATCGGTTACAATCTACTGCGGTAATGGCGGTTGGCAAGCTGGAGGTAATAATACGATTTATTTATGCAGGCAACCAAAAAAATAGTCTAGGAGAACATTTCCACTGTGTAATCCACATTACGAGAAAAACAATTCAGCCCTCTAACACCATAAATGCAAGGGCTGAAATTTTTTTTCCAATGAGTTCTGATATTCCAGATTTTATCTGACTGAATTAATTAAGTAACGCGCAAACCGTTTGAGAATTGATTTTCGGGGTTCACTCATTCGTGATTATTTTTTTGTGTTTTGATAAAAATTTATTTCTAATCTACAGCATTTCCAACCCACCCATGTAGGGATGCAAAATTGCTGGAATATGAATGTGCCCATCTTTATCCTGATAATTTTCCATTACCGCAACGAGTGCTCGACCCACCGCAACACCAGAACCATTTAATGTGTGAACGTATTCTGTTTTTCCGCTAGCGGATTTATAACGCGCCATCATGCGACGCGCTTGAAAATCACCACAATTACTGACTGATGAAATTTCACGATATTTATTTTGACTCGGCAGCCATACTTCTAAATCATAGGTTTTTGTAGAAGCAAATCCTACATCCGCAGAACATAATGATAAAACGCGATATGGTAAATTTAATAATTGCAGCACTTTTTCTGCTTGATGTGTAATTTCTTCTAATGCTTGATCAGAATTTTCTGGTTTTACAATTTGCACTAATTCTACTTTTTGAAATTGATGTTGACGAATCATGCCGCGTGTATCTTTTCCATAAGATCCCGCTTCACTTCGAAAACAAGGAGAATGCGCAACCATTTTCAGTGGCAATTTTTTTTCATCAATAATTTCATCACGAACAGTATTGGCAAGTGAAACTTCTGCTGTTGGAATTAATGTAAAATCTTGTTCGCCTGAAATTGAAAATAAATCTGCAGAAAATTTTGGTAATTGTCCTGTTCCAATTAATGCATCGGAATGCACTAAATAAGGAACATACATTTCCGTATAACCATGTTCATTAATATGTAAATCCAACATAAATTCTGCAAGTGCGCGTTGTAATTTCGCTAATTGTCCGCGTAAAACAACAAATCTGCTGCCTGCAATTTTCGCGGCCGTATCAAAATCCATTAAATTATTTTGTGCACCTAAATCAACATGATCTTTAGGCTTAAAATCAAACTTTTTTGGTGTGCCCCATTTTCTGATTTCAACATTATCATTTTCTGATTTTCCATTTGGAACGGAAGCATGTAATACATTTGGAATTTGTAATTGAAAATCTAATAATTTTTTTTGCAATTCAACGAGCGCAATTTCAGATTGTTTCAGTGTGTCATCAACCGTTTTATTTTCTGCTAAAATTTTTGAAACATCTTCGCCTTTTGATTTTGCCATGCCAACTTGCTTTGCAAATTGATTTCTTTTTGCTTGTAATTCTTGTGTTTTTTCTTGTAATGATTTTCGTTCTGCTTCTAATGATTTATAGAAGGCAATATCAATATCTACATTATGACGTTTTGCTTCGCGCGCAACAGCATCAGGATCTTGTCGTAATAATTTTGGGTCTATCATAATTCACCTAAACAAACGCTGTCACACACCACGCACCAAACACAGTTGCCAATAAACAAACGCCAACGCTAATTAATATATTTAATAACGCTGAAAAAATTTCGCCGCGCAATAAAAAATGAAATGTATCTAAACTAAAACTCGAAAATGTTGTAAAACCACCTAAAATACCCACTATTAATCCAACACGCCACAATGGATTCATCAACATTTTTAATTCAAAAACTCCGTATAAAATTCCAATTGCAAAACAGCCGGCAATATTAACAACAATAATTCCCCATGGCAAACCTTCAAATGGCACAAGTATTTGAACAAAACGTGATAATAATAATCGCGCAACAGATCCAATTGCGCCACCAATTGCAACAACTAAAATTTCTTTAGATAATAAATTCATTGCAACACATCCACGCCACGTGGTGCTGTAAATTCAAATAAAGAAGATGGTAGCTGTTTATTTAAAACGATGCGTGAAAAATCAAAAATAGTAGTTTGCTGCATATTATTTTTAATTCGCATGCTGATTAATTTTTCATGCGAGAATGCTAACCCAATCATTTTAAATTGTCGATTATGTTTTTTTGGAATTAATTGAAAATTTAAAATATTATTATGCGGAATCATACGCACAGAAAATTGTTGCAGCAATCGATTTGCATCGCCCGATAATAATTTAGCGGGACTCATTGGATTATTTGCAATAGATTGTTCGGTCGCTTGTTGCAATCCAACATCATACATCCATAATTTTTTACCATTGGTAATCACAATTTGATGCGCGGGTTTTAATGTTTCCCAACGAAAACGACCGGGTCGTTCAATCATTACAATTCCACTGCTGTACTGCAATGTTTCTTGATTCATATCTACTGTTTTTTGCGTAAAATTCGCTTTAAATGTAGTGAATTGATTTAATAATTCCACCAATTGTCCTGAAGCGGAAATTGGTGTGTCTGCAAAAATGGAAACGCAAAAAAATAATAGTGAAGATAAAAAAATATTTTTTAAGTACTTCATATTTTATGCTCTGCAATAAAGTATAAATGTGTCGTTGTAGTTGGGTCACTGCAAAACGCCCTTGTTCCATGAGCTGCGCTCATTGCACGCGGGCTTCCGTAACATCTCACTCACTCGGCGCTGGAACTAAAACATCCCGCAACGCATTACCTTCCATTTTACTCACAATTCCAGCTGCTTCCATCGCTTCAACAATTCTTGCAGCACGATTATAACCAATTTTAAATCGACGTTGCACACTCGATACCGAAACACGCTGTGCCTTTGTAACGAAATGCACAGCTTCATCATATAACATATCACGCTCACCACCATCCGGATCATCTGACAAAGCAGATTCTGTATAACCCGTTGGATCAACACTCGCAGCATCATCTAAAATATCTAATAAATATTCTGGTTTTCCGCGTTGTTTTAAATCATTTACAACACGATGCACTTCTTCATCACTTGCAAAACAACCATGCACGCGAACCGGAACGCCAGAACCTGGTGGTAAATATAACATGTCACCATTTCCCAATAATTGTTCTGCACCTTGTTGATCGAGAATCGTGCGTGAATCAATTTTAGATGAAACTTGAAATGCAATTCTTGTTGGAATATTTGCTTTAATTAATCCAGTGATGACATCAACTGATGGACGTTGTGTTGCAAAAATTAAATGAATTCCTGCAGCGCGTGCTTTTTGTGCGAGCCTTGCAATTAATGTTTCTACTTTTTTTCCAACAACAACCATCATATCTGCAAATTCATCGGTTAAAACAACAATTTTTGGCAATGTTTGTAATTCGATTGGACCTGCATCTGTTGGTGGCGTAATTGGATCTAATAACGGCGCGCCTTTATCAATTGCTTCTTTTACTTTGATGTTGTAGCCCATAATATTTCGAACGCCAAGTGATGCCATCAAACGATAACGTCTTTCCATTTCAACAACACACCAACGCAATGCAGTTGATGCATCTTTCATATCGGTCACAACCGGCGTTAATAAATGTGGAATGCCATCATATATCGATAATTCCAGCATTTTTGGATCAATCAAAATAATACGTAAATCTTGCGGCGATGATTTATATAATAAACTTAATAACATGACATTTAATGCAACTGATTTTCCAGAACCAGTTGTGCCTGCAACTAATAAATGCGGCATTTTTGCAAGATCAACAATAACCGATTCGCCCGCAATATCTTTTCCTAATGCAATCGTTAATGCTGAACGTGATTGTTGAAACGCAGGTGTTGATAAAACTTCTTTTAATGTCACCATTTCGCGATGCGGATTGGGTAATTCCAAACCGATCACTGATTTTCCAGGAATCACTTCAACAACACGCACACTAATTACCGATAATGATCGCGCTAAATCTTTTACCAATGCAGAAATTTTATTTACTTTTGTGCCAGGCGCTAATTCTAATTCAAAACGCGTTACAACTGGACCTGGGTGTGCCGCAACTACTTTTAGCGCAACACCAAAATCATTAAAACATTCTTCAACTTCACGAGAACGTTGTTCTAACATTTCACGCGTTACACTTAACTTTCTTTCATTTACGCGCGCATCTAATAAAGATAATTTCGGCAAAATAACGGATTGGGAATATCGCGGCACAGATGCAGTATGAATTTCTTCAGGTTGAATTTCTGCAAAAGTAATTAATTGTTTTTGTGGACTCACAGTTGAAGTTTTAATTGGTGCATGAAACAAAGGATCGATTTCATTATTTATCACTGGTTCGATTTTTTTCTCTGCAGAATGGAATACATTTAATTTTTCTGAAAATAATTTTGATGGGAAGCGTGGCAAAACAATATTATGTTTTAATTTTTCTAAACCTAAACGAGAAACATGTAATATGTACCCACCAATCGATTCAATTAATTTTAACCATGATGTGCCAGTTAATAATGTAATTCCGATCAGTAAAACAGGGATGAAAATAACAGTGGCGCCAAAACGATTAAACCATTGCAACATAAAATTGCCCATGGAAACGCCGACAATTCCGCCTGATTCATATGGCAGTGCAAAATTAAATTTCGATAAATATAAATGCATTAAGCTTGTTGCGCTGATCGTTGACATTAAAAAACCAATTGTGCGCGAAATAATTGGCGTCCAATTTATTGTTGGAATTTCATCGAGGTGTTGATATTTACGATATAATTCCCATGCGCCGCGAAAAATAATCAGCGGAAAAAAATAAGTGATGTAACCAAACACATATAATAAAAAATCAGAAATCCATGCGCCAACTCTTCCGCCAGCATTTAAAACAATAGGATTGGATACTTGATGTGACCAACTCGGATCAGCGCGATGATAAGTCACTAACGATAATAAAATAAATAAACCAGCCGCTAACATCACGATCAAACATCCTTCGTGCAAGCGACGATATAAAGATACTTGTTTTGCGCTGTTTTTTGCTTGTTTAGCAGTTACAGTTTTGCGCTTCAAATCCCTCAAGCAAATTCCTTATAAAAAATTTTACTGAATCGACAAATGCATTGTCATCCACTCAAGTGCAAATAAACTTGCACTTTTTCGAATGTTGTCACGACCACTCGTAAAATACAGTGTTTTTGCATCAACACTTTTTCGATCAGCCAATGCAAAACAAACCATGCCAACTGGTTTTTCTGCTGTGCCGCCTAATGGTCCTGCAACACCAGTAATTGCCAATGCTACATCAGCGTGAAATTTTTGCAATGCGCCTTCTGCCATTGCTTTTGCAACCACTTCAGAAACAGCGCCATGTTTTGAAATTAATTCTTCTTTTACATCTAAAATTGCGGTCTTTGCTGCATTGCTATAAACAACCGCACCGCCATTAAACCAAGCCGAACTACCCGCTACATCTGTAATTAATTTTGCAACGTTTCCACCTGTGCATGATTCAGCGAGTGCAATGCACATATCTCGCGAAACGCATAATTCACCGAGTTTTTTAGATAATACAAAAAAATGTGTATCCATTAGGAAACGTTATCCATAACTTCTTCGTCAGTTGATTGCATCAGCTGACCTTGTGCCGGCATTTGCAATCCCAATTGTTTTTCCAGTGTTTCAAAATCTACTAATTCAGATAGTGCAGGTAATTCAGATATTCTTTTTAAATTAAAATAATCTAAAAAAGTTTTTGTAGTTGCTAATAATGCTGGTTTTCCAGGCACATCGCGATATCCTGCAATTTTAATCCAATCACGTTCAAGCAATGTTTTAATAATATTTGGGTTGACTGCAACACCACGGACATCTTCAATTTCACCGCGTGTAATCGGTTGGCGATAAGCAATTAATGCTAATGTTTCTAAAAATGCACGCGAATAACGTAGTGGTTTGCGTTCTTCTAATCGCTGAATAAAAGGCGTGAAATCTTGTTTTACTTGAAAACGAAAACCACTCGCAACTTCTACTAATTCAACTGCACGATCTTGATAAGCAGTTTTTAAATTTGATAGGTATGCGCGAATATCACTTGTGTTCGGACGATTTTCTTCTGGAAATAAATGCGATAATTTATCGACAGGCAAAGGTTCTGCTGCAGAAAATAATGCAGCTTCGAGAATTTTTTCTGGCGTTTCAAATTGTGTCATAAATCACCTTCGATAGTGTGCGTGTCAGTGTGAGTGTGAGAAACGTCACCGCTCACTGCTTTAATATAAATTGGCGCATACGGTTCATTTTGTACTAATTCAATTACGGATTGACGAATCAATTCTAAAATCGCAATAAAAGTAACAACAACACCCATGCGTCCTTCTTCTGCTGTAAATAAACTGGTAAATAAAATAAAATCGGTTGAATTCACACGATCTAAAACAATCAACATGCGTTCGCGAATAGATAATAATTGTTTTTCAACTTTATGATCTGCAAAAAATCGCGCGCGCGTCATTACACTGACAAATGCATCAAGCATATCTTGCATTGGCACATCAGGTTGTTCCATCGTTGTTGGCATCGGCGGTGCAATTGCATTTGCTAAAAATATATCGCGATCTACTTGTTTTAAAGTAGATAATTCTTCCGCGGCTTTTTTGTAGCGCTCATAAACCTGTAAACGACGAATTAATTCTGCGCGCGGATCATCCACTTCATTTTCATCATCCGTTTGTATTCGCGGCAATAATAAACGCGATTTAATTTCAGCGAGCATTGCCGCCATCACTAAATATTCTGCCGCTAATTCTAAGTGCAATTCTTGCATTAATTCGACATATTGCATGTATTGAATGGTAATTTCTTTGATTGGAATATCGAGAATGTCGATGTTTTGTTTTTTAATTAAATATAATAATAAATCGAGCGGACCTTGAAACGTTTCTAAAAAAACGCGTAACGCATCGGGCGGAATGTACAGATCGAGCGGCATTTCACTGACCACTTCGCCACGTACTTTGACGATGTGATCTAACGCTGCTTGAGATACAGCAACTTCTGCAATTTCGCTCATCCGACATGACCTATAGTATCTTTAAAGATTTATCATACCGGAATATCAGGTTAAGAACCAGGTTGATTTGGGTTAAAAAGATGATTTTACATTGACAAATAAGCGGTTTTAATGAAAGCTGGGCGTACGTAATATTAACCCAAATTTAAAGAGTAATAATCATGCGTCGAACATCAGCGGCATTGCTTTTTGGCATGATGACATCACTGACAAGTGCCGGAAACGCAGGCGGCGAACCTCCCGCTCCAACCATGCCAGATGGAATATGGATTGCTTGTGGCTTTGCAGGATTACTAATTGCATCAATGATTGGATATTGTATAGCACACACTTTATGCGGCAGTCAGCGGTTTGTAACTTATCGAGATTTTGATGGTTTGCGTATGACGCAATACGGTACAGCACCAACACCAAAACACCCAGGAATCAATGCATGAAATTACTCTTCGATTATTTTCCCATCATCTGTTTTTTTATCGCCTATAAATTTTTTGGTGTTTACACCGCAACCGCCGTCACAATGGGCGCATGTGTATTGCAAAATTTGGTATATTGGCTACGCAAAAAAAAATTCGAAAAATTACATGTCATCACTTTATTTAGTGTATTAATTCTCGGTGGATTTACGTTATTTTTTCACAAAGCGATTTTTATTCAGTGGAAACCAAGTATTATTTATTGGGTTTTTGCAGCAATATTGTTATTTAGTCATACCTTTTCAAAGAAAAATTTATTAACGCGCATGCTCGGCGATAAAATTATTTTGCCGGAAAAAATTTGGGCGCATTTAAATTTAGCGTGGATTATCTTTTTTATTTTTTTAGGAATTTTAAATTTATATGTTGTGTATCATTATTCAATGAACGCGTGGGTTAATTTTAAATTATTTGGCACGTTGGGATTAACATTGGTTTTCACTATTGCACAAGGAATTTATATGTCGCGGCATGTGATTAGTGAGAGCAGTCAAACATGAATTATTATGCATTCTACTGCGAAGATGCGGAAAACGTTTTAGAAAAAAGAAAATCGGTTCGCCCTGCGCATTTAGAACGATTAAAAATATTAACAGTAGAAAATCGTTTGCTTGCCGCAGGACCACTAATGAATAAAGATGGCGATAATCCATTTGTTGCTGGAATTCATGGCTCATTAATCATTGCAAAATTTAATTCTTTAGATGAAGCAAAAGAATGGATCGCAGCAGATCCTTATGTCACAGCAGAAGTTTACAAACGTGTAACAATAAAGCCCTACAAAATTGTTTTACCGGAATAAAATGAAACCAACCGTAGAATTAATTCAAAACATACTACAAAAAAAATTCCACCCAACAGAATTAACTGTGCGCGACGACAAAGCAGAACATCTTGGACACGCACATCAAGACAGCGGACATTTTACCGTAATCATAAAATCCCCTATTTTTCAGGGAAAAACGCTTGTTGAAAAACATCGCATGGTTTACGACGCACTCGGCACATTAATGCAAACACATATTCATGCGTTGCGCATTCAAGCGAGTGAAAAATAATCATGCCCAAACTTCGCAAACAATTATCCGCACGTCATTTATCAATGATTGCGCTCGGCGGTACATTAGGTACAGGTATTTTTTTAACGAGTGGTTCAGCGTTATATATTGCAGGACCGATGGGTGCAATTTTTGCATATCTTGTGATGGGTTTAATGGTTTATTTATTGATGAATAGTTTGGGAGAAATGTCAGCGTATAAACCTGTGTCGGGAAGTTTTTGCGAGTATGCGAGTAATTATGTGAGCAAACCATTTGGTTTTGCGATGGGATATAATTATTGGTTTAATTGGTCAATTACCATTGCAGTTGAATTAATTGCAGCAGCATTGGTGATGGGATTTTGGTATCCCAATGTGCCAACAATTGATTGGTGCATGTTATTTTTCTGCGGCATTTTTTTATTAAATATTTTGCCGGTGAAAAGCTATGGCGAATCGCAATATTGGTTGTCACTTATAAAAGTCGCAGCCATTATTATTTTTATTATTGTTGGTGTGTTTGTCATTGCAGGTTTTAATATACAACATCAAGTAATTGGTTTTCATAATTGGAATCAAGGTCATTTTCACAATGGTATTTCAGGCTTATTTGAAGTGTTTTTATTATCAGGCTTTGCATTTCAAGGAACAGAATTAATTGGCGTTGCGGCAGGCGAGGCCAGTAATCCGCGTCGCAATATTCCGCGTGCAGTGAAACAAATTTTTTGGCGCATATTATTATTTTATGTATTAATTATGTTGCTGATCAGTTTTATTATTCCTTACACTGATCCTCGATTATTAAATGCAGACAATAGCATCGCACTTAGTCCATTTACGATTATTTTTTCGATGACTGGTTTGCCATATATCACGCACGCAATGAATTTTATTATTTTAATTGCATTATTATCAGCGTGTAATTCTGATATGTATTCTTCGACACGTATTTTATGGAATTTATCTGTGCGAAAAAGTGCGCCAAAAATATTTTCTACTGTAAATCGTTTTGGTATTCCAATTTATGCATTACTTGCAACTGCTTCGTTTGGATTGATTGCATTTTTGTGTGACCTTTTTGGCAGTACAAAATTATTTTTAATGTTAGTAAATATTTCTAGCTTAGCGGGATTTATTGCGTGGTATGGCATTGCGCGAAGTCATATTGGTTTTCGAAAACATTATTTAGCGCAGGGGAAAAAATTAAAAGATTTGCCCTTTCAATCGCATTTTTATCCGTCGGGACCAATCATTGCAATTGTATTAAGTTTAATTGTTATTTTTGGACAGTGGTATGTTTTGGTTGAGCAAAATCAACTATCTTTTTCGTCATTTTTATCAACTTATATTGGTTTGCCATTTGTCTTGTTGTTGTGGTTTGGGAATTGGCTGTACCATAAAAAACGTTAATCACTAACATGTTCCCTGTATACGCAAACAATCATTTTTGTTATTCTGTGCGTCATTCATTGAACGAGGGATTTGCATCATGAAAAATTATATTGCCAAAATTGCAGGGATTGCCTTATGTGTACTCATGTACTGTTCTATCAGTACAGCACTCACTTCTCCCGCCAGAACTTATAATGTGCAAGTATTAATTTTTTCACATATCACACCTGCAACAATAGCATTACAAAGATGGCCAGTGATTACAGAAAATTTACCCGCACAAACAGCTGTCACAACATCATCGCCCGCAACTGCACTTCAAAGCGAAAAAAATGCTTTATTGCGCGATCCAAATTATAAAATATTAGTGGATGAATCTTGGATAGAATCATGGAGTGGTGATCAATCTACTGTAAATATTCCTGTTGTCAGTAGCAATGGAAAATTAAATGGAGCAATCGCCATTACGCTCGGACATTATTTTGATGTGAATGCAAATTTATTATTAACTGAACCGACTAATTTATTACAAAAATTAGACACAAATAATTATTTTTCAAAATGGGATCAATCGAATTTTACTTTTCAGTTATTACAACATCGTCGTATGCGTAGCGATGAATTAAATTATTTCGAGCATCCGGTGTTTGGAATGTTAATTAAAATTTTGCCTGTAAATACAGCGTCGCAAATAGATCAATCTTAAACGAGCGAGCGATAATGTAACTGAAATTATAAATTAAGTTGATGGAAAGATGTGACCCGTCTCTTTTGTAGCGAATAGCGTCAGGATTGACGAGGGACCGAACCAGGGATGGTTCATCTTTGAGCGGAAAAAGAGACGGGTCGCATCTTTACATCTCAACCTATTTTTTTCAGTTACATTATCGCGAGCGAGCGCAAAGATTCAAAAGTGCGACACACATAAATAAAATAAAAACGAGTCACTATTATAATGAAATTTAAAAAATTTATTACTGCATTTTGTTTTTTTAGTATTACATTAGCAACTTTCGCAGAAACGACAACAACACAATATCCACCCGAAGCACGTGAACAAATACCCGCTGCGCTGAATAATTCGTATATGGGATTAGGTCTTGGATATACTGATATTCCTTTTTCAAATAGCGATTTAATTAATGGATTTCAAGCAACATCATTTACCAATCCAAATTTTGGAATAAATGTTTTTATCGGTCACTACTTTAACCCTTATTTTGCAGCAGAAATTAGCTTAATGCGTCCGTTTGAATGGGCGTATGCAAATGGTTTGAATTATCCAAGCAATAAAACATCAATTTGGATTTCGTTATTTGGAATTACGATGCGCCCTACTTTGCCATTAAGTCGCCGAGTAAGCTTATATGGTTTAGCAGGATTGGGAATTGTTTCGCGTCATGGTAATACTTTAAATAATATTCAAACTATTCCATCAGCTGATATTGCAACTGCATTAACAGGCGGTGGATTAACATATGCAATCACACCTAGTTGGCATTTAAATTTCGGTGTGGAATATTCTTTTGCGCGACCAGATGAACAACAACCTTCTATTTTTTATGCGTACACAGGATTTTATTATTTATTTCAGCCGCGTCATTTGCCAGCATATTACACATCGCATTATATTTTTCACAAAAATATGATTCAACTTGGCGGGTTTGCAACTTCTGTATTTAATCCAAATGTAAATAAATATTTTTCCGTGCATTATGTACCAATATTTTGGACGGGTGATTTAAATACGCGAGATGGCGTGCAATTAATGTATGAAAGAAATATTTTTCACACGCACAAAAGATTTTCTTTTGATTGGGGAATGAGCGTTTCAACTTATCATACATCAATTAATGACACTGCATTTCAAGCATTTTCAATCTTTCCGGATATTCGTTGGTGGTTTTTTCGTGCGAAAGATGCTGACATTTATTTCTTTTATTCTGTTGCGGGACCCACTTATTTAACAAAAGATAATATGGATAATATTTATTTGGGCGGACATTTTTCGTTTCAAGATTTATTAGGATTGGGCGCATTTTTAGGAAAGGAAAAACATTTTAATATTGCGGCGACGATTGGGCATTATTCTAATGGAAATTTATTGCCGAATAATCCAGGTGTTCAAGTGCCGTTGGTGATTTCAATGGGATATGCATTTTAGATATAAATTTCATGGGGTAGAGTTTCGCACATTCTAAAAATTCTGATCTTCATCCCGCTTAGCTTTTGTTGTGACGAGGTATTGTGTTCGCAGACGCCGTGAATACATCCCTGTAGGCTCGTCTTCGCCATCCATAAGCTCAGACGCTGCTCACCCAACACCTCATCACAACAGAACGCTCGCTACTTCAGATGATTCTTTTGAAACAACAAATCCCAAACACAATGCCCCAATTTTATACCCCGCTTTTCAAATTTTGTATTATTACGCAATTGTAATTCTGTATTATCCGCAAATTGATTTTCACCAATACAATTTTTTAAGCCTTTATTTTCAGATAAAACAGACATCATGTGATTTGCATAATCTTCCCAATCAGTTGCAAAATGAAAAATGCCGCCGTCAATTAATTTATTTCGTAAAATTTCAACAAAATCAGCTTGAATAATGCGTCTTTTGTGATGCCGTTTTTTCGGCCATGGATCAGGAAAAAATAAATGAATGCGGGAAAAAGAATTGTCTGAAATATTTTCACGAATTATTTTAACTGCATCGTTTTGTATAACACGAATATTTGTTAAATTATTTTCAATGATTCCTTGCATGACTGTTGCAACACCCGGTTCATGCACTTCAATTCCTAAATAATCGCAGTCTGGATTTTGTTGCGCCATCGATAATATTGTATCGCCTAAACCAAAACCAATTTCTAAAATTTTTTTTGCGTCGCGATTGAATATTTTATTTAAATTTAATGGTTGATTGGGAATTATTTCAACGCCGAATGTTGGAAATGCTGCTTGCAATGCATTTTCTTGATGCGCAGTCAGTTTGCGTTGGCGACGGACGAAAGATTTGATTTCACGTTTGAACATATCGTTATAATATACCTGTATTTAAAATGGATTAAAATGTATGCCAGTCTCATTTTCAAATCAACTTTTAAAATGGTACGAAAAGTACGGCCGTCATGATTTGCCGTGGCAAAAAAATCCTACGTCATATCGCGTGTGGATTTCGGAAATTATGTTGCAGCAAACACAAGTTACCACTGTGATTCCGTATTACGCGCGTTTTATGCAGCGTTTTCCAGACATAAAAGTATTAGCGCTTGCAACTGAAGATGAAGTGTTATCGCATTGGTCTGGTCTTGGTTATTATGCGCGCGCGAGAAATATTTATAAAACTGCAAAAATAATTCACGAAAAATTTCATGGGATTTTTCCAGAAACAGTTGGAGCATTAAATGAATTACCTGGTATTGGTTTATCAACTGCAGGTGCGATTATTTCTTTTTCATTGCAAAAAAAGGCTGTAATTCTCGATGGAAATGTAAGACGTGTTTTGACACGATATTTTGCAATTGCAGATAATGTTGCTGATAAAAAAACAATTGAAAATTTATGGGTGCTTGCAAAAAAATTAACGCCAGAAAAAAATGCGCACAAATATAATCAAGCAATCATGGATATTGGTGCGACGATTTGCACGCGCACTAAACCGCATTGCATGCAGTGTCCGTTTCAAAAAAATTGTCTTGCGAATAAAAATAATCAACAAACATTTTATCCTGTAAAAATAGCTAAAAAAGCGCGACCCACTAAAAAAACACGTATGTTAATTATTTATAATCACAACAAAGAAATTTTATTGCTGAAACGTCCGTCAAAAGGTATTTGGGGTGGTTTGTGGAGTTTTCCAGAATGTGCATTAGAAGCGGATTATACTTTTTTTCAAGAAAAGAAATTAAAATATATTGATGAGCTTGAAAAGATAATTCATCAATTTACACATTTTACGCTGGAAATTTTTCCGATGATTTTAGCTGTACGTTCGCGCGTATTTCAAAAATTAGATACAACAGAAAGTATTTGGTATAAATTAGGTTCAGCATTGCCGGGCGGTATTGCATCGCCGGTTGCTAAAATTTTAAATTCTATAGGTTAATAAAAAATGCATCAAAATCGCGTTATTTACTGTGAAAAATTAGGCGTGAAATCTGAAGGTTTGTCATCGCCACCGTTTCCTAATGTGTTAGGTCAGCGTATTTATATGCATATTTCACAAAAAGCGTGGGATTTGTGGTTGGCGCATCAAACCATGTTAATTAATGAATATAAATTGAGCATGATTGATAAAAAAGCGCGTGATTTTTTAATGCAGGAAATGGAAAAGTTTTTATTTGGCGGCGGCGCGGAAAAACCGCCAGGATTTCACGAATAAGAATGGTGGCCGGAGACAGAATTGAACTGTCGACACAAGGATTTTCAGTCCTCTGCTCTACCGACTGAGCTATCCGGCCAAAACTATTTTAAAATCCGATACATCTCTTTCAAAAGCAGTAGATTAAACAGGTTCGGTCACAATTAGTCAATAGTCACTCGCTCTCGATTCCCATCTTTGCCAAAATCCCTGCGAGCACATCGTAATTTTGATATTTTAATTTAATCCAACCTGAACGATTTTGTTGATTTTCTAAAACAACTTCTGCGCCAAAATGATCAGAGGTAATTTTTTCTAAACGACGAATGTTTGCATCTTTATTTTCAGATAATTCAGATGGTGATTTGCCTTGTTGAATTGCTTGTTCCAATTGACGCACAGACCAACCCGCTTCAATAATTTTTTTCGCCATTGAAACTTGTAATTCTGATGATAATGATGCCAAAATTTTTCCGTGACCTTCCGTTAATACTTTATCAATTAAAAATTGTTGCACGCGCGTGTCTAATTGCAATAAACGTAACGTGTTGGTAATTTTCGTACGCGATTGTCCGAGTGATTTCGCTAAATCTTCGTGCGTGTATTGAAAATCATCAATCAAACGCAATAGTGCTAATGCTTCTTCAATTGGATTTAAATCTTCTCGCTGAATATTTTCAATTAAAGTCACTTCAGCTGCTTGTGCATCTGTATAATTTCGAATCACGCAAGGAACGGTTGATAATCCCGCTAATTGTGATGCACGCCAACGTCGCTCGCCCGCGATAATTTCATAACGGTTCGCTGAAATTTCACGCACAATAATTGGTTCAATCACACCTTGCGAATGAATTGATTCAGATAATTCTTGCAATGCAAGCTCATTAAATTGACGACGCGGTTGATAACGCCCACGCGATAAAAACTCGATGGGTAAATTTTTCAACATTTGAGTCAGCGGCATAATATTCCTCATTCGCGAAACTGTTTTCGCTATTATGCATGAAAACACTGCAGGGAATCACCTGATAAAAAAAATGCAATATGATAAATTTACGTGATGCTGCGCGCTAGACGTTGGTGTTGACACACTACACACAAGTTTATCCACAGGTAATGTGCATAGCGGAAACTTATCTTTCTCTAAACGCCGTATCAAGCGCACGCGTGATTGGTTTTAAGAAATAAGACATGATTGATTTTTTGCCGGTGATGATATCGACCTGTACAGTCATTCCAGGTTTCAATATATTTTGTTTTGGATCGTTGCCAACATAATTTTGTGATAACGATACTTTCGCTTTGTAATAAGGTTGACCTTCTTTTGTGAGGAATGTGGATGCTGAAATTTCGGTCACTTTACCTTTGATGCTGCCATAACGTGCAAATTCATAAGATGTTACTTTAATATCAGCGGGATCACCAACGCTGATGTGCCCAACATCACGTGGGCTAACGCGACATTGCGCCATCATATCACCTTGTGTGGGTACGATTTCCATCACAGAGTCACCGGGTGCAATTACCGTACCCGGCAATGCGGTTAATCCTTTTACAATACCGTCAATCGGCGCGGTAATAGTTAATCGTTTGTTAGCGTCCGTGAGACGTTCAATTGTATGATGCGTTTCCAATAAATCTTGATCAATTTGATTCGCTTCTTGTAATGCCGCTTTATTTAATGTGCTATCTAATTTAGTTAATTCATCTTGCGATTGTTGCACCACACTTTCGGCTGCTTGTATTTCAGAAGTAATTCTTTTGATGTCACCGCGTGTATTTAACGTCTTGTGTTGCGCATCCAAATAATCTTTTTCAGACACATAACCTTTCGGCGATAATGTCGCGTACATATTTTCTTGCTTAACAAATAATTCTAATTGTTTTTCTGCGCTTTGTTTTTCACCTTGTAATTGCTGTAGTTTTGCCTGCCCTTGTAATATTTTTTCTTGTAAAATTTTTGCTTGACTCGCACGATCATTATTTTGCTGTCTCAATAAATTTTCATCTTCTTTAATCAGCTCCTGAATTTTTTTTGCGTGTACAGAAGAATCATATTGAGAATTTTTTATTTTTTCTTTCCAATTCACTTGCTCAACTGGCACGCGATTAATAAATGCCTGTAAACGTGCATTATCTAAACGCAATGACATTTCTCTACTTTCTGCTTTATTTAATTCAGCTTGATTTTGCTCTGCATTCAATTTCATTAAAACTTGCCCAACTTTTACTTCTTCACTATTTTTTACAAATACAGCAGTAACAATGCCACCTTCTAAATGTTGAACCGTTTGCACATCTAACACGGGTTGAATGTCACCATAGCTCGTTGCTACTTCATCTACATTTGTAAACATTGACCAAATCAAAAAAATAAACAATACAGCCGCGAGAAATAAAATGCTGCGTTTTACAAATCGTGAATGCCCCGCTTCTTCTAATAAATTCGCATTAGAAATTTGTTGTAATTGTTTTGCATCTGATGATTTTTGCGGCCGCATTATATTAACCCTTTTGGTAATTTGGAAAGCACGGCTTCCGGTGTTCCCATCATAATTTGTCTACCTTCTTGCAATGCAATCACAATATCAGCCATTTGAATATGCGCAACTTCATGACTGATTAATACAATTGTTTTCTTGCCTTTTATTTTCTTTAAAAAATCCATCATCACAGCAGAACTTTCTGCATCCAACGCTGCGGATGGTTCATCCAAAATAAGTATAGATGCATTACGCAAATATGCGCGCGCTAAACTCATTTTTTGACAAAAACTACCGCCTAATTTTTTGTCGCCGTAATCTTTAATTCGAGTATCAAGACCATCCGGCATTTTTTCAATATCTTTCATCAAATTTGCAGCGGTTGCAGCTTCAATTAATCGCTCTTTTGAAGCAACAGGATCTGCTAATTTTAAATTTTGCGCAATCGTGCCGTAAAATAATTCTACTTTTTGCGGGACATATGCAATATGCGTGCGCAACATTGTTACATCATATTGTTTAATATTGCGGCCATCAATATAAATACGACCAGATTGCGGCGTATACATTGCTAACATTAAGCCTGCAATCGTACTTTTTCCTGCCGAACTTGGTCCAATTAACGCAAGCATTTGTCCTGGCTTGATTGAAAAATTAATATCAGTTAGTGCTGAAGTATCACTGCCAGGATAACGAAAAGTAACTTGCGAAAAACTAATGGCGCCGACTAATTGATTAGGCATTATTTTCTGATCTATTTCTGCTTTTTGTTCTGGCGCAACACGCATCAACTCATTAATTTGTGAGACGCTTCGTTTTAATTGCATAAATTTAGGCAACATCATACAAATAGTTTTGATTGGAGTTAACAAACGCCAAATAATAAACATCACACCGATAAGCGCGCCGATCTGAATCGTATCATCCATCACCATCACGGCACCGACAATCAATGTTGCTAATCCAGACAAAATCATCAACGCATCAAAAATTGCATCGCTTGCATTATTTAATAATAATAATTTGTGACTTGCTAATGTTGTCGCGCTGTTCATTTCGCGAAATCGTTCCAACCATTTTTGTTGTAATCCACCGTATTGAATTGAACGCATGCCCCACAATGATTCCACTAAAAAATCTTGTTGTTGTGATTGCAACATTCCACTTTGCCTAATATTTTTTTGAGAAATCCACCACACAATAAAAGCAACGGCAATTGAAACTATCACAGCAATAAGTGGAATAAATGCTAAAACACCACCAACAATCCAAACAAAAATAATATAAATAACTAAAAAAGGTAATTCAATAAAGGTGCCAAATAAAGGGCTGCTAAAAAAATCACGCACACTATTAAAATCATTTAAACGTGCAACTTGAATTCCAACTGGCGCCGATTCTGTATAAATAGGCGGTAAACGCAGCAATTGTTTGAAAATCATGCTGCCAATGTAACGTTGCACAAATGTGCCGACATAAGCTAATAACCTAAATCGAATAGACATCACAACCACTAATGCAGCAGTCGCCAGCAATACACCAACAGAAAACATAAACATCATGGCGTAAGAATCAGCCATCACTACTTTATCGTATACAGCAATAATAAAAATAGGCGATGCCATTAATAATAATGCTTGCAAGAAAGTTAAAAAACTAATGTAGTACAATAATTTTTTTTGTGGTGCTAATGCATTTTTAAACCAATGCAATGTGTCGTGTCGTGAATCAGCATCATCTGATTTTTTAAAAACAACAATCGAGCCATCAATATCTTTTTCGCGCAGAATGATTTGTTTATCAAGTTGACTATCATAAACTGCAACACCATCACCAACTGCTTCGCCTAAAACTTTAGGCGCACTACCATCTGCAGGTAAAAATAAACAAGGGAATAATCGCGTGTCCAAATGATATAAATGAACATTAACAATTTCGCTTTTATATCCGAGATTTTGCATCGCCCAGCGAAATTCTTCTAGCGTTAACATCGAAGTAAAATGCGGCAAACTTTCTGTAATATCACGCTCACTGCCACTCCATTTTAACCATTTCAAAAGTGGCTTCAAACAACGATGTAATGAAGTGTCATTATTGTTTGGCATTTTCTACTCGCACTAATTGACTATTTTCAATTGCATATACAATTTCTGCATGTGCAATTGTAGAGGGACGATGCGAAACAATAATTACAGTGGCATGTCCTTTGAATGACATAAGCAACGCCATTAATCGCTCGTCGCTTTGCGCATCCAAATTCATATTCGCTTCATCAAATAAAATAATTTTTGGTCGATGTGCTAATGCACGCACAATAATCATGCGCACAACAATACCACGCGGCAAACTATCCACAGCACGATCACCAACCATCGTGTCATATCCATTCGGTAATTTTGAAATTACTTGTCCCAAACCTAATAATTCAGCAAGACGTCTTGCAGCTGGAATTTGTTTTTCATCAAACGCTGATAAATTATCCATGATTGTTCCACGAAATAATTTTCCTTGTTGACTTAAATACGCAATCTGTTGGCGTAATTCATGTGTGCGATTTTTAGTTACATCAACACCGTCAATTAAATAATATCCGCTCGTTGGTGTGTATATCGTTGCTAAAATACTGAGTAAAGTTGTTTTGCCGCTTTGACCATGTCCTGTCACGCCAATAATTGCACCAGCAGGTATAGTTAAATTCACATCATGAAAAATCCAAGGCGAATCATCTTCGTAACGAAAACTCATGTTTTTAAATGTAATCTCACCTTTCAATTGTCCTAAATCTGAAAATGTAGATTTTTCTTCAACTGGCATTTGCAACACTGCATCTAATTGTTGTCGCACAACATTCACCATTTTCCAGCGGTTAAATGCAGATAATGCGCGCGTCATCGGTTGCATAATACGCGACACCAACAATGTGCATGCCGCCAAACCACCAATCGCCATTTTTCCTTTTATCACATAAATACCGCCAAAAATTACAATTAAAATAACAACGATTTGACTCGCAAACATTTTCAAAGTATTTAAATCACCTGCTTCAACACTCGCAGCGTAATTCACTTCTGATCCTGTTTTTTGTAAACGCTCGTAGCGACGAATCATTAATGATTCCATTCCTAATGATTTCACAGTGTGAATATTACTTAACACGTCGATGACAAAATTGCTTTCACGTGATTCATGTGTAATTTTTTCATTCAATGTATGTTCCCAATAAGCAATAAATCGAAACGACGCATAAGATAAAGCGCCCAAAACAATAAGCGGAACTAAAAATAACCAACCGCCCAAATAAGCAATTAATGCGAGAAAAATAATGACGAAAGGAATATCAAAAACAGAAGATAATAATTGATTATTATAAAAACCTTTTAATTGATCGAGAATACCAAGCTGCTTTAATCGCGTGCCTGCACCTTCTGCTTCATACACAGGTAGCGGCGCATTCATTAATTTTGTAAAGGCAGTTTTACTTAATTCATATTCATAGCGTGTGTCACTCCACAAATTAACATACGAACGTGAAATGCGCATGATAAGCTCGAGCACCAATGCAACAATTACGCAAACAGATAAAAAGAATAAAGTTTCGAAAGAATGATTTGGAATCACGCGATCATACACTTGCATTAACATCATCGGAAAAATAATAGCTAATAGATTAATGCAAATAGTTGCAACTAAAGTCGGTACATAACTTCCGGTTTGTGATGCATCTGATAATTGTTTTACCCAGGCTAAATTATAAAACCAAGATGTAAATTGTTTTTTGGAGTGAGATAATTCTGAACTGACAGCGTTCAAAGCTTGACGAGTATTTTTCTCAATGTCTTGGCGATCGGAAACAGGTAGATTTTTTGTGAAAAATCGCTTAATTTCACCAATCCATCGCTTAAACATAGACACACTACTCCCTAGTATCCAGAATATCTTTTTTTAGCAAGAAATTAAAGGGTTGTACGCTAACGAGGTGAACGAACACCGCCGAAAAGCATGCCTTTCGACATGAGAATTTGCCATAGCTGGAGACTGCGAGCACGAAAAGCACCCGCACAAGATAGTAAATAATATTCCCACATACGCTTAAAGATAATGGGGTATTGATTTTTTAACCGGTCCCAATGTGCAATAAAATTTTTATGCCACGCCATCAATGTATTGTCATAATCAGCACCAAAATTATGCCAATCTTCCATAATAAATTTTTTCTCAATTGCATCCGCTATTTCGCACATCGATGGAATATGACCATTAGGAAAAATATATTTTGTAATCCAAGGATCCGCTCCAGAAAGTGTTATTGCATTGCCAATCGTATGCAACAAAAACAATCCATTGTCTTTTAAACAACGATACACAACTTGCATATACGCGTTATAATTTTTTTTACCAACATGCTCAAACATACCCAGCGACACAATACGATCAAATGGTTCGTTCACATCACGATAATCCTGTAATCTCAATTCAATCGGCAATCCTTGACATAATGATTGACCCAATTTAATTTGCTCTGCTGAAACACTGATACCTACAACATTAACACCGTAATTTTCCGCGGCAAACTTTGCAAAAGAGCCCCACCCGCAACCAATATCTAACACACGCATTCCCGGTTTTAATTGAAGTTTTTCGCAAGTTAATTTTAATTTTGCTTCTTGCGCATCATCTAAATTTTTTGCATCGCGCCAATATCCACATGTATAAACCATCCGTTTATCAAGCATTGCTTGAAATAAATCATTTCCTAAATCATAGTGTTTTTCAGCAATTTGAAACGCGCGTCTTTTTGATTGAAGATTAATAATATTTTGCTTTAAAAATTCAAAATAGAATTTTAAATTAAATTTTATTTTTTCGTCTAGTTTTGCAGAAATGAGATGATAAAAAAATTGATCGAGGGATTCCGCATCCCAAAAATTTCTCATGTAACTTTCGCCTAACGTAAGCGAACCGCCCGATAATAATTCTTTCAAAAATTGTGGGTTGTTGATCTGCATGTCCCAAGAGCGCGAACCATTGATTCGAATATCAGCCTGCGCAAACAACGCTTCTAATGTGCGCATCTCTTTTCTCCTAAAAGAACAGCGGCAATTAGACTATCACAACATACCTAACTCTAGTTTTGCAACATCGCTCATCTTACTTTGATCCCATGGCGGGTCAAAAACGATTTCAATTTCAGCTGATTTTACGCCTGGAATCGCTAGAATTTTTTGTTTTGCATCAGATGCAATCACTGGGCCCATTCCACAACCTGGCGCGGTTAAAGTCATTTCAATTTTGACATGATATCCCGTATTATCTTTCAAATCAGGCACAACTTCGCATTTATAAACCAAGCCTAAATCAACAATATTGACGGGAATTTCAGGATCATAAACTGATTTAAGTTGTAGCCAAATTTTATCTTCAATGGATGCGGTTGCGGGTAAAACTTCGAGTGGATTATTCGGTTTTTTTCCAAGCGCATCAGCATCTTTTCCGTCAATACGCGCTAAATTTCCGTACACAGAAACTGTGTAACTATTTCCTAGCGATTGCGTAATCGTCACTTCCGTATCTTTGTGCAACATAATACGCGCGCCTGACGGCACCAATAATGCAGTGCATTCTCTGTTTAAAATAATAATTTCTTTTTCTGACATATCACTTAACTCTGATCTGGAAACTTTCACCACATCCACAAACACCTTCCGCATTCGGATTATTAAAAACCAATTGCGATGATCCTAAACCTTTTTTCACATAATCAATTTGCGTGCCTTTAATTAATTCCATTGCGTTACGATCAATATAAATTAATAAATCAGATTCACGAACTTCAATATCAGTTTCTTTTTTTTCTAAAATAATTTCAGGAACATACATATAACCGGAACAACCTGTTTTTTTTATTGATAAATGAAATGCAGCGTTTCTTGGCTTATTTTCTAGCATTTTTTTTATATGTAATTTTGCTTCCGCAGTTAAGGTGATCATATTATTCTCTATTGACTTAATATATAAATTAAAAATTTGTCGATGTAAATTGGTTTACTGCAAAACGCCCTTGTTACGCTACGCTTCACGCAGGCTTCTGTGACATTTGCTCCTCATCTATCGCTTCCATCATCGTATGCCACGCCAACGTTGCACATTTTACACGTGCAGGATATTCACAAACACCTTTTAACACAGCACATTTTCCTAAATTTTTTTCTTGTGATGCATCACCTTTGGTAACTAACAAATGAAACGCATCAAATATTTTTTTTGCTTCATCAATTGTTTTGCCAATAATCGTTTCTGTCATCAGCGAAGATGATGCAACTGAAATTGCGCAACCACTTCCTAAAAAACTTGCATCAACAATTTTATTATTATTAATCTTTAAAAATAATGTTAAACGATCACCGCATAACGGATTAAATCCTTCTTTCGATGCTGTCGCATCATCCATCATTTTAAAATGACGCGGATGACGACCGTGGTCGATAATTAATTCTTGGTATAATTCTCTAATGTCTGACATATGCCTCAAAAAATTTCCTGCACTTTTTGCAAACCATTTATTAATTTATCAACATCACTCAAATCATTATAAATTCCAAACGAAACTCTTGTTAACGCAGGCACTTTTAAATAATCCATCAACGGCATTGCGCAATGATGTCCTGCGCGCACTGCAATATTCGATTGATCTAAAATCGTCGCAACATCATGCGGATGAATATCGCCAAGCATAAAAGAAATCACACCCGATTTATTTTTCGATGTTCCATAAATTTTTAAATCTTTTATTTTCTTTAATTTTTCTGTTGCGTAATGCAATAATTTATTTTCATGTTCTTGAATTTTTTCTAACCCAATTTTATTCACATAATCAATCGCAGCGCCAAAACCAATCACGCCAGCAATATTCGGCGTGCCCGCTTCAAATTTTGCAGGCAAAATATTAAACTCTGTTTTTTCAAATGTCACGCTGCGAATCATATTGCCGCCTGTTTGATACGGCGGCATTTTCTCTAAATATTTTTCTTTTCCATATAAAATTCCAACGCCGCTCGGACCATACATTTTATGGGCTGAAAATGCATAAAAATCACAATCTAAATCTTGCACATCAACTGAAATATGTCCAACCGCTTGCGCGCCATCCAATAAAACAGGAATATTTTTTGCATGTGCCATTTCAATTATTTTTTTAACAGGATTAATGGTTCCCAAAACATTGGAAACATGAATCACCGCAACTAATTTTGTTTTATCAGAAATTAAATTTTCATATGTTGTTAAATCTAATTCGCCAGCATTATTTAAAGAAATTATTTTTAATGTTGAGCCAACACGTTCACATAACTGTTGCCACGGTACAATATTTGAATGATGATCCATCACAGACAAAATAATTTCATCGCCTGATGTAATATTCATTAAACCAAAACTATGCGCAACCAAATTAATTGATTCAGTTGTGCCTTTTGTAAAAATAATTTCCTTTGCGCTTTTCGCATTTAAAAAATTCGCAGTTTTTTGTCGCACATTTTCAAATGCAGCAGTTGATTGTTCACTCAATTTATAAATACCACGATGCACATTCGCGTAATTTTTTTCATAACAAGCCATTTCCGCTTCAATCACACAACGTGGTTTTTGTGCAGTCGACGCAGTATCAAAAAATGCAAGGCCTGCATTGCTTTCAAAAATAGGAAAATCAGATTTATATGACATGAATAACCTCATTAATAAATCCTTGCACTAATATTTCATGCGCAGTATTTTCAGAAATGCCGCGCGATCTTAAATAAAACAACGCTTCATTATCCAAAAAACCTACCGTCGCGCCATGCGAACATTTCACATCATCTGCGTAAATTTCTAAAATAGGTTTTGTATTTATTTCCGCACTCTTCGACAACAATAAATTTTTATTAGACAACTGCGCATCTGTTTTTTGCGCATCTTTCGCAACAATAATTTTTCCTTCAAAATTTGCTTTTGCAAAATCATGCAAAACACCGCGCCAAATTTGTTTGCTATTACAATGCGGAACAAAATGATTAATCTCAGTTTTAATTTCAACCGATTGTTTATTCTTTATTTGATACAAACCAAAAATATCAACACTTGCATTTTCATAATTAAAATTAATATTAATCGTAAATTTTTTATCAGTAATATTTTCTGGGATAGAAAAATAAATGGTGGATGACGAATTTTTTTCAGGTTCAATTAAAAAATTAATCATATTATCTTTTTCGCGCACGATAATATTGCTTGTGCCATCGCACAACATACTCGGCGCAACAACGCGCAAATTATTCATGCTCTGCATAACCATTTTTTTCTATCTCGAGTGCTAATTTTTTATCGCCTGACTTAATTATTTTGCCGTGCATTAACACATGCACAAAATCAGGCTCAACATAATTTAATAAACGTTGGTAATGTGTAATTAATAAAACGCCGTGATCTTTTCCGCGAAATAAATTAATGCCCTTCGCAACAGTTTGCAATGCATCTACATCTAAACCCGAATCCGTTTCATCGCAAATTGCTAATTTTGGCTGCAATAATAATAATTGTAAAACTTCATTTCGTTTTTTTTCACCGCCAGAAAATCCTGCGTTCACAGATCGTTTTAAAAATTTTTCATCCATACCAACTTCAGATAAATATTTTTTGATTAATTCCATAAATTCAAATGCGTCTAATTCTGATTCACCGCGTGATTTTCGAATACTATTTAATGCTGTTTTTAAAAAATAAGAATTATTCACACCGGGAATTTCAACAGGATATTGCATCGCTAAAAAAATGCCGGCGATAGCACGCGCTTCAGGTGATAAATCTAATAAATTTTTTCCGCAAAATAATATTTCGCCTTGTGTCACAATATAATTATCACGACCCGCTAAGACATTTGATAATGTTGTTTTTCCAGAACCGTTTGGCCCCATAATCGCATGCACTTCTCCAGCATTAATTTGCAAATTAATTCCACGGAGAATTTCTGTGTTATTTATT
The DNA here is from genome assembly GCA_001801815.1 of Gammaproteobacteria bacterium RIFCSPHIGHO2_12_FULL_36_30. Taxonomy (GTDB): domain Bacteria; phylum Pseudomonadota; class Gammaproteobacteria; order Coxiellales; family Coxiellaceae; genus 2-02-FULL-42-43. The sequence continues at coordinate 423,290 of MGXU01000010.1, forward strand.
GTTGCGTGTAAATTTTTAATTATTAGCATCGCATAACCTACTATTAAAATTTAAATTTAAATTATAAATTTGTCTCTGTTAATTGGTTCACTGCAAAACGCCCTTGTTCCACTTGCTGCGCAAGTTGCACGCGGGCTTCTGTGATATCGCTCCTACACATGCTTCCGCCTTTCACCCAACCGAACCTTCCAAACTCACCGCCAACAACTTCTGCGCCTCAACCGCAAATTCCATCGGCAATTCTTGAAACACCGTTTTACAAAATCCATTCACAATCATCGACACCGCATCTTCCGCTGCAATACCACGCGCGCGGCAATAAAATAATTGATCATCACTAATTTTTGAAGTCGTCGCTTCATGTTCCACTTGCGCAGATTTATTTTTTACATCAATCGTCGGATAAGTATGTGCGCCACATTGACTGCCAATTAAAAGCGAATCACATTGACTATAATTTCGCGCATTTTCCGCCATCGGCGAAACACGCACTAATCCACGATAACTATTTTGCGCAAATCCCGCAGAAATTCCTTTTGAAATAATGGTACTCTTAGTATTTTTTCCTAAATGAATCATTTTCGTTCCAGTATCGGCTTGTTGATAATGATTTGTTAGCGCAACAGAATAAAATTCACCAACAGAATCATCACCGCGCAAAACAACACTCGGATATTTCCAAGTAATTGCAGAACCCGTTTCAATTTGCGTCCACGAAATTTTAGAATGATTTCCTAAACACAGGCCGCGTTTTGTTACAAAATTATAAATTCCACCTTTTCCATTTTCATCGCCAGGATACCAATTTTGCACAGTCGAATATTTTATTTTTGCATTTTTATGCGCAACTAATTCAACGACGGCAGCATGCAATTGATTTTCATCGCGCATTGGCGCAGTGCAACCCTCTAAATAGCTCACATGACTATCATCATCTGCAATAATTAATGTACGTTCAAATTGTCCTGTATTTGCAGTGTTAATTCGAAAATAAGTGGATAATTCCATTGGGCAACGCACGCCTTTTGGAATATACACAAACGATCCATCAGTAAAAACAGCTGAATTTAATGTTGCAAAAAAATTATCGCGATATGGCACAACACTTCCTAAATATTTTTCAATTAATTCAGGATGATTTTTAACGGCTTCTGAAAACGAACAAAAAATAACGCCAGCCTCGAATAATTTTTCTTTAAATGTAGTTGCAACTGAAACGCTATCAAATACAGCATCAACAGCAACGCCTGCTAATGCAGCGCGTTCATGCAATGGCACACCTAATTTTTCATACATCGCTAATAATTTTGGATCAACTTCATCTAAACTTTTTAATAATTTTTTTTTCGGCGCGGAAAAATAACTGATTGCTTGATAATCAATTGGATCAATTTTTAAATGTTGCCATGTTGGCATTTTCATCGTTAACCAATGGCGATATGATTTTAATCTAAAATCTAATAAAAATTGCGGTTCTTTTTTTTTCGCAGAAATTAAGCGAATTACATCTTCATTTAAACCAGGCGCAACCGTTTCCATTTCAATATCGGTCGTAAAACCATATTGATAAGGATTTTTTACTGCGTCGTCTAAAATTTTTTTGCTATTCATAATGGCATGTACGATTTGTACGATATGATCACGTGTTATTCTCGTTTATAATGGCGCCATGGTATCATATTTGCTCTACAATGCGAATTAAGAGCTGATTTATGAAGCAACAAAACACAAAAGAAAAAACGATTCTCATCGTCTCACTTATCAATGCCGGCATGAATGCGCTGCTTGCTGTCGCAAAAATTATTATTGGAAAAATAGGCTATTCGCAAGCATTAATCGCAGATGGTATTCATTCATTTTCAGATTTAATCAGTGATGCATTGGTTTTTGTAGCGGCGCGCGCAAGTGTACAGCATCCTGACAAAGAACATCCTTACGGTCATCAACGAATTGAAACCATTTCAACGATTGTGATTGGATTGATTTTAGGTGCAGTTGCTGTTGGATTAATGGATGAAGCAGTAACGCGGTTAATACATCGCACTTTTGAAAAACCAACTACGATTGTAATTGTAGTTGCCATTATTTCTATTATTGCAAACGAATGGTTATTTCACTATTCAAAAAGAAATGGCGAAAGAATTAAATCAAATTTATTAATTAGCAATGCGTGGCATAAACGCAGTGATGTTTTTGTTTCAATGATTGTATTAATTAGCGTAATCGGAAGTATGTTGGGATGGTCGTGGCTTGATGCAATCGGCGCAATTATTATTGCCATTTTAATTATTAAAATGGCCTTTCAAATGATTTGGCAATCTGCGCAAGAATTAATTGATCATGGTGTTGATGAAGAAATTTTAGAAAAAATAAAGAATACAATTCGTGCTGTGCCGGGTGTGCGATCCATTCATCAATTGCGAACACGATTGCACGGCAGTTCTATTTTTGTTGATTTGCATATTATTGTTGATCCGTTTATCAGCGTTTCAGAAGGTCATCACATCGGCGAAGAAGTGCATTCAAAATTATTAAAAAATATTAAAAATTTAAATGATGTGACAGTGCACATTGATCCTGAAGATGATGAAACTGCTCGCCCGTCATTACATTTACCGAATCGTGAAAAAGTAAAAACATTATTAGAAGAACGTTGGAAAAATTTGCCGTGTTATTCGAACATAAAAAAAATGACGTTGCATTATCTTGAAGGACATTTATATATTGAAATTTATATGCCACAAAATTGTATGGAAAAATTTTCATCCGGTGATTTATTAGAAAAATATCGCGAAGCTATTCGCGATATTCCGGAAATTGTCAGTATTGTGGTGCATTTGATGCCGAAATAGTGTGAGTGTCAGTGTGGGTGTGAATATCAAGGGCGCCGTTTTTTATATTTACTGATTAACATTATTGACAACAGAGGCGGAATATTTAGATTATACCTCTGATCTTCACACTCCCACTCACACCAATAACGGATAACGAAAATTATGTCAAATCCAACTTATTTATTCTACGACATCGAAACCACCGGTTTAAATAAATGTTTCGATCAAGTATTACAATTTGCTGCAATTCGCACCGATGAAAAATTAAATGAAATTGCGCGTGAAGAAATTCAGATTAAATTAAATTGTGATGTTGTGCCTGCGCCAGGCGCGGTGATTACACATCGGATTGGTGTTGATCAATTTGCAAATGGATTATCGGAATATGATGCGATTCAAAAAATTCATACGTTATTAAATGCGCCGAATACGATTAGCGTTGGATATAATTCATTAGGTTTTGACGATGAATTTTTGCGTTTTTCATTTTATAAAAATTTATTGCCGCCGTATACGCATCAATATGCGAGTAATTGTGGACGGATGGACATCTATCCAATGACATTATTGTATTACTTATTTAAACCGGATCATTTAAATTGGCCAACAAAAGATGGCGTGGTGAATTTAAAATTAGAAAATTTAAATGCGTGTAATAATTTTGCTGGCGGGCAAGCACATAATGCGATGGTGGATGTTGAAGTTACGATTGCGCTTGCAAAAAAATTATTACAAGATAAATCGATGTGGGATTTTGTGACGGGATATTTCCATAAAAAAATTGATGAAGAAAGAATTGCTGATAATCAATTTGGATTATTAGTACAAGGAAAAATTGGAACGAAATCACAATTTGTTGCGCCGGTGATGAGTTTGGGTCAGCATCAACATTATAAAAATCAAAGTGTGTGGTTGAGATTAGATGATGAAAAATTATCGACAACAAAAAATGATGCAATTAATGCAACGACAAAAGTCATTAAAAAAAGATTGGGTGAGCCGCCAATTTTTTTGCCACTAAAAGATCGTTATTTTAATATATTATCGGATGATAGAAAAAAATGTGTTGAAGAAAATAAAAAATGGATAGAAAAAAATTCTGCGCTTGTTAAATCTATCGAAACATTTTATCAACATGAAAAATATCCTGAAGTTCCTGAACGCGATATTGATTCTGCTTTATATAGCATTGCTTTTCCAACGCCAGCGGAAGAAAAATTATTTCGACAATTTCATGCTGCGCTACCCGCAAAAAAATTATCGATTGCAAAACAATTTCCTAATGTAATTCGACAAGAGCAAGCGATGCGAATTATGGCGAGACATTTTCCGGAATTTTTATCGGATGATGATAAGAAAAAATTTAATATTTATTTAAATTCAAAGCCAGTTGATTTTCGGGGTGAAAAGAAATTAACAAGGGATGCTGCGAGGATTGAAATTGAAAATTTGGAAAAGAAAATGTTGGATGATGAGCAAAGAAAATTGTTGAGTGAGTTGAAAGATTTTTGCACTCACGCTGCCGCATGAGCTTCTGACGGATCGTTGCAGCTGATACCGTGGTTATTCTCCCGCTCTCACTCCCACTACTTTGCAGGCGCAGGTTCTGTTATCCCCGGCGTTGCAGTTACAACTGGCGCTGGCGTTCCTGCTGCTCGCGCTGTCGATTCTGCTTGCACTTGTTTAATTTCATTCGTTAATTGTGTTTGCATTTGTTGCATTTGTGTTTGCAGTTGCGTTATTTGTCCTTGCACTTGTACTTGCAAATCACTAATGGCTTTTTGTGTTTGTGTTTGTTGTGCTGCTAATGCTTGATGCATTTCAGTTTGCACATTCGTAATTTGTGTTTGCAGTGTATTAATTGCTTTTTGATTTGCCGTTATTGCAAATGATGGTGCTGAAAATAATAAAATACTTAATGCGATTATTTTTGTTAGCCTCATAAAATACTCCTGTTTAATTCTATTCACGCTCATATTTTTTTATTATATCTCATCATCATGATAAACAAAAACGGAATAACACACCCCACTATTACACCAATCGAAATAATAATTTCATATGTCACAAGATTACCAACCGGAATTTGCGATGGCGGAAAAAATCCGATGATGACGCCTGCAATAGATGTAAATAAACCTAATAAACAAGTAAACCACAATCCAATTTTTCCACCAGGGATTTTGAAGGTGCGTTTTTTATCTGGGAATTTATAGCGTAAAATGATTGCGGCTGGAAACATTGCAACATAAACTAATAATGCTAAAATTGCAGTGACATCAGACAAAACCCAAAACGCACTGCTCACCGACGGCATAATAATAAATGCCGAACATAACACAGTAAAAATAATTCCTTGCCATAACAAAATGCGCACCGGCGTATTATTTTTTGAAATTTTTCCTAAAGATTTTGGTAGCGATCCATCTTGGCAAGCAATCAACATTCCTTTGCTTGGTCCTAACATCCACGCAGCCGCTCCACCAATCGCACCTAAAATTAACATGATTGCTAAAATTGGCATAAACCACATCATGTGAAATTGTTTAAAAAATAAAGTAAATGCTTGCAATAATCCTGACACAATATTTAATGTGTGCGCGGGAACCACAATTGAAATTGCCAATGATCCAAAAATCAATGTGAATAAAATAATTAAAATAGAATAATAAACTGCACGCGGATAATCGCGTTGCGGATTTTGCACTTCACGCGCGTGTGATGCTGACATTTCCATTCCAACCAAACTAAATAAAATCGTAATAAATAAAACTAAATTATTCATATTATTTAATTTTGGAAAAAATGTTTTTGTAGAAAAAATAATATCGATATGTTTTCCAGAAATAATCCACATCGCCCCCAATAAAACAATTAATAACATGGGAATAATAGTGCCGACAATTGCAGAAAAATTACTAACCCAACTTGCAATGCGCATTCCCATGCAATTAATCCACGTGCATCCCCAAAAAATAATCATCACAATTGATAGCATATAAAATTTATCGTGTGATAATGCGGGATTAATCATGTATGCAATTGAGACTGCAATAAAAGACATAATCGTTGGATACCACGCGATGTTATAAAACCATTGCAACCATATTGTAAAAAATCCAATATCTTTTCCAAATGCTTCGCGCACCCAAACATATAATCCGCCGGTTTCGGGCCATGCAGTTGCTAATTCTGCAGATACTAAAGAAACAGGGATAAAAAAAGTAATTGCTGCTAGCAAATAATAAAATACTGCAGAAAAGCCGTATTCTGCGCTGAAGGGTAAGCCGCGTAAGCTGTCGATGGCGATGACGTTAATTGCGACTAAACTGAAAATGGTTAGGGGTTTTTTAATGTTGTTATTCATAAACTCTCACAAAAAATAAATGTTTGAAAAAAGTGTTTCTCGAATTTGGTAAACGTCCAGTTTTGAGACAAGGTTGAATAAAAAATTAATTTTAAAGCGCAAGCATACTTGATCGGTATGTTGAGCATTTAAAATTAATTTTTCATTCAAGATTGTCCAAAAGTGGGCGTTTTTACTTAGTGGTACTAACTATTTGTGGGTGTAAGCCACATGTCGAACATAATGCGGATGCGCGTTTTCCGGAGAAACGAATTCTTTTTGAAGATATTTTTGATTGGCAATTGTTAACATTGCTTTAGCTTCCGGATAAGTCTCGTCTGAAAAAATATTTCCAGCGAACGCACATCCTAATTCAGCAAATGATTTTTTGTCAAGTTGATCAAGTGTACATAATGCATCTTCGTGTTGTGATTGCATCACATTATTTTTATCACACACATAAAAACCCCAGTAAATCTCGTGTAATCTTGCATCCCAACCTGCAATAATTTTTTTCGCCCCCGTTTTTTCAAAAAAAGTTTGCGCGAGAATTTGTAATGTTGAAATGGGAATAACAGGAATTTGCAAACCAAATGCTAAACCTTGCGCCATGCCAGTTGCTAATCGAATTCCCATAAAACTACCGGGTCCACAACCAAATGCAATGGCATTTAAATCAGATAATTTTATTTTCGCATCGATCAATAATGCTTGAATCATGGGTAATAATAATGAAGCGTGCAGGCGCGGTGCAATTTTATGTGATGCAAATATTTTTTCGTCGACTTTTAATGCAACGGTGCAGGCGTTAGTTGCGGTATCAAATGCTAAAATTTTCATAAAGTGAGTATACTAAAATTTTCAGATTTGAGGTGAGAAAAGCGCAGTTAACACGTTAGTCAATGAGCATTTTCGAAATAAATTATCATTCAAGATCACCCAAAGATGGAAATTTTACTTAAAAATCACGTCGACTGCCAGGCACAATTGAGTACATTCCGCCGCAATAACCACCATATGTATAATTGATGTTGGTGGAATCTAATGTTACTGGCGCAGCAAACATTCCACTCGCGTCAACATCGCCAGCAATAACACCGCCGCTTACTCTTGCATTCGCCGTAATATTTACATCATTTAATCCAAAAACCAAACCATTTACTAATGTATTACCAAATGCATTTTGTGTGATGGATAATGTATCGGTTGTCGCATAAATATTTCCGTAAACCGTTAAAGAGCCACCGCTCGCCGAAGTAATTGTTACATTACCCGTAGTACTATTTACCACTAAAATTACAGGTGCGGTTGGCGTGCCTAATGTAATTGCTGTGCTGCTTGGCGTTGTTAATGTTAATGAGCGATTTGCCATATTCAAATAAATAATTGCGTTGGTAATATTATATAATGCGGTACCGCTACCCGTTCCAGTGCAACCAACACTTGCAAAAGTATCAGTGACAGAATCAAATGTTTTATTGCTGCTTGTACAATTGAGATTGTAAACTGTTGCTAATGAATCAAATGAAGGTGCAGCACCTGCAATTTGTCTTCCTAAATAAAGTGTTTGAAAATTTGCATCTGACATTGCGCTTAATGCAGCGTTGCTTGGCGTCGAATTACTTGATCGTAAATTGCGACAACTGCCTGACGAAACAGACGGTGGTGTGTGATAAGAACCAGCGCAAGAATATGTGCCGCCCGTTGCGGTCGTTGCAAATGTAAAATTACTCATGCCAATTGTTCCGCCCGCAACAATCGTTCTTGTTGCATTAACATCAGGATTGGATACCGCAACAATTAATCCGCTGAGATTTACATTTGCTTTGCTTGTAATTGGCACACCAGAACCACCACAATATTGCATCAGGGTTGCATTAATATTTCTTGTTGCAGATCCATCTTCTGAAATACCAGTTGCAACTAAATACAATGTCGTTAAATTATTTTGTGTCGAACAAGAAAAAGTCATTGTGTAAGTTGAACCATTTGTTAATGCGCCGGGTGATGCAAGTGTGTATGAATTTAATGGACTGCTTGCAGTACAATAATTTAATCCATTTAAAATAATATACGGATATGCATTTAAATATCCTAATGCATAATCAAAACCTGCTTGCGCTGCGTTGAGCGCATCTATATTATTTTTTACATTCTTATGAATTCTGTTATCAATCACAATCACGCTTGCTGAAAATAAAGCGATAACCGTCGCGACCGACAAAACAACGACGACCATCATAAGTGCTGCCATGCCTTTTTGCTTGCGCATATTTTATCAACTTAATTAAAAATCTTTTAATGTGCCAGGAACAACCGCATAACTTCCGCCGCAATAACGATTTAATGTATTTTTTATATAGCCATCAGCGGTGTTGGAGTAATTCACTCGCGATGTGCCATTTAAACTAACTTGTGTTCCGCTAATCAGCGCTCCATTGATTGTAGCGTTTCCATTCAAAATAACGTTTCTTGAAGCAAAAACTAATCCATTAATTGTGACACCATTGTTTAGTGTTAATCCTTCATCAGTATAAACATTTCCGTAAATGGTAATGCTGGAATTGCTACCAGCGGTAAAGGTGACAATTTGTCCGGAATTATTTGTTATCAACACTAACACAACAGGATTTGCTGCTGTGCCGAGTGTAAAGGTTGTGTTATTAGGGATATTAATATTCAGTGAACTTCCGGTACTAGCGCGAATATAAATCACCTTACCTGTCTGACCATTGATTTGATCGCCCAAAGCTCCCGGCGGTGTTCCAATTGCTGCACAGCTTGTACCCATACTGCTGAATGTTGAAAGGTTAGTTATATTAATTGCTGAGGGACAAGCAACAGCATAGTAACCTAATGAACTAAATGAAAAGAGCGCTCTACCCGTATACAACTGCTGCAGTCGAGGCGCAGTGGAATTGCTTGAATTTCCGGGTGAAGCAACTAAAAGCAATATACTTGACCCGCTACGATCTAAAAAAAGATTAAAGCAGTCTACACTTGGCCATGAAGATGGTATGCTTTTTGTAAAACTACGAACAGAACCGCTGGTTAAACATGAATAAACACCGCCGGTTCCAGTTGTCGCATTGTTTCCGTTATAAAAGGTGACTTGTGCACCTGCACCAATTGATCTCAACATCTGACCTGGTATTGTACTGGTATTACTTACTAATGAGGTAAAGGTGTTTCCACCATAAAATGCATTGCCCACAAGCACCGGAAATGCAGCGCCACCGCAATACATTTTTAACGACGCAGTTATTGTGCGTGTTGCCGCTGTTGTATCTGCAGATTTTCCAACCACTGACAAACCGAGATTGGTATAATCACCCACTGTTTTGCAAGAAAAAGTAGCGGTATAAGATGAGCCATTAGGCAGCGTCATGGGAATATAGGCTGTTGATGAAGCAGAAGCACAATAATTCAAACCGTAAATAACATAAAACGGATAAACGTTGATATAACCCAACGCAAAATCAAATCCCGCTCGCGCTGCATTATGCGCATCAAAATTAGCTTTGGAATTACTAAAAATTTTATTATCGGTTGTAATAATACTGGCTGAAAATAAAGTAATAATCGTCGCGATCAACACTAACGCGACGGTCATCATCAATACTGCCGCACCTTTTTGTTTATGCATCTTCATTACATCAACTCACGTTTTAAAAATCTTTTAATGTGCCAGGAACAACTGCATAACTTCCGCCGCAATAACGATTAAATGTATTTTTAATAATGGCGTCTGCGGCTGGCGTATAATTAACGGAAGACGTGCCATTTAAAGTAACTTGTCCTCGAGCGATAATTGCACCATTTACAGTGGCATTGCCATTCAATGTAACACCAGAATTCAAACCAGTTGTAACAATGAGCCCATTAACAATTGTATTTGCATTCAGCACTAAGGGGCCGGTTGAATAGATATTTCCGTTGATAGTAATCGAAGAGTTAGACGCACCTGGAGTGAAGGTAACAGTACTAGTACTAACGCTAAATGACAAAATAACTGGCGCAGCCGATGAACCCATAGTAAATGTTGTATTGTTGGAAAGCGATATCAGTCTTGGTCCAGTGCCCATGGCGACAATATTTCCAGTAATCCCATTAAATTGCGTTGCAAGATTGCCAGTAGATCCTGATAATTTTGTGCAGGTTGTAGTTCCGCCACTTCCATTATCCAGTGCTGCAAAAGTAGATGTGGCATGAACCACTGAATTAGTCGGACAATTTACGTTATAAACCGGGGCATAAGCAAGAGTATGCAAAGTACCCTGTGCTGCAACCCCTAAATAAAGCCTATCCAGTCGAAATGAAGCGGTTGGATTAGTTGTGAATGTCAATGAATAAATTGGGTCTATAAAATTGACATCGTATGGATACATGAGCACATTAAAACAATCTGTGGTGGGTAAAGATGCATTAGTAAAAGATCGCGCCCCCGTACAAGAATATAGACCACCAGTTGTTGTGGTTACTGCAGCACCTGCATCAATAATAACACCACTGCCCGTCCCTCCTGACGCTATACTCCTGTCTGCATTTGGCATTGTATTTGATATCGTGGTACCAGGAAAAAGCCTAACACCCCACACCGACAGCACAGGATATTGCATTGTTCCGCAATACTGTTTCATGGTTGCAGAAATAGTGCGTGTTGCCGATCCATCTGCATTAGCTCCTTGCACTGAAAGCCCGATATTCAGATAACTATTTGCAACCTTACATGAATAAGTTGCCGTATAAGTAGATCCATTTCCTAAAGTTTGTTGTGGTAAAGCATAAGTCGTAGACGCAGAAACGCAATATGCCAACCGTTTCATAATCACAAATGGATAAGCATTCATATAACCTAATGCATAATCAAATCCAGCGCGTGCTGCATTATGTGCGTCAAAATTAGCTTTTGAATTATTGAAAATTTTATTATCTGTCGTAATAACACTAGCTGAAAATAAAGCAATGATAGTTGCGACCAACAACAACGCGACGGTCATTATCAATACTGCCGCACCTTTTTGTTTACGCGCGCTAAACATGAATACTCCTTTACAAAACATGCTGCACTCTGAATAATTATAGCCCATGGAAACTGCCGATACTTCAACAATTTATACAGTTACTGCGCTAAATAGTGCCGTAAGCGCTTTATTATCAACGCATTTTGGCGGTATTTTAGTAACAGGTGAAATTTCCAATTTATCGCGTCCATCGTCAGGACATCTATATTTTTCGCTAAAAGATGAAGCTGCTCAAATTCGTTGCGCCCTATTTCGCTTTCAACATCAACGCATTAATTTTGCTTTAGAAAATGGGCAACATGTGATTGTGCAGGCACAAGTTAGTTTGTATGAACCACGCGGCGATTATCAGTTAATTGTTTCAAGCATTGAATTAGCCGGCGCTGGAAAATTACAAATTGCATTCGAAAAATTAAAAAATGAACTAGAAAAAGCGGGATTATTTGATGAAAAAAATAAAAAGCCGCTACCCATTTTTCCAAAACAAATTGGAATTATTACTTCTGCAACAGGTGCTGCGCTGCACGACATATTAAAAGTTTTACGACGACGCGCACCACAAATTCCAATTATTATTTATCCAACAGTAGTACAAGGTGATACAGCATCAAAACAAATTACACACGCAATACAACAAGCAAATCATCGCGCAGAATGTGATGTAATAATTCTTGCTCGCGGCGGCGGATCGATTGAAGATTTATGGTCTTTTAACGAAAAAATTGTCGCGCATGCAATTTTTGAAAGTCAAATTCCAATTGTGACCGGCATCGGACATCAAACTGATTTTACCATCGCTGATTTTGTTGCTGATTTTCGTGCACCAACTCCATCCGCCGCTGCAGAATGCGTGAGCCCTAATCGCGAAGAATATATTCAAATTTTAAAACAACAATTTTTACAATTACAAAAAATTATTTTTTCAGAAATAAAATTGCGAAAAAATAATATAATGCATTTGCAAAAACGCTTACAACATCCCGGCGAAAAATTAAGACAACAAGCACAAACGCTTGATCAACTTGAAAATCATTTTATTCGCACGATAAAAATATATTTAAAAAATAAAAAAGAAAAAATATCACACTGCGCGCAATTATTAGAAACATTAAGTCCATTAAAAATTTTACAACGCGGATTTAGTATTACCAAAAATAAAAAAACAGGGAAAATTATTTTACATGCAGATGATGTTGTTGCGGGTGAATCAATTATTACGCGACTAAGTGATGGTGAAGTTGAATCAATCTCGACAGGGAGCCGCGCGCGTCAGCAAGCGTGAACACAGCATCACTACTTCAACGGCAAATAAATATCCGTCACCAAATCCTCCGACGAAATTTGAAACGGTATTTTCCGATGTAACATAAAATTCGGATGATCAGCAGGCTCATATCCACTTTGCGGCAACCACACTCCAAATAAAATATTATATGCATTTTCAATTGTATCAAGTGAACCATTATGCGTAATCACTGCATATTTTCCACCTTCAATTGTTTGCACGCCAATCGCGCCTTTTGCCTTAAAATTAGGTAATTGATCAACTGTCACGCACGCATCATAACGTAATTTTTCTGCCAGTGTTGTTTCCGGCGAATCATATGGAATACTAATTTTCTCTGATTTATCCGATAAAATATGCGGTAATCCCACTTCAGCAACTAATTGCATCCATGATTTCATTATGGTTCCATGATCATAAGGACCAACGTGTCGCACAAATGCAACAACAATAGGTTCAATTGTTTTTACGATGACTAATTCTTTTGCATTTGCATCAAGTTCATTTTGTTTTGCACGCAAAGAAAGCCCTTCCGTTGCTTTTTCTCGAAATGTTTTTGGTGTTTCGTTAAACGCTTCTTTAAATGCGCGATGAAAAGATTGTTGCGTATCATATCCTGCACGTTCGCCAACTTGCACGATCGATAAATCCGTAAAAACTAAATCACGCGTCGCGCGTTCTAATCGTAAACGGCGCACATAACTTTTAATGGACTCGCCCGTTAATGCTGTAAAAATACGATGAAAATGAAATGGGGAAAAATAAGCAACGCTCGCTAATTCTTCAAGCGATAATTCATCATCCAAATGATTTTGAATATGCACGAGCACTTTTAGAATGCGTTCTTGATATGTTTGTTCGACGTGACTTGCCATATAAATTATTCTAGCATTGTTATATTAAGGGAGACTTAATAATCACCGTCTGCTCACGATCAGGTCCTGTTGAAATAATACTAATCGGCACGCCACATAATTTTTCTAAATATGAAATATAATTTTTTGCAGCCGCAGGCATTTTAGAAATATCCGTTATGCCAAATGTAGATGTTTGCCAACCCGGCATCGTTTCATAAATCGGTTCGCATTCATGCATATCGCACAAATCCATCGGTAAATCATGCACGATTTCACCGCGATAACGATACGCATTACAAATTTTTATTTCGGATAAAGTATCTAACACATCTAATTTTGTTAATGCAATACTCGATAAACTATTTATAAAAACAGATCGACGTAATATGACTGCATCAAACCAGCCACAACGACGTTGACGTCCCGTCACAGAACCAAATTCTTTTCCGCGCTCTGCAATTAATTTTCCGACATCATCTGTTAATTCAGTTGGAAATGATCCAGCGCCAACGCGTGTCACATATGCTTTTGTAACGCCTAATACAGCATCAATGTAACGCGGACCAAAACCTGTTCCTGTGCTAACAGCACCTGCAGTTGTGTTTGATGACGTAACAAACGGATAAGTACCCAAATCAATATCTAATAATGTTCCTTGCGCACCTTCAAATATAATATTTTTTCCCGCTTTTTTTAATGCAGATAATTCAGCAGTGACATCAACAATCATCGGACGAATTATTTCAATTTGTTTTTTTAATGCTTCAAGCACAGTGTCAAATGATAATTCATTTTCGTGATAATAATTTTTTAATTGAAAATTATGATAATTTGCGAGTATTTTTAATTTTTCTGCTAATTGATCTTCATGAAAAAAATCCATCATGCGCAATCCCCGACGCGCAACTTTATCTTCGTAACAAGGGCCAATGCCGCGTTTTGTAGTGCCGATTGCTTTGCTACCTAATAATTTTTCACGCGCTTGATCAATTAAAATATGATACGGCAATAAAACACTGCAAGCAGAACTAATGCGTAAGCGTTTTGCGACGGGAACGCCGCGATTTTCTAATTCATTCATTTCTTGTAAAAAAGCATCAGGCGATAACACAACACCGTTACCAATAAAACACCGTACAGTATCGTGTAAAATACCAGACGGCATTAAACGCAAAACTGTTTTTTCGCCATTAATAATTAATGTGTGTCCTGCATTATGTCCGCCTTGATAACGCACAACAGCATTTGCTTGCGCGCAAAGCAAATCAACTAATTTGCCTTTTCCTTCATCGCCCCATTGTGTGCCTAAAATAACAATATTTTTACTCATAAAATTCTCACCAACATAAGATAAATCCTGAACGTCACATATCATAATGATGTGAATAGGTTATTGCAAAATCTACTTACATAAAACGATTTCGTGAAAGGCGAAGCTCATATTTATATTCAGTAAAATCATCAAGTTGTAAATATTTTTTAATAAAATTGGAAATTGATTAGTTTTAATACTATGCTGGCGGTAGATCGTAATAAATGTAAGAGGAGGTAAGTAATATGTTTACTATGAAGAACAGGTTATTGTTTCCCGTAGGATGCCTATTTATTTTGATGTTGTCCCCGTTGTCCGCATTAGCTGGACAAGGTTGGTATATGGGCGTTCAGAATGCAAGCCCAAATCCAGTCACAGTTGGTGGTGGTGGCACGAAGGATATTACGTCTCACTGTTGGTATAATGATAACATTGACCAAACGAACACTGTACCTGCTGGAACTACTGCACGATTTTATTCAGAACAAGTTAATAGTGGTGACTGTTTTGGTACAGGTACTGCCTATACACATTTTCAGCTAGTGACCTCGATCGAAACATATGTTCTTGGACTGAATTTCCTTAAGGGTAAATGTTCAGCTGAAATTTACAAAGGTACCGCTTTGTTCACATCAATTACGCTGGCTTCTAGCTGTGACCCGTCGGACACACAAGAGCTTTGCTATTATATTTCGCCTACTAACGAGGTAACCATAAAGGCTGGTGCCTGTCCAACAGAGCAATAAACAAATGGGCGGAGTTTAGGATTTTTTAGATGCAAACAGTGAGGTTGACGAATAGCACGCCTGTAAGTACAACTAAATCATAATACTCGGAAGAGGCGCTCGAAATCTAGTTGTTGAATTTCTAAATCCAACAGCCAACGCGCTTCTTCATCTGTTGTTTCAGCTTTCACAACACCGAGCGCATATAATTTTGCACGTAATTTTCCTTGATTGGGATTTAATGAAACACGACAATGCACAACACGTTTAGTTAATAATTCAATAATGGCTTTTTTTAATAACTCAATGCCAAGATTTTTTTCAGCGGAAACCCAAACACGTTTCGGTAAATTTTTTGCATCGTAATCAATGCGCGGTTCAAAATGATCGAGCAGATCAATTTTATTCATCACTTGTAATTGCAAAACATCTTTTGCGCCGATGCTGTGTAAAACTTCATTTACATCTGCAATCATTTGTCCTGTGTTATCCGAATGTGTATCAATTACATGTAATAATAAATCCGCTTGTCGTGTTTCTTCTAAAGTTGCTTTAAATGCAGCAATTAATTCGTGCGGTAATTGTCGAATAAAACCAACTGTGTCTGCGATAACTACTTCGCCAATTTTTGGCAGAGAAATATTTCTGCAAGTTGTATCAAGTGTTGCAAATAAACGATCAGCAACATAAACCGCAGCTTCAGTTAGCTGATTAAATAAAGTAGATTTTCCAGCATTCGTATAACCCACAATTGAAATAATCGGCATTTCTGATTTTTCGCGCGCACGTCGACTTTGCTCGCGTTGCATTTCGACTTTTTCTAAGCGTTTTTTAATGGTTTTAATGCGATGCGCAACTAATCGTCTGTCAGTTTCTAATTGTGTTTCACCTGGACCGCGCAATCCAATACCACCCTTTTGTCTTTCTAAGTGTGTCCATCCATGCACTAATCGCGTACTCAAATGTTCGAGTTGCGCTAATTCAACTTGTAATTGTCCTTCAAATGTTCGAGCGCGTTGTGAAAAAATATCTAAAATTAATTCTGCGCGATCATGCACGCGACAAGAAAATAATTCTTCACAATTTCTTGCTTGCGCAGGTGATAATGCATGATTAAATAAAACAATATCAGCGCGATGTGTTTTTACTGCGTCCGCAATTTCTTTTGCTTTACCTTCACCAATATAAAATTTTGAATTCGGCGAATTCATTTTTCCGCCGATCACTTCAACAATTTTTGCACCAGCAGAAACAGCTAATTCTTCAAATTCCTGCAAATCTTCCTCAAAATGATCATGATGCTCACCCTGATAAAGACGCATCTGCACAAGCACTGCGCGTTCGCCACCTTGTTCGCGTTGAATAAAAAATTCTTTGGTCATGCTATATATCCGATAATTTCATATTATTCTACTACACAGTTGATGATAATTTCAGCAACAACTACGCTGATGTTTTTTGTCGCGATGTTTGATGTGGCGAGCGATCATTGCAACAACAACGATTTTGTTAGTAGCGAGTGGAAGTGGAAGCGCCAGCGAGCACGCCGATATTAAATTACAAAAAATTATTTCCTGAATTCAACTCATGAGTGCAACACCAGTTTCAGAGCAGCAAAATTCCATTTTTATCAGCTGAATTACAATTGACCGGTCAGGTGTCATTTCCCACAGTAAAACAAACTCATTGGTACCAATGCAATAATAAAAAACGCGAATACAGCGTAGTTGATTAAACTACTGATAAACGCAGATTGATATTTTGTGTTATACCAATTTTGCCAACTGAGCCAATTAAAGAACAAAAATAATACGCTAGCCACACAGAGTCCGATAACAATTAATAACGACGACACTGAAAACGGTATCACACATCCATCATCTGCATTATGAGAAATAATCGTAAAATAAAGTATAAACGTGGGTGTCATAATCCACAACGTCATGCACTGAACTAATATCAGGTAGGAAAAAGTAAGTATTCTTTTTATCATTACCAACATTCCTAAATTGTTCGTAATTTAATATCGGCGTGGTCGCTGGCGCTTCCACTTCCATGTGTTCTTAACAATACTGCGTTTAATCACGTAACTCATCGCGTCCCGCTAATTCAGGTGGTTGGCTAGCTGCGCCAGGAGAATAAGGGTTGAAAACAGGATTCATGGGTGATATTCAATTATAGGTAGTTTACTCTAGTTTATAGTTTAACTCTAAACTAGAGTAAACTGGTTATAATTAATATGTAGGCTCAAACAGCCCCACCTACACAATCCAGCAGCCCATTCCCCAACATCAACATCCGATCACATCTTTTTGCTAATGCTTCATTGTGGGTGACAATAACAAAACTCGTTTTGTGTTCGCGATTTAATTGCAACATTAATTCAAAAATAATATCCGCTGTTTTGTGATCTAAATTTCCGGTTGGTTCATCTGCTAAAACACATTTGGGTTGATGAACTAATGCGCGCGCGATTGCAATGCGTTGACGTTCACCGCCAGATAATTCTCCGATGCGATGTGATAATCGATTTTGCAATCCTACTTTTTTTAAAATATTTTCTGCTTGTTCTTGATATTCATTTTTTTTCATGCCGGCAATCATAAGCGGCATGCAAACATTTTCAAATGCTGTAAATTCAGGCAATAAATGATGGAATTGATAAATAAATCCAAGATGTTTATTTCGCAGTGCGCAGCGATCGCGTTCAGATAATTCTGCAATTTTTTTATTATTAATTGTTACATAACCATTTGTGGGATTATCTAATCCACCCATTAATTGTAATAAAGTAGATTTTCCTGCGCCGGACGCGCCGACAATTGCAACTGTTTCGCTTGGCGCAATTGATAAATTAATATTATCAAAAACTGGCACGCATAATTCACCGTCGCGGTAGGTTTTACCGAGTTGATGACACTGAATTACTACAGATGTATTGTTATCGTTCATAATCGGCGTGGTCGCTTGCGCTTCCACTTCCATTCCAATCGCTCACATTCACGTTATTCATATCTCAATGCCTCTGCCGGTTGCGTCTTAAACGCTAAAATTGCAGGATAAATCGTCGCGATCAAACTTAACCCCATCGACATCAAGCACACCTCAACAACATCACTGATTTGAATTTTCGACGGCACAAAATTAATAAAGAAAACATCTGCGCGCACAAATTGCATGTGAAATAAATGTTGAATTTCATTTGCAATCGACGTGACATTATAAGCAAACAATAATCCTAAAATTAATCCAAGCACCGTTCCAAAAAATCCAACAATTGCACCTTGGACAACAAACGTCATCATAATGGTGCGCGGTCTCGCGCCGAGTGTTCGCAAAATTGCAATATCAGCGCGTTTATCATTCACCGCCATCACTAACATCGACACTAAATTAAATGCAGCAACCGCAACAATTAATAATAAAATCACAAACAACATTGTTTTTTCCATCGAAAGTGCCTGAAAAAAAGCACCAAACTGAATTGTCCAATTTGTTAAATTATAATCGGGTGATAAAATCATTTGTAATTGTTCAGTTACGCGTGGCGCGTCATATAAATTATGTAATTTAATATGCACACCACTATCACGCTGTCCCGGCAAAAATAATTTTTGCGCATCATTCATATTAATAAATAATTCACTGTTATCATACAAACCACCGGTTGTGTGATAAATTCCTGAAATCGTAAATGTTTTGTAACGCGGAAAAACACCGACTAAAGTAACATCTGCTTGTGGTGTTAAAATATTTAATTGATCACCAATTTGCAAATCTAAATTTTGTGCTAATGTTTTTCCAATCACCACATTAAATTTATCTGATTGCAATGAATCTAAATTTCCCGCAATAACATGGCTCGCTAATTGCGAAATTTTAGATTCTTCTTGCGGTAAAATTCCCATTAAATTCACGCCAGCAAATTGCGTGCCGTGCATAATCATGCCATTGCCAGAAACAAATGGCGCTGCATCTTCAACATCACTTAATGTTTTTGTTGCATGCACCAATTGCGGCCATGTTTTACTTAAATCATCATGTGTTGAAACTGTGACAGCAGGCGTAATTGCAAAAAAACGTTTTTGAATTTGATAATTAAATCCATTCATGATGGATAATGTCGTAATTAAAACCATCACGCCCAATGCAATTCCAAGCAATGACGCGAGCGAAATAAACGACACAAAATGATTCCGCCGCTTCGCACGCGTATAACGTAATCCGATGATAAAGGAAAGTGGTTTTTTCATAAGTCCATCATACAGAAATCTGACTACAAGAAAAGACCACTTTGGGAAGTAACGCTAACAATTTTTTTTATGCATCCACAATTGACTTTGAAAACTCGCCAGATCATTCATATTATTTTTTAGGTTTTTAAATGCTTTTTTTATTTTACGAGCACCGTTATTTAATCGAGAAACTTCTTTTTTCAAATGTCTGAAATATACTTCATTACCTAAAAATTTTGCATACGGCGCTAATTTTTCCAATGTGTTTAAAATATCTTGGTCAATCGTAACGGGCGAAACCAATTCAGGAACGGAAATTTTTCCTTTGTAACCGTATCGGCTTGCTTGAAATCGATTGTGCGCATACGCTAGATACAATTCATTATCTACCGCAACCGGATTTTCTTCTAAAAAATAAAAAGCCAGCGTTTGACAATAAGCAGTTAAAGAAACTGCTTGTTTTAACGTTAGCGGTGAATCACAAATTCGAATTTCCAATGTACCAAATTCAGGTCGCAATCGAATATCCCAATAAAAATTTCGCACTTGCTCAACTACATTTAATTTCTGCAATTTATTTAAATATTCGCAAAATTCCTCCCAGTTTTTCACAAGAGGGAAGTGCCCACTGAGAGGAAATGCGTCAACTAAATGTAAACGAGTTGATTGAAATGCTGTTTCAACGCCATCATAAAAAGGTGATGAAGCACTTAATGCAATTAAATGTGGAATATATCGAGAAAATGCATGTATTAAATAAACTGCTTTATCGGGATCAGAACAACCGATATGAATATGTTGGCCAAAAACAGTGAATTTTTTAATTAGAAAATCATATTTTTTATAAATTTTTTCATAATCGGTGGAGATTGTACGATCTTTCCAAGCTTGAAATGGATGCGTTCCGCCACCTGAAATTTGAATATTCATTTTTTTTGCTTCACGCGTTAAAAAACGATTCAGCTTTCGTAATTCTTTATTAAGCGAATCTGTATTGCTGTGAATATTGGAAGCAATTTCTAACATACTGTGCGTTACTTCAGGTTTTACTTCTCCTTGATAATCTGATTTATTAATTTGATCTAAAAATTCATCCACTTTAGGTGTAAGATCACCGGTGTGTGGGTCCAAGAGTTGAAGTTCGATTTCTGTTCCTAATGTTAAATCTTTTGACGCCCTAAACTCTAAAGTATCCATACAAAATCCTCTTGCTTAAGTGTTTCGTATACAAACAATTTTTTGCTATGCTTAATACTTTGATATTGCAATAAGAAAGCGTAACTATGTGTATTATTTGTTCAAATTAAATAAATTGATCTCCTGTAATTGAATTTTAATAACAAACATTCATTAGTATACGAAGTATTTTAAATTTTTCAAGGAAAATAGACATGTTAGAAAAAACAGATATGGTTGATGAGGTATTAATTTCTTTAAAACGCATTATTCGTGCGATTGATTTGCATTCAAAACAATTGGTAAATAAATATGGGATTACAGGACCACAAGCATTAGTTTTGAAAAGAATTATTTATTATAAAAAAGTGCCAAGCGGTATTTTGGCAAGAGATGTCAATTTAAGTCATGCCACAGTAACTTCTATTTTAGATCGTTTGGAAAAACATCATTACATTATGCGCACACCCGCGCTTGACGATAAAAGAAAAGTATTAATTGAAGCAACAGATGACGCAATTAAAATATTTAAAAATGCACCGCCATTATTGCAAGAAGAATTTATTTCTGCGTTTCATAAATTAGAACCGTGGGAACAAACACTCATGCTTTCAACATTACAACGTGTTGGCACTATGATGGATGCAAAAAATATTCCTGTTTCGCCGCTGTTGGAAACATAAATTTGGTTAATAAAGTAACGAATATTGTCATCGATTAACCGTGTCTCTTTCTTCGTGCTAATCTATTTTTTCTTTCGTGTGCGACATACAACACAAGCAAATTTCGAATCATTTTTTGATATTGCGTATGATGCTCAACTGCTAATTCTTTAAAAAAATTTACACTTTCGCGCGGCAAAGATAATGTAATTTTTGTAGTTTCTTCTTTCTTGAGAATCAGATCCTCTGGTCTTGGCAAAAAATCCTTAATAGCTCTTAAAGAACCAACAGGCTTATCAGAGTATATTTTTTTTCTTTTTTGCATAAATCTTTCTCCCACTTCTCCAATGACCCGCACCAATAATTCTAATAATGTGGCCTCGGTAAGTAAACCTAACCGTTATCACTTTATCGTCAACCACACCAACACAATAAAGACGCTGTTCATCTCCGCTGTGTTTCTCATCCACAGAAATAATACGGTCAGGATCAAAAAATGCTTGCTGCGCATCAAAAAACGAAACACCGTGTTTTGATTGATTAGCTGAATCTTTTGCTTCATCCCATTCAAACAGCTCGGAATTCATCATACCGCCTCACCCAATACAAGTACATATAATTTTCCATATAATTTATATGTCTTTAAACCCATATAAATAGCCCGCTATTTTATCAGCTATCATATTGCGTGCAATACCGTGTTTTTATTCTCAAAAAACACGGTATTGATTTCCAAGAAACTCTTAAGGTTGAAACATCAATCAACCTATGCCACCAAAAAAAATACTGGAAACTTCTTGAATAAAAATATATATTGACCAATCATTTTTACGACGATGAGGATGCTATGAAGAAAACTGAATTGCTAAATAAACTTGTTGAACACATCGATATCACATCATTTGACGCTCGCCCGATTATTGGCGCGATGGACAAAATGTCTTTTAGTTCGCGTGACACAGCGCGTGCGACAGAAATTTTTAATCGTATGTTGCAAGATAAATCGTGTTCAGTGATTTTAACCATTGCAGGCTCAACTTCTGCTGGCGGTTGCATGCAACTGTACAGTGATTTAGTAAAATACAACATGGTTGATGCGATTGTTGCAACCGGCGCATCCATTGTTGATATGGATTTTTTCGAAGCGTTGGGTCACAAACATTATCAAGCCGCATCACAACAAATTGACGATAATATTTTACGTGAATTAGCAATTGATCGTATTTATGATACTTATATTGACGAAGAAGCATTGCAAGATTGTGATAAAACAATTTTAAAAATTGCAAATAATTTACAACCACGCGCATATT
Source organism: Gammaproteobacteria bacterium RIFCSPHIGHO2_12_FULL_36_30 (assembly GCA_001801815.1). Classification (GTDB taxonomy): domain Bacteria; phylum Pseudomonadota; class Gammaproteobacteria; order Coxiellales; family Coxiellaceae; genus 2-02-FULL-42-43. The sequence continues at coordinate 446,059 of MGXU01000010.1, forward strand.
CTTCACGTGAATTTATTCGCGAAATGGGAAAATATTTATCGGAAGGTGGCGCGAAAAAGAAAAATTCACTCGTGCAATTAGCGTATGAAAAAAATGTACCGATTTTTTGCCCTGCATTTATAGATTCTTCTGCTGGTTTTGGTTTGGTGATGCATCAAATGCAACGTCCAGAAAAACATATTGCAATTGATGCAATCAAAGATTTCCGCGAATTAACACAAATTAAAATTGCAGCAGGCACAACAGGATTATTAATGATTGGCGGCGGCGTTCCAAAAAATTTCGCACAAGACACAGTTGTTTGTGCTGAAATGATTGGCATCGGTGCAGAAATGCATAAATATGCGGTGCAAATTACCGTTGCTGATGTTCGCGACGGCGCATGTTCAAGTTCAACATTAAAAGAAGCTTGTTCTTGGGGTAAAGTTGAAACGACATTCGAACAAATGGTTTTTGCAGAAGCCACAACTGTTCTGCCATTATTAGCAAGTGATGCATATCATCGTGGATATTGGAAAACGCGCACAGCAAAAGAATTTGCAAAAATATTTGAAGAGAGCGGTGTTACAGAAGCCTGCGTGAAGTGAAGCTTTAGCTTCACGGAACAAGGGCGTTTTGCAGTGACCCAACTAACAACGCCCAATATTTAATTTGCCACACATCAAAAATAAAATATTTTGCAGAGAATAATTATGAAAATTTTACCCCCCGAAGATGCATTTCTCGGTTTAGAACCCGAAAACGCAGTCGATTATAACACTGCAAAAGCAGTCATTATTCCATTTGGTTTGGAAGCGTCGGTGAGTTATGGCGGCGGCACTGCAAAAGGTCCGCAAGCAATGATTCACGCTTCACATCAAGTAGAATTATTCGACGAACATTTTTGGTGTGAACCATATAAACAAATCGGCGTTGTTACAATTCCCGAACCGCGCATTGAAAAAGATATTGAAAAAGCAGTTGATCAATTAGAAAATATCGTGCAAAAAGTTTTGGACGATGGAAAATTTCCATTTACATTTGGTGGTGAACATTCCATTACACCGGGAACCATTCGCCCATTCGCAAAAAAATATCCTAATTTAGTGATGTTACATTTTGATGCGCACGCAGATTTACGCGATGGATATCACGGCGTGCATTATTCACACGCATCTGCATTGCGTCGCTGTTTGGATCACGAACATATTGAATTAGTTTCACTCGGCATTCGCAATATTTCTGAAAGCGAAATTCCATTTTTAGAAGCCAATAAAAATCGCATTCATATTTATTGGGCGAAAGATAAAGCGCGTTGGAATTTAGAAGAAATTTTAAAACCATTGCGCGGTCGTCCGATTTATTTAACATTTGATGTGGATGGTTTGGATGGCAGTTTAATGTCTGCAACTGGAACGCCAGAACCAGGTGGTTTATTTTGGCAAGAAACAATTGATATTATTGAAGCTGCATCTAAAGTTGGCACCATTGTCGGCGCTGATATCAATGAATTAGCGCCAAAGCCGAATTTACACGCATGTGATTTTTTAGCGGCAAAATTAGCGTATAAAATCTTAAGCTTCGCGTTTTTGAAAAAATAAATATAAAAATAAATATATCGCGTATATTTTAAACATTTAAGAAATAATTAAGATTCTTCGTGTAATATGCATGTACATAACATTGCACTAAAAGTGCATAACGTACATATCAGCGAGCGTATTCAATATGAGAGCAATAACAGCAGCCAAAAAAATTCAGAACAAAGAAACTGTTTTTGAAGCCATAAAAGAATATTGCGAAGTCATTCCATTTAATTTTGATTATGCTAGTTTAAATTGGTTGGCTTATTTACAACAAGAAGAGTTGCGTCTTAATTTATTACTGAATTCTTCCGTAAATGATAAACAAAAAGAAGAGATCCAAAGTAGGCTTAGAGATATTCGTCACAATCGAGAAAAAAATCAAGAAAATTTTTCTGCAATCATCAGCGATCACTTAGAAATAACAGCAAAAATTACAGCGTTAACTGCACAACAAATTGAAAGCAGAAAAGTGATTGATGATGACACAGCAAGCAATCTCGCAGTCGATATGAGTGTGAGCCAATATGAAGAAGCTGACAAAGAGCTTGCAACAATTAGAGAAATCATTCCAGAAATTGCATCGCTAAGAAAACCCAGCGAATGGCAAAAATTAATGTTCACGGAATTTTTGAAACAAAATGATGCGACAGCAACTACGGATTTTTTAGTATTGCGAGCACAATTTATTTTATTTTTATTAGAAAATAATGCAGCGCATTTTCCTGAAAAGTATCAACCGGACGCTGCTGCAAACACAAAATTTCCAAGCAGCAATAAAAACACAACGGGATTAGGACATTTAGATATTCAAGGTCGTAAAAAAATACTTGCAATCAGCGCGCCAATGAAAAGCGGCGCTGCATTTCTTGCGCAACGAGTGGAACAAGATCAAGAAACATTAAATAATTTTAAAAATACATTAATTGAAAATAATATTAAAACCGTTATTTGCCTCGGTACACTCAAAAAACATCCGAAACGATTAGATTATAGAACGATGCTTGCAGAAAATAAAATTACGTTTGTTGAAATTGATGTTGACGACAATAAATCACTTAATTTATCAAACAATCAACTGCGCACAATCATATCGGCTTTCGCAAAACAAGATGAAATGGATGCTGTGCATTGTGATTCCGGAGTTGGAAGAACGGGTCAGTTAAGATTATTACTTGCATTATTAAGTAAATTTAAATCAAGCGATTTGTTTTCAACTGCATGTAATTGGATGTTATCGCTCTTTTTGGATTTGAAAAATTCAGACGATCAAACACCAAAAGTTGACGTAAAAAAATTAGCCGATTATCTTCTCAAAACAATATCTGAAACACTTACTGAATTACGACAAACACGTTATTGCATACAAACAGAAGAACAATTTTCAAATACATTGGCACAATTATTATTATTAATTGCTGCACAAAAGAATTATACAAACGAGCAACTTAATTCATTACGAGAATCGTTTGATCTTCCTGCTCCGATAGATGATTTATCCGTTTCTGACAATGTTGCAAGCGACTCTGAAAATTCTGATGATGAAGAGCCAGTCGCTTTTGATGATGATACTGATTCTCTTGTGTCGACAGAAGGTAGATCTCGCGTCGTCCCTTCTCCAAAATTATTTCCTGAACGTATACCCACACCACCAGCATCTGTTAAAAATGAAACACAATTTGCTTTCCGGAGAAGTAACTAATATCAACATTATTTTTTTATTATTGATATAATTAAGCGTCGATAGTAACCAAGGAGTGGTCATTATGAGGCCGCACGATAATAAAATACTTCCGAAAAATAATTCGGTTTTACCGAATCTGAACCCATCTTACACTGCAAATTTATTTCAGCCTCACAATCATCCACGCGATCGAAGCGGTGCAGTTGCTCCACAACCAGAAAATATTCCGCCAGAAAATTTTCAAACACCATTACCTGCACGATCATAATATTTTTCTTTTGAAAAAATATTTTTGTTGCTACGATAGCTGCACGAAAAAATATTTTTTATGGAGTATGATATGCTAACAGATGAAGCAAGAATTGCGAATGAGCAGCATGCGCAAAGTTATGGAAATTTATATCCAAATGGATTACATCCAAAAAAATCAGAAAATTCCACACTGCAAAGCGAGATCGAGAAACTTTTGCGGGATTTTGCAGATTATCGAGAAATATCAAAACAAAAAGGTTTGTCGAATGATGCACGAAAAACTACACAATCTGATTTAAAAGAATGTGCTGCTAAATTAAATAATTTAATTAATAAGCGCGTTGTTGAGTTAAATATTCAAGCGGAAATATTGCGTACAGAAATTGCTAATTCTGAAAGACCTGCTGGCAATGTTACGCGTCATGAAGAATTCAATGCAGAAATACAATTTCTTGAAAAATTAAAAACACAACTACTGCTTTTTACTCAAAATACTGCAGCAAATCAGCGAGACAACAAAGCAGCATCACTTACTGCTAATAATTTAGCTGCGTTTTCATATTCTGAAGAAAAAAGAAGATCGCCATCCGTATTAACTAATTGCGAAGATGGTCACAGCGACGTGCATCGCGAAATACTAAGAGCGAAATTATAAAAATATTTAACGAGGCCGACCACTTCGGGTCGGCCCAGAAAGTTTGTCATGTCTGCCGCGACGAGAATGCTCATTTGGTACTCGTTTTTTTCTCAAAAAAGCAACAGTTGATTCACCCAGATTTCCAAGATAAACACGAGGTCCGCGATGCGGTGTGAATTTCTTGGCATTAGTGTGGCATTGCAGATTATCATTCAAAACATTTACATTTTTACAGCGAGAATCAGATTTTTCCATCAATTGCAGACTGTTTGGATTACTTACACATATAAATTGATGACATAATGCATTTAAAAATTCATGCATCGACAATGCATCTGAATGACTTATATGTACAGATGCATTTCCATTATGCGAGCTGTCGTTGATTATTGCTGCTGCGCAATTACCATCACCACTATCGAAATTTAGAAGATGCATGAATACCGATGATGCAGAAGATATATTTCCGTGCAATAAATCATAATTTGCGCAAGCTTTCGGCAATGCGTTTGCAGAAGTGCGCGGCACTATTAGCAATAAAGCGGCTGCAAAAAAAATGAAATTTAAATCATGCGCAGTAGATCTCATTGATATGCATTACCTTTGTGTTAAACAACTAAAATCGGATACATATTATATCAATCTCACATTATGAAAATATTAAGATGCGAGCAAACAGAATAAAAATTACTTGCGATTTAATTAAGCGGAAAAAAGTGCCCGGGGCCGGACTCGAACCGGCATGGAGGGTTAAGCCTACCGAGGGATTTTAAGTCCCTTGCGTCTACCAATTTCGCCACCCGGGCATTTATGGATCAATCAATCGCTCACTAAAACGCCGATGTTGGGTGCTTTTTCGTGATAAAATTCGTTGAAATGCTCGATGGACTGATCAGTACACCTGCGCTTTCAACTCAATTTATCACAAAAAATCACCTCAACCTCGACGTTTTTTACCAATTCAGACAGTGAGGCGCTGATCTGTTATTACTTTTTTAAAAAATCAGGCTGGGGCCGGAATCGAACCGGCGTACGCGGCTTTGCAGGCCGCTACATAACCACTCTGACACCCAGCCATGCAGTGTGAGTGTGAGGTATCAGTGTGTGTACATTCAATCACTGACCTACGCCCAAAAAAAATAAATAAAAATTATTACAAAAACTTGGAGCGGGAAACGAGACTCGAACTCGCGACCCTAACCTTGGCAAGGTTATGCTCTACCAACTGAGCTATTCCCGCAAAACTCCTAACAGTTACTACAAACGCCGATGTTGCGCGCTTTTTCGTGAAAAATTAAAATAAAATGCTCGATGTACCAATCAAGTACACCTGCGCTTTTATTTTAATTTTTCACAAAAAATCGCATCAACCTCGACGTTTTACCAATCCAAACAAAGAGGCGTTGGTCTGTTACTAAAACAGTGATCAGTTAACGGTTAACAAACATCTCACCGCGACAATCATACAATCATTTTATTACTTGTCAATTGTCAAATTAGGCCACGCCGCTTTTAAATAAATACACATCGTCCACAATGTTAAAAATGCCGCAAAATAAAGCAAAAGTGGACCAACCCACAACAACCAATGAAACGAATTGGGATGATACCAAACCAACATTCCTAACGCTAACATTTGTATTGCTGTTTTATATTTCGCAATATGCGTTACGCGCACACCAACACGTTTTCCAATCACCGACATCCATTCGCGCAAAGCAGAAATTGCAATTTCGCGACCAATGATAATTGCACTTGCAACACCTAAATACGGAATTAAATGCGAGCTTAATACCATTACCAACGAAACAGCTACTAATAATTTATCCGCAACTGGATCTAAAAATGCGCCGAATTGAGTTGTTTGCGACAAACTTCGCGCTAAATATCCATCGAGCCAATCTGTAATTGCTGCTAATCCTAATAAAATTGCAGCAACTGGATGCGCCCAAGGAAATGGTAAAATATAAAAAATGACGATGATGGGGATTGCGATAATTCGAAGCAAGGTTAATATTATTGGGATATTCATAAATCACACTCATTGTGTTTTATTTTGTTTTCATATCAATTAAATATCTGTCTTTGTGGTTGGGTTACTGCAAAACGCCCTTGTTACGTGCTCGTTACACTCGCACTCCACGCAGGCTTCTGAAGCATCACTCCCAATTTACAATTTATTTCCAATCCGATCCCAACGAATAGAATCATACCAATGCGCCGCATGCGGATCCCAACTCATCCAAACAAATAATGCATGCCCAATAAAATCATTTTCCTTCACAAATCCCCAACCGCGACTATCATCACTTTCATCGCGATTATCACCCATCGCTAAATATTCATTTTTCGGAACAACTAAATTATAAAAATTTTCTGGCGGATCATTTGCAATCACAAAAATATCATGTTTTACACCTTCTAAATCTTCTTGATAAATTTGATATGTGATCAATTGTCCAAAATCATTTAAACGCGTATCAGTACCAATATATTTTTGCGGTTGTTCTTTTCCATTAATATAAAGCACTTTATTAATATAACTAATATGATCGCCCGGCAAACCAATCACGCGTTTTACAAAAGTAAATGCATGATCAACAGGATAATATAATAATGCAATTTGTCCGCGTTTTGGTTCATCAATCGGAATTAATTTTTTATTCCAAATTGGAAAACGAAAACCATAATCAAATTGATTTACCAAAATAAAATCACCTGGCAAAACAGTTGGCTCAAGTGAACCTGTTGGCACGCGATAAGGTTGAATTAAAAAAGATCGAATGCAAAAAACCAGCAATAAAACAGGAAAAAATGCACGCGAATATTCAATAATAGTATTCCGCTTTTTTTTCTCTAAAAATTTTTCGCCATTTGCAAGACAAAAAATATAATCACATAAAACAACAACACCAGAAAATACAACAACGGACAATAAAATTAATGGGAAATCAATACTCATTATTTTTTACTCCCAGTTGTTTGTGATGGACTATAAATCGCAGCGCCATAAAAAATAATCATGGGACGCAATTGTTTGCTAGGCACTAACAAAGTCACAATCACTCCATTCGCACCAATACTCGCCGCCATGTCTTTTACTTTCTGAATTAATAAATCTTTCGTTTGCGCATTTAATACCGTAAATGCTTGCTCGATATGTATATCACCAAGCCGAGTAAAATCACCCGACGGCGCTTGATTATAAATCGTCACTTGATCAGGCGAAATCGGCGCACGTGTTATTTTTGCAGGAAGCACTATTCCTTTTGGTAAAAAATTTTGGTGCGGCGTGAATGCGATCAGCAATGCCACCGCCAATAATCCTGCAATCGTACAAATTATTACTCTGATGTTCAATGTATATTCCTTGTAAAAAATAAGAGTGATTATTGTAAAGGAAATATTCGCAAAATAGCATAGCTTTATAAAATATTTGCAATGTACAACTCACTCGGTTATTATTCCGATCATGCCGATTTGATTGTCAGCTTGCTGGGCATAAACAGCTAAAGCGATTTAAAAATCAACCTTTCATCTCGGTGTGTATATTCATTACAACATGGAGTTTGATATGGTTACTTCTCACAATCTTGGTTTTCCTCGTATCGGTCTTGATCGCGAAACAAAAAAAACAGTTGAATCGTATTGGCGTGGTCAACTCACGCAAGAAGATTTAAAAAAACATGAAATTGCCTTAACAGAAAAAAATTGGGCATTGCAACGCGATGCAGGAATTAATTTTATTCCCGTGAATGATTTTACTTGGTACGACCATGTGCTTGACATGAGTTTTATGTTAGGCGTTATTCCAGAACGTTTCAAAAAAAGCAAAATTGATATTAATACTTATTTTTGTATGGCGCGCGGATTAGCGCCAGATGGTCAAGATGCTGCGGCATGTGAAATGACAAAATGGTTTGACACAAATTATCATTACATTGTTCCTGAATTTTCACATGATCAAACTTTTCAGTTAAATGCACACCATTTAATTGAAACTATTTCTCGCGCGAAAAAATTACATGCAAATATTAAACCTGTTTTATTAGGGCCGTTAACTTATTTGTGGCTTGGAAAATGTCAAGGTGATTTTGATAAATTAACATTGTTAGATCGCTTATTGCCAATTTATTCAGAAATTTTTCAATTATTAAAACAGCATAATGTTGAATGGGTGCAAATTGATGAACCTATTTTATGTCTAGATTTACCGAGTGAATGGCGTGCTACATTTTCAACTGCGTATCAAAAATTGAATCGTCATGGTGTAAAATGTTTATTGGCAACTTATTTTGATGGATTAAAAGATAATACGGATCTTGCGTGTGCATTACCAGTTGATGGAATTCATATTGATTTATGTCGTGATCCAAATCAATTACAAACTGTATTGCAAAAATTATCACGTGATAAAATTTTATCGTTGGGTGTGATTAATGGCAGAAATATTTGGAAAGCAGATTTAAATAAAATTTTAAATACGCTTGAAAAAATAAAAGATGATCGTTTGTGGATCGCGCCATCCTGTTCTTTATTGCATACACCGATTGATTTAGACAAAGAAACAAAATTAAATCCTGAAATAAAAAATTGGCTAGCATTTTCAAAACAAAAACTTGCTGAAATTTCTATTTTAACTGACGCATTAAATCACGGCAGACAATTTGTTGAAAAATATTTAAGTGAAAATCAAGCTGCAATTCAAAGTCGCACAACATCAAAACTTATTCATCGTGATGATGTAAAGATGCGCGTTAAAAATATAGATGATACTTTTGCACAACGTCAAAGTGTTTATGCAAAACGTGCCATTGCACAAAAAAATGCTTTAAAACTCGATAATTTTCCAACAACAACCATTGGTTCATTTCCGCAAACACAAGATATTCGAAAAACGCGAAGTGATTTTAAAGCGGGCGCAATTACTCAAGAGGCATATGAAAATAATATTCGTGCGCAAATTGCAGACGTTGTAAAAGAACAAGAAGAATTAGATATTGATGTGTTAGTGCACGGCGAAGCTGAACGCAATGACATGGTGGAATATTTTGGCGAACACTTTGAAGGTTTTGCATTTACTTCGAATGGTTGGGTGCAAAGTTATGGTTCACGTTGTGTCAAACCACCGATTATTTACGGTGATGTTGCGCGTCCAAAACCGATTACTGTGGAATGGAGTTCGTATGCGCAATCACTCACAAAACGTTTAATGAAAGGAATGTTGACAGGGCCTGTGACAATTTTAGCGTGGTCATTTGTGCGGGATGATCAACCGCGCGCTGACACTGCATTTCAAATTGCACTTGCACTACGCGATGAAGTATGTGATTTAGAAAAAGCAGGGATTAAAGTTATTCAAATTGATGAACCTGCATTTCGTGAATTATTACCGCTGCGAAAATCAGATTGGCCAGCTTATTTAAATTGGGCAGTGAAAAGTTTTCGCGTTGCATCATGCGGCGTAAAAGATGAAACACAAATTCATACACACATGTGTTATTGCGAATTTAATGACATGATTGAAGCAATTGCTGCGCTCGATGCAGATGTCATCACGCTTGAAAGCTCTCGTTCTGATATGGAATTATTAAAAGCGTTTGAAGATTTTGAATATCCGAATGATATTGGTCCTGGTGTTTACGATATTCATTCGCCGAGAATTCCAACAGTAAATGATATTGCGCATTCATTAAAACAAGCGCTGCAATATATTCCTGCTGAACGTTTATGGGTAAATCCTGATTGCGGTTTAAAAACACGCGGATGGAATGAAACGCGTGTTGCGTTGGCGAATATGGTGCAAGCAGCGAAGCAGTTGCGAGAAACAGTGTGATTGGGTTGGAGCAATCTTAAACGAACGAGCAATGATGTAGCTGAAAATATTAAATTAAGTTGATGGGAAGATGTGACCTGTCTCTTTTGTAGCGAGTAGCGTCAGGATTGACGAGGGACCGAACCAGGGATGGTTCATTTTCGAGCGGAAAAAGAGACGGTCATCACTTTTCATCACTCAACTATTTTTACAATCATATTATCTGCGAGTGAGCGCAAAAATAAATTTTAACGGAGATCAACATGGAAGTAACACCACTCAGCTTCGAATTTTTTCCGCCCAACACAACGGACGGAATTGAAAAACTCGAAACAGTTGCAACTTCGCTTAATTTATTTCGTCCCGATTATTTTTCAGTAACTTTCGGCGCAGGTGGTGTGAATCGCGAAAAGTCTTTTCACACCATTCGCACATTACAGAAAAAAAATTATGATATCGCACCGCATTTAACGTGCATCGATTTATCAAAAGAAATGGCGCGCGATATTATTTTGAATTATAAAAAATTAAGTATTTCAAAATTAGTGGTTATTCGCGGTGATTTAACGCCAGAAATGCCACAAAATATAGGTGATTTTCACTACGCAAATGAATTAGTAAAATTTATTCGCGATGAAACAGGGAATTATTTTGAAATTCACGTTGCAGCTTATCCAGAATTTCATCCGCAATCTGTAGAAATTAATACTGCGCTCTTACAATTTAAAAATAAAATTGATGCGGGCGCAAATTCTGCAATTACACAATATTTTTTTAATGCAGAAGGTTATTTTCAATTTTTAAAAAGTTGCGAAAAATTAAATATTCGCGTGCCGATTGTTCCTGGCATCATGCCCATTTTTAATTTCGAAAAATTAATTCGTTTTTCTAAAATGTGTTGTGCAGATATTCCATTGTGGCTTTATAAACGTTTAGAATCGTATCGTCATGACGAAGCGTCGATAAAAGCATATGGAATTGAAGTCGTCACAAAATTATGTAGTGATTTAATTGCAAATGGCTGCCCTGCTTTGCATTTTTATACAATGAATCAATTGGAGCCGACGAAAACGATTTTGCAGAATTTGGGTTATGCGGATTATCAAGAATCTCGTGCGTTTACGGAATCTTCGCTCTCACTCGCTGGATAATGTAACTGAAAAAAGTTTCGCACATTCTAAAAATTGTGATCTTCATCCCGCTCGCTTTTCTGTTGTTATGTAATGTTGTGTTCGGAGACGCCGTGAATACATCCCTGTAGGCTCGTCTTCGCCATCCATAGGCTTAGACGCTCCTCACACAACATTACATAACAACAGAACGCTCGCTAGTTCAGATGATTCTTTTAGAAATGCGAAGCGTCTAATATTTATTCGGTTATATTATTGCGCGTTCTTTTAATATTTTCCGTACATTTCAGCTGAAAAAAGGCAAAAAAGGCTAGCCCGACATTGCAAACAACCTGAAAAACAGACAATATGTCCGCATGAAACCAAACAACATCCATCCCCTACTCGCACGCTTAATGCCATTTATCATTATTGCTTTTGCGATCGTGATATTTGTATTGGCGTTATTTGTTTTTTCTTATGTATTAATTGCAGCGTTAGTGATCGGATTAATTATTTTTATTGTTGGCTTTATTCGTACAAAATTTTTCGGATATAAAAAAAATACCACATTTAACAAATCTTTTTTCGTCATTAAAACCAGCTTTAGTAATCCAACAGAAACAAAAAAACCAACCGAAAAATCAGGTCGTGTGATTGAGCATGATCAACATGATGATGAGGCGCGATAAAACACGCCTCAAAATTTTAATTCAAAACTTCCGCAGCCGGCACATATTTTTTCTGCAACGCATCTGCCACATCAGGATTCGTAATCATTCCATTACACACATTTAATCCCGCGCAGAAATATTTATCATCGCGCAATGCTGCTTTATAACCTTTATCTGCTAAACGTAAAACATAAGGCAATGTTGCATTATTTAATGCAAGCGTTGCAGTGCGCGGAACAGCACCTGGCATATTTGCAACACAATAATGCACAACACCGTCGACAACATAAGTTGGATTTGTATGCGTTGTTGGTTTTGCAGTTTCAACACAACCACCTTGATCAATTGCAACGTCAACAATCACTGATCCCGGTTTCATTTTTGCTAATAAATGTTTTTTAATTAATTTCGGCGCTGCACGTCCTGGTAATAAAACTGCACCAATCACTAAATCCGCAGAAATAATTTGCTCTTCCAAACTCGCAATCGTGGAATAAACCGTATTTAATCTTCCACCAAATTGTAAATCTAATTCTTGTAAGCGATTTAATGATGTATCTAAAACTGTTACTTTTGCTTCACGACCCATCGCCATGCGCACAGCATTTGTTCCAACAACACCACCGCCAATCACAGTCACTTTTCCAGGATTAACACCTGGAACGCCGCCTAATAAAACACCGCTACCGCCGTGTGATTTTTCAAGTGATGTAGAACCAACTTGAATTGATAAACGTCCCGCAACTTGACTCATCGGTGATAATAATGGCAAACCACCATGCGAATCAGTTACAGTTTCGTATGCAATCGCAATACATTTTGATTTTAATAATGCGTCTGCTTGCGCAACATCCGGCGCTAAATGCAAATAAGTAAATAACACTAAATTTTCGCGTAAAAATTTAAATTCTGATGATTGCGGTTCTTTCACTTTCACAATCATGTCTGCTTTTTCCCACACATCGGGTGCATGCATTAAAATATGTGCACCTGCTACGCGATATGCTTCATCATCAAAACCAATACCCATTCCCGCATCATGTTCAACAACGACATGATGTCCATGATTCACTAATTCATGCACGCTGTAAGGTGTTAAACCGACGCGATATTCTTCTGTTTTGATTTCTTTTGGGACACCGATAATCATTTAAACACTCCTGAAACGGATTGAGACTGCGTGAAATATAGCACATCTTTCTGAAAATAAAACCCCGTGCTTTTAATAGGAGTTTCGCGCTATTTAAAACAAATCCGACAACTTCCGATTCAAAATTAATTTAATAACTACAAGCAAAGTAATCGCAGCAATAATTAAAACAGATGTACGATAATCTTTTAAATCAATCACAAAAACCAGCGCCATTCCAACTGCTGGTGGATGTTCTACATTCAACCAAAACATAAAATAAAGGCAAACAATCACTGCAATTGATGCGAGAAAACTTAACCACACAAAAGAATGTCCAGCATACAATAATGTTTCACCCATAATATGCAATAACATGCCGCACAAAATTGCAATCACATATGCAACAATTAATCGCAACGGATGCGCCGTCACTGAACTCGGTTTTGAAAAAATAATAAATGCACTCGACGCAAGCGATCCAGCACCCACCGCCCACAAAATATCAGACTGCGCTGTGTGATAAAATAAATTTAAAATTGAAAATAAAAAAATAAGAATAATAAGCGGCTGCCAAATATAATTCCATATTGTTGCAGTTTTTCGATGTGAAATAGACATATAATTTCCTACATCATTTTGTATTTTTAATTTTTAATATAGTTAACACAGCATCTAATGTTTCAAACACGCGTTTTTCAGAAACCAATTTTAAAATTCCTACATTCGCTAATTTATAAGAAACTTTTGCATTTGCTTCGCATAAATAAACTGCAATATTTTTTTCTCGGAATTTTTCTAAAATTTCTTCTAATGTTTCTAATCCTGTCATATCCATAAATGGCACATCTTTTAATCGTAAAATAATTACTTTGGGTTCGGTATGACTTGCCAATAATGCATTTTCTAATTTCTGTGCGACACCAAAAAAGAATGGACCTTGAATATTATACATTAATACATCATGCGGTAGCACAGGAGCAATTGGATTACGAGCAGCATATTGTTCAGCATTTTCAGATTCAATATTTACTGATTGAACCATGCGACGCATAAAAAATAACATCGCTAAAATTACACCAACATTTACAGCGATTACTAAATTAGTAAACACGGTCAGAAAAAAAGTAATCAACAACACCAACATATCATAACGTGGCGCGCGTCGGATGATATGAAAAAAATGTCCTAGATCACTCATGTTGTATGCAACAACAAATAAAATTGCAGCTAATGCACAAAGCGGAATATCAGATGCGTAAGGCGCTAATAATACTAAAACACAAATTAATGCGAGTGAATGCACAATTGCTGAAATGGGACTATTTCCACCATTGCGAATATTTGCAACTGTTCTTGCAATCGCACCTGTTGCTGCAAAACCTCCAAATAAAGGTGAAAAAATATTTGCAACACCTTGTCCAATTAATTCTTGATTTGAATTGTGACGATAACCAGTTATTCCATCTGATGCGGCCGCAGATAAAAGTGATTCAATTGAACCTAATAATGCAATGGTAAATGCAGAACCTAATAAGTTAATATTTTCATTCCATGACATATGCGGTATATGAAAATAAGGAAGGTGTCGCGGCATTTCACCAAACGCACTGCCAATTGTTGCAACATTTTTAAAATGAAAAATCATTTGCAAAATAGTTGCTGCTAACATTGCAACTAAAGGTCCCGGAATTTTTTTAAATATTTTTGGCACAATTAGCATTAACAATAAACTCAATAATGCCAATCCTGTTGTCGTTAAATTTAAATGTGGAAAAGCAGCGCATAATGCAATTATTTTTTGATAAAAATGGGCATCAATTGGAATGTGAACGGGCAATCCAAAAAAATCTTTCCATTCACCCACAAAAATAATAACACCAATACCACTTGTAAAACCGACAATAACGGGGTCAGGAATAAATTTAATAACATTTCCTAATTTCATCAGTCCCATAAATAACAAAATAAATCCCGCCATAAATGAAGCGACTTGCAATCCACTCACGCCATAATGTGCAGTAATATTAGCGAGGATAACAATGAATGCGCCGGTCGGTCCCGCAATTTGCACACGCGTGCCACCGAATACACCCACCAGAAATGCGGCAATAATAGAGGTATAAAGACCTTGCACCGGCTGCACGCCTGAAGCAATTGCAAACGCCATTGCTAAAGGCAGCGCTACAACCGCAACAATTAATCCAGAAATAATATTTTTTGACCAGTTTTTGTAATTTAATAACCCATTTCGGTATGCTTCAACGATCGAGATCATATTTTTTCCTAAACTTCTTCTTGGGATGCATAATTAAACTCCTTCTTTATTGGAATAACAAGAGTGATATTTCGTACAGAGTGTATAATTTACAGTATTTCTATAACTGCAATGCAACCAAAATATCTGTAATAATAGCAATATAAAATCTATGGGGATCAACGATGCGAATTTTTTTATTTTTATTATTATCATTTTGGATCTCAATTTCATTTTCAAATGAAATGCATTTCATCATCGACACCGACATGGGATTTGATGATTGGATGGCGGTTTTGTATTTATTAAAGCAGCCTGTAAAAATCGATGCGATTACGATTGATTGTGTTGGCGAAACACGCTGTCCGCAAGGCGCGATTAATGCGGAAAAATTGACACATTTAGCAAAACGTGATGTGCCGATTGCATTTGGATATATTCGACCTGATACAAAATATAATTTTCCCGTTGTAATACGAAATTTTGCAACGAAAATGAATATAAAAGATTTTGCTCATTTGAAAAAAGATTCTGATATTAAAAATATTTCTGCAGCGCAAATTATTTTAAATTCTATTGTTCGCGCTGCAAAAAAACATTATCAAGTTTCAATTATTTCAATTGGCACCGCAACAAATATTACTGATGCGTGGAAACTCGCGCAAAAAAATCATCAAGAAAAATTATTTCGCGAAGGGCTTGCGATGATTTATAAAGGCGGCGGCGCATTTGGTGAAATAAAAAATAATCATTTAACTAATCAAGATGTCCCAGGAAATATTTCAATTCCAGGATTAATAAAATCAAATAATACTGTTGCGGAATGGAATATTTATGCAAATGCACCGGCGATGAAAACTTTAGTTAATGCAAATTTGCCAATTACATTTATTCCCAATAATGCAAGCAACGAAGTGCGCATGACGAAAAAGAGATATCATGAATTATTAAAAATCGGCGCAAAAAATCGAATTGATCTTTTTGATGCGAATGCAATGTTATCTTTAGTGCCAAATGGAAATTGGAAAAAATTTGAAGGTTGTGATTTTTGGGACACACTTGCAACTATTTCTGCATTACATCCGAAAATTGTCACGGAAAAATTTCAACATGTGCCAATAAAAATTATTTTAAAAGCAAATAATGATTATGCAGCAACGTGGGTGACAAATAATTCAGCACATGATGTTACAGTTTATTATCATGTGAATAAAAAAATGTTTTATCGGTTTCTGTTTACATGAACATTCAAATAAAAATACCTCGTCGCGTTTTTATCGGCACTTTGTCCGGTGTTTTTTTGGAATATTTTGATTACACATTATATGGATTTTCAGCGCCGATTATTGCGAAATTATTTTTTCCGCATGAAAATCCAATGACTGAATTATTATTAGCATGGGCTGTTTTTGCAATTAGTTTTTTAGTGCGTCCAATCGGTGCAATTATTTTTGGACATTTTGCGGATCGCATTGGACGCCGCATTGTTTTAATGATCACTATTTTTTTAATGAGTGTTGCTACACTATCAATTGGATTATTACCCACTTATGAAAAAATCGGAATATTATCACCGATATTATTAATATTATTTCGTATTTTACAGGGTTTATCCGTCAGCACAGAATACAGCGGCTGCAGCACTTATTTATTAGAATTTAATCGTCATCGAAAAGGTTTATTATCTGGCATTATCACCAGCGCATCTGGTTTTGGTGTTTTTGCAGCATCATTTTTAGTTTTATTATTTCATAATATCAATTGGCGTTTTCCATTTATTATTGCAGCTGTATTGGTTGGATTATTAGGATTTTATTTTCGTTTAGGATTGCAAGAATCACCAGAATTTTTAAAAGCAGCAAAAGAAAAAAGACAAGTGCATTTTCCATTTTTAATATTAATACGAAAATTTCCACGGCTATTATTTAAAGCAATTATTATTTCTGCTTTTGCCGGTGTTTCAATTATTGTAATTGAAATTTATTTACCCTCTTATTTACACTCACATTTTTTAATTGCAAAAGAAAAAACATTAGAAATCTCGACTTATTTAGCATGGACAGAAGCGTGCTTTGCAATTATTTGGGGCGCAATTTCAGATTATATCAGTCAAAGAAAAACAATTATGATTTCCGGCATGCTAATGTTGATTGGGATTTTTCCGATATTAAAATTATTTCATTCTCAAGAAATATTTTTTTGGTACGGCGCAGCAACATTATTAGCAATCATTGTTGCCGCAGTTGATGGTCCCATCGCCGCATTACTCGTTGATACTTTTTCCACCGAAATAAGATATTCCGGCGTATCCATCAGCTACAATGTCGGCGCTGCATTAATAGGTGGTTTTAGTCCAAGTATTTTAATTTTATTGCAGGAACATACAGTGTTACATCAACCGATGGGGTGGTATCTTGTTGGTATCTCTATATTGTTATTATTTGCGATAAGAAATTAACATAAGATTTTTAATTTGCTTGCAAACAATATTAGGTCTGTCAATCTGAATAAAATGCCCCGATTTTACTTGAAAAATTTTACTATCAGGATTTTTATTCAGCCATTGTTTTTGATTATTATACCAATCCCCAACAATTGGTTTTGTTTTATATTCCATTTTTGTCGACGAAATAATGACAACTGGGATGGTATTATTTATTTCACCTAATATTTTTAATTCATTTTTTGATTTTGAAAATCCAATCATTTGATACAATACTTCTGCATCTGAACCAATATAATTTTGATAAATAGTTGTTGCGGGAAATTTTTCGGCTTCAGTAATTCCTTTATTAAAACGCTTCATTAATTTTTTAGAAAATTCAAAATTACGTGGAACTGGATCAACCAACAAAAGCGCTTTAACTAATTTTGGATTTTTTAATACAAAATATCCTGCATACATTGCACCATACGAATGCGCAACAATAATATAAGGTGATGGAATGTGACGTTTGACTAACAAAATAAATAATTGATCACTAATTAATTTCGCCTGCCATTAATAAAAACTACTGTGCCTTTAAATTTTGCAGTGAGATTTAGATAATATTCTGAATATAATTTTACACCATTAACATTAGTTAATTTACCAATCGATGCAAATGCACTAAATGAAATAAAACACATTAAAAAAATTATTTTTTTCACAAATTCTCCGTTTTATATCTGAAATCTTAGTACATCTTCACATTATATTCATTCACAATCTCAATTACTTTATCTCGAATAAAACCTACTAACTCAGCTTGTGCTTCAGCAACAATCGGATTTTCGCTTGCGTTTTCCAAACCATGTTTATCATATCGACGCAGCAACTCAAGAATACCCTGAAGCGCAAATTGATATTCACGTGCATTTAGCATTACATCCGCTTCTTCTTTTTCTTCAGTTGAAAATGTATAAATCATTTTGTCTCCTTATCCATACATCCTTAAACAGTAATAATTTCTTCAATACGTGGTTGAAAATACTCCGCTTTGCCCACCCTTACTATTAAATTGGGTAATGCTTGATAATTTGCTTCACCGTGCGTATGTCCACATAAAACTAAAAATTCTATTAATGAATGACCTTTTGCAATTTTCATCAACACATCCCCACTTGCTTTTGAACTAAAATAAGGTATCCAATCATCATCACTTATTTTTCCTTCATATAAACATGCTTCTTTAAATGGTGGAATATGTGTTAATACAATAATTTTTTTTGGATTTTTATTTATGGCGAGTTGTAAATCATGTTGTAATTTTTTTGCATCTGCATCCGCTAATGTTTGCATTTTTTCAAGTAACTTAAATTTTCCCAGTATTTTTGCTTGAAATAAATCTGCAATCAGACGACTATCATTGAGCGATACCGTACTATTTGTGTAATCCCCCAATCGACCATCTGCCCAACCATCTTGACCCACCAAAATAGTATCTTTTGTTAATAATTGTATCCCTGAAATTGACAACCAACACAATTGATTATTATTTTTCGTCAATTTCGTAACTGTTTCGTATACTTTTTTAATTTGACCGCGATAATAATCATGATTTCCCAATACAAAATAAATTTGTTTTTTTATATAAGTTTCCATTTCGATTAATAATTCAACTACAGAATTCGCTTCCGCAATATCACCGCTAATCAAAACACGATCACAATGCGAATCAATAATTTTCTGATAAAAAATTTCACGCTCATGTTGATCGAGAAAATTAATATGGATATCGGTAAGCCAGGTGAGTTTCATTTTTTTTATCCGTTACGCATCACTACAATTTTTTCAATACGTTTTTTAACGATTTGAACACGTTCCATTATCATTGATACTGAACCGTTATTTAAATGTCCTGGCAATGCGACTTCAAATTGATCGTTTTTCAAAATATCTGAAAACACACGACCCAAATGTGCTTTTATTTCTCTATTACACATTGCGACTTCCTCTGCAATCTCAACTCGCCCCGCAATCACTGTAATCATATCTTCAAAATCATGACTCATTAAAAAATCATTATTACCTCTTGTTTTAAATGCTTCGATTTTTGTTGCTAGAAAATAAGGCGCTGTCACTGATTTCACAATCAGATTGTCGTGTATTAAATGATTAACAGAATGTTGTAAGGCTTGTTTATACCATGGATTTCCAAATCCTAAAATTTTCTCATCTGTCGGCATCACATCTAAAATAATGTCATCATAACGCCAACGACAAATAACATCATCTTTTATTGTTTTTTTAAAACCCTTTTTATTTAACTCTTTTTCAAATTTATGATATTGCAACAATGAGGCAACATCAATAATACAATCAACATCAATTGTTGGTCTAACATCTAGCGATAAAGGATCAGTAATAAATAGTGCGGTCGCGCATCCACCTAAATAAACCACATCATTATTCAGATTTTCTAATTTTCTTGCTACGAACTCCAGCATTCTCAAATTTGCTGTTGCTCTTAAATGATTTTGGATCAACATTTATTTTTTCTCGCAATAATTTCGCTGCTAAATTTCTTTCACGCGCTCGCCCCGAACGAATTGCATCGACCAACACTAATAATTCATAAAAAAATTGATCCGGATATTGTACAAGTGAATTCGGTACAGATCTATACAGTGGTTCTAAAGCTACGCCACGTTTATTTCCAGTGGCTGATGGCCAAACAGGGATGGGATCATTACCGCCCACAATCAACTTTGCAAATAGTGGTGCAGCATAACCCGTTGCAATACCGCACGTATATTCACCCAATCGAACAGGAAAAAAATATTTAACAGCTGAGATTAAACATTCTTCGCACGCAGCTCTTACAGGTAAAAATATTATTTTTTCATTTTTAGAAACGGGTGCTAATAATCTTGATAAAACCAAACGTTTAATACCTGCATTGACTTCCGAAACACTCATACACAAATGTGTTGCAAGCTTATTCTGTGACAAAAACTCATTCGGATTATCTTTTACAGGTGTCATTATTGACAATATTTTAAGAAGAATGACTATATCTTGCGATTTCAACATAGGGTTCGCTCCAACTAGCTATGAATTACTTTCAGTATAGCACAGTTATTCGCTATTCGCGAATCGCGAACAGCGAATGGCAAACACAGATACGAATTTCAGTCCCGAATCAACCGATTCAACACCGGCGTCAACGCAAATAAAACAATTGCAACTGCCATTGTTATCCATCCTAATTGACTAAACATATGACTATAAGATGGATTCGTCACAACTGGATTGCTCGAACCCGTTTTTCCCAAGGCATAATTTGAGAAATAACTTGCTAAAACCGCTGCAACACCAGAGTTTAATAATGTTGATCCCATGCAAATACTTTGCCAACGCGCAGGAATTAATTGTCCGACCATTGAATATCCAATTGGACTAATTAATAATTCTGCGATGGCTTGTAAAACATATGTTGCAAATATCCAGATAAATGCAGTGTAACCATTGTGACTTAATGCAATTCCAATTGGCAAAATTAATAAACCAATTGCGCTTAATGCTAATCCAAAACTATATTGCATCGGCAATAATGGTGATCGCATTTTATTTTTCAACCACACAAATAAAATACCAAGTAAAGGTGCTCCAATAATAATAGCTACCGCATTAATATTTGGAATCCAACCTGGCGCGATTAAAAAACCGAATACGTGTCGATCAAGATTATCTTTTGCAAATAACGTTAATCCCATCGGCACTAATTGATATACAATCCAAAAAATTTGCGCGCTTAATAATAAAATAATAAATGCAAAAAATTTATTTCTTTCGGCACCTGTGTTTTTACTGGCAATAATAATTAATGCAATGCCAACGATACCGCCAATCGATAAAACTAAATCATCACTAAAATGTGTGTGTTGCAATAACCATGTTAATATTGGTAATAAAATAAGAACAATAAAAAATCCTAATAAATAACGACTAAATTTATTTGTTGCACGACTCATCAGTGTATTTTGATCAGCCATATATTTCCAACGTGTTAATAAAATAACAACGGCTAACACATTATTCGCTGCTGTAATAAAAAATAACATGCTGTAATCAACATGCAATTGAAAATATCCCGCTAATGAAAATCCTAATAAAAATCCTAAATTCATCCCGCTGTAATTCCACAAAAAACCAGATTGTCTTTTTTGTACATCATTTGCAGAGAATAATTGCGATACCAACATGTTCAAACAAGTTACCATCGTGCCCGTTCCGATTAACATGCACGATAATCCCCAGTATAAACTTTGCATTGTTCCATGCGATAAAATCACGCAGCCGATTAATTGAAAAATAATTCCGGTAATCACTAATCCGCGATAACTAAAAAAACGTCCGCCTAAATATCCCGATAGTAAATGCAGTGAAAAATTACACGCAAAATAAACGCCGGTAATTAAATCCGCTTCTTTCGAACTCATATGCAATTGCGATTTCATATAAAGCACTAACGTTGCATATAAAACTGCAAAACTAATTGTGCTAAACATTTGCGTAAAGAAAAGCGAGCTAAATCCATTCGGCATATTTAAAAAACGTTTTTCACTTAATGCATTCATCAAAATCGCTCCTGATTTTTTATTTAATATTATTAAACATGAAACTCACGCGAAATGCTAGAAGCGCACTTCGCGTGAGTATTACTCAACAACATCACGCTGGAGATGCTGCCTGATTCACTTTTTGCGAAACTGTTCCATAATTATCAGAACCAGTTGCTGCAGGCATAAATGCTTGCGCATTTGCCGCGGTTTCGTTGCGCTCACAGCGTTTAAAGCAACAATAAACACTAGCAGCAACAGCACTTACAAAACCAAATGCAGCCATCCCTACATAATTTGGCTCGCCACCAGATCCACCATTATTTTTAGGCGCTGGATCTGGCATTGCTGAAACAGCTGACGCAAAAAACATTGCTGCTTTTACAAATTTATCTGTATATTTCATAACATTCTCCAAAATTAATTAAATTAAATTAAATTCAACAAACACGATTTATTCGTAATTTTTTTCTGTTTGATAAAAATTATTTTTGCGTGTGACCTCGCCAGATATAAAAGTATGCGCCGCTTAGGGCAGCATATTTTGCATGAGGGATAAAGAATATAAAACGACGATAACAGTCAAGCGCAAAACGGAGCTTGCGCTTTTCAATTGTTGAAATTGACTGTTAACTGTTTTCATAAAAATAATATTTCTCTAAAAAATTTTATTTACACTTTCACTATAACACAGGAATATTAAAAAAATATTAAGTCGTCCCATAATTAATGCGGCTCGTTTGCAATAATCTTTCCATCAAATCATTTCGTTGCGCAGGATCAGTAGAAACAACTGTAATTTCTTCTTGATGTGCATCGCTAGAGAAAACAATTTTTTTCTTATTGTAAGCAGCTTCCTGAAAAAAACGAGTTGCATAACACGGCTCATTCTTTCCAAAAAATATTGAACGCAAAAAATTAATCGATTTCATTGCCGTTGATAGCCCAACAATGCATAAAACAAACGCAACGCATCCATAAAGTATAGGTGCCATTCCAACCATATCACTACAAAGAGCAGAGATTTCTGTTGTATTCACCAAAGATAAAAATAAATTACCAGCATTCGCTCCTTCACAAACTGCCGATGCACACAACTCAGTTGCATTTATCTTTGAAAAAAATAGATTGTGTGATGCATTAAGATTATTACATGCAAGCGCATCAACGCATTTAGTTACATATCTCAACGATTTTCCTTCACCAATTCTAACAATACTACAATTTAATCCCAAACCTTCAGGAGGAAAATATTCGCTACACAAAAGCTTAAGTTTTGCAATTGGAAAATAAATTGTCGCTATACAAATTAAGCGAGCGAGCAAAAAGAAAATACCATAATATTCTTCTCGTGGTGCCTGAACGACTGACGCTTGTAAAATCATTTCAAAGTTTTCTAATGACGCTGGAAGATTTTTATTATTTTCTTCATTCGCTAATTGTGCAAAATCTTGGTAAGGAATGCTAAGTGAAATTTTTTGTGAAAATAATTTTGCAATCCTTCTGGGTAATTTTGGGATACCATTTCTTTTGCGATATACATTTATCTGGACGTCTGCTGTAGGTTGACGCAAAATTTTCAACTTCATGATAAGCAGTAATGTGACGTAATTTTCAATCTCTGAATAAGATTTACCAAAAAAATAATTAGAAAATAAACGATTATATTTTTTAGATACTAATCGCAAATTCCGCAAATCTGAAACATCAAGGTACTTAAGAATGATATGGCAAAACGAATCATCACTCAATAAACTCAAATCATTTGGCATAAATACCTCAAATTATAGTCAATAAACTAAAACACAATATTGTGTTTTAGTTTTAGTAAAAAGATAGAAAATTAGCGCGTTTAATCTCGCCAGATATGAATAATGCGTGCAAAGCGCAGCATATATCGTTTGATAAATAGAGGTATGATAACAGTCAAGCACAAAGCAGGGCCTGCGCTTTTCAATGAGTTGAATTGACTGTTCATCGTTTTCATAAAATCGTTTTGTTGCTTAAATTTTAGTTATTCTTTTACCCTATCACAGAAATATTAAGAAAATCTTAAATAGAAATAATATTTTTCGATCGCACTAACATTTGAATTGTGTTACTTATAATTAACATTAAGTTATGTAAGGTTAGTTATAGTTAACAATATTATATTCACGATTTTTGATGACGCGTAACTTCAGAAATTATTTTAGCGCTAGCCATTTCAATTTCTTTTTCTGTTGTAAAACGCCCAACACTGATTCGAAATGAACGATTTGCTTGATCGCGTGATATTCCCATTGCCGTTAAAACGTGAGATGGTTCTGGATCAACAGCATTGCAAGCGGAACCTTGTGAAAATGCAATGTCGGATAAATTTTTTAAAAATAATTCGGTGTTTATATTGTCGATAGAAAAATTTAAGCAATTGCAGACGCGATTTTTTTCATCACCATTTAAATAAATATTTTTTATTGCAGATAAATTTTTCCATAATTGATCACGTAATTTTTTTAAATGCGTTGATTCTTCAATCAAATTATTTTTTGCAATTGCACATGCTTCGCCAAAACCTACAATTTGATGTGTTGCTAATGTGCCGGCGCGGATTTTATTTTCTTGCGCAGCGCCATGCATTTGTTTTATTAATTGCACACGTGGTTTGCTACGCACATACAATGCGCCAATGCCTTTTGGTCCATAAATTTTATGCGCGGTGAAAGATAATAAATCGACGGGGCAATTTTTTAAATCAATTGGAATTTTTCCAGCGCTTTGTGCAGCGTCAACATGAAACCAAACACCGTTTTGTCGTAAACATTTTCCGATTGCAGCGATATCTTGAATCACACCTGTTTCGTTATTGACGTGCATGATGGATGCGAGAATTGTATCAGGGCGAATTGTTTTTTCTAATTCTGCAATATTTAATAATCCATTTTTTTGCGGATTTAAATAGGTGACTTCAAAACCAATGGATTCTAAATAATGACATGTCTCAAGAACTGCTTTGTGTTCTGTCGACATCGTAATAATATGTTTGCCTTGACGTTGATAAAAAAGTGCGGCGCCTTTTAATGCAAGATTAATGGATTCGGTTGCGCCAGATGTAAAAATAATTTCTTTTTGATCGGCGTGAATTAATTCTGCAACTTGCGTGCGTGCTTTTTCTATTGTTTCGCGTGCTGCAAAACCAAATGCATGTTGTGATGACGGATTACCAAAAGTATTTTCTAAAATATCTTTCATCACATCCACAACGCGCGGATCAATCGGCGTTGTGGACATGTAATCAAGATAAATGTTACGCATTATTTTTTATATCTACTAATTTTATAAAGCCACAACACTAAAGCTATAAATGAAATCGATCCCAAAAGATGCGCTAATCCAGATAAATTAGCTGGCATAATGGACAATGCGCTCGAACTTCCCATTAACACAAATGGAATAGCAAGAATAACACCCATTAATGCAGCGCCAGCAACTAAACCACACGCTGTTAATAATCCATTTTGCTCAATCTCAACTGCTTTTGCTTTTTGCTCTTCTGTTTTCGCATGACGTGCGGAACGATTCACAAAATATTTTACAAGACCACCTAAAACAGTTGGCAAAATAATACTGGGTGGCAAGTAAACACCCAAACCAACAGCTAATGCAGGTAAACGACGACCTTTGCGGCGCAAAATTTCATCCGCAATAATCACAATCACCGCAATAATACAGCCAATAATAATCATCGCCCACGGTAGATTTTGTGTGCGAATCCCTTGAATAACAGACGCCATCAAGCCAGCTTGTGGTGCTTGTAACATTTGATTGGGATCCATTCCAGGATGTGGAAACATACCCGCCATTCCATAACCTTGATACAAAAGTTCCAACACGGGACCAATCACAAGAGCTGCAACAACAACACCGATAGCCAACACGAACTGCTGTTTCCACGGTGTTGCACCCACCATTTGTCCTGCTTTTAAATCTTGTAAGTTTTCATTTGAAATAATACCGCAGGTACCAATGACAGTGGTCACAAGCACCATCAACGCTGCCACTTTTCCATTAGAATCATGTGAGAAAATAAAAAAGTAAATCGCGCCCAAAATTAAAATAGACAAAATAATAAGACCAGACATGGGGCTATTACTCGAACCAACAAGCCCAACGAAATAAGCTGCAATAGTCGATATAAAAAATCCAATCACAAGTAGAAACAATACGGCTGCCAATGTAGCCCACAATAAAAACACATGTGTGTAATCAGCATACAGACCTTCAACATAAGAAAAATGCAGCACTAACATATACAATAAAAGCATGCAAACTATGACGCCAAGAAATGCCCATAAAATAGGTATGTCACGCTCTGTGCGCGGCAATTTAGTTTTCACGCCACCGACTTCATGTAACGATACGAAAGATAATTTAATTCCTGCGATCACTGGATTAATTAAACGAATTAACGTCCACACACCACCGACTAACATCACGCCCACACCGACAAAGCGCAGTTTTGTTGAGTAAATACTCATCACGGAATCTGCTAATGAATCTGCATGCGGTAATCCAAAGTGATAACACAATGCAGGCAACACAATCACCCAGCCAAATACAAAGCCAGTGAATAAGCTTGCGCCCACTTCAATACCGACAATGTAACCAGCCGCTAATAATGCTGGTGTAAAACCAAGTTGCGCACCAAAAACTTCTCTACCTGTTTTAAACCAATAACTAATTTGATCTGAAAAAACTTGGATACCAGATTGTGCAAACGCCATCAAACCACCAATGCTAATACCTTGCACCAAGCGTTTCATGTGTGTATTGCCTTTCACATTCATGCTCGTCACACGCAGCACATTACCAACCGCAGTTCCTTCTGGAAAACGTAATGTTTTCATATTCAACATTACGCGGCGTAACGGAATAGAAAAAAATACACCAAGCAAACCACCCAACACTGTTGCCGCTACAGTTTCCCAATAATTAAAACCTTGCCAAGCATGAATAAAAAGCATTGCAGGTAAAACGAAAGCAACTGATCCTGCAACACCCTCGCCAGCAGAAGCGGCAGTTTGAATTAAATTACTTTCAAGTACATTTGAATTTTTAAAAAAACGTAGGATACCAATTGCTAATACGGACGCAGGAATTGACGCGGAAATTGTCTGACCCATTTTCAAAGCTAAATACGCATTAGCAGCAGACATAAGTGCTGCTAAAAGCACAGCAAGAACAATCACTTTAAACGTAATTTCAGGCAAACGAGTTGACGCTGGAATTAGCGGCTCTTGATGCAAATCAGATCTGGTTGTCATACGCTTTCCTTGATTTATTATTGTACATACCCCATTTCGAGGAGTTTCACATCATAACAACTTTTTTCAGGAAAGAAACCCCGTGTTTTTGAAAAAAGTGTATGGGTGTGAAAAAAAAATTAATCAGATGAACGCTTGTAATTTCCAAGCGCTATTTCAATCGACCGCAAAATTCCTCGCAAAATATTTAACTCCGTAATAGTCAAATGCGCACGATTAAACAATAAATGTAAACGCTCCATTAACCGTTTCGGCTGTTTCGGATCTAAAAAATGCAAATCTAATAATGTTTTTTTTAAATGAACATAAAATCCTGTCACTTCGTCCGCAGTTGCTAAACGATCTTCTACGCTATTTTTTAAGGGTATTTTTGCATTTTCCAATTCTGCCATTCGCAATTCGTAGCAAATGACTTGCACAGCAGACGCTACATTTAACGAACTAAAATCTGCATTGGTTGGAATAAAAATTTGATCGTGACACAAACTTAATTCTTCATTTGTTAACCCGCTGCTTTCGCGACCAAATACAATCGCCACATTTCCCGTTAATTCATCACGAATTTTTTCCGCACACATTTTCGGATTGTAAATTGTGCGCGATAATTTTCGCTGACGTACACTTGCGCCAATTACCCATTCACAATTTTCAAATGCATCACGCAAATTATTTACGATAATTGCTTTTTCTAATAAATCATCTGCGCCCGCTGAACGAAATGTTGCTTCCGCATCGGGGAATTTTTGCGGCGAAACTAAAACGAGTTGCGATAATCCCATGGTTTTCATCGCGCGTGCAGCAGCACCGATATTACCGGGATGACTTGTTTCAACTAATACAATGCGGATACGATTTAACATTGCAGTATGATAGCAAATTTTGCTATTCTGCTCGCATAAAATTGATCTTTAATAATCTTCTGTACGAAATGGTGATCTTATGATGCATCCGATGTTGAATATTGCGACAAACGCTGCGCGCGCTGCGAGTAAAATTATCCTACGTTTTATGGATCAAATGGACAAAGTGGACATTACAGAAAAAAGTTTAAATGATTTTGTTACGCAAGTTGATAAATTATCTGAAGAGATGATTATTTCACATATTGAAAAATCTTATCCTGATCATTGTATTTTGTCCGAAGAAATAGGCTACAAAAAAGGCTCAAACAAAGAATATTGCTGGGTGATTGATCCGCTCGATGGCACGCGTAATTTTATGCATGGATATCCGCAATTTTCTATTTCAATTGCCATTCTCAAAAATAATATTCCAGAATTAGGATTAATTTACGATCCACTTCGCCAAGAATTATTTACTGCAACGCGCGGACAAGGTGCATATGCAAATAGTCGCCGCATGCGCATCAGTGATGCAAAAAAAATCGGGCAAACTTTAATTGGCACGGGTTTTCCATTTCGTAAAAAAGAAAATATTAAAAATTATTTAACCACATTTGAAAATGTTTTTTCAAAATGCGGCGATATTCGTCGTGCGGGTTCTGCTGCGTTAGATTTAGCATATGTTGCGGCGGGAAGATTAGATGCGTATTGGGAATCTGATTTGCATAGTTGGGATATTGCAGCTGGCGCGTTAATGATTAAAGAAGCCGGTGGTGTTGTAACTGATTTTCAAGGCGGTGAAACTTATTTAGAATCAGGCAATATTGTTGCGGGAAATATCAAAATTCATAAAGAATTAATTCAGTTAATTGCGTAATTATGGCAATTCATCGATAACTTTTTGCTGCGGAATTAAATTGGCGCGTGTTAAACCGAATGCAATTGCGAGCGAACCAGAAACATAAATCGACGAATAAGTACCAACAACAATACCAATCATCATTGCAAGCGAAAAAGTATGGACGCTTTGACCGCCAAAAAGAAATAAAGAACACACAACAACAAAACTTAAACCCGCTGTCATAATTGTTCGTGACAATGTTTGATTAATTGATAAATCCATAATTTCAATTGGCGTTGCTTTGCGAATTTTTCGAAAATTTTCACGCACCCGATCATAAATCACAATCGTTTCATTTAATGAATAACCGATTACTGTTAATAATCCTGTTAATGCGATTATATTAAATTCAATATGAAAAAATGAAAACACACCAAGAATTAAAATAGGATCGTGCAGTAATGCTAATGCTGCGCTGAGTGAAAAACGATATTCAAATCGCAGCGCGATATAAATCATCGTACCTAAAAAAACAAGCGCAACAGCTAAAATACCATTTGTCATTAATTGTTTTCCAACTTGCGGACCAATATATTCCAATTGATTGATATGTCCCGTTGGCAATGCTGCTGATAATTTTGCTTTTAATTCTTCGGGCGTTAATGTTTTATGCAATCCAATGCGAATTGAAAACATATTTTCCGATCCTGTTTTTTGCGCGTAAGCTTGCACAGTTGCTTGCGTAAATCCTGCGGAAACTAATTGTGTGCGTAATTGTGTTGCGGATGTGGGTTGTGAAAAAGAAATTTCAATTTGTGTTCCGCCAGTAAAATCAGAACCTAAATTTAATCCATGAATGCACAATGATAAAATAGAGCAAATAAAAATAATGGCAGAAATAGTCACAGCAAGCCAACGCTGTTTCATAAATGGAATAGTAGGTTTTTCTTTAAAAAATTCCATTACTGATTCCCCGCAATAGCATTTTTATTTTTAATACCAATTGATAACCAAGTAACACGTTTTTTGCCATAAATTAAATTCACTGCAGCGCGTGTGAAGAAATTCGCTGTGATCATTGATGTAATTAATCCGATAATTAAAGTAACAGCAAAACCTTGCACTTCACCTGTTCCCAATGCAAATAAAATTACCGCAACAATTAATGTCGTCACATTCGCATCAACAATAGTTACAAATGCACGTTCATATCCAGCATAAATTGCAGCTTGTGGTGAAACACCATTTCGCAATTCTTCGCGAATGCGTTCGTAAATTAAAACATTTGCATCGACCGCTAAACCAACCGTTAAAACAATTGCCGCAATTCCCGGCAAAGTTAATGTCGCACCTAAAATTGACATAATCGCAACAATAAAAATCACATTTAAAATTAATGCACCATCAGCAATTAATCCAAAAAAGCGATAATAAAATGGCATAAATAAAAGAACGAATAACAAACCCATTTCGCACGCTAATGTTCCTGCGCGAATATTTTCTTTTCCTAAACTGGGGCCCACTGTATTTTCAGAAACAGCAACAATCGGCGCGGAATATGCACCTGATCGCAATAATAATGCTAAATTTTTCGCAGAATAATTAGATTCTAATCCAGTAATTTTAAAAGTATTTCCAAGCGCACTTTGAATTGTTGCGATATTAATTACTTTTGGAAATTGTTTTTCGCTCGTTACAACTTTTCCATTAACAATGGTTTGCACTGCTTTTGTTTCAATGTAAACCGTCGCCATTGGTTTTCCAATATTATCGGCTGTTGCGGTATTGAAACTAGAAACTTCGCTGCCACCTGCGCGAACACTCACGGCAGGTCTGCCATCATCACCTGTAATTGTCGATGCGCTTAAAATAGAAGTTCCGTGCAAAACAATCGTGTTTTTCAACAAATAAGGTTGTCCTTTGTATTGATACAAAGTATCGCCAAATGGAACAACGCCAGAATTTGCAGCGGCGACCGGATCATTTTGTGTATCAACTAATTGAAAATGCAATGTTGCAACTTTTCCAATAATTTCTTTTGCGCGCGCAGTGTCTTGAATTCCAGGTAAATCAACACTAATTTGATTTTTACCTTGTTGCTGAATAACCGGTTCGCTCACGCCTAATTCATTTACGCGATTTCTCAACGTTGTTAAATTTTGTGTGACCGCTTGTTCTTCTAAATGAATCGCAGCAGTTTGCATAAAATTCGCCGTCACAAAATAACGATCATTTTTTTGTGATGAAGAAAATTGATAATCAGAATATAAATTATTTTTTTGCAATAATGCTAAACCTTGATCACGATCTTCGCTTGTGCGAAATGCAATAATAATTCCACCGTCTGCATTTTGTGATGTCGATTGTGCTTGTGCAATATGCGCATAACGAATATTTGCAATACGTAATGCATCACCCATCGTGTGCATATCGCCGCTTAATCTTTCTGTTAACATTGCAGAAGTATCAACGCGATATAAAAAATGAATTCCACCGCGTAAATCTAAGCCTAATTTCATTGGTTCTGCGCCGAGCGCGCGTAACCAATGTGGTGTGCGTGGCGCTAAATTTAATGCGACCGTGTCATCGCTTCCAACTAATGCTTGAATATAACTTTGTGCTTTTAATTGATCTTCCGTATCTTTAAAACGAATTAATAAACCTGTGGGTTGTTGCGTAATTGCGGATGGAATAATATTTTGTTGCGATAATGTTGTTTGAATTTTTGATAATGAATTTGCAGACACTGGCTGACCTGTTTTTGGTTGAATTTGAATTGCAGGATCAGTGCCATATAAATTCGGTGCAGCGTACAATGCGCCGAATGTAATTAAAAAAAGAATAAAAATATAACGCCACAGTGGATATTGATTCATTGAAAATCCTAATTAACAATCCTAATTAATAGAATCTAATGTACCCTTCGGCAAAATCGATGCGATCGAGCCTTTTTGAAAAGTCATTTCAACATCTTTTCCAGTTGTAATCACAACATACGAATCGCGCAATTTTGTTAAACGACCAATAATTCCACCTGTCGTTAATACTTCATCACCCACGCTTAAATTTTCTAATAATTTACGCTGTTCTTTTGCGCGTTTCGATTGTGGACGTACGAGTAAAAAATAAAATACGGCGATAAAAATAACTAACATTGGCAAAACAGATAAAAATCCACCTTCAGGCGCAGCCGCTGGTGTCGCAGCAGTTGTTGTTGCTGCATGCGCGCTTGAAATTCCTAACATCGATAAAAAACTCATAATAACCTCATATGATAAAAATAAATGCGACTAATGTAACCTGTTCGGTTTGATTAGGCAACCACCAACTTCCCCGTTTTTTTCCATCGTTCATGTCGACCAGTGCGATCTTGAAAATCCCCCGCCAATTGTCCACACGCACCATCAATATCTTCACCGCGTGTTTTGCGCACCCACGTTTTTACACCTGCTTTATTTAAACGATCTTGAAATGCCAAAATTGTTTCCATGTCAGAACAAACATAATTTGTTTTTGGAAATGGATTAAATGGAATTAAATTAACTTTGCAATTCATATTATCGAGCAAACGAATTAATTGTTTTGCGTGCGTTAAACTATCATTAATATTTTTTAACATGACATATTCAAATACAATACAACGTTTAGAATCATTCGGAAAAAATTCTCGACACACCGGCATTAAAACTTCCAGCGGATATTTTTTATTAATCGGCACTAATTGTTCGCGCAATTCATTTGTCGGTGCATGCAATGAAACAGCAAGCGACGCAAGAGAATCTTTTTTAAATTGCAACATATTTGGAACGACGCCTGATGTGCTTAACGTCACGCGATATTTTGATAAGCCATATGCTAAATCATGCATCATCAAATCCATTGCATCGATAACGGGTTTGTAATTTAATAACGGCTCGCCCATTCCCATCATCACAACATTCGTAATTTTTGCATCAGTATTTTTTAATTTATCACGCACTAAAAAAACTTGTCCAATAATTTCTGCCAACGATAAATTACGACTAAAACCTTCTTTTCCTGTCGAACAAAATGAACAATTTAATGCGCAGCCGACTTGCGACGAAACGCATAATGTCCCGCGCGTTTTTTCTGGAATAAAAACAGTTTCAATTGCATTGCCATCATATAATTTAAATAAAAATTTTCGTGTGCCGTCACGCGCGATTTGATCCGTCATTGTTTCCATCAAATTCACACACGCTTCTGATTTTAATTTTTCGCGAAATGATTTACTTAAATTGGTCATTAAATCAAAATCGATTACACCGCGTTGATGAATCCACTGTAAAACTTGATCTGCACGAAATGCAGGCTCGTCCAACGTTTTCATAAACGCTTTTAAATCGGGGCGTGAGAAATTTAATAAATTTTGTTGAATTGAAATGGACGTTTCAGACATAAAATCACTTTGAGAAATAAAAACTGCGCTGATTATACGTGAAAAATCAGCGCGGTTGTATGCTTATGATCGTGATGAGAAACTTTTTAAGGAATCATCGTTGTTTACGGCAGAAAATAAATCATTTACTTTGTTGCTTGAGCCTGCAGTAACATCTTTGTTAATTAAACCTTGGTTTTTTAATTCGGTTAAAAGCCAAAGCACGCGGGAATTTTGTTTCACTTCAATTATTCCATCAGTTTTCATTCCTTGCTCTAAAATTTCCATTGCAATTTGTTTTGAAACAGCGGGTTCGTCATCAACTGTACGCGTACCATCTATTCTTGCTTTTGCATTCAATGCATAATCTGCGCCTACGCTTGATAATTGACGAAAAATACTACCAAATTTTCCGCGGTTAGCTAAATAATTTTTTAAAGAAGCTTTAACAACGGTATTTAATTTATTTTTATCCATATTGTTAATCGCGTCAGATAACGTTTTATATTCCGCATTCTGTTTCTCAAACACAGTTGACACTAATCTACTTTGCAAATAATTTTCAGGTAATGATTTTTTAACACAATCATGTTCTGCTTTAGCAATACGTTCTGCTTCTGAATCTGATGTTAACTGTTTCACTCCTTTTGCAAACATCATTTTCATTGATGCAGCAATACCACCAAGCGTGTACAAAGCGCAACGTTCGTCGCCAATAACAGATTGAATACCGGTGTGTACTTCAGTTACTGTTGCTTTTCCAGTACTGTTCAAACCTAATGTGTTATGCAGTTGTGCATCCGTACCTAATTTTACTAATAAATCACGCACTTTTTTAACTGGAATTGCAATAGGATTACTTGTTGAATCAATAATGCGCGCGGCAATTGTATTATCATCTTTTTTAAAAATTTCTAATTGAACATAATGTTTTCGTCCCTTTTCTTTTACGGCAACAATCAGTTGTATGCTATCGACAGGACTTATTCTGTTTTTATTTATCTCGTTAATTACGGATACAACTTGATCAATTCCAATTGAATTTTCTACAAGCGCTGACTCATTCAGATTAAGAATCCTGCCAATAACAACAATTTTTGCATTTATATTTTTATATACATCGTACGGAATTGGCAACATGCCATCAGTTGTAACTGAATACGGATCTTTTTTTGCATTCGGAATATCAAGATTCTGAACAGCCAAATGGATTTGTTCTGGACTCAAACCACCTTCTGTGCTGAGCTTTTTATTACATGCATTGATATCCAATTGTATTTTTGGAGCGTCAACTGGAAAAGCTGTCGCACTCAAACTAACTACTGAAAAGCCGCCTGATGAAGTAGATTCTTTTTGGGCCGGTTGTGGCATTGTATTTCTCCAAAGAAATTAACAGTAATTATAGTCGATATAATATCAACCACCTCTTAAGGAAATATGAAGCGTTTTTATATAATAAAAACACAGAGTTATATCGGCATTTCTTTTATGTAAAGCAATCCGTATACTGAATCCCCATGAAAACACCTAAAAACACGAAGATTATTGTTGGACTTTCTGGCGGCGTTGATTCTGCTGTGACTGCATTGTTGTTAAAAGAACAAGGATATGATGTTGCGGGTTGTTACATGCAAAATTGGATGGCGGAAAAAGATGATCCATTTTGTTCTGCAGAACAAGACTTAAGTGATGCGAAAAAAGTTTGCGATCATTTAAAAATTCCATTTCATTTAGTGAATTTTTCAAAAGAATATTGGGATTCTGTTTTTCAATATTGCCTCGATGAATTTGTTGCGGGGCGCACGCCGAATCCAGATATTTGGTGTAATCAATTTATTAAATTCGATGTATTTCTAAAACATGCTATAAAATTAGGCGCGGATTTTTTAGCGACGGGACATTATGTTCGAAAAAATAATTCACAATTATTAAAAGCAAAAGATTTAAATAAAGATCAAAGTTATTTTTTATATACTTTAAATCAAGAAAAATTATCACGCGCATTATTTCCGCTTGGTGAATTAAAAAAACCGGACGTGCGATTAATTGCAAAAAAAGCAGGATTATTAAATGCAGAAAAAAAAGATAGTACGGGAATTTGTTTTATTGGCGAGC
Organism: Gammaproteobacteria bacterium RIFCSPHIGHO2_12_FULL_36_30; assembly: GCA_001801815.1. GTDB lineage: Bacteria > Pseudomonadota > Gammaproteobacteria > Coxiellales > Coxiellaceae > 2-02-FULL-42-43. The sequence continues at coordinate 481,722 of MGXU01000010.1, forward strand.
GAAAGTTTTCTGAATTTTTAAAAAATTATGTGTTGGCGAAACCAGGTTTAATGAAAACGCCTAATGGAAAAATGATTGGAAAACATGATGGATTAATGTTTTATACAATTGGGCAACGCAAAGGTTTAAAAATTGGCGGTGTAAAAAATTCTGATGAAGCAGCTTGGTATGTTATCGGCAAAAATATTTCTTCTAACGAATTAATTATCGCGCAAGGTCACGATCATCCACTTTTGTTTTCAAAAGAATTAACGTGCGAAAAATTACATTGGATTTTAGGCAATATTCCACATAATTTAAATTGCACTGCAAAAATTCGTTATCGTCAAACTGATCAATCTTGCACAATCGAATTACAAGAAAATAATTCCGCAAAAGTAATTTTCGATCAACCTCAGCGTGCAATTACACCTGGACAATCTATTGTTTTTTATGATGGTGATATTTGTTTGGGTGGTGGTGTGATTTTGAGTTGACAAGTGAAGCGTGATTCTCTAGATTCGAAGTACGTCATAACTACATAAGGATGAGTAATATGTCGAGACAAAGCACACCAAAAAATTCAGGATCACCCAATAACGTACCTGAATTACTGCGAAGCAATAGATCATCAACACCAACATCGCCAAAAGAAGAAATTGCCTTAACACAAAAACCCACAAGTCCAGTCCGTCAACCATCACCATTAATAAATAGAGACACAGCTTCAACTCCAGAAGATTTATTCGCACATGCACAAAAAAAATATAACGATCTACGGACTGAAGTAACTCAGCTCAAAGAACAACTAAAAACTACGACCGGCGAAAAAACAGAACTCAACAATCAACTTAACAAAACAGTGGCTGCGCTGAGTACTGCAACAGCTGAATTAGAAAAAGCGAATGCGGCGCTAATTGAAGAGTTAAAACAAACAAAGGCATTGCTTGAGCAAGAGCAAGGTGCTCACAACGGCACAAAGACTCGACTCAGCACAACAGAACAAGATCATAATTCCGCAAAAGCACTAGTCGCACAGTATAAAACACAGGCAGAAATGGCAGCAAGAAAAGAAAAAGAAAAGGCGAGCAAATTTTGTGGCTTCTCTTTTGGTAAAAAATAGTTTTCACGTAATTATTATGTCCCACCCCAAACGCTTGATCATCATCAAGCGTTTTTTCCACTTGTCGGCGCAGATAAATTAATATTGGAAAGTGCCGGCATTTCTCGCTAGAATCACTGATTTTAGAGTGTGTCATGCAGATCAATCCACTTCAGCCACCCATTCCAACCGAAAATGACAATCTGATCACATGGGATAATTTATCCGGCGCCGCAATTACATTAAGCATTGCAAATTTATCTGAAGTGCAAAATCGTCCGATTATTGTAATTACACCTGACGTACAAACCGCCGAAAAATATTTTTATGAATTAAAATTTTTTTTAAATGGCAGCGAAAAAGAAACGGTATTACTTTTTCCAGATCGCGAAACTTTACCGTACGATCATTTTTCACCGCATGAAGATTTAACGTCGGAAAGATTACGCATTTTATCGCACTTGCCTTATTTAAAAAAAGGCATTGTCATTGTTGCCATTTCAACATTAATGCATCGCCTACCGCCAAAAAGTTTTTTAAGCGCACATCGTTTTGATTGGAAAGTAAATGACACATTAGATTTATTAAATATTCAAAAAGAATTATCAGAAGCAGGATATCGTCACGTTGAACAAGTTATTCAGCACGGTGAATTTGCAGTGCGTGGCGGACTCATTGATATTTTTCCGATGGGAAGTGATGTGCCTTATCGAATTGAATTATTTGATAATGAAATTGAAAGTATTCGATCATTTGATATCGACACACAAAAATCAATTGAAAAAATAAATGCGATTCAATTATTGCCTGCGCATGAATATCCATTAACTGAAGATGCTATTGCACATTTTAGAACTGAGTGGCGTGCATTATTTTCTGGCAATCCTGCCGAATCGCCTGTTTATCAGCATATTTCAAAAGGACAACCAATTGCTGGCATTGAATATTATTTACCTTTATTTTATGAAAGTTGTGCGACGTTTTTTGATTATTGTCCGGCGAATAGCGTGAGTGTGGGTGTGGGTGTGAACGACCAAGCTTCACAGTTCTGGAATGAAATTAAAACACGTTATACACAATTAAATATAGATAAAACACGACCATTGTGTGAACCAGAAAAAATATTTATTCCAGTTAATGAATTATTTTCTCAATTAAAAAATTTCACACAAATCAAAATTTCTCCCGCAGTGATAGTCACGCCCACGGTTGCTGTTGATCACCGCAAAAAAAACCCACTCGAAAATCTAGAAAACTTTATTGCAACCAAACCCGGCCGCATTTTAATTTGCGCAGAATCAACTGGACGTCGCGAAATATTATTAGAATTATTAAAAAAATATCGCGATGAAATTCACTTAATTGATCGCTGGAAAGATTTTCAAAATGGCACGCAAGAAATTTCATTAACGATTGCGCCGATTACGTCTGAACTTTATTTACCAGAAGAAAAATTAATTTTAATTACTGAAACGCAATTGTTTGGTCAACATTCTGTTTCAAGTCAACGCACAAAAAAGCGCGCGCAAGATCCAGATAGCATTATTAGAAGTTTAGCTGAATTGCAAATTGGCGCACCAGTTGTGCATATTGATCACGGTGTTGGAAAATATTGTGGGCTTGAAAAAATTACAACCGATAATATTGAATCAGAATATGTCACGCTTGAATATGCGGATCATGATCGTGTTTATGTTCCGATTCATGCGTTGCATGTAATTAGTCGTTACACTGCTGGCAATAGTGATAATGTCGTGCTGAATAAATTAGGCACCAACAATTGGGAGAAAACAAAGCAAAAAGCAGCGAAACAAATTCGCGATGTTGCGGCTGAATTATTAAAAATTTATGCTGAACGCGAAGCAAGTATTGGTTTTGCATTTCAAAAACCCAATGATGATTATTTTAAATTTCGCAGCGCATTTCCATTTGAAGAAACAATTGATCAACGCACAGCAATTGATGCAGTCATTAATGATATGACTAAAACAAAATGTATGGATCGTTTGGTTTGTGGTGATGTTGGATTTGGAAAAACGGAAGTGGCCATGCAAGCTGCATTTTTAGCAGCGATGAGTGGAAAACAAGTTGCAATATTAGTTCCAACAACATTGCTTGCGAATCAGCATGCAGAAAATTTCCAAGATCGTTTTTCAGAATGGCCTATAAAAATAGGTATTTTATCACGTTTGCAATCTACCAAAATTCAAAATGAAGCGATTAAAAAAATTGCAGAAGGCAAAATTGATATTATTATTGGCACGCATAAATTATTAAATCAAAAAATAAAATATAAAGATTTGGGATTATTAGTCATCGATGAAGAACATCGTTTTGGTGTGCAACAAAAAGAAAAAATAAAATCGTTGAGATCGCATGTTGATATTTTAACGTTAACGGCAACACCCATTCCGCGCACATTAAATTTATCCATGACAGGCATGCGCGATTTATCGATTATTGCAACACCACCCTTGCGAAGATTATCGATAAAAACTTTTGTACATGATTTTGATGAAATATTAATTCGCGAAGCCATTTTGCGTGAAACAATGCGTGGCGGACAAGTTTATTTTTTACATAATGAAGTTGAAACGATGCCAACCATGCTTGAAAAATTACGCGGCATTGTTCCAGAAGTTTCATTTCATTTTGCACACGGACAAATGCCAGAAAAATTATTAGAAAAAACGATGGTGGATTTTTATCATCAACGTTTTCAAGTTTTAGTTGCGTCAACCATTATCGAATCAGGAATTGATATTCCTTCTGCAAATACAATTATTATTAATAATGCAAATCAATTCGGTCTTGCGCAATTACATCAAATTCGCGGACGCGTTGGACGATCGCATCACCAAGCTTATGCTTATTTATTAGTGCGAAGTACAAAAGCATTAACAAAAGATGCTGAAAGAAGATTGGATGCCATTTCTGAATTAGAAGATTTAGGCGTGGGGTTTCAATTAGCAACGCATGATTTAGAAATTCGCGGTGCGGGAGAATTGCTCGGCGAATCACAAAGCGGTCACATGGAAGCGATTGGATTTTCTTTGTATATGGATTTGCTCGATGAAACCGTTAAGGCTTTAAAAGCAGGTGAAAAACCACCTGAAACTTTTGCGCGCAGCGCTGATCCTGATATTAATTTACATTTGTGTGCTTTATTTCCAGAAAATTATATTCGTGATGTGCATTCACGTTTGATGTTATACAAACGATTATCTTCTTGTGAAAATTTTGATGCGATACAAGAAATGAAATCGGAATTGATTGATCGATTTGGATTATTGCCCGAGCCTGCGCAATTTTTATTTGAATTGGCGCATTTAAAATTACGTGCGAAAAAATTGGGTGTGTTGAAAATTGATATGAATAAATCATTTGGTGTGATTCATTTTAATGATAAACCAAATATTAATCCAAAAATTATTATTGATTTAATTCAGAAAGAACATAAAACTTATCAGCTTGCGGGAAAAAATGCGTTGAAAATAAAAATTGCGACTGAAAAAGCGGGTACGAGAATACAAATGGTGGATGAGCTATTAACAAAGTTTGAGTAAAAGTGTTGACATCAATTTTCTTCTGCGATATTCTTTGTACTCTTGTACTGTTACATCAGTACATTATGTTTATATTTGGAGATATTTTATGAGAACCTTATTTACAGCTGCGGCTGCGACGATATTACCATCACTCGTTAGTGCTGCTTCTGAATTAATAAATACTACTAATAATCAGACCAACAGTTCGATTGGTTTTCCGCCATACCATCCAGGAGAAGGTAATAACACTAAAAGTTCTGGTGAAAGCGTCGAAATTGTTCTTGGGGTCATCGGAATTGGATGTGCGGTTGCTTGTGCTTTTGTGATGTGTGGGAAGTGTTGTGGTTTCTTTAAAAAAGATGAGGAAGTTACTTTGCTATCTGATAATGATAGAAGGCATTCAACCGATGATAATCTTGGGCTACCGCCGATAATAGGAGTGAGCCACGCATAATAGTTTAATAATTTATCTGCCCGTAAAAATATTTACGGGCATGTATTTTTTTATAATTCCGTATCCGACAACGATTTATTTTTCATCTCCGGAATGACAATCGTAATAAAAATTCCCAAAAATGAAACAACCGCCATAAATCCCATCGTTGAAAAAACACCAACATCTTTTAATAAAAACGGCACTAAAAAAACACCGACAAACGCACCCAATTTTCCAACCGCTGCAGAAATACCATGCGCTCTTGCACGAATACTGGTTGGATAAATTTCTGATGGAATTAAAAATGTGGTTGTGTTCGGTCCGAAATTTACAAAGAAAAAACTAACGCCAAATATTGCAATAAACAATGGCACGATGTGATCAACTTCAGGAATCCACGCCATCAACGCAAACATTAATGCCATCATAAAAAAACCTAAATATTGCAGCGGTTTTCGCCCTATTTTATCAACATATTTTGCAGCTAATGCATAACCCGGCACTGCAAAAATTAAAAATAAAATTCCAGTAATCACTGTGTGCAATAATAATGATGCATTTGGATGTATTGCATTAATAATCATGAGCGATGAAACAGAATTGCCGTAAAATGCAACGTCTAACAAAAACCATGCGCCCGCTGTTCCGAATAAACAAATCAACCATTTCTTCGAAAATAAAGCGTGTTTTTTAAATTGCGGATCATATGCGCTTACACCTTCTTTTGGTACAGCCAAATCGCGCACGACACGACTCACTTCAACGGGAATTGATTCGATCGGTTCTTTGCTTCGTAAATAATGTGCGGATTCTTGAATATTGCGACGTAAATAAAAAACAGATGCAGCAGGAATTGCGCCTAATCCTAGTAAAACGCGCCAAATAATTTCATGTGATAACGGTGTGATTAATAATAATGATGCTAACAATGGTCCGACAATTAATCCTAATGCTTGCATCGCGAAAACTAATAACACTAAAAATCCGCGATTTTTTCGCGTTGAATTTTCACTGATAACAACTGCGCTCGATGGATAATCTCCGCCAATTCCAAATCCAACAATAATGCGAGAAATTAATAAAAAAACAAATGAAGTGGACACAGCAGATAATATCGCACCACAAAATAAAACTAATACTTCATAACCATATAATTTTTTTCTACCGTAACGATCAGAAAAAAATCCGAAAAAAATAGCACCAAATGCAGCAGCAATTAATGCGGATGCATTTAATAATGCAATGTGGAATGTATCTAAATGCCAAATGGGGCCTAAAATTGCAGTCACAACGCTGATAATAAAAATATCATACGCGTCTGTAAAAAATCCGATGCCAGCAGTCAACACCATTTTTGCGTGAAATTTATTCAGTGCAACTTCTTCTGTCTGTACAACGGCGGAATGGTTCATTGACTTTCCTTATTGCATTTTTTGACTCGCAAATGATAGCAGAAAAACGTCCAGTTTTAACGAAAGAAATGTTAGAATTCTTCAGATTTAAAAAATTGAAGAAAAAAAGTTCAAGTTCAAGTGCGAGAAAGGATTGAGAACCGAGTATTTTGTTTTTAGACGAGGCGTAATTTGAGCGCACGAGGGAATGTACACTGAAGTACCTGACCGAGTGCGCGAAAATTACAACGAAGTATAAAAGCAAAAGACGAAGATTCTCAGGGTTGTTAGCTCAGTTGGTAGAGCAGCTGACTCTTAATCAGTAGGTCGACAGTTCGATCCTGTCACAACCCATTCAATATAATCAAATAGTTATTATTGTTTTTTGTTTATAAAACAAAACGTGATCTTGGCTATGTAGAAGCAATGTAGAAAGTTGAGGGCTAAAAAAACAGTTGGGTATTAAATTGTAACAGCCATTTCTTCGGACTCAACACTAGCAATATAATCTTCCCTCGTTTTAGCAGTCATTGCATGTGCGGTTTTGTTTGGTATCACGATTTCCTTACATTTTTCCAACTAAATGATTTTTGTCGCCATTCATTATTTTCTGGTTAATGCGTTAATGTTTATTATGTATATGATGTTGTAAATATACACCTAAAATACGCAATAAAAATTCCTAACTGATTGTTTATGCCTTAAAAATCAGCACGAAATAAAAAAGATTGACTAAGAATTGGTTGTTTGCCAGAATTCACTTCGTCGGGTTTTTAATATCAAATTAATAAATCAATTAGGAAAATGATCATGAAAAAATTATTAAGTATGTTCAAAGCAAAACAAAAAAAAGCTAACGTCGCGTTGTGTGGTGGCGGAAGACCAGTATAATTTTTCGTGTTTTCAGGTCATGAACCAAAAATATGTTTTGTGAGTTTTTGGTTCATGTTCCAACAGTGTTTTTATGATATATTAAAATTAATTCGTTTTGTGCAGCTTAGCAGAGGTGATTAATGGAAAATACAAATTCAGAAAAACATCCTATATCAATTTTCTTAACGAATTTTTTAATTGCTTCTCTTGTAATGGCTGTTCTTACTGTGGTTTTCAATGGGTGGTTAAACTTGACTCCAATCGATCCTGTAGCTACATGGTTAGCATTGAGCGTCTTCTCTGCATCGTTATCGACTTTTTTTAGGCTGAAAAGACGGCGTAATTGAGTATTTACTAAATTTACTGCACTCTGAAGTGTATTCGTACTGTTCGTTGATTTTGTTTGTGAAAATATAGGCAAAATATTCGCCAATAGAATACATTGTCCCGTGATATTCTCTTCTATTTGCTTCCAGCATGATGTTTATCTTGATACGCCAAGCATCCATTTCAGTTGGCGTGCTTAACACGTGAGATTCGCAAATTCTTTTGGAGGACGAAAATACTTTATTTTGCCAGCAATTTAGTTGTTGTATTGCTTCGAATGTTTTGTACGGAACAAATTTTCCCATTTTATGAAGACTATCAATCACAGACGCAAAATTATTAGCTAATTTTTCAATAAGCTTATATTCCTCGATATCGTTAAAAGAACCGTAAATGTTGGAGGAGTGAATGCGATACAAAGTGCAAAATTTATAAGCCACTTCGTCTTGAAAAACCGTGAGCGCCACCTCATTTTGTATTTGATTAAGCCCTTCGTACATTTTCTTTTTAAAAGAAAAATAATCTGAGATCAAAAGCCCAATTGCACCTGCAATCAAGGTTGTGACGAGAGCATGTTCCAATATCTTGCTAATCTTTGACTTTGCCATAAACGCACGATCCCTGTTTTTTTCGAATTATTTTCCTTGCTCGCCCCGAGAAATTTTCCTTAATATTTTTTGAATGTGCCAAGGGCGACGTTTAAAATGATATAGATAATCACCAAATTCTTTTTTGTACAGTTCTTGGGTATTTTCAAATAGATTTTCTAATTTTTGAATTCCACCGTCTTTTTGTTGCATTTCATGCGGGTCATGGTGTTGATAATAACCAAATAACTCTTCGCAAAATTTAACATAATGTCGTGAAAATAAAATGTGTGCGTGCCATGCCTCATCTATTTCGTAGGATGGCGGTAAAATCTGATCGGGATATTTTTTTAGAAGATATAAATAGTTTCGATAGACCGAAACAGCTTGCAATGCTTTTTTTCTAGGCCAATTGTCGATGTATGTTAACCGATCTTCCACCATAGACAAATCTGCGGATTGAATGTATGTCTTTGCTTGTTCTAAATTCATAGCATCGACCTTTAATCGAATTCTTAAACAATGTTATAACAGGCTTAATAATAACACAAATAATGGGGTTGCGTGACCAAAGAGCTGTGTTTTAAGGCGAATGATGGTGTTTAATCAGTCTCATAATGAGGGAAAACATTTTCCTGTTTAAAAGTACATTTCAAACATTACAGATATTTCTAAATCTTGAAATTAAATTCACCCCAAAAAATTTTATATCAAAATAATTTTGGGATGTTTTTTTATCCATAAATATTTATTAATCGACTAACTCCATTCCATATGTGTTCTGGATTGTAGGGGCCAGTTGAGCTGGTGTAGTTGTCAATGTAAAAAAATATGAGCTACCGTGATAGGTATGTTGAGGTGTATGTTGAGATGTTTGAATAATACGTTCCCGATGTTCTGTTGTTGCGCCAGCAGCAACACCCGCCGAATTATATGCATACCTAGTTTCTGAAGCTATTACATTGCCCATAGGGTCATGTGTGAGTGTTTCTACTGTGGGGGGGCACAGTATTATTTTGACCAGCAAAAAATGTTGGGGCTAAATGCATCATATATTTTCTCCTCATTGATTGTTAAATAATTAAAAACACCAATCCATCAATGCGAAAAACTATTCGACGACATCTCCGTTATTTTAATTTCCATAAATTTTGATAAGACTTGTACTCAAGAATTTTGAAACAGTGTAACTTGGATCTATGTCATGGAGTCCGGCCGGGGGACCCTGGCCAATAAGATCTGTGACAGTGTAAGTTAACTCTACTCTGCTTGTTGATGGAACAGTTAAAGGCGATAGGTTCATCGGTACAATACTCCACCATCTACCACCAAAAGCCCCTTCTGTAAAAATAAGAAAAAATATTGCAACGGCAATAAAAAAATATTTCTTTATCATCGAATAATTATTTTGTGTTTTCATTTTATAGATCTCAATTTAAATTTTAAATAGTGATAAAAAATAAATAATTTTGATCCATCAATGCGAAAAACTATTCGACGCTATCTCCGTTGTTTTAACCCCCATTAAAAAATCTTTATTTTCAAGAAAACTAAATTAACTTAATCGATTGACAATATAAATTGCCTCTCCATTTGTAAGTGAAAGAATATAATAATTATTTTTCTTTGCGATCACGTTTGCGCTATCTTTTATTCCACTAATTGTCACAATACTAACTTTTTCTTGCGCTATTCCAGAAGATAAGTTTGAATTATTTATATCATCAGCAATTTGTTTGCTTAACATTGAGGAAGCATCACGTAATTTTGATTTTAAAAGCGAAGCATTATTTTGCACCCAAACAAGCTTATTTTCTTTTTTGTTATTAGATGTCAAGCGATAAATATAATAAAAGTTATTTTTATATAATGTATTGAGTGACTTTCCATTTTTTGATTTTTCATCCAATTTTACGTAGGCAATAACTTCAAGACGTTCAAAAGTGGAATTTAAAGCGTATGTTGTACCCACAAATAAGGTGCTATTTTCTTTGGTGGCATCAACCACTTTTCTTTCGCCTTGTTTAATATTATATTTTGTTTTTATTTGCGCTAGCTTTAACCAAGACAGAGTGGATAAATTTTCCTGCAAATCACTTCTAAAATAATTAATATAATTAAAATTACCTAATGCATTACGTACCGGAGTAATCTCTTTTTTTGATCCGCTGATATCATGATTCTGAATTGAGCTCAAAATTACATCGCTTGTTAAGTCAATAGCAACTGGGCTTGAACTTGTTACAATTGGGCCGCTATCCATCGGATCATAAGGATCGGGACGGTTAGAAGTAAACATATCATTTTGTTCTAAGCGAATCCCTTTTTGTGTTGTATTCAAGACCGCTTGAGTACTGTGAATTTTTTTCTTGTTCTGTGTTGATAATGCTTGGCGTTGCGGTTCAATAGCACACGCTGCAAGCAATAATAAAACTGGAAAAAGAATGATGCATTTGATAAAAATTTTCATAATCTTCTCTTGTTATGTAGTTGTTATATAAATCCCATTTTTCAAAATAAATTGACTTATTACGGTTAATCATTATACCAATTTCTTTTTTTTGGTACCGGTTTGACAAAACGATATTGAGTATGAGAAATGTTAGGAAAATAATTATAAAAATATTTAAAATCTGTTTGTAAACGTTGTTTTGTAAAAATCATTTCGTAATGGTGATTAGGTTTTTTCATTAACTCAATACTTCCAATATAATTTACCTTGTTTCTCTCAACTTTGAATGTAAATGGCTTATTGAAAGAATCGGATATATTGTGATTCAAGTCGGTGGGAATTGTCCAACCATCAACCGAATAAGTGCCTGCTGGTAATTTGTAACTAATGTAAGTCAGTATATCCTGATTACCGTTCGGTAGCATGCAGCTAAAGCCATTTGTCTGATATAGATTGCCAAAAACGTTGTTTGGTGTGCCAATAAAGATTTGACCTCCAGAGTAATTTCCAAGATTACAACCAACAGAAAATGCTAGAATGCCATCATTATTTTTTTTATTAAAACGAAACCCTTTTGGAACAGCAACGTTAGTTACACAGCCGCTTAAAGCAGCCATCATTACGGTTGCAGATGCGATATTTAATAAAGATTTCATTTTTCTATTCATAAGATTTTACCCATCAAGTTTAAATAGTTATTCAGCATTAAATGTTTTATGAAGTCGTCATACCCTTTGTAACGCGCTTCGTCTTTATCCACTATCTTCTTCTTTAGAAAGAAAATGATTAGCGTAAATTGCCGATTCAGAAAATCTATTGACGGTACTCGATATTGTTTTAAATTTAGTATTTTTAACAGTTAGTAATGCCCCCGGTTTCAATCCAAAGGTTTTTTCAAGGAGTACCGCGTTGACATAATTAACTTTATGCGGTGTCTGAACTGGTTTTTGTAGCGTTTGAACTGGGTGGATATAAAAATTGATTTTTACAATAACCAGTATAATGCTCACAATAAGGATTATTGCGAGAAAAAAACGCTTAACATATAAAATACATGTACCAATCCTGTATATACACGAAGCAATCCAGGAGTCACCGTTAAAATTTTCAAGAGTGGCGCAAAGCTGAAGTAAATATGGTATTTTCAAAAAGGAAAAAGAGGCTTGCGGATATAAAGACTGAAGTTTTTTAATAAATTTAACAGCCCCATTTTTTTGTTTTCTATTCATGTTAAATTTATTATTTTTTTTAAAATTGGCAATGATCTTGAAAAATAACTTTTCACTTGTTTTTTTGTCTGGATTATCTTTTATGAAATTTATATATTTCATTAACTGTAGCGTTTCTTTAAGCTCAACAACTCTTGCTTCGGAATCAGATTGCATAAGATGATAATCATTAAAAGACCAACCATAGTGCTGCGCGCAAACATAGAAAAAATCATAAGGAACGCGATTAGTCCTGATAAAACATAAAAAAATTGCATCAGAAAATATCGCATTAGAATTTATTTTTTCAAAAAGTTTTGAATTGCAAAGACGTTTAAATAAGTAAATAGCGGAGGGTTCGCTTATAGTCTTCGCATGATTTACTAATTTGTGAGCCAATTTATACAAATAATTATTATCGCGCTCAGCTTTAGCGGGAATCGTTCGAACTATATTAAAAGTAATTTCGTTTGACGTATATTTTTTTGGGCTATAGTCTGAAAAATTTTTTATTGAACCCTGTGAATTTTTTTCGAATTGAGATTTCGCGTATTTTAGTGCAGATTCATATGCATTTCTTAACGCTTGAAATGCTTCTGCCTTTTCTTCTGGATTCGTTTTTTTTAATTTTTTTAAATAAGCTTGTTTGATGATTTTTTCATCATAGGTACTGACAATATCTAAAATTTCCCACATACTTCCCATAATTAAAACACTCTTAACTCATCTTCCATTCGCGCCAGTTCATCCCCCATGATTTTTTGTGCTTTGCTGATGAGAATTGGATCCTGACTATCTAATGCATTCTGAAATTGACTTATTAAATTCCCCACAAAAGATCTCAACCTCTCAGTTGTTTCGCTGTAAATTCTGGCTGCTCGTGATAATAATAATTTATTTGCTGCGTTTTCTCTTGGGTGTATTTTAAGTTTAGCGAGTCTCTTTAAGCATTCTTTTATTTCCTGCTCTGTCATTTCTGCATTACAACCTTGAATAATCAACTGATGCTTTTCGTTAGTATTTAGCACAGTTGCTTCAGCTTCCAATAACCCATTAATATCGTAGGTGTATCGTATATCCACTTTTACTTCCCCGGCAGGTTTTTGTGGAATACTAAATTCAAGTTCTCCAAGCCTGATGTTTTCGTTTAGATCGTAGCTTTCTCCCTGAAAAATTTCTACACGCATTTTTTTTTGATTATCAACAATGCTGTGCACAGTTTCAACACGACTCACTGGGATAGTGGTATTACGCTCGATAATGGGAAAGTAAACTAATTTTTTACTACTTTGATGGTTTGTAAAATAATCAACAACAGCCGTACCCATAGTATATGGACAAACATCGGTAACAACGATGTCACTTAGATGTGTGTCACGCATTTTCAATCCTGCTTGAATTGCAGCGCCATAAGCAACAACTTCGTCAGGATTAATATGAGCCAAAGGTAGTTGACCAAATAATTTTGCCACTAATCTTTTAATGATCGGCATTCGAGTAGCGCCGCCGACTAAAACAATCCTATCTAACTCTTTTACACTCAAAGAAGCGTCATGCAATGCTCGAATAATAGGTTCCCTAATTTTTTGTAATAAATCCTCAGATTTTTTTTCGAATTGCTCATTAGTGAAGTTGCTGTGATATTCTTCCCCTTGAAAAATTATTTTAAGCGCAACAGAATCACTTTTACTTAAATTTCGTTTTACCTGCTCAGCGCGCTTATATAAAACTGCTTTGGCTTGTCGATGTTCGGTTGCACCTTTGAAAGTGTCTCGTATTTTTGGATGCTGACTAATAAAATCAGCAATGATAACGTTTGTAAAATCCTCACCGCCCAAATGATTATTGCCAGTGCTAGCTTTAATTTCCATAATGCCATCAAACAATTCAATAACAGAAACATCAAAGGTTCCGCCGCCTAAATCAAATACTAAAAATTTTGAAGCCACATTTTTATTATTTTTTTCATGTAGCCCGTACGCTAAACCAGCCGCGCTGGGTTCATTAATAATTCTGGTAACATTTAATCCAGCCATTGTGCCTGCTAATTTAGTAGCATTTCGCTGGATGTTATTAAAGTAAGCGGGTACCGATATAATCACTTCAGTAACCGGCTCTCCCAAAACAGCCTCAGCGTCTTCTTTCAATTGACGTAAAATTAATGACGATAATTCTTCGGGGCGATAAAATTTTTTCCCCAATTGAAATTTTTTATCTGACCCCATAAAGCGCTTAAAGTTAGCCGCCGTTAAATCTGGATGACTAATTAATCTTTCTTTTGCAGTATCACCAATAAGAACAGTCCCGTCATCATCAATACTAACGACAGAAGGTGTTAAAAAATTGCCATGTGCATTTTGAATTAAAGTGGATTGTCCGTCTTTCCAGACTGCTATCAAGCTATTTGTTGTGCCCAAATCAATACCGATATTTAGCATTTTTTGTTGTCTCGTCGTTACTTATTAATCGGCAAGTTTTGCAGACTATTGTACCTGGTGCAAATCATTCGCGGTCTTTTAATTGAAAAATTATTCTACAATGACACCGATACCCTGAAATTCCATCGCTTCAGTAAAGTTTTTTAATATTTCTTTTTGCGTTTCTTCTGTAATAGGTGTTCCATCATCCCATTTTGAAAGTATATTCATACTGATTTTTTCAATTGGCTTCATTCCTGGGGCATAATCACTTTCAACCTCAATGGAAATACATTTATTAGCCTCCCTATATTCAATAACGAATCTAGCAACTGATTGAACGATAAATCCTTTGTCACTTTTAACACCTTGTTTATTTAGCCACGTAAACATAATGTCTCTTTTATTTTTCTTATTATCAAAGAGCAAAATAAAATTTTAATATCACCGCATAATCAATTATATCTTGAAATTTTTAATCCAAGGTTTGTAATTTCTGTGCATCGTTTAAATAATGGTGTGTCCCAATCCATGCAATCAATACAAAACATACCAAGTTTTTCGTTTGCAATTTTAATTTCTTGTGATGTATTAGCAATAATTAAAGATGTTAAATACTTATTTAAATTATTAATTAAATACCACTCGAGACTTTCTTTTTCTGGATTCTTTTTTTTAAGCTCCTCTAAAAAAATCTGAACTTGATTGATGAGTTGTTGTTTTTCAATAGGCATTTGTCATTCCTCTTGGTTCATAAATTTCTCGTGGCATCATTATTTCCTGGAACGTATATTGGTCAAGTGTGCCTGTGAGAAATGTTTGTTGTGCCCCACCCCGTAATCCAAACTGTGATGCTACTCTACCAGTAAAAATTGTTGAACCATCAGGGATCTCTACTGTTGCAAGCCTTGTCGCAGAGTTGCTTGGCAAAGCAAGATCAGTGATACGTCCTGTCTGATTTTCTAATAAGCTTTCAGACGCATAACGACCTAACATTTTAGCGTCGAAATCATCGAATGCACGATAAATTTGTCTGGGTTCCATAACATGCTCAACTCGAAAAGTTTCTAAATCAAATGAATGAAGGATTCGATTACGCCAAGTGGCATTTACTCCCGCATCACTTAATATATTTCTAGCCTCACGCACATGTGCTGCTGCAATTGTTCTTGAGTTATCAATATCAACTGCATCATCAAACTCATCCACAATCGAATTCGAAACGCCACCACGCCCAAACATACTCGCAATATTTCTTCCAATACTCGGTATCCCAGCCATCAAATTATCTGTAATATCTGCAACCCCATTGGCTAAATCTCCAATTTCACCACCACCAACAAAAGTAGTAACTGATATGGCGGCATCCATATAAGCTTGTTTTAAACTCACAGGTTGACCAGTAACTGGATCATATCCTGTGTCTGCTTCTTCCATCGCATTGAGTGGATTGAGTGCATTGTGCTGTGATACTGCATGAGCGAACATAGGTGAAGCTGTGGCGGCAAAAAAGTTTATCGCACTGCGTCCCCACCAAGAATTCTGATTATCATAAAGTACTTTTGATAAATCATTTTCCCAAGCAGGGCGCGCAACTTTCTGCGTTTGTCTTTGTTGTATTCTTTGCGCATGATGCACTTCAACATCAGTTTGAATAGCTGATGATGCAGCAAGATAATTTGTTTCTGCAATATTATTTACACTATCACTTAATCCATTTTCATATGCATTATATAAATTAAACATCGAATCATTTGCAGCAGAGTCGGGTGAAATGTTTCGTAATCCTGATTGTGCTCCTTGAATTTGATTTGAAAAGTTTGTGGGACTTGTTGATGCGCCCATATTCGGTGATGAATCTGATTTAATTTTATTTCCTAAATAATCTGCTGTTGGATCACCAATTGTATCGCCGGTATAATTTGCGGCTAATTCAGCTAAACTATTTACATTAATTGGCGCACCAAATGCAGCGTTAACGGCTGTATTTCCGACTTCATCAAGACCAGATTCTATAAAGTTTGAAGTGTGCTGTGGTAATTCATTATGTATTTTTCCAGATAAAACTTGCGCGACCGCTTGCTCAACAATTAATTTCAAATCTAATTTAGATCGAAGACCGATACTCATTTCATATAATTGAACTGTTACGCCAACGGTTGCGGTTTCGGCAAATGCCGCAAAATATTTTCCATTACTTAATAATTTTGCAACACCTAATTCTTTTGCAAGGCCTGCAGTGGCGCCGCTCGTAATAGCGTTTTCAACCATTTCTTTTATTGAAAATCCATGTTGATCATCAAATGCAACAGCGATGCCTTGTGTTGCAGCGTCAGCAAGTGCGCCTGCGATAGCAAACGCGACTACCGTTTCGCCAACGGTAAGTGATGCAGCTGCAACACCAAAAATAATACCACCGATTTCAGGTGCGCAAATCATTACAACAACAGAAACAATAATTCCAATTAATTCATCCCAAAAACTTTCATGATGCGGTTTTGGTGGTGGCGGTTCAGGTGTTTTTAATGCTGGATACATAGCATTATAAACAACTTGAATTAATTTTTCGAAAGCAGAAAAATCTCGCGCTTTGTTGTATGCGTTAATTGTTTGCATTGCATCAACACGCTGACCTGATGCAAGTTGCACACCACTATATGCCTTTAAAATAGCTTGATAAGCTGCATCTCGAAATAATCGATATGAAATACTTGACCAGCTATCACCATCTTGCACTGTCGTACTTGCTGATTGTAAATTAGAAACATTTAATGCATGAACAGGATCTGCTGTTAATGACAAAGCCATTGCAGTTTGATTTTGTGAATTACCAATTTCACCGTATTCAGCAAGAATATTTCCGCGACCATCTTGAAAATAAAATGTAGGCGATACTATTGCGCCAGATAAAACGCGATATTCAGATAATATTCGTCCTGACAATAAACTATTATAAAAATATAATGAATATTGATTTGTATCGTTTGGATTAAATGGATTGAAAACACCGGTTGTGCTATTTAATCCACTATTCGCATCATAATAACGCGGACAAGAAACAGCTGTGCTTGTTCCGGCGGAGTCGGTGCGTGTCCCGGTGACTGATTGAATAACGGTTGTGTCGAGTAATTGAAATGTGTAAGTTAAATTGTCGGTGACGGATGACCAAGCGGTGCCGGAAGCAGTTGGTAGTCCGTCGACGTTGAATGGTGCAGCTTGGGTAGCGTATGTGGCATTTCCAGCGCTACCATCCAAGTTAAAATAAATATAATTTGGGACGCCGCCATTTTGATCATAAGTCATTTGTCTCAAAATATATTGCGTTGAGTTATTTAAATTAATAAAACTTGATAAAAATAATCCGTCTGCAGTGTAGGAAATATTTTCTGGATAATAATAAAGGGCAGAGCTGCCTGGCCATGCAGGAATTGGTACCGCGCCTTGATATATTTGACCATTGACATTAATAATAATTGTTGCAATGTAATTAGTTGATGGTGCAATTCTTCCCCAAGTTGCATCTCCGTCGGTTTGTCTGAAGTTGATCTGCACCTGACCATTAATGGATTGATCATTATTCAACATAATTGCGGTTGTATTATTTTGCGTTTCGCCAGGCACTTGAGTCCACCACCAAACCACCGCCGTAAGACCGCGACCGTCGTTCCGAGCTATGCTGTCAAAAATAACCCCGCGAGGTATGGGCAAAATAGAAGCCGAGGTGTCAGAAAAATTAAATTCTACAAATGCCTTGTCAATTCTTGGTTCCTTTGTGTGATATTGACCAGCAACAAAAGCACCGTCATTGTTTGGTATTGCACTAGCGGTTACAGAATCAGGCTGCGTTCCGTTTGGGATTGTTGATGGATCCCACTGAACAATCGATGAATTCACCGGATCTACACTAACAGCGAAGGGTGCTATTAGTGATGAAGTATCGGAAATATCAAAGCGCGGAAACACTTTTAAAGCCCGCTGTCTTCGTCTTGAACCAGAACTTCCGTATGGCGCCGGTGTCACACTCGCCACCCTATCATTCACATCATATCCAAATGCAGCAGACAAAGGATTGCCATCAGAAAGTGTTCCCATACTGCCGGGAATATAAAGCGCTTGCGTTGCGCGCAATCCATTTTCATAACTAAACTCATTACTTGTATTTACAATAGTGCTCGTACTATTTTGTGTTAGCTGTATATAACCCCAAGCAGATGTATAAGGAACAGTTTGAATAACGCCATTATTCAACTGACCATCATTAATTAACACACGATTTGCAGCATCTTGTGTATACCACGCATTATGTATAATTGGATTACCCGATGCAGGTTGATAAGTTGCATTTATATTTCTGCGATTGCCGACTGGATCAAACGAATTAATAATTGAAATGCCTGTATCATTTAATGTTGCTAACCACTGACGCGCATTGTAAGTCATCACCGTTGCGCGAATTGTATTTCCATTTCCATTTGTTTCTGTAATGGAGGTGATGTTGCGATTAATATCAAAAATTTGTACCAACGTTTGCGGCATCGCAGTATTGTTATCTGTAATCGTCGATAAACGTAAACTCGTTGTCCATGCATATGTTTTATTTTTTAATGGTGTTGCAACTGGTGTTTGTGAAAAAGTATTTGTCGCCGCATCAAACGTCAACATATTTCCGTGATTAACTGTTACACCTTTTTCTTGATACAACGAACCACTTGGAAAATAAGAATATAAATAAGTAGAATTAGATGCATCTGTTTTATTGGTTACATTTCCCCAGAAATCACGCACTAAACTCATTGTGTACGCAGTTGATCCATCAATATTAATTGCTGTATGAGATAAAATTCCATGATGACGATCATGCGAATAAAGATGCTGTTCACCCATCGGCAAAAAATGTCCGCTCATATCGCCATAAACACCTTGCGCATAAGCAGTCGCACCCATGACAGAATTTTCAGGCGGCGTTATTAAATTTACAAAACCATTTTCATTGCGCTGATAAGTCCAAGTGTCACCAGATGGTTGTGTAACAGTGATTACTTCACCTTTGCTGGTAAATGTTTTTTTCCATATATTTCCAGAAGCGCTCATGACTTGAAAATCTTGACCAAAAACATTTGGTGTTTTTGTATAGTACGGTGTGCCATCACCTGCACTGTGCGTTAATACTTGCCCTGCTTCATTACGCAAAAATAATTCAGTGTTGAGATTTGCATCTTGCACGCCAATTTTATTGCCTGACTCGTCATAACCTAATGTTGTGAGTGCTGCGACATTAGTTGTAACGTTAGAAGTACTCGTCACAGGAATCGCAGGATCTGTTTGCGTTTCTAATTTATTTAATTTGGTATGTGTAAATGCAGTCACTTCACCATTCGGAGTTGTGATAGATGATTTTTTTGCAAAATTATTAAATGTAATTTTATGAACGGGTCGAACTGTTGTTTCATCGCCGACATATTTTTTTGCTGAGCTCGCTTGCATCGCGCTGGATGGAAATCCCGGCTCAACAAAACCACACGGTTTTCCATCAAGATCGCGCAGTGTTTCAGTAAATTCATAATTAACAACATCATCTCTATTTGCCATGACTGTTGATAATTGCGCACACGATGTTGTTGATAGATCTTGTGTTTGAGATTGTATTTTAACTGTTTTATCACCCTCTGCATTAAAACCTGTTAATTCACCAATCGGACCAACAGCTTGCGCAGTGGTATTGCTTGTTTGAAATGTAGAATATTCCCGACCTGCCTGATCATGTTTGTGTTGCACGGGAAAAGTGCCATCACCAGGACCCTCTGCTTTTATTTCTTTAAATGCATTTTGCTGATAAGCAATCGCGCTTTCTAAATTATTATCACGATAAGTACCGTTTAATGTTAATTCATCTCGCACATCATATTTTTTGCGATGCTCATCAATATGCGTTATCAAAGTTCCTGATGCGACAGTTGTTGCAGTACCATTTGTTGTTGGATGATAATCACGCGCTACTTTTCCAGTTAAAGTATGCGTCATTTGTTTTAAATTATTTTCAGCATCTTGTTTTATTAATAAATTACCGCGTGGATCTTTCATAAAGCGGTGATAAAAATCTTGCGCTGAAGTTGAAACTGGCAATGGCACAACTTCTGATGTTGGATCGGTTACAACAACACAACCGCTTGCAGGTTGATATGTTTCAACACGATCACCATGTGCAGAGACATGATAATAAATAATGGGCTGAATTACTGTTGAGGTTGTACCAATTGTTTGCGTGCGTGGCACAAATGCTCTTGCAATTAAATAACGTCTCTCGTCATAATAAAAACTTTCAACTAAACCATTTGGATATGCTGGTGTTTTAATGGGATAGGTTTTTGTTTTAACTTTATTATCGCGCGTGTAAGTAAAAGTGACGCCAATATTTTGAGGACCATCAGGATTATTTTCAAATGCTTGCTGACCAGAAACAATTTGCTGCGTTAATATACCGACATGAATAACACCCGTAATATTTCCAAGTATATCTCGCGGTGTTAAAACATCATGATCACGTGTTGTGTCAGCAATGCTCGTTAAAATTGTTTGTAATTCTGCAAATGTCGTACTCGTGCTGATTGTTGCTAATTGTGTTGGCGTAAGTGAATTTGCATAAGTGTATGTTTCAATTTCTCTGCTACGCACATCAAATGTTTTAACAATTGCTTTTCCATTTGCATCAACGGTTGCAATTTCATTTCCATTATTATCACGCCAAATAAATTTTGTTCGAACAATATTATTTGTTTCATCTACAACAATTGATTCAGAAATGGTTTCGTCAAATGTGTTATACGCATTATTTTTTGTCGGCGTTTGTATTGCAACGGTCGGTACATTTTGATTTGGATCAGGAATATAACAAACAACAGGATCACGCGTTACTTGTATAATTTTACCATTTTGATCAAACGTTGAATTAAAGCTGCGATCAGATGTTGGATCTTTTGTTAAATTCGCTGCAATAATATCTGGCGTTAATCCAGTTGTATTATATTGCGATAAATTAATAGTTAATTGGGTTGCGTATACAATTAAATGCTCGCACTCACCAAAACTATTACGCTGAAATTCGCTAACATATCCCGCTTCATCAATTTTATATTTTAATTGTCCTTGCGCATCATATGC
The DNA here is from genome assembly GCA_001801815.1 of Gammaproteobacteria bacterium RIFCSPHIGHO2_12_FULL_36_30. Classification (GTDB taxonomy): domain Bacteria; phylum Pseudomonadota; class Gammaproteobacteria; order Coxiellales; family Coxiellaceae; genus 2-02-FULL-42-43. The sequence goes on from MGXU01000010.1 coordinate 503,200, forward strand.
ATAAAATACAGAATTTCCTGCTTCATTTGTTTCAACTAATTTTTTTCCGTGCGCGCCGTGCACAACAGTTTTATTAATGGTTGGCATTATTTTTTCAGGACGGACTGTTAAGCTTGTTGTTTGTGTTGGATCATCAACAGAAATATTATTCCACGTATCTTGATTTTTTAAATTTAATGCATTGTAAGCAAAATTAACAATATGTTGATCAGATAAACTAACGCCTGATGCAATGCTAATCGCATTTGAATTTGCATCGTAATTTATTTCTTTTTCTACAACAGTATTTTGAGCAGGTGTAATTTCAATTGCAGTAACATTCGCAGGATCAATGCTTGCTGAATATATTGTCGTTGCAGGAGAATATTCGTGCCACAAACGACTCGCACCATCATAATCATACGTCCATTTATTTCCACTTAACGTTGTATGTGATGATCGTCGACTTGCACCATCATATCCAAAACTTTCAGAATTTCCAGCGCCATTGGTGCGTGTAATTTCACGCTCAGCATTATCGTAAATTCTTTTTTCAATATTATCGACAGCTGCATTGGGCACTAAATTATTTAATGTTGTTTGCAATGCAGAATAATTTGTAGCGGGCAATGTTACTGCTGCGCTAAATTCTGTGATTTGAACTCGATTGTTTGTATTACCATCGTACTCATAACTTGTTACAGCGCCATTGGGTTTAACATAAAATTGCAAACGATCTAAACCGTCTACAATCCAATATGTATGACGATCATTATCGCTGGGTGTTAATAATGCAGTAATGTCAGCAATTGATAAAGAAGCAGCAGCTTCAGGATTTGTAATTACATTTGCATACTTAATTTCATGATTAACGATATGCAATGTTGAGTGATAACATTTTTGAATAACACTTCCATCTGCATTAATAATAAATACTTCTTGTCCTGCTGGATCTAATACGCGATAAGATGCTTTGTCTAAATTAGTTTGCCTTATGTCTTTACATTTTGTTTCAAGTAAACTTGTTGTTAATGTAGTGGGATCATTATCAATGCTTGCATAATATCTAATACTAGCTATTTTTTCTTTATTTAAATTGTAGCGTGATTCAACAATAACACCGGCACGATTAACAGAAAAACGCTCATTGAATAAATCATCATAAAAATAATAAGTGTGTTGATCAAAATCAGTTTTGAAACCAGTTTGATCTAATAATGCCTGTACCGCGGCAATCGTCATGCCAACAGATAAGCTTGTTGAAGCAACCGCAGTAATATAATGTGCTGTAAAAACAAGCTTATTTGCAGCATTATATTGATGTTCAATTACACCACCCTTAGCATTAATTTCAAAACGAATATTACCAACCGCATCTCGCACGAGATAAGTTGTTTGACCTTTTGGATCAACTGATGCAATTAATCGATTGGTATTGTCTAATTGTTTTTCATGAGTTAATGCTAAAGCATCAGGATTAGAAGCAGAAACAGGATCAACAATACGCTGAAATTCACGTCCAAAACCATCAGTAATTAATTGTTCTTGATAGGTATGCGTTAAATTTGTAGTAAATGTGTTTAGCGTATTTGCAGTTTTTAAACCACTATAACTTTGCGCTGTCACAACAGATGTTGCATCATTTAATATTTTTTGATGTGCTGTTGCAAGTGATCGTTTATTAAAAAGTGTTTTACGAATATAGCCTGATGGTGTTGTTGTTTTATAACGTTGTCCTAATGCATTGGTATCATGTTTAGTTTTTAAATTTAAATGAGTGGCATCTTGTATTTTATGACGCAGTTTACGGCTAATTGTATAATCGCGTTTTGTTTTTGTGTTGTACAATAATGGATTGGATTGTCTGAAACTTTCTTCAATTAACAATCCACGCAAATCATGTTCTTTTTTATATTGATTATCGTTCGGATCAAGTTTTATTTCACACTGATTTTCCGCATTGAAAAACGCTTGCGTTGTATTGCCTTCCGCATCTTGACTGATAATAACATTTCCAAATCCATCATTAATTTGCGCAGTGCTTGCAAGCACATTATTTGCAGAGTCTAAATATTGATTAGTTACTTTGCGAGTTGCTTGCGTAAAAACAGATTGAACACTTTGCCCCATTGGCAACGTGCATAATATTTCTCGTTTAAATGCATCATTAGAAAATGCAGTGGTATTTCCATTCGCATCAGTTGATGTTGATAAAACACCGCGTGGCTCATGCGTTAATGTTGTCGTGTTGTTATTACCATCTGTGATTGATGTGCAAAGACCATGTAAATTTTTATATTCTTTTAATGTGGCAATGCTTTCAGTGCCGGCGGTTTTTGTTTCTTGCGTTTCATTGCCACGAAAATCAAATTGATAATTAATTGTGAGGGATGGTGTTGTGTTATCAATGGGCAGCTCTTTTTTATCGCACTGACCAAATGTATTGGTGTTTGTTTTTGTAACATAACCTTCTGCATCGATGTGTTCGCATTCAGCGCCTGCGCCATCATATTTATTTTTTTCTGTTTGATCATTGTTAATATCAGGTGTAATTAATGCAGTAATTGCAGGGTTAATAAATCCACCTGTTAATGTTGTTGTATTAGTTGCAGTTGCATAACGGGTTTGTTCTTCTGGTTTATTAAATACAGGATGCGGCGTGATTTGTGTTGTTTGACCTTCTGCACCGACAGTTAATACTAATCTTTTATCCGCATCATAATAAAAAAATGTAATGGGTGATGCTGCTGTTGCATTATCTGGAACAATATCAATTTTCGCAGTGTGTAAACCAGCGTTATTATATAAATACTGTAATGCTTGATTTGCCCACACAGCTGCAATTTGCGCTTGTTGCTCTGTAGGTGTTAATGCTGAATTATTTTGAATAGATAATATTTTTGCATACACTAAAGGCGGTGCTTCTTGTGTTAATTGTCCCCAATCATCAAATTGTTTTGCATGACCATGTGTTGCAACAGTAGTATTGGATGCAGGATCATCACCTACACATTCCAAAATTAAATTGCCCATGCCATCAAATTGCCAGCTTTTTAAGCGTTGCTGTGGTAAATGTTGCTGCACCAATCGATTTAATAAATCATATACGTTTGTTGTAATTTGATCTTCTGTATTAGCAGTTGGAATTAATTGTGTTGGATTACCATTTACACTAGGAACAACACTGGATTGATTTGCAAACTTTGTTTCTGTTTGTGGTTTTCCATTAGGATAAAAAGAATTTTGCACCACATAATTTTGCACAACATAATTTGCATTCGTAACGCCATCCACTGTTAATGTGCGTTGTCCGCGCGCATCAGAATAAAAATATTGCGAAAAGTCATCTTTACTTGTTGCGGGATAAACAATCGTTCCAGTTAAATTTTGCTCGGCAGGCGTGGCAAATCGTGTGCATAACACGGCAGTACCCGCAGGATTTCGCTGGTATTGCGTAACATAATTATCACCATCCTGCGTTGCAATAATATTATTATCGTTATCATAAAATGTAGCGAGCACGCGATCAGAGGTTGATGGTGTTCTTGAAAATGTTCCGCTAGTAATAGCAATCATTTCTGTTGCAGAAATTTTTGCGGCATATGTAATATTTAAATATTCACGATTTTTTAAATCATATACATGTTGCGTAACAGCGCCACGTCCATTCACTTCAAACTGTAGACGATTAGATAAATCATAAACAGAATAAGTTGAAACATCTTTTTCTGTATTGGGTGTTAGATTAGTTGCAATCCACGCAAATGTAGGTGGTAGAGTAGTTAATGTAGAAATGGGAACTGTATTGTAATAATGTGTTTCGCAGCGATAGCGATTGATATCATCATAAAAATATTCTATGACGCGTCCCGCAGGTGTAATCACAAAACGTTCGCGATTTAAGCTATCACATAATTGATAAGTTATTTGTCCATCTATTCCCGTGATAGCAGAAACATTACCCGCTACATCATAAGCATTACTTTTTGTGCGTGTCACTGCACTGGCTGTTATAGCAGTTGTAATAGTTTGAATTTGTCCTGCATCATTCCAGACTGTTGTTTCAGTGCGACCATTTTGTTCTGTAATAACAGCATTTTTATTTGCGTCATTATAAACAACGCTACGAGTTTCATTGTTTGCATTTTGATGTGATGTTAAGCGATGTAAATTATCAAACGCATCTTGCGTTACTGCGTTTACATTAGCGCCACTTACAACGGCCATTTTTTCAGTGTGAGTTTGCGCAGCGCCCCATATTGTGTGATTAGTCATTTGATCATGCGAAGCAAATGCATCCTCATTTCCAGAACCATCAGAATTAATATTGGAAAATTTTCGTATTGATGTACGTTGTCCGCGTGAATTTTCAGAAAAAGCAGTTAACGAAATAATATTACTGGGTTGTGTTGCAATCCATGTTCCCATATCTGAATATGTTAACGGAGTAGTTGGTGTTAAATTATTTACATTGTAAGTATTTTGTAAATAAATTTTTTCAGATTTTAATATGCCATTGGCATCATGCTGATATTGTGTAACACAACCTTGCGGTGAAATTTTAAAAGCGTAGTCTCTAAAAGAAAGATCGTCATTTGATCTGACATTGTTGTGATAAACATAACGCGTTGTTGCCCACACAGCAGTATCGCCACTTCCGCTGATTAATTCTCGTTTAATGATTCGCGCAAAAGTAATGGGGTCATAATCATATTGTATAGTCTGACCGTTAGGTTTTATTTTTTGTGTTATTAACCCTTGTTTATTACATTCAAACTGTGTTTTCGCTGTATTGGGTTTAATAATATTTTTAATATCGCCGTTCACATGATAATTGCATTGCGTTGTCAACGTTGTGAGATCAGCAGTGGCATCACCATTTTGCTGTGAAAATGTTTCGATATTATTTTGAGCGTTCAATGTGGCGGTGGTAACAAATCCTAACGCGTCAGTGATTGTTGCGTTATTTGTGTTGTAAGCAAATGTGTAATTAGGTCCGCCACTTCCTTGTTGCACTGTTTGTATTTTTGCAGGAACATCAGTTGTGTAAGTTAAATTAATTGTAGTGCCATCGGTTTGTGTAATGCTCGTTAATTTATTTGTTGTGCCGCTGTAATTATAATTAATTGCGTAATCAGTTGTGCCTGGAATAACAGCACTATTTAAGCGATTTTGAATATCAAAAGTCCACGTACCGAGCAATACACTGTTGGTTGTACCAGTTTGAACAAATATTAATGACGTATCAGTTGCTGTTTTTTTAATTGTATAAATGCCAGCAGCAGAAGTAATAGTTTGTAAATTACCTTGCGGATCATAATAATATCGCATTAAAAATCCGCGTGCATCGTACACACAGGCAATATTTCCATTTGCTTCATAAAACGTGCGCGAACCAGTTTTAGGATCAACTTGAACAAAACTATTATCGGATTGCTTTGTAATAAGTGATTTTGATTGTGAACCACTCGGTGCAACATATGCATCTTGTGTTGCATCAAATGTATAAGTAACTTGTGATCCATCTTTTTCAGAAAAAATTAATTGTGAATCATTTGAAGGAATAATAGTTGGAATATTCATTGACCATGGCGTTGGATTTTGTGCGTTATAAACAAAACCAAATTCCCAATTGCCAATTTGTTCTTGTGTTTTAACTAATGTGGATTGAACAATGACATTACCGGTTGCAAGATTAATGTTGGGTAATACAGGAGATTGTCCGATGCCGTTTGAATTTAACCATTCGCCAGTGAAAGCAGTATTATCGTATTGGATCCCAAGATTTTGATTTGCGAAAACGCGAAAAGGATAGCGCATAAAATTTTACCTCCAGTCTTTACTTACTCTGCTGAGCAAACAATTCCACCTCCTTGCATTTTTATTTTTGCATCCATCAAAAAAACTTTATGAAAGGATACTAAAACAAAAATAAATAACAAACAAGAAATATTTAAGAAAACTTTAATGTGTATATTACGGTGTTTTTAGCGTTTTTTGCGGGGTTGTTTATTTCACTTATTCACTACTTTTTAAATAGCTCATCTTCAAAACCAAAATAACGCATATCTTTAATGCGCTCAGGAAATAAAACACCGTCGAGATGATCACATTCATGCTGCACAACACGCGCATGAAAATTTTCTACAATTCTAGAGATGGCATTCCCATCTGCATCAAAACCACTGTACTTAATTTTTGAAAAGCGTGATACGAGTCCACGCAAACCAGGCACGCTCAAGCAACCCTCCCACGCTTCATTCATTTCATCCGATAATGGTTCAATAATTGGATTAATCAAAACCGTATGTGCTATTGGCACTTCATGGGGGTATCGCACACTTTTTTCAAAACCAAAAATGATTACCCGTAAATTATCACCAACTTGAGGCGCTGCAATACCGACACCCCCTTTTTCTTTCAGGGTATCTTGCATATCTTGAATTAAAGCATGCAATTGCAGCGTTGAAAAAACAGTCACGGGCATGGAAGGTGTTGCTAATTGTTTATTGCCCAGTTTTACGATCGATTTAATACTCATTGATTTAAATCACCCCTTAAATTATTCAGCTACTTTATTAATTAATAAATTTTTCGGTAGATAAAACCTCGAAAGAAATATCAGCAATGAAAAACCAATAAAAATAACATATACGCTAGGAGAAAAGTATGATCCTGTTATTTTAAGTAAATACAAACAAAATAGTGGTGTCGCTCCACCAAAAACAGCGGCTGAAAAATTATAACTCAGCGCTGAATAAAAATAGCGGATATTCACAGGAAAAATGTTCGCGATAATATACGAAGCAACCGTAAAATAACAAGCGCAGGGAATCATCATGAAAATCTGAGCTAATAGTGCTGGAAAAAATAACTTTTTATGAATCAAACTTAAATAAGGAATTGCGCTTAACATAACAAGAAAAATAGAAGCAAATAACCAATGTATTATGTTTTTTGTTTGAATTATTTTTCCAAAAATTGGAACACAAATAACCACTACAATCATACCGATATTATTAATAAGCAAAGCGCTTTTTAAACTATATCCTAGATACGACGACATCCAAGTCACCACAAAAATTGAAAATAAATAATTGGCTGTTACACCAAACAAAGTTAAAAAAACAACCGCCCACAATTTTTTTTTATTAGAAGAAGTAATGTCAGTATTTTTCAGAACATGATTTTTATTTTTAGTAAACTCATCCGATTCAGATGTATGATAACGAATATAAAAAGCAGCTATCCCACCTAAAAATGCGATCAAATAAGGTATTCGCCAACCAAAACTAATCATGGATTGCTTTGAAAAATGCGATTCCATCAGATAACAAGAAAAACCTGCAAATAAAGTGCCGCAATTAATAGCCATCACTGCAAAACTGGACCAATATAATTTTTGTTTTTGCGGTGCATGTTCACTTAAAAAAATAATTGATCCTGTATATTCAGCACCGACAGAAATGCCTTGCAAGATTTTCATTAACAGCAACAATAGTGGCGCTAACATACCGACTTGCTGATAAGTGGGTAAAAAAGCAATTAAGCCTGTTGAAATTGCCATTAATAAAATCGAAACGGATAGAGTTTTTCGGCGACCATGCTTATCTCCCATTTTTCCAAATAATGCAGCACCTATTGGACGCGCAAGAAATCCTATAAAAAATACGGCGAAAGTTTTTATTAATGCGGTCGTATGATTGTTATTCCCAAAAAAATTGAGCGCAAAATATGGAGCAAAAAAGCCGTAAATTGAAATATCATAAATTTCTAAAATATTACCAGCCATGCCCGATAGAATAACTTTAAATTTCATAAAAATAATTACTCGCTATAACATAACATGTCAGAATAAATTTTTTCTTCATGATGACGTAGTAATTGATAATCACTCATTATTTTATTTATTTCATCACCAATTAAATAACCATATCCTGGAAAATTAGCCAGTGAGGTTGTTTTTTCCAACACTTGATTGACATCATAAGCAAACAATAAGCTATGAAAAGTAGATAAATTATTAATAGCGCTGAAATTAGGCTTATTTTCAATTTTACCACTTTGAAAACTGCTAAAGAAAAAATGCATACCTTGTTTTTTTAAAAAAATATCGTCTGGTGTTGAAAATTTTTCAGGATTAATAACTGCATCGACAACTGCTTTAATATGATTGATTCCGTAAACTTCATTCACCGCAGAAGGATCAATTGATCCAGCTAACCTTGCACCTGTTTCGATTAATAAAGGTCCTTTTTCATTCAACATTACTTCAGTATGCCCAGCACCATGACGAATTTGTAATGCATCTAAAACTTGATACGTGTAAGAGGACAGCGCTTTAAATTCGCTGGCTGTTGAATCTATTGCGATGGAATAAAGATTAATTGGAACGCCGTTATGATGTGCTTTAAATTTTTTCCACATATCCACAATATAATGTTTTTTATTAATTGTAACTGTATTTACAATATACTCTTGTCCTTCTATAAATTCTTGCGCAAGTAATTCGACATTAGATTGCTCAAACACATCTTTTTCTGAGAGTATTTTTTTAAATGCAGCATGAATTTCATTATCCGATTCACAAATAAACACATGATCAGAACCACCACCTAAGAGTGGCTTTAATACAATTTTTTTTAATTTATTCTCTTTTTTCCATAACAGTATTTCTGGTAATTGATTTGTCGAAATAAATGATGCAACAGGAACTTTGCTTTTCAATAAAGCTTGCGACATGAGAAATTTATTTCTTCTTATATCACTTGTGCAAGATGCATTTCCAGGTAAATTTAATTTTTCAGACAAAAGATCAGCTAAAATAACGCCTGTTTCAGCGCCAGGTATAACTGTTTTCACTTGAAATTCAGATACAGCATTTAATATTGCGTTGATATTTCCATCATAAATTAAATTTCTTGAGAAATTTTCTGCGATAAAACTTTTTTGATAAGCTAAAATAACCTCACTGCGTGATTGAATATGCCAGCACACATAGCCATTAGCAATTAACATTGGCGCTAAATATTTTCCTGTTGTGTAAGCATCTACAATTAAACAAATTTGTTTTTTTAGTAACATTAACGTTTTCTCCAAAAAATTTGGATTATTCCAAAAATAAATACACACGTGATGATTGCAAACATAGAAACCCAAAGTGAGACTGGTAAAATTATTTTTTCGTGCCATTCAAAGAGTGCTAGCAAAATTGGCATTAATGGCGCAATCAACGCAACACTGGCGGGAGATAAATATTTTATACCATGTTGTGCAAGATACAGTGGAATAATCACCAGTAAAAATGCCAATTTCGCCATAACCAAAAATAGAGGTAAAGAAAATGGAGTTGAATGATTTGAAAAAGTCATTTCAAAAATAAGCGATAAAATGGCAATCAGCCAAAAACGCAACGCTAGGATTTGAGTGGGTGCAACCTTTTTTGCCGCTAGTTTCTTAGCATAAAGATTATTGATACTCGTGGAAATTCCACAAATTAAGCAAGCGCCTAGCGCCAACAAAATTTGTGCGTCCGTTCTTTGCAGAGAAACAATACCTGCTTTTTGAAAAAAACAAACACCGCACAAAAATAAAATAATCACTGTAATAATAGCGCTAATTATTTTCTCTGATTGATTCGCAGTCCATGACTTTAATATTATTTTTCCAAGGAGAATTGAACTAAACGGACCTAATCCCAACGTAATAGTGCTCACCACGGAGGGTTGAATTACTTTTAATGGATAAACCAAAAAAAACCACCCGCCAAAACTCGACATATTCAGCATAAACACATTAAAAAAATTATTTCTAATTGCCAAAAAAAGTTGGCGAGACTGCAACAGACAAAGCAAAAAATAAAAAACTGATGTGATTAAAAAAGTATAAAAACAAACTAAGGTGGGGCTATACAATTGCACAGTGTTAGCTGTGAAGATTCGTGCAATTGCAGAAACAATACACCATCCCAATAATAATGCTACGCCACATACTGTAGCATTAATTTTGTTAATATCATTTTTATTCTGTTTCATCTATGCACAACTGTATTTTATCTTAAATCCGGGTGGTTTTTTTTCAGGGGTTATTTCAAAAATGCTTGTACCAAATAATCGCGCTGTATTTTCAACATGCGTGCCGCCACAAGGCATTACTCGATCACTGATGCTAATTTTTCTGATCTGATCAGATTCAGAAATTGATACAGGTATTGCTTGCTTAACTTTTACATCAAACTTTTCTTGCAGATCTTTTATAGTATTCTCTCGTATTTTTGCATCTTGTTTTAAAGAATTAAAAAAAGAATCATCAGCATCAGAAAAAACAAATGTCACCGATGCTTGATTTGGAAAATGATTTCCTTTGACCGCAACAACTGGAAACGCTTTCTCAACAATATCCGCCAATAAATGCCCTGCGGAATGATATCGCGCGCATTGAAAACGAAACTCTGGATCAATGCGAAGCTCAACGCGATCCCCTGGTTGATATTTTTCAATATTGGTAAATTTTTCAAAATCGTAATAGTGCAGTATATGTTGTGATTCTGCTGTTTTTTCCAAACTCACATGCAAAATTTCTGCATCACCAATAAAACCACGATCAGCAGGTTGACCGCCACCTTGTGGATGAAAAATAGTATGGTCTGTCTCAATAAAACCGCATATTTTTTGATAAGGCTGATTTTTTTCATCTAACAAACGAATTTCTTTTTTTCCTGTCATTATTACGTTGGCAATTACATTAAAAATCTTGCTATCAATCTCATATGTTTTTCGTGTCATATTATTAACTCCAATAAGTCAGTGGTTGTTTGCGGTCGCGATATCCAATGAAACAGGAAACAGACAATCTCTCATCATCCGGACTTTGACTAACAGCATGAATTCGTCGTGCGTTAAATAGCACTAAATCACCAACCTCAGGCCGCACAATACAGGTCGGTGCTGGTAATTTATCTCTTGTGATGCCATAACTACCCGGCTCTCTCAGTTCGTTAAATTCATTTTCAGACAATGTTAAATCCCACAATTCTAAATCACCACCATTGTGATGTGGCATTTGTAAGTAAATATTTGCTGCGATTTGACCCTCAATTTCAAGCGATTTTAAACTATAACCAGAATCTACCCGTACATCATCTCGATGAGGTAGCATCGAAACGCCAGCTTCAATTTTCCTAAAAAGGCCTACAAACATTTTTTTATCGTGCAAATTTTCTATGTTTGCTCCTGATATCCAAATTTCTTGCAAATCCAATCTTAATTTATCAATGGGCGAAAGATACGGTGAAAATATTTTGCGAGCCACTGACAAATTTTTCATCGCGATGGCGTAATATTGATTGACGAGATTGGGATCTAAATCAGTTTCATAAAAGGCCATTCCAACTCTTCCAATATCGGGTGCATTCAAATAATAATTAACACCGTTGTGATTAACTCGCTTTGTTGCTTTTTCAGCGATATCTTTTGGGTAAAAATTTTTTACCTGAATCGCCATGATTTCACCTTTCGCCAACAAAATGATATTTTCACTTGTGAGCTGTTCAGCGATTGTATAATAATTATTGAATTCATATTTTTGTAAAGCACTCATTATTTTCTCCCAGGTCATCAACGATAGATCGACGACACTGTAGATTTTATCTACGCCAAAAACCACCGTATTAACTACTGAAAAATTATCCTAATGGGCAACCAAGTGGGAAACAAGATGTTCAAATGTTTGCGCAATGTCGAATTTAGTTTTTAAACTACATTTAGCTTTAATATTTCCTATATAGGTTTCGATGGTTCGATACGATAAATTTAATTGTTTTCCTATTTGTTTTGATGTAAAACCTCGCGTAATAAAATAAACACAATCTATTTCTCGTTTTGATAAGCGTTCCATATCGGGCAATTTATTATTTCCATCAAATAACTGCATTAACTTTATTTTTTGATTATTTAAGCCGCTATTTTTTTTAATTACATTGGTTTGTTGTGGATACCAAGCCTTAACAATCGGATCTTTACTTGCTTTTGCAATGATTGATTGTGCGTTTTTAACAAAGTACTGACAAAATTTCTCAATCATTTCAATGTTATTGAAACAACGATTTAACGCTGAATAATCATTCTTAGAAAAGAAAAAATGAAAAACTTGTCTGTAGGGTTCTTTTTCATTATCAACATCGGTAAAAAGTGCAAATTCATTTCCCATATTAAATAATTCTTGATGCAAATTTAATTGTTGTGAAAGCGGATCCTGTGCTGCTTTTGGTAATGAAGCAATCCAATGCGGAATAGAAAGATATCGCTCTTCTGCGGAAGCCAATGTAGGTGTAAAAACCTGTCGCATAAAAGGTTTTTCGATAAAAGCAAGCTGCAAATGCTTTGGATTAGTAGCTAATTCAACTCGACTACCATTTTGATAAATACGCGAGTATTGAAAACACTGCAAGGCGAGATATATCATGATTGGCTTTGCTATTTCATACACAGCTTCATGCGCGGTTAAACAATAGTTTTGTTTTAGCATTTTAAAAAGCCAACAAGATTTTCATCTGGCGCTAATTTTACTTTTTTTTCGTTGTTATGCCAGCTATTTTTCATCTCAAAGAACAAAATAAAAGTACAGTTTAATCATGCATTGTATCTATTTTTTGTATCGCATTTTTTATTGTTGCTTAACATGTTATTTTTAAATATATTCAGCACGCATGGAATATTGTATTTTTGTCTAAAATATTTCAGCTCGCATTATTATGACCAGCATAGATTTTCACAAAATGAGTGTAGGGAATTTGTAACGTACTCAAACTGTTTGTGATATATTTTAGGCCGTTTTAGGCAGTGTTTCGCTGTTATGTGCATCGCAAGGTGTTGAGTTATTGTTGTGTATACAATATCGTTCAGTCTCTTAATCAGTAGGTCGACAGTTCGATCCTGTCACAACCCAATTAAAATTTGCAAAATTTTATTTTGCCGCTAATAACTCAATGCGATAACCATCCGGATCTTCGACAAAAGCAATGACTGTGTTACTACCTTTCATAGGTCCAGCAGCGCGTACAATCTTCCCACCTTTTTTGCTGATTTTATCGCAAGCTTCATAAACGTCTTTCACTTCGATTGCAATATGACCGAAGGCAGTGCCCAATTCATAGTCTTTTTTATCCCAATTATAAGTAAGCTCTAAAACAGATTGCTGAGATTCATCAGCATAGCCTACAAAAGCCAGTGTAAATTGACCTTCAGGATATTCTTTCTGTCTGAGTAATTTCATCTCCATAATATTAGTATAAAAATGCAAAGAGGTTTCAAGATTACGAACTCTTAGCATCGTATGTAAAATTCTCATGCTCACTTCCTCATACAGAAATTTGATTTTCAGAAACTTTACTTTTACCCAACGCAACACACGCTATCGCTAAAGAAAAGGCAATGACAGCATACGCAATCCAAGACAAATTAAACATATGTGTCGTTCTACCTAAATCAAATAAGATGCCCGCGCAAAGTGTGCCTAACATATTTCCACAGCTACGATAAAAATGCATAGCGCTCATTGCTTTTCCCATGTTTTCTTTACCGACACTTCTTGATACCAATATATCCAAAGCAGGTGTGAAAAAAATTTGCCCGAGCGCAATCAAAATACATCCGATAACAATACATATTACATTTGCATCAAGACAAAATGCAGTAAAACCAAAAAATAATGCTACACAACCTATCGCAAGTGTTGCTGATGTCCCAAAAGTTTTTTCCGCATATTTTGAAAAAGACATTTGGAAAAGCAATAAGACAGAACCTGTTAACCAGAATGGCATTGAAACACTTAAGATTGGTAAATAGCTTTTAATGTACAATGGCATGTCAACCATAAAAGACATAAATAAAAACCAATAAAACAGCGATAAAAATAAATCATATTTTATTGCTGGAAATCGAACATTTTTTAACATTGAAAAATCTAATAAACTCACTTTATTATTATCTTCACGAATAATTTTATCTTTATGATCAGCAGGAACAAAAATAAAAATGATGAATGCATAGGATAAAAAGAAAAGAAAAACCACTAAAAATACAGCGGACATTTGTGGACCAACCCAAATTGATCCGATAATCGCTCCAATAATGAGTCCTGCTTGTGACGCTAATTGAAATCTCGAAAAAGCAGACAGCCTTACTTTTTCCGGTAAGCTGGATAACATGTGTTTTAATGATGGGAATGAAATTCCAGAAGCAAAACCGATGCACAAAGCAAGCAAGGAATATATCATTCGAGTATTAGAAAATCCCATTCCAAATAACGCAATACCTTCTATCAAAACAAAAAGTGAAATCGTATTACGAATGCCATATTTTTTACTAATGAATGAATAAAAAAATGTTGCTGACACACGACCAACATAAGTCATACAAATAATAAAGCCTGCCCAAAAACCACTATACTCAACTCCTAATTTTGATATCAGTAATGGCAGATAAATATAATTTCCAGTATAAGCCAAAAATATACCAATACTTGCACCCCAATCAGTTAATTTCTCATTACGCATTTTATATTTCCTTTTTTCTCCGATATCAAATCTATATATCGCAATTTTACGATATTTTAGAATAAAAATTTTTAAACCATTTTATTCAATTGTACGATAAATTCTTTAATAAACTTTTTATTGAGTTTACAAAATGTCCATTGCCCACGACGTTCCATCGTAATCAATTCTGCTTGTTGTAGTTGTAATAGATATTGAGAAACCGTAGATTGCGACAAACCCACTTTTTTCTCGATTAAGCCAACGCAAACCCCTTCTTTATGCACATCACATGCTGATGAAGTAAAGTGCTTTTTTGGGTCTTTAAGCCACTCTAGAATTTTAAGACGCTTGTCATTGGACAGAGCTTTTAGTACGTTTAATATATTCATATAAAGCATTGTATCGGAATATACCGATATGTCAATATATATTTCCAATTCTCTATCAAAGGTCGAGATGTTCCGTTCAAATTGGGTAAGATTAGATCATGTCGCAGCCCAATACTTGACAATAATCATCGAAAGCTTTAGGTTGGCATTCCTGTCACTATTCAATGGGATGAAGAATTATGCAAGCACAGATTGAAAAACAACCTGCGGTGATTCCTATTTTTTTTGCAACAGAAATGTGGGAACGATTTGGTGCATACATGGTTCAAGCGTTGCTTGTTTTATATATGACAAGCAAAGTATTTGGATTTTCAGATACAAAAAGTTACGCGATTCTCGGCGTATTTTCAGCAATTTCGTGGATTACGCCTATTTTTGGTGGTTACATTGCAAGTCGAATTTTAGATTTTGAACACGCAGTAACACTCGGTGGATTTTTATTAGCCTTTGGTTATATATTGCTAGCATTGCCGCACGAACAATTTTTTTATATTGCGCTTGCAATTATTACAATTGGTAATGGTTTTTTCAAACCAAATATTTCTAGTTATCTGGGTGATTTTTATCATCCAAACGATCCGTATCGCGAAAAGGGATATACAATTTTTTATGTTGGGATTAATGTCGGCGTATTATTTTCAACTGCGATATCGGGTTATATTGTTCGCTATTTTGGTTGGCACGTTCCATTTTTGATTTGCAGTATTGGACTGGTTGTCGGCACACTCACATTTATACTGGGTTTATTTTATTTAAAAAGTGCAGGTAAATTTAATCGTATCAAACCATCCATCGCAAGCAAAAATCCATTAGCCATTACATTCGTTTATATATGCGCAATTGCGCTGGTCATATTGTCATATGAACTGATTCGTCATCGCGGATTTGCAAATATTATTATGTTTGGTGGTGCATTCATTGTGTTTGTCGGATTGATGATTCACGCATTTCGATTTGATGTGAATGCACGCAACAAAATGTTGGCGTGTATTTTTCTAACTATTTTATCCATCGTTTTCTGGGCAATTTTCTTTCAGATGTTTTTTTCAATGAATTTATTTATTGAGCGCGCTGTAGGTCGTCATATTTTTAATTTTGTCTTGCCAACACCGTTATTTATCAGCTTAGAATCTATTTTTATCGTGTTAATAGGTCCTATTTTTGCAGCGCTTTGGTTGCGACTTTCTAAGAAAAATAAAAACCCAAGCATTCCATCCAAATTCACCGCAGCGATGTTTGCATTGGCCATTGCCTTTTTAATTGCTTATGCAGGAACTCAATATACATCTGCCGCAGGCATAAGTAATATGTTGTTTATCGTTTTTGCCTATTTTTTTATTACAGTCGGTGAATTGTTATTATCTCCGGTTGGTTTAGCAATGGTAACAATGTACGTGCCACAAGAACTCGTTGGCTTAATGATGGGTGTTTGGTTTGTTGCATTAGGTTTAGGTGAAAAATTAGCGGGCGTCATTGCAGGTTATGCTGCAATCCCAAAACACATCGACGCCATTCCCACTATGGATCAAATTTATGGGCATGCTTTTTTGATCTACACAGCCTTAGCGTTAATTTGCGGGGCAATATGTTGGATTTCTGTACCATTTTTAAATAGATTAATTAAAACTGGGCATGCAACAAAAAATTAGATTGGCTAATTTTTTAATAATTTTCGATCAAACTTTCCAGCATGATTTAATGGAATGGTGTCAACAAAAAAAATCTGCTTTGGTATTTTATAAGACAATAATCGAGTCTGTAAAAACCGAAGTAAATCTTGGGTTGTTAACGCGCTACGATTATTTTTTAAAACAACATAGGCAATCGGAATGTGTCCCAGCTCTTCATCATGCGCACCAACAACACAAACAGATTCTATTTCAGCTAATTGATACAGCGCTAATTCAACTTCTTTGGGATAAATATTATAACCTCCACAAATAATAATATTTTTAACTCTATCTATCAAAAAATATTGGCCATTTTTATTTAATGAAACGATGTCTCCCGTTCTAAACCAACCTTGATCAAAGCAATTCGATGTCAGTACGCCATGTTGATAATAACCCATAAACATGGCACTACTTCGACACATCAATTCACCTACATTACCTTTAAATTCTTGCAAGTGATCCAATTTTATTTCAACATGAGAAAATGGACTGCCTAAAAAACCCGCTTTATTTTCATTATCAATTTCATTTGACATGATAAGAGGCAATTCTGTCAAACCATAACATGCTGTCAGTGGAACACCTGTTAATTTATAAAATTTTCTTGATAATATTTCCGGAATAGCGTCACCGCCTGTGATCGCAGATTTCAATTGTGGCAATATTTTTTTGGCGTCAATTTGTGATAATAGCTTTGTTAATTGAAAAAAATAGGGAATTAAAAAACAAATCGCTGTGATTGAATATTTCTCACACATCAATAAAAAATTATTAGGTGAAAAATCTTCTAAAAAAATAATGGTTGCTTGTGAGAACAGGCCAGCTAGCACCAATAAATATCCCTCTGCAATAAGCAGACAATCATTTTGATTTATTTTTAAAACATGTTGCCATTTTTTTATATTTTCATTTAGTGACAGAAATGTATGCATGACACCTTTCGGTTGATCTGTTGAACCTGATGTCGACAAAATAGCAGCCGGTAAAGAACAATCAAACATATGGTTTTCATGCAGTGTTGTTAGGTCATTAAAATCTCCAGCAAAAATAGACTGCAATGTTGTATAATCATCACTGCAACCAACAACACAAATAGAAAGATTCTTAAAAAAGGTAAATGTGTCTTTTTTAAATGTATTTATTTTTTCAGCGCAGACAAATAAAATATCAATTTGATAACTATCTAATATATTTTTTACTTCATGTTCAGAAATGTGGGAATGGATTGGCACAAAACAACAGCGTGTTTTATAACATGCCATTGCAATAACAGAAAATTCGATTCCACTTTTTAATACACAAGCAATTTTTTTTTCTGACCAACCTTGATGCATAATATATGCAGACAACACATTAACCATTTTATTAAATTCACGATAATCGACAAAATGATCACCTTGAATTATGCATCGCTGATCCAATAAAATCTCAGAAATCATATAAATTCCTCTTGGATTTTTTTAATAATAATTCAGTGATTTTTTCCGCATGTGGCTTTTGAATCATTTTCAAATGAACTGTATCAATATTAACAACAGAAACTGATTTTGAAATATCATCCCATCCATTAAATAATTTTTTTCGCATAGATTCATAAATAGACTCAATCAGCAACATTTCATTTTTAGTTGCTTCAGGCGGAAATGAATATTGATTAGCTTTAAATACCACAATATTTTCTTCAGATGGTGGGTGTACATATTCATCAAATATTTTACCGTCTATCTTTCTAACGTGATTAATATGTCTCTTCATATTTTTATTTAAATTGAGATATTGTGTTTTGTTTTGAAAAATTCTATCTATTAATGATTCTAATTTTTTCATATGATTAATTTCTTCTGCTGATAAAACCAGTGAATCAATCATAAAAAGAAAAGGGATTTTTTTATTTTTTCCATGCTTTTTTGCTAGTAAATCAGCAATTGCATAAGCAACATTTCCTCCAAAAGACCAACCTCCTAAAATATAAGGTTCATCTGGAAAATATTTTTCAAGAATGGATGCGTAGTGTTCAGCTAAAGCTGGCATTGATTCAATAAAGTTATCATGACAAAAAAGATTGTATGATTCCAAACAGTATAAACTACACTCATTTGGAAAAAATTGACAAAACTCACTATAAGATTCTGAGCCAGCACCTCGTGACGGAATTAATACAATGGGAATATAATCAGCGTTTTTTCTCATAAGTATAATATTATCTGAAGTATTTTTCTCATGAGTTATCTTGTTAGAAATCAAATTTGATTGACTTTCAATAGTTTTATTTTTTATTAATTCAATTGCTGTAAGATTAACATTAAATTTTTTATTAAATGCCAACATAAGTTGTACGATAGATAATGAAGAGCCGCCAACATAAAAAAAATCATCGCGCTGAGAAATACTGTGTAAATCCAAGTCTGGAATAATTTTTTTCCATAAACGATAAATTTTTATTTCCATCAAGCTAAATTTTTTACGTATTTTTTCAGCAGTAATGTAAGATGGTTTTGGAAGTAAAGACTTATTAATTTTTCCGTTCAGTGTTAATGGAATTTTATCAACTACTGTAATTGCGGAAGGTAACATATAATGAGGTAAATATCTTTTTATATTCTCAATGAGCTCGAGCAGGTTAAAATTATTTTTTTCAGTAACAACAATATATGCTAATATTTTAGATTCATTCATTTCTGAATCTTGAAAAACATATGCCTGACAAACCAGGGAATTTTTTAGAATAATAGATTCAATTTCACCTAACTCTATACGATAACCCCGCAATTGAATTTGATTGTCATTCCTACCGATATATTCAATCTGACCGCTTGGCAACCATCTACCAATATCATTTGTTTTAAATATTTTATTATTTTTTTCATGCTCAGAAAAACAATTATGAATAAAAGAATTTCTACTTTCTTCTTCTGAATTTAAATACCCAGATGAAACGCCAACCCCACCCACATACAACATTCCAGGAACACCAACAGGAACGGGATTCATACAGTTATCTAAAATATAAACTTTAGTATTAAAAATTGGTTTTCCAATGGGGATTGGAAAATTATTTTTAGCTTTTTCATTTTTCAAATACACATTAGAAAATAAATTTTCCACACATGTTTCAGTTAATCCATATGAATTAACAATATTAAAAGGTAATCTTTTTTTGGGTAATGACATTAATTTTTCACCGCCCACTTTTAAATATTGCATAGTACATTTTTGAGACCAATTAAACTCAAATAACATCTGAGCAAGTGATGACGGAATATCACATATATCAATCTTATTTTTTTTTAGCCATTCAATAAATTTTAAAGGTTCTAATTTAAGAGAATCATTTATAAAACAAACTGTAGATCCATTTAAAAGCGCCGGCCACACTTCACAGCAAAATGCGTCAAAACCAACAGAAGCAAATTGACTAAATCGCCAGTTTCTACGCAAATTAAAATAATATCGATACCATAAAGCTAAATTACAAACTCCAGCATGATTAATTGGAACACCCTTTGGTAATCCCGTTGTGCCTGATGTATACAAAACATAAGCTACGCTTGAACTGTTTACTATTTTATTTGGCACACACAAAATATTATCTTTATTATTTTTAACATGCTCTATGCAAAATATTTTTTCATCTAAAGAAGAAGATAATAAGAGTAACTTATTTTTCAAATCAGCTGTAGTGATTATCAGATTTGGATTAGCATTGTTAACAATCTTTCGAATTCTTTCTTCTGGTGTTGAAATATCAATAGATAAGTAAGCATGTCCTGTTTTTAAAATTGCTAACAAAACTGTAATTAATTCACAATTTCTGTCGAGAAAAACTGCAATAAAATTTGATTGAGCATCAGAATGAAGTTCAAGTGCAGAAAAAATTTTTTGTGTGAGCATGTCAGATTGATCGGATAATTCTTGATAGGTGATTTTATTATTCTTATCTTCTACAGCACTCACATTAGGATTTTTTTTTACATTTTCTTCAAATAAAGAAATAATAGTGGTTTTTTCGTCAAGTGTATAATTTTCACCATGTCGATGTAACAAATCGAAGCGTAATTCAGGTGAAAGCATATCAATTTCAGATATTTTTTTAAAAGGTGACTCCAAAAGATGACGCAATAAATTCTGAAAACACTCAACAAATGTTTTCATAACGCTATATTCAAAAATGTTGCTATTATATTGCAAGCAAAAGCGAAGCGGAGATGTGTCAACATCGATCATTAAATCAATATCAACCACTGTATTCATATCAAGAAAATCCCCAAAACTTCTTCCGCCATATTGACCTCCATCACAACTTGCACCTTCAATTGTGAGTAGATTTTCAGATAACATTGTCGAAGAAAAACTCACATTTAATAAATCCTCTTTTGGAACGCTATGATTATTACGATAAATATCAATCATCTGATGTATAGGGTAAGACCAATATTTTTTTGTTTTTTTTCTGTCTTCTACAACTTTATTCAAAATAGATGTGAAGGTATCATTTTCATCAAATGAAAATGCAATGGGAATTGAATTCACAAAACAACCCAATAAATTTTTGGATACGGGAGATCGCGTATTGACTGGATAAGATATAAAAAATGAACTACTTCCGGAATAACGATGCAGTAAAATCCCATAAATGGTCATCATTAATAAATACAAAGTACACTTACCCTCTAAAACGAACTTTTTCGAATTTTGATATAATGCTTCGTCCATTTCAAAAAAGATTTGTTTTAAACCGGAATCATATTTATTTTGTTTTGTTTTAAACGTCAATGGCACTGTCAGAATTTTATTGGCAAGATATTCCTTCCAAAAATTAGCGGCTTCTTGATTAATATTCTCGTGATTATTATCTTTCACACTCAAAAATTCTTGCCATTGCGCAACATCATTATTCACAAAACACGTCTCATTATGTTTCTGATGATATCGAATTTTTAGCGCATCAAAAAATGGTTTCACCGAACCGGAATCTAAAATAATATGATGAAAATTTACAATAAAAATATAAACGTTATGATCGATTCTTAATAAATCAAATTTGACAAGAGGAGGATTATTTAAATCAAAAGAAAATCGACAACATGATTTAAAGAATGTCTTAATAATTTTTTCTTGATTTCCTAAAACGGATTCTTCAAAATTAAAAATTGGATAAGCAGTATTTTCCGATATTGAAAATTTCAAATTTGATTTTTTATAATAGAATTTCGCTTTAGCAAGAAAATAATCGTGATTTATAACGCTAACTGCAGCATCCTGCATTTGTTTGACATTAAGAGAACCAATTATCTTAAATGAAAAAATATTATTGTATTTGCTTTTATCGTCTGATAAAAGCCACTCAAGATAAAATCGTTTTTGATATTCTGTTGCTGCATATTCCTTTTTTTTATACATACCAATATCTCAAAGAATTTTGCACTACTGATTGACAGAAAAGAAAGAATGTTTTTTTAGACTTAAGTAATCTTGAAAAAGAGTTTGATAATTATCATTCATTGCAAATGCTACTAGTGCTTTATCTGCTATTGATTTAGGTGATTTCATATATTGCGCATCCTTTACTCGCCAATCTATTATCAGATGACTTTTTATGATGGGTGGTGTTTTTACAAACAACGTGCCTTGACGAATAGGTGCCGCAACAATAAAAATATTTTTTTTATTTTTAAAAATGTATTCGGGTTTTTCATCTATTTGAAGCAAATAATCCGTGTTACACAAATTAATACCAAGACACTGTTGATATAAATCAATCAGTCCAGCGCCCGGTGGACGATACGCGGCTTCCAAAAATATCCACTGACCGTCGCGGTTAAAAAATTCAACATGAAATGATCCGGAATTCACTTGAATTACATTTAACAGAATATGTATGCAAAGATTTCGCATCTCGGTATTTCTTGCATCATTTTCCTCCAATAAAATTGATCCGATGTTTTTTTCAAACATAAAATCAAGCAATGGATTGAGATACATACCCGATCCAGAAAACAAAATTTCTTTTTTATAAATTTGCAAATCACAATGATATAAATCACCTGTAATATATTCGGATGCCAGGTAATTAAAATTATCATTAAAAATAGTATTATTATCATAATCATTTTTAGACGTAATCAACGATACGCCGAACGCTCCAGATGAATTATCTGGTTTTAGAATAAAAGGAAATCCAACCTTTGACACGATATGATCAAATAACACATTTTTGTTTTTTTTAATGAGTGCTTTTGTAAGAAAAATTGATTTGGGATAAGCAACTTCACCTGACTCAATTATCTTGTGCATCATACTTTTATTTGTAAATGGCTCAACGATATTTTGCTTTGGCCCAGATATATTAAATGATTCTCGAATTTTTGCTGCTAAAAATATATTTCCTTCATCTATACAAATTATTTTAATATCATGATGCGTGATCACTAATTTTTTTATGGTGTTATGCACGTTAGAATAGATGAAACGAGTGTTCGGTTCCCCTTCAATTAAATACACGGGAAGAAAAATAATTGAATTAAAACAGCATTGGTGCTGTGTAGTAATTTTATTTTTTTCATTTTCGCCCAAAATCAAAATAAACTTTGAATTATCTTCTTTATCGATTGCATCAAAATTATAAAGATCGATATATCTAAAAACGGCAGATAAAAATATTATTGTTTTCATTCTTCACTGTCTAGAGGAATAACCGCGCTAATTTCGCCGTAAAAACTTTTATCTTCAAAACTAAATGTACTGTTGATAAACGCATTTTTGTTTTTAATGCGCATTTTATCATAATGCGCTACTACCAGAATTCCTTTATGTTTATTAATTTTTTTCTTGAGCTTCATTTTGAATTCTCTCATGTAAGCTTCACCTGATTTTTTATGCAACCCCAGCGTCAGACATCCATGAATAATAATGAGTTGCGACACAACCAGCTGCGCGTGAAAAGCGGTAAAATGATACTGCCCGTCTGATGGGATAAAAAAATCATCAACGTCAATGCATGCAATCAAGCCATCTTCAGTTCGCTCAAGTGAAGCAATAGAAATATTATCTTTTTTGTAACCTGATGCGATGTATTGCGAAGTAAGCGGTTTAATTTTATTTAAATCTAAATTCATTATTGTCGTGTGCCATATTATGTACATTTCAAAAAAACAACACTTTTTAGTGTTTGGAATTATCACACACCAAACAATAAAAAGGCAGGACTTTTTTTGTACATTTCTAACAGATTAGGATCTAATGATTTTGTAATCCCTTGGTTGTTCATATATTGGCATTGCTTAAAACTCCTATGTTACAATGATGGCATCGAGGCGAGGGATGCGGCCATGTATCATGACTTTTACCAGCTAAAAGAAAATCCATTTAACGTCACGGCTGATTCTAGTTTTTATTTTCCGAGCACTTCGCATTCCGAAGCATTTTCACATTTAACTTTCGGCATTGATCATCGCAAAGGAATTATTGTCATTACCGGCGAAATCGGCACTGGCAAAACAACATTGTGCCGCACACTTTTGAACGGCATTAATAAAAATACCAAAACAGCTTTTGTATTAAATCCACGTTTTTCAGATGAAGATTTATTGCGAATTATTTTGCAGGATTTAGGAATCACTGGAAATTTTAATAGTAAATTTGAATTGGTGAATGCGCTGAATCATTATTTACTGGCTGAATCGAGCCAAGGAAATAATGTTGTTATTATTATTGACGAAGCACAAAATTTATCAATCGAACAATTAGAAAGTATTCGTTTATTATCCAATATTGAAACAGAAAAAGAAAAATTATTGCAAATTGTTTTGGTTGGACAACCCGAATTAGAAAAAAAATTACAATTGCCTGCGTTGCGACAATTAAATCAGCGCGTCGTTGTGCGTTATCGTGTTAGTCCACTCAATAAAAAAGAAGTGCGCGAATATATTTTGCATCGCTTGAAATTATCATCGGCAAATCCATATGCGGGTCCGCAAGTGCAATTTACAAATGGTGCGCTGCGTTCTATTTATCGGCACACGCGCGGAAAACCGCGTATGATAAATATATTATGTGATCGCGCTTTATTATCAGGATTTGTGAATGGCACAGACACCATTCGCGGCCGCATGATTAATCGGTGCGCGAAGGAGTTATTTTTAACATGAGTCTCATTGATGAAGCATTGAAAAAAACGCAATCGTCGCTGCATCAACAAAAAACAGAATCAGAATTTGCAACGCCACAAAAACCTCAAACACCCATTATTTCGCCATCAGCATATCCGTTTAAACAAAATCGAGTTGCGCATTTTGAAATGCCAACGATTAGTAAATTTTGGTTAATTGGTATCGCTTCATTTATGATGCTTTGCACAATTGGTTTTGAAACATATGCGCATTTTCCAGCTGTTAAACAGCGCTACGAAAATTTTTATGGCGCAATGTTGACACATCTTTCTTTTAAAAAAACGCCGCTTGTATTAAATGGCACGATGAAATCAAATAACCAAGGTGTCGCTTTAATTAATGGTCATCTTTATCATGCAGGAGATGCAATAAGTCATTATCAAGTCAAACAAATTCACTACGATCATGTCACGCTGCAAGATCCAAAAACTCATCAAGTTCGTGTACTCACACCTGAACTTACTGATTAACAATACTTTTCTTCTCTGTACAGATTCGTTATGATAATCTCGCTTTTTTTAATTTTTCACAACAAAGGAGTAGGAACGTGAAAAATACAACCACGACAGTAGATCCGACCGATGAAGCGATCGCTGCAATTGAGGCGGTTGAAGAAGAAAGTAATGCTGGTTGCCAAGTACGCCGTAAAATCGAGGATTATCTCGAACGTCGGCGTTATCAGGATGAACTTGGTGAGCTAGAAACTGTAAAATAATTACAGTAAAGTCGCGGTGACTTGTGTTGTCGCGGCTTTTTTTATTCGGATTTTTTCTCTTCGTCAGATTTCAACAACGCCCACGGCAAAGGTTCTATCAACACACCATCAACGATACCTATCACAAATGTTTTTGCAAAAACACGTGCACGTGGATATTTTTTAATTTGCTTTAAATCTTCAGGTCGCAATTGATTTCGCCATTTTACTTCGATCGGAAAAAATTTTTTTTCTTTAATATAAACAACATCGATTTCACCATCCGCTTTAATATAATAAGTTGGATAATGTCGACGAAAATGATTACTCACAATTGACTCAACTAATGCTGCACTAATCACAGAATCTGAAACATCTTTTTCAATTTGTAAAAAAGGATCATCTGTCGGATTTAACCAAGTTTTTAATGCATGATAAATAAATGGATCAGTAAATGTAAGTTTGCGTGCTTTTTTTGGCGCTGCGATTAATTTATCTAACAATAATGCACTTTGAATAAATAATGCATCCATAGTAGATAATAATTCACAATACTCTGAAACCGTTTTGTGACTATCAATGGATAACACATCCGCTAATGCATGCCATGTCACTTGAGAATTATATCGCGTAATAATTGCCGCAATAATTTCTTTAAGATAAGATTCTTGTTTTCCACGCTTTAAAACATCACCTCTAATCCAATCTGAATATGTTCGCAATGTTGATTTTGAAATTTTTCCATCACGCGCGATATCATTAATCGCTGTTAAATAACCACCGTGCATTAAATATTGATTAAATTCTTCGTATATTTTTATCATGATTTTATCAGCAGGCACGGTTTCTTTTTTTAAATAATTTTCTAATTGCGGGATTGATTTTTTCAATACAAGCGTTTCTTTAAATGACAACGCGTAAACATGAAAATCAACGCGATCTGCTTTGCCACGTCTTCCAGGAAATGTCATGCGAGCAATTTGCATCAGCGTTAAATCTGACCCCGTTAGAATAACAATACAGTGATGAAACAAACCCGCATCCGCCATAAATTTAATTGCTTTGTCCCACTGTTGAATATAAGTCACTTCATCAATCACAATAAATAATCGGTGAAATTTTGCATGATTTTCAATAAAAGTTTGCAAGAGATTAACAAGCGCGTGATGATCGTCAATTAATTCGCCGGTGAAAAAAATAATCGACTGCGGATCAACACCTTCCTTTATTAATTGTACAATCCATTGTTTTAATAAAGTGGTTTTACCAACTTGACGTCCGCCTTCAACAGTATAAATTCCCGGAGTATTTCGTGGTAACTCTTGAATAATAGGATTTTCGTAAAGATATGGCTGCTCTTTTAGCTGGCGCAAGTGATGATCTGCTTGCCATAGTTGCCTAAGAGCGTATCGATGTATATTGTAAGAAGCAAATTTATTGTCCATTTGGGTAGCTTATCATATTACTCATATTTGGGCAATGATCATTACCCATATTTGGGTTATATTGATTATCCAAAAGAGGGTTCTTATTGTTACAAAAATCAACACTCAATTTCTTCAACAATTAATTGCAACGCCGCAACCCCCCGAAATTCATTTCGTTCTAATCGATACGCAATTTTCGCAGATGTTACGCGATGATTTGGCCAAAGATTCGTATCAACTTGAAATGCAATTGCATCCACTTTACGCGCGCTATTTTTAGGCTGCAAAACAAGCTTTAAATGATTCGTCCCCACTAATCGCTGCGAAATAATTTCAAATTCTCCATCAAATAATGGTTCCGGAAATTGTTGTCCCCACGGACCTGCATCTTTAATTAACTCTGCATTTTCCAATGTAAAATCATCGTGTGATAATTCGCCATCACTTTCAATCACACGATGCAATTGATCTTTTGATAAATAACGTGAAACTGTTTTTTCAAAAACCGCTGAAAATGCAGCGAAATCTTTTAATTGAATACTTAATCCCGCCGCCATCGCATGTCCACCAAATTTAGATAATAGTTGCGGATGTTGCGTTGCAATTTCATCTAACACATCACGAATATGCACTCCTTTCACCGAACGCGCAGAACCTTTAATAATAATGTCATCCGCTTTTGCAAATGCAATCGTCGGACGATTTAATTTATCTTTCACTCGCGATGCAACTAAACCAATCACCCCTTGATGCCATGTTTCATCATACAAACAAATTCCGATCGGTAATTGTTTTTCTAAATTTAATTTATCCACTGCGTGAAATGCCTGCTCTTTCATTTCATTTTCAATCGCGCGACGTTCAATATTTAATTGATCTAATTGTCTTGCTAATATTAATGCGCGATCAAAATCATTTTCTAATAAACAATGAATGCCGAGTGACATGTCGTCTAATCTTCCCGCTGCATTTAATCTTGGTCCAATTAAAAATCCCAAATCAATCGCCGCTAATTTTTCTGCATTACGTCCTGCAATTTGCAATAATGCGCGAATACCTGCGCGAGATAATCCTGCGCGTATACGTTGTAAACCTTGATGCACTAAAATACGATTATTTTTATCAAGCGGCACAACATCTGCAACTGTCCCCAGCGCAACTAAATCTAAAAATTCCGCCATATTTGGTTTTGCAATATTATTTTTTGCAAAATAATTTTCTGCTTCCAATTGCGCGCGCACTGCCAACATCACATAAAAAATAACACCCACGCCTGCGAGTGCTTTGCTTTTAAAATTATCATCCTTGCGATTCGGATTCACAATTGCAACTGCATCTGGAAGTGTTGTGCCTTGTAAATGATGATCCGTCACCACCACATCAATATTATATTCATTCGCCCGCGCAACGCCTTCAATACTCGCAATGCCATTATCAACTGTAATAATTAAATGTGGATTTTTTATTTTTTTTGCAAGATCAACAATTTCGGGCGTTAATCCATATCCAAACGTAAACCTATTCGGCACTAAAAAATCTACATTCTTCGCACCGAAGGATTTTAATGCAGAAACTGCGACTGCGGTTGATGTTGCGCCGTCTGCGTCGAAGTCGCCAATGATTAAAATGTTTTCTTGTTTTGTAATTGCAGAAATTAAACGTATTGCGGATTTTTCAATATCTGTTAAATCAGAAAATGGCAACAACGCCGATAAAGATCGATCAATATCTGCAATTGATTGCACATCCCGTGCAGCGTAAATACGTTGAAGTAATGATGGCAAAGTCGATAACGTATTGATAGCGTGATCGTTTATTTTTCGACGAGAGATTTTTGTAGGCATAAAATTTTTATCATTCCTTTTGGGTTATTCGTTCTTTAAGAAATTCTTCTCTTAATAAGTTACACTGAAAAACATATTCATTTATTTTTTCAACCAGCGGGGAATGTTGTACTGTAAAATCT
Organism: Gammaproteobacteria bacterium RIFCSPHIGHO2_12_FULL_36_30; assembly: GCA_001801815.1. Classification (GTDB taxonomy): domain Bacteria; phylum Pseudomonadota; class Gammaproteobacteria; order Coxiellales; family Coxiellaceae; genus 2-02-FULL-42-43. Next base: position 532,032 of record MGXU01000010.1, read on the forward strand.
TTTAATAAGTAATTATTATCAATTTTCTTAAACCATTTTTCACCATTGCTCCAATCGTCTATCACCGCATCACTTCCGCGAAACCATATGAAATTCGCTTTTTCATAAAAAGCACATAAAAAGTTAAGAGCATCGGCTGATATTCTGCACAGGTCAAATGAAATGCCGCCGCTATGCATAAATAATATTCGATGTATCTCATCTTTCGATAACAGCACTCCATTGTTGGCTTTTAAATACTTTTGATACTCGATTCCGTAAAAAAAATATGGGTTCACAGAATTAACTACATCAGCTATAGCAAAACCAATATCAGTATAGTCACGCAAAAAGATTTCTTTATGGTTTTTTTCAGTCAAATTATGGTACAAATCTTCAACTGCTGTGAGGGAATTTACACTTCTGTGCCATTTGACATTGTTATTATCAACACTGGAAATATATTCTAATGAATTTTTCAGATAACGTTGAATTTCACGAAGGTAAAATTTTGATAATTTTTCTTTTTGCAATGCTTGATTGCAATATACTGCATACATTAATCCAGTTGCAGCGAACATTGCTGCTGATGCCGTAAACAAATCCTTGTTAGCTAAAAATTCTAAGTGATATTTACTTGTGACAAATCCAAAGACTAAAAATATGAAACCGATTACGCCAAAAAGACTAGCGATAAATAGCGGCAGCAATTTATCTTGTAATGAAATAATTTTTTTACACATTTTTATATACTGATATTTTATTACACATTTCTCAATCTCAGTTTTCATTATTGGCAACGTAGTTATTCAAAATGAGCCTGATTTTTCTCAATTGATACGGATTCATTAATATTAAATATCTGATCGGATTCCAATGAATCATCATTAACCATATTGGGAAAAGTATCACACAGATTTTTTGAAGCTTTTGCACCTAAAGATTTTAATTTTTCTGTCTGAGAAATAACACTTCCTCTTCCATCTCGGAGTTTTTTTATTGAATTATCATAGGCATTTTGTGAGGCGCTGATTGACTTTCCTATTTTCTCCATATCTTCTATAAAACCAAAAACTTTGTCGTATAAAGTGCCGCCCACTCGTGCAATTTCCATCGTGTTTTTATTTTGTAGCTCCAATCTCCATATTGACGAAATTGTTCGCAATGTTGCAAACAATGTAGATGGACAAACGATAATAACTTTTTTATTCCATGCTGTACTATGTAACTCTGGATCACTTTGAATTGCTAGCGTAAATGCACCTTCTATTGGCATAAACATCAAAACAAAATCAGGGGTCTTTAATTTTTCAGAATCTTGATATCTTCTGTCTTGCAAATCATTTACATGTCTTTTAACCGACACAAGAAACTGTTTTAAATTTTCCGTTTTGATTTGTTCGTCTGACTCAGAGCAATAACGCTCATAATCTGTCAACGATACTTTTGAATCAATAATAATATGTTTATCTTCTGGTAATTTCACTATGACATCTGGTTTTAAATTTTGACCAGTGTCGGGATGTTTCATACCCATATCAGAGCCTTGCAATATGTAATCCTGACCTGGACGCAATCCAGATTCTTCTAAAATTCTTTCAAGAATAACTTCACCCCAATTTCCTTGCATTCGAAAATCTCCTTTCAAAGCTTTTGTAAGGTTACTTGTTTGCGAAGTCATTTCTTCATTAATTTTTACAATATTTGCAATTTCAGTTTTCAATGAAAATTGTTCGCGCGATTGCTTCTCAAATGATTCATCTATTTTTTTCTTAAAACCCTCTATATCACTTTTTAATGGCGATAATAATGCGGTGAGATTACTCTGCGATTCTTGCTTAAATGTTTTGCTATGATCCGTAAAAATTTTATTACCGATATTTTCAAATTGTATTTTTAAATTATCTTGCATTTCCTGAAGTTGCTTAATCTGTAATGCTCGCTGTTCATTTAATATTTGTTTCTCTGTCTCAAGTGCAGAAATCTTTTCTCTGGCTACATTAAAATTATTCGATATAGATTCGTTCTTATTTTTAAGTTCTAAATTTTCATTTTTAATATGATCTAAAACAGATGCTTTATCGCGTGTTATTTGCAGGTCATTTCGCAATCCATTAATTTCAGTTTCCCTTTCATTCATGAAACGATCATAAGTACAACGCTCTTCATCTAATTTATTTTCAATTGCTGTTTTTTCAGATAATACTGATTCAAAGGATTTCTTTGAAACTGTATTTTTACGTACTAACCATATCGCAATATAACTAGATATGATTATACAAATTATATAACTGACAACCATTGTAATGATGTTCATTCTTTTCTCTCTAATGTTATTATTTCAAATAATTAATAATGTAGACTATTGTCCGACATTTTCTATGGTTAAAAAGGCACATCGTCATGAATTTTCCATTCATTCAGTTTTTTATTAATCGAAAATTTGCTGGCAACATATAACAAGAAATCACCAAGGTATCCACTCTCATATACATGCTTTCGAATTTCAAATGGCGTTTCAATCAACGGCTTTTCAATAATTATTTTTCGTGAAGATAAATCAATATCAAAGCTATTTTCGTAATAATGTATCTCACCTTCATATTCGCTTTTTTCATAAATCAAGCGATTTTGGATTTTATCCCAGCTTAATTTTTCCTCAATAGAAATGGGTTCGCAGTAATTTCGTGACTGCGTAGGATCTGTTGCAACATAAGTAACGGACTCGCCAATATTAATTGATTTGAGATAATTCTCTAACTGCTTAATATCGCTAGATATGCTATTTTTTATTTCATTAATATTATCTAAAACAGATTTGTTAGTATCAAAACAAGATTGTAAATATGATGAGTTGAATTTCATATGTATATCTCCAACTAGTGATTATTAAATAATACCGCCTCACTCAAGAGTTAAGGATGTCAATCAAGACATAAAATAATTTGCTCAATCAAGAGCGTGTGGCGATAATAAATGCTTTATTCCATTACATCAAGAAAAAATATAAAAATTTTGCTTTTGTTTTCTACTAAAAATTAGCACAAAAATTGTATCGAACCAGTTAGCTACATGACTTACAACGTTATAATAAATTGATCAAAATTAAAACACATGAGAAATTTTATAAACTTAAACATTCCCATCGCCAACGATCTATTAGATACTGCAATCTGCACAATTTAATGGTGGCCAAAAGAAATGCGCAAATATAATTTAGGATTTATCACCGACAAAGATCTTTTTAATCATGTGAAAGACATAATCAAAAAATACAGATTCCATATCGATTTAGCGCGTTTTAATAAAAACATACCAGATCCAATCAAACTAACATTTGACAGCAAGGTATATAGAAAATCAATTAGAGATGTAATTCGAGATGAATCGTTCAGACAAATAGACAAATCAAACACAAATCACATTGGTTATTTTCATCAAAATATATTCAAGTATATTGGTGGTGACTGGACTGTACCAATACATGGTTTCGACATTATCAATAAAAATAAAAAAATTTATGTCGAAATGAAAAATAAACACAACACAATGAATTCAACATCCTCACCAGGAACATACGCAAAAATGGAACGTCAAATTAAAGATCATCCAGGATCAACATGCATGCTCGTTGAGGTCATTGCAACAAAAAGTCAAAATATACCGTGGGAAGTGAAGATAGGTAAAGAGAAAAAATCCAATGAAAATATACGAAGAGTATCAATAGATCAATTTTATAAAATTGTTACGGGTGATAACACAGCATTTAAAAAATTATGCGTGACATTACCAATTGTAATGGACGATGTTATAAAAGAAATGCGGCTTACAGGAATAAAAAACACGGTATTGACCGAACTACTGAATTTATCAGATAATGTTTTAAGAAATATTTATCTTTCTTCTTTTGGAAAATACGAAGGATTTGATTCTTTTAACTTAGATGAAAATTGATAGCGCATGTTTTCACAAACATAATTGAACGCCGAGATATTCAAATGGATCAAGAATTTTTCTCATTGCAAGAAGTCTCAAACATGCTTTCGATTTCAAAAGAGAAAATTACGCATTGGGAGAAAACAAAAAAATTAATTCCCAGTCAACACCCCACAAAAAAAACAAATTGTTATCATAGAGATCAATTAAAAAAATTTGATGAAGCGAAATCTATGCTGGATACTAATTGGGATGATGAAATAAAAATAAAACCAAACAAAGAATACAAATCCATTGAATTATTCGCCGGATGTGGTGGTTTAGCGCTTGGTCTTGAAAAAGCAGGTTTTAAACATGTTTTACTAAATGAAATAAACAAAGATGCTTGTGATACTCTTAAAAAAAATAGACCTGACTGGGATATTTTACAGCAAGATATATCTCAACTTTCATTTTCAAAATTCAAAGGTAAAGTAGATTTAGTTACGGGTGGTTTTCCATGCCAAGCTTTTTCTTATGCTGGCAATAAACTCGGATTCGAAGATACAAGAGGAACCATGTTTTTCGAATTTGCAAGAGCGATCAAAGAAGTTAAACCAAAAGTTTTTCTCGCAGAAAATGTTCGTGGGTTATTAAATCATGATAATGGAAAAACATTATCAGCGATGAAAGAAGTGATTGCATCACTTGGTTACACATTAATTGAACCAAGAGTGTTAAAAGCAATTCATTATCAGGTACCGCAAAAAAGAGAACGATTAATTTTGATCGGAATTAGAAATGATTACGCAAAAAAAGTTTCTTTTACTTTTCCGTCGCCCTACAAAAAAATTATGACAGTACGTGACGCATTAAAAGCTGGCGAACTTTTTGAAACAGATGTCCCTAATTCCGACGGTCAAAAATATCCAAAAAGAAAAAAAGAAATATTATCTCAAGTGCCACCTGGTGGTTATTGGCGTGATTTACCAAAAAAATTGCAAATTGAATTTATGCAAAAAAGTTATTATCTTGGTGGTGGAAAAACAGGAATGGCGAGAAGATTATCATGGGATGAACCATCACTTACATTAACTTGTGCGCCAGCACAAAAACAAACTGAACGGTGTCATCCAGAAGAAACAAGACCACTAACAGTAAGAGAATATGCAAGAATACAAACATTTCCAGATGATTGGACATTTGAAGGTTCGCAATCAAGTGTGTATAAACAAATCGGGAACGCTGTTCCAGTAAATTTTGCGCAAGCGATTGGAAGATCAATAATTAAATTGTTAAATGATATATCTGAACTTTAATTTATTTAACACCGTGCAATAACAAATATTAATCTACAAAATATTTATATTCTGATGTATCAATTTTTTAATGAACGCGTCAGATCATTCCTCAAAATTAAAATCACTATCAACATCATCCTAAATTAGCTACACACTGTGTAGCTAATTCATCAGACGAAAATTTGCGTCTGTACATCCCCAATTGACTACGCACCGCATAGCGAATTGCGATGACACTTTCTCATGATGACAAAATGTGTTTCGTATATATTACCCGACTCCCGCAAAATGGCCAAGATTACCGCCGTTTCGCAGTGTCACTATTTCAATTTTTACGTTATCATACACTCAAAAAATAATGATCCAGAGCAATTACCATGCAACACTTTTACCACCAACCCTTCCCCACCCTCGATCTCGACGATCAATATATTTTGCGTGAGCAGACGATGGAAGATACGGAAAGTTTTTTTCGATATTATACGGATCATGAGGTGGGTCAATATATTTTGGCGACGAAGCCGACGACGTTGTTGGAGGCGAGTAAAGAAGTACAGTATTGCCGAAATTTATTTTACAGCAAGCAAGGAATTTATTGGACGATTGCGAGAAAAGATAATAATGAAATGATTGGCGCGATTGGATTATATATGAATAATACGCATCACCGCGGTGAAATTACATATGATTTAGCGCATGAATATTGGCGAAAAGGAATTATGACAAAAACAATTCGTGCTGTTGTTGATTACGCATTTAAAAAAATGAAATTGGCGCGCATTGAAGCAGTAACGCGTCATGATAATATTGCATCGATGAAACTGCTTAAAAAATTGGGTTTTAAACACGAAGGCACACTTAAAAATTATCGTTTTTATGATGGTAAGGCGTGGGATATTGAAATGTTTGCGATTGTTCCGGAAGAAAAACGTTAACAAATTATTTAAAATTATTTAATCGCGGAGAAAATATGTTATCACAAGCAACTTATATTTGGATTGATGGCGCAATACCAACACAAACTTTACGCAGTAAAATGCGTGTATTGCAGCGCTCAAAAGGTGATATGACATTAGCTGATTTTCCGGAATGGGGTTTTGATGGTTCATCCACAAATCAAGCATGCGGACACGAATCTGATTTAATTTTAAAACCTGTTTTTTTTACTGATGATCCCATTTTAGGTGAAGGTAATTATTTAGTATTGTGTGAAGTATTTAATCCCGATCACACGCCGCATGTTTCAAATAAACGCGCAAAATTACGTGAATTAATGGAAAAAGCAAAATCATTTGAACCATGGATTGGTTTCGAACAAGAATATACTTTGTTTCGCGGCACGCAACCACTCGGCTGGCCTGAACGCGGATATCCTGCGCCTCAAGGTCCATTTTATTGTGGCGTTGGCGCAGATGAAGTATTTGGTCGTGACATGGTGGAAGAACACACACAAGCTTGCATCGATGCAAACCTCATGATTTACGGCACAAACGCAGAAGTCATGCCCGGACAATGGGAATTTCAAATTGGTTATCGCGGATTAAATAATGAATCTGCAGATCCCATTACTGTTTCAGATCATTTGTGGGTTGCGCGTTGGTTGTTATATCGCATCGGTGAAGCGTATGACATTTCTGCAAAATTACATCCGAAACCAATGAAAGGTGATTGGAACGGCGCAGGAAAACATACAAACTTTTCTACAAAATTAACACGTGATCCCAAAACTGGGATAAATGCAATTCATACTGCAATTGCAGCATTAAAGGAAAAACATGATGCACATATTGCTGTTTATGGTTTTGGAATTGAAGAACGATTAACGGGTCGACATGAAACTGCATCATACAAAGAATTTATTTCTGGCGTGGGTCATCGCGGTGCATCGATTCGCATTCCACTTCACGTTTCGCAACAAGGTTATGGATATTTAGAAGATCGCAGACCTTGTGCAAATGCAAATCCGTATGAAGTGGCAGCGATGTTGGTGCAAACAATTTGTTGTTCTGAAAAATAAGTTATTTTATGCCGCTACAGGAAGCGCTTCTATCAACTAACACTTTATACTCTGTTCGTGCTGACATTAATAAAATTGCCGAGCAAATTTGTTCTTATGTCAAAAAAATCTTAAGCGATATTTTTTCTGAAGATGTTTTAATTCCTGGACTCTTAAATTTTGTTCGCGATTTTGTATGGACATTTGTTTCGTATGATTTATTAAATGCGCGTCTTCAACAAACAGAAGATTCAACTTTTGATGCAAAGGGTCAGTGGTTTTCGCAGCAATTATATTCGACGATTGCGATGTTTTTCACGCTGATTGCAATGGCAATATTTTACAGAATAAAAAAACCAAGCGATGCGAATAATGAAACAAAAGAATTTCCATTTATTTTAGCAACTATTTATTTGCTTGCTGCATCAATTGCAATTTATGTTTGGGATCGCGCGCAAGTGTTGGGAATTAATGTTGCGCAAAATAAATTAAAATTATCAGAAAATAATTCGAGTTTGTTTGCTTCTTTATTCACAGGAATTGAAGGATTTTCGCAGTATTTTGTCGTTGCGTTATTACGCATTGTTAATGAAGGACATTTCGTCGACATGCAAGAAGACCCGAGATATTATCTGCGTGAATTAATGCCACGCGTTGGATGCAGCTTAACTTTTGGCTGGCTTCCTGGTTGGTCTTGGCAATTTGTATATGCATTGTGTAGTAATAATAATAATGGCGCTGTTCCGACAAGTTTTGCGGTTGCATTTACGGTTGCATTTTTTAATTATATGAGTGTGAAGCTGAGTTTATTATTTCTGAATCGAAGTGTTGCGACAGAAAATAGTGTCGATGATGCAATTAGTATTGTGGTAAGCGAAGATAATGCTGAAATAAATAATCAACCTGCACAATCACCAGAGATTACAAATGAAACGATGATTTTTAGTGAAAAAAAGCCTGAGGAAGAAGAACAGGCTGTTCCAGAAACTATATCACCCAAAAATAATTTACTACGCACTGAATCTAGTGTAAAAAGCTTCGGTGATCTTAAAAGAGCGAACACATCCGGACTTCTGAAACAGCAATCAGGAGACCATATTCTCCCGCCGAGAATTGAATCACAATTGAAAAAGAAATTAAGCTCACTACGCAGAACATTAGATCCAGATAAATTAATCATTCCTGATCCAATGGATCCTGATTTTGGTCCGGTCGTGTTAGAAAAAAATAGCAGTAGTGGTTTATACAGCACATTTCATTCTCCACAAAAAATGGAATCGCCGAAACCAGCTGAAGCAACAACAACGGTTAATAATCCTGCAGTTAGATAATGTACGAAAGAAAAAAGTTGCGCTGTTTAATATGAATTGAATTGGGGGAAAATAATGCGGGGATTTTTTGGAAATATCCAACCAACATCAGAACATTTAAAACGATTAATAATGTTTTTACTAATACAAGGAACATTAACCCAAAACAGCACAACTCAACCAACCGCGTCACATCACTTTGGTTCTTGCAGAGAGACTTGTTCCGCAGTTCTCATTTTTCTTTCTGTTGCTGGAATAGGAATAATGTCACATCAACTATGCTGTCAAATCCGACTCCGGCGACAGGCTTTACGAGAAACAGATTATCTTATGAATCCATGATGAAAGAGATATCATATAAAATAATATATTTTTCAATATGCTATACAATACTATGTAATGCATTCCATAATTTTTGATTAAAACTATGGACTGCGATCCATAATTTTCGCTGAAAAATATGGAATGCATTCCACGATAATAAAAAATATATTAAATAATTTCATCCTTGAAATTATTCTTATACGTTTGCGCTCATCGACTGCATTTGTACGGATTGCTGCGTGGAATTTAAAGTCTGATCAAATAAAACATTAAAAACATGCCATGTACTAAAACCACTATATTTTACCGCTGTGTTTTCGAGTCCTTCCTGTGTAAATATTGCGGTTAAAACACAATTCTTTAATTCGCTCATTAAATCGGTTGCTTGATTAGCGTCGACTTTTTTAATTTCAGCAAAAATTTCTGCTGCCGAATTAAGATTGTCGAGTGAACTTAACAATTGACCGGCTGCGGCAATACTTTCCTTTTTGAAAGTTTTAAAAAGTGAGCTTTTGTATTTGTTTTGATACTGCGTTAACAAATTCACAACATCAGTTTTTAATTTTGCACTATCTGCCGAAGCAATTGCATCATTAATAATTGTTTGTTCAATTATCAACTGAATCTTTTCTTGAGAACCGTGATAATGAAATCCTCTACTCATAACATCTACCTCTTAAGTTAGTTAATTAAGCCTCATAATTGAAGCGTAGAAACAAGATAACAAAAAATTTATGATGAATATAATTCATTATTTTAATGAATTGATGAAATATTATGATCATTACTTGATAGCATTTACAATTGCTGAAAAATATTTTGGCGGTTCAGGACGATCAAACCAAGCTAATGCTTGCGAAATATTGAGTGTTTTCCCGTGATTTAAAATAATTAAATCGTGTTCTGCAATGTACGGCTTTGCAAATTCTTTTGCTAATGTTGTGTAACCAATACCAGCTGAAACTAAGAGCGCTAAATTTTCTGTGCGATTCACAAAGTACCGATTGTGTTGCGACTCATTAAATAAATCATATTTTTTGAGATAATCAAACGTCACAGTATCGGTTTGATCAAAATCAATGATGCGTTCCGTTTGAATAATTTCTTTTAATCGCCGATTTTTCCATTTTGCAGAACCAACCAGTACATATTCTTCTGGATGTAATTTTTTATGCTGCATTTCAGGACGCAAATGTTCTTCGCGAATAATAACTAAATCCACTAAACCCGCGCGTAATTTTTCATAACGATCATCAATATCATCTACATCAAAATGAATTAATAAATTAGGAAATGATTTCATGATTGGCAAGCAACTGGGTAAAATACGCGAACTCATAATGCTGGTTGGCGCACATAATGTTAATTCCACTTCTGTTTCGCTGCCTGTTTTTTGAATGCGCGCTAATGCTTCGCCTTCTAACGATTTCGCAGCTTGGCAATAATGTAATAATGCTTCACCTTCTTGTGTCAACGCCATCCCTCGACGTGAGCGCACAAATAATGTTATTTTAAGTTGCTTTTCTAGAGATCGAATGCGTTGCGTCACGGCTGTTTGTGTTAAGTGAATTGCATGAGCAGCACCATGTACAGTTTTATGTTTTACAATTGCCATAAAGGCAACTAAATTGGGGCTGAGTAAACTCATTTTATTTCATCGCTTTATTAATATGATTCATTATATAATTTTCAGAAATTTTAGTATAGTGCATCTTTATAAAAAATGGACAACTATTTTATGATCACCAACAAAAAAATCGGTTTATTTGTATTGATTATGTTTATCGTAGGCTCAATCGATAGCTTACGTAATATGCCATCGAATGCGATGTTTGGTGCGCCACTGATTTTCTTTTTTGTTGCAGCAGCAATCACTTTTCTAATTCCCATTGCTTTAATTTCAGCGGAATTGACGTCATATCATCCCGATAAAAATGGTATTTACCAATGGATCAAAGAAGCGTTTGGCGATAATGTTGCGTTTATGGGAATTTGGTTGCAGTGGATTAATACGGCGACATGGTATCCGAGTATTTTATCTTATATTGCAGGCGGTATTGCTTATTTAATTGATCCGTCGCTCACGACGAGCAAGATATTTGCGGTGATTGTGATTTTAACTGTGTTTTGGAGTTTGACATTACTCTCTGTGAAGAATTTTTCATTATCTGCGGGATTTGCAGCGTTTTGTACGGTGGCGGGATTTGTGTTGCCGTTTTGCGTAATGGCAGCATTAGCGATTATTTGGCAAGTTGAACATCATCCTGTACAAATTCATTTAAATTTACACACGTTAGTTCCGCAATTTTCAAATATTAATGATTGGATATCATTAACAACAATTATTACCGCATTTTTAGGCATGGAATTAGCAACGGTGAATGTGCAAAATATGAAAAGACCGGAAAGAAATTATCCGATTGGCGTTATTTCTGCGTCTGCGATTATTTTAGTAACGATGATTATGGGATCGCTTGCAATTGCATTTGTCATTCCGCAAAAACAAATTGGTTTGACGACGGGAATTTTTCAAACATTTGCTTATTATCTTGATGCGTTTCATTTAAAAAATTGGATTTATATTTTGAGTGCTTTAGTTGTGCTTGCAAGTATTGGCGAAATGATTAATTGGATTATTTCGCCGGCGAGAGGTTTGCAACAAGCGGCACAAACCGGAACGCTGCCGAAAAAATTAGCGGAAAATAATAAACATGGGATGCCTGCGAATGTGCTTATTTTACAGGCTATTTTGGTGTCGGTGGTTTGTTTGGCATTTACATTATTTAAAACAATGAATGATATTTATTGGTTGTTAACGGATTTATCAACTGAATTATATGTATTAATGTATATATTAATGTTTTTAGCGGCGTTGTCTTTGCATTACAAACATCGCCATATTAAAAAACCATTTACCATTCCGGGTGGCGCTGTGACGAAATGGATTTTGTGTTTGTTTGGTTTGTTGAGTAGTTTAATTACTTTAATTGTAGGTTTTATTCCACCGAGCGAATTAAATTTTGGAAGTGATTTGCATTATGCGTTAATTTTTGCGGGTGGAATGATTGTGTTATGCGTGCCGGGATTTATTTTTATGCGGAGAAACGTTAACCGTTAATAAATAATTTTCTGAAATTTTCACTGGTTTGTTTTGCAACTGTTGCTATGGAAATATTTTTTATTTCCGCAATTTTCTCTGCAACGTATTTTACATATTTTGGCTCGTTTGTTTTTCCACGAAATGGAACGGGTGCTAAATATGGCGAATCAGTTTCGATTAATATTTTTTCTAATGGGATATGTTTTGCAACTTCTACTAATTCTTTTGCGTTTTTAAAAGTAATGATACCTGAAAAAGAAATATAAAAATTTAAATCAACAGCGGCGACTGCCATTTCCAATGTATCGGTGAAACAATGCATCACACCACCGATTTGATCAGCATGTTCTTCGCGCATGATATTCAATGTATCTTCGCGTGCATTGCGAGAATGAATAATTAATGGTTTTTTTGCAAGAAGTGCTGCGCGAATGTGATCGCGAAAACGTTTGCGCATGACGTCTAATTTATCAGAATTATAAAAATAATCTAAACCTGTTTCGCCGATAGCAACTACTTTTTTATGTTTCGCAAATTCAACTAATGTTTCAATTTCTAAATCATCTTCTTCCTTTTCGCTGGGGTGTGAACCGACACTGGAATAAAGATGGTCGTATTTTTCAGCTATTTTTAAGCATTTTTGTGCGGTTTCCATGTCGACCGCAACGCAGAGCATTGCGTCAACGCCAGCAGATTTTGTGTCACTCATCCAGTGATCAAAATCAGTTTCGTTTTTGTAAACGTCTAGCATGTATGGGTGGCAATGAGAATCAATAAACATAATTATTTTCCCACTCAATAAAAATATCTTCTAAACACAATTGTTGATTTAAATTAATCCCTTTCGAAATAAATAATTTTTTTTCAAATAATTTTTTAATAAATTTTTGCAATTTTTCTGGTGAAATTTTTGATGAGATTTTTGAAAGCATTTCATACGCGTCATAATTAATAATATTTTTTTTATTTGTGTTAAATTGAATGCGAGAAATATCAGAACAGATTAAAATTAATTTTTGAAAAATAGTATCTAAATTTATTTTTGATAAAGCAGGATTAAATGTAATGGAATTTATTTTTTTATCCGAAATTTTTTCTAAATGCATTAATAATTGATCTCGTAAAGTTAATGCATTGTCATATAAACGTAAATCAACATGCTCACTTGAGAAAAATAGTTTTTGACAACGACTAATAATAGTTGCGGGTAAAATACTTTTTTGATCATCAATTAAAAAAATAATTACTTTGCCAAAGGGTTCTTCCAATGTTTTTAATAATGCATTTGCGGCTTGAATTGGCATTGCGTCCGCAGGTGAAATGACAACAACTTGATAACCACCTGCGTGTGCTGTGCGAGATACTTTGTCGCTCATTTCGCGGATTTGATCTATTTTAATTGAATGTGATTTTTCTTCTGGTTTTATCAGGATAAAATCGGGGTGAGAATCAGATTGTAATTGTTTGCAAGCGCGGCAAGTTCCGCATGAATGATTTTTTTCACATAATAAAATACTTGCAAATTTTTTTGCGAAGTTTGTTTTTCCTACGCCAGATATTCCTGATAATAAATAGGCATGCGAAAGTCGATTTTGTGCAAAGGCATTTTGAAGTAATTGAAATTGTGATTGTTGGTTCATTTTATTTTACTATCCAACGCTGCTTTAATTTGTTTTTGTGTATTCGCTAATGATCCACTTGCATCAATAATAACAAATCGCTCTGGAAATTGTTTTGCGCGATTTAAATAAGTATTGCGAACACGATTAAAAAAATCGATTGATTCTTGTTCGATGCGATCTTTTTTTCCGCGTGATTGCATGCGCGACAATCCAATTTCAACTGGCGCATCAAGTAATAAAGTTAAATCGGGTTGCAAATTACCTTGCACAAAATCAGAAAGAATTTGTATGCGTTCTGCAGGAATTTTTCGTCCACCGCCTTGATAGGCAAAGCTCGCATCGGTGAAACGATCTGAAACGACTGTTTTTCCAGCAGATAATGCGGGTTTTATTATTTGTGCGATGTGTTGTGCGCGTGCAGCGAACATTAATAATAATTCTGTGTCGGGAAAAATATTTTCTGATGTGTTGTGCAATAAAATTTCGCGAATTGCTTCGCCAATTTTTGTGCCGCCGGGTTCGCGCGTAAAAACACATTCTATTTTTTTTTCAGAAAAATATTTTTGAATAAATGTGAGCGCGGTGGATTTGCCAACGCCTTCGCAGCCTTCAAGTGTGATCAATGACATTTCTATATTCCTTCACTTGTATTAAATGCTCTGCATACGTTCTCGAAAAATTATGTCCACCATTTCCAGTTGCGACGTAATATAAATAATCTGTTTGTGCAGGATGTAATGCTGCAAAAATAGATGATTGGCTTGGCATGCAAATGGGCGTTGGCGGTAGGCCATCAATTAAATACGTATTATACGGTGTTTTTGTATCTAAATCTTTTTTTGTAATGGCGCCGCCAAATGTTTTATCCAATCCGTATTGTACGGTTGGATCAATTTGCAATCGCATATTTTTTGCTAAACGATTTATAATAACGCTCGCAATAATTGGTTTTTCTGCATCAACAGATGTTTCTTTTTCAATTAACGATGCAACAATTAATGCTTGATATGCATTTTGATAAGGCAAATTCGGCGCGCGATTATTCCAATCGGTTTGCAAGATGCTTTGCATTTTTTGATATGCTGTTTTTAATACTGAAATATCAGTATTTCCCCACGTAAAAAAATAAGTGTCGGGATATAATAATCCTTCAACATTATTTTCAGGTGCATTTAATGCTTGTAATAAAGCGGTTTTAGGTTGATTCACGAGCGTTTGATTTAAATTATGATCACTTGCTAATGCGGTTAACACTTGATTTGTCGTCCAGCCATTCACAATTGTTAAGCGATGTTTAACTAAACCCGTTCCGTGAACCATATTTCGCAATAATGTCCACGCTGTCACGGAAGAATTAATTTCATATTCGCCGTAACGTAATTGATAACGATCACCGCACACATCAATAAAATATTTAAATAAAGTTGCATGCTGAATTAATTGTTGTTGATGTAAATTATTCACGACAATATATGCGTCTTGATTGGGATAAACTTTTATGGAAGTTGTTACACCACTCGAAACAAGCGGTACTCGAAAAAAATCGTGGATGACGGATGCGACGTAGAGAAAAATAAAAACGAAGGCGATAAATAATATGTTGAATATTTTTTTTGGCATCTGAAATTTAATTATTTGTTGTATTTCTTAAATATCAGACTACCATTCGTGCCGCCAAATCCAAAGGAATTTGAGACAACAACATCGATTTTTGCTTGACGCGCATGATGCGGAACTAAATCTATGTCACATCCTTCATCAGGATTATCAAGATTAATTGTGGGTGGCGCAACTTGATCGCGAATTGCCAATATCGAAAAAATTGCTTCGACCGCACCCGCCGCGCCGAGCAAATGTCCTGTCATCGATTTTGTTGAACTTGTCATACATTTGTATGCGTGATCGCCCAACGCTTTTTTAATTGCTAATATTTCCAATGTATCCGCCATTGTCGATGTGCCATGCGCATTCACATAATCAACTTGATCTGGATTTAATTTTGCATCATGCAATGCATTAATAATTGCTTGTGATGTGCCACGTGCATTTGGCTCTGGCGCAGTAGTATGAAATGCATCTGCACTCATTCCAAACCCTGCTAATTCAGCGTAAATTTTCGCACCGCGTTTTTTGGCGTGTTCTAATTCTTCTAAAACTAAAATACCTGCGCCTTCACCCAATACAAATCCATCACGATCTTTATCCCACGGACGACTTGCTTTTGTTGGCGCATCATTTCGTGTAGATAATGCTTTAATAATATTAAATCCACCGATGCCTAATTCTGTTGTGACCATTTCAACGCCACCTGCAACCATTACATCAGCATCGCCATACGCAATCATACGTGCAGCTTCGCCAATATTATGCGAACCAGTTGTGCATGCGGTAACAATAGAAATATTTGGACCTTGCAAATTGTGTTTCATCGACACAATTCCAGGCGCCATATTAATAATTGCACCGATAATAAAAAATGGAGAAATTTTTCGCGGACCACCTTCAACAAAAGCGTCGCGATTTCGTTCGATTTGACCAAGACCACCAATTCCAGAACCAATTGCGCAACCTGCACGCAATGCTAATTCATCAGTGATAATCAAACCAGAATCTAAAATCGCTTGTCGCGCTGCTTCTGCTGCAAATAATACGAATGTATCAAAACGTCGCGCTTCTTTTACATCAACTGCAAGCGATGGATCAAAATTTTTAACTTCCGCTGCGATGTGTGTTGGCATAACCGACGCATCAAAACGTGTGATGGGCGCGACGCCGCTTTTTCCGGCTAAAATCGCTTTCCACGTTTCATCCACTGAATTTCCCAGTGGACTTAACATTCCCATTCCAGTTACAACGACTCGTCTTTTCATTCAATTACTCGCATCATTAAGCAGCGCGCTTTTTGACAAAATCAATTGCCTGTTGAATCGTAGTAATTTTTTCAGCTTCTTCATCTTTGATTTCAACATCAAATTCTTCTTCCAAAGCCATCACTAATTCAACTGTATCTAATGAATCTGCGCCTAAATCATCAACAAAAGACGCATCATTTTTTACTTCATCTTCTTTCACGCCTAATTGTTCAATCACAATTTTCTTAACGCGATCTTCGATACTTGCTGCCATTGTCTTATTCCTCTGTTAATAAAAAATTAATCTGTATTTTATCCGAAAACGCGAATTTTATCACTCACGCCATGTACATGCCACCATTGACATGCAAAGTTTGTCCCGTAATGTACATTGCCGCATCCGACGCTAAAAATAACACTGCATTAGCAATATCCATCGCATCACCCATTTTTTTCGATGGAATTTGCGATAAAATTGCCTCGCGTTGTTTTTCATCTAATTTTCCTGTCATGTCGGTTTGAATAAATCCCGGCGCAACAGTATTTGCAGTAATGCCAACACTTGCCATTTCAATTGCAACTGCTTTTGTAAAACCAATCATCCCTGCTTTCGCAGCGCAATAATTTGCTTGCCCTGGATTTCCTGTTACACCAACAACCGATGTAATATTTATAATTCTACCAAAACGCGCTTTCATCATATGACGCAAACATAATTTTGTTGTGCGATACACTGCATTTAAATTTGTATCAATTACGCGATCCCATTGTTCTGGTTTCATGCGCAATAATAAATTATCTTCAGTAACGCCTGCGTTATTAATTAAAATATTTGGCGCGCCAAATTTTGTTTGTATTTCTTCAAATACTTTTTCAACTTGTGCTGCATCGCAGACATTTAAAACAACGCCGTGTCCTGGAATTTTTTTTGCACCGTCTTCAGTTGTTGCGGTACCAATTACAATTGCACCTTGATCATGAAATGCTTTTGCAATTGCAAAACCAATGCCACGACTTGCGCCGGTGATAAAGACGATTTTGTTTTTGAATGTCATGATAAATTCTCCGTCGTAATTTCTCGCGAAATTCTTTTATTTAATCCTGATAATACTTTTCCAGGCCCACATTCTAAAAATAATTTACAATTTTTTTCTATCATAAATTGAATGGTTTCAACCCAACGCACTGGTGATATTAATTGTTTTGCTAATGCATTACGAATTTCATCGGGTGAATTAAAAATTTTTACATCGGCATTTTGAATTACTTTTAATGTTGGTGTTTTAATATTTATATTTTTTAATTTTTCTGCCATTTTTTCCGCTGCACTTTGCATTAATGCGCAATGCGATGGAACACTCACCGGAATTTTTTTCGCAATTTTCGCGCCGGCATTTTTCGCTAATTCAATTGCATTGTCAACTGCTGCTGTTTCACCTGCAATGACAATTTGTCCGATGGAATTATAGTTTGCGGGACTGACAATTCCAATTGTTGATGCTTCATTGCAAATTTTCACAACCACATCATCATCTAATCCAACAATTGCTGCCATTGCGCCGGCACCTTGTTTTACAGCGTTTTGCATAAATTTTCCGCGATACGATACTAATGAAATGGCATCTTGAAATGTAAATGCTTCTGCACAAACGAGTGCGGCGTATTCGCCTAAACTGTGTCCTGCTAAAAATTGTGGTGTATTTTTATTTGATAATTTCCAACATTCATATACTGCAATATCTGCTGCTAACAATGCAGGTTGCGTAAATTCAGTTCGATCTAATTTTTCTGCATCATGTTGTGTTAAATTCCATAAATCATAATGTAAAACTTCAGATGCTTCGGAAAATATTTTTTTTACAACTGGAAATTTTTCTGATAAATCAGAAAGCATGCCGAGTGATTGTGAGCCTTGGCCGGGGAAAATGAGTGAGAAAGATGTCATGTTGAGTTGTCCGTTATTCGTTATTCGTTATTCGTTAACCGTTAACCGTGTCTGAAGTTTATTATATTTCGAACCATAATTTAAATTCGTGATTATTTAAAATAGCAGTTTAAATTTAAATCCACCTCTGATCCGGTTAACGGTTAACGCATAACGGTTAACGTCTTAATACACCACCAACGCCGATCCCCACGCAAACCCAGCGCCAAATGCTTCTAATAATAATTTATCGCCGCGTTTTATTTTATTGTTGCGAACTGCAAAATCAAGTGCGAGCGGAATTGATGCGGCGGATGTGTTGCCGTGATCTTCAATTGTGACAATCACTTTATCCATCGACAAATCTAATTTTTTTGCCATCGCTTGAATGATGCGCATGTTAGCTTGATGTGGAATGAGCCAATCAATATCATGTTTATCTATTTTTGCTTTTGCTAATGTTTGATCGACAATTTCACCTAATTTATTCACAGCGACTTTAAAAACTTCGCTGCCTTGCATTTGCAAATAATTCACCGCTTTTTTCGACCATAATGCATTTTCTGTAAATAATAAATTTGAATATTGTCCGTCTGCGTGAATGTGTGTTGCCAATATTCCAGGTGTTTCGCTTTGTTGTAAAATGGCAGCGCCTGCGCCATCGCCAAATAAAATGCAAGTTGAGCGATCAGTCCAATCAACAATCGTTGATAATGTATCAACACCGACAATTAAAACATTTTTTGCAGCGCCAGAACGAATATATTGATCAGCAATATTCATGACGTAAATAAATCCAGAACATCCTGCGTTCACATCGAATGCAGGACATTCGTTTGTAATATTTAATTTTTTTTGAATGTGACAAGCGACGCTTGGAAATAATTGATCGGGCGATGCAGTGCCAACCAAAATTAAATCAATATCATTTACATCTATTTTTGCAGCGTTAATTGCAGCGCGCGCTGCAGCTTCTGCCATTGATACAGTCGTGTCGCCACTATCTGCAACTAAATGTCGACGACGAACACCAACACGTTGCACAATCCATTCATCAGTTGTGTCGACCATTTTTTCTAATTCAGCATTCGTTAAAACTTTTTTTGGAAGATAACTTCCTGTGCCAATAATTTTAGAATATTTCATTTTGTTTTATCCACGTTTAATATTGTGCTAACTCTTTCACGAATTAATTCAGGAATATTTTTTTCAATTTCTAATAATGCTTGTTCGATTGCGCAACCAAATGCAAATTCATCTGCGCCACCGTGACTTTTAATCACGGTCCCATTTAATCCTAAAAATGTTGCACCATTTTTTTTGCGCGGATCGATACGATTTTTTAAACGATTTAATACTGAAAATGCAGGTAAAATGGATAATCGTGTTAACCAATTTCTTTTTATTTCTTGTTTAGCAAATTGCGCAATTAATTTTAATGTGCCTTCACATGCTTTTAATGCAATATTGCCAACAAATCCATCGCATACAATTACATCTGTTTTTCCGTGAAAAATATGATCGCTTTCGACATAACCGATATAATTAATTGCACTGCATTGCGATAATAATGGCGCGGCATTTTTAACTTGTTCGTTGCCTTTTATATCTTCAGAACCAATATTTAAAAGCGCGACGGATGGATTTTTTAAATTGTCGACAGCTTCAGCAACCACTGAACCCATTACTGCAAATTGCAATAAATGTTCTGGCGTTGAATCAACATTCGCCCCCAAATCTAAAACACGAACGATGCGATCATTCATTGTTGGAAATTGCGCCATCATTGCAGGACGATCAACAGACGGTAATGTTTTTAAAACAAAACGTGCAGTTGCCATTAATGCGCCGGTATTTCCAGCAGAAACGCATGCTGCTGCACGACCTTCTTTTACTAAATTAATTGCAACACGCATTGAAGAATCTTTTTTTGAACGCAATGCGTTGGATGGCGATTCATCCATTGCAACAACTTCGGATGCAGCTTGAATTTCAAAACGATTTTTTAAATCGACATCTACTTTTGATAAAATGGAATTGAGTTGATCGGGCAATCCGACAAAAATTAATTTTAAATTGGGGTGTTTTTTTAACACGCGCAACGAAGCTGGCACAGTGACTTTAGGTCCGAAATCGCCACCCATGGCGTCAATAGAAATTGTTTTCATGCCAAAACCACGCTTAAAAGAAACGCTATTCGCTATTATAGCAGCGATTTTAGATGATTATTCTTTATCTTCTGCCACGTTTTTCGCAATGACTTCGCGACCACGATAATAACCATCGGGCGATACATGATGGCGCAAATGTCTTTCGCCAGTTTCAGCGTCAGTTGAGACAACGCGTGCACTTAAGGCATCGTGTGCGCGGCGCATGCCACGACGTGAACGGGTAACGCGGCTTTTTTGAACTGCCATGATAAAACTCCAGATCTGTGTAAATTTAAGGTGGGAAGTATAACAGCTTATAGTTTGACTGCAAGCAAGGATAAGCTGCAATTTCCAAAAAACACGGTATTGATTTATTTTTAAAAAAGCGTAGAAATATAACAAAATATAACTTATGATAACTAGGTTGGGTAAAATGATTAGTTACAAATTGCTCATCAAAAAAGAGGCGAGAAAAACGTTAAAAACTATTGGTAGAATTGAGCGTAATCGAATTACAGAAAAAATTGTGTTGCTTGGAAAAAATCCGAGCGAGGCGAGTTTAGATATCAAACCGCTCACTAAGTCGGATTATTACCGATTGCGTGTCGGTAAGTGGCGAATTATTTTTGATCGTGACGATGATATTAAAATTATTGCTATTGAAAAAATAAAATCGCGTGGAGATGTTTACAAATGAACCTACAAATAATTAAATCAATTGACGGAAAAACAGAATACGTACTTCTGCCTATTGAAATATATAACACATTAACACATGAATTTAAGAAAAAAATAAAATATATTGAGAATGATTATGTTTCTTTTGATCCCGCAGATTATGTTGACAATCCCGTTGCATTGGCTCGCATTAATGCAGGTATGACGCAAAAAGAATTAGCAAAACATTTGCAAGTGACGCAGGCTTATATTAGTAAAATTGAAAATCAAGATAAAGTATCGCCGAAAATATTAAAAAAAATAAAAGAAATATTCGTCAATATGCATAAAAAATGACATAAGTAATAACTTACTACAAGTTCAGACTTTTATTCGCCAAAATCTCCAATTTAATCAATTGGATCAATCAGTAATAATTTCTTAATCTTCATGTCCTATAATTTGACTATTATAACAGCTGGAATATGGGTCAGCACTATGCGACGCGATGACACAAAAGCACCTACAACCTCTGTCGACCAGTCGACGTTAATAGACCAGTTTGAAAAATACGCTGAGATTGAAAGACGCAGAGGTTATTTGTCGCCCAATGAAAAGGGGGAAATAGAGCGTGATGAAAAACTGCAACTCAATATTCGGGGGCTTTGCCATGGTTGCTCAGTTGTGTATGGATACATGGCTGCAACTGGCAAATTAGATTGGTGGCAAAAAGTAATAGAAGAAATTTGTAAATGGGATGGCAAAGAAGAATCACTCAACCAGGTTATTCATATCGATGGATCTGAAATTTCACAAACATTAGATCTTCTTTTAAAACGTGCGATGAATTATGTGATATATAATCAAGGCCTGCATGTTACTGAAGGTGAAATATACCTAGCACGAGAACTTCCTACCATTAACAGCCCATTTATTTCCGCTCCACGAGATAACAATACAACGTCAGAAATCAAAAAAACCGCTGTTATTGCTGGTTATTTTGTAACAAGTGATCTACAAAAATTGCTCGACAAAAATATTTTTAATACAGAAGCGGTATTTATTTGTTCGTCAGGTACACATGCTTGTTCAATCCGACATAAAAATGGGACATGGTATTTTTATGATCCAAATTCTAAAACAGGTGAGGTGTCTTTTACCGAACAGTCGAAAATAATTAAATATATATTTTCTCGATTAGGTCATTCACTACACTTTATAGGTTTTACTTGGAATGAACTTGCTCAAGTGGCGTTACAACAGCTTGAAAAAAATTATTATTCGCTCTTTGCAAATAATCTGAAAAAGGAATCACAGTTAATACGCGGTAATGGGTATTCATTTCTTTGTAATGCTATGGAATTATCAAAACCATACTCACCACCTATAATTTTCTTTAGTAAAAATCATCTAACATGGCTAGGAGTGCGTCATAATACATGGGCAGAATCCACTATCAAAGATTTTTTTAATCAAAATCCTGAAATAGTCGATCTTAAGTTGCTCAGCAGATGCAGCAAAGAAACAATCCGCGATACTCTTAATGAAATAAAAGGCAACGAAGAGTTTTATGCTGATATAGAGCTTGATCAGAGAGTAGTGTTTCAATGTCAACCATTACCTCGACCAGAAGAATCCGTTTTGTCGCGTCTCTTAACTGTTTATCCAGATTGTTTGGATATATTTATTGAGATTTCTAAAAAAAACATCATGTGTCGTCACCATTTTTATAGCGCTTTAATAGCGGATTTTGGATCAGATAATTCTGCTTTAGAGAAAATTATCCGTGATTATCCTGACAAGCTAGAAGATCTAGCACTTTTCATAGACAAAGATTTAAAATCTGGTTTTACAGGCTTAATCATTTTATATAGAAACGGAAGGCAAGCTGAAACAGAACTTTCATTGTCGCATTTTTTTAAAAAGCAACATGCTCATAAAGCAAAAAAATTGGGCATCGTTGATAAACTGCTTGATATGCTAGCAAAACCTGAAATGTCGCATGAGCCATTTACTCAAGAAGAAAAAATGACATTAAAAAATGGTAGGCTTGGAAAAATTATTAATCATCCCGCTTTTAAAGAGGTTGTTGAACCTCTGTTATCTGACAACGCTGCACATCCTTCGCCAAAATAAAATATGTAGTTGGAAAAATTCAGAAATAAAAATGCGGGTACATTCAAATCGGCAACTCACACTTCTCATGTTTCGGCACCAAGGGCAGTGCGAGTAAGATTTCATCTTCAATCATGTCATAAACGGACACTAAATCATCTTGCATAAAAACAGGTTCGTATTTTTTCGGCAGATTTTTTGCTCTTTCTTCGGAAATAACGGGGCTTAATAAAAATGAAATATTCATTTCGTATGGCATGACAGAATTACAACGCTGACAAATTAAATTTAAATTTGCTTTTATTTTTCCAGAAATAAAATAAATACGCGATGTATCTTGATTAAATTCCAAAGTGATTTCGGCGATATTATTTTTTTGATCGCAGATTTCTTGGAGGCGCGGCAAATCATGTAAGGATAATTGTCCGTTTAATTGCGCGTGTTGTTTAGCGAATTTTATGGGGTCGATTTGTTTTGGAAGTTGGGTCATATATTACTCACAAAAAGGCATTGGCGCATGAAAAGAAAATTTTTCACCTTGCAAGCAGAATGCTAATTTTTCCGCATGTAAAAATAAACGTTTTGTTTTAAATTTTTCAGCAAATTTTTTATTGATTGCGCGTTCGCCATATTTTTCATCGCCAATAATAGGATGTCCACAATGCGCAACGTGCACGCGAATTTGATGTGTGCGACCCGTAATTAATTTTGCATGTAATAATGTTGCGTCATCAAAAAATTTTACGGGTTCAAATAATGTTTCAGATGGTTTGCCATCTTCATCTGCAACCACCATGCGCTCGCCACCTTGCAATTTATTTTTTAATAAAGATAATGTAACGTGTTTTTTTCCATGCGTCCAAATGCCAGCAACTAATAACGAATAAATTTTTTCTATTTCATGTGCTTTTTGTAATTCTTGAAATGCTAATAACGTCACACGATTTTTTGCCAATAATAAACAACCCGATGTTTCGCGATCTAAACGATGCGCGAGTGATAAATTTTTAATATCAGGACGTATAAAACGAAACGCTTCAATTAATCCGCAGGCAACATCACTGCCGCCATGCACTGCCAAACCTGCTGGTTTATTCAAAATCATAAAATCATTATTTTCAAAAATAATGGAGTTTTTTAAATATTCGACGAGACGCGCAGATGGCTTTGGCGTCTTGTCAGCATTTTCAGATACGCGTAATGGCGGTAAACGTACAATATCGCCTAAACGTAATTTATAAACAGCTTGCACGCGACCTTTATTCACGCGCACTTCGCCTTTGCGCAAAGCACGGTAAATACGCGAATGTGGCACGCCTTTGAGCTGATTAACTAAAAAATTGTCAATTCGCTGGCCTGCGTGCGATTCATCAATAGTGACTAGCTTGGACTGCAATTGGGTATCCTCAAAATACCGACATTGTATCGACTTTTGATTGCGAAGCAACCTCAGTATTGATACCATCAACAAGTTATTCACCCGCAAAAGATAGAAAGCGGCGATAGATAAGACTGGCAAACTTCGTAACATTATAATATTTGCCAAGAATTAAAGTTTGAATGAATACAAAAGAGACGTCACTGGTTTTGGATAAAACTATTTCCTAGTGATAAAAATGAATTGCGCTCAAAGACAATTTTAAAGAGCAAATGATCGTTGATCATAAACAGGTTCAGTTATGGTGAAAGTTTTAAATACATTTCGCAAAAACACTACAAAACCTACGCTTTTTTCTCACATTACGTGATGTAATTGTCGTTTGAGCCTAAAATTATAGGCTTTAAACAATGATTAAGAGAATGCTCATTAACGCAACGCACGCCGATGAGTTGCGCGTTGCAATCACAGCTGATGCTGTTTTAGTTGATCTAGATATCGAACATCCTGGTCAAGAACAAAAAAAATCGAATATTTATAAAGGCAGAATCACGAGTATCGAACCGAGTTTAGGTGCGGTATTTGTAGATTATGGTTCTGAACGTCACGGCTTTTTGCCACTCAAAGAAATTTCGCCAGAATATTTTATTACATCAGCAAGCGGCGAAGCGCCAACTGATATTGATATCAAAAAAGTATTAAAAGAAGGCCAAGAAATTGTTGTGCAAATCGATAAAGAAGAACGCGGCACAAAAGGCGCGGCACTCACGACTTTTATTGCATTAGCTGGTTGTTATTTAGTTTTAATGCCGAACAATCCAGATTCGGGCGGCATTTCTCGTCGCATTGAAGGTGATGATCGCGATCAATTACGTGAAATTATCGAACAATTACCCATTCCAGAAGGCATGGGAATTATTATTCGCACTGCAGGCGTGAGTCGTTCCAAAGAAGAATTGGAATGGGACTTGAAAGTTTTATTGCGTTATTGGGAAGCGATTAAATTAGCGGCCGTTGCAAAACCTGCCCCTTATTTAATTCATCAAGAAAGTGATGTGATTATTCGCGCGGTGCGTGATCATTTGCGTCAAGATATTTCTGAAGTTGTCATTGATGATGAAAGCGCATTTCGACGTGCGAAAGATTATATTACCCAAGTGCGTCCTGATTTTATTGAACACATGAAATTATATTCAGACACGATGCCATTGTTCAGTCGTTTTCAAATTGAAAAACAAATTGAAGCAGCGTATCAACGCGAAGTGCGATTGCCATCTGGCGGCGCTGTTGTGATTGATCATTCAGAAGCATTAGTTGCAATTGATATTAATTCTGCGCGCGCAACGAAAGGTGCGAGCATTGAAGAAACTGCGCTGCAAACAAATTTAGAAGCAGCAGATGAAATTGCAAAACAATTACGTATTCGCGATATTGGCGGTTTGGTTGTAATTGATTTTATTGATATGACACCTGTTCGCAATCAACGCGAAGTTGAAAATCGTTTGCGAAATGCATTGCGTTTAGATCGTGCGCGAATTCAAGTGGGTCGCATTTCTCGTTTTGGATTATTAGAAATGTCGCGTCAACGTTTGCGCGCATCATTGAGTGTTTCAACTGAAACACCTTGTCCGCGTTGCGAAGGTCGCGGCACAATTCGTAGTGTTGAATCGGTTGCCATTTCTGTTGTGCATTTAATTCAAGAAAATGCATCACGAAATAAAAGTAGTAATATTCAAGTGCAATTGCCAATTGATGTTGCAACTTATTTAATAAATGAAAAGCGCGATGTGTTAACGGATATTGAATCGCAATCTGCTGTGAAAGTAATGATTATTCCGAATAAACATTTACGATCACCGCATTTTAATCTCAGAATTAGCAAAGAAGATCCAACACGGATATCACCAAGTTATGACATGGTGAAAATACCAAAACTCGACACGGCGTTGCAAAAACCAGCTGCGCCTGCGAATGTTGCAGAGCCTGCAATTCAACAATATTTAACAAATGAAACACAACAAGCGCCTGCGCCAAAACGTCCGCAAGGAAATGGTTTAATTAAACGTTTGTGGGATGTGATGTTTGGTGGCGAAGAAACTGCGAAAAAACCAGCGCCAAAATATCCTAGCGCAAAAAAAACTGGCATGCGTCAACAACCTATTTTGCCTCGCGAAACACGTAGCGAAACTCCTGCGCGTAATGAAAAACAAGATGATCGCGGCAATCGCCCTGCGCGTTCGCAACAAGAAAATCGTCATAATAAATCACGACGTCCACAACGCGATAATCGCGGTGGCGATAGAAATCGCAATCGTGATCGTAATCGCGATAATCGAAATAATCGTGAACAATCTGCTGAAAAATCGGTTGCACATGAAACTGCTCATGAAAATGTTTCGCATGAAAAAATATCTCACGAAACTAGTTCGCACGAAACACCTATTTTTGAAGCACAAAAACCAATGTTGCAACCTGTGATGGAAACACATCCTGAACAACATTCAGAAAAACCAGTAGAAAAACAAATTGAAACACATTCACATTCAATTGTTGCGCACGAATCACCTACACAAAAATCAGAACCAACAGCACCTGCAGCACCTGCCGTTTCTGCTGAAAAATATCAAACAAATTACACAGGATTATCTTCTGGAAAACCGTTACAACAAGTAACCACTAAAAAAACCGATCAGTGATTTGTGAGCGCGGGAATGGAAGTGGAAGCACCAGCGACCACGCCGATTTTAGAATGAATCAAAAATAAAAAAGGACGGCAAGCCGTCCTTTTTTGTTAAAACCAATTACAAAAAAATTACTTTGTTCCTAGTGTGTTGACCCTGCTGGTGATGGTAATTGCACGCCGTTGTCCTCATGACGAGCCAACAATGCTGCTGTCTCATCATTACTGGGAACAGCTGCAAAACTACTGTGACGTGAACCTGCAACAGAAACAACAGGAGTCGGCGGCACGCTTGCTTCTTCTTCCGCTGCTGATGCTACTACTTTCGGACCGCGAATCGCTCTATCTCCCAAAGCGTAAGCTGATTTCAATACACCAGGGACAGCAAAAAACACAAGAAATGCAACAAAAAGCGGATTAACGCCAGCTAGTTTATTCCAGAAATCACCAAAATTAGTTTGCTGACCATACTGACTTCCTGAAAAAAGCTGAGTAAACATCAGAGTCACTAATCCAATCACTGCGTCTTTTCTAAAATTTGGACCAGCGAGCAAATTATCAGTCCATTTTCGACCTTGATATTCCGCAAAAGTAATCATTACAGCAAGCGTCATATTAATCAGTTGCGCGTAAGGGATCACATTTTTCAGATCAGTGTGCAATTTTTCGAATGTTTTAGGATATGCTTCTGCCAAAAAACTAAAAAGTACAAGTGGCAAAATGCTATTAACTGCGCCATGCATTAAAGCGCGAGTTGCAGTAGCGGTTGTAACGGGATAATTTTTTAAAACTTCTGCATTACTGGACATAAAAGCAGATGCAAATTCTTGAAAACTACCATTATTTATTTCATCAGTAAGAGTTCCTGGGTTTGGAGTTGGCATATATCACCTCAAATTAAATTAAAAAAATTCCCGACTAAAAATTAAAGTCCATTTATATCCATCCATTATTATTTTTTATTGCAAAGATAAACTAGCTGCAATCGTAACTCGATTCATAATATTTGTGAAATTGATATTATTGATATGAGATATTCGTAAAATCAATACAGCTACACATGCGCACGAACACGTTCCAAATCCGCCGGCGTATCAACACCTGCAATAATCGGCACATCAGTAATACCCACATGCATTTTGTACCCATTCCACAAGATACGCAACTGCTCGAGCGATTCTAATGTTTCGTTAAGGCAGGCGGGCAAATTTGCATATGTTTCGAGAAAACTAGCACGATAAGCGTACAATCCAATATGTCTTAAATATCCATCTGCTAATTTTAACTGATCAACTTCATTTAAATTTTTTAATGCTGCAAATTGATTACGATCCCACGGAATAGGCGCGCGCGAAAATGTAATCGCATAATTTCTGTGATTTAAAATTACTTTTACAATATTCGGATTAAATAAATCTTTTGGATCTTTTAATTTTGTTGCGAGTGTTGCCGCTTTAACATGATCATGTTCCGCTAAATTTGCAGCGAGTTGTGAAATTAATTTCGGCGGCATTAAAGGTTCATCTGCTTGCAAACTAATTATAATATCGTCATCTTCAAAACCTAAATTCGCAACCGCTTCTGCAATTCTTTCTGTTCCGGATTGATGTGTTGCAGCTGTCATACAAACATGCGCGCCAAAATCTTCTGCAATTTGTGCTATTTTTTCATCATCGGTTGCAATTACAACATGCGCTGCGCCAGATTCTTTTGCACGTTCGTGCACGTGTTGAATCATGGGTTTTCCTGCAATGTCGAGCAATACTTTTTCTGCTAAACGCGTGGAACCTAATCGCGCGGGAATAATAACATTAAAATCCATACATTTTTTCCTAAATTACGGCTGATATAAACGCGCTTCTTCCGGCAACATCACCGGCACTTGATTTCGAATCGGATAAGCTAAACGATCAAAACGACAAATTAATTCTTGCGTTGCGTGATCATACAGTAATTTTCCTTTACACAAAGGACAAACTAAAATATCGAGCAAGGTGTGATCCATATGCATTATCCGTTACTAAAAATTGAGGCAAAGATAGCATCAAAAAATAGAGAGGACAATGGGTTTTTTAATTATACAGTTAGAAACTACAGGGTCTCTGAGCTTGTTCATTCAACGTTACATTGCAACTCAATACGCCTTGATAAATTTTTTCAGCTTGCGATTGAATAGTGAGCGGTGAAATTCTTTTTCTTAGAATATCTTCCAAAACAGTTCCAAGTAAATTCGCCCTGTTATCCAACAAAATTTTATCAACAGAAGCAGACTTCGCGTCTTCAGACTCAATCGATACAAAATCGACTTTTTCATCGTCACTCTTTAGCGCGTGGCCAGCATGCATTGCTTGCATATAAAAAGCATTTACAAGCTTGTCGATGATAAGTACATTCAGCGATACACGCGTCACACCATTTGAGATACTCCAGCTTCCATTATCTTTTGATAGTTGTAAAAAAAAATCTTTTGCACGCTCATTCGTTACCGTACCTAATGCTGTCACAAAGTTCCTCGCGGTATCGGGTAATGCAAGATCAACAGCTGTTGCAAATGTAAAACGCGCGGCATTTAGCGCAAAACTAGCGACATTTGTAACTGCAGAATCTGTTTGTGGCAATTTTTCGTCGGGCTGTCCTAATGCATTCACTCGAGCATCACGCGCATTCTGATACTCATTAATTGCATCATTCATTACTTGAGTCAAAATAGAAACATTGTTTGGATCATCAATCCACTCTGCCAATAAAGAAGATATGTTCGCAATAATTTTCTCAGGAGTATCTGATATTCTTGCTGACAATAGACGAGACATTGATACACTCCAAAAAAATACACTTGCAATTGATAATACTGGTAATCAATGTGATGAGTAAAGAATTTTACTTGACGAAAAATTTTTGTAGAAAAATAAAATCGGGACAGCAGGATTTGAACCTGCGACCCCTTGCACCCCATGCAAGTGCGCTACCAGGCTGCGCTATGCCCCGAAGACTTTTGCAGAGAAAGATTACTGGAGACTTAAGAAAATAACAACAAAAAAGGTTACGTCGCGAAATACATCATTTTTTCAGCATAATTAGGCTAATTTAATTATTCCTTAACTGTTATTGCAGATACATGTTTGTATAATGATCACTAACAATACAAAACCAATAGGTAAAAATTGTGCGAAGCATTACTAAAGAAGAGATAGAAAGAATAAAAAATCTGATTGCTGGGAGTCAAATGCCCGAGAGTTCTAATGGCGCGGTCATGCATATTTTACGGCAATGCGGACCGGCAGATTTTGGCTATGTGCTAAACAATCACGGCTACAATCTCACAGATCACCTTGAGTTATACATTGCATTTGCTCGTGTTTTGGAAAAATTAGAACGTCGCGCAGAAGCTGGGTGGGTTCATGATCATATAAATAATCACGAAAAAAGGGAACAACAGCAATTACTGTTATGCCATCAACATGCAAAACGACTTGCAAATATGAAGGGTGCGCTGTTTTCTTCGAACAGTAATCCATTTGACGATTTAGCATTAGCAAAAAAACAAACTTCCGAAGGATTACTTTGCAGCGCTCTTCATGACTGGCGAATTTAATTTTAGATTTTTATACTTGCTCTAACTCATCCACAATCTTTTCAAGTTGAGTAACAGCAGTTTGCAATGCCGCATGCGAACGCTGCAGCTTTTGAAGTGAAACACTATCATCGCCCGCTAATTGTAAACGCGCGCCTTCGATTGTGTAACCTTTTCCATACAATAAATGTTTAATTTGACGAACCAGCAAAACATCTTTACGTTGATAATAACGACGATTGCCACGTCTTTTGGTTGGACTTAATTGCGAAAATTCTTGTTCCCAATAACGCAAGACGTGCGGCTTTAAATCACAGAGCTCGCCCACTTCGCCGATTGAAAAATATAATTTATCGGGAATGGGTGATAAATCTGTATCGTTATTTTTCGTGGCCGTCAGATCCACGTCCTTTTGATCCGGCATAATTTTCCACTCTAGATTTTAGTTTATGTCCTGCTCTAAATGTCACAACGCGTCGCGCAGTGATTGGAATTTCCTGACCTGTTTTTGGATTGCGACCCGGTCTTTGATTTTTATCACGCAAATTAAAATTGCCGAAGCCAGATAATTTTACCGCTTCACCTTTTTCCAATGCAGCACGAATTTTTTCGAAAAAACTTTCGACTAAATCTTTTGCTTCGCGTTTATTTAATCCTAATGTATTAAATAAATGTTCTGCTAAATCTGCTTTTGTGAGTGCGCCCATTGTTACGTCCTCAAGGTTGCATCTAACTCCCGTTCAAGCACGGTTACAACACCATGAATTATCGTATTTATTTCCTCATCTCTTAGAGTGCGTGATGGATCTTGAAAGGTCAAGCCCAAAGCGACACTTTTTTTACCAGTTTCTATGCCTTTACCTTGATAAATGTCAAAAATTTGTACATTTTGAAGTGCTTCACCCGCATTTTTGGTGATTAATTTCTGAACTGTCTCAGCCGCGACCGATTGATCAAGCACGATCGCCAAGTCTCGTCGAACCGATGGGAATTTTGAAAATGGCTCATAAATCGTAACAGCCGATTCTTGAATTTTTTTCAATGCGACTTCGCAAACAATCACAGGCTGGCGAATATCAAAATAATTTAAAATAATTGGATGCACTTCGCCGAGCCAACCAACCAATTCTTCGCCACGGTATAATGCTGCTGATTTTCCAGGATGCAATGCAGGATGCGTTTCTGTTTTCCAAGAATAACCTGAAGATAATTGCGACAAAGATAATAATGCCGTGACGTCTGCTTTTAAATCATAAAAATCAACTGCGCGTGTTTTTTCACTCCATTGTTCTGGATAAACACTTCCAGTAATTGCAATTGCTAATTTTGCAGTTTGTAATAATTCACCATTTTTTTGCGGCAGAAAACACAAACCCGTTTCAAATAATCGCACGCGTTCACATTGATGACGCAAATTCATTTGCATTGCTTGCAATAATCCCGGCCACATGCTTGTTCGCATCACTGATAAATCTTGTGATAATGGATTTTTTAAAATCATGGGTGAAATAGTGTGTGAAAATAAAGTGTGTAATTGCGGAGAAATAAAACTATACGTCATCGCTTCATGATAATCGCGCCCCACAAAAAATTGACGCACTTGTTTATCGCAAACACGCGCTTCTTTTTTTGCATGCATAGCGAGCGGCGCAATCATCGACTGCATTGGAATAGAATTATAATTTATCATGCGCGCAAGTTCTTCGATTAAATCAATTGGCAAGGTCATGTCGAAGCGGAAACTGGGCGCAATAACTTCCCATGCATTTTGTACTGCTTTTACAGACATTCCGAGCGATTTTAAAATTGTTTCAACTTTTGCATCAGGAATTTCAATTCCTAAAATTCTTTTTATTTGATTTTTTTCTAAAATAATTTTTTCACGCTTAGGTAAATTTTCTATTGAAACGACTTCAATTACTTCTGCCGCACTTCCGCCCACAATTTGTAATAATAATTCTGTTGCGCGTTCCATTGCGTCATGCGGTAAATTAAAATCAACACCACGTTCAAAACGATAAGAAGAATCACTGCTTATATTGTGACGACGTTTGCTTAAACAAATTGTTTTAGGTGTGAAAAATGCAGCTTCTAAAAAAATATTTTTTGTATCAAGAGAAACAGCAGAATTTTTTCCGCCCATAATTCCTGCTAATGCATGCACTTCATTTTCATCTGCAATAATTAAATCTTCTTTTGATAATGTAATCGTATTTTCATCTAATAATTTTATTTTCTCGCCATCTTTTGCGCGACGCACGTGAATTTTATTTTTTAATGTTGATAAATCGAATGCGTGCATCGGTTGACCTAATTCCAACATCACAAAATTACACACATCAACAACAGGATTAATTAAACGAATATGCGCGCGTTGTAAAATATGTTGCATCCAAGAGGGTGTTTGCGTTTTATTATTAATATCAGCAATAATTCTTCCAACGTAACGCGGACAATCTGATTTTGCATCGACCGTTACGGAAAATTTTTCTTTTGATGTTGTGGGAATTGTTTTAATTGCGACTGAATTAATTTGCAATTGTTTACACGCTGCCATATCGCGCGCTAAACCGAGCACACTTAAACAATCGCCGCGGTTCGGTGAAATTTCAATATCAAAAATGTGATCATTTGCCTTAAAATAAGTATTAAAATCATCGCCGACTTTTGCGTCTTGCGGTAATTCGATAATGCCTTCTTGTTCTGCATTACCAAGTTGTAATTGTAATTCTTTTGCAGAACACAACATGCCTTGCGATATTTCACCGCGTAATTTCGCTTCGTTAATTTTAAAATCATTTGGTAAAACCGCACCAACAGTTGCAACAGCAACTTTAATTCCTGCGCGTGCATTCGGCGCGCCGCAAACAATTTTTAATAATTCTTTTTTTCCAACATTAACTTCGCAACAAGATAATTTATCTGCATTGGGATGTTGCACGCGCGAAACAACTTCACCAACAACAACGCCAGAAAATTTTCCCGCAACAGGAATAATTGCATCAACTGTTAATCCCAACATTGCAAACTGATCAGCAAGTTCTTGCGTTGTTAATTTTGGATTAACAAATTGTCGTAGCCATTGTTCGCTGAATTTCATAAAACGTTATCCGTTATTCGTTATTTGTTATGCGTTTTTAAAATTGAGCTAAAAATCTCACATCATTTTCAAACATCATGCGCAAATCATTAATGTTATATCGCAACATTGCTAAACGATCTAAGCCAACACCAAATGCAAAACCGGAATATTTTTTTGAATCAATGCCAACATTTTCTAAAACTGCAGGATGCACCATTCCGCAACCCAACACTTCCATCCAACGATCTTGAAAACCAATATCGACTTCCGCAGATGGTTCTGTAAATGGAAAATACGCGGGACGAAAACGAAGTGGAATTTCTTTTTCAAAAAATAAATTTAAAAAATCGTGTAATAATTTTTTTAAATTTGCAAATGTGCAATTTTCATCAACCACCAATCCTTCGAGTTGATGAAACATCGGCGTGTGCGTCATATCAGAATCTCTGCGATAAACACGACCTGGCGTAATAATTCGCAGCGGCGGTTTTTCTTTTTTCATCACGCGAATTTGCACGGGCGAAGTATGTGTTCGCAATAATCTTCCATCGGGAAAATAAAAAGTATCTTGCGATTCTTTTGCGGGATGATGATCTACAAAATTTAATGCAGAAAAATTATGATAATCGTCCTCAATTTCAGGGCCTTCAGCGACTGTAAAACCCATTTGTTTAAATAAATCGAGCGCACGTTGTCGCACTAAAGTAACGGGGTGAACGCTGCCGGCAGATTGTTGTCCGCGACCCGGTAAAGTAATATCAATTTTTTCGGAAGATAATTTTTCAGATAATTCAGCTTGTTTAAATTTATTTTCTTGATCGTTCAGAATAGTTTGAATTTTTATTTTCGCGTCGTTAATTAATTGTCCCATTTTCGGGCGTTCAGCTGCGTCAACTTGACTTAAACGTTTCATTAATTCTGTGAGCTGACTTTTTTTACCAAAATATTTTACGCGCAATTCTTGAAGATCGGCGGCAGTTTTGCAGCTGTAAATTAAATTTGTTGCGTCGGTGACGATGGCATTTAATTCATTTTGCATGCATCGTTTTCCTTATTATGTACAGTGCAAATGTGAATTTCTCACACTCACACTGATCACTCACACTGATTACTTGATTTGCTGCACCAATTTCGCAAACCCAACTTTATCACGCACTGCTAAATCAGCTAATACTTTACGATCTAAATTGATATTTGCTTTTTTCAAGCCATTCATAAAACGGCTATAAGAAAGACCATGCATTCTTGCAGCTGCATTGATACGTACAATCCACAATGCACGAAATTCGCGCTTGCGTTGACGACGATCGCGATAAGCGTATTGCAATGCTTTGATGACGGCTTGTTTTGCGACACGGAAAACACGACTACGCGCGCCGTAATATCCTTTCGCCATTTTTAAGATTTTTTTGTGACGCGCTTTGGCTGTTACACCACGTTTTACTCTACCCATTTTATTTCTCCACTTTTTTATTGACGCCTTCGCTTTCGCTGAGCGTGGGGTTTAAAAAAATTATTTAACGCACAACATACGCAAAACATTATTCACATCAGAATGATCTAATGCGTTTGCGCCGCGTAAACTTACTTTTCGCTTGTGCGCTTTTTTCGTCAAAATATGATTGCGATTTGCGCTGCGTTTTTTAACCGAGCCACTTCCACGTTTAATAAAACGTTTTTTGGCACCGCTGTTTGTTTTTAATTTTGGCATAAAATATATATCCTAAAATAAAGTCTCTATAATTATTTGCTTTTACCTGCAGCAACTAACATCGTAATCTGGCGTCCTTCCATTTTCGCTTCTTGTTCAATCAGCGCATTTTCCGGTAAATCTTTTTTCACGCGTTCTAAAAATTCAATACCCAGTTGATGATGCTGCACTTCACGACCACGAAATCGCAAACTGATTTTCACGCGATCACCGCGTTCCAAAAATTCTGCAATCTTCCGCATTTTAATACGGTAATCACCGATATCCGTTACAGGTCTGAATTTAACTTCTTTCACCTGAATTTGTTTTTGATGTTTTTTCTGACTCGTGCGTCGTTTACTTTGATCAAAAACATATTTTCCGTAATCCATGATCCGACAAACAGGCGGATCCATATTAGGCGAAATCTCAACAAGATCAAGTGAAACTTGCTTTGCTTGTATGAGCGCTTGCTCAATATTTACAATTCCAACTTGCTCGCCATCTTTATCAATTAATCGAACACGCGGTGCACGAATATTTTCATTTACCCGCGTTTTTTTACTGTCTCGGATGTGTTGATCTCCTGCATGTTAAAAATTAAATCGTTAACCGTTAACCGTTATTTGCTTTATAAATTCATCTGGCGTCATCATCTTAGATTCTTCACTACCAATCTTACGCACAGAAACCGTTTTATTCTCTACTTCACGATCACCAATTACTAATTGATACGGCACTCGCGCAATTGTATGCTCGCGAATTTTAAAGCCAACCTTTTCATTTCTCAAGTCAGAAACGACGCGAAATCCAGCATTTTGCAAAGTTTTTGTGACTTTGTCCACATATTCTCGCTGATTGTCTGTAATGTTCATTACGACCGCTTGCACTGGCGCCAACCAAACTGGAAAATTTCCCGCATAATGTTCGATTAAAATACCTAAAAAACGCTCAAAAGTGCCGATAATTGCGCGATGAAGCATGACGGGTGGTTTTTTCTCGCCATTTTCTGCAATGTACGTTGCACCTAATCGTTCCGGCATTGAAAAATCAACTTGAATAGTTCCACACTGCCATGTTCGTCCCAAACAATCACGCAAATGAAATTCAATTTTCGGTCCGTAAAACGCACCTTCGCCCGGCAAACGATCAAATTTTAAATGTTTCGATTCCAGCGCATCAGCTAATGCTTTTTCAGACTTATCCCAAATCGCATCACTTCCAACACGTTTTTCAGGACGCAAAGCTAATTTATAAATAATATCTGTAAATCCAAAATCTTTATAAACGTGATGCAATTGTTCGATAAATGCAGACACTTCATTTTGAATATCAGATTCAGTACAAAAAATATGTCCGTCATCTTGCACAAAAGATCGCACGCGCATAATACCATGCAAAGTTCCCGACGGTTCGTTACGATGACAACAACCAAATTCTGCGTAACGAATCGGTAAATCACGATAGCTTTTTATGCCTTGTTTAAAGACTTGAACGTGACCTGGACAACTCATCGGTTTCACTGCATTGTCACGACTTTCAGATTCAGTAATAAAAATACCACCGTCAAATTTCGCCATGTGACCTGATTGTTCCCACAAACTCACATCCATTAATTGCGGTGTATTAATTTCCTGATAACCACTTTCACGCAACACGCCGCGAATATAATCACGCATCACATTAATGATCGTCCAACCATTTGGATGCCAAAAAATCATGCCAGGCGCTTCTTGTTGCAAATGAAATAAATCCATTTTTTTTGCAATTTCGCGATGATCACGTTTTTTTGCTTCTTCAATGCGCGCTAAATGTTCCGTTAATTGTTTTTTATCGGCAAATGCAGTGCCATAAATGCGTTGTAACATTTCATTTTTAGAATCACCGCGCCAATATGCGCCTGCTAATTTTGTTAATTTAAATGCTTTTAATAAGCCAGTGCGTGGAACATGCGGACCGCGACATAAGTCAACAAAATTATCTTGTTCGTAAATTGTCAGTGTTTCGTTTTCGGGAATTGCTTTGATAATTTCAACTTTATATTTCTCGCCCATTTTTTCAAATAATTTTATTGCATCATTGCGAGAAATTTTTTTGCGCGTCACAACAAAATCTTTTTTCGCAAGCTCTTCCATTTTCTTTTCGATTTTTTCTAAATCTTCCGGCGTAAAAGATTTTTCATAAGCAAAATCATAATAAAAACCATCTTCGATGACAGGACCAATGGTTACTTGCGCGCTTGGAAATAAAGTTTTTACTGCGTGCGCTAATAAATGTGCGGATGAATGACGAATAATTTCTAATGATTCTGGATTGCGATCTGTAATTAATTTAATCGTCGCGTCTTTTTCAATTAATGAAGTTGCATCCACTAATTTTTCATCGACAAATGCAGCGTATGTTGCTTTTGCTAAATTCGGACTAATTGCTTCTGCAACTTGCAATGCAGTAACGGCAGAATTAAATTCTCTTTTAGAGCCATCTGGCAATGTAATGTGGATCATAAAATACCTGTATAACATTAGGCACGACTGGGCTCGAACCAGCGACACCCACCTTGTCGAGGTGGTACTCTACCAACTGAGCTACGTGCCTTTGAGATCAATCCCTCGCTCATTAAACGCCGATGTTGCGCGCTTTTTTGCGATAATTTTTGTTAAATTGCTCGCCGTACAGATCAAGTACGTCTGTGCATTTAACAAAAATTATCACAAAAAATCGCATCAACCTCGACGTTTTACCAATTCATAGTCAGAGGGCTGGGTTGGAAAGATAACATTAATGTGGGTAATTTCGCAATACGGGGTTTTTACTCAGTATAAACTCACCTACAATGACTGCACAGGACTTTCACAAATGGAATCACAATGAGCAATCAACTTCTTTGGAAACCTAATCAACAAACAATTGAACATAGTCACATGCATCATTTTATTCGCGCTGTGAATAAACAGTTTTCTTTAAGAATAAAAAATTATGAAGAATTATATCAATGGTCAATCGATCAACCTGCATTATTTTGGAAAGCGATTGCGGATTTTTCTAAAATTATTTTTTCAGATGAACCAACAACCATCATGCAATCAGAAAAAGAAATGTGGAAAACAAAATGGTTTGTTGATGCAAAATTAAATTTTGCAGAAAATTGTTTGTGGCGACGCGATGATCATATTGCTTTAATTTATGAAAATGAAAATGGTGATTGTGATAAAATTACTTATGCAGAATTATATTCGAAAGCTTTTTCGTTAGCAGAAAAATTAAAATTACTTGGATTAAAACCAAGCGATCGCGTAGCTGCATTTGTAGCAAATCGCATAGAAACTGTCATTGCAATGCTCGCCACAACTTTACTTGGAGGAATTTGGACATCGTGCGGCGTAGAATTAAAAGTGAATGCAGTTATTGAACGTTTTTCACAAATTCAACCAACTATTTTATTTGTTGTGAAAGAACATTATTACGATGGAAAATATTTTTCTCATCAAGAAACAATTCAGCAACTACAAGAACAATTGCCGAGTGTAAAAAATATTATTGTGCTCGAAGAATTAGATTTTACTTCCACCCACATTTCCACGCCCACTTATTTTCCTTTCGATCACCCACTTTATATTTTATATTCTTCTGGAACAACTGGAAAACCAAAATGTATGGTGCACGGCGCTGGAAATACATTAATTCAGCATAAAAAAGAATTACTATTGCACATTGATGCACAACAAAATGACACGCTATTATTTTATACATCTTGTAGCTGGATGATGTGGCATTGGATGATTAGCACTTTATCAGTTGGCGCTACAATTTTATTGTATGAAGGCTCACCATTTTATTCAAAAACTATTTTATTAGATCTGGTAAATAAATGGGATGTGTCTATTTTTGGATGCGGTGCAAAAATTTTTGAAACCTATTTAAAAAGCAATATTGATTTTAAAAAAACGCATCATTTAAAGAAATTAAAAACAATTGTACCAACGGGATCACCTTTAATAGCAGAAAGTTTTCATTATATTTATAAAAATATAAAACAAGATGTGCGCGTTTCAACAATTTCAGGCGGTAGTGATATTATTTCTTGTTTTGCAATCGGTAATCCAATACTGCCGGTTTATTGTGAAGAAATGCAATGCATTGGTCTCGGCATGAAGGTAGAAATTTTTGATCCTGATGGAAAATCTATAAAAAATGAACCAGGTGAATTAGTTTGCACGCAACCTTTTCCATCTATGCCAATTTATTTTTGGAATGATCCAAATGATGAAAAATATTCTCATGCTTATTTTGATCAATTTCCAAATGTTTGGACACACGGCGATTTTGCAAAAATTACAGAACACAATGGGTTTATTATTTATGGCAGATCAGACGCCACTTTAAATCCTGGTGGCGTTCGTATCGGCACCACTGATATTTACACGCAAGTATTAAAAATACCTGAAATTATCGATTGTATTGCTGTTGGAAAACAAAATAACGGAGATGAAGATATTATTTTATTTGTTGTGTTAATAAAAGATTTAAAATTAGATGAAATAATAATGAATCAAATCAAAACTATTATTCGAGAAAATACATCACCGTATCACGTTCCAAAAAAAATAATTCAAGTCGCTGATATTCCAAAAACAATGAATGGAAAAACTATGGAAATTGCGGTGAAAAATATTATTAATGGACGTGAAATAAAAAATGTGGAAGTTTTAGCAAATCCAGAATCTTTAAATCAATTTAAAAATTTACATTTAATTTAAAAACACGGATATAAAAATTTAAAAAAACCCTTTACACTTTTCTATTGACAATTTATTTTTTTGTAATTACAATTAAATGGATAGTTTATGGAAATATTTTTTGATCCGGTAAAATCATTTAAAAATGATTTACAAAGACAGTTGCCGTTTGAAAGAGTGGTTGATTTTGAGTGGGGTACTGCTGTCTATTCGGATGACAAGCGTTTTGCTTATCCGGAAAAACGTGTTTTAGTCATGGGTTTTCTGGGTGAACGTGTACATATGTATTATGTTTTACGAAAATTCAAGATGGCGTAAGAATTATTAGTTTTCGCAAAGCCAATAAACGAGAGGTGCTACGATATGAAAAAGCGCGCAAGGCAGAAGCCGCTAACGAACAAAGATGGTGAAGTACGCGAACTTACTTATGCGGATATAAAAAAAATGCGTCCAATTCGCGAAGTATTGTCACCTGAACTGGCAGAAGCACTCATCAACCTCAGAAAAGTCGGTCAACGCGGCCCGCAAAAAAAACCAAAAAAAATATCCATTACGGTGCGCTACAGCACAGAAGTAGTAGAATATTTTAAGTCCACAGGCGAAGGCTGGCAAACAAAAATGGATAATGCGCTTAAAGAATGGATTAAAAAACATAAAAAAGCGGCGTGATTTTATGAAAAAATTATTTTGTATTTTATTTTTATTTTTATCTTATGATGTGTGTGCAACAACAACACCTATTTCAGTTAACATTAATAGTATTTCAAGCTCAAGCGGTTATTATTGTTTAGATGTTTATGTTGGTTACGATGCAGAAAGAGGTTGTCACATTCCAACTGCCATTGGGTTTGGATGGATTAATCGTTATTTAATTGGCATTGATACAAATGATCACGCTTATTTACAATTTGCGAATTCTTCACCACAAAATAAAAAATTAATAAATACAAAATGGATCTGCAAAATTAATTTAACAAAAAGCGGGAATATTACTGTCAATATTAATGGAAATAAATGCACGTATACCTATTCTTAATCAGAAATTGGAAATCTTTCTAATAAATACAATGGATAATTACACAACTTCCCATCTTTTTTAAGATTTAATAACCCAGCGCGATTTAAAATATCAGGTTGATATTTTTCATCATAAACCATTAAACTTTTTTTCTTCGTTGAAGTACCCGATTTAATTTCAAGTGGTAAAATATTATTTTGAAACGGCACAATAAAATCAACTTCTGCGGTATGTGCGCTGGTCCAGTAAAATAGGTGTTGCATTCCATTGCATTTCAATAATTGCGCAGCTAAATTTTCTGTTAATGCACCTTTAAATTCGGTGAATAATGCATTTTTATCCAAAAGAATTTGTGCATCTAAATCAGATAATGCACCTAATATACCAACATCCAAGCAATAAATTTTAAATGCATTGTGATCTAAATAAGCTTTTAATGGTAATTTTGGTGTAGTGATATTATAAGAAATATAAATTAATCCCGCATCAATCAACCATTGCAGCGCAATTTCATATTCACGCGCGCGTGCACCTGATTTCATTGTAGAAAAAACAAATTTTTTATTTTCTTTTGCAAGCTGATCTGGCAATGAATTCCAAATAGTTGTGATTTTCATGATTTGATTATCAGGCGCATGTTTTGAAAAATCTAATAGATAGGCTTTGATAATTTCTTCATGCGCTTTCCGCACTCCAGAAAAATTTTCTTTTTTAATGTAAGTTTTAACAGCTTCGGGCATGCCGCCAACATATAAATATATTTTTAACAAATCACATAAATCATCATGAATAGCTGAATTCAACGGCTCAAAATTATTTATTTCAGTTAAATATGTTGATAAATTTTCTTTGCCGAGCGCTTGCAAAAATTCAAAAAATGACATCGGATATAATTCTAAAAAATTTACTTTGCCAACAGGAAATCCTTTGTCATTTGATAATTTAATTCCTAATAATGAGCCGGCAGCGACTACAAAATACTCTTTCGCTTGCTCGCAAAAATATTTCAAACTATTGAGTGCATTGGGACACGCTTGAATTTCATCAAAAAAAATCAGTGTATTTTCAGCGGTAATTTGAATACTCAAATGCAATTCAAGCGCTTTGATAATTCTATGTGGTTTTAAGTCTTGCTCGAAAATTTGTTTTGCACGATCATCTTGTTCAAAATTCACATAGGCATAATTTTCAAATTCACTTTGTGCAAATGACTCTACAATATAAGTTTTGCCAACTTGCCGCGCGCCTTGCAAGATTAGCGGCTTTCGCGATGTTGATTGCCGCCATTTTTGTAACTGATTGAATATATGACGTTTCATAGTTTTTCATCACATTTTTCGTATGAATAATGTGAATTATATCACATTATTCGTATGAATAATGTGAAATTATAATTTCATGAGTTTATTTTTTTCATTGCGGTGCGATTTGTAAATGTGCTTTCTGTTCTTTTACTTTCTCAAGCAACACACGAACATCAATAGGTGACCACATCCCATAAATTGTTTCGGTTATTCTTCTGTGTAGCATTTCGGCCATGAGCAACGCGCATAAATGCATTGGATGAAACTGGATTGTTTGATTCACTTTTGGTTTTTGCGAAACAGATGATATCAGCGCGCCATAATTCATCATAAAAAAATAAAGCTTCACCAATAACTCAGCGCGTTTATTTTTAAAATCATAAGGAACGAGACTGACTTTTTGTTTTTCATATAAAGCATCTTGGGCAAGTGAAATTTGATGGGAAACATAATTTCCTGAATGGCCCCAACTCATCAACAGCCGATGTAACAATGAACTCGAACCTAACCTTGGTATTTTCTCAATCTCTTTTCTGAGCGCAGTAATTGACTCTTCTTTTATCTTGTCAATATAGGTATCTGGCACTAGCCTTCCATCCTGCATGAGTGATAATCCATATTCACCCAGCGTATTGGTTTCTTGATAAATTTTGAAACACAGATTCCCTGTGACTGGCAGCGGCAATCTTTCTAGTGTGACGTAATCAACACGGCCAATCAAAGCAATCATTTCTGACTCTGCACCACCAAATGTCTCTAAAAATTTTTTCAGATCAGGAATACTTTTTCTTGATTTTAAAAAATCTTGGTATGTTTCTTCATCAATAGAAATTGTATCGATAAGTTTGTCATCTTCGAGACATTTTAAATCATATAAATCTCTTGATGATTTTATAGCTGTGATTTCAACCCTGCTCATCGTATTTCTCCGCCGCCTCAAAATTTTTACAATCGAGCTTGATATTTTGTCTCAACATACTTTTCAATCATCGCCTTATATTGCTCAGTAATATTATCACCGCGCAACGTTGCAACTTTTTCACCGTCAATAAATACAGGCGCAACGGGTGCTTCGCCAGTTCCCGGTAAACTTATGCCAATATTGGCATGTTTACTTTCACCGGGTCCATTGACAACACAACCCATCACAGCTAATTGTAAATTTTCAACGCCAATATATTTTTTTCGCCACACTGGCATTTTTTCTCGAATAAAAATATCAACTGATTCTGTTAATTCACGAAAAAAAGTGCTGGTCGTGCGACCACATCCAGGACATGCAGTTACCATTGGAGAAAATGCGCGCAATCCTAACACTTGTAAAATTTGTTGCGACACAATCACTTCTTTATCACGCGAACCATTTGGTTCTGGCGTTAATGATGTGCGAATTGTATCGCCAATTCCTTGATGCAATAAAATACCAATCCCAACACTCGATGCAACCATTCCTTTTGATCCCATGCCCGCTTCAGTTAATCCTAAATGCAAAGCATA
This sequence comes from Gammaproteobacteria bacterium RIFCSPHIGHO2_12_FULL_36_30, assembly GCA_001801815.1. Classification (GTDB taxonomy): domain Bacteria; phylum Pseudomonadota; class Gammaproteobacteria; order Coxiellales; family Coxiellaceae; genus 2-02-FULL-42-43. The sequence goes on from MGXU01000010.1 coordinate 576,236, forward strand.
ATGTGAACGCTCCGCCAACATTTCATATACTTTAATTAAATCAGGCGCGTTGCTCACTTTTGCAGATAGCACTATTTTATCAGGAGATAATCCACATTTTTCTGCAGCAGCTGCAGAAGTTAATGCAGAAACAACTAATGCTTCGCGCAAAACAGCTTGTGATGATTTTGGATGCGCTGATTTTGCATTTTCATCCATCATTTTTGTCGTAAGATTTTTATCTAAACTTCCCCAATTCACACCGATGCGAATTGGTTTTTTATATTCAATCGCAGCTTCAACCATAATATTAAATTGATCATCTTTTTTGGTACCAAAACCAACATTGCCGGGATTAATTCGATATTTTGATAATGCTTTTGCACAATCTGGAAATTCTTTTAATAAACGATGACCGTTGTAATGAAAATCTCCAACAATTGGAACGCCATCATAATTTGCTTTATTTAATTCTGCGCGAATGGTTGCGACTTGTGCTGCAGCTTCTTCAGTATTAACTGTAATGCGAACTAATTCAGATCCTGCGTCTGCTAATAATTTAATTTGTTCTACTGTTTTTTTTGCATCTGCCGTATCGGTATCTGTCATCGACTGCACAACAATCGGCGCGCCACCGCCAATAACAAAATCGCCGACCTGTACAGCATGTGTTTTGTGACGAATAGAATGCATAACTTTTTTGCCTAAAAACAAATATGAGCGTGCATTTTAACATCAGTTGATTTAAATACCAACCCTGCATTTCAAGCAATAATTAACGTGCGATATACAAAAACAAGCTTTATAATGCGGCCAGTTGATTAAATAAAAAGGAAATGGAAATGAAAAACTTTTTGCGTTCACTATTATTAGTTTGCGTAACTTTATTTTCAACTACAATATTAGCCGATAATTTATCTGTTCACGTTCATTCAGGAATTGATTTTTCAAAATTAAATCATAATAATCGACCTGTATGGATGCAAATAAGTGTGGTGATGCCTAATGGTGAAAAAAGTCTGAGTGGAAAATCACATTCAACAATCACGAACGAGATTATCAACACAACAGATCCGATCACTGAGCTTCATATGTATAACTCATTTTTACCAGGGATTGTCATAATGAGTTTCGAAATCCTGGATCGAAAAAATTCTGAAACATACTACAGTTGCAGCAAAAAACTTTATATAAAGAAATTTAATGACAAAACAAATTATTTAATTTCATTAAATGGTTTGGAAAGTAACAATTGTTCGTTTAGGATTTTGCAGTAGGGTATTATTACTTTTAAAGTCACGTATTTTTTTCTCATGATGTTTATAGAACTTATACATCTCATTACCACGTTTACGAAATGCTAAACCTTGTTTCGTATCTTTCGGCACTAAGAAAACCCCCGACACTACAAACAGGTATGCGAAAAACATAGAAAACGCAGCAATTTCACGACGGACAATGAAGTACGTATAACAAGAAAGCGCAAACGCAAAAGGACCATAAATCAGGATAAACCACTCCTTAGTTATTTTATAATTTTTTATTTGGTTGCGCTGTTTGATTGGAAAATATAACGTATCATGATCATGACCTGTTAGTACTACTGGTAGCATTATTCCAAATAGAAAAAAATGCTTATTATAATCTCTCGCACAAGATTGTAACTTGCGAACCGACACTAATATTTCAGCTACTTTTTTTACAGATTCTCTTTCGGAAGTATGAATAAGTTGTCTGTGAGCGTTGCTTGTAGCGGAAAAATTTAGAATATCGCTCAGCGATAAAAATTCAAAAATGTTCTCAATAACATCTGGGACTGTAATAGAACCTGTGAAATTTAATTGTGCCCTACGTAAGATACCTTCCTCAGAGATGTCGATGACTCCACGCGACATTGGTTTTACCCCTGTGATTTATTGACTTCAAAAAAATTACCACAAAAACCTTCCTGCAAAGTTATTTTGAATGATAAGTCACGCCATTAGATACCAATCCGACTTTTACGCACTTCTTCATCCCGCAGCTCACGTCGTAATATTTTACCAACTGTTGACAGGGGTAATGCATCACGAAACTCTACTAAATGAGGCACTTTGTAAGCAGTTAAAGAATTGCGAGAAAAAGCAATTAATTCTTGTTCGGTCAGCGCAGGATCTTTTTTTACAACAAATGCTTTTAATGCTTCGCCTGTTTTTTCAGATGGAATACCAATCACTGCAACACTCAAAACACCTGGATGTGATGCGAGCACCGCTTCAACTTCATTCGGATAAACATTAAATCCTGAAACTAACACCATATCTTTTTTGCGATCGACAATATAAACAAATCCATCTTCATCCATGTAACCAATATCACCAGTATGAAACCAACCCTCTTCATCAATCGCATTTTTTGTCTCGATGGGTTGATGCCAATATCCGCTCATCACTTGCGGGCCTTTCGCACAAATTTCGCCTGTTTCTTTAAATGACACATCATGATTATTTTCATCGCGAATAGTAATGTCAGTTGATGAAACCGGTAAACCAACGCTTCCAGTAAAAGATTTATTACTCACGGGACATAATGTAATAACAGGACTTGTTTCTGTTAATCCATAACCTTCTAAAACAGCATTACCCGTCACTTTTTGCCAGCGATCAGCAACCGCTTTTTGCATTGCCATTCCACCCGAAATCGTTAACGCTAATTTCGAAAAATCTACATTTTTAAAATCAGCATTATTTAATAATCCATTAAACAAAGTATTTAATCCGATCATCATTGTCATGCCACAATGTTTAATTGCTTTGACAAAACTTTTCATATCACGCGGATTGGTAATTAAAACACTCGACGCACCCATTGGAAAAATACACATGCCGCAAACTGTTAACGAAAAAATATGATAAAGCGGCAACGCACCAATTAACACGCCATGATTTTGCGCTTCAACATCGTGAATCCAAACAGCACACTGCAACACATTTGCAATAATATTGCGATGCGATAACATTGCACCTTTTGAAACACCTGTTGTGCCGCCGGTATATTGTAAAAATGCAAGATCAGTATTTTGCATTTCAACCAAATCAAATGATAATTTTTTTCCACGCGCCAAACAATTTTTAAAAAATAATGCTCTGGGCAAATAATATTGTGGGATTTTTTTCTGACAATATTTTACAGCAAAATTAAAAAACGCGCCTTTGAGCGATCCTAATAAATCGCCAATTTTAGTAATAATAATATTTTTTATTTTTATTTTTGGTAATGCACTTTCTAAATGATCGGCAAAATTTTCTAAGACAATAATTGTTTCTGCACCAGAATCATTTACCTGTGACGCTAATTCTGGCGCTGTATATAACGGATTAATATTCGTAACAATCAAGCCTGCTTTTAATGCACCGAAAATTGCAATAGGGTATTGCAAAACATTCGGCATCATCATTGCAATGCGATCACCTTTTTTTAATTTTAAATCATGTTGTAAAAATGCTGCGAAATCACGAATTAATATTTTCATTTCGTGATAAGCAATCGTCACGCCAAAATTAGTGAATGCAGGACGATCTGAAAAATCTTTTTCATATTTTTCAAATAAATCGACCAATGATGTAAATTGATCGGGATTAATTGTTTCAGGTACACCTTTGGTGTAGTGTTGAAACCAAACTTTATTTGTCATGCAAAAACATCCGCTGCAAAATCATCTACATTAATGACATCCATTTTTTCAGCAAATGTTGTTGTTAATAATTTTGCTTCATCGGAAGTAATGACTTTATGTGATAATGCTGTTTGTATCCATTCAGAACGTGTTTTTGATTCTAATGGATATTCGCGACGCGCAGCATTTAATTTTTTCTCAAGCGGTTCGACCGCAATCACTTGCGCTAAAATAGAATTAATTTTCGCGGCAGGATTATTTTCATTCGGCGTAATATATAAATCTTTTGCCAAACGTTCACGAAACGAACTTGGCTCCGTCATTAATTTCGCAACTTTCGCGCCTAATTTATCACTCGGCGGAGATAAATATTTTCCGCGCGGAAAAATAACACCGTAGCGAAATATTTTTCCGATTAAACGATTTGGAAAATTAGATAAAATTCCATCCAGCTCCATTTGCATATTGTATAATAAATTTTGACAAATCCATTTTACCACTGGAAATTCTGCTTCGGGACATTTTGATTCTTCATAAAAACGCAACACAGAAGATCCAATATATAAATTACTGAGTAAATCACCATAACGCGCCGATAATTTTTCTGCGCGTTTTAATTCACCGCCCATAAATACCATTGCCATATCTGCCATGTATGCGAGCGCTGCAGAAAAACGTGAAAATTGTTGGTAATAACGTTTTAATTTTCCACGCGGCGCACGCGCTAATCGACCATTGGTTAATCCTAAAATAAATGCGCGCACTTTATTGCTCATCATAAAACCGATATGACCAAAAATCGCTTTATCAAAATTTTGTAAACCAACAGCGCGATCAGCATTTGTTGCCGCCATCATTTCTGCTAACACATAAGGATGACAACGCACTGCGCCTTGACCAAAAATAATCATTGATCGCGTTAAAATATTTGCGCCTTCAACCGTAATGCTGACAGGTAATTCAATATAACCTTGCGCCAAATAATTTTTTGGCCCCATGCAAATACCTTTACCACCATTCACATCCATCGCATCAATAATTGTGCGGCGCGCCATTTCAGTTGTGTGATATTTTGCAATTGCAGATGCAACAGCAGGACGTGCACCTTGATCTAAAGTTGAAACAGTAAATACGCGTGTTGCTTCCATCGCATAAATATTCGTTGCCATGCGCGTTAACGCTTCTTCAATTCCACCGAATTTTCCAATCGGCATATGAAATTGTTGACGAATACGTGTGTAAGCACCAGTTGCTAATGCAGCTAAACGCGAACCACCCGTTACCATTGATGGTAAAGAAATTCCGCGACCTGCCGCTAAACATTCCATCAACATGCGCCAACCATGTCCCGCCATTTTGACGCCGCCAATAATTGCATCAATTGGAACAATAACATCGTGACCTTGTGTTGGACCATTTGGAAATGGGCTGTGTAATGGAACATGTCGACGACCAATTTCAACATTTTTTAAATGCGCAGGAATTAATGCGCAAGTAATCCCTAAAGATTCTTCATTTCCTAATAAATGATCTGGATCATATAATTTAAATGCTAAACCCAATAAGGTTGCGACTGGCGCTAAAGTAATATAACGTTTATTCCAATTCAATCGCATGCATAATTGTTTTTTGCCTTCAAATTCTGCTTCGCAAACAATTCCATAATCTTCAATTGCACCTGCATCTGATCCTGCAACTGGACTTGTTAGCGCAAAACAAGGTACATCATCACCTTTTGCTAAACGCGGCAAATAAAAATCTTTTTGCTCTTCAGTTCCATAACGCAATAATAATTCAGCAGGCCCTAATGAATTTGGAACGCTTGTTAAAATGGCAGTAGCACAACTTGCGCTCGCTAATTTTGTAATCACTTGTGAATGTGCAAAATGTGAAAATTCCATTCCGCCATATTTTTTTGGAATAATCATTCCTAAAAAACCATTTCTACGCAAATAATCTAATAATGCTGTGGGAATATTCATGCTGTGATGCATTTCCCACGCATTCACCATCGTGCAAAATTTTTCAACGGGACCATCCATGAATGCACGTTCTTCAGCGGACAATTGCGAAATCGGCGCTTGTTGTAATTTTTCCCAATTCGGCATGCCAGAAAATAATTCCGCTTCCCAACCAATGCTTCCTGCAGTTAATGCTTCACGTTCTGTGTCAGATAAAGTTGGCATCACTTGTTTATAATAATGAAACAATGCACGTGACAATAAATGACGACGCAATGGACGAATATTAAGCGGAATCAATACGGCTGCGTGCACTAACCAAAAAATTGTGAGCGCAAACGGATGAAATGGAGAAAAATAAGAACAGAGAAGTAAAAAAACAGCGAGACCAATTGTCCACACTGACAGTGACGCCCGCTGAAATGCAAGCACCACAATTACCGCCAACCACAAAACTATCCACAATGCGATCATTTTTTACTCCCTCAAAAACGCTTTTCAAACTCGAGTTGCTAAAAATACCACATTGTACAGAAAAAATAATTATTTTTATTTAGTTTCTTGAGTTAAAATGCGTTTCTGCGATCAGTTTTAATCAGGAATTTTTTTATGGCAAAATATGAAGCACTTCCAACAACCGCAATTCTTCCAAATGGAACAATGTTACAAGCGCATCATTTACCAGAATTGGTGCACATGGATGATCCTGCATTATCTGTCATGAGTGATTTTACTTTAACAGCACCACACACAATTAAACCAACCGATAATATGGATCAAGCAATTAATGAAATGGAAATTAGCAGCGTGCATTTATTATTAGTAATTAATGACGATGGACACTTTCAAGGAATTATTAGTTCAGAAGATGTGTGGGGTGAAAAACCAATTAAATTAATTCAAGAGCGTCGCGTGCATCGCGATCAAGTTTTAGTGCGCGCAATTATGGTACCATATTCAGAAATTACTGCGCTTGATTTTTCAATTATTAAAACAGCAAAAGTTGGTAATATTGTGAAAACATTATCTGCACACAAACAACATTACGCACTTGCAGTTTCACCTTGTCCTGATACAGAAGTACAAATCATTCGCGGGATTTTTACCGCGTCACAAATTAGTAAACAACTTCATGCTGATATTACTGATGTTTTCGGTGGAGCGTTATGATGGAAAAAAAATCACATGATGTGATTATTGTAGGCAGCGGACCCGCAGGTGCAAGTTGCGCTTACAATATAAAAAGATTTAATCCAAATGCGTCTGTTTTACTAATTGATAAAGCATCTTTTCCGCGATATAAACCTTGCGGCGGCGGGATTTCACCCGATGTAAAAAATTATTTAGATTTTGATTTAACTGAATCACTGGATTCGCGGTGTCGTGAATTATTTATTGTAACTAATAAACAAAAACAAAATGGTGATTGCGATATTTTAATGGTGCGTCGCGAACACTTCGATCATTTTCTCGTAAAAAAAGCGCAAGAGCGCGGTGTTGAAATAATAACTGATTGCGAAGTAATTGATATTGAAAATACAAAATTGAATGCGGTTGTTAAAACAAAAAAAGGTGATTTTTGCGGAAAAATTATTGTACTTGCGGAAGGTGGTTCTGGAAAATTAGCGCGTAAATTAAAAATTGCGCCGAATAATAATGTTGCGGCTGCTTTAGAATACGAACATTATCAAACACACAATGAAAATGCGATAGAGATCAGCTTCGACGAAGTGTGCGGCGGTTATGCTTGGGTTTTTCCAAAATCAGATGGTTTGTCTGTCGGCATTGGCGGATTTTTTGATCCGAAAAAAAATGGTTCTGCAGGTTTACCACAAAAATTAAAAAATTATTCGAAGCAACAAAATATAAATGAATTTGATCGCAAACATTGGCATGGTCATCCGATACAATTATACAGCGGAAGAAAAAAATTAGCGCACAATCGCATTATTTTAATTGGTGAAATTGCAGGTTGCGTTGATCCATTAACCGCAGAAGGAATTCGCCCTGCAATTAAAAGTGCTTATTTTGCAGCACAAACCATCGCACAATCCATTTCACAAAATAATATTAAATTATTAAAAAAATATAATAAAATATTTCATCACGAAATCGGAAAAGATTTTCGCATGGCGCGCATTGCATCTTATTTTTTAAGTCGTAACACGCAAGCAATTTTTTCTTCGCGTTTATCAACCGCAACCATCGCGCGTTTTATGGATATTTTTAGTGGTCGCACAACGTATCGCAATATCATTACATTCAAAAAAATATTTCGGATGATTAAAATGAATTTATTTCAGAAAAATACGAATGCACTTTAACAAGCGCAGCCCCTTCAGAAGCTCGCGCGGCAGCGTGAGCGCATTATTTCATGTTAGATTTTCTCAACCATTTATTCATCGGCTCTGAAAAATAACTAGCGAGTAATTGTCCAGTTATTCCTGATAAAATTAACACGCATAAATATAACGCAAAAACATGCGCATCTGATTCTGCGCGATTAAATAAAAATAACATAAATAAAATTACAAAAAACGAATGTGTTAAATAAATTTCATAACTGTTGCGACCAAACCAACGCAGCGGTTTTGATAAAACACTACCTTTTGAATTGCTTTGTTGCATAAAAATTAAAATACAACCAATGCCGATTTCTAAAAATGTTGTATTGATCCCAATTTTAGTCACACCTATTTCATATGAAAAATGTCTAAAAAATAATATTAATGAAGACAAGAAAATACCAGACAATAAAATTAATCTTAATTTTTTCTGATCAAATGTAAAATGATTTGAAATTAATGCACATAAGCAACCAATCGCGACGCCATCCATATTTGAAAAGTAATAATACTCAGTCCAGCGTGTTTCATGTGGAAACATATTTGAAAATGGTGCGATCACAATCAATGCAAACATGAGTGAAAAAAATAGCGTACGGTTTTTAATAAATAAACAAGCGATCGGAAAAAATAAATAAAATACTTCTTCAATAGACAACGACCACAATACATCTAAATTTCCAGGCAAAAATCCTGTTTTAATTCGCAATTCATTAATATGAAAAGTAAGCGCTGAAAATATCACTTCTGATAATGATGTTGTATGAATCACAAATCCATTCACACGCAATAAATCTAAAACGCTCGAAATAATTAACAACAAAATCAAACACGGCATAATCCGCGAAAATCGCATTCGATAAAATTGTCCCGCATGAATATTCTCTAAATTTCCCCATCGTCTCAAACAAACACTTGTAATTAAAAATCCAGAAATAACGAAAAAAATAATCACACCGTAATATCCAGTGTGAAAAATAATATTATTAAACGCGGTTGGTAAAAATTGTTTTTTAAATGGCATATGAATCACGCAATGCAATAAAATCACCGACAAAATAGAAAGTCCGCGCAGCATATCAATGCCGTCGTTGCGATTATTAATCAGATTATTTTTTGTCATTCATACTCACAAATAAACTCAGCGTTTTATATTAAATTTATCGTTATCACCAAAGAATTATTTAATAATAAATCTTCAAAAACAACAAAACTGTCATCGCCGTTATAACAAAAAGATAAACTGGCCTTAAGAATTTTATTCCTTTTTTTAATACAAGATGCGCGCCGATTTGTGAGCCGATTAATTGTCCTGCGACCATAATAATTCCAATCATGTAAATTACTTCATGAGCAAACAAAAAAATAATTAATGAAACAAAGCTTCCAATCATGTTTAACGGTTTTGAATAAATTGAAGCTGAAACTAAATTAAATCCCATAAAAAACATAAAAACAAAAACCCATAATGCGCCAGTTCCTGGTCCTAAAAATCCATTATAAAAACCAATGCAAAATCCAAACATAATATAAAATAACGCATTTGATATTTTTTGATTTGATTTTTCTTCTATAAAATTAGGTGAAAAATAGGTGTATGCAACAATTATAATCAACAACCAAGGAATAATTTTTTCAGCAGTTTCATTATTTATCATTTGAATCATGCAGGTTCCCGCAATAGAACCGCATGCTGCAAAAAATAATCCTGGTAATATTATTTTGAAATTTATTTTTTTATTACGAATAAAATGAATGGTTGCATTTAACATGCCAAAACAAGATTGAAATTTACCGGTACCCAATGCTAATACCGGCGGCAAGCCCATCATCATTAAAGCAGAAACAGTAATTAAACCGCCGCCACCTGCTAATGTGTCAATCAATCCTGACGATGCCGCAACGATAATTAGTAAAAATATAGTGATGCTATTAAAATGAAAAATAAAATGCGTCATATTAATGACTCAGCGTAAAATCTGCGAATACCACGCAATCATCGCTTTGCTATTTCGAAATTGTAATTTAGTGCGAATAACGGAAAGATAACTTTCAACAGTGCGATATGAAATATTTAATTTCAATGCAATTTCTTTTGCGGAATAACCTTGTGATAAATAATGTAAACAATTTTTTTGTTGTAATGACAAATTAACATTATTATTTGTTTTTAACATTCTTTTATTTATTTCTTTTTCAAATAATGCAACATCAATTGATGCATCATTCACAATTAATTCGCAATTATGATGCACTTTACCGGTCGGTAATTGAAAATTAGACATCGCTGATAATTCTTTTGAATCGCAAACTGTGTTATTAAAAAAACGAATAAACTTTTTTAATAAATCGTAATGATTTAAATAAATATAATTCATGTTTTTCGACGAACTTGTTGAAAAATGATAATAATTTATTGCTTCATTATTTTTTTCAGTGATCGTAAAAAATTGTTTTAATCCAAATTCACCAGCATCTTCAACTAATTGCTGTGTTTTTCCGCGAAAAATCATATTTTCGTATAAAAAGAATTCGCCTAATTGACTGTCGACGCTGTGAACATCCACTTCATAATATTTTTTATTAAGATAATGTTTTGTAAATTCCGGCGAAGTGGCAATCCATGTGCGGCTCGCATCATGATGCATGCGCACCAAACAAAAATGATTTATATTTAAATGCTGCAGTGGTTTACAAATATCAGCAATCGCTTGCGCTTCTGTAAAAATAGGATGTTTTGACAAATCAGTATTCATAAATCACCGTATTTACACGACTCTCGATTTTTTTTCAGTAACGTATCATAACAAAGACAAGCTAACTTTGTATATTTTCATATCAACTGAACATTTTATACGGGACGTACATTATGAACAATAAAGATAACTACTACATTATTAAAGAAAAATATTATGCGATGTTGCACGCTGGTTTTGCAGAAGCGGATTGTCGCAGATTTATAGACGAGAATAGTATGATAAAATGGTCTGATGTTCAAATGCCGAACTGTGCGAAAGAGATAAAAAAGTGATTACTGCAGATAAAGTTGCATTATTGCAAAAAGAAAAATCATTAACGTTAAACGAATTAATGATTTCACTTTTACCTATTGCAAAGGAAAAAGCAATCATGCCGGTTTGCGGTTACAAAGTCGGCGCTGTTGGATTGGGCATTTCTGGAAATTTATATTTTGGTTCATGCCAAGATTTTGGATATGGTCCATTATCGCAATCGGTGCATGCTGAGCAAGCAGTTATTTCAAATGCATTTTCACATGGCGAAACGGGTATTATAAAAATTGCTTGTACTGATGTTCCTTGCGGACATTGTCGTCAATTTTTATATGAATTAAATACGGCTGAACAATTAGAAATTATATTAGAAAAAGAAAAACCAATTTTACTCACCACATTATTACCATATCCATTTGGACCAAAAGAGTTAGGACGTGAAGCATCACTTTACGCCATTCTCAACTTTCCGCCTTCACCAACAAATCAAATTGAAGCGGTGGATTGCCAAGTTGTTTGTTAATGAAAATGCAAACTGT